>NZ_JAWMPY010000066.1:0-202 GCF_033101095.1 Maribacter sp. TH_r10 | reverse complement strand
TATATCACCTTTCAGATGTTGGAGGTGCATTTGCTACATCAATTGTTACGGCAGGTCAATACCAAACGGCTGGAAATATGGGTGGTATGCCCGGAGATTCACGTTTAAACTTCCCTAATCTATTGCATATTGGTAAGTCTTTAAATAGTAATAGCCAATTAGAGACACGCCTATATGTAGCTAATGTTTTAGGGCATAGCGT
>NZ_JAWMPY010000065.1:0-203 GCF_033101095.1 Maribacter sp. TH_r10 | reverse complement strand
CAGGGGCAGTCGAATCCTCCGATATCTTGGACGGGACGATAGCTACCGGTGATATAGCGAATGATGCCGTAACCTTGGGGAAATTGGCCAATGGTACAGCTTTAGGCCAAGTAATGCAATGGGACGGTTCCGACTGGACATTGGTAGATTTAGGATCTGTGACCGTAACAGAGAACGATGGTGTAATAGGAAATGAAGTAGTG
>NZ_JAWMPY010000064.1:0-204 GCF_033101095.1 Maribacter sp. TH_r10 | reverse complement strand
ATATCAGCATCGTTGGCTACAATGGCAGCATTGTTATTTGAAATGGCAGTTGCATTAGTAGCTATCCCTGAAATATCCTGGTCACCTGTGTTCACACCAGAAGTATTCGCAACGATGGCCGCCTGTGCCGGGGTGATACCCGTTTTAGCAGTGTTCAATGCAATCGCGTCGTTCTGCGTAGTCTGTTCGTTCTGTAAATCTGTA
>NZ_JAWMPY010000063.1:0-207 GCF_033101095.1 Maribacter sp. TH_r10 | reverse complement strand
GAAACCGACGCAGGAGGTTCATGAATACCTTATTTTAAAATAGGCAAGCAATGAATAAAACGAAATCTAAAATATACGAACCTTTATATTCATAAATTAAATGGACCTTCCATGTTAAGAATAGTATTTCCAATTTATATTATAGTTCTTTCATTTTCTTTACTTGTCTAAAGAAAACGAAACAAAAGAAACGACACTCCTTCGTTA
>NZ_JAWMPY010000062.1:0-209 GCF_033101095.1 Maribacter sp. TH_r10 | reverse complement strand
CCAAACGATGTGCACGTGGAGTTATACCAAGGGTCTTATAGTTACTCCCACTTTGGTGGACCCCTGGTGCCAGACCTACATAACCTGCCAAATGCTTTACACTATTGAACCTTCTCAGATCCCCCAGTTCACATAATATACCACAGGCAACGATCCCTCCTATTCCAGGGATACTTCTTAGAAGCATATAATCCTTCTTATGGTACGTT
>NZ_JAWMPY010000061.1:0-211 GCF_033101095.1 Maribacter sp. TH_r10 | reverse complement strand
GTTGATATCAAGAGAGTTAAAGGACGGTCGTTTGGAGGGTATCCATGTTCCCGATGTCGATCGTGAGGAGTTACGAAGTCTATTTAGGCGCAGGAACGATCTTGTCAAGGATTTTCGGAGGATAAAGAGTTACATCAAGATGCAGTTGTTGTATTTCGGTATTAAAGAGCCGGAAGAATTTGACAACGACCATTGGAGCCATAAGTACCGT
>NZ_JAWMPY010000060.1:0-215 GCF_033101095.1 Maribacter sp. TH_r10 | reverse complement strand
AGTTCCGCCGTGGTTATGGCATCATCCGCCATCTTCGCATTGGTGATCGCATTATCGGCTATCGTTAAGGTAACATCGTTCAAGGTGGAGTTCGAACCCCCGGTAACCGTAAGGTCGGTAGAGGTAATTGAGCCATCACCGGTCAATGCCGTAACATCGACATCCAAAGTGACATCCTCAAAAATAGCGTTCGCTGGTGTACCTCCTAAAGTGAT
>NZ_JAWMPY010000059.1:0-222 GCF_033101095.1 Maribacter sp. TH_r10 | reverse complement strand
CGCCGCTAGGGCCTAAATTATTTCCAAGGCTTCAATAATTCTTTACGGCCCTATCGCCTGCACTACAGAAGGAGATCGACCTCGAAATGTACTATCTCAAGTTTTGGACAGTTCGTTTTAAATCAATGTCTCCATTTGGTTGGCAAGTTTATCTAAAAGTTTTTCGGCCCTGTTTTTTTTTGGCGATGCAAAAAAGAAAAGAAGTTGAAATTAAAGCAATGA
>NZ_JAWMPY010000058.1:0-226 GCF_033101095.1 Maribacter sp. TH_r10 | reverse complement strand
CGCCATTGCATTGAACACCGCCAAAACCGGAATCACCCCGGCACAAGCGGCAATCGTTGCGAATACCTCTGGCGTGAACACAGGTGATCAGGATATCTCAGGGATAACTACCAATGCTTCTGATATTGATGCTCTTGAATTGGAACAAACCACACAGAACGACGCCATTGCATTGAACACTGCTAAAACGGGTATCACTCCGGCACAAGCGGCAATCGTTGCGAAT
>NZ_JAWMPY010000057.1:0-243 GCF_033101095.1 Maribacter sp. TH_r10 | reverse complement strand
GCCGCATCCTCTTTTGTTCCGATTGCGGTTGCATTGGCAGCGGTAGCGGTTGTAAGTGCCGTATCGTCATAGAAAGCCCCTCCATCGGTGCCACTTACGGAGATTGAATTCCCTGTATCCGCACTAACGATTGTTGGTGCTGTGATGGCCCCTACCTGATTGTCGACATAGGTCTTGACCGCGGTTTCGGTAGGGAATAGTGTATTGGTTGCATCAGCCAGGTTCACATCGGTTGATTTGTTG
>NZ_JAWMPY010000056.1:0-265 GCF_033101095.1 Maribacter sp. TH_r10 | reverse complement strand
TGATATAGCAGCATTGACCGATACAACGGTTACCAATGACAGTTTAAGTCTAACGGATTCTGATTCCGACGGTACCAATGACACCTTGACCTTATTGGATAGCGAAGGCAATGTAGTGGAAGTTCCATTGGCTGATATAGCAGCCTTGACCGATACGAATACTACCAATGACACCTTAAGTTTAACCGATTCTGATTCCGACGGAACGAACGACACCTTGACCTTATTGGATAGTGAAGGCAATGTAGTGGAAATTCCATTGGCT
>NZ_JAWMPY010000055.1:0-265 GCF_033101095.1 Maribacter sp. TH_r10 | reverse complement strand
CCTGTTTCTTTTTTGGGCGATGCAAAAAAGAAAAGAAGCTGAAATTAAAGTAATGATTAAACCGAAACAGGTATGTCCTTAATGCTTTATTTTTTCATTTTCTTTGTTTGCCCAAAGAAAACGAAACAAAAGAAAAGGCACTCCTTCATTAGGTGCCCACAAAATAGAAGGAATTTTGTGACCGCCGTTAGGGCCTAAATTATTTCCAAGGTTTCAATAATTCTTTACGGCCCTATCGCCTGCACTACAGAAGGAGATCGACCCC
>NZ_JAWMPY010000054.1:0-269 GCF_033101095.1 Maribacter sp. TH_r10 | reverse complement strand
GACAGATGACAGGACCGACACCGATGGTGACGGGGTACCTGATGTAACGGACCTAGATGACGATAATGACGGAATTTTGGATACCACTGAAGATCCTAACCTTGATAACGACAATGATCCATTGACGAATCCATTGGACAGTGACGGTGACGGTTACCCGAACCATTTGGACATCGATTCCGATAATGACGGGATCCCTGACAATGTAGAGGCCCAGACCACTGATGGTTATATAGCGCCCAACGATGACGATGCGGCGACCTATGCGG
>NZ_JAWMPY010000053.1:0-319 GCF_033101095.1 Maribacter sp. TH_r10 | reverse complement strand
TATCCACTGTGGATCGGGAACATCCAACTATACCTTTATTTGGGGTATGGCCGGTGAAAACTTGGATTATGGAGATATGGATGTCGCAAAAATCACGGAATTAAGATAAAACATAAACTACACAATAATGTCAATTAATTTATTTGATTTAACAGGAAAGGTTGCATTGGTAACTGGGGCTGTACATGGTTTGGGAATGGCTATGGCGAAAGGTTTGGGCCACGCTGGTGCTAAAATCGTAGTTAACGAACGTACCTCATTGGAAAAAGTGAATAGCGCAGTTGAGGAATATCGCTCAGAAGGCATTGATGCCCATGGC
>NZ_JAWMPY010000052.1:0-319 GCF_033101095.1 Maribacter sp. TH_r10 | reverse complement strand
CATTCACTGTGGATCGGGAACATCCAACTATACCTTTATTTGGGGTATGGCCGGTGAAAACTTGGATTATGGAGATATGGATGTCGCAAAAATAACGGAATTAAGATAATACATAAACTACACAATAATGTCGATTAATTTATTTGATTTAACAGGAAAGGTTGCATTGGTAACTGGGGCTGTACATGGTTTGGGAATGGCGATGGCGAAAGGTTTGGGCCATGCTGGTGCTAAAATCGTAGTTAACGAACGTACTTCATTGGAAAAAGTGAATAGTGCGGTTGAGGAATATCGTTCAGAAGGCATTGATGCCCATGGT
>NZ_JAWMPY010000051.1:0-341 GCF_033101095.1 Maribacter sp. TH_r10 | reverse complement strand
ACCAGTTCATTGCTACTATTCAAACTAAGTGCATTACTGTTGATAATATCCACACCTGTTCCTGTTACTCCGTCCACTGTTGTACTTAATGTATTGACATTACTCGTATTCGATACTGTTGTGGCCGGTATTAATGAACTCGGAGCTACCGTTACCCAGTCGCTACCATTCCATTGAATCAAATCTCCAGCTGTAGTTCCATTTACAAGATTCTCTAAACCTACTGCATCATCCGCCAACTCTGCATTTGTTATTCCATCTGCAGACACTGCCAATGTATATGGGTTCACTGTTGAACCATCTCCGGAACGGGTCAATGTTCCACTACCGCTTGTAACTCC
>NZ_JAWMPY010000050.1:0-352 GCF_033101095.1 Maribacter sp. TH_r10 | reverse complement strand
TGGAATCAACACCGGAGATCAGGATATTTCAGGAATAGCTACTAATGCAGCAAACATCAGTTCCAACGATACGGACATCGCAAACAACACTTCCAATATCAGTGACAACGATGACGACATCCTTGCGTTACAGAACGAACAAACCACCCAGAACGACGCCATTGCATTGAACACTGCTAAAACGGGTATCACTCCGGCACAGGCTGCCATCGTTGCGAACACCTCTGGAATCAACACAGGTGATCAGGATATTTCAGGGATAGCTACCAATGCAATTGCCATTTCAAATAACAATGCTGCCATTGTAGCCAACGATGCTGATATTACAGATTTACAGAACGAACAGACTACA
>NZ_JAWMPY010000049.1:0-367 GCF_033101095.1 Maribacter sp. TH_r10 | reverse complement strand
TGCCGGGTCAACTACCGCCGTGAACACATTGCTCCCATTTAAATTCAACCCGTTCCCTGCCGTATACTGGGTATCGGTATCGACTAATGCAGCAATATCAGCTATGGCCACTGAAAATGTATTACTCTCACTATCCGTAATTACTAAATTCGTATCCGTAGCATCTATAGCGTAAGATGTTATGACCGTATTGGTATCTACTCCAGTAGTAATATCAGCCAATGGAACACTTACCGTATTACCATTCTCTATGCTTATTTCTAAATTTGAACCATTTACCTGAAAATCCAATAAATCCTGTTCATCGGTATTATCTAAATAAGAACTTAAACTTAATGCATTCGATGCCTCCCCGTTCACGGTACTT
>NZ_JAWMPY010000048.1:0-381 GCF_033101095.1 Maribacter sp. TH_r10 | reverse complement strand
TGCGCGTCTATCCTGTCGGTCTTGGTATGTTTCTCCTTGCCCTTTCTATGGATATCAGCAGGATTGACCACTAGGGAAGACCAACCATAGGACTCGAAACTACGATGCGCTGAATATCCACAGCAACCTGCCTCGTATGCGGTCGATACTTCATGACCGGCGAAATGTTTATCAACATAATCTTTAAGTTGTTCCGGGTCCGGATTCATTGAAAATGACTTGCCTGAAAACAAATCTGTAGCACAATGCACTTTCCAACTTCGCTTGTGAATGTCGATGCCAATGTATAACTTCGGTACAGCAGTAATTTGAGTAACCATATCTTTATTTTTTTGTTCATTTTAAAGATACTCGACTTACTGCTTTTTCATCGATGCTATA
>NZ_JAWMPY010000047.1:0-400 GCF_033101095.1 Maribacter sp. TH_r10 | reverse complement strand
TGTGCTCACAAAATAGAAGGAATTTTGTGACCGCCGCTAGGGCCTAAATTATTTCCAAGGCTTCAATAATTCTTTACGGCCCTATCGCCTGCACTACAGAAGGAGATCGACCCCGAAATGTACCATCTCAAGTTTCGGACAGTTTGTTATAAATCAATGCCCCATTCGGTTTTAAAAGCTAATCGAAGGGTTTCCCGGCCTATTTTTATTTTCGTAGTAAATCGAGGAATTTCCACATGGGATGTAGGAAGGCGTCCATAGAGCATTTCACGTTAGTGAAAGCGGCCTGGACGCTGTGGCAGTGGGTTTTACTTGCTTTTCTCAATGTGGATCTTAACAAAGTGGCCATGCTGCGGCTGGCTCCTCTAAACCAAGGTATATTATACCTTAGTTTTTCGGC
>NZ_JAWMPY010000046.1:0-420 GCF_033101095.1 Maribacter sp. TH_r10 | reverse complement strand
GGATCAAGGTAATCCGGTGTACCGTCACCGTCTGTGTCGTCATTGGTTGGGTCGCCATTTCCATCGGCATCCTCATCCGGGGTGTCGATGCCGTCACCGTCATCGTCAAGGTCCCTATAGTTCACGTCCTCCGTGCCATCCGTATCCGGTAGGTCGTTCGCAGGATCGTTTATCTCATCGTTTACATCGAAGCCATCGTTGACATCACTACCTTCGTAACCGTCATCAAGACCATCACCGTCAGTGTCATTACCCGTATAGTTCTGGTTCGGGATGCCATCGTAGTCGAAGTCGTTACCCTCGTTGTTGTCAGGGACAAGGTCGTTGTCACTGTCCGTATCCAGATAATCCTGCTCGTCCTCACCGTCCGTGTTCACTGGGTCAAGGCCATCGGGATAGGCAGAGTTCAATCCGTCGTTC
>NZ_JAWMPY010000045.1:0-421 GCF_033101095.1 Maribacter sp. TH_r10 | reverse complement strand
AGAACGACGGATTGAACTCTGCCTATCCCGATGGCCTTGACCCAGTGAACACGGACAGTGAGGACGAGCAGGATTATTTGGATGAAGACAGTGACAACGATCTTGTCCCTGACAACAACGAGGGCAACGACTTCAATTACGATGGCATCCCCGATCAAACCTATACGGGCATCGACACTGACGGTGACGGATTGGATGACGGTTACGAAGGTAGTGATGTCAACGATGGCTTCGATGTAAACGATGAGATAAACGATCCTGCGAACGACCTACCGGATACGGATGGTACTGAGGACGTGAACTATAGGGACCTTGACGATGACGGTGATGGTATCGACACCCCGGATGAGGATGCCGATGGAGATGGCGACCCAACCAATGACGACACAGACGGTGACGGTACACCGGATTACCTTGATCC
>NZ_JAWMPY010000044.1:0-444 GCF_033101095.1 Maribacter sp. TH_r10 | reverse complement strand
ATTAGACAAGTAAAGAAATCGAAGATTCACGAAAACCGATAAAAAACAATAACAATCACTTAAGTAAAATGAAAGGACATTGAAAATAGATTCGAATTATGGTTCTTGTCCAAGAAGGTTCTTTTTCATACCAACGACAGATCGATTAATTTACTCATCGCTTTAATTTCAGCTTCTTTTCTTTTTTGCATCGCCCAAAAAAGAAATAAAAAACGCTAGGCTGATTTTCCTTTTCTTGAAATCTACGGATTTTCCACTGCCACAGCGTCCAGGCCGCTTTCACTAACGTGAAATGCTCTATGGACGCCTTCCTACATCCCATGTGGAAATTCCTCGATTTACTACGAAATTGAAAATAGGCCGGGAAACCCTTCGATTAGCTTTTAAAACCGAATGGGGCATTGATTTATAACGAACTGTCCGAAACTTGAGATGGTACATTTC
>NZ_JAWMPY010000043.1:0-452 GCF_033101095.1 Maribacter sp. TH_r10 | reverse complement strand
CGATCTTGTCAAGGATTTTCGGAGGATAAAGAGTTACATCAAAATGCAGTTGTTGTATTTCGGTATTAAAGAGCCGGAAGAATTTGACAACGACCATTGGAGCCATAAGTACCGTAAATGGTTAGATGGTATTGTGTTTGAGAACCCGACAGCAAAAGCGACTTTAGAGAGTCGTATGCGTTTCTTCCGTTTTGTGGACCAAGAGCTTCGGGATGTTTCCACTCAGCTTCGTAGGTATTGCAAAACGTACCATAAGAAGGATTATATGTTGCTCAGGAGCATACCCGGCATTGGAGGGATCGTTGCCTGTGGTATATTATGTGAACTGGGGGATCTGAGACGTTTTAACAATGTCAAGCATTTGGCAGGTTATGTAGGTCTGTCCCCAGGAGTCCACCAAAGCGGAAGCAATTATAAGACGTTGGGCATCACCCCACGTGCACATCGATTGA
>NZ_JAWMPY010000042.1:0-474 GCF_033101095.1 Maribacter sp. TH_r10 | reverse complement strand
CAGAACGATGCCATTGCATTGAACACTGCTAAAACGGGTATCACTCCGGCACAGGCTGCCATCGTTGCGAACACCTCCGGGGTCAACACTGGTGACCAGGATATTTCAGGGATTGCTACCAATGCAGCAAACATCAGTTCCAACGATACGGACATCGCAAACAACACTTACAATATCAGTGACAACGATGACGACATCCTTGCGTTACAGAACGAACAAACCACCCAGAACGATGCCATCGCATTGAACACTGCCAAAACCGGAATCACTCCGGCACAGGCTGCTATCGTTGCGAATACCTCTGGTGTGAACACTGGAGATCAGGATATTTCAGGAATAGCTACTAATGCTGCGAACATCAGTGATAATGATACTGATATTGCCAACTTACAATCCGAACAAACCACCCAGAACGATGCGATTGCATTGAACACTGCTAAAACAGGGATTACCCCGGCACAGGCTGCCATCGTT
>NZ_JAWMPY010000041.1:0-517 GCF_033101095.1 Maribacter sp. TH_r10 | reverse complement strand
CAGTACCGTAAACGGAGAGGCATCTATCGCACTTGACCTTTCCCCTGCGATCAATGCTATGGAGAAGACCACTACGGTTGTAGAAGGCACTGGAATCGAT
This sequence comes from Maribacter sp. TH_r10, assembly GCF_033101095.1. Lineage (NCBI taxonomy): Bacteria > Pseudomonadati > Bacteroidota > Flavobacteriia > Flavobacteriales > Flavobacteriaceae > Maribacter > Maribacter sp. TH_r10. The sequence continues at coordinate 417 of NZ_JAWMPY010000041.1, read as the reverse complement.
GTTTCTTCCACAACATCTGGCAACAATACGGAATATACGGTTACCGTGGATCCTACGGATATAGTAGGCGATGGCAGTATCACCTCCCCAAACAGTACGATTACTCTAGGGGGAACACCTGCGAACTCCATATTGGAGAATGTAACCTTGGATGTTAACGAATCGTCTTTGGCTGATGGAAGTGTTACCTCGCCCAACAGTACAATAATATTGGGAGGTACACCTGCGAACGCTATTTTTGAGGATGTTACCATGGACGTGGATGTTTCGGCATTGACGGGAGACGGTAGTATCACATCTCCCAACAGTACGATAACATTGACAGGTACTCCGGCGAATTCCTTATTGGAGAATGTTGGTTTGGACGTGAATGAAACGGCCTTGGCTGATGGAAGTATTACATCCCCGAACAGTACA
>NZ_JAWMPY010000040.1:0-523 GCF_033101095.1 Maribacter sp. TH_r10 | reverse complement strand
GGTTCATCATAAGAAAGATTATATGCTTCTAAGAAGTATCCCTGGCATTGGAGGGATCGTTGCCTGTGGTATCTTATGTGAACTGGGGGATCTGAGACGTTTTAACAATGTCAAGCATTTGGCAGGTTATGTAGGTCTGTCCCCAGGGGTCCACCAAAGCGGAAGCAATTATAAGACGTTGGGCATCACCCCACGAGCACATCGATTGATACGGAGCTATTTTGTTGAGGCGGCCTGGCAGGCGATACGTGCCGATCCGGTTATGCAAGCGTATTATCGTAAGCACCAAGGTAGAAACGTAAAGAGTATCATTATCAAAGTAGCGCGAAAACTACTTAGTAGGACTTTGGCGGTAATCAAAACAGAGACTCCTTATTGCATAGGGGTACTGGAGTGAAAGATAAAAAAACAAACCATAACAAAGCTCACGAAATAGTAGAGAGACCCGTACCACAAAACAACGTGGGTGGCCCCGAGAACTCGGGGATCACATTTTTATAGCAAGTGGCCGGGTCTATTATAA
>NZ_JAWMPY010000039.1:0-539 GCF_033101095.1 Maribacter sp. TH_r10 | reverse complement strand
GTGTAATAAAAAACAAATGCAATGAAAATAATATCAAGTTCTGGAAAAGGTAATTTTAAATTAATCAAGGATGATGATCAGATTTGTGAATTAGCTTATACTAATTGGTTTTCAGAAAAAGCTCAAACCGTATTGAACGGAAACAATATTGTAATCAAGCCAAAAAATATTTGGACAAGTAAAGTCGATATTTTTAAAAATGAAAGCCAAATAGGAGACATTACCTTTAATCTCAAGGGTCATATGGTTATTAGACTAGAAAAACCAAATGGAAAAGAATTTAACTATCTATTGAAAAACAAAGCGAAATGGAAACTAAGATTTGAAGTTTTTAATGAATCTGATATACAACAGTTTTCACTAAATTCAGTAAATAACTGGACAAAATTAAATTATGACTATAATGTTGAAATGGCAGACTACAATTCGGAATTTGAAATTGAGGAACTATTGATTTATTGTGGTTATGCAGCAAACTTATATTTAGCAATAATTAGTGCAGGTTGATAAAATAAAAAAATACTACACCTAACAATGGG
>NZ_JAWMPY010000038.1:0-543 GCF_033101095.1 Maribacter sp. TH_r10 | reverse complement strand
ACCTCCGGGATCAACACAGGTGACCAGGATATTTCCGGTATCGTTACCAATGCAACTGCCATTTCAAATAACAATGCTGCCATTGTAGCCAACGATGCTGATATTATAGATTTACAGAACGAACAGACTACGCAGAACGATGCCATTGCATTGAACACCGCTAAAACCGGAATCACCACCGCCCAAGCGGACATCATCGCCAATACCTCCGGGATCAACACAGGTGACCAGGATATTTCCGGTATCGTTACCAATGCTTCTGATATTGATGCTTTGGAATTGGAACAAACCACACAGAATGATGCGATTGCTTTGAACACCGCCAAAACTGGAATCACTCCGGCGCAAGCCGCCATCGTTGCGAATACCTCTGGTGTGAACACTGGAGATCAGGATATTTCAGGAATAGCTACTAATGCTGCGAACATCAGTGATAATGATACTGATATTGCCAACTTACAATCCGAACAAACTACTCAAAACGATGCGATTGCATTGAACACTGCTAAAACAGGGATTACCCCGGCACAGGCTGCCATCGTT
>NZ_JAWMPY010000037.1:0-575 GCF_033101095.1 Maribacter sp. TH_r10 | reverse complement strand
GTGGCCAAAATACCCCCGTCTACATATAGGATATGCCCGTTGACAAAATCACTGGCCTTTGAGGCCAAGAAAATAGCGGCCCCAGCCAAATCATCAGGTTCCCCCCATCTAGCGGCAGGTGTTCTACTGATTATAAAATCGTTAAAAGGGTGTCCGTCTACACGAATCGGAGCCGTCTGCGAAGTCGCAAAATACCCAGGTCCAATCCCATTGGTCTGAATGTTGAACTTGGCCCATTCGGTCGCCATGTTCTTGGTCAACATCTTAAGTCCACCTTTTGCAGCGGCATAGGCACTAACAGAGTCGCGACCCAATTCGCTCATCATGGAGCAAATATTGATGATCTTTCCCCCTCCTCTTTCGATCATTCCTTTTACAACGTACTTTGACATGATAAACGGACTCACTAAATCAACCTTAATAACCGCTTCAAAATCAGCAAGCTCCATATCTATCATGGGGGTTCTTTTGATGATTCCCGCATTATTGATCAAGATATCTATTGGCCCTACTTCATCTTCAATTTTCTTAAGGTTTTCGATTACGGCCGCCTCATCGGTAACATCGAAAATATA
>NZ_JAWMPY010000036.1:0-601 GCF_033101095.1 Maribacter sp. TH_r10 | reverse complement strand
CCCATTATGATCGGTATATCGCCGGTTCGGCAGTTCCGGAAGCTCCTTTAAGATTAGAATCCATTGACCCATTGAAAGCTGATTTTTTCTTGGAAAGACGTGAAATGGGAATCATTAATGTAGGGGATAATGGAAGTGTTGACATAGATGGTGAATCTTATCAATTAGGGCACAAAGATGCTTTGTACATAGGAATGGGAGCCAAAGATGTTGTCTTTAAAAGCGATGACCCTAAAAAGCCTGCGATGTTCTATATAAACTCTGCACCGGCCCACACAACGTATCCAACGAAAAAAGTTAGCTTGGAAGAGGCGAATAAACTAGAATTGGGTTCACTGGAAACGGCGAACCATAGAACGGTGAACCAGATGATCATAGGCGGTATTGTAACCACATGCCAACTGCAAATGGGAATGACGGAACTTAAGACAGGAAGTGTATGGAATACCATGCCGGCACATGTTCATGACCGTAGGATGGAAGTTTATTTTTATATGGATGTACCTGAAGGGCAATCCGTATGCCATTTTATGGGGCAACCCCAGGAAACACGTCATATTTGGATGCAAAACAACCAAGCGGTCATTTCCCCACCATGGTC
>NZ_JAWMPY010000035.1:0-601 GCF_033101095.1 Maribacter sp. TH_r10 | reverse complement strand
CGTACTGTTCGGGGATGTAATACTTCCATCAGCCAAAGACGATTCGTTAACATCCAAGGTTACATTCTCCAATATGGAGTTCGCAGGTGTTCCCCCTAGGGTAATCGTACTATTTGGGGAAGTGATACTGCCATCGCCTACTATATCCGTAGGATCCACGGTAACCGTATATTCCGTATTGTTGCCAGATGTTGTGGAAGAAACATCGATTCCAGTGCCTTCTACAACCGTGGTGGTCTTTTCAATTGCGTTTATTGCAGGGGAAAGATCCAGTGCGGCTGATGCCTCTCCGTTTACGGTACTGATCAGTTCATTGCTGCCATTTAAACCAAGAACATTACTATTTATGATCGGTACGCCAGTTCCTGTTACTCCATCGACCGTCGTACTCAAAGTGTTCACATTACTTGTATTGGAAACCGTGGTCGCAGGAATCAACGTACTTGGGGCTATATATTCCCAATCCGTCCCGTTCCATTGTATCAGATCGCCAGACGCACTGCCAGCCGCCAATTTCCCTAAGGTAACGGCATCATCGGCTATGTCACCAGTCGCAATCGTTCCATCCAAGATATCGGAGGATTCGACTGCCCCTGTGGCA
>NZ_JAWMPY010000034.1:0-623 GCF_033101095.1 Maribacter sp. TH_r10 | reverse complement strand
CTTGCATTTCTCAACTTTATAAATGAAAAATAAACTTCATATAATAATATTTCTATTCTCAACACTTATTTGGGGACAAGAAAGCTCGAATTGTGAAGTATTTATGGATTCGCTAACCAATGAAAAAGTATACAAAAACCCTGAAAAGTTACCTGAACCGAAAAATGGAAAAAATAGTTTGATGAAAGAGTTCATTAAACAAATTAAAATAGAAACGACTGCTAATATTGAAGGGAGCCCTGAAGAAAAACTAATTGTTGGATTCATTGTTTGCGCAGATGGACAAGTTACTGGAGAAAGAATAATTCTGGAATCGCCATTAAAGGGACTGGAAAGAAAAATTCTGAAAGTGATAACGGAGACGGAATGGACAAGTGGATTCTGCGATAATAAGGCTGTGAATACTTTTATGGAATACCCTATACGCCTTAGGTTAGTGGAATAAAACGACAAGCTAACAATACCTAAACGTAATGCGGACTTTAGGGTGAAATCTAAAGGTCTGTGTATATTTATGAAGTCGCTAAATCTTATGGATTTAGCTTTGGAACAAAAAAAGAAAAAGCAAAACAATAAGCTTTAGCTAGGTCGGCAGACGGAAACGAATAGTTTCCTTGCCTCCG
>NZ_JAWMPY010000033.1:0-629 GCF_033101095.1 Maribacter sp. TH_r10 | reverse complement strand
TAGGTAGTTTTTTATTCATATTTTGTTAATCAACCATACAATGCCGATTCCAGAGAATAAAAATCCACCGACTATAAAAATCATTGGAAAATAGGTATTCCAGAACTCGTTGTTTATCATTATTTCGTATTCGTTATCCTTTTTCAAGTAAATTATATCAATCGGTTCATTTATCCGTTTTGGATTCGCGCTTGAGTCCAACTTTTGGGTTGTTTCAATTCCGTTTTTGTCCGTAAATCGAACAACAGGAAAGTGATAGATGTGTGAATCTCCGTCAGCGTCTTTGCTCCGTTCCTCTATAAAGTCAATTATTTTAGCTTTTGTTTTAATTCCGTTTGTTTGTATTCTACGATTTGAATTCCGAACGTAAAATCCTGCGTATAAAAATCCGCCTCCAACTATTAAAAAGACAATTGCTCCAATTAAGTTTTCCATTCAGTTTCTTGGGTTGTCAAATTACCTACAACGGTCTTGTGTATGAAACGTAGCGTATAAATAGACGCTAACTTTTCGGATTTAGCACGAGCCAAATTTTTTATTTTTATGTTTAATTTTCTTTTATAAATATAACCAAATAAAAAATTTGGCGTACTTTGTAAATATACAAAAACCTCTCGGAAAGCCTATAA
>NZ_JAWMPY010000032.1:0-635 GCF_033101095.1 Maribacter sp. TH_r10 | reverse complement strand
CGGTTGAGCTATGAACAGTACGGGAGTAAACTTTCGTTTGCTTTCCGCCATGCATATAGCGAAATCTTCTTGTTTTGATTTATTTTTTCCTGTCCAGAGCAAAATCCAAAAGATTTTGCAGACTTCATAAAAATACGCAAACCATTCGGCAAAGCCCTAAGCCCGTATTGTTTATAGGTTGTGTTGTGTAGCGTTTTTTACAGGCGAATTGTCGTGTCCTTTTTCAACATACTTAGGATTTCGTGCTCGGATTCGATTCCTTGGTTAAAAACTAATTCCATTACACTTCCTGACGATTTTTTATACCTTCTTTCCAACGCCGTTGCATTTCTAAGCATTAAGGCAGTATCATTTACTTTTTCAATCATTTCAACTATCAATTTCAATGCTCTTTTGTCATCTATTTTAGACCAATCTCCCAATTCAGGCATGGCTAAAGTTCGGGCAAATTCATCCAGTCCCTCACTCCTCCAATAATTTATTAAATCATATTCGGTGATTTCTTTTTCCGATAAAGGACCTAATTTTTCTAGAGCTGATTTATGGTCCATTTTTCCGTCCTCAAAATTGAGAATAATCTTCTTTATTTGTTCGAAATTTTTAAGGCTCATTCCAAATTTTTAAATGCTACACAA
>NZ_JAWMPY010000031.1:0-713 GCF_033101095.1 Maribacter sp. TH_r10 | reverse complement strand
TACTACTTCATTTCCTATTACACCATCGTTCTCTGTTACGGTCACAGATCCTAAATCTACCAATGTCCAGTCGGAACCGTCCCATTGCATTACTTGGCCTAATAAAGTACCGTCGGCTATTTTATCTAATGTTACTGCGTCATTTACCAATTCTGCCGTATCAATAGCATCATCTGCCATTTTTGCATTCGTAATTGCATTATCCGCAACATCTACACTTACATCTTTAAAGATAGAATCATCGCCTCCTGTAATAGCTATCGTAGCATTAGTTGAAGATAGTGTACCGTCCGCAATTGCGGTCTCATCTACAGCTACCGTATATTCTGTATTATTCCCTGTTGTCGATGAATTAACACTAACTCCTGTTCCTGCCGTTACACTTGTTGTTAATTCACTTGCAGCTACTTCAGCATCCGTAGCCAAACTTGCGTCCGCACTGAACACCGTTCCGGTTAAAACCAAGCCTGTGCCCGCCGTATACTGGGTGTCGGTGTCGACTAATGCAGCGATATCAGCCAATGGAATTTCCACTACATTGCCTTCACTATCCAATAAGGTCAAGGTGTCGTTCGTTCCGTCGGAATCAGAATCGGTTAAACTTAAGGTGTCATTGGTAGTATTCGTATCCGTCAAGGCTGCAATATCGGCCAATGGAACCTCCACTACATTGCCTTCGCTATCCAACAAAGTCAAGGTGTCGTTCGTTCCGT
>NZ_JAWMPY010000030.1:0-758 GCF_033101095.1 Maribacter sp. TH_r10 | reverse complement strand
ACACCATTTGAGGAAACTATGAAAAAGACTTATTTCAATCTAATATTTTTGATTTTAATCATCGTTTTGATTTTATTATTCGTGTGTAGCGGATTGGAAATTACCGAAACGAAAACAGAAACTATGGCTTGGAAAAGTGGACGATTTATTCTGACTGATTTGACTAAAGTAATCGGAATTTTATTAATTCTGACTTTACCAACATACGGTTTCTTAAAGAAAAAGTATTTTCAACAAATTACAAATCGTAAATCTTAATGTCAGAAACAAGCGAACAAACATATGATTATGTCTGCTTTAGTGATTTAGCGTACGAATTTGACTTTTCCGACTTGAAAGAAGCTGAAAAAAAGATTAAACGGAAATTAAAATATTATGGACTTGGAAAATATGACCAAGAGCGAGTGGAATATGTCAGAAACCTAAAAAATGACTTGTTCAAGGAGATTAGACTTTATGACAAGTCAGAATATTATATTCCATCAAAATCGCAATTTGCAGAATTCACGGACTTTGACCATAAAAAAATGAAAGTTGATTTCCTAAATAAATATGAAAAAATAAATGATTCAGATATGTCTCAAATAATAAATTTTGCTATTTATCTGTATTATATGAGATAAAAAAACGGTGTACAACACCGTATAAAATTAATTGCTAGTGCAAGCCTACTTACGAAAATCCTCGCGGATTTTCTATTCGGTTTGTATTTGCTAAATTAGGTGCTTAAAACACGCAACTAATCTTATACAATCACG
>NZ_JAWMPY010000029.1:0-872 GCF_033101095.1 Maribacter sp. TH_r10 | reverse complement strand
GTGTAATTTGAGAAAACCGAATGCAAAGAACAGAAATCATAAATAAAACCAAGCTTTTTGAACTGATTGAATTTATTCTATCGGATTCTAAAACTGAATTTTATGAATCATATTCTGAAATGGAAAAAGAGTTAATTCGGATAAAAGATTTGACCGAATTTAAAGACTATTTCCAAAAGGGAATATCTGAAGGTAAAACTCAATTCGGATTTGGAATTTATAATCCTGAAACGAAAGGTAAGTTCTCAATTTCAAAAATGAAACTCAACCCGAAATACTGTAATGGAAAAACTTTCCGATATAGAATTGATGGTTGGGCGATAATTTTCATTCATCTGGACTTGCAAAATGACAAAAACAATATTGAATGCAATGTTTCTGTGAACTCAAAAACGAGAGCTGAAAATTGGAAAAGCACCAATCCCGAATTTGGAAATCCTGAATTGTGGGAATGGAAAATTATTGAAAGCAACGCAAGGAAAATCATAAGCCGTTTGAAAAAAAATACACAACAAAAAGTGTAATAATGTAAATCCTGAAAACTAATGCTGTGAATCGAAAAGATTTTAATCAACTAAGAGTACTTTTAGTCTTGAATACCGTTCTTCAAATTATCGTTTTCATCTATTTCGTAAACAACTTAGAAACTTTACTTCAAAATGGAGAGCGACCAATTTTCATGAACATAGTACCAATTTTTCACTTCGCTTTGTTCATTCTTTTCTTATGGTTTATTTGGAAAAGAACTGATTTTGAGAATGCAAAAAAGCACAGAAATACACATCTAGTTTTTTGGCTTGGTTTTTTGGGTATGTGGATTTGGATAATTGACAACAAAAAATTTATAAAATAAAACTACACACAACACCGTG
>NZ_JAWMPY010000028.1:0-935 GCF_033101095.1 Maribacter sp. TH_r10 | reverse complement strand
ATAAGTGCTAAACCAAAAGGTTTGTATATATTTAGAAAGTCCGCCAAATTTTTAATTTGGCTTTTAAAAAATGATAAGTTAAAAACAAAATATAAAAATTCGGCTCTGTGTTAATCCGAAAAGTTAGTGTCTTTTTGCACGCTACGTTTCATACACAAGACCGTTGTACCACATATGACCAAACCATCTCAAATACTGATTTTAATAATGGTTTCTTTCACTCTAATTAATTGTGAGCAGAAAACCGAACTAACTGAATTGGAATTTGAACAAAAGGTGTTCTACGAATTATTTCCTGAACTTTCGGACAAAATGTATAATGACATTCGACTAATTCCAACGCCACCACCACCTTCACCAAATTATCTGACCGAAAAAGGGTTTGATGCTGAAAATGACTATAATAAAGCACTTGATGATTGGGAAAAGTCAGATGATTATCGAAATAGATTAAATGACTGGAAAAAAAGAAGAGATTCGATAATTACTGACACTACTCTCATTTACATATCTTTTCCTGATTCAATAAACCAATTTGAAAGAGAAGATATGCATGAGCTAATTAATCATTTCAATGACCAAAAACTTGTAGTTGACTCTAAAGACTTTGAATTGAATAGCGGATTTAAAGTGGACTTTGACAATCTAAAGTCGGATAATAAAAAATTAAGATTTAAACCATTATCTGAATTTCCAGAAAGACGTGAATTTTGGACAACTAAATATGATTTTAATTTTCGAGGTTCAATGTCAATTACTCGAATTTTATTTGACAAAACAAAATCTTTCGGAGTGCTGAATACAGGTTTCGTAAAAGGTCGTCTGAATGGAAGTGGTTGTCGAGTTTTTATTCGAAAAGACGAAAATGGAAATTGGGTAATTGATAAAATAAAAGGAACTTGGATTTCTTAAAAAATACGTGGTACAACAACGTG
>NZ_JAWMPY010000027.1:0-1014 GCF_033101095.1 Maribacter sp. TH_r10 | reverse complement strand
AAATAATAGCGGTGTACTCGCCAAAACGAAATGAAATAATAATAAAGAAGGTCTATGTTTGATCGAAAAGTCAGTGTATAAATTCCGCTACTATTCTTATACTAGACCGTTGTAATGCATTTGAGAAAATATGTTAATACGAGAAATTTATGATGAATTTTACAGCAATCTAGACCAAAATAATGGACAGATTGATTTAAAGGAAATTAAGCGAGTAATGGACGCGTTTCAAATCGCATCTCTACAAGGATTTTTTACTTCATCTCTAAAAGCAATAATTGATTATCTAAAAAAATCATCTATTAAAGTTAAAAGTGCTAATTCTGAAATAATTTATGATTTTTACGATTTGTCTATATTTTTAAATAAAATAGACAGCGGTTTTGTGCTAGATGAGTATCAAGAAACTCTGGGTTTCAAAACTTCAGAAAAAAAGATTAGCAAAAATAAACAATTCTATTCCTTCTTAGGGGAAGTAATTACATCTTACATTCCTGATGAATCCAAAAACAATTGGAATTCGGCTACTTTATTTGTTCAACTTCAACCTGGAACTGTTAGCTTAAATGGTCACTTTTTTGAGGGAGACGAGAAAAAATGGCTTTCTCCTAGCATAGGCTATGAAAAGTCAGATAAAATTTTGAAATTCCACAACGAAACTACCAAAGATGAAAGCCTTAGATGGAATAAATTAGTTATTAATTTAAGTAATCAAGGGGCATTTGAGGTCGAATATATTTGGGACGTTAAATATCAAAAAGAGGTGGATTCGCATAATTTAGAATTTGAAAAAAACAATTCAAATTACCAGAGACCTAAATGGCCGTGGGAAAAATAAAACGCATTACAACAATACCTAAACGTAATGCGGACTTTAGCGCTAAATCTAAAGGTCTGTGTATATTTATATAGTCGCTAAATCTTATGGATTTAGCTTTGGAAAAGAAAAAATAAAACTAAACAATAAGCTTTAGCTTTGTGCTAAGACGGAAACTCAACGCCTCCTTACTTCCA
>NZ_JAWMPY010000026.1:0-1132 GCF_033101095.1 Maribacter sp. TH_r10 | reverse complement strand
TGGCCAGTTCCGCCGTGGTTATGGCATCATCCGCCATCTTCGCATTCGTAATTGCATTATCCGCAACATCTACGCTTACATCTTTAAAGATAGAATCATCGCCTCCTGTAATAGCTATTGTAGCATTAGTTGAGGATAGTGTACCGTCCGCAATTGCGGTCTCATCTACAGCTACCGTATATTCTGTATTATTCCCTGTTGTCGATGAACTTACACTAACTCCTGTTCCTGCCGTTACACTTGTGGTTAATTCACTTGCAGCTACTTCTGCATCCGTAGCCAAACTTGCGTCCGCACTGAACACCGTTCCGGTTAAAACCAAGCCTGTGCCTGCCGTATACTGGGTATCATTATCGGTTGCACTTGCCAGAGCTTCGATCGCCCCTTGCACATCGGTTGCACCAAGAGTTGCCGTGCTATCATCGAAAGTAACCTCGCCCGCATTCTGATCATCAGTTGCAAGAAGACCGCTACCACTTACACTAAGAGCATTGTTCGTTGCCGGGTCAACTACCGCCGTGAACACATTGCTCCCATTTAAATTCAACCCGTTCCCTGCCGTATACTGGGTATCGGTATCAACACCTGCAGTGATATCCGACAATGGAACACTTACGGTATTACCATTCTCTATACTTACTTCTAAATTTGAACCATTTACCTGAAAGTTTTGTAAATCCTGTTCATCCGTATCAACCGTTGCATCCGGCACATCGATGGTAAAGTTTGGATAGGTCCCGCCCACCGTTACATTACCATTACCACCATCAACGATACTTACCGTTTGGTCCGGTGAAGCATTGCTAACCGTGTACGCCGTATTGTTTCCTGAAGTTGACGCACTTACAGTAATATCCGAACCTGCAACAACACTTGATGTTAATTCATTGGCCGCTACTTCTGCATCCGTAGCCAAACTTGCGTCCGCACTGAACACCGTCCCGGTTAAAACCAAGCCTGTGCCTGCCGTGTACTGTGTATCATTATCGGTTGCACTTGCAAGAGCTTCGATTGCCCCCTGTACATCGGTTTCGCCAAGTGATGCCGTACTATCATCGAAAGTAACCTCCCCTGCATTCTGATCGTCAGTTGCAAGAAGACCACTAGCACTTACACTAAGAGCATTGTTCGC
>NZ_JAWMPY010000025.1:0-1306 GCF_033101095.1 Maribacter sp. TH_r10 | reverse complement strand
TTATACATCTTAAGTTTGATTCTGATTAAATTGAAAGTATAACCAGAAAGAACAAAAGAGAGAATTAAGGTTATGTTATACAGTGAAGCTTAGACTTCGGCAACAATGATAATCCTCTCTCTTTTACTACTTAGACCACGTTCAGTTCTGTGAGACCTTGATCTCGTTTTCAAGTTGTTGTGGGCAGAAGTAGCCGGTTCTTTCATAAAACATTTCCTATGAATAAATATAAAGAAACTTTTGGAGTCGACATTAGTAAAGATGTTTTTGATGTTTACGGTAGTAAAAAAGGTCACGACCAGTACAGGAACGATGAATTTGGATTCAAGAAATTCCTCAAGGAATTACCTGAAGGTTCATTGGTAGTTATGGAAGCTACCGGTTACTACCATTATAGACTTGCACAGTTTCTTTACAAGAACGGAGTAATGGTTTCAGTAATAAACCCATTAATGGTAAAGCGGTTTGTACAGATGAAACTGGCCAAGGTGAAAACGGATAAGAGCGATGCGAAAGCTATTTGTGATTATGCCTTAATAAATGAAGTTCCACTTTACGATGCTTTGACGAATACGCAGAGTGAGTGTCTGCAATTGTTCAGGTTATTGGACACCTATTTAAAGCAACGTACGGCGACCAAGAACAAGATACATGGGGAGGCTGCTTTGGGCATACCATCAAAGTTTGTCCATCGTTCCTTGATACGTAACAAGAAGCAACTGAATAAAGAAGTAACGGCAATCGAATCAAAGATCCTATCATTGGTAAAAGAAGATCAGCAAGAGCAGTTGACCTTGTTGATGTCAATACCGGGGATAGGGCAAAAGACAGCATTGTTCTTAATAGTGGTGACCGATGGTTTCAGCAAGTTCGAAACGGCATCGCAGCTTTGTAGTTACGTAGGTATTACCCCAACGATTCGAGAGTCAGGGACCAGCGTAAGAGGTCGAGCTAGAATAAGTAAGGTCGGTAATAGAAAACTTCGCAATCTATTGTTTCTGTGCTCTTTTAACGCTTGTAAGCACAATAGGGCCTGCAGAGAGGTTTATGAGCGAATCGTGAACAAGGGAAAGAGCAAAAAACTGGCATTGATAGCAGTTGCCAATAAACTGCTTAAACAGTCATTTGCCATTGCAAAATCAGGAAGGCCATATGATGAAACCTACGTTTCAATATTGCCTAGGTAAAGAGTAGGGTAAATACAGTTAAAAAGCTCAAAGAATCTCGTTTTGAACCTATGGGCCTGGAATATAAATGTCTCAGATTAAGGAAGAATTTGTTTGCTTTTTACCTCAGTTCTTTGTTG
>NZ_JAWMPY010000024.1:0-1330 GCF_033101095.1 Maribacter sp. TH_r10 | reverse complement strand
ATGATTTTATTCCCAATATAGCCGAAAACAAAAAAATGTTTTCACTATATTTCCATAAAATAACGTGGACTTCACATAGCGCTGCGTTGGCACACATAAGACGAAAACCGTAAAATGAAATTATACATAGTAATAATAACGATATTTTTATCTGCAAATTCCTTCTGTCAAGATTTAAAAACATTAGTTCCTATCGAAGGAGAAACATTCGACTTTGGAATTGAAGTTCAAAATGACTGGAAAAAAAGAGACCAATTATTAGAAGATTTAGCAAATGAAAAAAAGAGTTGGGAAAATTTAACTGAAGAAGAAAATCGACTCTTTGAAAAGTATGACGAAACCTATGAAAGTATGTGGGATGTCGAAGGAGGTGGATGTAGTTGGTATTGTGGTGCTGGCCAATATACTGTAACAACTTCATCTGAATTATCTACTAATGGAAAAATAGATTATAAAGCAAAAAATCTAACTGATTTTAGTTATCAAACTGCTTGGGTAGAAGGAGAAAAAGGATACGGAATAGGAACATCAATCAATTTTAGTTTTGTACCAACACACCCGAGAGTTACGACAATAATATTTGCTAACGGATATGTTAAGAGTAAAGAGGCTTGGAAAAACAATTCAAGAGTTCACAAATTAAAAGTGTATGTAAACAACGAGCCATATGCCATAATTGAATTAAATGATATTTACTCAAAACAAATCGTTGGACTTGAAAAACCATTAGGAAATTCAGATAGAGACAATTTTGACAAACTAAAAGAGAAGGATAATTGGACTTTAAGGTTTGAGATTTTATCTGTTTACAAAGGAGATAAATACGATGATACAGCAATTTCAGAAATTTACTTTGATGGTTTGGATGTTCATTGCTTGGCTAAAGGAACATCAATTACTATGGGAGATAACAGCCAAAAAGCAATAGAAGATTTAATAGTGGGAGACGAAATACTTTCTTTTAACAAAAAATCTGGTAAATATGAAAGTTCAGTAATTAAAGAATTAGCAAGTCAAATTCATAAAGACCTTATAAATATCGAGTTCTCAAATGGAATGCAAATCACTTGTACAAAAGACCATCCATTCTTAACCAATGACCTAAATTGGACTTCACTACATCCTAAAAAAACTGAAAGAGACTATGAAATAGATAATGTGATTAAACTTAAAGTAGGCACTAAAATTAAAAATAAAAAAACTGGATTGGAAGTTATTAAAATTAACGAAATAGATGGAAAACAGATTACTTATACTATCGTTGACTTAAACAAAAACAAGACATTTATTGCAAACGGAATAATTACGGGAATTGAAAAATTACGTGTGC
>NZ_JAWMPY010000023.1:0-1456 GCF_033101095.1 Maribacter sp. TH_r10 | reverse complement strand
GGCTCGTATGTTTGGTTTTCAGTTTGAATATACTATAATTTATATAAACAAAGAAGAGTGATTTCGTGGTTGGGCTAGATACTAAATAGAGATATCGTCGCTTAGGTTTACACTCTTCCCAAGCTAATGCTTTAAAGCATTAGCTTGGATACTTAACAACAGGCTTAAATAGGAGGGACAGCGAGGTCTCGGCTAGATACATTCAGATGATATCGTTTCATAGGTTTTCCGCCCTTCTATAATTTTCTTGGAATCTGAACAGTACCTAGATCCTAATAGTGCAGAGATCGAATCAAATGCGAGCAAAGATGCTAAAGAGAATTCTAGCTTTAAAAAATAGGATATGGAAAAGCAGTTAAAACAAAGTTTGGGCATCGATGTTTCTAAGTTGAATTTATCATTGTCATTAGGTTTTCTAAGTGAAAGGCTGGTTAAGGAATTCAAGTCCCATCCAGATGTATCCAATGATGAACCAGGTTACAGGGAGCTTTTGAAATGGTTGAAGAAATCAGTAGATAGTACTGTTGATCTTTTGATAGTGATGGAAGCTACGGGAGTCTATCATCAAGGTATCGCCCATTACTTGCACGACAAAGGTTATGCTGTTTGTGTAATGCAATCGGGTCGTGTAAAGCGTTACGCCCAGAGTTTGGATCAACGTTCGAAGACTGATGCATTGGATAGTAGGATGTTGAGCATGCTTGGTCTTGAGAGATCTATTCGTCTTTGGCAACCACCCAGTAAAGAACTACAACAATTAAAAGCATTGAGCAGGGAGCGAAGTTCTTTGTTGAAAGATAGAACTATAGAAACCAATCGTCAAGGAGCTATTTCTTCTAGTGTTTATAGTAATGCTAAAGCTTTGAAAAGGCATAAGAACAGATTGAAGCTTCTTGAGTGTCAGATAGCCCTTATAGAAAAAGAGATGCAAGAATTGATATCAAAAAATGAGGTTCTTAAACAGAAGATCGGCTTTCTAATGAGTATACCTGGCATATCTTTTATATCAGCAGCTACGGTTATTGGAGAGACCTTAGGATTTGAATCTATAGTAAATGCCAAACAATTGGCAAGCTATGCCGGTTATGATATTGTATTACGAGAGTCTGGTAATTTTAAAGGTAAAACAAGGATTAGCAAAAGAGGGAACAGTCATATCAGAGCAGCTTTACATATGCCATCGATGACCTGTGTGCGCTGTAACCCAACATTAAAGCAATTCTATAATAGGCTTAAGCCGAATAAAGCAAAGCCCTTAGTGGCTTTAATAGCCGTCCAGAGAAAGCTATTGATATTGATGTATACCTTATGGAAGAATGAAGAAGTTTACGATGCAGGGTTTGAAACAAAAAAGCAGCAAAAGCATAAAGCTCTTGCTGCGCAGGATAACAATTTGATCAATCAACTTGTTTCCTAAGATTTTAAGGAAAAAACTTGTTTTTTGACACAGTACCTA
>NZ_JAWMPY010000022.1:0-1597 GCF_033101095.1 Maribacter sp. TH_r10 | reverse complement strand
CACGATGTTGTACGCAGTATTTTATGTCATTTGAAACGACATTTTAATATCATTAAAGTTCTTTTTCTCTAAATCAGTTTTTGATATTCCGAAATAATAAGTTCCACTTCCACCATATTTAGATAAATCAGTATTTGGGTCGTCACAATCTAATTGTAAGAGTAATTCATAAGTTTTTGACAACTCTAATATATCATTCCAACGTTTTTTATGTTCAGAACTTTCGGCTAGATAAAGACCTAATTCTTTTGAGGAAAATTCATAAACTACACTTGATTGGATTGACCTGTCGTATCCAAGAATTTGATGCATTTTATTTGAATCTTTGTAAAGCTCTTCAATTAGATATTCATCTGTTGGTTGATAAAAATAAAAGTAAAAATCATCATATTTTTTTTCAAACTCGAATAGTTTATAATTCTCGTCGTCTGGTATTGTGTAAAATTGAAAATACTCGATTTCCGCTGTTTTGAATGTCTGATTTTCTTCAAGGTCATTTGGGAATTCAGTTCGGATTATATTTTCAGTTTCGCTGAATATAAATTTATATGGTTGATTTATACCATTAAATTCTTTCCAGTCTTGGTCAAGATTTAAAAAGACGTAAAAGAAACCTTTTTTCGGCAAGATGTTTTCTTTGTCAAATTTTGTTAATTCAGACAAATTATATTGAGCACAAAATAACATTGATTTATTGTCTGATTTAGGCCATTCAAAGTCTTTTGGTAAATCAGGTTTTCCACCAATTTTTGATTTTCCAACTTTTAAGTTTTTATCATCACTCGATTTAGTCTGAATTCCAACAGTTGGTCTAATCATTTTGATTAGTTTTTCCTTGTCGGATTTTTCAATTTCGATTTCTTCTGAATTCCGAATGAATGACTTTATTTTCTCTAAATTATTCTTTTTAAAACTAAACATTTATTTCAGCGTAATGTTTTTGGGATATTGCGTACAACGTTTAAGTATAAGAATAGTTGCGGGTTTGTGTGCGAGGATTTTCCGAAGGAAAATCAGACGTTATAAACACGCAAAGACCTTTGATTAAGCACTAAGCCGCAATTATTTTTATACGGTGTTAGCAAATCGTTTTTTATTCTTTCGTTAATTTAGAGTTTTAATTCCGTTTTTATATTCAGTCAGACATTTTTCTCCTAAATCTACTTCTGGATTATATGTCGTATTTCCTTCTGTTCTCGGTTTTTCCACATAAATTAATTCCAATGTTTCTAAATCCACCAAAATTGTATATCCATAATTTACACTCTTATCAGAAATGGAAAAATTCAAATAATATGGCATAATCTCTTTCGAGTGATACCAAGAAGCGGATAAATGTAGTTTAGGGTTTTTATGTTCCTCAAAGTAATAATTCAGGCATTTTGGAAAAACAACTTCCTTGTCATTTATCCTCAATATTTTTTTATTCAAGTCAAATTTCGCAGGACTAAATTCTTTCGGCAAACCAATTATATTTCCATTTTTATCAACTTGTAATGGTGTGTCTTGATGCATTACATCCGAATTGGTCAAAAATAGAAATGATATTAAAATCAATAGTGTTTTCATTCGTAACGATTGGGTTTTTAAATGTTTG
>NZ_JAWMPY010000021.1:0-1624 GCF_033101095.1 Maribacter sp. TH_r10 | reverse complement strand
CGTAGTTTGTTCGTTCTGTAAAGCAAGGATATCGGAATCATTGGCGACTATGGCAGCATTGTTATTTGAAATGGCAGTGGCATTGGTAGCGATACCTGAAATATCCTGGTCACCGGTGTTGATTCCAGAGGTATTGGCGATGATGTCCGCTTGGGCAGTGGTGATTCCCGTTTTAGCAGTGTTCAATGCAATGGCATCGTTCTGCGTAGTCTGTTCGTTTTGTAAAGCAAGGATGTCGTCATCGTTGGCTACAATGGCAGCATTGTTATTTGAAATGGCAGTTGCATTGGTAGCGATACCGGAAATATCCTGATCACCGGTGTTGACCCCGGAGGTATTCGCAACGATGGCCGCTTGAGCCGGAGTGATCCCCGTTTTGGCAGTGTTCAATGCAATGGCATCGTTCTGCGTAGTCTGTTCGTTCTGTAAATCTGTAATATCAGCATCGTTGGCTACAATGGCAGCATTGTTATTTGAAATGGCAGTGGTATTGGTAGCTATCCCTGAAATATCCTGGTCACCTGTATTCATGCCAGAGGTATTCGCAACGATGGCCGCTTGAGCTGGAGTGATCCCCGTTTTAGCAGTGTTCAATGCAATCGCGTCGTTCTGTGTAGTTTGTTCTGCTTGTAGAGCAGTAATATCAGCATCGTTGGCTACAATGGCAGCATTGTTATTTGAAATGGCAGTGGCATTGGTGACGATACCGGAAATATCCTGGTCACCTGTGTTGACCCCGGAGGTATTGGCAACGATGGCCGCTTGTGCCGGGGTGATCCCCGTTTTGGCAGTGTTCAATGCGATGGCATCGTTCTGTGTAGTTTGTTCGTTCTGTAACGCAAGGATGTCGTCATCGTTGTCACTGATATTGGAAGTGTTGTTTGCAATGTCCGTATCGTTGGAACTGATGTTTGCTGCATTAGTAGCTATCCCTGAAATATCCTGATCTCCAGTGTTCACGCCAGAGGTATTGGCAACGATGGCAGCCTGTGCCGGGGTGATTCCGGTTTTAGCAGTGTTCAATGCAATGGCATCGTTCTGCGTAGTCTGTTCGTTCTGTAAATCTGTGATATCGGAATCATTGGCTACAATGGCAGCATTGTTATTTGAAATGGCAGTTGCATTGGTAGCAATCCCTGAAATATCCTGATCTCCGGTGTTGATCCCGGAGGTATTGGCAACGATGGCAGCCTGTGCCGGAGTGATACCCGTTTTAGCGGTGTTCAATGCAATGGCATCGTTCTGGGTAGTCTGTTCGTTCTGTAAATCTGTAATATCAGCATCGTTGGCTACAATGGCGGCATTGTTATTTGAAATGGCAGTTGCATTGGCAACGATACCGGAAATATCCTGATCACCTGTGTTGATCCCGGAGGTGTTCGCAACGATGGCCGCCTGTGCCGGGGTGATTCCCGTTTTAGCGGTGTTCAATGCAATGGCATCATTTTGGGTAGTTTGTTCGTTCTGTAACGCAAGGATGTCGTCATCGTTGGAACTAATGTTTGCTGCATTAGTAGCGATACCTGAAATATCCTGATCACCTGTGTTCACACCCGAGGTATTCGCAACGATGGCAGCCTGTGCCGGAGTGATTCCGGTTTTGGCGGTATTCAATGCGATGGCA
>NZ_JAWMPY010000020.1:0-1995 GCF_033101095.1 Maribacter sp. TH_r10 | reverse complement strand
GTGTATGGTTGGTTCTATCTGAAAGGTAAAAACTACCATCGTTTGCTACTTCATCTACAGCTATTCCTGCTGAGTAATTTAAAACTTGAGAACCGGGTAAATCAACCGTTAATGTAGTTGTTTGTGTGTTAGTTACAGCACGAACAAAACCAGTACCAGCGGGATTAGTATCTGTTATTAATAATCGGTTGTTAGTAGAATCGAAAGCTATGTCTCTTGGTCCTAAAAAAGAAGCACTAGCATTATCACCATCCACAAGGTTGATAGTTCCGTTACCTGCATAGGTACTCACGGTTCGTAAACTAGGGTCATCATTCATAGCAATAGCACGAATACTACCATTTTCTGTATCTGCAACATACATTATATTATTACTGATAAGCAAACCTGTAGGATACCTAAATTGCGCAACACTTGCATCACCATCAATAAATCCTCCTGCACCACCTATACCAGCATATGTTGTTACTTGTCCGTCGGCAATTTTACGTATAACGTGGTTGCCTGAATCTGAAATGTAAATATTTCCTGCATTATCTAAAGCAATATCACCAAAACTACTAAAGCGAGCAGTAGCATATGTTCCATCTTGATAGCCTTCGGCATTGCCTCCTAAAAGCGTGGTAACTTCATTATTTACCGGGTTTACCATGCGTATGGATTTTGAACCACTATCGGCAATATAGACGGTTGCGCCATCTGCCGAAGTGGCTACGGCTTGCGGATAGTTAAGTTGCCCAAAGGTGCCATTGGCATTGCCTTGCGTGCCATCACCTGCCAATAGTTGCATATTTACCCCTACCGTACTTACGGGTTGGTCACAATTAGGGCCTGTAAAACCGGGTTCGCAATTACAGAAACAATCGCCATTATCGGCGGTTTGTTGGGTGCCGTTTACGCAGTTTAGGGTGTCGCAAGGGTCTGTGGTATTACCACAATTTAATAATTCTCGTCTTATTTCCTCTGGAAGTTCATTTAGTGTATTTATTGATTTAAATTTTGTTCCTGCCCAAGGAATAAGCGCAGCTTTATCATATATGAGTCTAGTATATCCCCATACATCTGTATAGCTAAAAACTGATATGTCGCCCAATAAATGATGTTCCCCTAAATCAGTTCCTCCCAATTGAGTCTCGTCAAAAACAACTTGTTTGCTAAAATCAACTGGACTATCATTATTTTCCAATAATACTATTTCACCTTTAGAAGGGTTTTTATAAGTATATCCAAGAAGTATTTGTAGTTCGATGGTGTTGTCTGCTCCTCCAAACTTAAAATTTTCAAAAACACCATCGGATGGGGTATCCGTTAACCCGTCAAAAGTGTCATTAGAGTTAATTTTCTGTTCTAACCATTTTTTATGCTCCAATGTTTGTTGCATAAACATAATATTGCTGTTTTCTTTGATGTGTATAATAGGGCTACAAAATCCTGTATAATTTTTATAACTCCTTATTTTATTACTGAATTGCATTTCCCAATTATTCGTTTCTTCCGACATTACTCCATCTATACATTCTCTAACTTTATACACATCATTTTCTAAAAAAGAAATGGAAAACACATAATTGTCTATAATTGTATCATTTGGACCACCAGCATTTAGTCTCATTTGAAAAGGTCGGACAAAGAAATTAGGGTCTTCTGTATTATATACTCCCATAAATGGACTGTATGGTGGAATAGATTTATCACCAGAGTAAAAACTACTGGTTAAAAAGAACGGACTATTGTCAATCAACCATTGCTTGTTTTTATTTACAAAGCTATTCTCGTCATTTTGAAGTTGTACTAAATTTTCTTCAAGTGTACAAGCCGAGAATAACGAAATGACCACACAAAAAAGTAGTATTGTTTTTAAATTTTTCATCTGTTTAAATTTTTTATATAAAAACCTGCTAGGTGTACGCACAATCAAAAACTTATTTGAATTGCCTTACAGGTTTGCTATTAATCAGGAAATACTTTTATTCTAACCGAATAGGTATATACCAC
>NZ_JAWMPY010000019.1:0-3304 GCF_033101095.1 Maribacter sp. TH_r10 | reverse complement strand
CAACAAATCAACCGATGTGAACCTGGCTGATGCAACCAATACACTATTCCCTACCGAAACCGCAGTCAAAACCTATGTCGATACACAGATTGCAACCGCTGGCAGCACTAATCTCTCAACAACAGACCTCACTCAAACTGCTAATAGAACTTATGATTTGGACGAAAACGATTTGAGCTTTGACATTACAAATAGTGATGTTACTTTTATAGGAACAGGAGGAAATGTTGGAATTGGTAATGCAGCAAACCCACCTACAAACAAACTTCACGTTGCTGGAGCGATAAGATCACAAGGTTTTCTAAATAGTAATGGTGCTACTGATGGCAGTGAACCCTCATATAGATTTAATGATGACACTGATACTGGAATGTACCGAGGTAATTTAGCTAACTACCTCAGGTTCTCGACTGCAGGAAATGAAGCAATGACTATTGACCCTAGCCAAAACGTGGGTGTCGGGACAACAGCTCCAAATTCAACATTGCACACTGGAGGCTCATTTGCCACAGCTATTAACCGATTATCCGGAACGTTTTCTTTGGATGAAACCCATCATACAATTATTATCATAGGTGATTCAAATATAACGTTACCTGACGCTGCAACTTCTATAGGTCGAATCTATATAATAAAAAATCCAGATACCTCTGCGATTGGAGACTCTCCAGATTACACAACAACAATATCAACCTTTTTAGATGATAATGGCGATAGTTCTACAAGTTTACTTTACGGAGTAACCCAGCTTCAAAGCGATGGCATTAACTGGCAACAAATCAATCAAAGATGAAAAAAGTCAGTCACTTGATATTTATGTTATGGGCTTTAAAAATTTCAGCCCAGACCGCCCTGTACAACAGTGGTAACATACGGATCCACGACCAAGGGCAGCTCGGTTTTCATACCGATCTGATCAACGATGCCGCTTTTGACGAGAATGTGGGGTTGGCCGGTTTTTACGGCAATGACCAGATCTATGTTTCGGGAGCCTTTGTACCTACCTTTTACGATATGGAGATTGCCAACCCTACGGGCGTGCTCCTACAAACAGGGATCAATAACCTGAACAATACCAATTTTATCGTTGGGGATTTCCTCACCTTTAAAAACCAAACAGACGTTTCCTATACCTTTTTACAGGATGCCTTTTATACGGGCGATAGCGATATTTCGCAAGTAGATGGTTATGCCGCGGTTACGGGGCAGTCTTCTTTTACTTTCCCCGTAGGCGATGGGGTACAATTGCGACCATTGATCCTAAGGTCTGAAAGTGATAACCCCGTGGCTAAATGCGCCTATTTTTTTGAGAATGCCGGGAGTCCTACCTCGATCAGTGAAAGTTTTGACCCTGCCATAAAATCCAAGGTTTTGGGGGGCGTCAGTGGCACCGAATTTTGGCGATTGCAGGGTAGCGTGCCTTCGACCATAGAGATCAGTTGGAACGAACGTAGCGATATCGCAGCCCTTACCGATGATGTGACCACGATTATGGTTGCCGGTTGGAGCAAGGCCGAAAACCAATGGGTAGCCTTGAGTCCGGCTGGGGGTACGGGTGACCTTACCGTAGGATTTGTGGCTTCGGACAGCTTTATACCCGATGATTATGAAGCCATTACCTTTGCGACCTTGGATGTACCTGAAGACTTCCTCGATTTGGAGAATTATATCGTTTCCGCCAATGGCGACGGAATCAACGATATTCTGATGATTCCCGAACTGCTGGAACTTTCCCCGAACAACCACCTAAGGATCTATAACCGATATGGGTCTTTGGTATTTGATCAAGTGAATTACACCGACCAATTCAAGGGGTATTCCAATGTGGATAATTTTGTGATCGACCGGGAACAGGGGCTTCCGTCAGATGTTTATTTTTATATTGTTTCTATGGATGACCTTGGATTGAGTTTTCAGGGATTCCTGTATTTAACCCGCTAAAAAGCGGAATGATATTTATTTCGGGTAATTGCATTTTCGGATAAAAAATAAGTCCGATCGCCGATTTAAAACACCCGGTAAATCGGTTACCTCTCCATGTTTTATTTTAATCTTACCGGTGATGTAGGTTATTTCTCTGAATACCTACTGAATACAACGCTTTTCCAGGGTTGAAGTCGACAATCTTCCCCCTTTCCATATAATTCAGTAAATCAATCATTTACGAATAACATCCGGTTTCGACCAACGGTACCTTTTATCGATTAATTAAGGTTCTACTTGCCTTTCACAACATATTGACCGCTTCTCACAACATATTTTATATATCGGGAGTGCATAGGATTATTTTTGATCGATTAACAAAGTACCCCCAAAATCCCCAATCGGAATGGACATTAAGAAAATTGCTATATTTCTAATCCTTCTTGGCACACAGTTAGCGCTTGGCCAGGTAAAAATAGGTGAAAACCCCAGTGTTATAAATCCGTCCTCCATCGTGGAGCTCGAAAGCACGAACAAAGCCTTTGTTTTAACAAGGCTCTCTACCACCCAAATGCAAGGTATTACCCCATTGAACGGTGCCATGGTCTATAACACCGACACCCAATGCATCCATTATTATGACGGAAGCCAATGGAACAACCTATGTAATTCGGGAAGCACTACCGGTACAGGCAGTGCAACGGTGATAGATAATGGCAACGGAACCTTCACGTTTAACAACGGTGTTGGAAGTCCGATTACTTTCTATGGGGCAGAGGAAACCCCTACTACCTTGATCAATAATTTCGACGGAACCTTTACCTATACCAATGAACGCGGGGCACAGACCACTTTCAGTGCCGGTGCTGGCATTCCGGATCTTGCGACTGATGGTACTTCAGGGAATATCGGAATTGATGGGGGAAATACGATTACCTTGAATGTGGACGATGCCGATGCGGACGCAGGAAACGAAATTCAGGTTTTACAATACACAGGGGGAATCATTTCATTAAGCAACGATCCAGATGCAACGGTTATTGATATCTCTGGAATAGCTACTAATACTTCTGATATCGCTGTATTACAGAATGAACAAACCACCCAGAACGATGCCATCGCATTGAACACCGCTAAAACGGGGATCACTCCGGCACAAGCGGCCATCGTTGCGAATACTTCTGGTGTGAACACAGGTGATCAGGATATTTCAGGTATCGCTACCAATGCAACTGCCATTTCAAATAACAATGCTGCCATTGTAGCCAACGATGCTGATATTACAACTCTACAAGCAGAACAAACTACGCAGAACGACGCCATTGCACTGAACACCGCTAAAACGGGAATCACCCCGGCACAAGCGGCAATCGTTGCCAAC
>NZ_JAWMPY010000018.1:0-3426 GCF_033101095.1 Maribacter sp. TH_r10 | reverse complement strand
GCTCATAGCTAATTAGTTGCTCAATCGAAATAAAGGCATATTTGCAGTTCCGCCAAATTTTTTAATTTGGCTTATTAAAAAGAAAAGGTAATAAGAAAATTAAAAAATTCGGCTCGTGCTTAACCGAAAATAAATTACTAATTTGCACGCTACGAGCCATATACAAAACCGTTAGGCAACATTAAATTCAAATGCGAACCTCACCCCTACTCTTATTGATTTGTTTGTTTTTCTTCCAGTGTTCTAGCAATAAAAGGACATTGACTGATTTGGATAAAATCGGACTTAAAGGAAACGTAAAATATCTAAAATTCACGAGTCAATCGACGGAGGGAAGTGGGGGTTTATCCAATACTCAAAATGAGGGGGAGGGAATCAAAATTGATAATGAATTCTTCTTTAATGAATACGGTATGATTTCAGAACAACGTCAATATTCTTCGTCCAAGCTATCGCAAATATTCGTTTATAAATATGACCATCGTAATCTCCTGATTTCAAAAGATTATTTCAACGCCTCTAATGAATTGGTAATGAAATCAAAATTTGAAAACACCTTGGATAGTAATGGTCAAATAATCGAGCAAGCGGAATTCAGAGCAATCGAAAATTCATTGACGGACTCAACCGAAATTGTCTACCAAAAGACACCTTATGAAATAATGAAGTTTTCATATAATCAGAGTGGAGAACTATCAAAAATGACTTACATCCAATCAGTTTTTGGAGCTGACTTCCCAAAAAACGTAATTGAATATAAGAATGGACTAATGGACAAACAATTCATAACCGATTCAAATGAAAATGTAGTTAGTTCCAATGATGTGAAATACATGGAATTTGACAAAATGGGGAATTGCATAAAAATCAAAACTATAGGTAATAGTCCGACGGAGGAATTCACTAACGCAGAAATCAAATACTATAAATAACGTTGCCTAACATGGGCTATAATTTATAGCTATAATTCGTTAACTTGAAACTATAAAACCATCAACGGCTGGATTTGCCACGGCTGGAAATCTAACGATTTCCGACGCCGCCACAAATCATAGCCTAACCGTTAGCAACAAGCTGAAATATGAATAACGAATTAAAACTCTTAGGTGCTGTTTTACTTCTTTTAATATCATTAGTATTAGGTATAAGAGAGTTACGAATTTGGACATCTTTAGGCAAGAACGATTATTCAAGGAAATCCATGAATATAAAGAAATGTGGGGGGATAATTGGATTAATACTAGTAAGTGTCTTTATTATTTATGAATATTTCAATCAATAATAATGGAAAAACTATCTTCTAAACTAACTTTCCTACTATTTATATTAAGCTGCAGTATTTACGCTTGTAGTTGTCCAGTTTATAAAAACCTATCAACTTTTCAGCACGCTGAATTTGAACAATCGGAATGCATTTTTATTGGCGAAGTTTTGGAGTTCAACCTTGAAGAAAAGAGTTATAGGATTAAAGTTTTGAATTCATTCAAAGGAACGGAAAACGGACTTATTGTCGAAGGGACTTATGACCAACAATGCGGTCCAATAATTAATGGACTTGGGAAGTGGATTTTTTACGGACATACAGACTCTAATGGATTAATGAAGGTAAATGAATGCGGACTGACAAGAAGTTTTGATAATCCAGTCCACGGTTTAACGGACTTTAAAAATTCTGATTCTGAAATCAAAAAGCAAGCGCAAGCCGATTTAGAGCTGGAAATTAAAAAAATGAGGGAAAAATAAAAGCCAGTTGCTAACAATACCTATAGCAAATAGTGCATAAAGTGCTAAATTTAATGGCTTGGGTTTATTTACTAAATCCGCCAAATCTTTTGGATTTGGCTTTTAAAATGAAAAGATAAAAACAAAACAAAAAGCTTAGGCTACGAGCGCAGACGGAAACTCATCTTTTCCTTGCCTGCCCTACTTGCCATAGCTTAGCCGTTATGTAGCATTATAAAATGAACCTAAAAAGAGTTAAAATAGAAGGATTGGAAATCTTTAAGATTGACAAAAAGGTTAATCAAGATATAAACTTACAAACTCCTGAACCAGAAGAATCCAAAACCAAAGAAGTCCGGAAAAAAATAAAAATGGGGGATGGAAATTTATTCCTTATGAGTGAAGAAGGACAAGCCCTTCAAGCGGCAACATTCACTCATAAGAAAAAAATTTACTCAGGTCATGCACCAAACTTAATTCACATATACTTTGACCAAGCACTTGCTCAAATACAATGGTCTAACAAATATGCTGATTCTTTTAAATTTATCTCTAAACAAGAAATTGCTGAAATCGGTTTTCTACCCGATGGAATTTTCAATAGGTTTATTCAATTACGAGTTAGTGCAATCATTTTTTTACACTTATCTGTGGAAGCATTTATAAATCATATTATACCTGATGATTTCGTATATACAAAAGTTAAATCGGGGAACTCAGACAAGTTCTCAGAACAAATTACAAATTTTTCAAAAAAACAGATTGAGCGTTGGACTACTTTTAAAGAGAAAATTGAAAACGTAATTCCTCAAGTAGAATCTTTAAATTTTGACCCTAATAAAAATTCTAGAATTATTGGTAGGATTTTAGAGATTGGAAAAATTCGAGATGAAATAGTACATCTAAAATCAAAGGACAAGGAAACAATGAGTTACTATAAAGAAATCTTCAACTTTATAGGTTCCCGAGATTTAATGGATTACATGAATGCGGCAAAAAAATATATGAACATCCTTGAAACGGACTTTATAAAAATTAAAAATGTTGCCGAAAATGAACCTTCGCAAATTGTGCGGATAGATGAAAAAAAGTATCTGAATATTGGAGTGTTATTTGAGATTGTCAGAATACGTGAAAAAAGAATCACAGTATATATCAAAAAATGGAAAGGATTTACCAGCGATAACCAACAAATTAAAGCCATACTAAGCCAATTACCTATAATGGATGAGATGAAAATAATTTATGACTACATAATAAGTGAAGATAAAAAAGACATAAAAATCGAAATATTTAAAACAGACGAGCAAATAAAATAACGCTACATAACAAAACCTATAAACAATTCGGGCTTAGGGCTTAAACAAATGGTTTGTGTATTTTTATGAAGTCCGCAAAATCTTTAGGATTTTGCTTTAAACAATAAAAGAAAAAACAAAACAAAAAGATTTTGCTATGTGGGTGGCGGAAAGTAATCGCTTATTTACTCCCGTACTGTTCATAGCTCAAGCGATGATGTAGCATTCGCCTGCGTCGACCAAAATCCCTTCATCTCGTACCTCGATTCCCGGTCTTTCGGAAATGCTACATCATCGCAGCGCTATGACAGATTGCCATCGGGATAGGATGAGGGGTCACTGGCCGATAACGCCGCTACGGCTTTTCAACGCAACATATCAATACGCTATATGCAATCTGGTACAC
>NZ_JAWMPY010000017.1:0-3629 GCF_033101095.1 Maribacter sp. TH_r10 | reverse complement strand
TACGTTGTTGTACCCAGTGCTTATCCCATATATTTCTTAATATCAGATTCCGCAATAAGATATAAGTCGTTATTGGCTCTTGAACAGGCTACATAAAGCTTGTTTTTCGTAACAGGTTTTAATTCAGACAATTTATCTTTTTTATAATGTGCCATCGTAGTTTTGTTCAGAACTACACACACATCATTATAGTGGTTTTCTCCTTTACAATCTCCCCAGTTTCTTGAATAGCATTTGTATTTATGGCTTTCTCGATAAAATAATTTAATGATGGAATCATCATTGAATACTTTTTCGATTTCACTTTTGTCTTCGATGAAAATGACATTGCTACTCTCTTCTTTATGCGATTCAATATGAATTCCAATTTGATTGCTTATAAATTCACAGACACTTTTGGTGCAACGATAACTTTTATTAAGATAATCTTTGTTTGGTTTAACCTTTGCCTTTTCAAATATCTTCTGGTATTTATCATAATCTTTATGAATATTGGCATTAGTATTTCCATCTCTACTTGTATCAAATGTATGCTGATAAAAATCCCCAACGAGCATAATGTCTATTTGTGTCTTTGTAATGCTTTTCAATAAATTGAAGTCGTGTCCAGCAAAATCTTGTACTTCATCAATGAATAAATGGTCATAATACTTTTCTAATCGCTCGTTAATTTCTCCCAGAACTTCACATTGGACTAATAGTTTTGCAATTCTATTATGATAAAGCATCCTGTTCTTTGTCATATATCGTTTCGGATTGTCTAACGATAATCTATTAGTAAATTGTGGTGGAACGCTCCAAAAAATTCCATTTGGTCTTATTTCATAACCCAAAAAAGGTCGAAAGCAGAAAGAATATAAAAAGTTGTAGTAAGAGTATAAATTGATATTGTCTGGAAAATGACCGAATTTTTTAAGAATTGATTCTTTGAGATTTCGTGTGTTATTGATTGTATAAGTAATCAATAAAAAACTCTCTTCGAGATTAAGTTTGTCAATAATTAAACTGGTCTTACCCGAGCCAGCTACTGCAAGTATTAAGCTCTTATCCATTCAATAGCATTTTTTATGTAGTCTGGGACAGTAAGTTCAGTTGCCTTTTTATCTAATAATTCAAATGCTACGTCTGCCTTGTTTTTAAGCATATAGTCTTGTACGGAAAGTGTTTTTCTTCCTTCTAAAAATAGTCCGTCACAAATGTCTTTATTGGATTTATATACAGAAATCTCAAAGGTCTTGATTTCATTGTCTTCGCTTGAAAAAACGCTAATATTTTCTTCGGTGTATTCTTCATATCT
This sequence comes from Maribacter sp. TH_r10, assembly GCF_033101095.1. Lineage (NCBI taxonomy): Bacteria > Pseudomonadati > Bacteroidota > Flavobacteriia > Flavobacteriales > Flavobacteriaceae > Maribacter > Maribacter sp. TH_r10. The sequence continues at coordinate 2,332 of NZ_JAWMPY010000017.1, read as the reverse complement.
GTCAATGCAGTTGACTTGATAATCTCCATCGTTGTCTCTTATTACGGCAGTTTTAATTTGAAGTAATTTGGCAATGTCTAAATATCGCTTGAAACTCGTTCCGCCAACAGAAATAATGTGAATATCTGAATCTTCGATTTTTTGACCAGTAATTTGTCGATAGAAAGCTTCCATTAATATAAACTCTGCATCGCCTTCTACCAAAAGGACTTTGCTTGACAAAATATATTCAAGTATATTATTGTCAGGTGCTTTCATAAAAAATTTAGAAGTGTCAGCAGGAAGTTCTTCTAAAAGTGTAGGTCTTTGGCTATTGCTATTAAGCATAATTGCTTTTCGCAAATCCAGCCTTGTACTAATTAAATTACTGTGTGTTGCAATAAATAATTGTTTGTTTTCAGATTCGTTAATCCTACGGATTAACTTCTTCATATTTATGTGGCTTAAATGGTTTTCGGGTTCTTCCAAGAGAATTACATCTAACTCTTTCTCGTTCTTTTTTAGTGCAAAATCCGTCTTTATAAAACATTGCCTTCCTTTTCCCTTGTTTTGAATTTCAATATTACCTTCTTTAATTGTAAGGTCGGTTTCTAAATTAGCTTTGGAATTAGTTCTAATTGCAAAAGAGTAATCTTCAATTCTTTCGTTTAAATCCTTTAATACAGAGGTTCGGAAATTTTCTTTGTGCTTTCTGTACTCGTTATGATGTTTATTTTTTTCTGGGTCTGTTATGCTATTGTGATACAGTGTTTTGATATAGGATTTGGTAGCATATTCGTTATTAATTTGCGTGTTATCCAAAAGTAAATGTTGCATAAATCTCCTATATCCAGTATAACTTTCTCCAGAGAATGTTTTGAAGATTATCGAGTAATATTCAAAAGGAAAATTATCATCTTCTTGAAGTAGTATTTCGCTTATTTCCTTGCTTAAATCTTCTCTTGGTTCACATATTAGTTGTATTCCGTGAGCGGGAACACCATCGGAATTCCATTTACCGTCCAAATCCTTATTGGACTGGTCATTTAAGTACAATTCAGCATATAAGATTGGCAAATTTTCGTATTTCTTATCACTTGACAAAAAATCTTGAATTACTTCCGAGTTAAATAAATGGTCAAGACCATAGGTCTCTACTTTGTTTCGGCTACCGCTCAAAACAATATCAATTGCAGTTAAAATAGTGCTTTTTCCAGCTTCGTTGTCGCCAATCAGTAAATTTAAACCTTTATCAAATCCAATCGAGAATTCTTTAAATCTACCAAAGTTCTTGATTTTGATTTTTTCTATAATTTTCATTTAAGTTAGGATGTTTTTGCATTGGGTACAACGGTGCGGCTATGGCAAGTAGGGCAGGCAAGGAAACTTTTCGTTTCCGTCTGGTCTGCTAGCCAGAGCTTTTTGTTTTGTAATTATTTTTATTTTTTTAATTGCCAAATCCAAAAGATTTGGCGGACTTAGTACATAATCCCAAGCCATTAAATTTAACGCTTTATGCCCTATTTGCTATAGCCAATGTTAGCCATAGTTATTTATTGAATTCCACAAATTTCGTCATTATTCTATCATTCATTTTTTTGACTTTTTCGATGGATTCATTCCCGTTCAAGTCCAAGTAATATCCAGCATAAACAAGATGGTTCTTTACAACAATCAAATTAAAAACATAAACTACTATGTAATCGTGATAATCTGAATATGGCTTTACAAATTTGACTGCTGAAAGAATATCGGGATGTGGTCTATATTCTTCTATGATAATTGGTCTTTCGGAATGTAAAAAAGAGGTGTCTGAATAAACTTTGCTTAGAGCAAAATCCTTTTCAAAATTTTCGAGAGACTTTTTCTTTTTCTGAATTCTGAATATTCTCTCCAAGTCATTTCCCGCCAGTTTCCATTTCTGCTCATTTACATTGACCATAAAAACTGCGTAGTCCTCAAAGTCGATTATATCAAGGCTGTCCTTTTTTTTGTAGGTACTGTTATTTAGATAAACTCCAACATTTTTAATTTTTTCAAACATTGAAAAACCATCGAAATAGTCCTTCACTTGTTTTTCATCGTAACATTCAGTCCATTCTCCAAATTCTGGAAAACCAAATTCAATAAATTCAGTTTCATTTTTTTCATTTGAGTAGTAGTCGTCTTTTTTTTCCGATTTACACCCAATTAATGAAATGAGAAATATTGATAGTAAGGTTTTCTTCATAATTATGGCTAACGGTCTCGTATAACCGTCAGTTACGGGTTTATATGCGTTAATTTTCGGTTTAGTACAGACTTTAGCAATTCCGAGTGGATTCGGACGTAGTCGAATCCGCCGTAATTGCGG
>NZ_JAWMPY010000016.1:0-5176 GCF_033101095.1 Maribacter sp. TH_r10 | reverse complement strand
TAAATATACCATTTCAAGTTTCGGACAGTTCGTTGTAAATCAATGTCTCCATTTGGTTGGGAAGTTTATCGATAAGTTTCCCGGCGTATTTTAATTTTGGTCGCAGATCAAGGTATTCCCACGTTGGTTTTGGTAAGCCATACAAATCACATAAGCCCTTGTCATTTCGACGGAGGGAGGAACGAGCGACGAGAAATCCCATACTCCCATTCTAGTGTGATTCCTCTTCGTACCTCATTCGGAATGGCACACCGATTTTAAAAAGAATGCCAGCCTTGCAAATCAAAGTTTTCATTTGGTTGGGAAGTATATCAAAAAGTTTTTTGCCCTATTTTATTTTCGTAGTGCATATAATAGTCGGTAATGCACCCTTACCCTATTCCAGTTACCTGTTTTAAATAGTATATTCGTCCTATTAAAAATATAGTAATGAAATTCCTCTTTCCCATTTTCCTATTTGGCAGTATGTTGTGTGCCCAAACCAACCATTACGAAATCTCTTTTGACAATGCCGTACACCACGAAGCGGTGGTACAGGGTACGTTCCCGGAGCTAAAAACCGATACCGTGGCCTTTCGTATGAGTCGTTCTTCCCCTGGGCGCTATGCGCTACATGAGTTTGCGAAGAATGTGTACGATTTTAAGGCAACCGATAGCAAGGGCAAGGCTTTACAAGTGTTACGCCCTGATCCGTACCAATGGCAGGTAGTAGGTCACGATGGCACCATCATCATTCGTTATACCCTGTTTGCCAATCGGGGTGGGGGAACCTATTCCCAGGTGGATGAAACCCATGCCCATTTGAACATTCCCGCGACCTTTATGTACGCCCCAAGCTTGAAAGACCGGAAAATAGAGGTGGATTTTAAGGTGCGGAAGGATCTGAACTGGAAGGTAGCCACACAATTGCCCTTGGTTTCCGGCACTACTTATTCGGCGCCGAACCTCTATTATTTTATGGATAGCCCTACCGAAATAAGTGATTTTTCCGTTCGGGAATTCGAGGTGGAGGACCATGGGAAAAAACAAAAGGTACGCTTTGTACTCCACCACAACGGAACGGAGGAGGAATTGGATGCCTATTTCGAGAATGTAAAGAAAGTAGTGCTTGCCGAACGGGAGGTCTATGGCGAACTGCCTGCATTTGATTATGGAACCTACACGTTTTTGGCCTGTTATATCCCCAATGCCTCGGGTGATGGTATGGAGCATAGGAATTCCACCATTTTAACGAGTACGCGAAGTCTGGCCAACGGTGGGGCGGAACGGAATATCGGTACGGTGTCCCATGAATTTTTCCATGCGTGGAATGTTGAGCGCATACGTCCGAAAGGGTTGGAGCCTTTTGATTTTGAAAAAGCCAATATGAGCGGTGCCCTTTGGTTTGCCGAAGGTTTTACCAGTTATTATACCCAGCTGAATCTGTGTAGGGCGGGCATTATTTCACCTGAGAGCTATGTCGAAGGCATTTCGGGCACTTTTAACTATGTTTGGAACTCCCCGGCAAGGCGATTTTTCAATCCGGTCGAGATGAGTTATCAGGCACCCTTCGTAGATGCGGCCACTTCGGTAGATCCCGTGAATAGGGAGAATACGTTTATTTCCTATTATTCCTACGGAAGTGTGTTGGGCCTTGCGCTGGACCTATCGCTACGGGAAGAAAAATTGAACCTCGACGATTTTATGAAACAGGTTTGGAACACCTACGGAAAATCGGAGATTCCCTATACTTTGGGAAACCTTCAACTAGCGTTGGCCGATTATGCAGGTCGCGATTTTGCCGATACTTTTTTTGATAATTACATCTACAAGAGTGGCATGCCTGACTACAAGGTGCTTTTAAACGCTGTGGGGGTTACCTTGGCACAAAATGCGGAGAAACCTTATTTTGGGGCCGCTGTGGCATTGAATGGGGATGGACATGGGGAAATACGCTCCAACCCTAAAATAGGTACACCTGCCTATGTGGCCGGATTGGACAAAGGGGATGAGATCACCATAATCAACGGGGAAGGTTTTCCTGACGGACAGCAATTCAGTGCCTATATTAAAGGACTTCAAGTAGGGGATACCCTAAAGGTCGTTTTTAACCGGTACAACGTTCAAAAGGAAACCAACGTTGTATTAGCGCCGAACCCTAACTACCGTATTTTTCTATCGGAAAAAGAAGGGACCAAGGTTTCTAAAAAGCAGTTACAGCTAAGAAACGAATGGCTTAAGACCCATGAGTAGGGTTTACATGTATGACTTTAACAATGTTTTCAACGATATAACTTCGGTATTACTTTTTAATCCATAAAGGTGTTCCGTCTTCCCACTTATTATGTGATAACCTAAATTTCTTCCCATCAGATAATCTGATGGCCGAAATTTCACCATACATCTGGGGACTGAAAATGAAGGGTTGTATCAAAGGTTGCTCGTCATTGATTCCGAATTCTTCCGTGGTGTAGATGAGCCATTCCCCATCGGGAGAAAAATGCGGATGTGCTTCCTGTCCGGAAAAAGTGGTTAACTGTCTTGGTTCGCTCCACCCATCGTTGACCCTTTCAACCATATAAATATCCATGGTTTTTACAATGCCATCTTTGTCCATTCCATTTACATCAGAGCAATAGGCTATTTTGTTTCCATCATATGAGATCGCAGGGAAGGCTTCCTTGTCCGGACTATCGGTGATATTGGTCGTATTTCCATTTTCTTCAACATAAATATCCATATTGCCGGTTCTTCCACTACGGAAAACCATAACCGTATTATCTTCGGAATAATCGGCGAATCCGGTGTTGCTTTCCAAATCGGTAACATTTTCCAATGATTTGTTTTCCAAATGATAGCGATAAACACCGCCCTTTGCTTCCGGACTCCTTCTAAAACCTCCTACTGAGAATTGGAGGTACTTACCATCTGGAGTGATTTTGGTATCGATGATATTCGAAAACTGGGGGTTAAAGTCGGGGTCAGGTCTAAAGTTGAACAAATGTTTTATTTCATTGGTCGTGTAATCAACGGCATAAAAATCTTTTTCAGTATTAAAAAAGGAGGACAACATAAGTGCCGCATATAAAACAAGCAAACCATAGGGAATGAACATAAAAGCATACAATCTATATAAAGGGGCAATGGGTTTATAATGTTTCTTTCTTTGCGTAAAGCGGTAATATGACAATGCCCCTAAAAGTAAAAGTAGCGCCCCAAAAATGAATAAAAACGGCTTCACTTTATTTAGGGGGAGCAGGTAGGTAAACAGCTGGTCATCGGTATACTTTATAAAAAACATGACAAGGGCAAGGGCCACTACCGAAAAAACAATATGTTTCCAAAAGGGAATGGTCTTCCTTTTTTTAATGCTTTTATAGATTCCGAAGATGAACCAAAAAATGGCGAGAAAGGGCAGTAACAAAATAACATAGGCAAAGGGGGAAAGGGCTTCCTGAAAATTGTTGACCTCGGAAACACCATATATGATCTTCCCATCTGGTGTTGCCGGGGCGGCAAAAGAGCGCCTAACCCCATATAATGAAAGAGCTTTGTTGGGTAGGTCGTTTATACGTTGAGGACTGTTCTTGACCAAAAGGTCGCCCCTAAAATCGTTGATGTTCGTTGGTTCCCGTGGTGGTGTCTCCCCACCATGGTAGAGCATGATGCCCGAATCGTGGTAGTCTACATTCAACATATTCATCGGTTGTACCCAAGTAGAATCTATTTTTTGTGTTTTTGGATCGAGTCCAAGGATGGAAAACCCATTCGGTTGCTCTAGAAAGCCTGTGAATAGTATATCGCCATTGGGTCTTAATATAGGGGATAAACAAGAATAGCCATCCGGTGATATTTGCGCTGCACGCTTTCCCGTAGCCGATATTTTATAAAGTTTGAACTTTTTATTTCCGCTGGCAAAAAGATAATCGGCAGAATAATACAAGATTTCCCGGTCATCTTGTGACCACACGGGGCTACCCTCCCAGTTTTCGGAATAAGTGAGTCTTTTTGTATCGCCACCATTGGCGTTCATGACATAGATATCCCCTGTACGTTGCAAGGAGAAAACCAATCTTGGATGCGGTTTTGTTTCATGTGCCCGATCACTTGAAAAAGCGATTTTTTTCCCGTCATGGGAAAACCTAGGTCTAAAATCCCCACCCTTACTGTTCGTGAGATTCACGGCCTCGGAAATATCCAGGGTGTCGGAAGGTGAAAAAGGAAGTTTATAAATGTCCGAGTTTCCCTCGTGGGTAGATACAAAGACCATCCATTTGCCGTCAGGTGAAAAATCGACCTGATCTTGCATGGAATTACTGTTTACCAAAAGGCGAGGAAGGGAATCTCCCTCGGTACTTTTGCGAAACAATTGTGGGCGACCGTTGCGTTCCGAGGTAAAGACCACCCATTTGCCATCAGGTGAAATTTTGGCGTCATAATCCAGACTTTCGTGTTCCGTGAATTTTGAAAAGTTTTTGCCATCGTCTTTGGATAAGTAAATATCCCATCCTTGCGGCCTAAAGGAAGAATAAAAGACTTTCTCTTGGGCCGGTGCAAAATTTGCGAAAATGAAGAGAAAGATAATGAGTAAGGTTGGTTTTTTCATATCCTACAGGTTGTGGATAAAAGATAAAGGGGGAAGACTTGTATCCTTTTTTTGGCTCTTCTTAAATTTCCAATAAAATATGCAGATTAGCAATTCTAATAGGATGAATCTGAAAAATAACCGATAAAGTGCTGTAGATTAAGTAATTGTGATAGTTCGGGAAAAGTAAAACCCCTATAAAATATTTTTCTGAACTTCAATAATTCTTTACGGCCCTATCGCCTGCACTACAGAAGGAGGCCGACCTCGAAATGTACCATCTCAAGTTTTGGACAGTTCGTTGTAAATCAATGTCTCCATTTGGTTTTAAAAGCTAATCGAAGGGTTTCCCGGCCTATTTTCAATTTCGCAGTAAATCAAGGGATTTACACATGGGCAATGGGAAGGCGTCCATAGAGCATTTCACGCTAGTGAAAGCGGCCTGGACGCTGTGGCAGTGATTTTTATTTGCTTTTCTCAATGTGGATCTTAACAAACTGGCCATGCTGCGGCTGGCTCCTTTAAACCAAGGTATATTATACCTTAGTTTTTCGGCCCTGTTTCTTTTTTTGGCAATGCAAAAAAGAAAAGAAGTTGAAATTAAAGCGATGG
>NZ_JAWMPY010000015.1:2500-5371 GCF_033101095.1 Maribacter sp. TH_r10 | reverse complement strand
GGCAGGAATGCCGTACCATATATAAGATAAAGAATTTTGAATCGAGAGACGGGGCCGGGAGGGTTCTTGGTCGTTGGCGGAATATATTTATAAGACAACGATGAAGAGTTTGATCCTGGCTCAGGATGAACGCTAGCGGCAGGCCTAACACATGCAAGTCGAGGGGTAACAGGGAGTGCTTGCACTCCGCTGACGACCGGCGCACGGGTGCGCACCGCGTATGGAACCTGCCTCTTGCAGGGGAATAGCCCAGGGAAACTTGGATTAATGCCCCGTAGTATCATTGCACCGCCTGGTGTTTTGATTAAAGGCTTCGGCCGGCAAGAGATGGCCATGCGTCCCATTAGTTAGATGGTAAGGTAACGGCTTACCATGACTACGATGGGTAGGGGCCCTGAGAGGGGGATCCCCCACACTGGTACTGAGACACGGACCAGACTCCTACGGGAGGCAGCAGTGAGGAATATTGGACAATGGAGGAGACTCTGATCCAGCCATGCCGCGTGCAGGAAGACGGCCCTATGGGTTGTAAACTGCTTTTATACGGGAAGAAAAAGGGCTACGTGTAGCCCCCTGACGGTACCGTAAGAATAAGGACCGGCTAACTCCGTGCCAGCAGCCGCGGTAATACGGAGGGTCCGAGCGTTATCCGGAATTATTGGGTTTAAAGGGTCCGTAGGCGGGCCATTAAGTCAGGGGTGAAAGTCTGCAGCTCAACTGTAGAATTGCCTTTGATACTGGTGGTCTTGAGTTATGGTGAAGTGGCTGGAATATGTAGTGTAGCGGTGAAATGCATAGATATTACATAGAACACCGATTGCGAAGGCAGGTCACTAACCATATACTGACGCTGATGGACGAAAGCGTGGGGAGCGAACAGGATTAGATACCCTGGTAGTCCACGCCGTAAACGATGGATACTAGCTGTCCGGGTCCTTGAGACCTGGGCGGCCAAGCGAAAGTGATAAGTATCCCACCTGGGGAGTACGTTCGCAAGAATGAAACTCAAAGGAATTGACGGGGGCCCGCACAAGCGGTGGAGCATGTGGTTTAATTCGATGATACGCGAGGAACCTTACCAGGGCTTAAATGCAGATTGACAGGTCTAGAGATAGATTTTCCTTCGGGCAATTTGCAAGGTGCTGCATGGTTGTCGTCAGCTCGTGCCGTGAGGTGTCAGGTTAAGTCCTATAACGAGCGCAACCCCTACCGTTAGTTGCCAGCGAGTCATGTCGGGGACTCTAACGGGACTGCCGGTGCAAACCGTGAGGAAGGTGGGGATGACGTCAAATCATCACGGCCCTTACGTCCTGGGCCACACACGTGCTACAATGGTCGGTACAGAGAGCAGCCATGTCGCAAGGCAGAGCGAATCTATAAAACCGATCACAGTTCGGATCGGGGTCTGCAACTCGACCCCGTGAAGCTGGAATCGCTAGTAATCGGATATCAGCCATGATCCGGTGAATACGTTCCCGGGCCTTGTACACACCGCCCGTCAAGCCATGGAAGCCGGGAGTGCCTGAAGTCCGTCACCGTAAGGAGCGGCCTAGGGCAAGATCGGTAACTAGGGCTAAGTCGTAACAAGGTAGCCGTACCGGAAGGTGCGGCTGGAACACCTCCTTTCTAGAGAGTCGACGGCCAAAGACCATAAGACCGGTCCCGTCCTTTCGATTTAATTTCAAGAAACTGTCTTTATGATAACAATATAAGTAAATAACATTTGTCGTTTACGAAAACGAAGAGTGTTAGGGACAGTCCCATAGCTCAGCTGGTTAGAGCGCTACACTGATAATGTAGAGGTCGGCAGTTCGAGTCTGCCTGGGACTACATTTTGCCCCAATGGGGGCGATACGTTCATATAATTGAAAGATTGGAAATTTTAGGAGTTGGGTATCCCAAGTTGGCGTAAGGTCATCGATTAACTGATAACTGTTAACTGATAGCCGGCGACTGAAAGACGGGGGATTAGCTCAGCTGGCTAGAGCGCCTGCCTTGCACGCAGGAGGTCATCGGTTCGACTCCGATATTCTCCACCAGGCAATGCCTGGGGATGGTTTGGTCCATCCTCGAGTATTGTGTTGGGCCGTACGGGATTCAATTGCCCGTCGTGGCTCACGACAACGTTCATTGACATATTGGGACAGGGTATATATATTTAGGTATATGTACTTTGAAGAGAAAACACGAATTTTTTAAGTAAAGTAGTACGAATAGAATAAGAATAAGAATAAAAGGTATAGCGACAAGCTAGATAAGGGCGTATGGGGAATGCCTAGGCTCTCAGAGGCGAAGAAGGACGTGATAAGCTGCGAAAAGCCGCGGGGATCGGCACACACGATATGATCCGCGGATATCCGAATGGGGCAACCCGGCATGTTGAAGACATGTCATCCCGCAAGGGAAGCAAACCCGGTGAACTGAAACATCTAAGTAGCCGGAGGAGGAGAAAACAAAAGTGATTCCGAAAGTAGCGGCGAGCGAAATCGGATTAGTCCAAACCAATGTTGTTTCGGCAATGTTGGGGTTGTAGGACCACGCTGTTCGACGTGCGATGAATTAGAATACCTTGGAAAGGGTAACCAAAGAGGGTGACAGTCCCGTATAAGTAAAGACCATTGTCGATAGTGGTATCCTGAGTAGTGCGGGGCACGTGAAACCCTGTATGAATCCGGCGGGACCATCCGCCAAGACTAAATACTCCTGAGAGACCGATAGTGAACCAGTACCGTGAGGGAAAGGTGAAAAGAACCGTGAATAACGGAGTGAAATAGATCCTGAAACCATACGCTTACAAGCGGTCGGAGCCCTTCGGGGTGACGGCGTGCCTTTTGCATAATGAGCCTACGAGTTACTTTTACTGGCAAGGTT
>NZ_JAWMPY010000014.1:0-6673 GCF_033101095.1 Maribacter sp. TH_r10 | reverse complement strand
TGTGAGCTTTGTTATGGTTTGTTTTTTTATCTTTCACTCCAGTACCCCTGTAGCCTTCCCCTTTTTGTAGCCTTACCCTTTTTAGGACAACTCTAAATTCAACAAAATATTTTGAAAATAGTAACTTTTAAGTTACCTTTGAGCAATGGAAAAAGTAAGGGAAGTTATCCAGTATAAAGGGTATTTCGAAGAATTCTTGCTCAAACAACCGAAAAAGGTTCAGGACAAGATATTTAAAGTAATCGAAATAATCGAGACTTATGAAAGAGTTCCCTCCACTTATCTGAAAGCACTTGTCGGAACTAAAGGACTCTACGAAGCCCGAATAAAATTAGGCTCGGACATTTGGAGAGTCTTCTGTTTTTTCGACAAAGGAAAATTGGTAATACTCTTGAACGGATTTACCAAAAAATCGCAGAAAACACCAAAAAAAGAAATCGACAAAGCGGTCGGACTAATGAATTCATACTATGAAGACAAAAACAAATAAGATGGACACCAAGAGTTGGAAAGAAATCAAGGACACCGTTTATGGAAAAAAAGGAACGGAACGTAGAGACGGATTGGAAAGAGATTTTGAGTCTTTTAAAATCGGTTTGCTTTTGAGAAATGCACGGGAAGAAAAAAACCTTACGCAGGAACAACTGGGCGAATTAGTAGACAAAAAACGGACTTATATTTCACGAGTAGAAAACAATGGCAGTAATCTGACCTTGAAAACGCTTTACGAAATTGTGGAAAAAGGTCTTGGCGGAAAAGTTACGATTTCAATCGAAGTGTAAAAAAAGTACGTTTTACAACAATAGTAACCGTTGCACAAGCCCTTGAACAGCAAAAAAAGACCTCTTTTAAGCCCTTTTTAGGGGCTTTGTGTTTTTAGGACATTGGGCATTCTAGATTTTTAGGGGGGCTACAAGTGTTCTTTCAAGTTCTTGGCACTTGTTTTTTATAAAAAATAACAAAGCAAGCATTCCCGCCCCACTTTTCGTTCGTTTTTCGATGAATTTCAGGTATTTCTTCAGGTTGTAGGCGATCGCCAACTGGTAACTCGCGAACAGTTTTTCCTGATAGTCCTTCTTGCCTTGCATACCTAAAGTTACGATCCCTTACCTGATTTAGAAAATAACCACGGTCTTTTTCATATCTTGTGTAACAGGCACGCTGCGTTAGCACTAATTTGAAAATCAATGAACCGATTCGCTAAAACCCTAGAAAAATACACTTCCGGAAAAAAAGTATTGGGTCTTTTTATACTGACCAATGTTATTTACCTATTCATGTTACTGGTTACGATTCCAAAAACAATGGGATTCTCGAACGGAATGAAATTGTTGGATATGCTTCCAACGGGATATAATCAGGACTATGTAAATAAATTATTTAATACACTTGGTGAAAATGGGCGTGAAATTTATTTAACCAACCAAATACCTGTGGATATGATTTATCCGATACTTTTTGGGCTGACCTATTCTTTGCTTTTGGCATTTTTTCTAAAAAAATTAAGCAAACTCAAGTCCCCTTTTACCTATCTTTCTATGTTACCAATAATTGCAGGAATCGCGGATTACCTGGAAAATATTGGGATTATCACAATGTTGAACAATTATCCAGACTTGACAGAGACTACAGTTAATGTAACCAATATTTTTTCGATTATAAAAAGCACTACAACCAGTATGTATTTTATTGCTTTGATAGTAGTCTTAATAATACTTGGAATTAAATTCATAAAAAAGAAATAAAACTAGTGCTAACACCGGTAACCGTTGCACAAGCCCTTAATTCCTATATAAACGGATTCATATAAGCCTCCTCAAGGGGCTTTTTTCATTGTGTCCACAGGCTCCATCGTGTATAACAAGCTTAATTCCCTCTTTTCTTCTGTCTGATAATATTATCAATTTAAAGAGAATCAAACTTAAGATGTGTATAATTAATTACTTGTTGCGTGTGTACTCTGAAAATCCTGCAGATTTCGATAATGATTAGTTTCCATTTACTATCTTAGATCTAACCAACGCAACAAATTATATACGAACACCTTGGCAAACATTTAGCGCGACCTCATGAAAAAAAGAAAGACAATTGCAATATTACTTTTGATTATCGGAATTGTTCTAAGTATCGCCTTTATAGTGAAGATTGATTTCCCCCAAGGTTTCGAGGCATATTTTAAAAGAGAATATTATAATCAATTTGGTCCTTTAGCTATAAGTGTTGAGTTATTAATTGCTAGTTATTACCTATTTATAGGCCATAAAAAAACGAATTTCACTTTAGCTCTTTTTGGTTTTACTGCTTTGCTAGATCCCATTTTTAATCAAATTGGGCTTTTCAACAGCATCGTGCCTTTGTATGGAACTATAATTTTATCGTTTTGTGCTTTGTTATGTCTATGGTTGGCATTTACAAACATTTATAAATTAAAACGCTTATCTATTTTTGCAGCTGTCCTCAGTGCTGTGCTTGGTGTCTTTATAGAACTGTTCTTCAATTACCTGCAATAACATTTACCAATAACGCGAATAGTTCATTACTTCTGTTTATTCAGTATCTTGGTATTAACACAACAAAACCATGTACGAACACACTGGCTACAATATGAAAGCATTCAATTTTTAGCGAAAAAAAAGGACCATATGCCCAATGATGATATAAGCAAAACTTCAATTTTCCAAAGAATAGTTGATTATGGTGCTAATAAGGAGTTTTCAATAACTGAGAATAGGTATCTGCGGATAACAAATATTGCCTCTATCCTTGGCATCTTATTCATGGTGATGTGGATGATTACTGCTCTTTATCTTACAGATATCTCAATACTTCACGTGAGCAATGGACTCTTGGCATTGATGTTTTCATTCGTTCTGTTTTTCAATGGTAAAGGTTGGAGGGTATTGGCTTCAACTTGGTTTACCGCTACAACTTATATTGGAATTATTCTATTTCTTTATTTACTGGGTTACTCGTCAGGGGTTTGGGTCATTTGTTACATCATAATAATTACTCCATACATGACCTTCCCTAAAAGTGCGAGGAAATTAGCTATCGGTTTTAGTATATTGGGGGGCTTGACTTTGATTATTTCGGTTGTGCTTCAATCAAAAATTATCGCTCACTATGATGTATTGGACCCTTATTTTCTGCAAGTGATCAACATCAGCACAACGGGATTGATTTGTCTTACAATCGCATGGACTTTGTCTGTATTGATCGATAGATCAGAGGAGTCTTTAAAGGCAGAGCAAAAAAGATCAGATGACCTTCTGCATAATATTCTTCCGGTAAACGTGGCAAGAGATCTAAAAGAAACTGGTAAAACAGTACCTAAAAGACACAAAAATGTAACTATACTGTTTACTGACTTCATAGGCTTTACCGAGTTAGTAGCTAGCATTCCTGCAATTACTTTGGTCAACGAACTCAATGATATTTTTGGACGATTCGATGAGATTGTCGAGGAGACAGGAGTTGAAAAAATCGAAACTATTGGGGATGCATATATGGCTGCATGTGGCCTTGAAGAAGAGGTTAAAGAACATGCCATTAATTGTATCAAAGCTGCACAACGGATGTTATCCTATCTTGAGGAGAGAAATAACAAACATGAAATAAAATGGAGAATGAGAGTTGGGATACATTCGGGGCCAATAGTGGCCGGCGTAGTAGGAAAAAAGAAATTTAACTATGATCTCTTTGGAGATACGATTAATATGGCAAGTCGGATGGAATCTTTAGGAGAGCATGGCAAAATAAATATATCAAAAACAACCTACCAGCTTGTCAAAAATGATATCAATTGTGAAAGCAGGGGAAAAATTCACGCTAAAGGAAAAGGGGAATTGGAAATGTATTTTGTAAAATATAGCTGACAATATGTAATGTATAGCACCCTTCGGGATGCCACAACACCATATACAGAACAATGATGTAGCTTTATTCATATCATTTTCATTGATTTTAAAGGTATTCCTGTGTTCGCTGCGCTCGTGACGCCCACGTCGACCAAAATCCCTTCATCCCCTTTAGCCCTACTCCTTCCAGCACACTGTTTTCGCAAATGTCGCCCTGTCCTATGGAAATGCAACATCATCGCAGCGTCATATGCAATTTAACATCGCTGCTTACTTATCTAACAGGTGTTCCTCGGTCGCTTTGCTCGGTGGCACGCGTCATTTTATTCACAATATTGTCGAAAACCTTTTAAGGTTTTCACTATATTCCCTTAAAAATAACGTGGACTTCACATAGCGCGGCGTTGGTGGTAATAAGAAAAACTACAGAACTAATTAAGAACATATGAAATTAGTAAAGAAAATAGGAAAGTGGTTTCTGATTTTATTGGGAGCAATTGTTGCGTTTATTTTAGTTGTTTTATTAGTAATCCGAATCAATAGTTCTGGAGATGAAGAACCTTTTTTAGACGAAAAGGGAAATGTGCTTCCAAATAGTATTGCTATGCACGAGGATATGACAATAAATGGAGTTCCTCAAAGAATTACCATTAGAGGAAAAGACAAAAATAACCCCGTGCTACTAATAGTTCACGGAGGACCAGGCTCACCCATTTTACCCGTAATTTACAAACTCACAGGAGTTGATTTGGAAGATATATTTACGGTTTGTTATTGGGAACAAAGAGGCTCTGGACTAGCCTATAATGACAGCATACCTGATTCGTCGATTACCCTAAACCATATTGTGGATGATGGTTTGGAATTATCAAATCACTTAAAAAAGACTTTTAAAAAGGATAAGATTTACATCGAAGGTTTATCGTGGGGAACAGCGGTAGCAGCTTATATGGTTCAAAAAAATCCTGAATTATATCACGCCTATATTGGTAGTGGTCTTATGGCCAATCTATCACTTTCGGAAGAGTTATCTTATGAATTTGCAATGTCAGAATCGCAAAAACATAATGATACGATTTCAATAAATCAATTAAAACAAATTGGAAGACCACCTTATGTTAAAAACTCAAAAAATTCAGTAGTTGAAGCCTTTGAAATAGAACGACAGATTGTAATGAAATATGCACCGATAAAATTAGATACCGACTTTAATTTTATTAAAAGTATGTTTTTAGATGATGGATTGACGTTTAAGGAAAAATTTACCGATATGATAAATAATCCTGAATCCTACTATCCTGCCTCTAAGATTTTACAACCTACTGCTATCGATATGAATCTAATGCGTGATGTTCCTGAATTTAAAGTGCCAGTATACATACTACAAGGAGACAATGACCATTTTACTGAAACGTCTGTAGCAAAGGCGTATTTTGATTCAATTATTGCGCCATCTAAAAAATGGTTTTTATTTGAAAATGGAACGCACGGAGTACAGGTTGAATATCCAGAAAAATATCGTTCAATATATATCAATGAAATACTGGGGAAATAATTACTACCGCCAACAATGAACTGAGGTGAAAAACAACTAAAACTTAACTCAATCTGCCAGTATTCTCCCTATCATCTTCATTGATTTTTAAAGGTATTCCTGTGTTCTCTGCGCTCGTGACGTTTACATCGACCAAAATCCCTTCATCTCGTTTTGCCCCCGCTCCCTCCCGCACACTGCTCTCGCAGATGTCGCCCGGTCTTTCGGAAATGCTACATCATCGCAGCGTCATATGCAATTTAACATCGCTGCTTGCTTATTTTACGGGTGTTCAAAGGTCCCTTATCTCGGTGGTACACGTCATTTTATTCCCAACATCGTAGAAAACTTATAATGGTTTTCACTATATTTCCATAAAATAGCGTGGATTTCACAAAGCGCTGTGTTGTACCACATTTGTTAAATGAAAAAAACAATAACTATATTAATCCTGATATTAAGTTTTAAAAGCTCTTTTTCTCAAAAAAAAGAATTAGAACCTGAGGTTATAAAAAAGGCTGAGTTTTATTTAAAAAAGGCTGTTGGAGAGGATTTATTTGAATATTTTGAACTTGCGTCTTGGTATATTGAATATTATCAACACAAATCCAAAGCAAAGAAAAGAATAAGAAAGAAAAATTATACACGTAAAAAAAAGAATTATATAAATATTAAAAAAGTCGGATTTAATTTAAATCACCCCGACTTCAAATATGAAAACATTTCTAAATATAGTACAGTGATATTAGATTTTGATTTAAACTTAATTGAAAAAATTGACATAGATTATATACCTCAATTTCTTCTTGAGAACAAACCTTCGAACTGGTTAAATGAAAACAAAATTGATAGTATTGCTGAGACAAATAAAATGAAAAAGGGAATTAAACCGATTACAAAAACATTGACTTTTGATACAAAATCAAAAAAATATTACTGGAAAGTGACTAACCAACTAAATGAAAAATCAAGATATCGATGTGATATGGAAGTTTTAGAAATTCATCCTGTTAATGGAATTGTTTTAAAACAGTATGAAACGGAATATAATATACACAGAGAGTTTTGATAAAAAAACGTGGTACAACAATGGCTAAAATTAATACGGGTTTTGATGCTTAATCCATAGTTTAGTGTATTTTTATAAAGTCCGCCAAATCTTTTGATTTGGCTTTTAAAATGAAAAAATTAAAACAAAATAAAAAGTTTTGGCTAATCGCTTAATCCGAAATTAAATGCTAATTTAATCCCGTACTAACCTTAGCCGAAGCCGATGATGTAA
>NZ_JAWMPY010000013.1:0-10003 GCF_033101095.1 Maribacter sp. TH_r10 | reverse complement strand
GCCAATGGAACTTCCACTACATTGCCTTCGCTATCCAATAAGGTCAAGGTGTCGTTCGTTCCGTCGGAATCAGAATCGGTTAAACTTAAGGTGCTATTCGTAGTATTCGTATCCGTCAAGGCTGCAATATCGGCCAATGGTATGGAAACCGTATTTAAATCACTGTCAGTTAAGATAAGGTTAACCCCATCTTCAGTTAAAGAAGCATTCGTTGTATCTGAATCAGTTGATGTCAATTCCCAAGAATCCCCATCCCAAAAATAGATAGTTCCTGTTGTTGTGTTAACGTACAAATCCCCAAGATCGGCTCCTGTAGGGCTATTTACCCCAGGTGCAACTACTTCGGTTCCTTGCAATACTTCACAATTACATTGATCTTCTAAATTTACAATAGTCTGTGAAAATGCGAATCCTGAAAACATTAAGAAAATCAGAATTAATATTTTTCTACTCATGACAAATTCCTTACTTATTATGGTTTCGTATTTCAAAATCTTAGAGTTTGTTCTGTTCGGTTTCAATTCTACTTAGAATGAATTCATTTTTATACAACAAACAAAATTAGTCCTATCACCTCCTTAGGAAAATATTTGTTGTGTATGTTGGAATTTGTACTGTATAGCACCGTAATCATGAGGTGTCGACAACGACATTTTGAGATTTTATAGGTGTTTCATTGGTCGATGAGCCTAATTATATCAATGGTTTCGAGAGATCAACCTTGTAAGGCATTTCTTATTTTTACATGGTCACCCAAGCATTTGAAATACTAATTTTAAATTTCAATATGGAAAAAAAGAAATAATCATCATGACTAATGATTACATAATGACTATGGATAATATAGAAGTTTTCTCACTTTAAGTTAAAAATCCTATTTTGATACATTTCCAAAAATTTATTATGGAAATACGGATTTCATTAATTTATTACTAATACAAAAAAGACCATTATTTTTCAATCATCATCCAATACTTTATCCATCCTAAAAAAACTACGTCAGAAAGTATTTAAGATTAGAAACACTTGGAAAGAATTCAATAACATCGTATAAGAAAACACTAATCTTCTTGTTATAATTGACACCAAAATTTTTACAGATAAAATCTGCTAAACAACAGAACTTGTATACATTATTTGAATAAAGATGGCATAAGGCTGACTTATTATTCGGTTTAATTCAATGGACCATCATTCGTTATTTGATACAATCTCTTACTAATGAGAATTCTTTAATACCCTCGAACGATCTAATTCAAATTTGTAAAACGTAAAATTTATCAATTAGGATTAACCCTATAAGTAATCCTTCGGTTGGTAATTACAGTATACACCTTTAAAATACTAAACGGGGAAAACTCAGAAGTTGAATTGCCAACAGTCGCCGTTGCCGAAATATATTCCCCTTTCGCGACCCCACTTGGTAGTGGGATACTAAATTTGAACTTATTGGTCGTATCGGTATTCCCATCCAAATCAGTATAGGAAGAAGTCCCTGAGTCTAAATCGGTTCCGCTGCCTTCAACAACAGTTGCTATGTAGGTCTGACCTTCACCATAATCTGTGGTCATACCGAGCTGGTTATCCCCCAAAACAGCATTTCCTTCATTGATATCGGTCAAAAAGAATTCGATAATGGCCCCTGGTCTTGCCCAACCTTCAATGACAATCGATGTACCGGTAATATTGGATAAGCTAATGACAGGGAAATTCATGGCCCCATTCGGCCCAGCATCAGCATCACTGTTATCATTTAATGTAACCCCATCTCCAATGGCATCGGATGCATCCAAATCGATTCCCAGCGCATCAGAGGCTGTACCATTACCATAGAACGAATTCTGTGAAATGAGATTCCCCGAGGTATTCCCTCCAGCAAGCACGAGTCCTGGGCCGCCATTGGATGCAATAATATTATTTGAAATAGTTGAATTACTCCCATCCAGTCGAATACCTGCATTCGCTACATTTCCACCGCAATTTCCCCCATCTTGTCCTGAAGAGGTCACGGTGTTCTCGGTAATGAGCACATCACCAGCGATTCCGTCCCCATCAATACCGAGAGAGGCGGCATTCTCGATCAAGTTTTGTTGAATTACAATCCCAGAACCGTTTCCGATGGTAATATTATCATCACAAGCAGCATCACCATTTGCTGTAATTTGGTTATTTTGTATCGTGGATGATGTACCACCATCTATAAAGATGCCCGCATCGGTGTTGGTTGCGATATAATTGCCATCGACCAGCATTGTACCATCGGTGATTTCAACGCCATAATCCACATTACCGGCATTTGACCCTAAGGCATTTACGCCCAGTAAATTGTTTGAGATCGTGGCTGAACCACCATCAACCCGTATAGCAGCATTATTATCGGCGTACACCGAGATATTTCTTATGATTGTATTACTCCCTTGTGTTACCAACACATCTCCTCCAATCCTATGAACTTGAATTTCCGGACGATCATAACTTGGCAGAACTGTTGCGGATATACCTACGGTAGTGCCCCCTGAACCAACAGTTCCTGCATTGGAGTTCCCAGAATAGGCGGTTTGCGTTCTTCCGTCTATATGGGTGTCATTATCGGTAATAACAGGTAAGGGGCTTCCATTTGGAATATCTATATCAAAGTAACCGCTTGAATAATTTGCATCTGCCGTTCTTCCCAATGGATCACTTGGTGGTGGAATCATAAAAACTGAAGTGTCCTCACCTGCTGCAGGGTCAAAAATACCATTTGCCTCGATATCAAGTCCTGTTTCGCCAAGTGTATTACTATTCAAGATAAATTGGTTCAAAGAGCCTTGGCCGATATCATTGGTGTTTACGATAGTATTAAAATTAAAACCGAAATCGATGCCTACAATTCCATTACCGGCAAGCGATACTGATGAAACACTCTGTGCCCCGGTTAATACACCTAGGGCTACATCTTGAAAGGCTGATGGATTAGCACCACCCACTTCGTTAGTCACACCAATAATGGTCGAGGAACTTTCATATGACCTAAATGTTTGCACAGGATAACACGCTGAACAATTCAATCCTCCTCCCCTATTGGACCTTACTGTTGAATTAACAACCTTTATACTGTAAGTACCATCGGGAATTCCTCCAAAAGAATAACGCCCGTTTAAATCGGTAGTTGTTCTTTGCACAAAATTACCGGAAGAATCAAAAATTTCCACGGTAGCACCTTGTACAGCTAGACCAGAAGATGCCAACCTATTTCGTCCTGCTCCTCCTGGATAATTGACATCTTCAAATACCATACCGGCAACTAGGTTTGAAGGCACCTTCAATATCACCGCATTTGAAATGACAAAATCCTGGCCTACATCGACATTTGCGGTTACCTGGGTATCCCCAGGTGAGATAAAAGTAGAAATATCGTAAGTGTCCAGATCCACACCATAAGAGGTGGCCGTATTGTAAACAGGGGTAACCGTATTATCGTAAATTGTGGAATTGTAAGCATTGTTTCCAGGTTGGCCTCCATCACCAGAAAGTATGTTCGTCACCGCAGATTGATTGGTAATGGAGAGTTCTTCAGGATTCGTTGAACCGGAACTTGAGCCATCAAGGTTTGGATCCCCCTCCCATGAAAGAAAGGAGGCTTTCGCACCTGATCCGGCTATGGCATAAAATGAATCCAACGTAAATGAAGTGCCCGCATTGCTCAATCCATCAAAACCTTGATATAAATTGATATTTACGGCGGGTAACGAAGGATCTTCATAAAAGACGAAAAGTGCCCAACCACCAAGAACAGTGGCCGTACTACAATAATTTCCGGTATTGTCAATGGTCAAACCACTAAAATCATAGGTGTTGGATGATGGGTCTGCGATACCTTGAACAATGGAGGTCACATCACTGACATACCCATAAAAGTTCCTATTGGTCAATGTAGTTTGATACTGGTAATTGGCATTGACCGTCTGCCCCTCAAAAGTTACGACTCCATCAACTACAGTACTTGAATGTGCCCAGTACAGATACGCCTTGTCAATTGTAGCGGTTGCCGGTATTGATGAAACCAAAGTATTGGATGAAGATGAGGTAATAGCACAGAAATCACCCGCATTACTTTCTGTCCTTAAAGTGCCTCCGGTTGTTGAATAGTCGTAGTACCCATCAAATTCTTGAAATAAGGTCAAAGGTACATTTGCCGATATCTGTGAGTTAATAGTACCTGTTCCGGTATCAGAATAATTAACGGTCGCATATTGGGCAATGGCATCTGTAAATTCAATGGTGAAATCTTCGTCAAATTCCGATACGCCATCATTTGTTATAGGTACGGAGATAGTCTGTACATTACCCACTTCACCATTAAAGGTTATTGTGCCTGATGTTGCCGTGTAATCACTTCCTGCTAAAGCCGTGCCATCCGCTGTTTGAAAATCCACTGTAAATGGCCTATTAACGAAAAATCCGAAAAAAGTAAAGCCGTGAGGAGCCCTGGTCTGGGTCACAGTGAATATCGCAACACCCACATCTTCATCAAAGGAAATATCGTTAATTTCGATTTTAGGACCCTCAGGATGACAGGAAACATCAGCTTGCCAACCTTCACCATTAGTACCTCCATTAGATACAAACCTGAATGTCAAACAATTAGTACCGTTCGTTGAATCAATGAAATCAGGTATATTATTATTATCATACTGACCTATCAATGTACCCCCAGTTGAATTTCCGTCATAGACATAAAGCAAATCCCCGCTCCTGACGTCAAAACTCGTAAAGTCAACACTAATGTAGTTATTGGCCGTATCTGCGCATATAGTATAAACAACATCCAGGTTATTACCATAGTTTGAAGTCCCACCAGGATCTAAGAATACATCACTACAGGTATTTTCAGTAACGCCGTCGTTCATAATCAAGACATCATCGTCATTTATAGTTCCAACTCCGGTATCGGAAATATCGACAGCAGTATCAGAAACACCTGTAAATTGAATCGTAAAAGTCTCAGGATTCTCAAAAGCTCCGTCATCCAAGATAGAAACTGTAATGGTTTCGGTATCACCGGCAGTACCATTAAAATTTAAAGTACCTATATTGGTTGTATAGTCCGAACCCGCCAAGGCCGTACCATCAACAGTTTCGTAATTTGCGGTAAAAGGCCCTGAGGCATTTGCTCCTATATGGGTTACGGTAAATGTTGCAGTACCGTCATCTTCGTTTACAGAAACATCCCCTATTGAAAGGGCTGGGGCGGTAGCAATTATATCAAATGAAACGGTCCGGGTTGACCCTGATGTTAAATCTGAGCTTAAAATTAAGACACCATCTTGATACACCCTTACATATGATCCCCCTCCATTCCAACCATCACCATAGCGATCCTGTAAATAAATATCATAATTAGTACCATAAGGTATTCCTGTATAAGTTTGTGGGCTACCAATATTATTATATGAGTTATTCCCAGATCCATTATAACAAGCCGCTGGATTACAAATTCTCCCTCCTATTTGAGTATTTGAAGGGTCTCTAAATGTAACTCTATTCTCAGAAGACCAATTTGGCCAATTTACTTCAATAGTTATTGTAGCTTGTGCTTGAACACCAACTCCTAAGAATAAAAATATCAGAACAATATAAAACCCTGGAACCTTTATTTCCATCATTTGATTAAATAACATTTGGGTAAAAATACCCATACAGAACAATATGCCGTAACTAATGTTGTATAACCCCTGTTTTAAGGTATGAATCAATCAAAATGCATCATTTCCTACAAAAAAATAAATGCATTTTATACATAAATATAAGAATATAAGCAAGTTACAAAACAATTTAAAAAGAAAGGGCACCTTCGTTGAAGGTGCCCTTTCTTTTAGTAAATAGACTTTTATTCCAAGATAATAAATTCTGATCTACGGTTTTTCTCATGCTCTTTGGCTGAGCAACGAACCCCATTTTCGCATTTATTGATTAATTTGGTTTCCCCAAATCCTTCACCTTTTAATCGATCTTCGGCGATGCCTTTGGAAATCATATATTGAACGGTAGCCTCTGCTCTTTTCTGCGAGAGCCATAGATTATAGGCATCACGACCACGACTATCGGTATGCGAATTTACTTTTATCTTCAGACTTGGGTATTTTTCCATTGCCGCAATGACCTTTTCAACCTCTATCTCTGAATCCTTACGGATATTGTACTTATCAAAGTCGAAATATATGGTACTCAATTGGAGTAATTTGGCCAAATCATCACCAAATCCTGCCGTAACCTGATCTCGCTCTAAATAGAAATCGATTATGTTAGGCTTGCCATCGGATTTACCTAAATATTCTTCTGAAGGCACGTAACCCTGCATTAAAGCCCTTACGAAATTACCTCTATTACAGTCTATTGACAAATTGTATTTACCGTCCGAATCTGTGACCGTAGTCAATAATTCCTGATTATCCTCATCTATGACCTTTACGGTTGCACCGACCAAAACTTCATTGGTTATCTTGTCCCTTACCGTTCCTGAAACGGATTGATCACAAACCAGTTTTAAAGGTTCTGTTTCCACAAATGAATAAATATCATCTGCACCTAGGCCTTCATCCCTATTGGATGCAAAATACCCTTTTCGTGTATCTTCTGAAAAAATGAACGTAAAATCATCCATTTTACTGTTCACAGGTTCCCCAACATTCATTACAGCCCCGTTATATGTACCCGACTCTATCTTTGTCGCAAACACATCGAGCCCACCAAGACCGGGATGGCCATCTGATGAGAAATACATAACGTTATCCGAGGTAATAAAAGGAAAAGTCTCCCTTGCCTCCGTATTTATCGTATTGCCCAAATTCTCGGGGGTTCCGAACATCCCGTCAGCATACAATGAAACACGAAAAATATCTGACTGCCCCAATGAACCTGGCATATCCGAAGCAAAATACAATGTTTTCCCATCTGGACTAAAAGCCGGATGCGCAGTAGAATACGAATCACTGTTAAAAGGTAATTCCTCAATATTGGTCCAGACACCATCCACTAATGTTGCCCGTAATAATTTAAGGCGGATTATACCATTTTCATCAGTAATGTATTTACCATCTTTAAAATTGTTACGCGTAAAGTAAAGATGTTTCCCATCATTGGTTACTACAGAGGTTGATTCATGTAATCTGGTATTGATATCATCCCCTAATTTAGTGACCCGATTATTATCGATACTATCACTATTGACTTTATAAAGATCCAAAAAGTCTTTCGAATTCCATGTATGCCTATATTTAGCTAAATTTCCCGTATCCCTATCAGAAGAAAAAATTAGACCCTTTTTGTAGTAAGAAGGAGCAAACTCCGAATAAGTGGTATTATATTCAAAAGGCTTTATTTCGTATCTACCGGAATTCTTTTTTATTTCTTCTAAATAATCTTTCTCCTGCTTGAAAAACCCTGCCCTTAAATCACCGGACGTCATTTGGCTGAATTGGTCCATCAATTCTTGGGATGCTTCATAATCACCCAAACTTTTTAGGCTCTGTGAATATCTAAAATAGTATTCCGGTCCTATTTCAGTCTTGTAATCTTTTAATAATCTTTTGTAAGTATCCGCCGCTTCTTTATAGTCTGCATTGAAATAATATGAATTACCTAGGTTTTTCAATAATTCGGCCGAAACATATCCCTTGTCCAGAACTTTTTTATAGATATCTATTGCAGGACTGAACGAATACTCTTGATATTTTCGATCGGCCTTGGTCAGAAACCTTTCTTGCGCCCATGTACTATGAGACATCAAAAATGCCAAAACGACAATAATTAAAATATTTTTCTTAACCATCTTTTATTGCTTTTAGAAGAATCTAGGCGAAACAAGATTTCGGAACGACTTGACCAATTCATATCTTAAGAAAACCTCGAAAGATCCATCATTAAACTGAGTACCTCCTAAATCCGTGGTTTCCCTATCATAAGCCAATCCTAGCATCAACTGATCTGAAATCTGAAAACCTACCATTGCACTAACTGCAGCGTCCCATCTGTACGCAGCACCGAATGTGAATTGATCGTTAAGCATAAAACTTGCCGACATATCAACTTGTAAGGGAGCCCCGCCAACTACTTTGGTCAATAGTGCAGGTTTAAATTTCAAGTTCCCGTTTAAATCCATTACATAGCCGGTAATCAAATAAAAATTTATACGCTCTTTTGATAAAAACTGAATATCGTTTGAGTCTTGATTACTATTGTCAAAATGCTCTGTTTCCAATAAGTTAGGAGCTGAAAGTCCGGCATAAAACGAATTAGTATGATAATAAATACCAACACCTACATTCGGCGAGAACTTATTTTCAATATTTTCTTCATTTACAGGTTCCACATCAAAATTTCGTAAACCCTGAAAATCCAAATTCAACAAGTTTCCACCTGCCTTTAATCCAAAAGATAGTTTTCCTTCCCTGGAGACGTCTATGGTATATGAAAGAATCGCGTCGAAATATGTTTCCTGAATTACTCCGTCCCCAATTTCATCGTTAACTATTGAAACTCCATACCCAAGTTTACTGTTCCTGATTGGTGAATGAAGGTTCAAAGTCTGCGTTTTAGGTGCTCCATCCAATCCTACCCATTGCGAACGATATAATGCGGCTATACTCAATTGCCCTCTAGAACCTGCATAAGCCGGATTTACACTCATTGTATTATACATGTATTGGGTGTACTGGGCATCTTGTTGAGCAGATACAATCTCTGTAGTCAGTATTGATAACAATACTACTAGAATGCTATTTCTTAAATTCATATAAATAGTATAAGGTATTACTTACTGACGTAGATATAACCACTATCAGTATTGTTCTCACTATTCCCTTTTTGATACTCAAAGATATAAAAATATATACCGGAAGGAAGATACTCACCAGCACTCACAGTGGACCTGCCTTTAGATCTACCATCGAATACATTATTCTGATTATTGTAATTCTCACCCTCGTAAACGGCAACACCCCATCTATTAAAAATTTTCAAGGAATTATTGGCCGCATTTCTAACTCCTTTTATAAATAGGAAATCATTTTTACCATCACCATTCGGAGTTACCATTTGGTTAACCAAAATAGCTTCCTCCTCTACCTCACTAACTTGAACCGTTACTATGGCTGTATCACAGTTTGAAGGATTTGCAACTTCACAGATTGAATATTCTATGGCATATGTACCTTCAGCCGTATTCGGCACCACTTCAATACTACCATCAGGATTGATTATTAATTGCTCTGTAGGTGTAACTGACAAAATAACATCTTCAGGGCTTACCGGTTCACCATTTAAAGTATCATTGTCAAAAATATTTCCATTAGGCACCACATCTCCATTTGTACCATCAACAAAAACACCAGAATAATCGTCATCCACGGCATCAATTTGATTATTAGCCATATCCACAGTTATCGTCACAGTAGCGGTATCACAATTCCCCATAGCATCACAAATCGTATACTCAAATGAATCTGTACCGGTAAACCCTTCATTTGGAGTATATGTAACCGTGTCGTCATTAGGGTCATCCGGAGTTCCCCCATCATTAATTACCACTACGCCATTAGAAGGATCACTAACTGTTAAGGAGTCGATATCAGGTATACCGGAATCGTTTGCCAAAATGTCAATATCTACTGGTGAATCCATTTCTGTAGAAGCAGTATCATCAACAGCATCTATAATAGGTGCTGTTCCCACTTCAATAGTTACAGTTGCCGTATCACAATTACCTTGGGCATCGCATACCGTATATTCGAAAGAGTCAGTGCCTTCATAATCAGAATTTGGTGTGTATGTTACGGTATCATCAGTTGGGTCGTCAGGTGTTCCCCCGTCATTAATAACAATGGTCCCATTTTCAGGATCAGTTACAGTCAACGTTCCATTTTCAGGAATACCCATATCATTCTCTAAAATATCTATGGTCAAAGGTGTATTTACATCTGTTGCGACCATGTCATCAACAACATCCAATAAATCATTCATA
>NZ_JAWMPY010000012.1:0-95298 GCF_033101095.1 Maribacter sp. TH_r10 | reverse complement strand
TTGAAATTGTCGAATCGTCATAGAAAGCCCCCCCGTCGGTGCCACTTGCGGAGATTGAATTCCCTGTATCGCCACTCACGATTGTGGGTGTTGCAATCGAGCCTATCTGTGTGTCGACATAAGTCTTGACCGCGGTTTCTGTAGGGAAGAGTGTATTGGTTGCATCTGCCAGGTTCACATCGGTTGATTTGTTGGCCGCATCCTCTTTTGTTCCGATTGCAGTAGCCAATGCAGCATCAGTTGCGAATGTCAAATCTAAATCGATCGTGGGTAGAATGTTAGTACCTTCAGCTATGTCTAACCCCGTCCCGTTTAAGGCAAAGGAGGTAATGAGTTCATCACTAGGATTCGCTGTTCCTCCAGAGGAAATACCATCAATTTCAGTCTGTAATTCCTCGATGGCCGCTTGCACGTTTCCACTCGTTGTATTTCCTGTAGCTGAAAAAGTGACATCCGCCGCCGTTGGGGTTCCTCCTGCCAGAGAACTTAAATTTGCAGTTTCAGTCCCTCCATTGTCAATGGTTAATGTTAAGATGTTAGTAGTATCGTCAAATGTGAAATCTGATATTGTCTGTTCGTCAGTATTCAAGAATGGAGTTAAATTTATAGGTGTGCCACCGTCTTCTAGGGTTAATAGATTTCCAGGCTCCAAGGTAAGTTGTTGTTCATCTGTATCAACAGTACCAGGGGGGAGATCTACAAAACCTCCATCAGTTAAAGATATCCGATTACCGGATATACTTAATTGTTGTTCATCTGTATTATCTAAATAGGAAGCAAGGCTTATTGGGGTCCCTCCATCTTCCAATGTTAATACATCACTGGCCAATGTTAATTGTTGATTATCCGTATTAACGGTAGCCGCAGGCAAATCAACCCATTCAACAACTCCTGAAGCGTTAGTACTTAAATAGCGCCCATTCGTTGGTGAAGGTTCAATCTTAATTGGGGTAACAGCTGCATCTGCGATATCAATTTCTTGTATGGTCCCATTAAGAATCCTGTTGGAATTTATTGTATTGGCCGCAATTTTAGCATTGGTTACCTGACCATTTAAAATTTTAGCCGTGGTTATCGCATCATTTTCAATGGTTATCACCCCCGTGTTATCAATGGTGGCATCCCCGCTCATGGCAACACTTGTGGCTACATTGGATGCGTTGCCCACATAGATCTCACCATTGTTCAATGTACTTACGGCCCCCGTGGCATTGTCCACATACGTTTTTACCGCATTCTGGGTAGGGAAAAGGTCTGCTGAATTCCCTAAGGCCACATCATCCGATTTGTTGGCGGCGTCTTCTTTTAAAAGTATATTGTCGGTATTGATCTGTATGTTGTCCGCATTCAATCCAATATTCAAAGCGTTGCTTAAAATACTTGCCGTATTGGTGTCAATTTCTGAACTGTTGGTGCTAATTTCTCCCGCATTCACAGCAATGGCATCGGTATTTACCTGTATGGCATCCAAAACGGGCTGCTCATCATAGAATGCGCCTTCATCGATTCCGATCATGATATCATTACCGGTATCCCCACTAATGATATCGGTACTGGTGATAAAGCCCGGGGTATTGGTAAAACTCTCCAAGGTAACTTGGCTGGTATCCAGGGCATCGATCCCCACAGCATTGTCGATGATCTCTTCCCGGCCAACGGCATCGTTCCCCAATTTATCGTTTCCTATACTGTTGTTCTGTATGTCCACACCATTGATACCGCCATCCACGATCTGTTCGGTTCGTATACTGTTTTGTGCTACCTCAATATGGTTGTTTTCGCCATCGGTGGTAATTACGATGGTACTTCGGGTGTTTACGAAAGGTTCGGTGGTTAAATTGGGTATGCCGCCCACTTCTTCACAAATATTGATCCATTCGGTACCATTATAATAATGTACGCACTGCAGGTCGGTATTATAGACCACCGCCCCGGGTAAGGGGGTAATGGCATTCATCTCGGCCGTACTTACTCGGGTGACCACCAATACACGGGAGCCACTTTCGAGCTCTAAGACCGATGATGGGTCAATGGTCTGGGGATTGTCCCCGATCTTGATCTGCCCTTTTGCACCCGTGCCCAATAAAAGGCCTAAAACCAGAAAAAATAGTGTTCTTTTCATTTGTTCTTATTTCTTTCTTCTATTCACAAACTGCTTTGATAAAACAATTGTTTTTCTTGATACCCTACCCTATACGACCTTCGTTGATGATTATCGGTACGGTAGTGTATCACAAATTTTAAATAGCGTTGTTCAATCCTTTTTTTACCTGAATTTTGAAAGGAATGCACCTTTACGGTGACCAACAAAAATAGAATTATATAAATACATACCTAACTTTTGGTGTTGAAATAACCGCTAATCCGGTTAAAGGGTCATCTTCTGGGTTGAATGTTTTAAGGTTTGGTTATTAGAGGTTTAGTAGTTCGCTGAATAGTCATTAGAAACGGTGTTAAAACAAATTAACAAAAGTTTAGAGCCGACTGTTTTTAAATACCGTTTAGTTATGTTTCCTTTATATTTTGTAAATTATACTTGATGAAATCACTTTTACTATCCGTTTTTTGTTTTTTGTTCGTTTATACCGGGTTTTCCCAAGAAGACGATCGTGGCTACCTTAGGGGGCAGGTGCTCTATATGAACAGTTATGTGCCCAATGAGAACGTCATTAATACCACGGCACAGGTAGCTACCATTACCAATGCCAAAGGGGAGTTTTTGATCCGTGTAAAAGAGGGCGATGAATTGGTTTTTACGGCCCTTAATTATCAATTGCGGGTTGTTCTTATTACCGAGGATATCATTCGTAAAGGACGCTTGGTGGTCGAGGTGGAAGAAAAGGTGACCGAACTTGATGAAGTCGTGGTAACCCCCGAACAGCAAGAGAAGTTCCTACAGGTAAAGAACGAGGAATTTAAGGAGTACGAGTACGAGAACGATCGATCAAGTGAGGTAGAGAATATTGCCATGCCCCAATACCAAAGGGGAATGAAAGACGGTATCAATTTCGTGAACATCTTTAAGGCCTTGGTAAATTCGGATAAAACGACACCAGAGGAAAAACGGCCCCAGTTAAAATTGAGCCAGGTGATGCGACAGGTGTATGATGATAGCTTTTTTGTGAACGACTTAAAGTTGCCCCAAGATAAGATCGATGCGTTTTTGATCTATTGCGATCACCAGATGCCGGCACGTACCCTTTTAAAAAAGGAAAACGAATTTGAGTTGATAGAATTTTTGGTGAACCAGAGTAAAACGTTCCTGAGCCAAATAGATGAGGAAAAGTAGGCTACTGCTTATCTTATTGTTTATTATGGGTGCCCGAATCAGCGCCCAGACATTTCCAAGTAAAGAAATAGAGGGAAGGGTCTATAGTGAGAGCGGCGATGTGGCCGCTACACATGTTATCAATACGTCTGCCCATAAAGCTTCGATAACGGATAATGAGGGATTCTTTTCCATCACCGCCAAATTGAACGATACTTTGGTCTTTTCCGCCGTGCAGTACAAACGTAAGACGATGGTCGTGACCCCAGCGGTTTTCGAAAGCAAATTACTCTATGTACCCATGGAAGAATTGGTGACCGAGTTGGACGAGGTCGTGGTAATGCCCTATAACCTAACGGGGGACATGGCGACAGATTTAAAACGCACCCAGATCGAACCCGTGGTTACCGCATCTACATTGGGCCTGCCGAACGCTTATGTAAAATTACCTACCCAGGCCGAAAGGGAATTGTTCGCCGCAACGGCAAATCCTTTTATGAGTTTCGACCCTTTGATCAATGCCATTTCCGGACGCACCAAGATGTTGAAACAACGGGTGGCCAGGAATGAAAAGTATGAACGTACCCAGCGCGTAAGGGCATTTTATGCGGATACGCTTTTTGTTACCGAATTGAATATCCCGAAAGAAAAGATAGCCGATTTTATGTATTTCTGTGAGGTAGACCCAACCTTTCAGTATTTGGTAGATTCCCATGACCAATTTAAAATATGGGAATACATGCGTAAAAAGAGTAAGGTATATAGGGAAAACAATGCGATGGATTAATACTGGGATCGGCACAACTATTGCAACGGTTTTATAGAAATATTTTAGTACATGAAGGTTTTAAAAAAGAGTTTGGTCCTATTGCTATTGCCCTTGTTGGCATTTACGGCGGCCCATAAGTATTACGTAAGCGTAACGAATATCAATTACTCGGAGAAAGACCAGGCCTTTCAGATCACAACACGTATATTCATCGATGATTTTGAGGCATTGCTCAAAGAGCGGTACGGCCTTGAAGCGAAATTGGCCACTGATAAGGAGTCCAAGATGGCCGATGCTTATATCGGGAAATACCTAAAGGCCAAATTCTTAATACATATTAATGGGGAACAGAAGCAATACCGTTTCTTGGGCAGAAAATACGATAACGATATCATGGTCTGTTATCTCGAGATTCCCGATATACCCGGTAACGACATTACATCGATAACCGTGCAGAACGAAGTACTTACCGATCTTTATGATGAACAACAGAATCTGGTGCATGTAAAGGTGAAAGGGAAAAAGAAAAGTTTTGTTCTCATTAAGGAGAATAATAAAGGAATGTTAAACTTATAACATCAATTAATTAATCGTTAAAAAAATTTTAAATTTCCGTCTTAATCTAATTAGAGATCATATGAATAGAATCAAGTATGGTTTTGCTTCTATTTTCTTCTTGTTCGCGGCAGTTATGACCGCACAGGAAGATGGGCAAAATACCAAGGAACAGGGGCACACCAACCTAAGTAAGTTTAAACAGATGTATGAGGAGTTCGCAACTCCAAATACCTATCGCTCCGCTTCAGGGGCGCCTGGGCCGGATTATTACCAGCAGCAGGCCGATTATAAGATAGATGTTGAGTTGGATGATAAAAATGCCAAAATCTACGGTACCGAGACCATTACTTATACCAATAATTCCCCCGACGACCTAGAGTTTTTGTGGGTGCAGTTGGATCAAAATGTACGGGCCAAGGACAGTAAGTCGCCTCTTCGTAACGGTGGGGGAGTGCCTTTGGCAGAGCAACCGGGAGGTTTTGTGGGTAAATATTTGGATGAGCCTTTTGATGGAGGATTCAATATAGAATACATTAAGGATGCCTCGGGTAAGCCCTTATCATATACGATCAACCAGACCATGATGCGGGTGAACATTCCCGAACCACTTAAGAGCAAGGAGCAATTGTCCTTCTCGATAAAGTGGTGGTACAATATTCCCGATCATACGGTGAACAGGGCACGTTCAGGATATGAGTATTTTCCAGAGGATGGCAATAGGGCTTATGTCATAGCGCAGTTCTTTCCAAGAATGGCCGTTTATAACGATGTTGAAGGATGGCAAAACCATCAATTCTGGGGTAGTGGTGAATTTGCCCTTCCTTTCGGGGATTATGAAGTGAACATTACGGTACCTGCCGATCACATTCTCGATGCTACGGGAGAACTTCAAAATAGGAAAGACGTTTTCACAAAGGAAATGATGAGCCGTTACGAGAGAGCAAAGAAGTCATACGACAAACCTGTGGTCATCGTTACCCAAGCAGAGGCCAAAGCCGCTGAGGTAGGTTTCTCAGAACAGAAGAAAACATGGAAGTTCAAGGCGAAGAACGTCAGGGATTATGCTTTTGCCACCTCCCGAAAATTCATTTGGGACATGCAGGCCGTAAAATTGGGCAGTAAAGATGTAATGGCCGTTTCCTTATATCCGAAAGAAGGTAATCCGTTATGGGGCGATTATTCTACCATGGCCGTGGTACAGACCTTGAAAACCTATTCCAAACATACTTTTGATTATCCTTACCCAAAGGCTATTTCGGTACATGCGAAGAACCAGGGAATGGAATATCCCATGATCTGTTGGAATTACGGACGGCCCAACGAGGATGGTAGTTATTCGGATCGTACAAAATTCGGAATGCTTAGTGTCATCATTCATGAAGTAGGACATAATTTCTTCCCGATGATCGTGAATTCCGATGAGCGCCAATGGGGATGGATGGATGAAGGATTGGATACCTTTATGCAGTATTTGACCGAACAGGCTTTCGGTGAAGCGCATCCAGATGTGATCGCTCCGGAAAGGTCATATCCTTCACGAAGGGGAGACCCAAGTAAGATCGTACCGTATATGAGTGGGGACCAAAGTACCATTGCCCCGATCATGTCCAACCCAGAGAATGTATACCAATTAGGTTCCAACGCCTACAGTAAACCGGCAACTGCCCTGAATATTTTGAGGGAAACGGTAATGGGTCGCGAATTGTTCGATCATGCATTTAAGACCTATGCACAACGTTGGATGTTTAAACACCCTACTCCCGAGGATTTCTTTAGGACCATGGAAGATGCTTCGGCCGTTGATTTGGATTGGTACTGGAGAGGTTGGTTCTATACCACCGATTATGTTGATATTGGGGTAAAAGGAATCAAAAAGTATTATGTGTCGGATAAACCCGGTAAGAAAATGCGGGAATACATGGCCGCGCGTAACCTAACCGAAAGGGATTTAATGCCATTGGTTTATCTAGTAGATGAGGATAGTGAGGATTTTGATGCCAGGTTAAAAGGCAAAGCCCCATCTGAAAGTTCGCAGAACCTTAAGGAATTCATGATGGATCATATGACCGCGGAACAAAGGGCCAAGGTTAAGGAACCAAAGTATTTTTACGAAATCACCTATGATAAACCAGGAGGTATACCCATGCCATTGATCGTGGAATATACCTATGCCGATGGCTCCAAGGAAAATATAACCTATCCTCCTGAAATTTGGAGAAAGAACGATGCCGAAGTAAAACTGGTGCTTTCTTCACAGAGTGAATTGGTGAATATACAAGTGGATCCCAAATTGGAAACTGCCGATATCGATACCACCAACAATTCATGGCCTAGACAAGAGCAGCAAAACGACTTTGAAAGGTTTAAACAAAACGTAAAAGGCTAAGAAGGCCTTTATGGGACCCAAGAGGGGCTCTAAAAGTGTGATTCATAACTATCTGGAGCACTGGGTGTAATGGGAATAAAATGAACTTCGGTAAAATGTTGTTCCCTGCGCCGCTTTAATTTGATAGGCGAACACGTTATTTAGAGCCCCTCTTTTTTAATTAGCAATTTATCTTCACTATATTTGGCGTATGTATTCGATGTTATTTTTATTTATCAGCGGGGCTGAGATATTTTTCATCATGTTCATTGTGGTGATGGTATTCGGTGCGGATAAGATTCCCGATATCGCCAGGGGATTGGGAAAAGGAATGCGCCAACTCAAGGATGCCACCGAAGACATAAAACAAGAGATCCAGAAAAGTGCCGAAAAACAAGGTATAGATACCAGTTTCGTCGATGATATTAAAAAGAACATCAATGATGTAAAGGGAAACCTGGAATCTGGACTTGGGGAAGATCTGAAAAAAGGATATCAGGACGTTAAGAAGAATGTCGATGACGTTACCGGTACCATAAAGCGGCAATAAATACGAACACCTATGCTAGAAAGAATTCTGCAATGGGATAGGGAAACACTCATTTATTTAAATAGTCTAGGGATTGAAGAGTACGATCATTTTTGGTCAACGGTGACCAATATCTATACTTGGACGCCTTTGTTCCTGTTTTTTTTCGTGCTTATCTTCTGGAAATACAAACGAAAGGAAGCCATTTTCGTAACGCTTACCGTTTTGGCCTTGGTAGGTTTCATATTATTGGCCACCGATGTGACCAAAGGCTACTTTGCCCGGTTGCGACCCAATAATGATCTGGATGTAAATTCGTTGATCCGTGTTTTGCACAATCCATCCAGTTTTAGTTTTTTCTCGGGACATGCGGCCAGTTCTTTTTCCATTACCACGATCATAGTCCTATTTCTTAGGAAAAGGGTAAAGTGGTGCTGGGTATTTTATGTTTGGCCCCTGCTTTTTGCCATGAGCAGAATGTATCTGGGGGTACATTACCCGGTAGACATTATCGTTGGTGCCCTTGTGGGCATCTTATCGGCATTCGCTTTTTACAATCTTTACAAAAGGATCATAGTACCCTACTTAGGGTTAACCCATCCCTGATAGGTAAAAGAACGGTTTCGATTCGGGGGTCTTCTTTCAGCATTCGATTGTATTCCAAGAGAATTTTAGTGGTCTTGTCCTTGTCCTTTACAGGTTCTACCACCTTGCCCGACCACAGCACATTATCGGATAGGATAATACCGCCCGATCTGGTTTTTTTGATCGCGGCCTCGAAATATTTGGGATATTCCTTTTTCTCGGCATCAATGAATACCAGGTCAAATGTCATGTCCAAGGTCGGGATGATCTTTAATGCATCTCCCGTATGTTGTATTATCTGTGGCCCAAAATTACTTTGGTCAAAGTATTTGCGCTGAAAGCCGGTGAGTTCTTCATTCACGTCGATGGTATGCAATTGCCCATCTTTTCGGAGACCTTCTGCCAGGCACAAAGCCGAATATCCGGTGTAGGTGCCTATTTCAAGAATATTCAAAGGGCCGATGATCTTAGAGAGTAAACTCAATACCCTTCCCTGAAAATGCCCGGTGATCATTCGTGGTTGAATAACCTTAAGGTGTGTCTCGCGGGATAGGGCCTTTAGCAATTTCGGTTCGTTTTCCGAATGGTCCTGAATATAATCCTCGATTATCGATGACAAAAAATGCATAGGTAAATTTTCGGTAAAAATATGTAAATATGTGCTACCTTGAAATTTCAATACATTGACTTTTTAAAGCATTATTATATGGATGTAATTGAAATAAGGGAGGCAAATCATGGTGATCTGGAACTTTTGCGCAGTTTTGAGCAAGGGGTGATAAAGGCAGAAAGACCTTTTGACCCCACGTTGGATGTAGATCCCATTTCCTACTATGATCTTGGGGCAATGCTCCAAGACAACGATGCACATATCGCGGTAGCCGAAATTCAAGGTAAGGTAATCGCCTCGGGTTACGCCTTGATCAAACCTGCTAAACCGTATTTGGCCCATCAATATTATTCTTATTTGGGGTTTATGTACACTTTGCCCGAGTATCGCGGAAAGGGAGTGAACGGAAAAATATTGGAATATCTTAAAGAATGGTCATTTTCAAGGGGATTGAAAGAGATTCGTTTAACGGTCTACGATGATAACCAAAATGCCATTAGGGCCTACGAAAAGGTGGGGTTCAAAAAGCATATCATTGAGATGCGGATTGAATAACAGCGAATGAAAGCAACTTACTTTTAAACTGAAATTGTACTTTTGAATAAAAAGAAGACTATGCAATTTCAGAATACACTCACTTTTGCACAGCAGTTGGATGCTGAGGATATATTAAGAAAATATAGAAAGGAGTTTTATTTTCCCCAAATAGAAGGTAGGCAGGTCATTTACTTTACGGGCAATTCGCTCGGATTACAACCTAAATTGGCCCAATCCTATGTTGATGAGATCATGGGGGATTGGAGGATGCTCGGGGTCGAAGGTCATTTTCATGCCGATAAGCCTTGGTGGGATTATCATGAGCGTTTGGCCGGCCCATTGGCAAAAATAGTAGGTGCCGAGCCCGAAGAGGTTTCCGTAATGAATACCTTGAGTGTAAACCTGCATTTGTTAATGGTCTCATTTTACAATCCTACAAAGACCCGGTTTAAGATCTTATGCGAGGAAAAAGCTTTTCCCAGTGATCAATATTTATTGAACAGTCAAGTCCGTTTCCATGGTTTGGATCCCGAAGAAACCATAGTCGAAGTTAAGAAAAGGGAAGGGGAACATTTTTGGCGAACCGAGGATGTACGCGCTAAAATTGAGGAATTGGGCGATGAACTTGCCCTGGTTTTGATCGGCGGTGTCAATTATTATAACGGACAGGTGTTTGATATGGAGGGCATAACCAAGGCCGGTAAGGCCGTAGGGGCCCGTGTTGGATGGGATTTGGCCCATGCAGCCGGGAATATCACCTTGAAATTGCACGATTGGGATGTTGATTTTGCGGCCTGGTGCAGCTATAAATATATGAACAGTGGACCTGGGAATGCCTCAGGTGTGTTCATTCATAAAAAACATTTGGGTAATACCGATATACAGCGGTTCGAAGGCTGGTGGGGAACAAAAAAGGAAACCCGTTTTTTAATGAAACCTGTTTTTGAACCTATGGAAACCGCAGATGCTTGGCAAATCAGTAATCCACCCGTATTGGCATTGGCACCTTATTTGGCTTCCCTTCAACTTTTTGAGGAAGTAGGTATGGATGCCTTGATCGCAAAAAGGAAACGGATCGTTGCTTATTTGGAATTTATTCTGAATGAAATCGCACAGGCAGTGGAGGGGAGTTTTGAGATCATTACTCCCAAGGACCGGGGCTGCCAACTTAGTGTACTCTTGCACGGGCAGGGAAGGCCACTCTTTGATTACCTGATGAAACACGGGGTAATTGCCGATTGGCGAGAGCCCAATGTCATACGATTGGCACCGGCCCCTTTTTATTGTTCTTATGAAGATATGTACCGATTCGGACAGATATTAAAGGATGGTATTTTGACTCAAAACGATTAGCCGCCAAAGGCTATTTTAAGTAGTTTTGCCCTTTAAAAATCAAGCCTGATGAAATCACTACGATTGATTTTAAGTAATCCACGCTATTTTGGGCCTGCTTGGGTATTCGCCAGTTTAAATATCCTTTTTGGGACCTGGGTTATTAATATTCCCTCCGTCAAGGAGAATTTGGGAATAGACAAGGCCGATCTGGGTATTGCCATATTTTTTCTATCCTTGGGAATATTTACCATTTTTCCCATTGCCGCTAAAATCATTAATAGGATCGGGGTGGGTAAAGCCACCTTTTTCGGAATAATGGGAAGTAGCTTTATGGCTCTTTTACCATTAGTGGCCCCAAATCATTATACGTTAATGGCGGCATTGTTCTTTTTCGGGGCTGCAAACGGCTTTACCGATATAGCCATGAACACCTTGGTTACCGAGATAGAGAAAAAAGACAAACAAATGTTCATGTCCGCGGCCCATGGTTTTTTCAGTTTGGGTGGTGTATTGGCCGGTTTGGGTAGTTTTTTGATTCTTACGATCGGGAGCCCGCCATTACATATGCTAATTGCGGTAATTCTTGTTCTTGGAATTAATGCGATTTTCTTTAGACGATATTACCATATTAAAGCGGCCCCCGTGAATAAGGAGCCTTTTAATTTTAAACTTTTTAAGCCTTTGTTGGTCATAGGTATCGTTGCCTTTGTGGCCATGGGGACCGAAGGGGCCATTGTAGATTGGAGCGGTCTGTATTTGAAAGAAATAAGTATGGCTCCCGAAGCCCTTTGGGGAGCAGGTTTTTTAGGTTTTCAAATAACAATGACCTTGGGTCGTTTTGTCGCCGATGCCATTAGTACACGAATCGGGTCGGTAAAAATCGTTGCCTTGGGTGCGATCATAGCTATCGGCGGATTTGTAATGGTACTTTCAACCTTGACCTATGTGGCCATTGCCGGATTTGCATTGATCGGTCTGGGTTTTTCGGTCATGGCTCCGGAATTGTTCCGTATAGGAGGTAATGTCCAGGGAATAGATTCTTCCCAAGGGGTTTCCTTTATTGCAGGATTAGGTTATACCGGGTTTCTACTGGCTCCGCCAGTACTAGGGTTTGTAGCCAAGAAATGGTCATTGCTAACCTGTTTTACGGGCTTGCTGGGTTGTGTGGTGCTAATTTTGATGGCTACCTTACTGTTGAACCGAAAACGGCCGAAGGCCTAAGTACGGTTCTTATTTTTGTTTCACTTCCAGCTTGGTGAAATACAGGGAGAACCCTTCGTCATTGGTATGGGTTTGTGCAATTTGCAGTCCGTCTTTTTCAATATAATCCTCCCATGTGGTTACCAAGGAAGCTTCCGGTTGGTTTTCTTTTCTAAATACCCATTCCTGTAAGCGATAGTCATCACCGAAGTAAAAGTCATAGGCATCGCCTGGGGTGTATCCGCCTTCAGTGCCATAAACGATCGTTAATCTGTGCATGGGTTTTTTACTGATCGGGGCTATTTCTTTTTCCTGATGGTCATAGGTGTAATTCCCTTTGTCCCAAACCAGGTTGAAAGGGGCCAATAACCAATACTTGTCATTGATGAACCCGCCGTTTATCTTGTTCGTAATGCTATCCAACTTTGACCTTTGATAGATAGTGGTATCATTTTGGGAGATAGCGGTTACTTTGTTGTCCTTGATATTCCATATCCAGCTCCGTTCAAAATGCGAGCTGTCACGATCTACATTGAAAGTAAAGTGCAGCTCCCCGATGTTTTTCCAATTTTGGAAACCATGCGCATTTGCGATTTTTTCAACAAGGCTATAAGTTTTTTCCTCTTTGGGTAGGGTTTCCTTTTTTTCTGTTTTACATCCAATAAGAAGAAGGCCTAATAGAACGAGCTTGATAATTTTCATGGTTTGCGGGTTTGTTCAAATATAATGGAATCGTTTCAATAAAGGAATAAGTGGATTGGACAAAATGGAAGCTTTTAAAGCGGTTGTCGAAAGCATTGGTATCGGTTTGTTTTTATTATGGTCGATGGCCAAACCAGGACCAGGGTAGGAAGGAGGTATAAGGAAAAGGTGTGTATTGGCTTTTTTTTAATACAATTCGATAACCGTGATATCTGTTTATTTTTAATAAATTGCTTAGTTTTGGGTTCTTAAATTATACAAGATGAGTTCTAAAAAGGGAAAAGTACAGGAAGCAATAGATGAAAAGTTATTGGAAGAACGCAAGGTTTTTCTTTGGGGCATGGTCGATGATGATTCCGCCAAGCACGTAATCGATCGTTTGTTGTATTTGGATATGCAGAATAATAAAGAAATCCAGTTGTTCATCAACAGCCCAGGAGGATATGTTACTTCCGGTTTTGCGATGTACGATACCATAAAATCATTAAAAAGTCCTGTGTCCACGATTTGCACGGGTCTTGCTGCTTCAATGGGCTCTATTTTACTCTCTGTGGGTAAAAAGGGAAGACGTTTTATACAGCCCCATGCCCAGGTAATGATCCATCAGCCTAGTGGAGGTGCACGTGGGCAAGCCTCGAATATAGAGATTCAGGCAAAAGAGATTATTAAGACCAAAGAGTTGAGTGCAAAGATTTTGGCCGATAATTGTGATCAGGATTACGATAAGGTATTAAAGGATTTTGATCGTGATTATTGGATGAACGCCGAAGAGTCAATAGCTTACGGTATCGTTGACGGAATTCTGGAATAGAAATTTAAATTTCATCATTTCCGGATAAAGGAAAAAGTCCTTCACAATCGAATTGTGAAGGACTTTTTTTTGTGATATATATAGACGCCGAAGCGGATAGTACCATATATACGCAGAAAATGGGTGTTTTGGATGTTTTTAAAAGGTTTTATTGTCATTTACGTAATCATTCCCATGTTTATCAGTGGCTTTGATGATTATCTGATTGAAGTTATTTTTATTAAATTTACAAGCTAACCCTTAGTTTTTTCCATAAATATAATGAAGCAAACTCCAAAGAACATTGCCATAGTAGGATCTGGGCTGGTAGGTTCCCTATTGGCCATATATTTAAGAAAATATGGACATACGGTTACCGTATTCGATCGCCGTCCCGATATTAGGACCATAGTGTTTTCAGGTCGTTCCATTAACTTGGCGATGAGCAATAGGGGATGGAAAGCCTTATCGGAGATTGGTATAGAGGATGAGATCAAGAAAATTGCGATTCCTTTGGATAAAAGGGCAATGCATGTAGTAGGGAAACCTATGTATTTTCAAAAATACGGAAAGGAAGGGGAGGCTATCTGGTCTATTTCCAGGGGTGTGCTGAACCGTCGTATGATCGATTTGGCTGAAGAGTCGGGAGTTACCTTTAAGTTCGAGGAAAAGGTCTGGGATGTAGATTTGCCCGAAGCTAAATTATATACAGGGGAAACCGAGAAAGGGGAGTGGCAAGAATATAAGTTTGATCTGATCTTTGGTTGTGATGGGGCGTTTTCCAGGGTTCGCCATAAAATGCAACGTCGAAGCCGATTCGATTATTCCCAGGATTTTATAGATGTAGGCTATAAGGAGTTGACCATTCCCGCAAATGCCGATGGTACGCACAAATTGGATGCCCATTCTTTTCATATTTGGCCGCGTGGTAAGTATATGTTCATTGCCATGCCCAATTTAGATGGTAGTTTTACCTGTACCTTGTTCATGCCCTTCGAAGGGGAGGTTTCGTTTGAAAGTATCAAGACCAAGGAAGAGGCCAAGAATTTCTTTGAGACCAATTTTCCTAGCGTGAATCATGAAATAGAGGATTTAACGACCGATTTTTTTAAAAATCCGACCAGCGCCATGGTAACCATGAAGTGTTATCCTTGGACCTACTGGGACAAAGTTGCCTTGGTCGGCGATTCGGCCCATGCCGTGGTTCCTTTTTACGGACAAGGAATGAACGCAGGGTTTGAGGATATATATGCCCTGAATGGGATTATAGAAAAATATGGTGATGATTGGGAGGCTATTTTCCAAGCTTATCAAAAAGAACGTAAACCGAATGCAGATGCCATCGCCGAACTGAGTTATCGCAATTTTATAGAAATGAGCAGTAAAACGGCAGATCCCCGATTTTTGCTGCAAAAAAAGATTGAGAAGAGGTTCGCCGAAAAACATCCTGAAAAGTGGGTTCCTTTATATTCGAGGGTAACATTCTCGGATAGACCTTATGCCGAGGCTTTGGCCATTGGTGACGAACAGGAAAAAATTATGGAACACATTATGGGACTTCCCGATATTGAAGAAAAATGGGACAGTGCGGAAGTAGAGTCTAAGATTTTAGGAATGTTATAATATAAAAAAAGGCCATCTGATCAGATGGCCTTTTTTTTACTGTAAAGGTATTGTTAGATCTTGGCGAACAATTTTTCCATTTTTTCCATCTCTTCCTCAGCCAATACGGGATCAACTAGGATTCTTCCACTATGTTCGTCGGTAATGATTTTTTTACGGGAAGCGATTTCTACCTGAACCTGAGGCGGAATGGTAAAGAAAGAACCTCCTGAAGCCCCTCTTTCGATAGGAACAACGGCAAGTCCGTTTTTAACATTGTTTCTGATTCTTGCATAGGCTTTCACCAATCTTTCCTCGATTTGCTCTTGGTATTCCAAAGATTTGTTCAAAAGTGCTTTTTCTTCTTTTTCGGTTTCTGCCAAAATAGCGTCCAACTCACTTTTCTTGTGTTTTAAATGAGCTTCACGCTCACTCAATTTTTCTTTAGTACCGGAGATAACTTCTTTTTTCTGCTCTATCTGGGCCTTGAACTCTTTAATATTCTTTTCGGCAAGTTGTATTTCCAATTCCTGGAACTCAAGTTCTTTACTGATGGAATTGAATTCCCTGCTGTTACGAACATTTTTTTGTTGCTCAGTATATTTCTTGATCAATGCTTTGGATTCATCAATCAAATTCTTCTTTGCGGTAATTTCGAAGTTTATCGTCTCAACATCGGTCTTTAGCTTGTCCAGTCTGGTTTTTAAACCAAGAACATCATCTTCCAAATCCTCAACCTCTAAGGGTAGCTCACCCCTTACATTGCGTATTTCGTCAACTCTAGAATCGATTAATTGCAAATCATATAATGCCCTTAGCTTCTCTTCTACGGTTACTTCACCTTTTTTTGCCATACTTATAAATACTTGATTGGATTCGTTTTACTTTCCGATAAACGGACTGCAAAATTAGGAATTTTTTTCGTAAGATAATCAACTAAAAGATTTTTTGTAAACTGTTCGGTTTCAAAGTGTCCAATATCCGCGATGACCATGCTGTCCTCAGCCTCGAAAAATTGATGGTATTTTACATCCGCAGTAATAAAAAGGTCTGCTCCTGCCGCTTTGGCGGCTTTTATGGCAAAAGCACCACTGCCTCCCAAGACTGCCACTTTTTCAATATTCTTGTCCAGTAATGCAGAGTGGCGTATACCCTTGGCATGCATTCTTTCTTTAACCA
The DNA here is from genome assembly GCF_033101095.1 of Maribacter sp. TH_r10. Taxonomy (NCBI): domain Bacteria; kingdom Pseudomonadati; phylum Bacteroidota; class Flavobacteriia; order Flavobacteriales; family Flavobacteriaceae; genus Maribacter; species Maribacter sp. TH_r10. The sequence continues at coordinate 79,269 of NZ_JAWMPY010000012.1, read as the reverse complement.
AGTTAAGAAAATCGATTTCTTTCATGGGTTTGTTAAGTGAGCCGATCATACCCATACCAATGTCTTGATTGGTATTCTCCAAGGTCAAAACTTCATATGCGACTTCTTCATAGGGATGGTTTTTGAACAAAGCGTTCATTACTTTTTTCTCTACGGATGAGGTAAAGGTAATATTGATTTGCATTTCTTCCTCAAAGTGGGTCTTGCCGATATCCCCTTTAGTTGGGGTGGCATTTTCATTGGCTTTGTAAGACCCGATTCCTTTTGTGGTGAAGCTGCAATTGCTATAGTTGCCTATAGTACCTGCACCGGCGTTGTACAAAGCATTTTTTAAATCTTCCACTGCCTCTAAAGGAGCATATGTCGTTAGTTTTTTAATCGTATTTTTTTGGGGTATGAGGATTTTCGGTTCCATGATTCCGAGTATCTCACATATTTTTGCATTTACACCATCTACACTATTATCGAGAGCGGTGTGCATGCTGTAGATTGCTATTTTGTGCTGTATGGCTTTGATAACGACCCGTTGCACGTATGTGTCCCCGGAAAGTTTTTTGAGTCCACTGAAAATAATGGGATGAAAACTAACGATCAAATTACAATTATGGGCAATAGCCTCGTCAACGACATTTTCAAGCGTATCCAAAGTAACAAGGATTCCCGAAACTTCCTGATTGCCATCGCCGACCAATAGTCCCACATTGTCAAAATCCTCGGCATGGGCCAAAGGAGCCAATTCTTCCAATATTCCTGTTACTTCTTTTACGATCATTTTCTGTTTTTATAAGGTTATCAAAGATAAAATATTATAATTTCGTTCTAATGCAACTGCTCAGAAAAATAGCTTTTCCCGTTTCTTTGGTTTATGCCCTTGTGGTATATGTACGTAATGTACTGTACGACATAGGTTTTTTTAAAAGTAGGTCTTTTAAGACCCCGACAATTTGCGTTGGTAACCTCAGTGTTGGTGGTACGGGAAAAACACCCATGATCGAATATTTGGTCAAAAACCTGAAAGATTCCTATAAGGTTGCCGTATTGAGTAGGGGATACGGGCGAAAATCAAATGGGTTCGTGCAGGCTACTGTACAGAGTGCCGTCGAGGAAATCGGGGATGAGCCTTTTCAAATCTTGAATAAGTTTTCAGAAATTACGGTTGCCGTTGATGGGGATAGATGCAATGGTATTTTAAATCTGGAACAGTCGGTTGGTCCCGATGTAATCCTTTTGGATGATGCCTTTCAACACCGAAAGGTAAAACCGACTTTTTCAATATTGCTAACTGCGTATGATAATTTGTATGCCAAGGATTGGTATTTGCCAACAGGGAATTTGAGGGATGCAAAAAAAGAGTCTCGCCGTGCCCATATGATTGTTGTGACCAAATGCCCCGGAAACCTGACTGGGGATGACCAGCACAAAATTAAAAAGTTACTTCATCCAAAGACCGATCAAAAAGTACTGTTCAGTACCCTGCAATATGACGAAGAACTCAAAAGTACAACCGGCCATAAGAATTTGGGAGATTTGAAGGGAAGGGAGGTTACCTTGGTTACAGGTATTGCCAACCCGAAACCTTTAATGGTGTATTTGAAAAATAAAGGGTTGGATCTTGAGCATATGGAATATAGGGACCATCATTTTTTCAGCAATTCAGAAATTGAACTGTTCAACTCCAGATCATTGGTCTTGACCACGGAGAAGGATTTTGCCAGGTTAAAGGGCAAGGTCAAGAATTTATATTACATACGGGTGAAACACGTATTTCTGGATGAAGGTGCTACCTTATTGAATACTGCCATAGAAGGCGTTATGCAATAGGCTTGGGGTTTTCTTGTTTGCCAAAAATATTTTCCCCGATTTTTTGATAGAAAATCTCTGGTTTAAAAGGTTTGGTAACCACATCGTTACAGCCAGCTGCGAAAAAGCTTTCCAAACTATCGTCCAATGAAATGGCTGTAAGGGCAATAATCGGAGTGGTCTTATCGAATTTACGAATCTCTATAGTTGCTTCATCGCCACTTATGCCAGGCATATGGATATCCATTAAGATGGCATCATACGTATTTTTTTGGGCTAGTTCTATGGCTTCTGTCCCATTGTTGGCAATATCGGCAGTAATCTCTTTTTTGGACAGCATTTTTTTGGTGATGACCTGGTTTATCTTGTTGTCCTCAACGATCATTATATGTAGCCCTTTGAAGTCATATTCTTGTTGAGCTATTTCAAAAGGTATATCATCAATGATATTGTCCTTGCTTTTTAATTTTAATTCGAAGAAGAAAGCACTACCTTCTCCCAATTCACTCGTCAATTTGATTTTACTGTCAAATAGTCCCAAGAGACTTTTTACAATAGTAAGACCAAGGCCGGTACCACCATATTCCCTGTTGATTTGTATAGATCCTTGTTCAAATCCTTCAAAGATTTTTTCTTGTTGTTCATGGGATATACCGATACCATTGTCCCTGACTTCAAAATATAAGGTAACATCTTCCTCTTCTTTATGTACCAATTGGGCTTGTACCGAGACTTCACCGTTTTTAGTGAATTTCAGGGCATTTCCGATCAGGTTCATAAAAACTTGGGAAAGCTTTAAAGGATCGCTCATTAAATGGGAAGGAATACTTTCATCATAATCCAAGATAAGCTTGGTGTTATTTCCTTTAGCGCTTTGTTGAAGGGAATCTATAACTTCTTTTAAAAGTCTTTTAAGATTGAACTCCATGATCAAAGGCTCTAACTTATCGGCATCTATTTTGTTGATATGAAGAATGTCATTGATGAAATTGAGTAGGTAGTCCCCCGAAAATTTCAAAGCTTTTAGATGTTCTATTTGGTTTTCATTTGGGTTTTCCTCCAATAGTAAGTGGGTAAGACCTGTAACTGCATAAAGTGGTGTCCTTAATTCGTGACTAACAGTGGATAGGAAATTGGTCTTAGCTTCCATGGCGCTTACGGCCTCGTCCCTAGCAGCTTGTAATTCACTGTTTTTAGTATGTAAAAGATCGTTGGTCTTTAGTTTTATCTGATTATTTCTGTACAGGGAAACTGCAAGCAGGGATATGATTATTAAAAATCCGGAGGTTAAAATGGCCGTTATCTCGGATCTGTTCGCTGATTTACCCAGTTCTTCTATGAGATTGTCCTGTCGTTTTATTTCATTGGCCATGTTTTCGCTATGGATCTCGTCTGCCGTTTTTGTGATGAGGTTCAATTTCTCCAAACTAAAAAGAGAATCTTTGGCCGTATAAAGATTGCGGGTAGCTATTAAGGCCTTTTCATAGTTTCCTTCTTCTTCATTGGCTTCAGCTAGTAATTTATTTCCGTCTACGATCTCGACGGCAAAACCATATTGGTTGGCCAATTGTAGGGCACTGTGGGCATTTTTAATGGCTTCTTCATAATTCCTGGTCCTTAGTTTGGTTTCTGCAAGTCCCAAATAGGCCCTGGTAGTAAGATATTGCTTTTCATAAATATCGGTGTTCACAATCAAAGAATTGAAATTCTTGGCAGCACTTTCGTATTTATCCAGATTTAAATAAATCTCACCTTCTGTAAGTAATAGGTTATTGAAAAAATTTCGGTCATTGCTCAGTTGTCTTGCTTCGTTAAGCATGAAAATGGCCTGGAAATTCTGATTCTCCCTAAAAAGGAGAATGGCTTCTATGTATTTATAATAAGCATCCCCATAAGGGTATTGTACTTCGCCCAATAGTACTTTTGCGCGGTCCCAGTAGTATTTGGTGGTATTGACCTTATCTAATTTTAAATAGGTCAGGGCAAACATGTTGTAACTGTCTATCAGTTGTTTTACATCTTTGTTCTCCTCAGCCAAAAGGGCTGCCTTGTCCAAGGATTCAAGTGCAAGGTCTATTTTGTTTTGGTTTCTATAGGTCCTTGCCTCATTAAAATGGACTTCCACATCATCGAGAATTTCATTCTTTTGCGTAAACCCATTCACCGAAATAGAGAAAACAACCAAAAACATGGCTATATTCTTACGTAATGTATTTGTTATCTTTAGATTCAAACGTATCTTTTTTCTATCAATAAGTTGATTACGTCAATAATTCTACTACTGTATCCGGTTTCATTGTCGTACCAACCAATAATCTTTACCATTTTTCCTATTACGGATGTCATCATAGAATCAAACGTACAAGAGTAAGAAGTATTGTTTATGTCAACCGATACTATCGGGTCTTCTGTATAAAAAAGTATATTTTTTAATTCATTCAGAGCCACCTCCTTAAAAGTAGTATTAATTTCTTGGATTGTGGTCTCTCTTTTAACATTGAATGTTATGTCGGTCAAAGAGTTGTTCGGAACCGGTACGCGAATGCCACACCCCCCGATTACATTGGCCAAATCGGGGAAAATCCTTGTTAAGGCCTTGGCTGCGCCTGTAGTTGTAGGGATAATGGATTGTGAAGCTGCCCGAGCCCTTCTTAGGTCATTGTGGGGCTGGTCATGCAAACTTTGGTCAGTTGTATAGGAGTGTATGGTGGTAATATAAGCCTGTTCAATTCCACATAGATCCTTGATTACCTTGATCATGGGAGCGGCATTATTCGTGGTACAAGAGGCATTGGATATAATGTCGTCCTCTGGTCCAATGGAACCTTCATTGACCCCAAATACGATCATTTTTATTGTCTCTTCGAGTGGGGGAACCGAAAGTATAACCTTTTTTGCCCCATTGTTCAAATGATGTTGTAGCGTTTCCCTTGTTTTGAATTTACCACTGCATTCTATAACTATATCCACTTTGTGGTCGGACCATGGTATGTTTTGGGGAGACATGGCATTGGATAAATGTATTTTTTTGCCCTTAACAATGATATTTTCCGTGTCATGTGATATTTCGTTACTCCAAACACCATGAATACTGTCGTATTTAAGTAGATGGGACAGGGTTCTTGCATTTGCCAGATCGTTAATGGCAACAACATTCAGGTGCGGGTGTTCGTTCAGTAATCTAAATAGGGTACGGCCAATTCTACCGAACCCGTTTATACCGATATTAACTTTTTTCATAGGAATGGTCCTATTTTATTACGTGGGCCTAAAAGGTCTACGCCTATTAATGTATGTGCTTGTGTGCCTTATAGGATGAGCGTACCAATGCCCCGCTTTCAACATGTCTGAAGCCCATTTTTAGTCCGGCTTCTTCATATTTCTTAAACTGTTCAGGTAATATGAATTCCTGAACGGGCAAATGTTTTTTTGTAGGTTGTAGATATTGTCCAATGGTAAGGACATCTACCTTGGCATCCCTTAGGTCTTCCATGGTCTCAAAGACCTCTTCTTCGAGTTCCCCGAGCCCTAACATTATTCCCGATTTGGTTCGGTTAACCCCTTGGTCATGTAAATATCTCAATACAGCCAAACTTCTTTCGTACTTGGCCTGTATACGTACTTCCCTAGTTAGTCTTTTTACGGTTTCCATGTTGTGTGATACCACTTCGGGTGCTACTTCGACAATACGGTCCAAGTGCCTTTCAATGCCTTGAAAATCGGGTATAAGTGTCTCTAAGGTGGTTTGTGGGCTTGTTCTTCTAATGGCTTTTACCGTTTCTGCCCAGATTATGGATCCCATATCCTTAAGGTCATCACGGTCAACTGAGGTTATTACCGCGTGTTTTATTTCCATTAATTTAATAGATCTCGCAACTTTTTCGGGCTCGGCCCAATCAACCGCTGAAGGTCGACCGGTCTGTACACCACAAAAGCCACATGAGCGCGTACATATATTACCCAATATCATGAAGGTAGCGGTGCCTTCACCCCAGCATTCCCCCATATTTGGACAACTGCCCGAGGTGCAAATGGTATTCAGTTCATATTTATCTACCAAACCCCTTAATTGGGTGTATTTTTTCCCTGTTGGTAATTTTACGCGCAGCCATTTTGGCTTGCCTGCTGGAGGTATAACACTGTCTACGGACATAATTCAATTTTCTACAAATATACGAACAAAATAATGTACCGTCCATCCACAAAAAAGTAATGAAATCCTTATAAATAAAGGCGTTTTGATAGGAGGTACGGTAGTTTATTTCTTTTTTTTAATGATTTCGGCAAGCAATTTTTTGGCCCTCAACAACTTCACCTTTATGTTATTAATGGGTTCATTCAGTTCAGTGGCTATGGCAGCATAGCTTAACTCATGAAAATAGCGAAGGTTGATTACTTCTTGGTAATGCGGTTTTAATTTTTTGATGTTCTGCAATAGGGTGGCCAAATTCTGTTCAATTATAAGGTTGTCCTCAGCAGTAGGGGCATCGTCCAATACTTTGGAAATCGCATCATTGTTGGATCCACTTTCCAAGACGTTTCTTTTTCTTTTTCGGACCAAGTCAACATGAATGTTCTTGGAAATCGTAATCAACCAAGTCTTGAACTTGTAAGACTCGTCATAGGTGTCGATTTTATCAAAGGCTTTTGAAAAGGTCTGTATGGTAATGTCCTCGGCATCATTTTCGTTTTCAGTGCGTTTAAGTTGAAAGCCGTAAACATCGTTCCAAAAAGTATCCAATAATTTACTGAAGGCCATTTGGTTGCCCATTTTCGCCTTGTGTATGGTAACAAGTAAGGTGTCTTCAGTATTATTCACATCAGAACAGGAATATATACCCTTTGGTTGGGGTGTTTTAGTGTAGTTCGGCAGCGGCTTCTTTCTCGCAATCCCGCTCACCAGGTAATTTACCGCACATGCCACATGCTTCCCCATCTTTGTTCAGGAAAGGACTTTGGCTTGCACATGTTCCGGCAAAACGCCCATTTTTCTTAGACCATATTTTAATGGCAATACCTGCAAAGGCTACTGCTAAAAGACCAATTGTCAAAAGAATCAGTTTCATATTGAAATTTTGTACAAAGATATAAAAATAAAGCCCTAACAATAAAGTTAGGGCTCAGTAAAATATGGTGTATTTTTAAGATGCTAATAATCTATTTTCGCAACGATGTTCTCCACAGTCGGGGTTTGGTTGCCACCTTTTTGCTCAATAGTAATATAACTCACGGCCTTGTCGGCATAGGGCAGGGCAAGTAATTTTTCTTTACCTGCTGCTTCATCAATGATACCCAGATTGATCATTTCACCATTGACCTCGGCCCACATTTGAAAACTTTGATTGTCCGAAATATGCGGAAGTTTCTTTACATTGATATAAGATAACTTTTTTACCGGATTAATATAGGCAACAGCTTTTAAATCCTTGGCGTTGTTGTTGCCTTTTACATTGTACCTTTTGGTCTGTGGGTTGTTCAATACAATGAATTGGTTACGAACATCTTCCAATTCGAGTCTCATATCCTCTTTCAGGGTTTCGATCTTGTTGTTCACAATGATATTCTCTTCTTGTAGGCTTTGGTTTTGGTTCCAAAGGAAATAAGAAGCTCCTGCGAACATGATAGCGGCAAAACTGGCCGCCATGGCATACCTGAAGAATTTTCTTCTACTTGCGTTTTCAGATTTGATACGGGCCATTATCTTGTTTCTTAAACCATCTGGGGTTTTAATGGCGTGTAACTTGGCATAAATCTCCAAGTTGTCCTGGAGTTCATTGTACGTGTCCCTAACTTCAGGGTACATGGCCAAGTACCGTTCTACTTGTAAGGATTCCTGATCATTGGTTGTTCCCAATAAATACTTTTCAAGTAAATCGGAATCTAGGAATATTTTTATCTTTTCTTTCATTACATCAGATTTAGAAGGAGTACCAGCATCATCGAAGGGCCGTAGATTTTCTTTAATTCCCTGAGGCCGATCTTTAATCTTGATTTTATGGTCCCTAAGGGAATATTCAGTTCGTCACTGGCTTCCTGTTGGGTCATTCCTTCGAAAAATAGGGCTTCGAGTACAATTTGGTACTTTTCCTCTATTTTGTCCAAGTTCTCGCGAACATCCATAAATTCAGGCTTGATGCTATCAACACCTAAATTATATACGTCAGAAACATCCATTTGGATTTCCTTATCCGTTTTTGTGTTCACACTACGCAATTTGTCAATGGCCGTATTTCTGGTAATCCTGAACAACCAAGTAAACAATTTTGCCTTTGAGGCGTCATAAGAATCTGATTTTTTCCAGATTTTCACAAAGCTTTCCTGTAACACGTCTTGGGCCAATTCTTCATCCCGGACCACTTTTTTAGCTACACCGTACAAGGTATCCCCATAATGTTCGTACAGGAGCGAAATGGCCTTTTCGTCCCGTTCTTGCAGTAATTCAACAATATGCTTTTCCAGAAGTGCGCTCATGTATTCGTTTGGCTTCGAAAAAAATTATGCCCTCGTCATCCAATCAAACGATTGTTACCGTATATCCTTTAAACGCTAATTTATAAAATTGATTGTTATGGCTAGCGTTATCTTAAAGTTTTAATTATATAGATGTACAATTGGTACTTGTACATTTTATTTTTGGTTAGTTTGGTTTGGTATAGCCCCTGTTATTCTTTAGCAGGGGTTATTTTATTATATTGACTTCCGGACTTATACGAATACCATAGGCTTCGAAAACGGCATCAATGATCTTATGAGCCAATCCTATAATTTCCTGACCGGTTGCATTGCCATAATTCACCAATACCAAAGCTTGGTTCTTGTGTACCCCAGCATCCGCGAATCGTTTTCCTTTAAATCCGCATTGTTCTATTAACCAACCTGCAGGCACCTTATAGGTTCCATCGGATATTTTGTAATATTTGGCTTCGGGATGTTCGTTAATGAAAATATCGAATTCCTTTTTTGAAAGTATGGGGTTTTTGAAGAAACTACCACTATTTCCCAATACTTTGGGGTCTGGTAATTTACTTTCCCTAATGGCCACGACGGCTTTTGATATGTCCTGGATCGTAGGGTTGTTGATCTCCCACGCCGCCAACTGGGATTCTATGGCACCGTAAGAGGTATTCAGTTCATGGTTCTTTTTGGTCAGTTTTAAAATGACCGAGGTTATGATGTACTTGTTCTTTCCTTCATTTTTGAAATAGGACTCCCTATATCCAAATTGGCAATCTTCCTTGGTGAAGACCTTAATGCTTTGGTCATTTATCGCCATGGTCTCGCAACTAACAAAGGTGTCTTTGAGTTCTATGCCATAGGCCCCGATATTTTGAATGGGAGCGGTACCTATTCGTCCCGGTATCAAGGATAAATTTTCAAGTCCACCGTAATCTTGCTCTAAACACCAAAGAACGGTGTCGTGCCACTCTTCACCACCCATGACCTTAAGGTAGACATGTTCGTCGTCTTCCTTTAGTATTTCCTTGCCTTTGATGTTCATATGTAAAACAAGGGCATCTATATCTTTGGTAATCAACATATTGCTTCCCCCACTGATTATGAACAGGTCTGGGTGTATTTCTGATTGAAGGGCTTTTTTTAGGTTCGCTATTGAACTGATTTCAATAAAAAACCTGGCCTTGGCGTCAATACCGAAGGTGTTATATGGTTTTAGGGAAATATTCTCTTGGACGTTCATTATTGGTCCTTATAAACTTTTAATGCTTCCTTTAAAATGTATACGGCCCTTTTTAGGCTTTCCTTGTCCAGGACATAGGCTATTCGTATTTGGTTTTTGCCCAGACCTTCCGAGGCGTAAAAACCTGCGGCAGGCGCCACCATGACCGTTTCCCCATTGACCCTGAATTCTTCCAACAACCATTGTGCGAAATGATCGGAATCTTTTATGGGAAGTTCGGCAATACAGTAAAAGGCCCCATGTGGATGACCGATTTTGATGCCGTCTATTTGTTGTAATTCCGAAATGAGAAGGTTTCTCCGGGATACATATTCAGTTTTTACATCATCAAAATAACTTTGTGGTGTTTCCAAGGCTGCTTCACTTGCGATTTGCGCATAAGTAGGAGGTGATAAACGGGCCTGGGCGAATTTAAGGGCCGTTTTTATTATTTCCTTGTTTTTGCTTACCAGACAACCGATCCGGGCACCGCACATACTATATCTTTTGGAAACCGAATCGACGATTATGGCATGATCTTCCATTCCCTGTTCTTGAAGTATGGAATAATGTTCCTTTCCATCATAGGTGAATTCCCTGTAAACTTCGTCCGCAATTAGGTAGAGGTCATGTTTTTTGGCAATGGCGGATAATTTTTTTATTTCTTCCCGTGTGTATAAATAGCCAGTGGGGTTTCCGGGATTGCAAATGAGGATGCCTTTTGTTTTCGGTGTAATGAGTTTCTCGAATTCATCAATAAGGGGAAGGGCAAAATTATTTTCGATTTGGGAAACCACAGGGACTACCTTAATTCCCATTGCGGTCGCAAATCCGTTATAATTCGCATAAAAAGGTTCCGGGATTATTATTTCATCATCCGTATCGGCAATACTGCCCATTGTGAAGGATAGTGCCTCGGATCCACCGGTTGTAACTATAATATCTTGTGCGGATACGTTTATTTCATTTTTCAAGTAATAGGAAGCCAGTTTTTCACGATAAACCTCCGAACCTTCGGTCCTGCTGTATTCCAATACCGAAAGCGTATTGTTCTTTACCGCATCCAGAGCTATTTGAGGGGTTTTGATATCGGGTTGACCAATATTTAAATGGATCACCTTAGCTCCTCCCTTTTTTGCCTTTTCGGCATAAGGGACTAATTTGCGAATAGGTGATTCGGGCATTGAAAACCCTTTTTTCGAAATAGATGGCATATGCTCTTAATTTTAAACAAAAATGAGAAATCATTGTCTACAATACAACCGTACCACGGTTTATTTCACTTGTTTTTAAAATGTTAAATAACAGGGTTTTATGGTATTTTTTGTGTAAATTGAAGGGCAACCATAAGAGGTTGAGGTTGTTATGAGGGGTTTTAGGTCTTTTTTTTGGATTTTGTTGCTCATTTTTCCAGTTTTGGGAATGGGCCAGACCTTTGAATTGCCCGAAGGCAAGAAATTCCAAAAAATAAAATTCCAACTGGTCAATAACTTGATTATTCTGCCTATTGAGGTGAATGGGACCGAACTTTCCTTTATGTTGGATAGTGGGGTGAACCAGCCTATTCTTTTTAACATAACCGATCAAGACTCCATTCAGATCAATAATGTTTCCGAAATAAAGATCAGGGGATTGGGAGAGGGTGAATCGATCAAAGCCTTGAGTTCACGGGGCAATACCTTCACTTTAAAAAATATTGAGAACCGAAAACAATTACTTTATGTGGTCATTGATAAAAGCCTGAATTTTTCAACGAGTTTGGGAATCCCCGTACATGGTATTATCGGGTACGATCTATTTCGGGATTTTGTGGTAGACATTAATTATGCCACAAGGACCATGAAATTTTATGACCCAAAGTTTTATACGTACAAAAAGGATAAAAGGTCTGAGACCTTGCCTATGACCATTCACAGGAGAAAAGCCTATCTAGATGCCAATGTTTTGGTCGATGATGTGGATGATATTCCAGTGCACCTCTTGATTGATACTGGGAGTACGGATGCCATATGGCTGTTTGAGGATGATGAAATCGGTATACCAGAAGCCCACTATGATGATTTTTTAGGTAAAGGATTAAGTGGAAATATTTTCGGTAAGCGTACAAAGGTAAACAGCATTCAAATAGGTAGTTTTATCCTTAAGGATGCCAAAGCGGCATTCCCTGATACCCGTTCGTTCGCATCGATTAAAAATTTTGGAAATAGGAACGGTAGTATAGGGGGTGAAGTGTTGAAACGGTTCAATATTGTTTTTGATTACCCCAACCGGAAAGTAACTTTAAGAAAGAACAATATGTTCAAATCACCCTTCCATTATAATTTAAGCGGTATTACCTTACAGCATGATGGAGTTCGTATGGTGTCCCAGCGCCTATCAAGTGGTCATGGGGTGGTTAAAAGCGATGATTCTTCGTTCGGCAATGTGCAGATTTTGTTTCAGGACCGTACGCGATTAAGTTTGGTCCCCGAAATTATAGTTTCGGGAATTAGGGCCGGTAGCCCGGCCGAAACTGCAGGATTGAAGGAAGGCGATGTTATACTTGCTGTAAATGGCAAGAGCGTTCATAAATATAAAATCCAGGAAATAATTCAAATGCTCGATGAAAAAAAAGGAAAAAGGATAAAGGTGCTGATAGAAAGGTATAATCGGGATCTTTTGTTTTCTTTCGTCCTAGAGGATTTGTTCAAGCATAAAAAACCCTGATTACGAAAATATCCGTAATCAGGGTATATATCAAGAAATAGGTTAAACTATTTAGTTCCTGTGGCTTTTATCTCTCCTTTGATCTTTAAGACCTTTGTTGGCGTTTCCGCATTTGAGATAACGGTAATGGCTTTTCTGATAGGACCTACACGGTTCGTATCGTACTTCACTTGGATTTCTCCGGTTTTGCCTGGTAAAATAGGTCCGTCCGGTTTTTTTGGAATTGTACATCCGCAGCTAGAACTGACCTTGCTTATGATAAGAGGTGCATCTCCTGTGTTCGTGAATTCGAACACGCGTACCCCATCACTGCCTTTGGTTATTTGACCGTAGTCAACAGTTTCGGATTTAAACTCGATTTTCGCTTTGGTTTCTTGGGCGGTTAGGCTAAATCCTAATAGTCCTACAAATAATACAAGTACTATTTTTTTCATCATTAAATATTTAGGGTGAATTTCAAAATTAATCTTTTTAAATGAACGTCCAAAATTGTTTTTGTTATGTAATAACGTTACTTATTTTTGTTTCGTATTTATAATTGGGCCAAAAACCCTTTAAAAAATGCAATTTAACATATCTTTTCGGTTTATTTTTGCATACCGATTTAATCATTTTACAAAAACTGTTCCAAAAAATGGATATTCCTTCTAAATATGAGCCTCAAAAGGTAGAGAATCACTGGTATGATTACTGGATGAACCATAACTATTTTCATTCAACACCGGATGATCGCGAACCTTATAGTATCGTAATTCCGCCACCAAATGTTACCGGAATACTGCATATGGGCCATATGCTCAACAATACCATACAAGATGTATTGATCCGTAGGGCCCGTTTGCAGGGCAAAAATGCCTGTTGGGTACCGGGTACCGATCATGCCTCTATCGCTACGGAAGCAAAAGTTGTGGCCAAACTTAAAGAGCATGGAATAAATAAAGCCGATCTTACTAGGGAGGAATTTTTAAAACATGCTTGGGATTGGACGCATGAATATGGAGGGGTTATCCTTGAGCAATTGAAGAAATTGGGGTGTTCCTGTGATTGGGACCGTACGGCTTTTACCATGGACGAAACCATGTCTGCCTCGGTCATCAAGGTATTTGTTGATCTGTTCAATAAGGGGTTGATTTATAGGGGGTACCGTATGGTGAATTGGGATCCCGAGGCACAAACCACCTTATCGGATGAGGAAGTGATCTATGAGGAAAAACAAGGGCTTTTATATTATTTGTCCTATCCTATAGAAGGCTCTGATGAAAAAGTGACCATAGCCACCACCCGTCCTGAAACCATCTTGGGCGATACGGCAATCTGTATTAATCCGAACGATGAAAGGTATGCCCATTTAAAAGGCAAGAAAGCCATAGTTCCTATCTGTAATAGGGCCATTCCGATAATCGAGGATGAGTATGTTGATATCGAATTTGGTACAGGGTGCTTAAAAGTAACTCCGGCCCATGATATCAATGACAAGGCCTTGGGTGAGAAGCACGATTTAGAGACCATAGATATTTTCAATGCGGATGCCACTATGAACAGTTTTGGGATGCATTACCAGGGTAAAGATCGTTTTGTGGTTCGTAAGGAAATAAAAAAAGAACTTGAAGAAAAAGGGTTTTTGGTCAAAACCGAAAACTACGTTAACAAAGTAGGTACTTCGGAAAGGACCAAGGCTGTTATTGAACCGAGATTGTCAGAACAATGGTTCCTGAAAATGGAAGATTTGGTAAAACCGGCCATTAAATCTGTGTTAGAGACCGATGAAATCAATTTTTTTCCTAAAAAATTCGAGAATACCTATCGCCACTGGATGGAGAACATCAGGGATTGGAACATCTCAAGGCAATTATGGTGGGGACAGCAGATCCCGGCTTATTACTTTGGCGATGGACAAAACGATTTTGTTGTAGCGGAATCTAAAGAAGAAGCTTTGGAAATGGCCAAGAAAAAGTGCGGTGATACCTCATTGGTCTTAGAAAATTTAAGACAGGATGCCGATGTGGTCGATACCTGGTTTTCTTCGTGGTTGTGGCCCATGACCGTATTCAACGGAATCTTGGAACCAGAGAATGAGGATATCAAATACTATTACCCTACAAGTGATCTCGTCACCGGACCGGATATTATTTTCTTCTGGGTGGCTCGTATGATTATCGCAGGATATGAATATCGCGATGAAAAACCTTTTGAAAATGTTTATTTCACTGGTATTGTCCGTGATAAGCAAAGACGTAAGATGTCCAAATCCTTGGGTAATTCACCAGATGCCTTGAAGTTGATTGAAAATTATGGCGCGGATGGGGTTCGTGTCGGACTTTTGCTGAGTTCAGCTGCCGGGAACGATTTGTTGTTTGACGAGGATCTATGCCAACAAGGAAAGAATTTCGCCAATAAGATATGGAATGGCTTTAGGTTGGTAAAAGGTTGGGAGGTTAAAGATTTACCCCAGCCCGAAGCCTCTAAACTGGGAATAGAGTGGTACAAGGCTAAATTCAACCAGACCCTTGCAGAAATTGAAGATCATTTTAGTAAGTATCGTATATCCGATGCTTTAATGGCGATTTACAAGTTGATCTGGGACGATTATAGTTCTTGGCTATTGGAAATTATTAAACCTGCCTATCAACAACCTATAGATAAGACATCCTTTGATGAGGTAATAGGTATTTTTGAGAATAACCTTAAATTATTGCATCCCTTTATGCCTTTCTTGACAGAAGAGGTGTGGCAACACATTGCGGAGCGTACTCCTGAAGAGGCTTTGGTAGTTGCGCAATGGCCAAAAATGGATAAAGTAGATGAAGTATTGATCAGGCAATTCGAATTTGCATCTGAGGTTATTTCCGGTATTCGTACCGTTCGGAAAGAAAAGAACATTCCCATGAAAGAAAGTTTGGAACTTTTGGTGCTTAATACTGAAAATGACAAAGGGAAGTGGGATGCGGTTATTAAAAAATTGACCAATGTTTCCGATATTTCCTATGTTGATGCCGCTGTAGAAGGGGCACTTACTTTTAGGGTAAAAAGTAATGAATATTTTATACCTATCAGTGGAGCTGTTGATATCGAAGCGGAAATAAATAAGATCGAAGAGGAATTGAAATATACCGAAGGCTTTTTAAAATCCGTTCAAAAGAAATTATCCAATGAACGTTTCGTAAATAATGCCCCGGAAAATGTCATAGCCATTGAGCGTAAGAAACAGGCCGATGCAGAGGCTAAAATAGCAACCTTGCAAAAGAGTTTGGCAAGTTTAAAATAGTAAACTATATAAAGATTATGAAAATAGTAGCAATAGGTAAGAACTATGTAAATAATTTGAGTGAATTGCCCGAAGGAGAGGTAATTCCAATGATTTTCACAAAACCAGACTCATCACTTTTGGAAAATGATGAGGATTTGGAGTTGCCGGTTTTTTCAAATGATGTTTGGTATGAGGTAGAGTTGGCCTTTAGAATTGGAAAGACCTGCAAAAATGCTACGGTTGAAAATGCGCTGTCCTTTGTAGATGCCGTTGCATTATCAAATGATCTAACTGCCAAGGATGTTTTAAAGAAAAGCCGGGAACCCAATAAAGGGCCATGGGCACTGGCAAAAGGTTTTGATGGGGCAACACCAATTTCGAAATTTTTGCCAATTACCCAATTTCCCGATGTACAGAACATCAATTTCTCAATGACCGTAAACGGTGTTGAGACCCAGAAAGGTAATAGTCGCCTTATGATTACAAGTGTGGCAAAAATGATTGCTTATGTATCTGGAATAATGACCTTGAACCCTGGTGACGTACTATTGTCGGGCACACCGGCCAAAGGTGCTGGTCAGGTAAATTCCGGTGATGAAATGGTAGGTTATTTGGAAGGGCAAAAAATGTTCACGACCAAAGTAAAATAAGGGATATAGGATTTTTAAATCTTTAATTACAGATTTTAGGGACAGATTATTATCTTTAAGAAAAACATTTTCTTATGATAAAATTTGTCCCTTTTATTTTTTCTTTGATTTCTGTTGGGATTTTTGCCCAGAAAAAGGTAGAAATTCTACCCAATGAAATACAAATACAGACCGCTGTGCTCCCTGCTCCGGAAGAAGATAGGGATGCTGCCATGGTATATGGTTATAATGAATCGGGTGAAATGGTCGTATTACGGGAAGGGACGAACAACCTTGTTTGTATCGGGGATGACCCCAATAAAGAAGGAATAAGTGTATCCTGTTACTCTAAAAAGCTAGAGCCCTTTATGGCACGTGGCAGGGAACTAACGGTCGAAGGTAAGAACACCAAGGAAAAACGAGAGATTCGCGGAGCGGAGGTTGCTTCAGGTAAAATACCGATGCCCAAAGCGCCCAGTATGACATATATTTATTTTGGTAAGGAAGAAAATTATGACAAAACCACCGGATTGCTCAAAGATGGGCAGTTCAGGTATGTGATCTATACACCTTTTGCCACGCCTGAAGAAACCGGATTGCCCATAAAGCCACATGCGAAAGGAATGCCTTGGCTAATGGATCCTGGTACACATAGGGCCCATATTATGATCGGCCCTTTTTAGTTAGCCCGTCTCAACCTCGTTTTATAAACTATTTATCATTTGTCCGAACATGAATTTGGGTAAACCCTTGATTTGCCCAATTTCGTATTTTTAGAAAATAATATTACCATACATGAAATTTACAGCAGAAGATTTGCACTCGGCCAAAACAAGAAAGGATCTAGTGGCCATTGCCAAAAAGAAGAACGTTAATATAGATAATGTTGTCAGGAATCTGAAGTACGAAATAGAATTGAGTAAGCTGCAAAGTGAACTGGTGAACCTTCAACAGTACATCACCGAGAATCAATTAAGGGTAGCTGTCCTTTTTGAAGGTCGCGACGCCGCAGGTAAAGGAGGTTCCATCAAACGGTTCAGGGAGCATTTGAACCCTAGGTCCTCTCGTGTCGTGGCACTTTCTAAACCTACGGATAATGAAAGGGGACAATGGTATTTCCGAAGGTATATAAAAGAATTGCCCAACCCCGGTGAAATAGTTTTTTTTGATCGTAGTTGGTACAATAGGGCCGTTGTTGAGCCGGTCATGGGCTTTTGTAATAAAGAACAATACAACCAGTTCATGGTGCAGGTTCCTGAATTTGAACATATGTTGTACGAGGATGGTGTTATCATCATTAAGTTTTGGTTCTCTATCTCTAAAGAAGTTCAAAGCAAAAGATTCAATGCTAGGTTAAAAAACCCATTAAAACAATGGAAGTTCAGTCCAGTGGATAAAATGGGGCAACAACTATGGGACAAATACACCTATTATAAAGAACAAATGTTCACCAAGACCCATACTAATTTTTCTCCTTGGATAATCGTGAAGACTAACGATAAGAAAACGGCAAGATTGGAGAGTATGCGTTATTTATTGTCGCATTTCGACTATTCCGACAAGGAAGATATCTCTAATTTAATACAGCCAGACCCGAACGTTATCGTGCGTTATTATAGAAATGCCAAACAAATCGATATTTAACATGAAGGAAGTAAAAGATATAACCCTGACCAAAGACGATTTGGAATTACTTAATTCCAAACTAGGTTTAAGATGTTTGTTTGCAAACAAGAAAATCGATTTGGAGAAAGCCTTGATCGACATAAAATATGAATTACGCTTAAGGGAGCAACAGGCCGAACTTGTAAAGCTTCAGGCATGGGCCATAGAGAACAAAAAAAAGATCGTGATTATTTTCGAGGGTAGGGATGCTGCTGGTAAAGGGGGTGCTATTCGTAGGATGGCCGCCCATATCAATCCAAGATATTATAGAATAGTCGCTTTGAACAAACCCACGGAAGATGAGGAAGGCCAATGGTATTTTCAGCGGTATGTGAATAAGTTGCCAAAACCGGGTAAAATCGTGTTCTTTGATCGTAGTTGGTACAATAGGGCGGTTGTGGAACCTGTAAATGGATTTTGTACAGAAGAACAGTACAATAGGTTCATGAGTCAGGTTAATGATTTTGAAAAGATGATCATTGAATCGAACACTTATTTGATCAAGTTTTATTTTTCCATCTCCAAGGAAGAACAGGAAAAACGTTTTGAGGATATTCGTAAAAGTGATTTAAAAAGGTGGAAATTGTCCGCTGTAGATGAGAAGGCCCAGGATTTATGGGATGAGTATACGCGATACAAGCAGATAATGCTGAAAGACACGAATACAGAACATGCACCTTGGGTAAGAATTGAAGCCGATAAGAAAACCGAGGCAAGACTAAAAGCCATTGATCATGTTTTAAATGTGATACCTTATAAGTAATGTCACATCATTTCCTTTTGGGTAATAACACTGGCTTCCTTTGTTTTTTCCTCTTTGAGCAATACAGCCAAAGCAGCCAAAATAACTATGTTTTTAGCGATATACTGTCCAAGGAGCGTAAGTTGGAAGTAGTTGTTCTTAAACACTTCCGATGGAAAAAAGAGCCAAGGGGTGAATGTTAGGGTGATATGGATTATCGCGGCCCAGTAAATCATTCTTTTGTAGACGTTGAGGATAAGTAATATACCAATGGTGATCTCCCAAAAAGCCAATAGGAGGATGGTTATATCGGAAGGAATAAGTCCGAAAGTCAGTTCATGTATGGTGGTTTTTGCCAAGTCTTCGGCCGGACTGATATCCGGAAAAAATTTTAAAGCCCCAAACCATAGGTAAACAATACCAATAGCGATAGGCATCATATTTTTTTTGATGAATATGTACGTTACTTTCATTTTGGTGGTTTTTTGGTTGTTAATTTTTAAATTCCTGTAGGAGGGCAGGGTCCAATTTTAGTTTGTTTTGAGTAAATCGGTAAGAAATACCAAAGTTGATAAGGTAATCAGCAAAGGCTGCATCACCATTTCGAGGATTGCCGGTAAGTGCTTCTGTCTTTTTATCCGTAACGCTTTGAGGTCTCTCCCTTCGTATGGCGAAAGGTACGTTCAAGGTCAAAGCCATACTATTTTTGAAAAAGTCGATGCCAGGATCTACGGAAAATACATTTCCAGGTCTTCTAAATCCATTATTCCCCCCAATTATATCTTTAACCGGAACACCTTCATATCGAGCACCTAAAGAAGTTGAGAAAGGTGTCGACAGGTTATAACTCAATCCGGTCCGAATCGAGAATTGATCGGGAACGGCCATTATAGCTTCGTTTTCCAATAGGGGACTCAAGGTTTCCCGAAAGGTTCGTATACCATTGACTTCTTTCGGATTCACCAAATAAAATCCCCCGCCGTAGGTAAATAAATTGTTTTTGACTTTCATGTAAAATTGAAAATCCAAAGTAATTCCAAATCCCCCATCACCAGGTTGGATAGATTGGTCAACAGGTCGTACCTGAGAACTTTTTTCAGGTCCTACATTATAAAAAATGTCAGATGCATTATAATTTCCGGTAGGGAGTTTCATTCCCAAACCAACTGCCATGTTACCATTGGGGTTTTTCTCCAAGTTCAGCAACCAATATCCTAAACCAAAACGCATATCGGCCAACCCCCGAGAAAAGGTAGTATGGCGCTCCTCTCGTCCATGTTCATACAGCGAAGACCTAGTGTTAATTACAAATGGTATCGTGATACTAGTGTAAAGCCGTGGGCTAATGCCATAAGTTAGGGAATAATCCCAAGCATGTGCATTATTGATAACTTCGGTTTCGTTGGCCAAACGGTCGGGCTCTTCTTCCAATTCCCTAAAATGTCTAAATGATTCAAAATACCTGTAGTTCATTCCAATTTGTAAATCCCCGGTATGAAAAAGGTTGTTCTCTAATGTAGCCCCCAAACAGGATGAAAAATGCCTAACGGCAACACAACCTTGTCCCCTACAAGGAAATGTGGACAATAATAAAATGACAATAAGACGGAATACTGTCTTTGATTTTGAAGATTTCATATGATTTTTTTTTAGTTGTTGAAAAGCTTCTGCGCAGGGGGAGTGTCAGTTCAAATAAAAAGGGCCTATCATATTACCAAAATGACTGGCCCTTTTTATTCTAGGATTTAACTCAACTTAAATCAGGATCAATATAGTGTGAAGATGAATAGTATGGGATTAATCAAAAATTAAAAAGGATTAATGAAAAGTTAATTAGATGAACAAAAAATTAAAATGCGCGATGAGAAACCTATTTTTATAACTTATTTCAGCAAATTTTGAAGAAACGTAATATTTATACCATAGTTTTCATCGTATCCATTTTGGGTCTTGCGATTGTGCAGTACCAATATTTGAGGATCGGTATTAATTTGGCCAAGTTACAATTCAGCAGTAAAATCGGTTTGGCGAGTGAGAATATCAGGAATACCCTGGAAACGAAGAATAAATTGACTTTTCTGCTTGCTAACGCCATTGAGGAAGATAGTTTGTATTTTAATATCAGTGTCGATAGTTTAAGAGATGCTTCGAGCCATTTTTTAAATGACTTTATAACGGAGAAATTGGTGGAAAATGGTATTGAGGCCGATTTTACCTATCGATTAGTGACCAGGGATTCTGCCCATTATATTAAATCGCCCGAAGTCTATGAGCGTACGGCCGAATTGGTAACCTACCCTATTGAGATCAAAGGGTACTTGCCAACTTTAATGGGTACGGATGTGATCCTGGAGTTGAAGTTTAGGAATTTGGACAGTTATTACCTGTCCAAACTGAACGGGTTGACCGTGCCTAGCCTATTGTTTATACTTGGAATCATAGTTGCAATTTTATGGATCCTAAGAACATATTATTGGCAGCGGAATATCATAACCACAACTAATGAATTCATTAATAATCTTACGCACGAACTAAAGACACCGGTGTTCTCCATTGGTCTGGCATCCAAAATGTTGGAGGGTGATGTACCCGAGGAAAAAGCACCTGTTTTGGATATAATTAGGCAGCAGGTAGAACGATTGAAAAATCATATCGACAAGGTGTTGGAATTGGCCAGTTTTGAGGAAAGGCAAAGCATATTCAATTTTGAAGTTGTCGATTTCGAGCCTATTTTAGAGGATTTTTGTAAAGAATTCAAGACGCTAACCTCCTTTGAGGAAGTACATTTTGAGTATCTATTGGCAGCGGGACCTTACCGGATTAAGGCAGAGGTGGCCCATTTGGAAAATGCGATCAACAACCTATTGGAAAATGCTAAAAAATATAGTGAAGAACCGAAAATTGAAATGGTTTCCCTTGTTCAAAAAGGGAAATTGATCATTCGTATTTCAGACAATGGAAGGGGGATAGATAAAAGGGACCAAAAGTTGGTTTTTCAAAAGTATTATCGGGTTTCCGATGGAAATAAATATGGCGTCAAAGGGTATGGCCTTGGGCTTAGTTATGTTAAGAGGGTAATCGAAAAACACAACGGAAAGATTGACTTGAATAGTGAAATAAATAAGGGGACAACGATAATCCTAAAAATACCATTGTATAAACATGGGAAAAAAATATAGTATTTTATTGGTTGAGGATGATGCCTCTTTAGGGTATTTGCTTACCGAATACCTAAGGATGAAGGATTTCGATATTATATGGGAAAAAGAGCCTGCCAAGGTTATTGATCTTATTCAAAACAATAGGTTCGATTTGGCTATTTTGGATGTGATGATGGTTCGGGTGGATGGTTTTACCCTTGCTGCGAATATTTCAAAAGAGTATCCTTCACTTCCTTTTATCTTTCTAACGGCAAGATCGCTGAAAGTCGATGTTTTAAAAGGATTTTCACTCGGTGCTTTGGATTACCTTAAAAAGCCCATAGACGAGGAGGAATTGGTAGTGCGTATTTTGTCACTTCTAGATAGATTAAAAAGATCCTCGGGACACATAGATGAAAATTCAATATTCAATATCGGAATGTATCGGTTGAACAGTTCAACCCAGGAATTGTTTTTTGAATCGAAGGTTGTCCATCTGACTTCACGTGAAAGTGAGTTACTTAAATATTTGGCTTCCCATCCGAATGAACTTTGTGAACATAAAGGGATATTGGAAACCCTTTGGGGGAACAATGATTATTTCAATAGAAAGAGTTTAAATGTGTTTGTGACCCATTTACGAAAGTATTTAGCACAAGATCCTACAATCAAAATTGAAAATGTGCACGGTCGGGGATTTATACTTAAGACCAATTTAGGTGAAAAATAAATGATTTCCTTAATTATTGGTATATTTCGTTGCTAAATTGTCAATAATGGAAACTTATGCTAAGGCACTTTTATATGCCATCCCTTTTTTTATGGTGTTATTGGGGGTAGAAATGGTATATGGCTATTTTGTAAAAAATCAAAAACACAAGGTACTCGATTCGGTTTCCAGTATAAGTTCTGGATTAACCAATATAGTCAAGGATTCTTTGGGAATAGGTGTTATAATCGTCACTTACCCCTTTTTGTTGGAGCATTTGGCTATGTTTTCACTTGAATCGACCTGGTTGGTATGGCTGGTGGCCTTTTTGGTTATTGATTTTGCTGGGTATTGGAATCACCGATTGAGCCATAAAATAAATTTTTTCTGGAATCAGCATGTCATACACCATAGTAGTGAAGAATTTAACCTTGCGTGTGCCCTTAGGCAATCCATATCCAATTTATTGGGATATTTTCCCTTATTATTGATTCCTGCGGCCATAGCGGGTGTGCCTAACAATGTAATCGCTATTCTTGCCCCTATTCATTTATTCGCCCAATTTTGGTACCATACACAACATATTGGTAAAATGGGTTGGTTGGAATATATTATTGTTACCCCTTCCCAACATCGGGTGCACCATGCAATAAATCCTGAGTATATTGATAAGAACCTTGGTCAGATTCTTTGTGTATGGGATCGTTGGTTCGGTACCTTTCAAGAGGAATTGGAGGACGTTCCACCGCAATATGGCGTTTTAAAGCCTGCCTCGACATGGAACCCCATTGTTATAAATTTCCAGCATTTATGGCGTTTGATAAAAGACGCTTGGCGTACCCGAAATTATTGGGACAAAATTCGCATTTGGTTTATGCCTACTGGTTGGCGCCCCGACGATGTTAAGGAAAACTATCCTATTTCGATAATTGAAGATGTTTATCAATTTAAAAAGTACGATACCGAGGCTTCCCCTTTTTTAAAAGGTTACGCCATATTTCAAGTGCTTTGCACCACTTTTTTAATGTTGTTCATGTTCTATAACTACACTTCTATAGGGTTTGATGGTTTATTGTGGTTCGGGGCCTTCGTATTTATAGGTATTTACGGTTACACCTCTTTGATGGATCGTGTCGACTATGCGGTATGGATAGAAGTGTTTCGTGGGGTTGTAGGGATAACGGTAATTTGGGTTACAGGAGATTGGTTTGGTATCGATTCTTATTTTGGGTATGGTAGTTTAATGGTCGTTGTTTATTTTTTAATTACCATATTGGCCGGAATATATTTTGGTTATTTGGAAAAAGATAGATCCCAGGCCAAAATTGTTGTTTAATTTTTAATCCACATTTATTATGAGACCTTATATATTGGCAGAGACCAATTGGAAGGCGTTGAAGAACGCCAAGTTTGATTTGGCCATCTTGCCTTGGGGTGCGACCGAGGCCCATAATTATCACTTGCCATATGGCACAGATGTTTTTGAAAGTGATGCTTTAGCGGCCGAATCGGCCAAAATTGCTTGGGACAGAGGAGGAAAGGTGATTGTTTTGCCTACCGTTCCATTCGGGGTCAATACCGGACAGAGTGATATTTATTTGGATATAAACCTGAACCCAAGTACCCAATTGGCAATCTTAAGTGATGTGGTTGAGGTACTGAACCGTCAGGGCATAAATAAATTACTTTTGTTCAATAGCCATGGCGGTAATAATTTTAAGCCTTTAGTAAGGGAATTGGGTTTAAGGTACCCTGAAATGTTCATTTGTTTTTCCAATTGGTTCCAATCTTTGGATAAGACCAAGTATTTTGAACATGAAGGTGATCATGCAGATGAAATGGAGACCAGCCTTATGCTTTATTTGAAACCGGAACTGGTACTCCCTAAAGAACATTGGGGAACAGGGGCTTCGAAAGAATATAAAATTAAATCGTTTTCTGAAGGATGGGTTTGGGCAGAGCGCAAATGGTCGCAGATTAGTGAGGATACGGGTGTTGGCAACCCCAAGAGTTCATCCAAAGAAAAAGGTGAGCGCTATTTTAAAGATGTTACCCAAAAAGTCGGAAATTTTATTTTTGAACTATGTGGGGCCGATACAAATGAACTTTATGAATAGGTTATAAACCCTATCCTCCTTTAAATTCCTTTTTTACTAATTTAATATAAGACTTCATGGCTTCCTCCCGGCTAATATTCTGTGCTTGAAACAAGGCATTGGCCTTAAAAGCATTGATTAGAGGTGTTTTGCTTCCTGGATTATCAAAGTTTTTATTGGCTATTTTATAATATGCATATAATTTTAGCAAGAGATCGGCAGGCAATGGTTCGGTGTAATTATTGACAACAGCCACTGCTTCATCAAATTTTTTACGTAAAGTCTCTTTCTTCATGCTTATCAACATAGGTAGCGATACACGTTTTGGCACCGACAACCTTTTGGTTAAGTTTTACGGCAATACCACAATCCAAAGGTAACAATAAGTCTACCCTAGAACCAAATTTTATAAAACCTGAATCATCCCCCTGTTGTACGCTTTCCCCTTCTTCTGCGTAATTCACTATTCTTCTGGCCATGGCACCTGCGATTTGGCGATATAGGATTTTACCAAATTTAGGGGTATTGATTACTACGGTCGTACGTTCGTTGTCCGTACTCGATTTTGGATGCCAGGCAACCAAGTATTTTCCCGGATGGTATTTGGAATATTTAATCGTACCACTGATCGGGTAACGGGTTACATGTACGTTGAAAGGCGACATGAAAATGGATACCTGAAGCCTTTTGTCATTAAAATATTCGGTTTCAAGAACTTCTTCAATGACAACAACCTTACCGTCGACAGGGGCCAATATTTCGTCGAATAGATTGTTGGCACTTCTTTTAGGGTTTCTGAAGAATTGAAGTATTATGATCAATACAAGTACTGATATGGCCTGTAGTCCCCAGCGTAGCCAATCGTTAACGATGTAGAACTCTGACAGTAAAACAATGCCAACAACGATAATAAAGGTCGTTAGGATTATTGTTTGGCCTTCTTTATGAAACATAAGAGAAAATATTTAACGTTAAATAGGCGAAAGGAGCAGCAAAAACCATGCTGTCAAGGCGATCTAGAAGGCCGCCATGGCCGGGTATTATGGCTCCACTGTCTTTTACCCCAGCATTTCTTTTGAATTTAGATTCTATTAAGTCGCCCAAGGTTCCGAAAATTACGATTATTGCCGCTAATATCATCCATTGAACAGGGTCGATTATCGGTTCGTAGCGGCCAAGGAAATAAGCAGCGATCAACGTGAACACCAATCCGCCCAAAGTGCCTTCAATGGTTTTTTTCGGTGATACTGCCGGGAACAATTTAGTACGCCCTATTGTACTGCCCACTACATAAGCAAAAGAATCATTTACCCAAATCAATATAAAAATACCCATTATCAATAATTTGGCAAAATCATTGTTCTTGTAAGGTATCATGGTGAGAAAGATGCAACCGCCACCGATATAGAACAGGCCTATGATGAATTTATGATGAAATTTAAAAGGTCTTTTCTTCTTTGAGAACAGGAAAAAGAGCAGTGCTATGTTCGTTGATATGGTCAGGAACATTAAAATATTGATCAACCATTTATCATGTACCAAGTAGATAAACGCCCACCAAAGTGCCAAATAGGCAATGAAAATATGGTATCCTTTAAGATGTACGAGCCTTTTGTATTCGTATAGGCACACAAGGCCAAAGGCCATGAATAAGAAATCAAAAGCATCAGAGCTTAGAAATACCGCTGATAGCAAGAGAATAATATAAACTGCCCCGGAGAGTGCCCTTCTTAATACTTCTTTCATATTATAGATCTTCCAAAAGTAAAAGATACAGATTTTTGGAACTACTACCGTATGTTAGAAAGTCATCTGAATTTTCGTTTGTGGCCCGAAAGTGTTTCAGGGTGGTGATATTGGCCGGAATACTATGGCCGTGTTTTTTCTTTATTTTTTTGAGTCCCTCACCAATAGATTCGACTAATTGACTAGTTGTCGCGAAAACAATGATATTATCGGGTAACTCATGAAGTTTCTTTTCCATTAATTGATTGGAGCAGACCAGTATTGAACCGTTTTGCGCAATAAGGTGCTCACAGGTGGTAAAAAAGACTTCACTTTCGTTGGTGTTGTTCGTGAACTTAATGTTGTCTTTGGCGAACCTTTTCTGAAGCATGGGGTTCATGGCAAAGAAAGGATGGTTGTCCCAGTTATTCTCTTGCACAATATTGTTCAGGGCTTCGGATATCTCTTGAAAAGAATCACAATAAATGAATTTACCACCGTTCTTTTTAAAATAGATGGTAAATTTTTCATCAACAGGAATGTTTAAATCGGGCATATGAACCCCGCGTGTTTCCACGGTTTCTTTGGTAACCTTTTTTTTGCCGCCTCCGAATAGTTTGTCAAATAGCCCCATTAAAGTAATTAAAGTGTTTTACAGCATTCTTTTATATTTAAAGAATGCTGTAAACCGGGTTTATTTATTTTCCTTGTTGTCTGTTTCTTTTTCTTCCTCTTCGCTACTAGCTTCTTTTTCTTTTGTTTCAGCTTCTTCCTTTGTCACTTCTTGTCCTTTGCCGTCGAAATGCTTATCAAAAGGTCTTTTGCCGAAAATCTTTTCTAAATCTTCTTTGAAAATAACCTCTTTTTCCAAAAGGCGCTCGGCCAGTTCAATGAGTTTGTCCTTATTATCGGTCAGGACTTGTATGGCTCTGGTGTATTGTTCCTCGATGATCGCTGAAATTTCAGTATCGATTTTTTGAGCGGTTTCCTCACTATAAGGTTTGGTGAATCCGTATTCATTTTGACCTGAGGAATCATAATACGTAAGGTTTCCTATTTTGTCGTTTAAGCCATATACGGTTACCATGGCCCTTGCTTGTTTTGTGACTTTTTCCAAATCGCTCAAGGCCCCAGTTGATATTTTATCGAAGATTACTTTCTCTGCGGCCCTTCCTCCTAAGGTGGCACACATTTCATCTTTCATTTGTTCGGGTCTAACGATAAGCCTTTCTTCTGGCAGGTACCAAGCAGCACCCAAGGACTGTCCCCTAGGTACAATAGTTACCTTTACCAAAGGTGCGGCATGTTCCAACATCCAACTTACTGTGGCATGACCAGCTTCATGGTAAGCGATTGTCTTTTTCTCGCCGGCTGTTATTATTTTATTCTTTTTCTCAAGACCTCCGACAATACGGTCAACGGCATCAAGGAAATCTTGTTTGTTAACGGCTTTTTTCTCTTTACGGGCTGCAATCAATGCGGCCTCATTACAGACATTGGCAATATCGGCACCTGAGAATCCAGGGGTTTGTCTGGCCAAGAAATCCAAATCCAAAGTTTCCGCTGTTTTGATTGGTCTTAGATGCACTTCGAAAATTTCTTTTCTTTCGCGAATATCGGGTAGGTCCACATAAATCTGCCTGTCAAAACGACCGGCCCTCATCAAAGCTTTATCAAGTACGTCTGCACGGTTTGTGGCAGCAAGTACGATAACATTCGTGTTGGTTCCGAAACCATCCATTTCGGTCAATAGCTGGTTCAAGGTATTTTCACGTTCGTCGTTTGATCCAGTGAAATTGTTTTTTCCCCTTGCCCTACCTATGGCATCGATTTCATCGATGAAGATTATAGCTGGTGATTTATCTTTGGCCTGTTTAAAAAGATCACGCACCCTAGAAGCACCTACACCTACGAACATCTCTACAAAGTCAGACCCTGATAATGAGAAAAAAGGAACTTTGGCTTCACCGGCAACGGCTTTGGCCAATAAGGTCTTACCTGTTCCTGGAGGGCCTACCAATAAGGCTCCTTTCGGAATTTTACCTCCAAGGGATGTATATTTATCCGGGTTTCTTAAGAATTCCACGATTTCCTCTACTTCTTCTTTGGCGCCTTCCAAACCTGCGACATCTTTAAATGAAGTACGGGTGTCCGTTTTTTCATCGAACAATTTGGCCTTGGATTTTCCGATATTGAATATCTGACCTCCGGCACCGCCGCCTCCACCGCCTGACATACGACGCATAAGGTAGATCCAAATTCCTATGATCAACACAAAAGGAAGTATGCCCAACAATAGGTCACCAATTAAGTTAGATTCTTTATCGAACTCTACAATGGTGTCCAGATTAGCCTCTTTTTTAATTTCGGTAATTTCATTCTGGAATATCTGTAGGTCCCCATAATCCAATATGTATTGGGGTACGGCTCCTGTAGTGGGTAATAAAGGTTTCTCGGCCACATCTTTGTGTACCTCTTTCTTCAGAGCTTCATCCGTTAGGAAAACCTTGGCCTGGTTTGTATTGGTGATTATCAGTATTTTACTGATATCCCCATTTCTAAGGTACTCCTGAAGTTCAGAAGTGGTCGTTTTTTTGGTATTGTTTAAATTGCCGCTACCTATAAATTGAAACCCAATAAGGAATATCGCAATTAGTCCATAGATCCACCATGAACTGAATTTCGGTTTTTTGGGTGTTGTATTATTGTCTTTTGCCATTATTTTTTTTTACTGATTAATACTACTTTCTACTGTGGTGAACTTTGCGTCGCCCCAAAGTCCTTCTATATCGTAGTATTCTCTAATATGTTTTTGGAAGACGTGTACTACTACATTAACATAATCCATTAAAACCCATTCGCCATTGTCTTCACCTTCAACGTGCCAAGGTTTGTCCTTAATGGCTTTACTAACTGTTTTTTGGATTGATCCTACAATGGCGTTCACGTGAGTGTTCGAAGTACCATCGCAAATAATAAAGTAGTCGCATACGGTGTTTTCAATTTCCCTTAGGTCAAGTAAAGATATATTCTGTCCTTTTACTTCTTCGATTCCCTGTAAAATTAATGCAATTAACTCATCTGCACTAGCTTTCCTTTTTTGCATTCAAAAATTTTAATTTCTACAAAGTTATTATTTTTTTGTTCTTTTATCCTTAAAAATTTTAACAATAGATGTTATAAGCTTTTCTAAGGTAGAATATGAAGATAATCAAACTTGATGCCACGCACTCAACAAACTTATACTTAAAGGATTTAATGAGCAAAACTTCCTTGGAAGATTTTACCATTGTGGTTACCGAAGCCCAAACCCTTGGTAGGGGACAAATGGGAACGGTTTGGGTATCCGAACCTTTTAAAAACTTGACATTCAGTATTTTAAAAGATTTGACTTCCGTGCGTATGGCTAACCCTTTTGAGTTGAATATTTGTATTTCCTTGGCGATTTATAATGCGCTGTCAAAGTTGGGGATACCTAATTTAAAGGTGAAATGGCCAAACGACATTCTGTCAGGGCGTTCTAAAATTTGTGGAATTTTGATTGAAAATATTTTATCGGGAAGTCGAATGCTTTCCTCGGTCATCGGTATTGGGTTGAACGTGAACCAAAAAACGTTCAAAGACTTGCCCAATGTTTCGTCACTTTCATTGTTGACCGGAAAGATTTATGATCTGGATGAACTACTGTTCTTGATTCAGGACGAATTGAAAAATACTTTTTTAGAGTTCGGGGTAAAGGGTGCCGAATTTATGAAACAAAATTATGAAACTCTTCTGTTCAGAAAAGACAAACCTTCCACTTTTAAAGATGTAGAGGGCAATATGTTCATGGGGTTTATAACCGGGGTTTCCGATATAGGTAAATTAATGGTTACCCTAGAGGATGGTGTCCTAAAGGAATTTAACATGAAAGAAATCAGCCTGTTGTATTAAATGGTTAAATGGTCACAAGGTTATCTGACAACGTACCCATGAAATTCGTTATCGGCTTTTTGATCATCATGGCCATCATAGCATTGAATTCGCCGCTAAAACTCAAGACTACTTCACATGTAGTTTCGTTCAGCTCGTTGATATCGGCCGTTAATGTAAAGGGTAGTTTGTCGCTGGCTGCTCCCAATACGATCTTGTCGTGTGGGTTCTGTTCTTGACGTTCAAGAACTATCTGTGGCATTCCTTTTAATGCAAAAAGAAACCTGTCCTCATTGATTACCTCGAATTTATCAATGTTTTCTGGCATAAGTTTTTCGAAATTCTTAAGGTCGGTAAGAAATTCGTAAACTTCTTTTGCACTTTTATCTATTGTATTTTTGGGAGTTTCTATATGCATGGCAATTGTATTATTGGTTTTTCCATTGGGATGGTGCTTTACGCCATTCCATAAGGGTGTTCAACTGATCTTCTTTTATATATCCTGTCTCTGATGCCTGTTCTGTTAAATGGGCATAGTCCGAAAGTGTATGAAGTTCCAGTTCTTTTTCCTTGAAATTTGTTGCGGCTACATCAAAGCCATAGGTAAATATGGCCAACATACCTTTGATATTGGCACCGGCCTCTTTCAATGCATTAGCCGCATTTAAGCTGCTTTTGCCCGTGCTTATTAAATCTTCAATGATAACCACACTCTGGCCATGTTCCAGTAAACCTTCAATTTGGTTTTGGCGTCCATGGGATTTTGGTTCCGGACGCACATATACGAAAGGTAGCCCCAAATAATCCGCTACCAAGGCACCAATGCCGATAGCTCCTGTGGCCACGCCTGCAATCACATCGGGCTTGCCGTAAAGGGTTTCAACCTGTTTGGCCATTTCTTCCCGTATATAATTTCTAATGGTCGGGTATGACAATATAATCCTGTTGTCGCAATAAATCGGAGATTTCCATCCCGAAGCCCATGTAAAAGGATTTTCGGGTTTCAACTTAATTGCATTAATTTGCAGTAGGAGCTCTGCAGTTTTTTTTGCCGTGTTTTTATCTAAAACCATTTCGCAAATGTATAAAGTTTTTGTTAAAGAACTACCCCTGATTTTGACAAATGAATTGTCGGATATTGCAAATAGTAAATATTTTTTATTGAATAGTGATGCTGTCAAGGAAGCGATAGATGCGTTAGCCAAGAAAAAATTGAGCCAAGCATATATTTATCACCCAAACCATGAAGAGATACTAAAAAAATTCTGTAAGACCATTCCCAAAGAAGTTGCTGCAGGTGGTGTAGTGACCAATGATAAGGGCAAAGTGCTCTTTATCTATAGGAACGACAAATGGGATTTGCCAAAGGGTAAATTGGATAAGGGGGAAACCATTGAGGAATGTGCCATTAGGGAGGTAATGGAAGAAACAGGGGTAAAGAAACTAAAAATCGAAAATTTTCTGAGAACCACTTACCATATCTTTAAGCGTAACGGAAAGTACAAGTTAAAGGAAGTTCATTGGTTTGCCATGAAAACCTCTTATGAAGGTGAACTAGTGGGGCAGGAGAGCGAAGGGATCCATAAAGTGAAATGGAAAGGGCCAAAGAAAATAAAAAAGGCACTTATGAACTCCTATACTAATATTAAGATGTTGTTCGGGGAATAGGTTATTAGTCCGTTATTCGACTGGCTGCGTTATTTCTATGATTTTCGCCTTAGTGATCGGTTTATTGTTAAACCGGATAATATGATGGGTTTTCTTTCTATAAAATTCCCAGTTTTCAATATCTGCCGGGTCTATTGAAGAGGTAACGATATTGATGATTATCTTTTCTTTTATGGGTAGTTCTATAAATTCCTCCAAAAACTGCCAACCGTCCATAATTGGCATGTTAATATCCAAGAAAATAACTTCAGGTGTTCTTTCATCGGATATTAAAGTGTGCTTAATGGCATCAATGGCCAATTGACCATTGACATATGTACTGGATGAATTGAACTCGATTGAGGTATCCAGCATTTTCCGTATTCCGAAAACGGTAATGGGATCATCATCCACTATGTATATCGAATTAATTTTTTTCATTAAAATAAATATTAAAAGTGGATCCTATGCCAACTTTACTGGTTACGGTAATCTTCCCGTTCATGGCCTCAATCTGGTTTTTGGACATATATAGCCCAATTCCTTTCGCATCTGGATTATCATGGAATGTTTTGTACAATCCGAATAATTTTTCACCGTATTTTTTCAAATCAATGCCCATGCCATTATCCTCGATACTTAAAATAGTATAGCCACTTTTTTGCGTTACCCCTAACTTGATTACGGGGTCGCGATCGGGGGATTTGTATTTCACGGCATTAGTAATGAAATTCATGAGGATACTTTCTGCGTAAGCCGGTATGGCCTGTATGTTGGTGTGGTCTGGGATATTGTTGATGATTTTTACATTCTTGTCCTTGAGGAATACCGCAAGGTTCTGCTTTATCTTGTTTAAATTATGATTTAGATTCAATGAGGACTTTTTCAAATTTACATTTGAATTAATGGCAAGCACCTCATTAAGGTTATCCAAGGTTTCCAGTAAATTATCTGACGCTTCTACCAGCATTTTTGTCAAGGTTCTCTTCTCTTCTTCATTGTTTTCGTTGATCATGAATTCTAAAAGCATCGAAAAATTAGCCGAATGGGACCTTAGGTTATGGGACACGATGTGGGCAAAGTTAATCAGTTTTTTGTTTTGTAAAGAGGTAACGTTGATCAGGCTTCTGAGTTCTTCTTCTTTCTGTTTTAACTCGGAAATATCTAGGCTAATGCCCACCAATCCGTAAGCCTTACCGTTTTCTCCCTTTAGTGGTATTTTTGAGGTTAGAAAGGTCGTGTTTTCTCCATTCCTACATTTATTTATTTTCTCAGCTCCTAGGATGGGTTTCAGGGTTTTGAAAACCTGTAAATCCTCATTACGGGACAATTGGGCCGTTTCTTCGTCATATAGTTCAAAGTCGTTTTTACCAAGAATCTCATCCGCATTTTCAACGTTCATATAATCACATTCCGCTTTATTGACAAGGATTTTCCTTGATTGCCTATCCTTGATATAAACATTCAAGGGTAAGTTATCCACAACTGTTTTAAGGAGTTTACGTTCTTCCCTGATTTGCCTCTCTTTTTCTTCGGTTTCTGTGATGTCCTGAATTATTGTCCAAACAAGTTTTTCACCTTTTTTGTTGACGATCATTGACTTATTGATGATTACCGTAAGTTCAGCTCCTTTTCTATGGTTCAATTTTTCGCCAAAAGGCCCAAAGGTGCCTTTTGAATTTAATTCTTCGTGGGCTTGTTTTCTGTGGTTGTCGTTCCTTTCCTTGAAAAGATCCCAGAATTTTAATTTAGATAGGCTTTCTTCATTGTACCCAAATGTGTTTTTAAAGGAGGTGTTGAAATCTATGATTTTGCCTGTATTGAAATCGTATAGGACAAAACTCACTGGAGACAATTCGTATAATGTCCTGAACTTAAGTTCACTCTCTTTTATTTTTTCCCTAGCGGCTACCATTTCAGCTATCATACGGCCTTCTGCCAATAATGAAACCACTTTGTTTTTATCGTTGTAAATGGGTTTTAAGGAAAAATCTATGGGAATCAATTTTTTGTTTGGGTCGTAAATTTTTATTTCTTCCCTTATGGTTTCTCCTTTTAATGCGGTTTTAATGGTTTGCTTAAGTAGTTTTTGTGTGGCAGTTTCCTTGGGCCACCAAGATTGGTCCCAGAATTTTTTGCCGATTACGTCCTCGAACCTCTCGGCGGCAAATTTCAAAGCAGTGTCATTGAGTTCGATAAGAGTGCCATCTAAATCCAAAATACCTGTAAATTGGTATGAAGAGTTGAATATACTTTTAAAATTACGTTCTTTTTCCTCTAGCTTTTGTTGTGCTTTTCTCGTTTCGGTAATGTCTAAGGACATTCCTATAATACCCTCAATTTCATTTTTGGAATTGACTAAAGGGAGTTTGTATACCAAGATTGATGTAGTGGATCCATCTTTGGCCTTACATATGGTTTCCTTTCCTAAAATGGGTTTTCCTGTTTTTATGACCTCTAGGTCTTCATCCCTAAATTCTTGAGCCGTTTTTCTATTATAAAGTTGAAAATCGTTTTTTCCTAGGATTTCTTCAGGATTGGAAACACCGGCAAAATCACATTCGGCCTTGTTCACCAGAACTTTTCGCGATTCTATGTCTTTTATGTAAACATTGATCGGAAGGTTATCAATCAATGTTTTTAATAGATGTTCACTTTCCTTTATTTTTATTTGTGACAGTACGCTGTCATTGATGTCTTGGAAAGTTCCTATGATACCTACGATTTTATCATTGTTGTATACGGGTTTTCCTGATGCTGTAACCCAGAGTTCTTTACCTTTAGCTGTAACTATCTGTAGTTTTTCACTCCAAGGGGTCCCATTTTTCAAAGTGTTGTTGACCGCCATGGAAATAGTGTTTCTGCTAAAACCGATCTTGTAAAAATCTATGGCATCTTCAATAACAGGAACAAAATCCATAGGAACTTCATGGATGCTTTTGGTGATATTGCACCAATGCAGACTGTTTTTTTCAATATCATATTCCCATGTTCCGATTTTGGCGATTTCTGATTTACCGTTTAAGACAGATTCCAATTTTTCCAACTTCAATTCATCCAAGACTCTTTTGGTAATATCCTCTGTTTGTATTATTACCCCGATAATGTTTTCGTGTTCATCATACCAAGGAACGTTTTTCCATTTAAATCTTTTTTCCTCCTTGTTCTTGGTGACGAAAAATTCGCAATGTGTTTGACTTTTTTCTCCCTTAAGATTACTTTTTAAGCTCTTGATGCAATCTTGGGTTATTGTTTTGAATATCAGCTCTATGGGCTTACCTATAATAGTGTCGAATACCAAATCGTAATCATCTACGAATTTGTCGGAAACATGTACGACCTCTAAATTATTATTCAAAAAAACAGTTGCATTGGGTAGCTGTTTTATTAAATAATTATTGCAATTAGTCTGTGTTCCCTTTATCATAATGATGTAATTTCTTACGAATGTATAGGTATTATTCATTACACCTAAAGCTTTGTTGTGAATAGGGCAATACTAGTTGTGATATACTATTTTGACAGTATCAAGTGCTTCTGGAATTATAAAAAAAGAAAGAAAAAGACTACAGAAATAAAAAAATGCTCGTCTGTGTAAAGCAATCTCCTCATTAATAATAACAGGGGATAACGAATTATCTGACCTTTACGGTGTCGGGAACTAAAATGGAGTAATTTCCACCATTTCGTATTACATCCCTAACGATTGAAGAACTAATGAACGATTTACCTGAAGAAGTCAATAAAAATACCGTTTCTATGTCAGAGAGTTTTCTATTTGTATGGGCAATCGCTTTTTCGAATTCAAAATCCGCAGGGTTCCTTAAACCACGTAATATGAATCCTGCATTTACTTTCTCACAAAAATCTACCGTAAGTCCTTCATAGGTCAGGATTTTTATTTTTGGTTCATGGCTGAATTCCTTGGTGATGAACTCTAGTCTTTGCTCAAGGGTAAACATGTATTTTTTATCCGCATTGACACCAACGGCGATGATAAGTTCGTCAAAAAGGGTAATGCCCCTCATGATAATATCATGGTGGCCTAGGGTCAAAGGATCAAATGAACCAGGAAAAATAGCGCGTCTCATGTGGTAAAGTTAGGAGTTTTTAGGTAATACTTCCTTTATTGCATTTCCAAAAAGTTCTGCAAGCGATATTCCCGCGATTTTTGCTTGTTGTGGCAATATACTTTCTGTTGTTAGCCCAGGGGTGGTATTCATTTCGAGCATGTAAGGTTCATTGTTCACGAAAATGAACTCACTACGGGAGAACCCTTTCATCTTTAGCACTTCATAAGCATGTTTGGCCATTTCGCTAACTTTCTTTTCTTGTTCAGGGGTTATTCTTGCAGGAGTGATTTCTTGGGATTTGCCTTCGTACTTGGCCTCATAATCAAAAAAGTCGTTTTCTGTTACTATTTCGGTAATGGGCAAAACCTTCGTTTCCCCTTTAAATTTAATAACTCCAACAGAAACCTCCGTGCCTTCTAAAAAGGCCTCGATGATTATTTCATTGTCTTCCTTGTAGGCTAGTTCAATGGCGGATTGTAAATCTTCTTTTTTATATACCTTGGAAATACCAAAACTGCTTCCGGCCTTGTTGGCCTTTACAAAGCAGGGTAGTCCTACTTTTTCTACTATGGCATCCAAGTCAATGCTATCACCCATATTAAGATAATAAGAAGGTGCCGATTTAATTCCGTAAGGTTTTAAAACACTCAAAAGATCCCTCTTGCTGAAGGTCAAGGCGGCTTGGTAGTAATCACAGGACGTTTGAGGTATGTTGAGCAATTCAAAATAAGCCTGCATTAATCCGTCTTCGCCCGGTGTGCCATGAATCGCATTGAAAACGCAGTCAAAAGTAATGGTCTTGCCATTGGTTCTAATCGAGAAATCATCTTTGTTTACAGGGAATTCCTTGTCATTCTCATCAACATAGACCCATTTATCCTTAAAAATATGAATGCGGTAACTTTCAAATTCATTTTTATCCAGATACGTATGTACTACATTGCCGCTATTCAATGATATTTCATATTCACTCGAATATCCACCCATGATAATGGCTACTTTTTTCTTCATGCCGATTCAATTAATTTAGAAGCGATTTTCAAGGTTCAAAGTAAAGAAAAAGCCATGGGTTTCTTTTAAACCTGAGAATGTTTTTTTTTGGAGTTTACATAATAGCATTGTTCTTTAACCAACATTTGGGAGCATGGTCGCTTAAAGTTTTGGCTCATTTCCTATATTTGTGGGATCAATAAAATTCAATGAGACATTTTTTTAACTTTTTACGCAGTCGTACATTTTTAATACAATTGGTTTTGGCCTTTGTGGTCACTGTGGTATTGGTCCTGGTGACTTTGCGCTGGTTGAACAGTTCTACCAATCATGGGGAGTTTGTTGAGGTACCCGATTTCGCAAAGATGTCGGTCATGGATATGCGTTCGGCTATAGAAGATGCTGGACTGCGTTATGAGGTTTTGGATTCGGCCAATTATAATCCCAATTACCCTAGGTTTTCAATTATTGAACAAGATCCAAAAGCGGGAACAAAGGTGAAAGAAGACCGTAAGATCTATTTTACGGTAAACCCTTCGGGATATAAAAAAGTAACCGTACCCAATATTATCCAAGTGACGCAACGTAATGCCTCATCAATGCTCAAGGCGGTTGGTTTAGATGTGCAACGGGTCACCTATATCGATGAACTAGGGAAAGATATGGTGTACCAAATAAAATTTAAGGGCAAGTATATTAAACCTGGGGATAAACTTCCCAAGACTTCTAAAATAGAGTTGGTATGCGGAAACGGGAGTATTACCGAACGTGCCCAAGTTAAAGCCGATTCAGAATAATCTATGGGCCCACATCTACAAGAACCCAATGAGGAAGAGCTTTATGAACATCATAAATTCGTAGCCTCAAAAGGACAGGAACCTTTACGGGTTGATAAGTTTTTGATGAATTTCATTGAAAACGCTACGCGCAATAAAATTCAACAGGCAGCAAAGGATGGTCATATTTGGGTAAACGATAAGATCGTAAAACAGAATTACAAGGTAAAGGCAGGTGATGAAGTGAAGGTTTTATTTGAACATCCTCCGCATGAACTATTGCTCACTCCAGAAGATATTCCGTTAGATATCGTTTATGAAGATGATGTGCTATTGGTAGTCAATAAACCTGCCGGTATGGTCGTGCATCCCGGGCATGGGAATTATTCAGGCACTTTGATCAATGCCTTATTGTTCCATACGAAGGATTTGCCAACTAATGATAATGAACGTCCAGGATTGGTGCATCGAATCGATAAGGACACTTCCGGACTTTTAGTGGTCGCCAAGACTGAAGCTGCAATGACTCATTTGGCCAAACAGTTTTTCGACAAAACCTCTGAAAGAGAGTATATTGCCTTGGTGTGGGGTAATGTAGAGGATGATGAAGGTACGGTCGAGGGCAATATTGCCCGCAATCCCAAAAATAGATTACAAATGCAGGTCTTTCCCTTAGGCGATGAGGGAAAGGAAGCCGTAACGCATTATAAAGTGTTAGAGCGTTTGGGTTATGTCACCCTATTATCCTGTAAGTTGGAAACCGGGCGAACCCATCAAATACGTGTGCATATGAAATATATTGGGCATACTCTATTTAATGATGAACGCTATGGTGGAGATAAAGTATTGAAGGGTACTACGTTCACCAAGTACAAACAATTTGTTGATAATGCTTTTAAAATTTTGCCGCGACAGGCATTGCATGCCAAAACCTTGGGTTTTGTGCATCCGGTTACAGGAAAGCATATGCGTTTTGATTCGGAAATCCCTGAAGATATGGCCAATTGCATCGCAAAATGGCAAGATTATTCCAAACACAGCAAGCAATAATAAATTCCGTTTATATCGGTATTGAAAACTACTACCCCAATACGGTAGGTTTGTACCATAATCCTTTTTATTTTTATTTGGTAAATTAGAAGAATATGAAGATTGTTGTTTCTCCGGCAAAATCGTTGGATTTTGAAAGTAAAATACCTGTTGATAGGTTTTCACAACCTGTGTTTTTAGATAAGGCCCAAACCTTAAATAAGGTATTGGTAAAGAAGAAACCTGCCGCTTTATCAAAATTAATGGGTATTTCGAATAAGCTGGCAGAATTGAATTGGGAGCGTAACCAAAGTTTTTCCGTTCCTTTTGATCCGTCTAATGCCAGACCCGCCGTTTATGCTTTCAGTGGAGATGTGTACCAAGGGTTGGATGCGTATACCATTCCAGAGGAAAAATTGGATAAACTTCAAGATACTTTACGTATACTTTCTGGATTATATGGGGTTCTTAAACCTTTAGATCTTATGCAACCCTATCGTTTGGAAATGGGTACCACGATAAAGATCGGCCGTAAAAAAAACTTATATGAATTTTGGAAGGAAGAGTTGACCGATTATTTGAATTCCGAGTTGGGTGATGATGAATTGTTCGTAAACTTGGCCAGTAAGGAGTATTTCGGTGCCATTGATCAAAAGAAACTTAAAGTACCTGTGATAACGCCTATTTTCAAAGATTGGAAGAATGATAAATTAAAGATCATCAGCTTTTTCGCTAAAAAAGCACGTGGTTCAATGGTTAGGTATATCGTTGATTCAGATGTAAGGACCTTAGACGATATCCGAGCTTTTAACGGTGATGGATATGTGTATAGTAAGGAACATACCTTAAAAGAAAACGAGCCCGTTTTTGTTCGATAGAATATTTCCGTACTTCATTCGTTGTTATCATACAGTTCTAAATCAAAGAAGATGAAACGGTTCCTAATGTTAACAATCAGTGTATTTGTATTCCTTATCGGTTGTACCGATCGTGATGATGAATTGGAAGGGGTGCAGATTAGGGTAAAGAATGTAAGTTCCTTAGTATACGATACCATTCAAGTAGGAGGTGAAGAGATGGTTCATGAAAACCTTTCACCCGATTCGTTTTCGGATTATTTGGAATACGAAACTGCCTATACCTACAATTATATTAATATTTCGGCAGGTGAGGAAACCTATGTTCTGCAACCCATCGATTATGTTGGGGAGACGCCATTACCTTTTGGGTTCTATACCTATGAGGTCGGAATTGATGATGAAGGTAACGTTACATTGGTGTTTGTAGTGGACTAAACGTTATTTCTTCTTCTTAATATCTATTTTATCTTCTACGCTAATCCTCTTTTTTATTTTTCTGGGTCTTCTTGCCCCATATGAATTATTGGCTATTTTTCCCCTTTTCGATTTTTTGTCCCCTTTTCCCATGATTTGATTTTTTAGTTACCTTTAAATGTAATCATTTTATAAGGATTTGTCAATATTAATCAGAGCGCATTCAAAATGTATTTTTGGTTTTAAATCTATACTTTTTCGAAATAATCGGATATTTACCTTATGTTTTTCCACTATCACCCATACGAACCCTTTCTTTTTAAAGAAGCCACCAAATTGATCGTTGGTACTTTGCCGCCTCCAAGATTTACTATGGGTATGTTGAAAGAAGGAGATGTGGATTTTTGCTACGGTAGTAAGGACGGGCAACTATGGCCGATTCTCGACCGCATATTCGAACTCGACCTGAAGTTTGAGACTACACCGGAAGCTATTGAACAACGAAAGCGGTTTCTGATCGAGCGTAAAATCGGCATTTGTGATATTGTGCAAAGTGCCGAACGTTCAAAAATAGATGCTTCGGATTTGGGAATGGCCAATATAGAACTTAGGAACCTGATAGGTTATTTAAACGAATACAAGAAAGTTGATACGTTGTTGTTTACCGGTGGAAACAGTAAAAACGGACCTGAATATTTCTTCCGAAGACACCTGAAGGAATATGGTATTGATCTAAAGGTGGTGAATGCTCAAGTGCCCAGAATCCATCAATTTACGCTCCCCTCGAATCAACCATTGGAGAGGAAGGTCCGTACGGTTTCATTAACCGCACCATCAGGGGCGGCCAATAGGGCAGTCGGTAGCCTTGCCGATTATAAAGAATTGAAGGCCAAAAACCCAAACTTCAATACGTTGGATTATAGAGTGTTGCAGTACCGCCCGTTTTTTTGAACAAATCAAGGGGAAACATTTAAATATTTTAATCGATTTTATGTTGGTTTTATGCCATCAACACCTTATTTTGTTAATTGAAAAATTAAGCGATATTGGTATGTGTAATATGTCGATATTTGTTTTATAAATGGGGGCGTGTAAATCCGTGTCCCTTACTTACTAAGGATACATTCAGTAAAAACTATGCATCAAATAGAAAGATTACAGG
The DNA here is from genome assembly GCF_033101095.1 of Maribacter sp. TH_r10. NCBI lineage: Bacteria > Pseudomonadati > Bacteroidota > Flavobacteriia > Flavobacteriales > Flavobacteriaceae > Maribacter > Maribacter sp. TH_r10. Next base: position 38,272 of record NZ_JAWMPY010000012.1, on the reverse strand, counting down.
AATTTAAAAAATCGGTACAGAACAAGTTCAATGTTTATAATAGTCTGTTCTTGAATTTACCATATCGGAATATCGAAAATGTGGGTATGGTAGTGCCACTTTTGCACCATCAATCCTTAAATGGGTTGAAAGAAGGTCTTAATCCACAGGATATTCTGGAATCTTTTTTTAAAAATTATGTGAATATAGAGGATGAAAAGGACCAAATAGATTTTATGTTCCGTATCATCCAATATGTTGAAAGACAAGTGGTCCTATATGATAGTGTAGAAGATGCCGCTTTTCCGAAACTTCAAGAACATAGTGATTCGTTGTCAATAAAGGATTACTTTCAATTGGTGAACAAGACCAAAAGTTGGGACAAAGTAGCCGAAAAACTTTCGAATTTCAGTGCTAGGATCGTGCTAACGGCACATCCAACACAATTTTATACCCCAGCCGTTTTGGATATCATGAACGATCTTCGTTGTCTTATTGTAGATAATAAGATAGATGATATTGATGTTACCTTACAGCAATTGGGACTTACCTCGTTAATGAACAGGGAAAAACCAACACCTTTCGATGAGGCGAAGAATATCATTTATATTTTAAGACACGTCTATTATGATGCCATGGGCGATTTGTATGCCTATATTAAGGAGAATATAGACAATGATGATTTTGAGAACCACAACATCATGAAGCTTGGATTTTGGCCGGGAGGTGACCGTGACGGCAATCCCTTTGTTACAGCTGAAATAACCAAAAACGTGGCCGATGAATTAAGGGTAACCTTATTAAAATGCTATTATAACGATCTTAAGGTACTGCAGAAAAAGCTGACCTTCAATAAGGTGCAAGATCCTTTAAAACAGCTTCGAAATAAGATTTACTCCGCCATGTTCGATTCTAAGAAGATAGTTGGTTATAACGAGATCTTAGATCCTTTAATGGCAATGCGGGAAATGCTGGTCAATGATTACCACGGGTTGTTTTTGGGAGAATTGGACCACTTCATTGATAAGGTCAAGATATTCAAAACCCACTTTGCCACTTTGGATATTCGCCAAGACCATAGTAAACATTTCCTAGCGGTGGAAACAATTTTAAAGGAAAAGGGATTTATCAAGGAAAGTCTGGCCGAGTTGTCAGATTCCGAACTGATAGAACTATTGGTAAGGAAAAAAATCAATGCCGATCCTGAATCCTATGAAGATATTGTAAAAGATACCTTGTTGAACATTAGGCAATTGAAAGAAATTCAGTCAAAAAATGGGGAAGAAGGTTGTAATAGGTATATCATTAGCAATTCGGAAGATATTTTCTCCGTATTATTTGTTTATGGATTGTTTAGATGGTCCGGTTGGGATGAAGATGCCATCACTTTTGATATAATTCCCCTTTTTGAAACCATGAAGGGTATGTCGGAAGCAGAAGGTGTTATGCAATTCTTGTTTGATCTACCAGAATATAGAAAACATTTGGAACAACGAAGGGATAGACAGACCATGATGCTCGGGTTTTCAGATGGCACCAAAGATGGTGGTTATGTAAAAGCCAACTGGTCTATCCTGAAAACGAAAGAACAACTCTCCAAAGTATGTAAAAAGAACAACATCAAGGCCATGTTCTTTGATGGTAGGGGAGGCCCACCAGCTAGGGGTGGTGGTAGAACCCATCGTTTTTATGCCGCCCAAACCAAGGATATTGCCAATAATGAAATACAGCTTACTATTCAAGGTCAGACTATTACTAGTACGTATGGTACCAAAGAACAGTTTAAACACAATAGTGAGCAATTATTGACGGCTGGTTTATCCAATAACCTTTTTGGTAAGGAAAACGTGATTTCGAAAGAACATAGAAAACTTTTGGAAGAACTTTCCGAGCTGAGTTTTGCCAAGTACGATGCGTTGAAAAACCATGAAATGTTCATTTCATATCTTGAAAACAGAAGTACCCTTAAGTACTATCAAAAGGCCAATATAGGTAGTAGGCCAGGGAAACGTGGTAATAAGGAGAAACTTACATTGAGTGATCTTAGGGCTATTTCTTTTGTTGGTTCATGGAGCCAATTAAAGCAGAATGTGCCAGGTTATTTTGGTATTGGTACGGCCATAAAAGCCATTCGCGAATCAGGGAGGTTAAGGGAGTTGAAAAAAATGTACAAGGAAGTTCCTTTTTTCAAGGCATTGATGCATAATAGTATGATGTCGCTCACCAAATGTTATTTTGAGTTGACAAGCTACATGAAGGAAGACGAGAAGTACGGTGAGTTTTGGAACATTCTTTATGAGGAGTACCTGTTGTCCAAAGAAATGTTACTACTTATTTCGGGATATGATGTTTTAATGGAAAATGAAGCGATTTCACGGGAGTCTATTCAGATTAGGGAGAACATTGTTCTTCCACTTTTAGTGATACAACAGTATGCCCTTCAGAAAATAGGGCAAGAAACCGATTTTAAGGAAATCTATGAGAAGATAGTGACCAGATCCCTTTACGGTAACATTAATGCAAGTCGAAATTCGGCCTAAATAATTTGTGGAATTTAAATGACTAGAGTGGGATCTTGGGGCTATTTAAACTAATCAGTACTAAATGTTGTATTATTTAACCATAGCGTTACAAGCTTACTGTCTTTATCATTGCTACATAAATAAAAACCATTTCTATTGGTATTTCGCAATTTTGTTCCTTCCCGTTGTGGGTTCCCTGTTGTACCTATTTGTGAACGTTCTTCAAAAGCGTGAAATGGATAAAGTACAGGATGGCATTATAACGGTGATTAATCCGACAAAGAAAATCAACGACTTAGAGAAGAAATTGAATTTTGCCGATACGTTCGAAAATAAAGTTTCTTTGGCAGATGCCTATTTAGGTGCCAGACAATATCAAAAGGCAATTGATTTATATAAGTCTGCCCTGACCGGTACATTCGAGAAGGATTATTATGGGAATGCCAATCTGATCGAGGCTTTTTATTGTTCCGAACAGTATGCTGAAGTGGTTGACCGCATTAAGGTTATACAAGATTCTCCACGGTTCAAGAAATCGAAGGCGATGTTCTTGTATGCACTTACGTTGGAAAAAACGGGAGATGTGGATTTGGCCGAAGAGTATTTGAACCAATTCAATGCCCCGTATAGTAGATATGCGGAAAGGTTGGAATTGGCCAAATTCAATATCCGTAATGCGAAAACCGATAAGGCTCGGGAAATCCTTAATGATATCGTGACAGAATCACAAGGTATGTCCAAATCAAGCTATAAACTTAATAAAGGATTTATCCTCGAAGCTAAGGAAATGTTGGCTTCCGGTTTGTGATTTAATAAAAACCTTCAAGAAACTATCCTAATTTTGGAATCAATAACCGATAGCGAAAGTTACTCCATAGGAGTACTTAAAATACCATAAAAAGCTTTGATACCGTAGGCGATCTGGCTTATTTTGAGGTTTTCGTTCGGGCTATGCTGATTGTTGTCGGCATTGACCATGGGTACAATAAAAGCCGGTATTTTCAATTCATTGATAAACGGCGCAATGGGCACGGTACCTCCCATAATCCGAATCTGAACTACATCGTCACCAAATGAATCGTTTAAGACCTTAACCAGAAAATTTCCATAAGTATTGTTCAGGTCTGTTCTAAAAGCATTGGTCACTGAACCTTCGGTAATGGTAATGATCTTATCATAGGCCATGCGCTCCTCTTTGGTCGGAATGCCTTCCATAACATGGAATCCTAGATTGGTTATATGTTTTTTCACGAGGTTTTTCAATCTATTTCCGTCAGATTCGGGTACTAAGCGCATATCTATTTCGGCGGTGGCACTTTCCGGAACAATGGTCCTTGCCTTTTTACCGACCCACCCAGATTCTAGACCACGTACGTTCAATGAAGGGTATTGCAGAGATTCCTGATAAAAGCTACCTACCTGTTCAGGTTTTTTTATGGCCAGATTACTATTAATGGTTTCAGCATCTTCAGGTACTTTTCTCAAAATTTCCATTGTAGCGTCATCCAAGGTAATGCCATCGTAATATCCTTTGATCACTACTTTGCCATTATCGTCTTTCATACTTGCCAATATTTGGGCCAGTTGAAATCCCGGGTTTGGCGCATAATTACCATAATGCCCGCTATGCTGGGGTTTAATAGGGCCGTATGTAGTTAAAGACATGGTGGTTATTCCCCTGCATCCGTAAACCACCGTGGGTTTGCCCGAAACATGAACGGGACCGTCATTGATTACCAGAAAATCGGCTTTTAACAAATCGCGGTATTCCTTTACGGCTTCCGGTAATGGCTTACTACTTTTTTCTTCTTCGCTATCTAAAATCACCTTTACATTGAAAGGGAGTTCCGCATTGTCTTTTTTCAATAAGTCAATAGCGTTCAACAGCATAACGATTGGGCCTTTGTCATCTGAAGTTGAACGACCGAAAAGGCGCCAATCAGAATTAAGGTTATTGGTAAGGCTATCAAACGGTTGGGTCTTCCATTGGTCACCATCCTTAGATTTTAAAACTACTTTGTACGGGTCGGGTTGATCCCACTTAGATGGGTCAACGGATTGGCCATCGAGATGCATGTAAAAAAGGATGGTGGGTTTATTGTCTTCTATCGGCAAGGCCGCAAAAAACAATGATTCCCCTTTTGTAGGTAATATAGATGAGTTAAAGCCCCTTTCATTGAATTTCTTGGTGAGCCAAGTTAGGTTCCTGTTAATGTCGGCATGATCAAGGGCATCATTGGGTATGGCAACGAATTCCCTTAATTCATTGATTGTGTGGCTAACATAGGTGTTGATGGCATCATTATCTTGGGCAAAAGTATAAGATGATGCAATCACTAGAAATAGGACAATAATCTTTTTCATTTTCTTTGCTGGAATAAGTTTTAAAAGTAGGCAATTCTACTTTTTTAGCAAGGCAATTACCTTTAAAATAATCAATCGAAGCAAAAGGATGAACGGGGATCCGTGCAAAAGAACATCGAACCAGTCCATCGGGCCCATACCATTTGCCCCACCAGCTATCCAGCGTAATTTGCCCCATATGTGGGGTTCAGGGAAAAAAGGGGCTAAACCGAGGGTCAAACATAGTAAAATAACGAGTTTCCAATTGTTGATGATTTCCATGGTTATCGAATTGTTTTGATAAAATCTGGAATGCTATCGATTCCGAATCGGTTCAAATGTTTAATAAAGGCTGAGCCGATAATCGCCCCTGCTGTGGTTCGGGTCGCTTGATCAAAGGTTTCAGGATTGTTGATTCCAAACCCTACGATTTGTGGGTTTTTGAGGTTCAGTGCTGCAATGCGCTCAAAATAAGCTTGTTGTTCGTGCCCGAAACCTGTCGTGGCACCTGTGGTACTTGCAGAACTAACCATATAAATGAATCCGTTGGATGCCGCATCGATTTCCCTAATACGTTTGTCACTGGTTTGGGGTGTAATAAGGAATACATTGATCAGGCCATATTTTTTAAATGTGGCTTCATAATCCTGAAGATACACATCTAATGGAAGATCGGGTAAAATGAGACCGTCTATCCCAATTTCCTGGCAACGTTTGCAAAAGGCTTCAACGCCATATTGAAACACTGGATTAAAATAGCCCATAATGATCAAGGGAATGGAGACCGATTTACGAATATCCTTCAATTGTTCAAAAAGTAATTCGGTGTGCATCCCATTTTTCAATGCGGCCGTTGAACTTTCTTGAATGGTAGGGCCGTCTGCCAATGGATCCGAAAAAGGTAATCCGATCTCTATAAGATCAACCCCGTTTTTTTCAAGATCTTCAATGATCTTTACGGTATCATTTATTTTAGGGTATCCAGCAGTAAAATAAATAGAAAGTATTTTTTTATCCTCTTTGAGTTTTTGGTTTATTCTGTTCATCAAAAATGAATTATAACTTGAAATAATCAATGTATGTGTCAAGGTCCTTATCCCCGCGACCGGAAAGATTTATGACCACTATATCATCTGGTTTAAATGTCTTTTGTTCTAAAATGGCAAAGGCGTGTGAGCTTTCGATGGCGGGAATGATACCTTCTAGTTTAGATAATAACAAGCCGGCTTTCATAGCTTCGGCATCGGTTATCGAAATGAACTCACCGCGGCCCGATCTAAAGAGATGGGCATGCATGGGGCCTACACCGGGATAATCTAGTCCGGCCGATATCGAATACGGTTCCGTTATTTGTCCGTCGGGAGTCTGCATCAATAGGGTTTTACTACCATGAATGATTCCGACCTTACCTAAAGCGGAAGTTGCAGCGCTTTCACCGGAATCAATTCCTTTTCCTGCGGCTTCGACAGCTATGATCCCAACATCGGGATTGTCCAAATAATGATAAAAGGCACCTGCAGCGTTACTGCCACCACCTACACAGGCAATTACATAATCAGGGTTTTCTACACCTTCTTTTTCTTTTAATTGCGATTTTATTTCTTGTGAAATAACGGATTGGAACCGAGCTACCATATCGGGGTAGGGGTGTGGCCCAACCACCGAGCCTATGATATAATGTGTATCGACCGGATTGTTGATCCAATCACGTATAGCCTCATTGGTTGCGTCTTTTAATGTTCTGCTTCCCGATAATGCCGGACGCACTTCGGCACCCAACATTTTCATCCGAGCTACATTAGGCGCTTGTCGGGCAATGTCTATCTCACCCATATAAACCACACATTCTATCCCCATTAAAGCGCAAACCGTGGCCGTGGCAACACCGTGTTGGCCGGCACCCGTTTCGGCAATGATCCTATTTTTGCCCAATTTCTTGGCCATGAGTATCTGCCCAATGGTATTGTTGACCTTATGGGCACCCGTATGGCAGAGATCTTCCCTTTTTAGGTATATTTTTGTGTTGTATTTTTCCGATAATCTTTTTGCAAAGTATAATGGAGTCGGTCGGCCCACATAATCCTGGAGCAAATGGTCGAATTCCTTTTTGAACGAAGGTTCCTCCATGATCTGGATGTAATTTTGGCGTAATTCCTCAGTATTGGGGTAAAGCATTTCTGGGATAAATGCCCCTCCAAATTCTCCATAATAGCCTTTTTCGTCTGCGTTATAACTCATCTCAATTCTTTTATAAAATCTTTTAGTTTACCAATGTCCTTAAGACCTGGCCCAATTTCAAACTTACTGTTCACATCAATGGCATGGCAATGGTTCGATTCCGGTAGATTCATGAATTCCTTAATTGAATCCAAGTCCTCAGGACCGATGCCACCACTCAGGAAATAAGGTTTTTTGGATGGATAGTCTTTTAAGATTCGCCAGTTGAATTTGTAGCCATTGCCTCCGGGTAGTTTTCCTTTGGTGTCGAACAGGTAAAAATCACAAACCGATTCAAATGGGTCAAGATCTTTAAAATCAAATTCTTCTTTTACTGAAAATACCTTGATGATATCTACTCCTTTCAGTTCGGCTTTTAGCATACGACAGAAACCGGGGGATTCTTTCCCGTGCAATTGTACTGCCAACAATTGGTGGGCTTTAACCTTCTCAACGATTTCTTCCATATAGGCATCAACGAAAACACCCACCTTTTTAATACTATGTGGTAAGCTTACAGGTTGCCCGTCATAATTCCTTTTCGAAGGTTCCCAAAAAATAAAACCTAGGTAATCGGGTTTTAGGGCACCTACTTCAGCCGTATTTTTGTTCATACCACAGACCTTGATCCTTAATGGTTCCTTTTCGGAAGTATCTGTGTTTTTATGATATTGGCTCATGGGTTTTCTTGTGTCAGTTCAAAGCATTAATAAAAGTGGTTGCACTTGCTCCTGGATCCTCTGTTTTCATGAAATTTTCACCGATTAGGAATCCTTGATACCCGAAAGGCCTTAGCTCTTTGATAGCCTCAATATTGCTGATGCCACTTTCGGATACTTTTACGAATTCATCGGGAATGATCTTTGATAGTTTTTTACTGGTCTCCAAGCTTACCTCGAAAGTCTTTAGGTTACGATTGTTAACGCCCAACATGTCTAAACTCGGCATAATCGATTTTTGAAGTTCTTCCTCATTGTGCACTTCTAATAAAACATCTAAACGTAAACTTTTGGCCAATTCGGAAAACGTCTTTATTTCCGATGTAGTCAATATTGCCGCAATCAACAAAATTACGTCGGCACCATATGCCTTAGCTTCTAATATCTGATATTCATCTATGATGAATTCTTTTCGCAACAACGGCATTTTTACCGAAGCCCTTGCCAAGAGAAGGTCATCAAGGGAGCCTCCGAAGTATTTGCCATCGGTTAAAACCGACATGCCGCAAACACCGGCTTGGTCATATCCTTTGGCTACATCTTGTACGTTCAAATCATGGTTAATAACTGATTTGGAAGGGGAACGTCTTTTGTGCTCCGCAATAATTCCTGTGCTACTTGTACGGAGTGTATGTGCCAAAGAATCGGAATGCCTATCAAAAAGGACGGAAGTCTCGAGTTGGGATATGGGAATCAATCCTTTTCGAAGATCAACTTCGACCCTTTTGTCTTTGACTATTTTATCTAGGATGTTCATTTGATACTTTATTTGACGCTTAATGCTTGTAATTTCTTTAAAGCTTTTAATCCTTTACCGGATAATAATGATTCTTTGGCGCTTTCAAAACCTTCTTTTGGTGTAACTCCATTTACGGTAGCTATTGCGATTCCGGCATTGGCACAGACCACATTGTTTTGGGCATCGGTACCTTTTCCTTGTAAAACATTCAAGAATATTTGTGCGGATTCTTCTATACTGTCCCCTCCTACAATTTGTGATTGTTCCACACTTTTTATTCCAAAATCCTCAGGATGCAACATACCTTCCGATTTGTTCGATATGGTTTTGGTGGCCCCTGTCAAAGATATTTCATCATACCCATCCAACGCATGTAAAACCGTAAAGTTTTTATCGGTTTTTTGGTAGAGATACCCATACATACGTGCCAATTCCAAATTAAACACCCCCACCATTTGGTTCTTTGGAAAAGCGGGGTTTACCATTGGGCCCAACATGTTGAAAAAGGTCTTTACGGCCAATTCCCTTCTGATCGGCGCAACATTTTTCATGGCAGGGTGAAAGAGGGGGGCATGCAATACACAAATTCCGGCTTCATCGATCGACTTTTCAAGAAAGTCGGCTTCGTTGCTGAATTTTATCCCTAAAAATTCCATGACATTGCTACTACCGCATTTCGAGGATACCCCATAATTGCCATGCTTTGTCACTTTTACACCCGCACCAGCGGTAACAAAAGAGGCCAGTGTTGATATATTGAAGGTATCCTTGCCATCACCACCCGTACCACATAGATCAATAGGATTGTATTCTGATAGATCAATGGCCAAACATAGATCTAACAACGCATCCCGAAAACCTTCCAACTCTTCAATGGTAATGCTACGCATCATATAAACCGTTAGAAAAGCTGCAATCTGACTCGTATTGTATTCTCCTTTGGCTATGTTTACCAAAACTTGTTTGGCGTCTTCCTTAGTTAGGAAATCGTGGTTGATCAATCTGTTTAAAATGTCTTTCATAAATGCTGAATTTATTTCAGGGCTTATTTATTCTTTATCCTGTAACCAATTTTTTAACATGGTCCTGCCTTGTGGGGTCAAAACCGACTCAGGGTGGAATTGTACCGCACACACATCATAATCTTTGTGTCGAATAGACATGATCTGACCGTTTTCATCAATTGAAGTAGCTTCCAGAACATCTGGCAAGTTGGGGTCAACCACCCAAGAATGATAACGGCCAACTTCTATTTCCTTAGGCAATCCATCAAAAAGGATATCGTCTTTGGTCACCGATATCTTTGTTGCTATACCATGGTATACTTTATCAAGATTGATCAAAGAACCACCGAATACCTCGGCTATGGCCTGCTGTCCCAAGCATACCCCGAATATGCTTTTGGTAGGGGCATATTCCGCAATGATTTGTTTTAAAAGTCCGGCTTCATCTGGAATGCCCGGGCCGGGAGACAGTACAATTCTTTCGAAAGCACCAACTTCTTCAAGGGTGAGCTGGTCGTTTCTTTTAACGATGACCTCGCAATCCAAATCTTCCAAATAATGGACTAGATTATAGGTGAAACTGTCATAGTTGTCTATTACCAATATTTTTTTCATAATCGTCTTGATTTTGGAAATTTTAGATGGTTTCCGCAATTTCCAAAGCCTTGGTCAATGCTCCCAATTTGTTATATGTTTCTTGTAATTCATTTTCAGGGTTTGAAGCTGCTACCAATCCTGCCCCTGCCTGATAATGCAATTGATGGTTCTTGCTTAAAAAGGTACGGATCATGATAGCATGGTTAAAATTACCTTTAAAGTCCATAAACCCGATAGCACCACCGTAATATGCCCTGTTGGTCTTTTCGTATTTTTCTATAAGTTGCATGGCCATATGTTTGGGCGCGCCACTCAAAGTACCGGCTGGGAAAGTGTCGGCAACGACCTTCATGGTGCTTATGTCCTTTTTCTTTTGTCCCGTTACTTTTGAAACTAGGTGAATCACATGTGAGAAGAACTGTACTTCCCTATAATTATCAACGCTGACCATATTGCCATTTCTGCTTAAATCGTTCCGGGCTAGGTCTACCAACATTACATGTTCACTGTTTTCCTTATCATCAAGGGTCAATTTCTTGGCAAGCTCTGCGTCTTTCTCATCATTGCCCGTTCTTTTGAAAGTACCGGCGATAGGATGTATTTCCGCTTTACCCTCGCTAACGATCAATTGGGCCTCTGGGGAGCTCCCGAAAATCTTAAAATCGCCGTAATCAAAGTAAAAGAGATAAGGTGATGGGTTTACAGAACGTAAGGCCCTGTAAACATTGAATTCATCCCCTTTGAACCCTTGGGAAAACCTTCTTGAAAGTACCAGTTGAAAAACATCGCCTCTTTGGCAATGCTTTTTGGCCAACTCTACATGCTCTTTATATTCCTCATCCTTTAGGTTGGATGTTGGTGCCCCTTCTTTATTAAAATTGTATGATGCAAAATTCTTTACATTTAGAACACGCTCAATCTCATTGATATTACTGTCTTTTTCATAGCAATGGGCAAAGATGTACGCCTCGTTCTTAAAATGGTTTATGGCGATGATATTTTGGTAAACCGCATAATAAATGTCGGGAATATTCAGGTTTTTGTCTTTTTTCCCTATTTCAATGTCTTCAAAATAACGTACCGCATCATAGGCCATATAGCCGAAAAGACCGTTGTTAATGAATTTAAATGAATTTTCATCAGCCTCGAATTTTTGACTGAAATCATTTATGGTCTGTACAACATCCGTTTCAGGCCCTATTTCGCTTGTTACGATTTTACCATCGGGAAATTGCTCCAAAATCGTTTCATCCTCAATTTTGATTGAAGCTATGGGATTGCAGCATATATAGGAAAAGCTATTATCATTGGCATGATAGTCACTACTCTCTAAAAGTATACTGTTAGGAAACCTGTCCCTGATCTTTAAATAGACACTTACGGGAGTGATCGTATCTGCAAGTATTTTCTTATGGTGCGATTTAAATTTGTAATCCATATTAAAATATAAAATTAAAAAAGGCTTGTCGTGATAGACAAGCCTTTTGTATAGTTTTACTACAATGATGCTTCGCTCACGACGTTGTTCGTAAGTTACTCCACCACCAAGTATTTGATCCGTTGATTTTCATTGCATCAAATATAGAAATGATTTTTAAAACAACAAATACGTTTTTTGTAAAAAAAACTCTGGAGGATATAAACCACCAGATCTAACCATATGGGAGCTGTTTTGTTAGAACACCAAATCTACGACCAAGTCGAATTCATCATATATCGTTTTGTCCCCTAAATTATCGAAAAAGCTACCGGAACCATATTTAACGTCATAGGCCGTACGGTCTATTTTCATTGTTGCGGTTGCTTTACTGCCATAAATCGAAACGTCGAAAGTGACGGGTTTGGTTATGCCTTTGATCGTTAAATCCCCGGTTACTTCATAAGAGTTTTTACCTGAAGCTTCCACTTTGGTAAAGACCAATGAAGAAGAAGGGTGGGTGGCCACTCCAAAGAAATCGTCTGATTTCAAGTGTCCTTCCAATTTACCTTTGTACTCACCCTCTAGATCGGTGCAAATCAATGATGACATATCAACTTTGAATTCCCCTCCGGTAAGTTTACCGTCATCGAATATCAATGTGCCACTTTCCAAGGCCACGGTACCATTATGGGAACCTGTAACTTTGTAAGCTTTCCAAGCAACGGAGCTTTCATCGGTATTAACTTCTTTCTTTTCTTTTTCAATGGGTTCGGTTGCTGTCGCTGAGAAACCGAAAACAACGGCCAATGCCAATGCGAATAAATTCTTTTTCATTTGTTTTGCTTTTTAGGGTTGTTACTATTTAAGATTAAAATTTATGTAATAATATGTTCAATTGTTTTAATTCATCAACGTTGAATTCATTTAATAATCTTGATTCGGTTTCTGTTATCAAGACATCCAACTTGCTAAGTTGTTCCAATCCTTTATCGGTTATTGATATTTCTACCTTTCTTCTGTTTGATGGGCAAATATGCCTTTCTACAAATTCCTTTAGAATCAATTTATCAACTAATCTCGTCGTATTGCTCATCTTGGTCACCATTCTTTCATTCAATGTGCTTAAATTGGCAGGTTTACCCTTTTGACCTCTTAAAATACGTAACACATTGAATTGTTGGATCGATATATCAAAAGGTTTAAGTGCGAGCGACATTTTATCGTTAATAGAATTTGCCACTAGCATAAGATGTATGATCGTCCTTCGCTCCAAGGGAATTTCCCCTTCTGTTTTAATTCGCTCCTCTACATTCATGTATTTACAATAATTGTATATACAAATGTATGGGTTTAGCGGAAGCAAAATATAATACAAAGGCTAAATTTGTGTTAAAAAGTCTGAATGATTGTCCAAGGCCGGTGTATTCAGGGCAATTCTATTTTTATTTTATTTAAATGCATTATTTTTGCACCTTAAAAATTATACAAAATGGCAGATTTATCTCAGAAAGAATGGGTAGAGCAGTTGAAAGCTGATGACAATGCATTTATTTTGGATGTTCGAACTCCAGCAGAATTTCAACAAGGTTTTATTCCGGAAGCCACAAATATCGACATTTATCTAGGTCAAAAATTTGTTGAGGAAGTTGAGAAATTGGACAAAACCAAAAATTATTATGTCTATTGCAGGTCAGGGGCCAGAAGTGGACAGGCATGTAATATTATGAATAGCCTTGGTATTGAAAAAGCATATAACCTTCAAGGCGGTATTATGGCCTGGCAGGGTGAGGTAGTACAGTAAATACTACGCTTTAAAGAAAGAAAATCCCGCAATTTGTGGGATTTTTTTATTTTAGGGGAATGCGTGAAGATTTACTCCACTTTATATGGAAATATAAAAAACTACAATTACAGTACTTGGCCACAAGCCAAAACGAAACTATCGAAATCCTGGACATAGGAACCCATAACCAAAAATCGGGCCCGGATTTCTTTAATGCAAAACTGAAGATCAATGGACAATTATGGGCCGGAAACGTTGAAATACATATTAATTCTTCGGATTGGTACGCCCATCATCATGAAAAGGACGTTAATTACGAAAATGTAATACTTCATGTGGTTTGGAACCATGATTTGGAGGTCCATAGACGGGACAATACCTTGATTCCGACTTTGGAACTGAACAGATATGTCTCCGAGGATATTTTAAAAAGCTATAGCGATTTATTTGATAAAAGAAGGGCAAAGTTCGTCAATTGTGAAAATGGGATTTCCAAGGTTGATGAATTTACGAAAGCCAACTGGTTAGAGCGACTTTATATTGAGCGTTTGGAGCAAAAATCAGTTTTGATCCACTCCCTGTTGGAAAGTTCCAAAAACGACTGGGAGAAAGTATTGTTCTGCCTACTTTTAAAGAATTTCGGACTTAATGTAAACGCTACTTCTTTTTTAAGTATTGCCCAAACATTGGACTTTTCAGTGGTCAGGAAGTTGCTACGGAATCCTATGCAACTGGAAAGTGCCTTGCTAGGTTTGGCAGGACTATTGGTAAACGATGAAGTTATCGATCCATATTATATTACGTTGCAGAAAGAGTACGGATATTTATCCAAGAAATTTGGGTTTAATCCACAAGGTGTCCAAAAGCCGGAATTCTTTAAACTTAGGCCTGCTAATTTCCCTACAATTCGTCTTTCACAACTTGCCAACTTGTATGAAAGGCATCAAAACCTTTTTCATAAATTGATTTCAACCGAAAGTCTGGACGATTTATATGTTATTTTCGAAATTTCGGCAAGTTCTTATTGGGATGATCATTTTACTTTCGGGAAGCTATCAAAAAAAAGCAAAAAGAAGTTGACTAAATCATTTACAGATCTCTTGATCATAAATACCGTTTTACCATTAAGGTTCTGTTATGCCCAAAATCAAGGTAAAGATGGTGTTGATGTCGTTTTTTCCATCGTAGAAAAAATCAAAAAGGAAGAAAACAGGGTTGTCGATAAATTCATTAAGTTGGGATTGGGGGTTAGGTCTTCCGGCGAAAGTCAGGCAGCCTTACAGTTGTATAATGAGTATTGCACAAAAAATAAATGCCTGCAATGTGCGATAGGTAGTAATTTATTACATGGAAATATTTAAATTTATTCCATGAATGTTTTATATCAACTTTTGTATTATTTCCAGAAAAGGGGTTTCGAGGTGTGTCGGCGTATTGCAGAACGTATGGGAATCCGTGCCAGGGTGGTTAGAACATCGTTCATTTACCTTACTTTCGTAACCTTGGGGTTCGGTTTTGCGCTATATCTGTTTTTGGCTTTTTGGTTAAAGATCAAAGATTTGGTGTATACAAAAAGAACCTCGGTTTTTGACCTTTAATATGATACGACTTTTTCGTTCCAAAATTTATTTGGCCATTATTTTAATAGTGGTTGTTTTGGCAACGGGTATCATTGGCTATAGGTTATTGTCCAATCTTTCGTGGTTAGATGCTTTTTATATGACCGTAATCACGGTTACTACCGTAGGTTTTTCCGAAGTTGGTCCTTTAAGTGCCGAGGCAAAGGTTTTTACGGTTTTTTTAATAATCTCAAGTGTTTTCATATTTGCATTTGCCATTTCTGTAATTACCGAGTATATTTTAAGTAGGAATTCCTTGGAGGTTCTAAAAAAGAAAAAAGTGAAGAACATGATAAATAAACTGTCCGACCATGTGATTATATGCGGATTTGGTCGTAATGGAAACCAGGCCGCCGTTCGTTTGAGTGCATATAATAGACCTTTTGTGGTCATTGAGAATGATAAAGAGGTAATCGAAAAGTTCGGGAATGGTTATTTGTTTGTCGAAGGTGATGCCAGTGATGACGAAATATTATTACAGGCTGGTATAGACCGTGCTAAATTTATTATTACCACGTTGCCTGATGACGCGGCCAATCTTTTCTTGGTACTGTCCGCAAGGCAGTTGAACAAAGGATTGAAGATCATAAGTAGGGCTTCTTTGATTTCTTCCCAGAAAAAACTGATGTTGGCCGGGGCTGATCAAGTAATCATGCCAGATAAGATAGGTGGTGACCATATGGCCTCTTTGGTCGTAATGCCCGATCTTATTTCTTTTATGGATGAATTGTCGTTGGAAGGTGAGCACACAACCAATCTAGAGGAAGTTGCCATTGAGGATTTTTCAGGTCACGGCGAGCACAAATCCTTAAGGGATTTGGATTTAAGACGAAAAACGGGATGCACTATTATAGGTTATATTGCCCCAGATGGCAAGTATACTATAAATCCGGAAGCAAATATGCAATTACAGCCTAAAAGTAAGGTTATTGTTCTTGGAAGACCTGAGCAGATTCGTAAATTAAATGAAATGTTCAATCTTTAAGGAGTTTCTTTTTGTCTAATAATCTTTGATTGAAGTGTTTTTTTTTAGATATTGCCAAATTCAATTTTTAACCAACCAAATTACCTCATATGAAGTATAAACTGCTTTCCTTTTTAACCTTTTTGCTACCTTTTTTAACCTTTTCCCAAGAAACAGCGGAAATGGGGATAGATGAACGAATAAATGCTTGGTTTGAACCGATAACGGCAGTTTGGGAGGGGATAGTTTTTTGGCAGGTTCCTGGGACAGGTATACCTCTGGTTGTAATAGTCTTGGTTTTAGGGGCTACCTTTTTCACTTTGTATTTTGGTTTCGTTAATATTACCAGATTTCCGTTGGCGATTAATGTTGTACGCGGTAAATATGATGAAGTGGAGGCCCCAGAAGGGCACGGTGTCGAAAAAGCTGAGGTTAATATAGTTGATGGCGATTTACCAGATACCATACGTGATGAGAGTAAGCATGGTGAGGTAAGCCATTTTCAAGCACTTGCGACAGCTGTTTCCGGTACTGTGGGTCTAGGGAATATTGCCGGTGTTGCATTGGCAATAGCCATAGGTGGTCCAGGAGCGACTTTCTGGATGATTTTATGTGGCCTTTTAAGTATGTCTACAAAATTTGTTGAATGTACCTTAGGGGTTAAATATAGGGATGTTGATGCTGATGGTACCGTACACGGTGGGCCAATGTATTATCTCTCAAGAGGATTGAAAGAAAGAGGTTTTACAGGATTGGGAAAAGCCTTGGCAGTAGTTTTTGCGATATTATGTGTCGGTGCATCTTTTGGTGGCGGTAATGCAGTGCAGTCTAACCAAGCTGCAGAACAATTAGCGGCAATGATGGGCTTGCAAGGAGGATCAACCGGATTTGTAATCGGAATAATTTTAGCCATAGTTGTAGGTATTGTGATTATCGGTGGAATTAAAAGAATTGCCCAGGTTACTGAAAAAGTAGTTCCTTTTATGGCGATTATCTATGCATTGGCGTGTTTGGTGGTAATTTTCGCTAATTTCTCCTATATAGATGATGCGTTTGTATTGATTTTCAAAGGGGCCTTTACTCCGGAAGCAGGATTGGGAGGATTATTCGGAGTGTTGATAGTTGGTTTTAGAAGGGCCGTGTTCTCAAATGAAGCCGGTGCCGGGTCTGCTGCTATTGCGCATTCCGCTGTAAAGACGAAATATCCTGCAAGTGAAGGGATTGTTGCCTTATTAGAGCCTTTTATAGACACAGTTGTTATTTGTACAATGACCGCCTTGGTAATTATTTTTTATAATAGTGGTGGTATTTTTGAATATGGAGGTGATGGGGCAGGTAAAGTTGTGGTTGACGGTGTTTCACTAGGAGGTGTTAATTTAACTTCTATGGCATTTCAATCCGTTATCCCATGGTTTCCTTATGTGTTGACATTGGCAGTTGTGCTGTTTGCGGTTTCCACCATGATCTCATGGTCTTATTACGGACTTCAGTCTTGGAAATTCTTGTTCGGTAGAAGTAAATTGGCGGATATGATTTATAAGGTTCTTTTTATTGCCTTTATTATAATAGGGGCTTCCGCTTCAATGGGAGCTGTTTTTGCTTTCTCAGATGCCATGATCTTGGCCTTGGTCTTTCCGAATATGATAGGTTTATTGATATTGTTCCCGCGTGTTAAAGAAGAAATGGGTAATTATATGAGCGCTATTAAACCGTTTAGAAAATAATTTTAATTTACCGATGGATTTTAAACCCTATTTTTCTCTTAATAGACAGGAGAAAAGTGGGGTTTTCTTTTTGCTTTTGATAATTGTGGTTTTACAGGTTATCCTTTTTCTAATGAAGGGTTCCTCAACCAGAGGGAACTTTTCAGTGGATAAGGAAGCCCAAATTGAAATAGATTCTTTGAAGAAGGTTGCAGGCAGAAAATCTTCAACGGCCATTTACCCCTTCAATCCAAATTATATTACAGATTATAAAGGGTACACTTTAGGTATGTCCCCAGAGCAAATAGATCGGTTACTTACCCATCGAAAAAGTAATTTGTTCGTAAACAGTGCCGAAGAGTTCCAACAAGTCACCAAAGTGTCCGATTCATTATTGAAAAGCATGTCACCTTATTTTAAATTTCCTGATTGGGTAAACAAAAATAACCTGAAGGAGGGAAGTGTTCCAACCCCAAATTCGGTTACAACTAAAAGAAAGGTGTACGATTATGGGGAAACTACCAAGATCAAGGACCTTAATTCCGTAACCGTCGAAGAACTGAAATCAATTTATGGAATAGGGGAAAAATTGTCACAGAGAATTGTAAAATTCAGGAATCGTTTGGGTGGTTTTATGGTAAATGAACAATTGTATGATGTTTATGGTTTGGAGCCAGAGGTCGTTGAACGAACATTATTACGATTTCAGGTACTGAAAAAACCCGATTTTGAAAAAATAAACATTAATACGGCATCTGCTAAAAAACTAATGGAATTGGTATATATTAAAAGAAACGTAGCCAACGGCATAATTGATTACAGAAACGTTAACGGAAGCATTGTTTCTTTTGATGAATTGATGAATATTGAAAATTTCCCGAAAGATAAGATTGATAGAATTAAGCTATATTTGACGTTATAAATTTAATTGCAATGCAGAGCATGTACTTTACTGAAGAACATCAGTTATTTAGAGAGAGTCTCAGGGATTTTTTAGCCAAAGAAGTTATTCCCCATATTAATAAATGGGAGGCCGCGGGCAGTATAGAACGTTTCATCTGGAAAAAGTTCGGGGAAATGGGTTATTTTGGTCTTGCCATTGATGAAACTTATGGAGGGCTTGGGCTTGATCTCTTTTATACTGTCATCTTTTTGGAAGAACTTCAGAGGGTGAATTCAGGAGGTTTTGCCGCTGCAATGTGGGCACATTCTTACTTGGCTATGGTGCACCTGAATAAAAACGCTACCCACGAACAAAAGTTAGCCTATCTAACACCAAGTGTAAACGGTGAAAAAATTGGTTGTTTAGGGGTTACGGAGCCTTTTGGCGGTAGTGATGTTGCCGGTATGCGAACAACAGCTGCTAAGGAAGGTGATACATATATAATCAATGGGTCAAAGACGTTCATTACGAACGGTGTGTGCGGTGATTATTGTATTCTTGCGGCAAAAACTGATCCGGCGTCCGGTAATAAGGGTATAAGTCTGTTTATAGTTGATTTGGACAGTGAAGGTATTTCAGCCAATAAATTGAATAAATTGGGATGGCATGCTTCGGATACGGCAGAGCTTGCCTTTGATAACGTTAGGGTTCCTGCTTCGAATTTAATGGGTAGTGAAGGTCTTGGTTTTACCTTGATAATGGAGGCATTTGCACTAGAAAGATTGGTTATGGGTATCAATGCCCATGCTAGGGCAGAATACGCCTTGGAATATGCCATGCAATATATGTCGGAAAGGGAAACTTTTGGCAAAACAATAAATCAATATCAAGCTTTAAGGCATAAGTTGGTAGATGGTTATGCCAATATGGACCTGTGTAAGCAATATAATTATGGTGTGGTTTTTAAAATGGACAAAGGGGAATATGTGGTGAAAGAAGCGACTATTTCAAAATTGAAGTCTACGGAAATGGCAGATAAGGTGGCATATGATTGTTTGCAGTTTTTGGGCGGGTACGGTTATATCGAAGATTATCCCATGGCCCGTATGTTCAGGGATAGCCGATTGGGACCCATTGGTGGAGGAACATCGGAAATATTAAAAGAGATTATCGCAAAGATCATTATAGATAAAAAGGAATATCGCGTTCCTAAGGCTTGATTTCCAAATGCTTGTTGGGGTGTTATTGGCCGATCTGGTACATATTGGAATATAATTCGAAAATAAGTAGTGCCCATTCTAAATAAGTTTTTATATTTGCACCCCTAATCACTAAAGAAAGGAGGTTGTAGCCCATGTTAATAATACCAATTAAAGAAGGAGAAAACATAGACAGAGCTTTAAAGCGCTTCAAGCGAAAGTTTGACAAGACAGGTACCATGCGTCAGTTGCGTAAACGTCAGCAATTCACGAAACCTTCAGTACAGCGAAGAGCTCAAATACAAAAAGCACAATACATACAAGGTTTAAGAGATCAAGAAGAAATCTAAAATCTAATATGGCAGTGTACAATTGTTGAAAAAAATCCTATCGGAAGATAGGATTTTTTTATTTTCAGAAATAGCTGGGCCTACTTTACTAACTTTGTGGTATGTCGGTATCCAAGTTCGTATCCTATTTGCGCTTAGAAAAAAAATATTCTGGGCATACTGTAAATGCTTACCAGCAAGATATTCTGTCATTTACAAATTTTTGTGAAGACAATTATAGCTTGGTTCAAATTGAAAGGGTAGAATATCCGGTGATACGAAGTTGGATAGTTGAACTTGTAAACTCTGGCATTTCAAATAGATCGGTAAACAGAAAAATCGCCTCATTAAAGGCTTATTATAAATTTCTTCAACAAATCGATCTCATAGCGGCTAATCCGTTAGCAAAGCACAAAGCACTCAAAACATCCAAAAAGATAGAAGTTCCCTTTTCAGAGGAGGAAATGCGCCGTGTCTTGTCCCAGTTGCCATTTTCAGATGATTTCGAAGGTAGTCGGGATAAGTTGATCATAGAGTTGTTGTATACAACGGGAATAAGAAGGGCGGAGTTGGTCAATCTTAAAATGGGTGATGTAGATTTATCGGAAAGATCTTTAAAGGTCTTAGGAAAACGCAATAAGGAACGTATTGTTCCATTATTGGTGTCGACAATAGATTTGTTCGCTATGTATTTGCCTTTAAGAAACGAGTTGGAAAACAAAGTGGATAAGGAGTTCGTTTTTCTTACCAGTGCGGGCAATAAAATATATGAAACCCTTGTTTATAGAATTATAAATGGGTATTTTAGTAAGGTGTCCTCCAAAATAAAAAGGAGTCCACATATTTTAAGACATACCTTTGCGACTCACTTACTCAATAAAGGGGCAGATTTAAATTCAGTAAAAGAGTTGCTAGGCCATTCAAGTTTGGCTTCAACACAGGTATATACCCATAATAGTATTGCTGAACTAAAGAAAATTCATGCATCGGCCCACCCAAGGGGTAAAAAATCGCAAGGACGATAAATTCGTTTAACATTTTAAATTTAAGCTTATGAAAGTAAATGCGCAATCAGTAAACTTCAATGCCGATAGGAAGTTGTTGGATTTTGTTCAAAATAGATTGGATAAATTGGAAACGTTCTATGACAAGGTAATAAGTGCGGATGTCTATTTAAAAGTAGAGAACACGAGTGCAAAAGAGAATAAAGTGGTGGATATCAGGCTAAATGTACCTAAAGATAAGTTTGTTGTGAATAAGCAATGTAAATCATTTGAAGAGGCAATTGATTCTGCTTGTAACTCCCTGGAAAGGAAGGTGAAAAAGATGAAGGAATTACAACGCGAAAAAGTATGATAAAAATTTATTGAAAATTGTTTTGATTAAACAAATAAATATATACATTTGCAGTCCGTTAGAAATAGCGGACTTTTTTATGCTAAAAAAGGTGATGATAAGCCGATGTAGCTCAGCTGGCTAGAGCAGCTGATTTGTAATCAGCAGGTCGTGGGTTCGAGTCCCTCTATCGGCTCAAAAGTTCTTTAAAATATGGGATTGGGGAGATACTCAAGCGGCCAACGAGGGCAGACTGTAAATCTGCTGACTACGTCTTCGCAGGTTCGAATCCTGCTCTCCCCACTATATTTTAAAAATAGCTTACTTTTGCTTCTTGTTTTGAGAGGTTGGGGTGGCAAGCAAGTTCGGGAAGTCCGGAATTGGAAAACATCTTTGGTTAAGGTGTGTAAATTGAAATTTTGAAGTTTAAAATGCGGGAGTAGCTCAGTTGGTAGAGCGTCAGCCTTCCAAGCTGAATGTCGCCGGTTCGAACCCGGTCTCCCGCTCTAATATTTCGCAAGAAAAATATATTCGTTTGTTCAAATATGTTGCTCTTGGGAGGTAAGGGTGAGAAGTCAGTCCAGAGTTTATCTAAGGCAGCCCGTTCTTCCGCCTCAATATCGGGAGAACCTTGTTCTTTTGGTATGTTCTTTGGGTAGTGGATGTGAAGGTGTCGGTAATTGTTTCGATACTGTAGGTCGGTAGAACTTGGTCTAGCACTCAAAAAACCATGGGTTAACGTTTGTTGTAATTTCGATGTTGTTTTTGTTTGAAAGAGCGCATAACATCAACCAGGGACCCAACAAGCCGACGTAGCTCAGGGGTAGAGCGTTTCCTTGGTAAGGAAGAGGTCACGAGTTCAAATCTCGTCGTTGGCTCAATTAAGGCATATAATTGTACACTAATATATAAACTAAGATTAAAATTCATTTAAAATGGCAAAGGAAACTTTTGATCGTTCCAAACCGCACTTAAATATAGGTACTATTGGACACGTAGATCACGGTAAAACTACATTGACTGCAGCTATTACTACAGTATTGGCTAATGCAGGACTTTCTGAATTGAGAAGTTTCGATTCTATCGATAACGCTCCTGAAGAAAAAGAAAGAGGTATAACCATTAACACATCGCACGTTGAATATCAAACTGCGAATCGTCACTATGCACACGTTGACTGTCCAGGTCACGCGGATTACGTGAAGAACATGGTAACTGGTGCTGCCCAAATGGACGGTGCTATCTTGGTAGTTGCTGCTACGGATGGTCCAATGCCACAAACTCGTGAGCACATCCTTTTAGGTCGTCAGGTAGGTATTCCTAGAATCGTTGTTTTCTTGAACAAAGTTGACATGGTTGATGATGAGGAGCTTTTAGAGCTAGTTGAAATGGAAGTAAGGGAATTGCTTTCTTTTTATGAGTATGATGGTGATAACGGACCTGTTATTTCCGGTTCTGCCTTAGGTGCACTTAACGGTGAGCAAAAATGGGTAGATACTGTAATGGAATTGATGAATGCTGTTGATGATTGGATCGAATTGCCAAAAAGGGATGTAGATAAAGATTTCTTAATGCCAGTTGAAGATGTATTTACTATTACTGGTCGTGGTACTGTTGCTACAGGTCGTATAGAAACTGGTGTTGCCAATACAGGTGATGCTGTTGATATCATCGGTATGGGAGCTGAGAAATTGTCTTCTACCATTACAGGTGTTGAAATGTTCCGTAAGATTTTGGATAGAGGTGAAGCTGGTGATAACGTAGGTATCTTGTTGAGAGGTATTGAAAAATCAGACATCAAAAGAGGTATGGTAATCTGTAAGCCAGGTTCTGTTAAACCACATGCTAAATTTGAAGCTGAGGTTTATATCCTTAAAAAAGAAGAAGGTGGTCGTCACACACCATTCCATAATAACTATCGTCCACAATTCTACGTAAGAACCACTGATGTTACTGGTAACATTAATCTTCCTAGTGGAGTTGAAATGGTAATGCCTGGTGATAACCTTACTATTACTGTTGATTTGATCCAACCTATCGCATTGAGCGAAGGATTGCGTTTCGCTATCCGTGAAGGTGGTAGAACAGTTGGTGCTGGTCAGGTAACCAAGATTATAGATTAATATTAGATAAGTACTATATTGCATTTAAGGTGTCCCGCTATCGCGCGGGATACCTTTCAATGTAAATATAAACGGGTGTAGCTCAGTTGGTAGAGCACTGGTCTCCAAAACCAGGTGTCGGGAGTTCGAGTCTCTCCTCCCGTGCAAAAGTTAGATTGAGGTTCATTTGTACATTGAAGGACTTCTTTCGGAATAATTTAAAGAGTAAAACTAATGTTGACGTATATAAAGGAATCAATCGAAGAGTTAAGGCATAATGTTACTTTGCCTACTAAGGAAGAATCATCCAATCTTATGGTCGTAGTGGCTGTATTCTCTATTTTGTTCGCCTTGGCTACATGGGGTGTGGATTCTGTCTTCAGTAAATTGATCAAGCTTTATTTTACGAACGTTTTAAATTAGTCTAGCCTTATGTCAGAAGTATTGGAAAAGAAATGGTATGTGGTGAGGGCAGTCAGTGGTCAAGAGAATAAAATCAAAGGCTATATTGAGAGTGAAGTTGCCAGACTCGGTTTTTCCGATTACTTGGAAGAAGTTTTGGTGCCTACTGAAAAAGTGGTTCAAATTCGAAATGGTAAAAAAATAAATAAAGAGCGGGTTTATTTCCCTGGATATATCATGATCAAAGCCAATTTAGGTGGTGAAATGATACATATTATACGTTCAATAACCAATGTAATAGGGTTTTTGGGCGAAACAAAAGGAGGGGATCCTGTTCCTTTAAGGAAGTCAGAGGTAAACCGTATGCTTGGTAAGGTAGATGAATTGGCGGTTAACACCGATAGTGTGGCCATACCTTTTGTACATGGTGAAACCGTTAAGGTTATTGATGGGCCTTTCAATGGTTTTAACGGAACCGTTGAGAAAATCAATGAAGAGAAACGTAAACTTGAGGTAATGGTGAAGATTTTTGGAAGAAAAACACCATTGGAGTTGAGTTACATGCAAGTAGAGAAAATATAAAATTTTTGTTACATATTTACAAAGTTGTGTTGCTTCCTAAAAACACACTTTAAATTTAATTTAAAACAATGGCAAAAGAAGTAGGTAAAGTAGTTAAGCTACAAGTTAGGGGAGGTGCAGCGAATCCATCGCCACCGGTTGGACCCGCCTTAGGTGCTGCCGGTGTTAACATCATGGAGTTCTGTAAGCAGTTCAATGCTCGTACGCAGGATAAACCAGGTAAGGTTTTACCAGTTGTTATCACGGTATATAAAGATAAGTCATTTGACTTTATCGTAAAGACACCGCCAGCGGCAGTTCAACTTTTGGAAGCAGCTAAGATTAAAAAAGGATCTGGCGAACCTAACAGAGTCAAATCAGGGAGTATTACCTGGGACCAGGTTAAAACTATAGCAGAAGACAAAATGGTAGATTTAAATGCATTTACTATCGAGTCCGCTATGAGCATGGTTGCTGGTACGGCTAGATCAATGGGTCTTAAAGTAGCAGGTAAAAGACCTTTTTAAAATCTTAAAAAGCAATTAAATGGCAAAGTTAACAAAGAAGCAAAAAGAGGCCCACGCTAAAATTGAGAAGGATAAACTTTATTCTTTGGAAGAGGCTTCAGCTTTAGTAAAAGAGATAACCAACACAAAATTTGACGCATCTATAGATTTGGCCGTACGTTTGGGAGTTGATCCTAGGAAAGCGAACCAAATGGTACGTGGGGTAGTTAGTCTACCACATGGTACAGGTAAAGATGTAAAGGTTTTGGCTTTGGTAACCCCGGATAAAGAAGCGGAGGCTCAGGAAGCCGGAGCTGATTATGTTGGGTTAGACGAATATTTGGATAAAATCAAAGGCGGTTGGACCGATGTTGATGTAATCATCACCATGCCAAGCGTAATGGGTAAATTAGGACCTTTAGGACGTGTTTTAGGACCAAGAGGTTTAATGCCCAATCCAAAAACAGGTACAGTAACTATGGATGTGGCCAAGGCCGTAACTGAAGTAAAGGCTGGTAAAATCGATTTCAAAGTTGATAAAACAGGGATTGTCCATGCTGCGATAGGAAAGGCTTCCTTTCCAGCGGATAAAATTGCTGGCAACGCTAAGGAGTTGTTAGATACTTTGAACAAAATGAAACCTTCTGCAGCTAAGGGTGTTTACATGAAAAGTATTTTCATGTCAAGTACAATGAGCCCAAGTGTTCAATTAGATCCAAAAACAGTTTAACTAACTGGTAGTTCAAAATTTTAATTATGACAAGAGAAGAGAAATTAAACGTTATAGAAGATTTAACTGCTCAGTTGGCTGAAAATTCAACTATTTATTTAGCTGATATTTCAGGATTGGATGCAACAACCACTTCAAACTTGAGAAGGGCTTGTTTTAAATCCAATATTAAACTTGCAGTAGTTAAGAATACACTTCTTGCCAAAGCGATGGAAGCTTCCGATAAAGATTTCGGGGAACTTCCTGAGGTCCTAAAAGGAAACACTTCATTGATGTTCTCCGAAGTAGGGAATGGTCCGGCAAGAGTTATAAAGACTTTTAGGAAAAAGTCTGAAAAACCTTTGTTAAAAGGTGCTTTCATTGAGGAAGCCATATTTGTTGGTGATGACAAATTGGATGCATTGGTAAGTTTAAAATCCAAAGAGGAGATGATCGGGGAAATTATTGGCTTATTGCAATCACCAGCCAAGAATGTTATTTCTGGTCTTAAGTCCGGTGGTGGTAAACTTGCAGGTATCTTAAAGACATTATCAGAAAGGGAATAGTACGCACTTAAACAATTATATTTTTAAAAATTTTATTAAACGATAGAAAAATGGCAGATTTAAAAGATTTCGCAGAACAATTGGTTAACTTGACCGTAAAAGAGGTTAATGAGTTGGCTGATATATTAAAAGAAGAATACGGTATTGAGCCAGCAGCTGCTGCAGTAGCTGTTGCCGCAGGAGGTGGAGCCGCTGAAGGTGGTGAAGCTGCTGAGGAAAAATCAGAATTCGATGTTATCTTGAAAGCAGCAGGTGCTTCTAAATTAGCAGTTGTTAAATTGGTTAAGGAATTAACTGGTTTAGGTTTGAAAGATGCTAAGGATATTGTTGATAGCGCGCCAAAAGCCGTTAAGGAAGGTGTTGCTAAAGACGAAGCTGAAGGTATTAAAAAGTCATTGGAAGAAGCAGGAGCAGAAGTTGAGCTTAAATAGTCGCTACTACCATAACAGTTTGGGTTTAGGTCTTACCGCATTTTGTGGTTAGACCTAACCCTTTTTATGCATTAAGTATATGAAGTCATATACGACCCGTTAGTATTCACGATCAAAATTTTGTCCATAGATGTTCACAAATCAGACTGAGAGAATAAATTTTGCATCCGCTAAGAACACACCGGAATATCCGGATTTCTTGGACATTCAGATTAAATCATTTCAAGATTTCTTTCAACTTGAAACTAAATCTGATCAAAGGGGCAATGAAGGATTATACAATACCTTCATGGAAAACTTTCCAATTACAGACACAAGAAATCAGTTTGTGTTGGAATTTCTCGATTATTTCATAGATCCACCAAGATATTCAATCCAAGAATGTATTGAGCGTGGGCTAACTTATAGCGTACCATTAAAGGCTAGGTTAAAATTATATTGTACCGATCCCGAACATGAGGATTTTGAGACTATCGTACAGGATGTTTATCTAGGTACTATTCCTTATATGACACCTAGTGGTACTTTCGTTATCAATGGGGCGGAACGTGTGGTTGTTTCCCAGTTGCACCGTTCTCCTGGTGTATTCTTTGGACAATCGTTCCATGCTAATGGAACAAAATTATACTCTGCAAGGGTTATTCCTTTTAAAGGATCTTGGATAGAGTTTGCTACCGATATCAATGGTGTTATGTATGCCTATATCGATAGAAAGAAAAAATTACCTGTAACAACATTGTTCAGGGCCATCGGATTCGAAAGTGATAAGGATATTCTTGAAATATTCGATCTTTCCGAAGAGGTGAAAGTATCAAAAGCCGGACTTAAAAAGGTCTTGGGTCGTAAGTTGGCCGCAAGGGTCTTGAATACTTGGCATGAAGATTTCGTGGATGAAGATACCGGTGAAGTTGTATCTATTGAAAGAAATGAGATCATCCTTGATCGTGATACGGTTTTAGAAAAAGACCATATAGAAGAGATTTTGGAAACAGATGTGAAGACTATTCTTTTGCATAAAGAGAATAATGCACAATCTGATTATGCCATAATCCATAATACCTTGCAAAAGGATCCTACAAACTCTGAAAAAGAAGCTGTAGAACACATATACCGTCAATTACGTAATGCCGAACCGCCCGATGAGGAGACGGCTCGTGGTATAATTGACAAATTGTTCTTTTCTGATCAACGTTACAACTTAGGAGAAGTTGGTCGTTACAGAATGAATAAAAAATTACAGTTGGATATTGGAATGGACAAGCAGGTCTTGACTAAGGAAGATATCATAACGATTATCAAATATTTGATAGAGTTGATCAATTCTAAAGCTGAGATCGATGATATTGACCACCTTTCCAATCGTCGTGTACGTACGGTAGGTGAGCAGTTGTCCTCTCAATTCGGTGTTGGTTTGGCTCGTATGGCAAGGACCATTCGTGAGCGAATGAATGTTCGTGACAATGAGGTGTTCACGCCTATAGATTTGATCAACGCCAAGACATTGTCTTCCGTTATCAACTCATTCTTTGGAACGAACCAGTTGTCTCAGTTCATGGATCAAACAAATCCATTGGCCGAAATAACGCATAAGCGAAGATTGTCCGCATTAGGTCCAGGTGGTCTTTCTAGGGAAAGGGCAGGTTTCGAGGTGCGTGATGTTCACTATACACACTACGGAAGATTATGTCCTATAGAAACTCCAGAAGGTCCGAATATTGGACTAATATCTTCTTTGGCGGTTTTTGCCAAGGTTAATCCAATGGGCTTTTTAGAAACACCGTATCGAAAAGTAACCGATGCTACTGTTGATATTAATGAATATAGATATCTAAGTGCCGAGGAAGAAGAAGGGATGAAAATCGCTCAAGCGAACATTCCGTTAAAAGAAGACGGTGCTATAGATGCTGAAAAGGTTATTGCAAGGGAAGAAGGTGATTTCCCTGTTGTAGATCCCAAAGAGATAAATTATACAGATGTTGCGCCGAACCAGATTGCCTCTATTTCCGCATCTTTGATTCCTTTCTTGGAGCATGATGATGCGAACAGGGCTTTGATGGGGTCGAACATGATGCGTCAGGCAGTTCCGTTATTGAAACCACAATCACCGATTGTAGGTACAGGTTTGGAAAGACAGGTTGCTTCCGATTCAAGGGTATTGATAAATGCAGAAGGTGATGGTACTATCGTATATGTAGATTCTCAGAAGATCACTATAAAATACGAAAGAACAGATACCGAGAGGTTGATCAGTTTCGATGAAGATGAAAAAACCTATAACTTGGTAAAGTTCAGAAAAACAAACCAAGGTACCAGTATTAACCTAAAACCTATTGTTCAAAGAGGTGATAAGGTTAAAAAGGGACAGGTTCTTTGTGAAGGATATGCAACTGAAAAAGGAGAATTGGCATTAGGTAGGAACCTTACCGTAGCCTTTATGCCTTGGAAAGGATATAACTTTGAGGATGCGATCGTAATATCTGAAAAAGTTGTTCGTGAAGATATCTTTACATCCATTCATGTTGATGAATATTCATTGGAAGTTAGGGATACCAAGTTAGGGGCTGAGGAATTGACCCACGATATTCCTAATGTTTCTGAAGAGGCTACTAAAGACCTTGATGAAAACGGTATGATCCGTATCGGTGCTGAAGTGAAACCAGGTGATATCCTAATAGGTAAGATTACTCCGAAAGGGGAATCGGATCCAACTCCGGAAGAAAAATTACTTCGTGCCATTTTCGGTGACAAAGCAGGTGATGTAAAAGATGCTTCTTTGAAAGCGTCCCCATCATTAAGAGGGGTTGTAATCGACAAGAAATTATTCTCTAGATCTATTAAGGACAAGCGCAAGCGCTCTGAGGATAAAGAAGCGATTTCAAACTTGGAATTGGAATATGAAGTAAAATTCCAACAACTGAAGGATGTTCTTGTAGAGAAATTATTCACTTTGATCAACGGGAAAACATCGCAAGGTGTATTGAATGATCTTGGAGAGGAAGTTCTTCCGAAAGGCAAGAAATACACCATGAAAATGTTGAACTCCGTAGATGATTTTGCGCATTTAGTTGCAGGTACATGGACTACGGATGCAGATACGAATGTTTTGGTAGCCGATTTATTACATAATTACAAGATCAAGCTTAATGATCTTCAAGGTAACTTGAGAAGGGACAAGTTCACAATCTCTGTTGGTGATGAATTACCAGCGGGTATCATGAAATTGGCCAAGGTCTATATAGCCAAAAAGCGTAAGCTTAAAGTTGGTGATAAAATGGCAGGTCGTCACGGTAACAAGGGTATCGTTTCGAGAATCGTTCGTCAGGAAGATATGCCTTTCTTGGAAGACGGTACGCCGGTTGATATAGTTTTGAACCCATTAGGGGTGCCATCGCGTATGAATATTGGTCAGATCTATGAAACCGTTCTTGGTTGGGCAGGTCTTAAATTAGGCAGAAAATATGCAACACCGATTTTTGATGGTGCTACTTTAGATGAAATCAATGCATATACAGATGAAGCCGGTATACCTAGATTCGGACATACTTACCTTCACGATGGTGGTACTGGTCAACGATTTGACCAACCAGCTACTGTAGGGGTAATCTATATGTTGAAATTAGGCCATATGGTAGATGATAAAATGCACGCTCGTTCAATAGGACCATACTCTTTGATTACACAACAGCCATTAGGTGGTAAAGCACAATTTGGAGGTCAGCGTTTTGGAGAAATGGAAGTTTGGGCACTAGAAGCATATGGCGCATCGGCAACGTTGCGTGAAATACTTACGGTTAAATCCGATGATGTAATTGGTAGGGCCAAAACCTATGAATCAATTGTCAAAGGAGAAACTATGCCAGAGCCTGGTTTACCAGAATCTTTCAATGTATTGATGCACGAACTTAAGGGATTAGGTTTGGACATTAGATTGGAGGAATAGATAAATCTATTTTAGAAAGGATTTTAGAACACATTTAATTTAGTATCACCATTAATTATGGCTAGAATAAAAGATAATAACCCAGTTAAAAGGTTTAATAAGATTTCAATCGGATTGGCCTCTCCAGAAGCTATTTTGGCAGAGTCAAGGGGTGAAGTTTTAAAACCTGAGACCATAAACTACAGAACACATAAACCGGAACGTGATGGTCTTTTCTGTGAGCGTATTTTCGGTCCTGTTAAGGATTATGAATGTGCTTGCGGGAAATATAAGAGAATCCGTTACCGCGGTATTGTTTGTGACCGTTGTGGGGTCGAGGTTACCGAGAAAAAAGTACGAAGAGATAGGGTAGGACATATTAATTTAGTTGTTCCCGTCGCCCATATTTGGTACTTCCGTTCTTTGCCGAACAAGATTGGTTACCTTTTAGGGTTACCTTCCAAGAAATTGGATATGATTATTTACTACGAACGTTATGTAGTAATACAACCGGGTATCGCAAAAGGACCTGAAGGGGAAGAGGTTAATAAAATGGACTTCTTGACCGAAGAGGAATATTTGAACATCCTTGAATCCATTCCACAAGAAAACCAATATTTAGAAGATACTGACCCCAATAAGTTTATAGCTAAAATGGGAGCTGAGTGTCTTATAGATCTTTTGGCTCGAATAGATCTTAAGGAATTATCATACGAATTAAGGCATAAGGCCAATACAGAAACTTCTAAACAACGTAAAACTGAGGCCTTAAAAAGACTTCAGGTTGTTGAAGCATTAAGGGAATCTCAAGAGAATAGGGAAAATAGACCGGAATGGATGATCATGAAGGTCATTCCGGTAATTCCACCTGAATTACGTCCTTTGGTACCATTGGATGGTGGTCGTTTTGCTACTTCCGATTTAAATGACCTTTATAGAAGGGTAATTATAAGGAACAATCGTCTAAAACGATTGGTAGAGATTAAAGCCCCAGAGGTGATTCTAAGAAATGAGAAACGTATGCTTCAAGAGGCTGTCGATTCTTTATTCGATAACACAAGAAAAGCATCTGCGGTTAAAACGGAGTCTAACAGACCTTTGAAATCCCTATCGGATTCATTAAAAGGTAAGCAAGGACGTTTCCGTCAAAACCTTTTGGGTAAACGTGTTGATTATTCAGCTCGTTCCGTGATTGTTGTAGGACCTGAATTACATTTATATGAATGTGGTCTTCCAAAAGATATGGCAGCCGAACTTTACAAACCTTTTGTAATCCGTAAATTGATTGAAAGGGGAATAGTTAAGACGGTTAAATCTGCCAAGAAGATAATAGATAAGAAAGAACCTGTTGTTTGGGATATTTTGGAGAATGTATTGAAAGGTCACCCAGTTTTATTGAACAGGGCTCCTACATTACACCGTTTAGGTATTCAAGCATTCCAACCAAAACTAATAGAAGGTAAGGCTATTCGTTTACACCCATTGGCATGTACTGCATTTAATGCGGATTTTGATGGGGATCAAATGGCGGTTCACTTACCATTAGGGCCAGAGGCTATTTTGGAAGCTCAATTATTGATGTTGGCATCTCAGAATATCCTGAACCCGGCTAATGGTTCACCTATAACAGTACCTTCCCAAGATATGGTTTTGGGTCTGTATTATATGACCAAAGAACGTAAGTCTACTCCTGAAGTGCCAATTAAAGGTGAAGGTTTGACTTTCTATTCTGCTGAAGAGGTTGAGATAGCCTTTAATGAAGGAATGGTTAATCTTAACGCAGGTATTAAAGTTCGCGCTAAGGATTTCAATGAAGAAGGAGAGCTGGTTTACCAAATCATCCCGACGACCGTAGGTAGGGTATTGTTCAATATGAACGTGCCTCAACAAGCAGGTTATATCAATGAAGTATTGAACAAGAAATCATTGAGGGATATTATCGGTGGAATCCTTGCTGTAACGGATGTTCCTACAACAGCGGATTTCTTGGATAAGATTAAAACGATGGGGTACGAGTTCGCCTTTAAAGGAGGATTGTCCTTCAGTTTGGGTGATATTATCATACCACCGGAAAAACATACGATGATCGGTGAGGCCAATGTTCAGGTAGATGGTATTATGGCCAACTATAATATGGGTCTTATTACCAATAACGAACGTTATAATCAGGTTATCGATGTTTGGACTTCTACCAATGCAATGTTGACTGAATTGGCCATGAAACGTATCCGTGAGGATCAACAAGGTTTCAACTCGGTGTATATGATGTTGGATTCCGGAGCAAGGGGTTCCAAAGAGCAGATTCGTCAGTTGACCGGTATGCGTGGTCTTATGGCCAAGCCTAAAAAATCAACTGCAGGCGGCGGTGAAATTATCGAAAACCCGATTCTTTCCAACTTTAAGGAAGGTTTATCGATTTTGGAATACTTTATATCTACGCACGGTGCACGTAAAGGACTTGCGGATACAGCTTTGAAAACTGCGGATGCTGGTTACTTGACTCGTCGTTTGGTAGATGTTTCACAAGACGTTATTATCAATACCGAAGATTGTGGAACACTACGAGGTATTGAAGTAGAGCCATTGAAGAAAAATGAGGAAATAGTAGAAACATTAGGTGAAAGAATCCTGGGTAGGGTTTCCCTTCATGATGTGTATAATCCATTGAATGATGAACTTCTTTTAGAAGCGGGACAACAAATCATGGAAGAAGATGTCAAAAAGGTAGAAGCATCCCCAATCGAAAAGATTGAAGTACGTTCTGCATTGACTTGTGAAGCCGAAAAAGGTATTTGTGCCAAATGTTATGGTAGAAACCTTTCAACGAATAAAATGGTCCAAAAAGGAGAAGCTGTAGGTGTTGTTGCTGCACAATCTATTGGGGAGCCAGGAACTCAGTTGACATTACGTACCTTCCACGTTGGGGGTATTGCAGGTAACATTTCGGAGGACAATAAGTTAACAGCTAAGTTCGAAGGTGTTGCTGAAATTGAAGATTTAAGAATCGTAAAAGGTGAAGATGGAGAAGGTAATATTGCAGATATTGTAATATCAAGGACTTCTGAAATCAAGATTGTTGATGCTAAGACAGGCATTACTTTAAGTACCAATAACATTCCTTATGGTTCTCAATTGTTCATTAAGAACGGTGCAAAGATAAAGAGTGGTGATGTTATTTGTCAATGGGATCCGTACAACGGTGTTATCGTTTCGGAATTCCCTGGAAAAATTGCTTACGAGAACATTGAGCAAGGTGTTACTTATCAAGTAGAAATTGATGAGCAGACCGGTTTCCAAGAGAAAGTAATTTCTGAATCAAGGAACAAAAAACTCATCCCTACTTTGTTGATCATGAACAACAAGGACGAGGTATTACGTTCTTACAACTTACCGGTCGGTTCTCACCTTATGGTAGATGATGGAGATAAGATCAAGGAAGGTAAGATCTTGGTGAAAATACCACGTAAATCTGCTAAAGCAGGTGATATTACAGGTGGTCTTCCTAGGGTTACGGAACTTTTTGAAGCTAGAAATCCATCTAATCCTGCAGTAGTTTCAGAGATAGACGGTGTAGTATCTTTCGGTAAGATAAAACGAGGTAATAGGGAGATTATTATTGAATCCAAATTGGGTGAAGTAAAGAAATATTTGGTAAAATTATCCAATCAGATTTTGGTTCAGGAAAACGATTATGTACGTGCCGGTATGCCACTTTCAGATGGTTCCATTACGCCGGAAGATATTCTTGCAATAAAAGGCCCTTCAGCTGTACAGCAGTATTTGGTAAATGAAGTACAAGAGGTATATCGATTACAAGGTGTGAAGATCAATGACAAACATTTTGAAGTCGTCGTTCGCCAAATGATGAGAAAGGTGCGTATTCAAGATCCAGGAGATACCATTTTCTTAGAAAACCAATTGGTGCATAAGTCTGACTTTATTACTGAAAATGATGAAATATTCGGTAAAAAAGTAGTTGCTGAAGCCGGAGATTCTGAAAACTTAAGAGCGGGTCAAATCATTACGGCACGTGAATTAAGGGATGAAAATTCAATCCTGAAAAGAGCCGATAAAGCGTTGGTTGAAGCAAGGGATGCCGTAGCCGCTACCGCGACACCTATTTTACAGGGTATCACAAGAGCTTCATTACAGACGAAATCATTCATCTCTGCAGCATCATTCCAGGAAACTACTAAAGTGTTGAACGAAGCTGCTGTTAGCGGTAAAGTGGATACACTTGAAGGTTTGAAGGAAAATGTTATTGTAGGACATAAAATTCCTGCAGGTACCGGTATGCGTGACTATGAAAACATCATTGTTGGTTCCAAAGAAGAGTATGATGAGATCATGGCTCGTAAGGAAGCGTTGAAATTTTAATCTTGACCTATGAGTGATAAAGAACAAAAACAAAAGCAGATCAATATTGAGTTGGATGAGAAGATGGCTGATGGAACGTATTCCAATTTAGCGATTATCAATCATTCGGTTTCTGAATTTGTAGTAGACTTTATCAGTATGATGCCTGGGGCTCCTAAAGCCAAGGTTAAAAGCAGGATCGTATTGACACCACAACATGCCAAAAAGTTTTTGAAGGCTTTAGGAGAGAATGTGAGTCGGTTCGAAAAAGCACACGGCACCATCAAGGATTATGAACAGCCTCCCATTCCGATTAATTTCGGTCCATCGGGAGAAGCTTGATCAAATAAAAAAAACCCATGAATTTTTTCATGGGTTTTTTCTGTTAATAACAATTTTGGTTTTTACTTGAATTCAGAAGTGAAATGTAATTTTACCGTAGGGTATTTTTGTTGGGTCATTTGTAGCGAGAACTGTGAATCGGCAAGGAATACCAATTGGCCTTGCTTGTCTTTTGCCAAGAATTTTTGTTTAACCCTTTTGAATTCCTTGAATTCATTGTTTTTTGGGTCTTGTGGGTCAACCCAACAGGCCTTGTGTACTGGGAAGTTTTCATAGCTACATTTAGCGCCATACTCATGTTCCAGGCGATATTGGATTACTTCGAATTGAAGTGCCCCAACAGTACCGATAACTTTTCTTCCGTTCATTTCCAGGGTAAATAATTGAGCAACACCCTCATCCATTAGTTGATCGATCCCCTTTCCTAATTGTTTGGATTTCATAGGGTCTGCATTGTTGATGTAACGAAAATGTTCAGGAGAAAAACTGGGGATACCTTTGTAATGTAGTTCTTCACCTTCTGTTAAGGTGTCACCGATCTTAAAATTACCCGTGTCATGCAGACCTACAATATCACCAGGATATGAAATGTCTACAATTTCTTTTTTTTCTGCAAAAAATGCGTTAGGGCTTGAAAATTTAAGCTTTTTTCCTTGACGTACGTGTAGATAAGGTTTGTTCCGCTCAAAAGTTCCCGAAACGATTTTTATGAATGCTAGTCGGTCACGATGCTTAGGGTCCATATTGGCATGTATTTTAAATACAAAGCCGGTTAGTTCCTTTTCCTTTGGTTCTACAATTCGTTCTTCCGCTTTTTTCGGGCGTGGGGATGGTGCAATTTCTATGAAGCAATCAAGTAGCTCGCGAACCCCGAAATTATTTAGGGCCGAGCCGAAAAAAACGGGTTGTTGTTCCCCATTTAGGTAGCTGTCTTTATTAAATGGGGCGTATACACCGTGTACCAGTTCCAGATTATCCCTTAAATTTTGAGCAGCGTTCTCACCGATGATCGTTTCTAATTCCGGATTGTTTAT
The DNA here is from genome assembly GCF_033101095.1 of Maribacter sp. TH_r10. Taxonomy (NCBI): domain Bacteria; kingdom Pseudomonadati; phylum Bacteroidota; class Flavobacteriia; order Flavobacteriales; family Flavobacteriaceae; genus Maribacter; species Maribacter sp. TH_r10. The sequence continues at coordinate 1,989 of NZ_JAWMPY010000012.1, read as the reverse complement.
ATCGTCGAAAGCTATAGTATCCTCTATATTCTTCTTGCTGTCACCACTAAAGAGATTGATGTTCTTTTCATATATATTGTAGATGCCTTTGAAATCATAACCCATTCCAATAGGAAAGCTTAATGGCGTTACCGATAGTCCTAGTTTTTGTTCCAAATCATCCAATAGGTCAAATGCATCTTTACCTTCCCGGTCTAATTTGTTGATAAAAACGATCATAGGTATGTTTCGCATTCTACATACCTCTACGAGTTTAACCGTTTGTTCCTCAACACCTTTGGCAACATCGACCACTACAATTACGCTATCCACTGCTGTCAGTGTCCTAAAGGTATCTTCAGCGAAGTCTTTGTGACCTGGGGTATCAAGAATATTTATTTTTTTATCGCGATAAATAAAGGCCAAAACAGATGTGGCAACAGATATACCTCTTTGTCGCTCAATTTCCATGAAGTCGCTGGTAGCTGTTTTTTTGATCTTGTTGTTCTTGACAGCTCCGGCTTCTTGTATGGCTCCACCGAATAAAAGCAATTTTTCGGTTAAAGTAGTCTTGCCCGCATCTGGATGCGAAATAATACCGAAGGTGCGTCGTCGCTCAATTTGATTTATAAACCCCATGTTCTTATTTTCGGCAAAAATAAAGGAAAATTAAGGAATAAGACTCTTTTGAATGCCTCTTTTCAGTTAGATATTTGGACTCATTCGGTTCTTCTTTTTAGCTTGATGAAATAGTATTGAATTATTGTAACTCCGTTATTTAATTATTTAAATGTTCAAAACGTTTTATTGTGGTAATAAATCATAAAATGTTGGTAATCATCGATAAACAGGCAATTGAATATATCCCAATTTGCACTTGGTCGATAATATTAGTTGTTGACAGAATTTTGATATTAATGTGTTATAATCTATTTGTCCATCAAAATTTTAAATATATCTTGCAGAGCTTATAATAGAATCCCATCTCTTATACACTTAACAGCTTTTTGCCATGGTGATTAGTAATCAATTACTGACGCTTATGGAAATTTTTACTTATTTATATTTAAAAAGACAAGTCTTGAACAGTATTAACTTAGTTTTAATACTTTTCTTATTTGTTGGGCTAACTTCCTTTAGTAGTAAACATGCATATACGAAAGAGAAATTAATAGATACTAATACTGATATCATCGGTGTTGTTAATTTTGAGGGTACTGAGTCAGATAATTCTGGAATTAATGGATGTACATCGATGCCATTCGATATTATTACTGCACGTGATTTTGGATTCGAACCTAATATTAGTGATGGTAGTTTATGCGCTGCTGATGTTGATTTGAGCAGTAAGTGGGGATTGCCAATAGGTAGTGTTATTGTTAGTGTCGAGGGTGCAAGTACGGATTCGAATGGGTATTTTAGGACTATCTTGGACTCTCCTATCGTTTTCAAAATAAATGGGTCGGCGCCTGTGGTTGTTAAAGCACACCATTCTTTTGGTATACAATCTGGCGCTCAGGATGGAATAGTTTCCTTGGATAATGTTGATTATGATTTTGTCGGGTCTTTAAGTCCAGGTTTAGTATCTGTTGTAGATGGTGATAATTATTATGTTAAGAATGAAACGCCTTCCAGTTATCATCCCGAGATTAAGGTTGATTGGTTGTCTCAATCCCCTGTAAAGGAAATAGAGTTTTATACGACTTCAACTGCTTCTAGTATAATCGCTTTGTACATTGCACCTTATTTATGCACAGACACCGATGGTGACGGGGTACCTGATGTAACGGACCTAGATGACGATAACGACGGAATTTTGGATACCACAGAAGATCCAAACCTTGATAACGACAATGATCCATTGACGAATCCATTGGACAGTGACGGTGACGGTTATCCGAACCATTTGGACATCGATTCCGATAATGACGGGATCCCTGACAATGTAGAGGCCCAGACCACTGATGGTTATATAGCGCCTAACGATGACGATGCGGCGACCTATGCGGA
>NZ_JAWMPY010000011.1:0-99517 GCF_033101095.1 Maribacter sp. TH_r10 | reverse complement strand
ATGGTATATACCTATTCGGGTAGAATAAAAAATATCCCATAGTGGCCCTGCAGGGTTATTTATGTACGCTTTTGATTGTATGTACACCTTGAAGGATTTTGTTAAATCACGAAAAATAAAAATGAGAAATATATATATTACAAATCATATAACACCCAATCATATCTTCAGATTACTTTGCTTAATAGTGGTTTTAGCCAGCTTTGGTTGCAGTAAAGGGGATGATCCAATACCCGAAAAAAGTTCTGAAAAGAAAATTATCAGCTTTGTATTTCTATTGACCAATAATCCTATTGATATTAATGTGGTTGCAACTATAGATGAAGCGAGTAAAACCATAACAGCAACCATGCCACGTGGCACGAATATTAAAGGTTTGTTACCTGAAATAAAATTATCTGAACAAGCGACCATTGATTTTGATACGGCGCGGAATTTTACAGATCCGGTAGATTATACGATTACAGCCGAAGATGGTAGTAAGGCCGTATATACGGTGAATATATCTGCACCTTTAAGTCAAAAACAGGTTTTGCAGGCTATTTTAGATGCCAACCCCGGGAATACCTTAGGTTGGGATATGGATAATGCTGTTGATTTAGGTAACCTGGATGGGGTTAGTACAGATAATGGGAGTGTGGTAGAGCTTTATATCCATTCAAAAAATATCAGTGTTTTGCCCAAGGAAATCGGGGAGTTGGTAAGTCTCGATCTTTTGGTAATTAAAGGAAACCAACTTTCTACTTTACCGCCAGAAATAGGAAAGTTGGTTAATTTGAGTAATTTGAACCTTTCTTCCAATCAAATAGCTTCGCTCCCAACAGAAATAGGGCAGTTGGAGAATCTTGAATACTTGAACTTGTTTGGTAACGAACTTACCAATCTTCCTACTGCAATAGGTCGGTTAAAACGTTTGAGTCAATTGGATTTGAGAGAAAATGAACTGGATACAATATTACCTGTACTTGGGCAATTGAATAATCTTGAATTATTATTTGCCGATGGAAATCGACTTATTACATTACCCACGGAAATAGGACAAATGAGCAACATGGTATCAATGAGCTTCGACAGTAATAATATTGTTTCCGTGCCACCCGAAATCGGGCAATTAACAAGCCTTGAATCTTTATCTTTAGAGGATAATACCATACTTGAAATCCCCAAGGAAATGGGGTTGATGACTAATTTAATCTATTTGAATCTATGGAATAATCCATTACGGAATGTACCACAGAGTGTTTGTGATCTACAATCGGGAAATGGGGGTGTTCTATTCTTAAGGACAAATATTGGTGTTGGGTGTAACTAATGCCTTTCCAGGTTTTATGAAATTGCGGACATTTTTAGCTTAGGCGCGAGCAGGTGCGCTGGCCTTCGACTCCCGTAGGCGTAACGCAAAAAACCACCTTCGGGTGGCTTTTGGAGTGGAGCCGGAGACGGCCGAGTGTAAAGAAAAGGTCTAGTAGACCTTTTTAACGAAGGAGCGAGCAGGTGCGCTGGTCTTCGACTCCCGTAGCTGTAACGCAAAAAACCACCCGAAGGTGGCTTTTGGAGTGGAGCCGGAGGGAGTCGAACCCTCGTCCAAACAAGCAATTACAAAGCTTTCTACATGTTTAGTTTCCATTTGGTTTTCGATATGTACCTGACCGGAAACAGCCTAATACATACTTAGCTTCTTTAGATTTTGGTGATGGTACCAAAGCGAATACCATCCTTATATCGACATTTATGGTGCTCCGGATTGAATCGCCGTCGACAGAGGCTATTCAGGAACATCTCGCTTCCCTACCTTGTAGGGACGAGGCTAATCTTACTATAATTCAGATTAAGCGGCAAGAGCGTAGTTATTTTCGCCAATTAAAAGTGTGGAAAATGATATTAACGAGCTGTATCCCAGCGCTCGACATGCTTACATTGCCATTGGTCTCGCTGTCAAAACCAGTCGGCCCCATAATGAGATAGAGAATCTTAGATTCTCGTTAATGAATCCTAACAGAGCCTTTAGGTGAACGTCAGGATTGGATTTTCTCATCTTTTTTTCAAAGAACTTATATCAATTCAACTTCGAAAAGGACACTTGTTTGTCATGCTTCAAGAAGTTGGGCGTTTCCTTCAGGACCTTCAAGGTTTTAAAAACCATTCAGGTCTTCAGGTCGGGCTTTCGGGAGTACACGGTACTCACCTCAATCCCTAACGCGGCCTACGTTTTTTAAACTATAATAGGCAAGACCGCAAAGCTAGTAAAAACTTTGTCCATCCTTACAATTATTTTATATAAGCACTTTTACGCTTCATTAATATAAAATCGTCAATTGTATTCTATATTGCTTAATTTAGAACAAATTTTATACCAAATACAATTTATGCGATTCGGAATCATACAAGAACGTAAGAACCCGCCAGATCGGCGTGTGGTCTTATCTCCAGATGCCTGTCAAAAAGTCCAGGCTACTTATCCAAATGCCGAAATCATCGTTGAACCTTCAGCTATTCGGGTTTTTTCAGATGATGAATATAAAATGGCAGGTATTGAGGTTGCTTCAAAAATGGAGGATTGTGATGTGTTGCTAGGGGTGAAAGAAGTTCCTATAAGTGCATTGATTCCCAATAAGAAATATTTCTTTTTTTCCCATACCATTAAAAAGCAACCGTACAATAGAAAATTATTACGTGCATTCTTGGATAAGAATATCGAAATGTACGATCATGAGGTGATTACAAACGAAAAGGGTATGCGCTTGGTGGCTTTTGGCAGGTATGCCGGTATAGTCGGGGCTTATAATGGTTTTCGGGCATACGGACTAAAACATGGGTTATATGCCATGCCAAAGGCGGAGCAATTGGCAGACCAAAAAGCATTGATTTCCGAATTGAAGAAAATAACACTTCCGAATATAAAAATCCTCTTGACCGGAAAAGGTAGGGTAGGCAATGGTGCAAGGGAAATGTTGGAAGGTATGCTATTGCGAGAAGTTGGGGTTAAGGAATTCCTTAACGATGAATTCAACGAGCCCGTATATTGTCAAATCGATGTCATGGATTATAACCAACGCAAAGACGGTACAACAGGTACTGATAAGGACTTTTTTGCTAATCCACAAGACTATGAGTCTAACTTTTTTCGCTTCGCCAGGGTAACTGATTTTTATATTGCAGGGCATTTTTACGGTGACGGCGCTCCATACCTTTTTACGAGGGAAGATGCCAAGCAACCCGATTTCAAGATAAATACGGTGGCCGATATCAGCTGTGATATCGATGGCCCTGTGGCCAGTACCATTAAAGCATCGACCATAGCCGATCCCGTTTATGGGTATGACCCTCAATCGGAATTCGAAACCGATTATAAAAATCACAAGGCAATTGCCGTGATGGCGGTTGATAATTTACCTGCCGAACTACCACGTGATGCCAGTGGGGGATTCGGGGAAGCATTTGTAGAACATGTGATTCCTGCTTTTTTCAATAATGACAAGGACGGAATTTTAGAACGTGCCCGAATGACCAAAGAGGGTAAGTTAACTCCGCGTTATGCCTATTTGCAAGATTATGTGGATGGGAAGGAGTAAAGTTCGGTTATAAAATATTTAAATCCGCTAATCCGGTCAAGATTAGCGGATTTTTATTTGAAAGGATTATTGATTGCCCCAGTCGATTTTTTTGGAGGTGAACATTACGATCGCCAATATTATGAACAGACCTATGCTGCCAACCAATAGCGCATAATTCTCCAACTGAATGATGACGAATATAAAAGCATACAACGCTGTTAATGAACCGAAAACCAGTAAAGGAAATTTTTTGTTCTTCAGGATTGTTTTAGAGTAGGCCGTAATTAAACCAACCACAGATACACCTGCGATTACATAAGCCAGTAGAAAGTTCTGGTGTTCCGAAATGGATATCAATAAAGTATAGAACATGACCAAAGCCAAACCGATCATAAAGTATTGAAAAGGATGGATGGCTATCTTGCTGATTATTTGAATCAAAAGAAATACCAATAAGGTAAGACCTATGATCAAGATACCATATTTGCTCGTTCGTTCTGTTTTCTGATAGTCGTCAATAGGGATGATCAAACTGGTGCCAAAGGCGAATTTGTTCAAGTTGGGTAAATTATTGAAGAACTGCTGTCCAAATTGCCGGTTGGTTTCAAGAACGGTCCAATATGCTTCAAAACCGTTGTCGGAAATTTTCTTGGTTTCGTCATTGGGAAGATAGTTTCCGTTGAAACTTGGGGAATGCCAATCAGAATGCATACTGACGGAGGTTTCGCCTCCAACAGGTACAAAGCGGAGTGATTCACTACCGTTTATTAGGACATTAAATGAGAAAGCAGGGTTTTTATCCTTGGCGAACAGGCCTTTTAAGAAACCCGATTCAAGTGTGCTCATATAAGATTCATCGAATTTGGGTTTTAACGTATACTCTTGTTGATTCATTGTTATTTGTATCTCATTACGTATGCCCTTAAGATTGGAGGTTTGTAAAAGAAGTGTGGCCTTATCCCAAACAATGTCTTTTTCCGGTATGTCGGCCGTAGAAAAGTTGAACTCGGGAAATTTTCCGTTCATTGTAATATCGGCAGAGTAAACCACAGTCTCGTAAATACCACGTTCCAGTTGTTTGGTGTTGACTTTGGATTTAATATCGAGTTTCTTGGGTAGAAAATAGGCGTGGTTCAAGACTTCTTTGTAATTTTTCGTAAAGGTTTTGGTCTGCTCGTCAAAGATTTTCTCTTCAGTATAGGTTTTATAAGGTACTTTGACGATAGGACCATAAAGAACAACCTCATTGCCCCATTTTTCATTGATTTCTTGAATTACCTCCGCTTGTCTGGTTTCACGTTCCCGAATTAAATCTTTAACGAAGCTGAGGGGTATGAGAAGGATCAGAAAAATGAAACCTACTACTAACATTCTGGCCGAGATACTTGTTTTGAACCAATTTCCGATTTTTTGTTTTTTTGTTTCCATATTTAAATTAAAAGTACTTTGAAAAACAAAGTAGATTGATAAAAAAATTATTCGTGTTGTTTAATAATGAGTTCTAGGGCGTTAATATGTTTCTGAAATGCTTGCCGGCCCAAAGGGGTAATGGTATATCTGGTATTGGGTTTTTTGCCGATAAAGGATTTTTCAATTTTAACGTATTCCGCTTTTTCCAATGTTTTGGTATGACTGGCAAGATTGCCATCGGTCACTTTGAGTAATTCCTTTAAACCATTGAAGTCTATATACTCGTTTACCATAAGAATCGACATAATACCAAGCCTGATTCTGTGATCGAAAAGTTTATTGATGTTGTCAATGAGGCCCATTTATTTTTTTCCTTCTAAAAAGTATACCATACTACCGTACAAGATATGTAAAACGCCAAAACCAGCGACCCAGAACCAAAGCCCGTATCCCGGTAGGGCAGCACATAACAATCCTAGGATAATTTCGGCATAACCCAGATATTTTACATTGCCCAGCGTATATTTCGAGGCATTTACCAAAGCCAAGCCGTAAAATATAAGCATTAAGGAAGCTGTTAATCCATAGTGTTGGCTTTGCAGTTTAATTATAATGTAGATACCTCCCGTAATCAGCGGAATTAAGAAACTGACCAATAATTTTTTTGTAGTTGCGTCCCAGATAGCTTCATTGTTTTGTTTGGCTTTCCTAGTAGTCAAGAGAAAAGCGGTTATTATGCTCAACGTTGCGACCGCAATGAGAATGGCAACTAAATATTTGAACTTGTAGCTATGCAGAACTATGTAGTCCTCACTATTGGGGGTTAAATAAACATAGGCCAAAATAGCCCCGGTTATAGCATACAGTCCGGCTAGTATACCCGAAAGGCCACTAAGGGATATGAATCGCGAAGAACGGGACATCAATTCTTTGATTTCGGATATATCGTCAAGGTATTTTTTTGATTTCATTTTAAAAGTACTTTGAAAAACAAAGTTAATATTTATTTTAAGTATTCCTAATACTTCAACTTTTTTTTCGATATAGTTGTTCTACCATATGTTTCTTTTCATAATAATGATAATTATACTCATCTAAGGATATCCGTATTTCATCTACAGTTGAATCGCCTTGAACGCAATTGACCATACAGCAGTGTTTTCTGCACTTATTTTTGGTAAAAATTATAGGAAATGGGGATTCTTGGAAATATGGGCAAAATGGATGATTTTGAAATTAGCAATTCAAAATTGATACTGTTTTTGATGGCCCCGGGATTATGGATTTATTCCATGATAATAGGGATTGTAAATGTAGATCGTATAGAAGTCCCTTATGGGAGGGAAGTTTTCAGTTTATTTTTCTTTTTGGTTGCCCTTATCCCCGGCCTAAATAAATTGTGGTGCCGTCAAAATTATGGGCATGTAGTTTTTTTCTCCTTACTGTTGTTTGCCCATTATCTTATTTATACGCTATCGCTCAATGCCTTTGGGTTAGATTATCTTCTAGGCGCTTATATTGTACTTTTCGGAGGTATTTTGCTTCAGACCAACCGTATGTATGTTATAGTTTTCACCCTAACCACTTTTGTTCATATGGCTCTAGGATTATGGTTGGGCGACATTCCTGCATCCGTTCATAGCCCTATATTACTTTCCTTGGCTACTATTTTCTTGTTTTCCTTTTTTATCCAGAATGGGTTTCTTCGCTATAAATTGGAATTGAAGAAGGCCAATTTAGGATTGAAATCCGAAGTGGAGCAAAGAAACTTGGATCTGGAGAAAAGGGCAAAGGAATTGGCATGTAAGAATAGGGATCTCGAGGAATTCGCCTTTGTGGTTTCCCATGACATGAAACGGCCGTTACGAAATGTACACTCTCTTGCCGCATGGGTCAAGGATGATTTGAAAAAGGGAAGTCTTGCCAGTGCCGGCGATAATTTAACCTTGTTGATGGATCAGGTGGCACAAATGGATGTTTTAATAGACGGAATTCTACAATATTCCTTGGGTGTTGATAATAAGAAGGTTACCCGATTACTCGACTTGAACACATTGGTAGATACCATGGTCCAGGCCAATAGTGCGAATAACATCCATATTATTAAAGATAGCGCTTTGCCCCGCTTACTGGTCGATAAGGCACAGATCCTGCAGGTATTCCAAAATTTGGTGCAGAACGCGATTAAATACAATGATAAATCCGAGGTTCTGATCCATATTGGTGTTATCGATGAGGTAGACCGCTTTAAGTTTTATGTAAGTGATAATGGGGAAGGGATTTCTTCGGAACATTTTGATCGAATATTTAAACTGTTTCAAAAATTAAATACGAACCCTGTTCAGGATTCCAGCGGAATCGGTTTGGCCGTAGTTCAGAAAATAATCGGTAAAATGGGAGGTGAGATTTGGGTTGAAAGCGAATTGGGAGAGGGGTCAACATTTTATTTCTCCCTCTATAAAAGGGATGTGATCAATGGTTTCGAAGCCGGTAAAGTAAGTGAGCCAGTCCTTGCTTTAAATTAATTCCCTTGAAATTTATGGTGGAGCCTACGCTTGAGAATCGGGTTTTGGCGCTGTATTATGGGGAGTCCGTTTCTGATTCTGATAATAATTTGTTCTTACCTTTATGGCATAATGAATCCCGCAGAAGCCTATATCATCAACCAACCAGAACCTTTTAGGGGTATGTTGTTGCATTTGCAATTGGTCATTGAGAAAACTATTCCGGAGGTCGACTTAAAATTTAAGTACCGTATCCCGTTTTATTATATAGGTGACAAGCCCTATTGTTACCTAAACCAGAGCAAGGATTATGTTGATGTAGGTTTTTGGAATGCGGCGCATTTGACCAAAAACTTGGAATTTATGACCACTGCCGGTCGAAAAATGATGAAATCGTTGCGTTATAGATCTCTGGAAGAGATAAACGATGAAATCTTGGTAGAGGTCTTGCTTGATGCTTATTCCGTACGTGATAAAAAAATTTATAAGTAACGACCCTTATCCTATTTCAATTCGTTCACAGTTTTTCGAATCTTTACTAAATTGGTCAATAATTTTTCCAAATGGTCCAAGTGCAACATATTTGCCCCATCACTCTTTGCATTGGCAGGGTCAAAATGTGTTTCAAGAAAGAGTCCGTCTACACCGGTTACGATTCCTGCCCTTGCAATGGTTTCAATCATGTCGGGTCGCCCACCTGTTACGCCGGATGATTGGTTGGGTTGCTGCAACGAATGGGTAACATCCAAAACAACGGGTGCGTATTGCTTCATTGTGGGTATGCCCCTAAAATCGACGATCATATCCTGATACCCGAACATGGTACCCCGATCGGTGACCATTACTTGCTCATTCTTTGAATCGGTAACTTTTTTTACCGCATGTTGCATGCTTTCCGGACTCATGAACTGTCCCTTTTTAAGGTTTACCACCTTACCGGTTTTTGCAGCCGCCACGACCAAATCGGTCTGGCGTATCAAGAAAGCCGGTATTTGTAGTATGTCAACATATTCAGCGGCCATATCGGCATCTGATATTTCGTGTATATCCGTTACGGTAGGCACCTTGAAAGTTTCAGATACTTTTCGCAATATCCTCAATGCTTTTTCGTCTCCGATTCCGGTAAATGAATCTACTCGACTCCGATTTGCCTTTTTAAAACTACCTTTAAAAACATAGGGTATTTCCAACCTGTCCGTTATGGTAATTACCTTTTCGGCAATACGCAGGGCCATTTCCTCGCTTTCAATGGCGCAAGGGCCTGCAAGGAGAAAGAAATTGTTCTTGGTTGTGTATTTTAATTGGGGAATGCGATTTAGATCCATCAATATATTTTTTTTCAAAGATAGGCTTTTGGCGAGGTATTTGATAAATATCGACAAATAACTAAACTATCTCCATGAAAAATTCACTATCGTTTTTATTGGCTTTATTTTTTATTTGTTCCATGGGTGCGCAATCTCCTAAAAATGTTGAGGATAATCAATTTTCATTGAATTTTCTACTCCCTGGGGTAGTTTATGAAGCTGGGATTTCTGCGAATGCGACATTGGCAGCAGAGCTTACCGTTGGATTTGCTTATAGGGAATCAACTTTTTTTGAGGATGGTTTCGGCATTTATCCTATCGGTAGATTTCAGTACCGTCATTATTACAATTTTGAACGTAGGTTGAATAAGGGAAAACATATTTCAGGTAACACCGGTAATTACTTGGCTCCAACTATTGCCGTTCAAAGCGGTAAAGCCATAATTGGTGATTTAGACTATTCTAGTAGCTATTTTGCCGGATTTGGTTTTGTTTATGGTTTACAGCGAACAGCGCCTAAAGGTTTTCAGTTTAGACTTGAAGCGGGCCCTGCGTATTTCTTTGACGAATACGATCAAGGTTTCGGTATATTGCTAGCTGCAAAGCTTGGTTGGGTCATACGTAAACAACGTTAAAGTAAATCGCTAAAAATCAATTATATAAGAATTAAGGTCGTTTTATGATGAACTATAGAAAATAGCAGTATCTTTGCCCGCTGAAAATAGCCACGCTATTAAATAAAAGTTATGTCAACAAAGAATATCGCGATAATCGCACACGTAGACCACGGTAAGACCACCTTGGTAGATAAAATTATGCATCATTGTCAACTTTTTAGGGACAATCAGGATACGGGAGAATTGATCTTGGATAATAATGATCTTGAACGTGAACGTGGAATAACAATTACTTCCAAAAACGTTTCGGTTACTTATAAGGATACGAAAATCAATATCATTGATACCCCTGGTCACGCCGATTTTGGTGGTGAAGTTGAAAGGGTGTTGAATATGGCCGATGGGGTATTGTTGTTGGTCGATGCTTTCGAAGGTCCTATGCCACAAACGCGATTTGTATTGCAAAAGGCTATTGATCTTGGGTTAAAACCATGTGTGGTAATCAACAAGGTTGACAAGGAAAATTGTACCCCAGAGGAAGTACATGAGAAGGTGTTCGATTTAATGTTTGAATTAGGGGCCGAGGAATGGCAATTGGATTTTCCAACGGTGTACGGTTCGGCAAAGAACAATTGGATGAGCGATGATTGGAGAAATGAAACTGATTCAATAGAACCTTTGTTGGATATGGTAATTGAACATATACCAACATTTGAACCTAAGGAAGGTAACACCCAAATGTTGATCACTTCTTTGGATTTCTCTTCATTTACAGGAAGAATTGCTATCGGAAGGTTACAACGCGGTACGTTAAAAGAAGGTCAGCAAATATCTTTGGTGAAACGTGATGGAAGCATCGTGAAATCGAGGATCAAGGAATTGTTCACCTTTGAAGGCCTTGGAAGAATAAAGGTTAAAGAAGTAATTACCGGCGATATTTGCGCGATCGTAGGTCTTGAAGGATTTGAAATCGGGGATACCATTGCCGATTTCGAAAACCCTGAAGGTTTAAAGACCATCGCCATTGATGAGCCTACCATGAGTATGTTGTTCACCATCAACGATAGTCCGTTTTTCGGAAAGGATGGTAAATATGTAACATCAAGACATATCAAGGAACGTCTTGAAAAAGAATTGGAAAAGAATTTGGCCCTACGAGTCGAAGAAACCGATAGTGCCGATAAGTTCATGGTATTTGGCCGTGGCGTATTGCATCTTTCCGTATTGATCGAGACCATGAGAAGGGAAGGTTATGAATTACAGATAGGGCAACCTCAAGTAATCATAAGGGAAATAGATGGTGTTAAATGTGAACCCGTTGAACGTTTGACCATTGATTTGCCGGACGAAGTTTCAGGTAAGGCCGTAGAAATGGTTTCTATCCGTAAAGGGGAAATGACCAGTATGGAAGCTAGGGGAAATCGTATGCATTGTGAGTTCGTTATTCCATCTAGGGGGATTATAGGTTTGCGTAACCAATTATTGACCGCTACCGCTGGTGAAGCCATTATGGCGCACAGATTCTTCGAATACCAACCAATGAAAGGTGATGTGCCCCAAAGACAGAATGGTTCTTTGGTTTCTATGGAAACCGGAAAGGCCATACCTTATTCCATCGATAAATTACAGGATAGAGGTAAGTTCTTCGTAGACCCGGGAGAGGATATTTATGAAGGACAGGTTATCGGTGAAAATTCTAGAGGTGATGATATGACCATTAATATCACAAAGACCAAGAAACTATCCAACGTACGTTCTTCCGGAGCTGATGATAAGGCAAAGATCGTGCCCGCTATCAAATTCTCATTGGAAGAAGCTTTGGAATACATTCAGAAAGATGAATATGTAGAGGTAACTCCAAAATTCTTGAGATTGCGTAAAATACACTTGACCGAAGTGGATCGTAAGCGAAATAAAATAGCTTAAAATCACTCGTACTCAAATTTATAAAGGCCCTGACGATACTGTCAGGGCCTTTTTATTTCAATATTATGAAAGGTTGTAAGGTTGGTTGCGACTGTTTGCCTTAAATATAAAATGATTTCTATGAAAGTAATGATAATCGGTATGTTCACAATGGTAATTTTATTGTCTTCGTGTAAGGAACAACCCAAAGAAAATAAACCAGAAGAACAAGAAACCCATAAGGTAATGGTTCAAGATTATTCTATTCCTGAATCTTGGGTTAAAAAACGTGTTTCAAAAGCGAAAGAAAGACTGGGGAAGTCCGATGCAGGAAAAATAGTTTGGGCAGGAATGGAAGCACATGGCGGATTAGGTAAATGGTTTAGTAATGGGGCGTTATCTTTTCGATTCAATTATCAGCCTTTAGAGGGTAAAACTCAACGCGATAGCTATCAGGTAGTCGATGTATGGCGCAATAAGGCCGTTCATACGAGTGTTACCGATAGTACAGCTAAATATGGCTGGGATGGCAAAACGGCTTGGGTAAAGGCCAAAGATTCCACGGCCTTTGCTTATGATACCAAATTCTGGGCATTGACTCCTCTTTATTTAATGGGGCACCCATTTGTTTTGGATGGAGAAGGTGTTCATCTGGAATTATTACCTGAGGTAGTGTATAAGAACAAGGTCAATGATGTGGTAAAAGTAACTTTTGCTGCTGGTACCGGTGATGCCCCGGATGATTATTATATATTACAATTTGACAAAGAAACCCATTTGTTGACAGCAACTAGGTACATTGTTTCTTATCCAGAATATTTTAAAAATGGCGGACACAATCCAGAAAAATTCATGGAAGTAGGAGAATTGTTGAATGTAAGTGGGGTTCTATTACCAAAAGAGCTAAAGACCCATTGGACGACAAATGAAGGTAAGCAAGGTGAATATATTACCCAAATAGATATTACCGATATGCAGTTTGTGAAAGATATAAACGATGATTTCTTTGCGGTCCCTGAAAATGCGACTATACTAAAAGGCCTTTAAATAAGCCTTTTAGTATAGATTGATAAGTTCTTTATTCCTTTACGAAATCTTTCGGGGCCTGGTGCATGGCTGAAGCTGCGGCTCCAATGATGCCAGCTTCATTCCTTAATTCTGCCGGTACAACAGGGGTGTCGATGGTGATGCATTTTTTAAATTGATTGTACTTTTTCGAGGTGCCTCCGCCAAGGATAATCAGGTCTGGCGAAACAATCAGTTCTACCAGTTCCAAAAAAGTATTGAAGCGTTTTCCCCATTTTTCATAGCTGAGGTCCTCACGTTCCTTGGCTCCGGCAGAAGCCCATGATTCAATTTTTTTAAATTTTTTATAAGGTATTTGGCCCAGTTCGAAATTAGGGATAAGTTCCCCATCTAAAAAAGCCCCACTTCCAAGACCCGTTCCAATGGTGATCATCAGAACTAAACCCAATTTACCTTTACCTATTCCGTAATTCATTGTGGCGTACCCTGCGGCATCTGCATCATTAATGACCGTTACCGGAAGTCCGGTAGCCTCTGCGAATAATTCCTGAACATTTACTCCTAACCATTTTTTGTGTAGGTTGCCCGGCGATTTACAGATACCGTTCTTTATAACGGTAGGAAACCCGACACCTATTGGGCCTTTGTGATTGAAATGTTCAACGATTTCCTTTACGACCTGGGCCATTTCTGCAGGTTTCCTTGATTCAGGGGTCGGAATCCGGTGTCTTTCGGTCAACATTTCACCTGTTAGCGAGTCTACTAACGCCCCTTTCATTCCAGAACCTCCAATATCAATACCAAGAACTACCATTTTTTTTGTTTATGTTACGGACGCAAAGTAACAAAAAGAATTGGCTATAGGACAAGAGGTTGTCCTGAAATTGACTCATGTGAAACCACTTTTAAATAAAAAAGGGGCGCGTAGCCCCTTTTGACGGTTATTCTTTAATCTTTAATTCGGTTATGGTATTTACGGTGATTTCCTCATCAAGATCATCGGTCTCAACTTCGGAAATATAAGTTACTATAAATAATTTTCCTTTGTACATTTCATCGGTCAGGTCGTAACTTTCAAGTACTCCTTCAGTAACATGTTGAAATTCATTTGAAAATCCGTCATTATCGGTAAAATAATACGTGCCGTCTTCAAACCCCTCGTAAGTAGCGGTTATTTTTTCTGATTCTTGCACAATTGCCCCTCCAAGGCCGTTAACGATTAAAAACAAGGATATAAAAAGTGTTTTCATAATAAATGGTATTTAATTAATGATTTAAAAAAATGGTACTACGGGTCTATAAGGTGCTAAACTCCATTCCGGGAGTCCAGCTCCAAAAAAGTAAGGTTTACCTCATCGAGTAATTAAAAAGTAAAGAAGAAATGAAGAGCGGAAAATCAAAAATAAAAATGGATGTCACCCGATTTTTTTGAATAAAATCGGAAGCTTTTAAAGCACAAATCGAACAACCCGAAGATAGGTTTGGCCCAAATGATTTCATACTGTTGATAAAGCAAAATTAGTATTGCTTTTACACGACAAATGAAATACATTTTTTTGAATTTACACTAATTTTTGGCTTTTTTTTATACATTGGAATATCAATGTAAATTATTGTCGTAGAGTGGTTTATTGTCTTTTTTTAATTGCATGTGATTATTATTGGCTTATGCGTTAAAATAGACATTATCTTTGGTTGCTTTTAATATGAAATCGATGAAATTAAAGATTGTTTTCTATTTTGTTTTTGTTGTTGGAACCATGAATTCCGTTTTGTCACAAAAAGAGATTCCGGTAAACACCATAATCGAGAATGTAGCTCGGTATAAAAATGATTTAAGGGGTCCTTATAAAGATATACGCTGGTTTTGTACCGATGGGAGTATACGGGCACCTAAGGATCCCTGCCCTGATAATATTGGTCCAGGGGTACAACATGCAAGATACAAAGATGAGGTGGTCGCTCTAGGTAAGGAGCATCATATTTATTTGGGTCAAATATTGGCATTTACTGATGTTGAGGCGCTCTGGGACGCCGATTTTAACCATTCCCGATTAATACAGTACCAACTCGAAAAGTACTTAAAATCCGTAGATAATGGATGGATACTTCAAAAAGGTCAATATTACAGGGGCTCCGTTCAGGTAGAGGATGAAGAAGCTTGGGGGATTAATTTTTATAAATGGCTTTTAACTAAGGACGAATTCTTAAAAGGGAATTATTTTTTAATACGCCAATCGTTAAAGGATATTCCTCATACTGGTGACGATGATGTTGCACAGAAAATGCGAAGCCAGTCCAAAGTGATTTCAGATGAATTTTTGCCTTTTATGGATTTAAGAGTGAAAATACATGGGCAGCCTGAGTTTTCCGATATAGTAAAGGTTAAAAATTTTCGCCAGAAACATGCTGCCGAACTAAGTTCTGACCTCAACAAAAAGATAGATGGGCTGATCGCTACAATGACTGTTTTTTTCAAGCCGGTAGATGTGACCAAACTGTTACAGAAAGCCCCTTTGTTAAAGGGGACAACTTTGGGCAATTCCATTGAGCGGTTCATTGGCGATTTTGGTTCCGAGTCGCGTCCATCAATCCTGATTTCCGAAGCTTCCCAATTGTTGTTAGGGATACGCGAAGGAATTTTAAATGAAAAACGACCATTAGCCAGACTTCAATTGCTTGATGTTTCATTGAAGTTGGAGGAAATCATTTTTAAGAACGCACAACAATGGCAGCCCCAAAGTGTAAAGGATCAGTTGGAAAAAATCTGTTATCTCGGATCGGCGTCTACCGGTGCCGGATTTTTGGAGCTCTGGGAATGGTCGCAGATAGAAAACACATTGAGCCAATCTGAAAACGAATCGATGACCCTTGCCGAATTGACTACCTTTATGGAAAAAGCAAGGGGTGCGGTTGAATGGAGTGCGGCCATGGTCAAAGCCAATTATCAAGAAGTAACCAACACCTATGGGCAATTTGAACCCTTGGCATATGGATTTATAGATGATCGCATACGTGGCTCAATTGCTTTATACCTAGGGAAGAGTGTAGGGGAGTTGGGAGATTTTATAGCCCGGGAGTCGGCCCTTACCAATATGGTTTTGGATATTCCCAACCAAAGTACCTTACGTGGACTTAATCCAGGGTATGCTTTTGGAGAGCTGGTGGTGGTATCCGGTTCACCGGAAGAGGTGGAAGTGACTTCGGATAAGATCTATGTTTTTCAAAGATCCCCATCAGACTTGAAACCGGTAGCGGGGATTGTGACTGTTGCTGAGGGGAACATGGTGTCACATGTACAATTACTTGCACGAAATTTAGGAATACCCAATGCTGCCCTGTCGGATGATAACTTACAAAGCCTTAAACAATATAATGGCCAATTGGTTTTTTATGCTGTTTCCGATAAGGGAAATATCATAATGAAACTGGAAAAAAACATGACGGACCAAGAGCGGGCTCTTTTTGTTAAAAAAGAACGAAGTGCCGGTAAAATTGAGATTCCAGTAGGGCAGATAAGATTGGACCAGAACCTAATTTTGGACCTTCGTAGTGTTGATGCCAACGATTCCGGTAAGTTGTGCGGACCTAAGGCGGCCAACTTAGGGCAATTAAAGAAAATGTTCCCAGATAAGGTAGTTGAAGGTCTGGTTATACCATTTGGGGTATTCAGGGATCATATGGATCAGCAAATGCCGGGGCGATCTACATCGTATTGGGCGTTTTTGAATGATATGTTCGCGGAAGCGGAAAGAATGCATGCCAACCAGATACCGGAGTTGGAAGTGGAGAAATATCAATTGGGACAATTGGGTATCTTGCGGGAGGCCATTGGTAAAATGCCCTTAAAACAAGACTTCTTAACCCAATTGGAAACCGATTTCAAAAAAGTATTGGGGCAACCCTTAGGTGAAATCCCCGTATTTCTTAGAAGTGATACCAACATGGAAGATCTTAAGGAATTTACGGGTGCGGGGCTTAACCTCACCTTGTTCAATGTTCTGGACAAGGAAAGGATCTTGAACGGGATAAAGGATGTTTGGGCTTCTCCCTATACCGAGCGCAGCTTTAAATGGCGTCAAAAATATTTATTGAACCCGGAAAACGTTTTCCCTTCTATTTTGGTTATCCCTTCGGTTGATGTTGATTATTCGGGAGTGTTGATCACTAAAGGTATTAATTCGGGAGATGATATGGATCTTACCATTGCTTTCAGTCGTGGGGCCGGTGGTGCTGTCGATGGCCAATCGGCCGAAACCTATACCCTATTTCATAATGGGGGTTATCGTCTTTTGGCCCCTTCGCGTGAGTTATATTTTAACCGACTGCCAAATAATGGGGGAACAACTAAGCGTTCGGCCACTTTTGAAAAACCGATTGTCAATGATAACAATAGAAATGACATTCAAGAACTGGCACAGGTCATTCGTACGACCATACCCAAAGAAACAAAATCGGATTACAGCGGTGCCTATGATGTGGAATTGGGATTTAAGGATGATAAACTTTGGTTGTTCCAGATTCGTCCATTTGTCGAAAACAAAAAGGCATTGAGCTCTGATTACCTGCAATCCATAACTCCGATAATCGATCTAAACAAAGAAGTTTCACTTTCGAAAAAAATCTAATGAAAAAGCCAATATTATACCTGATTTTATTTATTTCCTGTTCAGCATTCACCACATTGCACTATTACCCCATTGATGGTTTTGAACATACGGGAATTAAAAGATTGAAACGCTTGGAACTCATAAAAAGTGGTGAGGTCAAAAGTACAACGCCGTTACCGGCAGGTGCGTTCAAAACTTACGATGAAATTCACCTGAACCTGCTTTCCAGAAACCAGGATAGTGCAACGGCTTTAATGTCGACTGATGCCGATTTTCAAAAAGAAATAAACAATCTATTCCGAGGTCTTGATAAAAGTTATTCCCTAACGGTCTTGGATATTTCCGATGTTGACCATATTAGATATGCCGAACGAAATGAAACTGCAGGTTACCAACCAGGGAGTGTGGGTAAATTGGCCGTATTGAATGGGTTATTTGTACAACTCGCTAAAATATATCCCGATTCATGGGAAAAGCGTACGCAACTTTTAAGGAATAAGTCGGTAAAAGCAGGTGTGTGGGGGTTAACCGACGAACATACCATACCCATTTACAATATTGAAAAGAATACATTGGTAAAAAGGCAAGTCGTTGCCAGTGATGTTTTTAATTTGTACGAATGGGTAGATCATATGCTTTCGGTCAGTAATAACGGCGCGGCGAGTATTGTTTGGCGCGAAGTAATGTTGATGGCCGCTTTCGGTGATAAGTACCCTGATTTAACCCAAGAAGAAAGCGAAGCCTATTTTAAGGGAACCCCAAAAAAGGAATTGACCGATTTAGGGAATGACGTAGTGAATCTTCCTTTGCGCGATTTGGGGATTTCAGCGGATGAATGGCGATTGGGCAGTTTTTTCACCAGAGGGGCCAATACCTATGTAGGAGACAAAGGGGGCAGTATAGGTACCCCTTACGGGCTAATGAAATTTTTGGTACAATTAGAGCAAGGAAAAGTTGTTGATGAGAATAGTAGTCTGGAAATGAAGCGGTTAATGTATATGACAGACCGTAGAATACGATATGCCCAAGCACCTGCCTTGAAAGAAGCAGCGGTCTATTTTAAATCAGGAAGCCTTTATAAATGTGACCGAAGTAAAGGAGAGGAATGTGGAAAATATATGGGGAATGTCTCCAATTATATGAATTCGGTTGCCATAGTTGAACATCCTGACAATTGCAATTATTTGGTTGTGCTCATGACGAATGTACTTAGGAAAAATTCAGCTTCCGATCATATGTATTTAGCAGGTAATATTGATAAATTGATACGAATGGAGTAAGGGTGGACTAAGGTAAGCCCTGCAGCGCCTCGACCGCATCTTTCGCGAATGTTCGTATTTTAAAATCATCGCTTTTGGTTTCCTCTTCGGCCATAGCCAGGTATTTTTTGTCTTTTTGGTATTTGATCAGATAAAGGACGGCAAGTTTTATCCTTTGGTCCTTTCCTTGAAGAAGGGATTGAAAACACTCTATTTCCGTAGGTATTTTGTGTTTTATTTTCCGTAGCTCTTCCTCAGATGATATTTCCAAGGCAGAATCCTCGATGATGGGTAATAATTTTCTTTTTAATTCACCGGTGAGAAGATTGTCTAAAAATTCAATGGCATTGGTTTGCGCTTCTTGTTTATTGCTGAGAAGTCCTTCGTAGGCAATTTCAACATCTTTTTGTTGATAGCGTAACCCTAGGAGTTTGAATATGCGTTCTAGGCCTGCATCCAATCTCCTTTCCAAAAGGTCTAGCAAGCTGGTACGTGCATCTCTTTCTTGATCGCTGATTTCCTTTCGTGACTTTTTACGGTTCCGATAAGAAATTATGATTTGGGTATGCATGGCCGATAAAGTATGGTGGTATAGTTTACATTCCTCAAAAATTTGTGTAACGACTTTATTTCGGTTGAACCTTAATTCCGGGTTTGTCTTTCTAATGTCACTCAAGGCCCGTATCGTTTCCAACCGTATACCTAAATCGGTATCTTCCAAAAGTTGTAAAAGGGTATGAACGCATTCTTGGGTTTTGAATGATTTGATGACCATTGGGATAAAACGGCATGTTGCCAGAGGTGCTGAACGTTGCCTGATTGTGGAAGCAAGCACAACCAAAATATTCGATCCATAATTTTTTAATGAATCAATGGTCTGGGCGCGAAATAACTTACTCGGTAATAAATCTATTAAATCGGGAATGAACGCAGGATGCATGGTCTTTCCAGATGCTTCAATCGCTGTTAGTACAATGGTGCTATCCTCATTATTGAAATGATCGGAAATAAAAGGGTAGAATTCTGGAATATTCGATGCACCAATGGTTTTAATAAGAATGGTCAAATTGTTTTTATGATTGTCGGCCGATTTAAGTTTAGTAATTTCTTTTTTTATCCTATTCTTTAAATCGTAAGACTGCTTCAGTGAATTATTGTCGTGCGCCTCCCTAGCGAGACAGTAAAGGGCGGCAGTAGCGATCTGAGGGTTGTCATGGTCCAAATATCGGTCATAGACCATTTTGCTATTTTTTTCAGCATGCAATAAAAGGTACTCCAAAGTAGCTAATGTCAAAGCTTCGTCATCAGTGTTCAAAAGGTCTGATATTTCGGTTACGACTGTTGAACTATTTAAAAAATACAGGTTTTGTATGGCCGCCGTACGTACTTTGGTCGATGGGTGTGAAAGAAGTTCTTGTACATCATTTTCAAATCTTTTGTCATTGATTTCCATTAATTTTTCAAGCATGAATAGGATTTGTCCCTCTGATCCGTTCTTGAAAACCGCACGCATACCGGCAATAACGGAAGTACGTTTCACACGCTTATTGGTTTTTCCGATCCGCTCTGTTATAAGTTCCAAATTGTTTCGAAAAGTCTTGTAATATTCTTTACGTACCTGGAGGATAAAGTAAAGCCACAATGCCACTAAAACAATGATGAGAATTGCAATATAAAATGAGGGCAGGTCAAGGCCCCGAACAACGAAAATCAGAAGAAACCCTGCAATTCCCGTGGCAATACTATCGACCACAACATCTATAAAGGATTTGGTTCTGTTTTTCAAATCAAAAGGTAATGGCAGGGTTAAAAGCTCTGTAGCACTTTTGTTCACGGATTGTTTCAAGATCCCGTCCATTGCCTTTATGACTACTACCGCGGAAAGTTCCGGAAGAATAATGAAAAGTAGTGATCCACCAAAAATGCCCAATGGCAATAAGAGTAGAGAGAAACCGACGCCCCATATACCTACAATACGGTGGGTGAAAAACAATTGGATCACCAAGGAAAGTAGGTTGAAGGTTGAAAACCAAAAAGCGAAGAAAGATGTAAGTTCATCCGCATCGGTAATCGCTGCGGCCGCAAAATCACTGAACAGATAGTCTACAAGTTTGGCTACAAGAACACTTACTGCAATGATTAAGGCTATATAGGTAAGATGTTTGGATTGCCGAATTAGTTTTAAAGGTCTTTCGGGAATTGTGGCCGTCCTTTTTTTTTCTTTGAATTTGCCTAACTTTTTAACCCTGGACTTCCAAATCCTGTTGAGTAACGGAATACATGTCAAAAGAAGAAAGGCTGCCAAAAATATTAGATTCTCATTTCCTATTAAAGAGGCAAGGATAGAGGTTAGGTAACCTCCGAAGATTCCTCCAAGAATCGCCCCGGATCCAATGAAACCGAATAGTCTTTTCGCCTCCCTTACATTATAAACCAAATTTGCCAATACCCAAAATTGTGATGCGGACAAAACAGCGTAAATGGCCACCCAGACATAAAAGAAATACAATAGCCATCCACTCACGATGCCCAATTTTAATAGAATGCCCAATCCCATTAAGACAGAAACCGAAATAATGAGGGTGAATTTAACTATTTTATGAAGGGAAAATTTGGCCAAGGCTTTTGAATAGAAAAAAGAGCTTATGACCGCCGCGATAGAAACCCATAGAAAAGCATAAGGCAATTGTTCAACGCCTAATTCCGATAAGAAAAGTGCGTTTACCGTAGGTTTTATAATCAGTAAAACGGCTATGATCAAAAATATAAAGGATAACATCAATAGGGAAACCTTGAATTCCCCTTCACGTACATCAAATACTTTTTTGATTAATTTTTGGATTATCATTTGCTAAAGTACCTTGTCCTAGTTTTTGGCCAAAGATATACGCTTCATTAATACTTTTTCTACGGGTTTCACCAAATCCCTTATAATTTGTTCCCCACTTGGGTCGTCTACTAGCGCTACTAGGATATAACGCCTGTTCGGATTTTCTCCCCAAACTAATATAGAATCGGAATGATAGGTCTTCCAAGAACCGGATTTGCGGAACAATCGCGCATTGGGGGCGATCTTATCAAGGGTATTGACGAACTTATGGTGCAGTTCCGGGTTTTCCATTATCGACAACATTTGTTTTGAACGGTTTTCATTGACCAATTTTCCGTTTGCCAATAAGTAATAATATCTACAGACTTGGGTTACGGTTGCTGCATGGCTAAGGTTCTTCAAAGGCTCTCTGTTTGTATCTCCACCACCACCATAACGTTTACCTACCCATAGTCCGCCACCTTTGTTCTCATTATAGAATTCGTACTTTGGGTCGGTCATTACCGCTTCGATTTTGTTATAACCAATGCGGTCTATCATTCTGGTCGATGCGGCATTGTTAGATTTGCTGATCATTAGGCGCATGTCCTTTCTTACTTCTGTGGTTTCCTTTAATTCCCCTTTTTCAATTGCATCCATCGCGGACAATAGAATGGCTATTTTGGGTAAGCTGGCTGCATACATCATATGGTTGCCGTTTATTCGGGCGAACTTCACTTGCTCTGGATCGTGTAGGTCCACGATCCCAACGGCCATTTTCTTTTGGGAAATCAACTCTTTCCATTTGGTATTGGCCAGTAGTTCTTTTTCCAATTCAGTCTGAAACGAAATTTCAAATAAACTGTTCAAGGGTTTTATTTTCGTGTCGTCTATCTTAATGGGTAATTTGTCTTGGGCATGTAAACCTAAAGTGGCCAGCATTAGAAAAGCGAAAAAAGAAAAGGTGTTCTTCATTGTTTGCTACTAGTTTTTAAAATGTACCCAAAAGTATACAATTGGCTGGTCTGCACTATGTTAAAATTTTTATTTCAACGGCTGGCGGTATTCTTGATAAAATGGCTTCTTTCCTATGTTTTGATAAAAAGGTGTGTTAAAATTTCAATTAACATTGTATAAATATATTACCTATGTACCGGTTTTGACGATAGGGTTCCATTAAAATTAATATGGAGATCGCTTAAATAAATTACTTATCTTAATTAGATAAATGAACAATGCAAAATGAACCTTAAAGACGGAGTTAAAACCTCGGAAAATAATGTTTCCGGGGAAGCTAGGGAATTGAGTGCTTTTGTAAAGGATAAGACCAAATCTTTGGTTGATCGTCTAGAGTCGTTCGAGGACATCATCAATTTGGAAGTTGGGGATACGGGGCTCAACCGAGCCAAGACCATGGAGCGGGAATTCGGTATACGGCAATTGTATATTAAATATGAAGGGGATAACCCTACAGGGACCCAAAAAGATCGAATCGCCTTTGCTCAGATTTACGATGCCCTGCGAAGGGATTTTGGGGTGGTTTCCTTAGCTACATGTGGCAATTATGGGGTGTCGGTGGCCTTGGCGGCGAATTTAGCCGGTGTGGAATGTAAAATCTATATTCCGGAGACTTACCATACAGACCGTATTGAGGAAATGAAAGCCTTGGGGGCACATATTATAAGATTGCCGGGGAGTTATGAAGATGTGGTGGTTAAAAGTAGCAAGCTTGCAACGGAAAACGGTTGGTATGATGCTAATCCCGGAGGCTCCAATACACCACTTCAGATTTCGGCCTATTCGCAAATAGCAACGGAAATTTATGAGGATTTGGGCGATGCCCCAAAATATTGTGCGGTTCCTGTTTCTAACGGAACATTGTTCGCCGGTATCTATAGGGGGTTCGTAAGTCTATATAAAAGGGGGAAAACTTCCCAAATACCGAAAATGATAGCGGCTTCATCCAGTCATAAGAATCCGATCGTGCAATCCTTTATTTTAGGATTGGATTACTGTAAGGATTTGAATCCAGTAGCCATTAAAGAGACCAAATACAACGAGCCATTGATCAACTGGCATAGTTTTGATGGGGAAGAGGCACTTTATGCGTTGAAAGAATCCAATGGTGAGGCCTTTAATATCAGCGATAGGAAAATGAAGGAAATGACATCGTTGCTGGCTAAAAAGGAAGGGTTTAAAATATTACCTGCAGCTACGGCCGGACTCATAGCACTTTTGGAATTGGACGAAAAAATGAATTTTGAACCAGGCCGTTTTGTGGCGGTTTTAACGGCAAAAAATTAAAAGAACATGAAAAAAACAATTGATGGTAAGGCACTTGTATATTGCGAGGATGCTTTTAATACCCCAAATGGCAAAACTGCCCATGGTTTGGTGCGCTTTACGGAACGTTACGAAGTAATCGGCGTCTTGGATACAAAATATGCTGGGAAAGATGCTGGTCTTGTTTTGGATGGAAAAGCGAACGGTATTCCTATTTTCGGGAATATGGATGAGGCCGTTGCGGAACTTTCCATAGATAATACCCCTTTAACACTGGTGATAGGTTTGGCACCTGATGGGGGGCGTTTGCCTTTTGAAGCAAAAGGAACGATTAAAAAGGCATTACGAATGGGGTGGAACGTAGATAGCGGATTGCACGATTTTTTGACCAATGACCCCGAAATGGTAGCATTGGCGAAAGAGAAAGGGAGTAGGATCCGTGATGTAAGAAAAACTCCGGACAGGGATAAGCTTCATTTTTTCACTGGTGATATTGAAAAGGTCGATTGCTTAAAACTGGCCATCTTGGGTACCGATTCCGCGTTGGGCAAGCGTACCACGGCATGGATCATTGTACATGCTTTCCGCAATGCAGGCCTCAAGGCAGAAATGGTCGGTACGGGGCAAACTGCATGGATGCAGGGTGCTAAGTACAGTATGGTCATGGACAGTTGTATCAACGATTTTGTTTCTGGCGAAATTGAACATGCTGTCGTTAGTGCGTATGAAAATGAAAATCCGGATGTGATTGTGATCGAAGGGCAGGGGAGTCTTATGAATCCCGCATATCCTGGCGGATTCGAGATATTGGCTGCCGGGCGTCCCGACTTTGTGATCATGCAACATGCCCCAAAAAGGGAGGAGTACGATGGTTTTCCAGGCTATAAACTGCATTCCCTAAAAGAACAGATCAATGCCGTGGAAGTTATTTCCGGTAAAAAAGTAATTGCAGTAACCGTTAACCACGAGTTGATGGAAAGTGACGAGGAAATTTTGGAAGCCTGCAAGAACATTACCTTGGAGACCAAATTACCGGCTTTCGATGTGCTTAGGTTCAGTGCGGAACCCCTTATTTCATTATTAAAGGAACATTTAAAATGACTTCGATAAGGTCTCTTGTTGTTTTTCCCAAGCTTTCGGTTCATCACATTACTGTTGAGCCCAAAAGGGTTAAAGCGGTTTATACCCTTGATAAGGAAGATGGTTCCCAAGTTTCGAATGAATTGATTTATTCCTATGACCAAGTGTATTTTGATAGGAAGAATGCCGAGGACGTTAACTTGGCCTCCATGATGTTGGCACAGGTCGCGTTGAATTATGGACTCTTTTTCGAAACCATTCAATTTGATGGTTTGTTCGACGATACCGATAAAAGCTTCCTTAAGGATATGATGGAGAACACCTCTAGGGAAATATTGGTGAATAAATTCTACCATAAAAATGAATTTTTAAAACCACCCTTTGATAGTTTGAAGGTCGAGAAATTAAAGCGGTATACCGCTGCAAAAATCGAATTCATAAATACCGAATATGCCCATTTGAAGGTTGAAGGGAGAATCAATGAAACGGATAAAAATAAATATGCGATTCTAAGTAGTGGGGGCAAGGATAGTCTTTTGACTTACGGTATTATAAAGGAAATCGGTGAAGCCCATCCAATTTTCATTAATGAATCCGGCAGGCATTGGTTTACCGCAATAAATTCACACAAATACTACAAGGAAATTGAACCCAATACGGCAAAACCTTGGTGCAATAGCGATCGTATCTTTAATTGGATGGTAAAACAAATGCCCTTCATCAAAGAGAACTTTCAGAACATCAGGGCCGATATCTATCCCATTCGTTTATGGACCGTCGCTGTTTTTCTTTTTGGAACGCTACCGATCGTGCGAAAGCGAAATATCGGGAACGTACTTATCGGGAACGAATATGATACTACGGTCAAGGGAAACCATGAGGGAATATCCCACTATAATTCCCTGTACGATCAAAGCAAATATTTTGACAATGCACTTACGAGGTATTATAAAAAGAAGGGTTGGGACCTGTATCAATATTCAATCTTAAGAAGCACCTCGGAACTATTGATCTTGAAAGTGTTGGTAAAACGATATCCCGAACTGCAGACCCATCAAGTCTCTTGTCATGCCGCCCATGAGGAAAATGGTAGAATGATGCCCTGCGGTAACTGTGAAAAGTGTAGGCGTATAGTGGGAATGTTGAAGGCATTGGATGAAGATCCCAAACGATGTGGGTACACTGAGGAGCAGATTGAAAAAGGCTTAAAAGCATTGTCGGCCCGGAGTATAAAACAAATCGGTAGCGATGCATCCCACTTGTATTACTTATTAATGGGGAAAGGGTTGATCCAGAAAACCGACCACACGTTGAAATTAGCCAAGGAGCATCCTGAAATCGTGAAGTTACGCTTTGATAATGAGCGAAGTATGATGAGTGACCTGCCTGTGTATATCCGAAAACCGCTCTTTAAAATTTTAGCACAATATTCTGATGGGACAGTGCGCTTGCGTGATAGAAAATGGCATACCTTCACCTTGCAAAATGAGGATTATGAAACCCCTTATTTTCTAACAAAATAACAATGAAGACAAATAATAAAAGGTCCGGTTTTTTATGGGAAGAATTTACCTGGCCAGAAATTGAAGCTTATTTAAAAACGGTTGATACGGTTATCCTACCCTGTGGGGCCATTGAACAACATGGCCCACATTTACCATTGGATGTAGATTACTTTGATGCCAAATACATGGCCTTTAAAGTGGCCGAGGCCTGTAAAGACCCTAAACCTTTGGTGTTGCCTCCTATACCCTTTGGCGTATCTTACCATCATGATGGTTTTAAGGGAACGTTGAGCGTAACAAATGATGCCTTGTCCAAATTCGTTTACGATTTGGGAATGAGTTTGGCGAAGAACGGCGTAAAGAAGATAATTATTCTAAACGGCCATGGGGATAACGCCCCGACCTTAAGCTATGCCGCCCAAATGATCAACCGCGATGCAAAGATTTTCGTGGGTGTGGATACCGGCGAAACCAGTGATGTGGATTTGGCGGGTATGGTAGAGACCCCTAACGATGCCCATGCAGGGGAAATTGAAACAAGTACCACCTTGGCCATACGTCCAGAAATGGTGCAAATGGATAAAGCCTTGGAATCGACCCTTAAATTCGGTAGCGATTACCTCGATTTTGATGATGACCGTAGTATAAGCTGGTATGTACGTACCGATAAGATCTCTGAAAGTGGAATCATGGGAGATGCCACAAAAGCATCAAAGGAGAAAGGAGAGAAAATGTGGGAGGTCATGATCAAGAATATGGTGCGTTTTGTTGAATCGATCAAGAATACCCCATTGGACGAATTGTATCAAAAAAGATATTGATGAGAATCACGGCGGTTTCATACGAACGGTTGGATATTGATTTATCCGTGCCTTATACCATTGCCTACGAGACCATTAGCAAGACGACCAATTTTATCCTGAAATTGGAGACCGATGGCAAATGGCTGGGCTTTGGTTGTGCCGCACCCGATTTGGTGGTGACAGGAGAGAACCCTAAGGATGTTGAACATGCCATTACCACCATAATAGCTCCATATTTAGTTGGTAAAGATCCTTTTTCCTATGCTTTTGTATTGATGGAGTTAAAGCAATTGCTGGGTAAGCGATCTTCTGCATTGGCCATGGTAGATATGGCGTTGTACGATTTGATTTCCAAAAAGGCCGAAGTGCCTTTGTATAAATTTTTGGGAGGATATCGCAATAGTATTGCCACAAGTATTACCATTGGTATTTTGCCTGTGGAAGAGACCTTAAGGCATGCACGGGAATATGTGCAGCAAGGTTTTACAATCTTAAAGGTAAAGGGAGGGGACAACCTTCAGGATGATATTGATAAAATGACCAAAATCCATGAAAAATTTCCGCAGATTGCCCTTCGTTTTGATGGGAATCAGGGGTACTCGGTAAAGGATTCGGTCGCTTTTGTAAAGGCCACAAAGGATATAGGAATAGAGATCTTTGAACAACCTACCAAGCAGGAAGTGGAAGAGCGTTTGGGACAGGTTACAGATCAGGTGCATATTCCTGTGATGGCTGACGAAAGCTTAAAGACTTTGACCGACGCTTTTCGTTTGGCACAGAATGAACGGGTGGATATGGTGAATATAAAACTGCAGAAAGTAGGGGGTATTATGGTCGGAACCCACATTGATTCCGTTGCCAAAGCGGCACGGTTGGAGGCCATGGTCGGGTGTATTGATGAATGTGGACTCGGTATAGCGGCAGGTTTACATTTTGCTTTGTCGAGACAAAATGTGAAGTATGCGGATCTTGACGGACATTTAGAGCTGGTTTCAGACCCTTATAAGGATATATTTCGCCTTGAGAAAGGGGTGTTGTACCCAACTGATAGACCAGGTTTAGGTGTGATAGATTTTTAATGCCATTTTCTTAATGGTTCGGTTCCACGTAATAATCAATGGAATTCAAGGAATGATTGGGGTCAATGATATCCAAGATCTTATCAATGGCTTTTCCGAAACCGGTCAATGTATCACTTTGTTTGTTCTTTCCGAGTACGCTGGAAATGGTTTCATCCCGATTACCAAATCGATAACCTGCTTTTTTAATCCAAAGTTGGTTCAATAAATGCTGCATCATTACATTTCCCAACTGGTCTATTGATATGGCGATTTTCAAAAGGAATTCCCCAATACCTGAAAATCCTTGAGTGAATAAAGAATGGAAAATCCCATAAATGAAACCCAGTGGGCCGGTAACGAGCATTAAAATGATTGAGATACAGAATAGTAATAGTCCTATTAACGGACTTACTTTCTTATCGGGTCGGGCGTCTTTTTGTTTTTTTATCATAATTATTTAGGAACGTATTTGAAACGTCCCATATTGTTTTTTTCCAATTTATAAATATCCCAAACTTTGCTTCCGCCACCTTTTTCCAACTTCTGGGCAATGATACACCGTTCCCCATCGGTGCGGAGATTTATTGAGCCGTATACCGTGACGTTACGTTCCTTAAGCTTTTCGTTCTTTTCTTGGATTTGGTCGATGAGTTTAAGTCTTCGGGCATTTGTGGTCGCGGTTGCCAATTTAATTTCTAGTTCATTGATTTCTGAAAGGGTTTTTCTTTCATCTTCCCTGTGTGATCGGGCCAACTCCGTACTAAAGATCAAAGGCCTGTCCCCTCGCCCGTTTACACCTATGGCACCCAAGGTATCCGGTCTGGGGTGGGAGTGTTGTTCTTCATCACCGCTAGATATTACCGTGGCCACTGAGTTTAAGCATCTAAGGAACAAACTGGTGAAATCCGCACTACCATGATGGCAGGCTTTTGAAACGTCGGTCTCGAAAAAACGACGCGCATTTTCAATGAATTCGTTTTCCTCCGTGGCAGAGTTGAAGTCCAATTTCATTCCCGTATGTTTTTCCATTAAAAACTCTTCGGCCTTGATGTTCAGGTCACCACCAAGAAAGATATTGATGTCCTTATAATTCAGTTTAAAGACAATGGAATGTCCGTTTTTGGTTTTGCCCTTATTCCCTAAGGAACGCAATGCCTTTTTACCGTTGACCGTTTCGGTCACCGGTCCAAGGACTTGTATATTAAGTGTTTTGTCCTTTTCAAACCCATCAAGATATTTATCAGCTTCACTGAGCATGCGGATTTCCCCATTGATTTTGTTGTTGTCTAACATGCGCTTTAGAAGCTTGGCGTAATTCTTATCCCATTGTTCGTTGCCGGAAGGATGCTTCCAATTGGGTTCATGGGCTAGATAATCGATGACTTTTTGTTTGCTATCGAACAGTTCTGTGTAGTACGTACGATCTGTTTTTTCCGTTTCCCCGAAGTAGGAAGGTTTAATGTTTTTTTGATATTCGAGTAACCCATTATGTAAAAATTCATTGAAGAACACATTGGGTTCGCCTGCCAGAAAATGATAGCCCCCATAATGGTCCTGATCAGGGTGACTGGCAATCGCGTATTTAAAAGTCCATTCAGTTTTGAATTCATTGTAACGCCATTTGAGAAAGCGCCACATATTGTCGCCCAATCCGGCATCGATTATGATATGTTCATCATCCGGGGTTACGACCAATGCCCCATCACCTTGGCCAACATCCAAGAAAACAATTTCCAGAACACGGTCATCGCGAAGGTCGTCTTTATGCATCCAACCATTTTCCCCACGTACGCGAACGAATAAATAATCGCCATTGGTCTTTTCGGGTTTAAGAATACCGACCCAATCCCCAAAGATGATCTGGTGTATCTTTTTTTCGCCCTTATTTCCATTGTCATCTTTATAGAGGTATGCAAAAGGATATTGGGCATATTTAAACCCTGTATATTCAAATCGAGGCATAACTTTTATGGTTTTTCTTAAAGTTATTGAATAATTAGGTCGGTAAAAGGTTTTATTGTAAGAAGTTACCTGATTTTTGTAGGTGTGGACCAGTTTTACATGATTTTGGTTTTGTGGATAATTGAATTTTTTGGAACCTTCCAAAAAGGCTCTTACTTTTCATTTTGAAACCCTTCCTTTCTTTTAAATCCGTAATTTTATAAAAGAAGAAGAGAGGTTTTTAAAGCCTTGTTTTATCAATTACAGTATCGATTGAAATTTTAAAGAAATGGTCAAGGTAGCTACAGGGTTGGATGTTTTATGTAATGATTTCCATCTTCAAAAGGAATTCAAAGGAAACGTAGCGTTACTTTGTCATAATGCCTCGGTCGACAAGGGTTTTGTACCTGCGGCAGTACGCTTTAAAGAATTGTTCGGATCCAGGTTCATTAAGCTATTCGGTCCGCAACATGGCTTTTCTACGGATGCACAGGATAATATGATCGAAACGGACCACTATGTACACCCACATTTTAAGTTTCCGGTATATTCACTTTACTCGGAAACTCGTGTCCCAACCGATGAAATGCTCAATGGTATAGATCATTTTTTTGTAGACCTACAAGATGTGGGTTGCCGTATGTATACCTACATATACTCTTTGACGCTTTTATTGGAAAAGTGTATCGACAGGGATATTGAGGTCATTGTTTTGGATCGGCCAAATCCATTGAACGGCATAACTTTGGAAGGCAATGTTCTGGATCCCAAATACGCTTCCTTCATTGGCCGGCACCCTATTCCGGTACGGCATGGAATGACCATTGGGGAAGTTGGGCTAATGCATCAAAAGTACTGGGCCGATAAACCAATGAATTATAGAGTGATAAAAATGCGTAACTGGGAACGGAACATGTATTTTGAAGATACGGGTTTATCGTGGTTATTGCCTTCACCAAATTTATCCAGATATGAAAGTGCCATGACTTTTCCTGGGATTGTCCTTTTTGAGGGTACCCAACTTAGCGAGGGAAGGGGGACTACACAATCCTTGGAGTTGGTGGGTCATCCATCAATAGAACCTTTTGGTTGGTATGATCGGCATTTGAAGCAAGCTTTGGAAAAGTCGGGATTAAAAGGTGTTGCCATAAGACCGATAACCTTTTTGCCGACATTCAATAAACATGCTGATAGCGTCTGTGGTGGATTTCAAATTCATGTAACCGATAGAAACGTTTTTCAGCCTTGGCGTGTTGGTCAATGGTTGTTGCGGGAGTTATACCATCTTATGGAAGGGGATTTTAAATGGTTGCAACCACCGTACGAATATGATTATACGAATATGCCCATTGATATCATTAACGGGACGGATAGATTAAGGTGTTGGGTTGAGCAGAAAGGAAGCCTGCAAATGCTAGGGTCCTTGGAAAATTACAGTGACTACGAACCCAAGTTTCGTGCCATTCAAATCTATTGGTCGTAATTTGAAATAGCAGGGTGTTTCTGGTCAGTTATACAGCGTTTTGAACCACTTCAAAGACTTTGCTGCCGTCACATTTGAGCGTTTTTGAAGGGTATTTCAAGATCAAGGCATAATCATGGGTGGCCATTAAAATGGTGCGTCCCGATTTGTTGATTTCCTGAAGAACCTTCATCACTTCCACACTGGTTTGGGGATCAAGGTTACCTGTTGGCTCATCGGCCAAAATAAGCTCGGGGTCGTTCAATAAGGCACGAGCAATGGCAATACGTTGTTGTTCCCCCCCGGATAGTTCGTGAGGAAATTTGAATCCTTTGGTTTTCATACCGACCTTGTCCAGCACTTCTGTAATTTGCGTGTCCATCTTGGCCTGGTCTTTCCAGCCGGTGGCCTTGAGTACAAATTGTAAGTTGTTGTTGATATTCCTATCCGGCAACAATTTAAAATCCTGGAAAACGATTCCCAGTTTCCTTCGTAAGAAAGGTATGTCCTTTTCTTTTAGGGTCTTAAGGTCAAAACCAACGATATTCCCTTCCCCATGTCGAAGGGGAAGATCCCCGTACAGGGTTTTCATAAAGCTACTTTTTCCACTTCCGGTCTTTCCGATCAAGTAGACGAACTCACCTTTTTTAATGTCGAGGCTAATCTCGTTCAATACCATATTTTCCTTTTGGAAAACTCCGACATCTTTTAATGCTAAAATTGATTCTGACATAGTAACTTTGTTGATATAAAAGTAATAAGTTCTGGATGAAATCAAAGGAGCCCCAAGTAAAATATTTTACTTTGTCCTTGTTACATTTATGTTAAGGTTATACTTAGGTATAATATTTGCCGTTATTGTCTTTAGACGATAAGAATACGGAATTTCGTAACAAGAAATTCTTTTTTGTTTGAGTATATCTTAAAAGTTGTTGCCGGCAAGGCGAAATTCGTATAAGGAGTTATTGAATTCCATCACGGAATTTTTTAAAATAGTTAGAACACTATGCTGAAAAGAATCACCGTTTTTATTCCCATTTTCATGGGAATGTTTTACTTGGGAACCGCCCAAGAAACCAAAATCTACACCCACGAACAAAAAGACTACCAAGATGCCCTGGCACTGTACAATAATGAGCAGTACCAAGCAGCCCAGACTATTTTCGAGAAGGTTAAACTATCTACTAAAGATTATGAGACCGAAGCGAACAGTGCTTATTATGCTGCAAATGCCGCGGTAAGGCTGAACCAATTGGGTGCCGACCGCCTAATGGAAGATTTTGTGGCAACGTACCCGACTTCCACAAAACGTAATTCGGCCTATTCTGATGTTGCCGACTATTATTTTGAAACCGGTAAATATCCGTATGCCTTAAAATGGTACAATAAAGTGGATCAAAGTGCCTTATCTCGAAAGGAGATGGACAAGTTCAATTTCAATTATGGATATTCATTATTTTCTTCCGCAAAGGGCAAACAGGCCGAAAGCTATCTGAACAAGGTGGTCAGTTCACCGGTTTATGGTTCCCAAGCGAAATATTACCTTGGGTATATCGCCTATCAGCAGGATGATTATGAAGGGGCCAATGAACGTTTTGACCAAATCACCGATCCAGAATTGTTAGATGAGAAATTATCGTACTACCAGGCCGAT
Organism: Maribacter sp. TH_r10; assembly: GCF_033101095.1. Classification (NCBI taxonomy): domain Bacteria; kingdom Pseudomonadati; phylum Bacteroidota; class Flavobacteriia; order Flavobacteriales; family Flavobacteriaceae; genus Maribacter; species Maribacter sp. TH_r10. The sequence goes on along the minus strand of NZ_JAWMPY010000011.1, from coordinate 66,727 downwards.
ATGAATTTTAAACTGGGAAAATTTGAAGAGGCCATTGCCTTGGCCAAAAAACAATTGCCCAAATCGGATAGGAATGAGGTTTCCGAACTCAACAAGATCATTGGGGAGAGTTACTTTAATCTAGGGCAATATGCGAATGCCATTCCCTATTTGGAAGCGTATAAAGGAAAAAGGGGAAAATGGAACAATACGGATTATTACTTGTTGGGATATTGTTTTTACAAGCAAGGTGATTTCGCCAATGCCATTCAGCAATTCAATAAAATTATAGGTGGCACCAACAGTGTTTCCCAAAACGCCTATTACCATTTGGCGGAATGTTATTTAAAATTGGATAAGAAACAGGAATCCTTGAATGCGTTTCGAAATGCTTCCCAAATGGATTTTTCCCAAGAAATACAAAAGGATGCCTATTTGAATTATGCTCGTTTAAGCTATGAAATAGGTAATGCCTATGAGCCGGTTCCAAAAGTAATTTTGGATTATTTGGAGAAATATCCCAATGATGCCCACACTCAGGAAATGCAAGGCTTGTTGGTAGATTCCTATATTACCTCGAAGAACTTTGAAGGTGCTATGGAACTCCTTGAAAAGAATAAAAACTACGCTAGTAAGACAACCTATCAAAAGGTGGCCTTTTATCGTGGGGTTGAATTGTTCATAGATGGGGATTATGCGGCTGCCCATGAGAATTTCAGTAAGTCTTTGTCAAGTGCCCAGGACGCGTTATTTAAAGCAAGGGCAAATTACTGGAATGCGGAATCATTGTATGTAATGAACCGTTTTGATGAGGCCTTGTCCAATTTCAAGGATTTTAAAGAGAATTCCAATGCTTCACTAACTGAGGAGTCAAAGGATGTGGATTATAATTTGGGGTACACTTATTTTAAATTGAAGGAGTATAACAATGCCATTACATACTTTGATGCTTTTTCCAAATCTGGTGTAACCGATCAAGATAAACTGAATGATGCTTATCTGCGATTGGGCGACAGCTATTTTGTGACCAGTAAATATTGGCCGGCTATAGAAACATATAATAAGTCATTGGCACTTACCGGTCCTGAAAAGGATTACGCTGCATTCCAAAAAGCCCTGAGCTATGGCTTCGTGGGTAAGAGTGAATCGAAAATCGAGGAGCTGGATAAATTTGTCTCAAAATATCCAAAATCCACTTTAAAGGATGATGCCCTTTTTGAACTGGGTAATTCGTACATTTCCGCAGGTCAGGAAAATAAAGGATTGGTCACTTATGACCGTCTAATCGAAGGCTATAAGGGAAGTTCATTGGTGCCCCAAGCTATTATGCGGCAAGGATTGGTTCATTACAATGCCAACAGAAATGTAAAGGCATTGGAGGAATTTAAGCAGGTAGTTCGTGATTTTCCCAATACCCAAGAGGCCATCCAAGCCGTGGCAACCGCCAAATTGGTGTACGTTGATTTGGGACGTGTTGACGAATATGCGGCATGGGTACGTGATTTGGATTTTGTTGAGGTTACCGATACCGAATTGGACAATGCAAGTTTTGAGTCTGCCGATAAACAACATATGGAGGGCAATACCAATGCGGCCATTAGGGGTTATGAAAGTTATTTAAAACAATTTCCGAATGGAATGCATGCCGTTAAAGCCAACTTTAATTTGGCTCAATTATATTTCGCCAAAGATGAAAGGGATAAGGCATTGCCATATTTTAAGAAGGTCGCCGATTTAGGTGGTAGCGAGTATACGGAACAAGCGCTTACAAGGGTTTGTGAGATTTACATTGGTAAGAACGATTATAATAACGCATTGCCTTATTTACAACGATTGGAAGAACAGGCCGATATTCAACAGAATAGGACCTTCGCCCAATCTAACTTGATGAAAGGGTATTACGAACAAGGTAATTACGCACAAACATTGGCGTATGCCGAAAAAGTTTTGGCTACCTCAAGTATCGATGATCGTATAAGAAGTGATGCCCATATTATGATTGCCCGTTCTGCAGTTCAGACCAATGATATGGCCAAGGCGGAAACTGCCTATGCCGAAGTATTGAAAATTGCCAGTGGTGAGACTGCCGCAGAGGCTCTTTATTATGATGCTTATTTTAAGAATGAGGCAGGGCAACATGAAGCTTCCAACACTTCGGTACAGAAATTGGCCAAGGATTTTTCGAGCTATAAAGAATGGGGAGGTAAAGGTCTTGTGCTTATGGCCAAGAATTTTTATGCTTTGGATGATGCGTACCAAGCCACTTATATTCTCGAAAGTGTGATCACTAATTTTAGTCAATATCCGGAAATCGTTGCTGAGGCAAAAGGGGAGTTGGCCATTATTAAATCCAAGGAAGCCCAGCGAAACTCATCAGTAGACCCCAACGGAAATTAATATCCCTATAAAGAACACATTATGTTTAAGCATTTATATTTGATCATTATATTTTTAGGGCTTTCCCAAATGGTCCAGGCCCAAGAAGAGGAAGATAATATCGGTACGGAAACGGTTACGGTGACCAAGGCGTATTCACCCACCATATCCGACGCATTTAAGATTAAATCCGTTCCCAATCTGAACGATTCGATCGTGCTTCAGAAAAAGGAAATAGAATACAGTATATTTTCGGTACCTGTGGCTTCCACTTTTACTCCTGCAAAAGGGAAGGCTTCGGCGGTACAGAAATTACCTCCTCCTGAACTATATAATTCTTATGCTTCGGCAGGTATTGGGAACCCAGGCAACCTAATGGCCAAATTTTACACCAGTAGGGCAATCAATAGGGATGAAAGACTGGATGTTGGTTTTGATCATTATTCATCTTTGGCCAATATAGATAATGTTGACCTGGACAGTAAGTATGCGAACACTGAAATTGATGCTTCTTACTCAAAAAGGGACCGTGATATTAACTGGGGTGCCGATGTGGGTCTACAACATCAAATGTACAATTGGTACGGATTGCCGGAAGATACCTATGATGCTGAAACCATAAATGATATAGATTCAAAACAGAATTACTTTATGGGCGAGGTCGGTGTTTATGTAAACGTGGAAGATTCCTATTTTAAAAATGCCGATATTAAATATAGACGTTTCTGGGATGCTGTTGAATCCGGGGAAAATAGGTTTATCGTTGGTGGCGGTCTTGAATTCCCTGTTGGGGAAGAAGTTTTGGGTATTAATGTAAATCTCGACTATGTTGGTGGTAGTTTTGCCAATGCCGATGTAGATGATACCGATAACGAGCAGGGAATAGATTATAGTAATTTCCAGATAGGGGTAAACCCTACAATACGTATGCTCAGGGATGATCTTACGGTAGATTTGGGTCTTAACATTGTCTATGGTATGGATATGGAAGCAAGTGAAAACAACTTTTATATCTATCCGGCAGTTGCCGCATCATATCGCCTGTTAGAGGACAATGTTATTGTCTACGGAGGGGTGAAAGGGGAGTTGAAACAAAATTCATATTATGGTTTTGTAGAAGAGAACCCTTACGTGTCGCCAACCTTGGCCATTCAACCAACCGATTCGCAATATAATGCCTATGTGGGGTTCAAAGGGCAGTTATTGCCCAACTTAAGTTATAATGTGAAAGGATCGTATACTGCTGAAAATCGGACCCCATTGTTCATTTTGAATCCAGAAAACAGTTTTAGGGATGATGAAAAAGGGTATTATTACGGCAACTCTTTCCAATTGTTTTATGATGATATAAAAACCATAGGTTTGTTCGCAGAACTGAATGTTGATGTAAATCGAAATTTTACTCTTGGTGTAAATGCTGAAGTATATGATTATGACACCGAAACGGACAATCCGGCTTGGAACCTTCCAGAGCTAAAAGGATCTTTGTTCATGGATTATCAGATTGATGAAAAATGGTATATGGGTATAAATCTGTTTTTTGTGGGCGAGCGGGAAGATTTCTCAACAGTTGCCATTCAAGATCCAATACCAGGGGAGATCAATGCTACTTTAATAACCTTGGATAGTTATTTTGATGCCAATGCCCATATAGGGTATCGGGTTAACGATCAATTGTCCTTTTTTGTAAAAGGGGCGAACCTGACCAATAATGACTATCAAAAATGGGCGAATTTTGCCGTTCAGGGATTTCAGATTCTTGGGGGTGCCACCTATAAATTCGATTTTTGAGAGTTGGTGAGCACAGCTCTTTGATAATCGATAAACGGTCATTTGCAACCCGTGTCAAAATGATGTAATACGTAAGAATTTACTACTTTAGAGGTGTCGTAAATAGTGGTATTTCTATTGTCTCCCTTTCAAAAACATATCTCTTGGGTAGCATGCATCTTTTGCGTGGCTTTGGGTATGACTCAAAACCTGATCGTAAATCCTAGTTTTGAGGCGCATGTTGGTTGCCCTCAGACATTGGGCAGTTTTAATGAAGATGTTGAAGGTTGGTCTACCCCGACAACCGGTTCCACTGATTATTTCAATGGTTGTAGTACCGCAATGGGAACCCCCGAAAATTTTAACGGTTCACAGCCCGCGGATTTCGGTATAGGGTATGCAGGGTTGTATCTGTATGCGCCGGGGGATTATCGGGAGTATATTCAAGCTGGGTTATTGCAACCTCTTAAAAAAGGGAAAAAATATAAGATCTCATTTTATGTAAGTCTTGCTGAGAGATCGGATTTTGCCATAAAGGAATTCGGACTTCTTTTTTCAAAGAACAAGTTGGATTTTCCCATTAGGAAAGAGCTTTCGAAAATGCATTTGTACAAAGACACAGAAAATGAATATCACTACATGGAAATAGGGTATTCGAACTTTTTGGATGATACCAAGGATTGGATCTTGGTCCATTCCCAATTCGTGGCAAAAGGTAATGAGCGGTTCCTGACTTTCGGGAATTTCAAGAACAATAAGCGCACCCGATTGTTCAAAACCAAACGAAATGCCAAACAAGGGGCATACTATTATATTGATATGGTATTATTGGAGTCGGCCGAAAAAACCGATTTTGCCGAAAAGCCGAGGACTATTGTGAATGTACCGGAAAAAGGGAAAATCACATTGGATCAAAACCATGTCTTTGAAAATGTTTTCTTTCATTTTGATAAAGCAGGGTTATTGCCGGAATCCTCTAAAGAAATAGAACATATTTATGATGTCTTACAACTGGATCCCACTTTGGATATCCAAATTCATGGGCACACCGATTCTATTGGTTCAGAAGAATACAATCTAACCTTGTCAGAATCTAGGGCAAAAGCAGTTGCAGCGTATTTAATTGCCTTAGGGCTCGCAGAAAACCGCATTTTATGGCAGGGCCATGGTGGAGCCAAACCCATTGTCAGTAATGCATCTGAAGATGGAAGAAAACAGAACCGCAGGGTAGAGTTCATAATCACTGAAAGAAAGTGAATTGTCATCTTTGGGGGCTACCTTTTTTATGTAACAAATGTTAATAAAAACCTAAAGAAACAAATGTTAATTCGTTAACTTTGGTTACACCTTAAAATGTAGTTTACCATTGTCGTTAATTCGTTTTAAAGATTTCCTTTTTGTTTTAGTATTCTGGTTTTTGCTTCTAGGAAAATCATATGGCCAGAATAGCAAATCCCTTGTCGATATTTCCAACGAGTTCAGTGTACTGAAAAGTCAGGTAAATGATACCTTGAAGGTCGAGAAACTAATCGATCTGTATAAAACTTCCATCTATCAGGGTGCTATACGAAAAGATATTCTAGACGAAGCCCTGCTCATATCCGAGTCCATATTTTATATAAATGGAATAGGTAAATGCTACAATAGATTGGGCATCACGGCACGGTATGAGCATGATTATATTCAGTCAATTACGTATCACAAACGTGCATTGAGTTATTTTGAGAAAAGTACGGATACCTTGTCAAAGATCAAATGTCTGAACAGTATAGGGGTATCTTATAGAAAATTGAATTTAGAGAGTGAGGCTTACGATAATTACTTAAATGCTTTACGGCTTTCAGAAGCAACAAATGATGACAAAAGCATTGCTATAGCACTAAGCGGTATAGGCAATGTTTTTTTAGATACCGAAGAATACGATCAAGCGCTTCCCATTTTCAAAAGGGCCTTGATGATTGAAAGGGAAAGCGATAATTTTAGGGGACAAGAGTATGCTTTTGCCAATATAGGGGAGGTGTATCTTAATCTGAAAAAATTCGATTCGGCCCGGGTTTATTTCAATAGGGCCTTGAAGCTTGCCGTTGACCACCCAAGGAAAGAAGGAGTAGCTTTGATATATAATTATCAGGGCCTGTTATCCCAAAAAGAAGGGAATTTCAAGGAATCTACCAGAAATTATGAGAAGGCGATTCCGTTATTGAAAAAATTCAATAACACACGATATTTAAGCAACACCCAAATTAATATCGGAATAAATAAAACCTTCACAGAAGAATATCCCCAAGCATTGGAATTTATTAATGCCGGATTGCAAAATGCCTTAAAAATACAATCTCGACAGAATATTGAGTTGGGTTATGATGCGTTGGCAACTTACCATACGAAAACCAATAATTACAAAGAGGCCCTACAGGCGTATAAAAAAGCTACTAAATACCATGATAGTATAGTGAATGTGGTATCAAAGAAGAATATGATCGCCGCGCAAATACAATATGAAAGTGCAAAGAAAGATGCTCAGATCAAAAATTTGGCAGAAGCGAATAAATTGAGTTTGGAAAAGACCAGAAGAAGGTCACTTTCATTATGGATAGGTGCTATCGTCAGTGCCTTGATTATATCACTTTTATTAGTGTTCATTAATTTATTGCGCAAAAACAGGGCGTTGGATTTGGAAAGGAAAAATATTGAGCTTAAAAAATATATGGGGCAAATAAACGATCTACGTGCACAAATGCAATCTAAAAGTGATGAAGATGAAAATGAATGGATATCGAACTTGGATCAATTCGATCTATCCAAAAGAGAGATAGAAGTACTTCAGTTGATCTCAGATGGTTTTAATAATGATGAAATAGCGGAGCAATTATTTGTTTCAAAAAATACGGTTAAAACACATATTCAACATATCTATTCCAAATTGGATGTAAAAAACAGGGTTCAGGCCATGAAGAAGGTCGCTATCGTATAATTTGTTCAGTATCCCCTTATTTACTTGAAGCTTACACCTTTAAATCATCCTTTCGGGTGATATAAATCACACTTTTTGATGACGATCCATAGTATAGGGTAAGGTAATTTCAACCTTAAATTAATATAAAACCTAAACTATGAAATCACTCTTAAGATTATCTGTCTTATTGGCCATTTTCTTGTTTGCGCCGCAAGTTTCCCATGGTCAATTTTTAAAAAAACTCACTAAAAAAGCGAAGGCCAAAATAGAACAGGAAGCTGAAAACCGTTCGGAAAAAAGGGTCAACGACAAGATCGATGAAGAATTCGATAAGGCAGAGGATGCCATCGATGGAAAGGAAAAAGATAGTACGGCCAAAGGGAGCGAACAGAAGGGAAATCAGTCCGGCTCAACAGAAAATGGTACAGAAACTTCCGATTCGCAAAGGCAAAAAGGACCTAATGTGGTTTGGAGCAAATTTGACTTTATTCCCGGTGATACCGTGATTTTTGAAGACGGCCCAAGTATCGATGAAGAAAACGGGGAATTTCCAAGTCGATGGGATTTAGTAAAAGGGCAAGTTGAAATCGCTAATATCGATGGTGAAAATGTAATGATGTTTATTGATGGAAACCCTACGATTGTTCCATACTTGAAAAATTCAAAAGAAGATTACTTACCAGAAGTTTTTACCATAGAATTTGATTTCTACAAACCTGTAAATGGAAATAGAATATCTGTGAGTTTATTTGATGATAAGAATCAGAAGGATGCCCCTTCCGCTATGTATATGGATATAGGTTCTGGTCGAGTGACTGAAAAATTGGCAGGGGTAAATGGGGAAATGCCCGGTATAGATCATACCAATTCTGACGATGCTCGTTGGATACATATTTCTATTGCGTTCACAAAAGGCAAACTAAAAGTGTATATGGATGATACACGCCTTATAAATATTCCCCATTATTCAGGAAATCCGTCGGGTCTTACTTTACAAGCCTATTGGGCTGATTTAGGGGAAGACAAGGCTTTTTATTTTAAAAACATTCGTATTGCCAAAGGTGGTGTAAAATATTACGACAGGGTACTTTCTGAAGGGAAGATTATTGTAAACGGAATCAAGTTCGATGTGAATAAAGCAACACTTAAAGCTGAAAGTATGGGGCCGATCAACAAGATATTCCAGCTAATGCAAAAACAACCCGATCTTAACTTTAGTGTAGAAGGCCATACGGACAGTGATGGCAGTGAGACTTCAAATATGACCTTATCCAAGGCAAGGGGAAAAACAGTCATGGATAAATTAATTGAAATGGGAATTGCTCCGAACAGACTTAAATCAGACGGTTTTGGAGAGTCTAAGCCCATTGATAATAATAGTACCCCAGAAGGAAAAGCAAATAATAGACGTGTAGAGTTTGTAAAATTTTAAAACATGAAAAAAGTATATCTATTACTAATGGTCTTTTCAATTTTGGTAGAATTTGCCAATGCACAAAAATCACAAATCGTAGGAAATTGGCTGGTACAAAAAGTTGAAGTCGATAATAAGGTAGAAGAACCTTATATGGTCGCTGATTTTATGGGTGATGGCAAAATGGTTATGATGGGAGTGGAAGTCGGTACTTGGGATTACAACAAGAAAGAGCATTCCGTCGTAATGAAATCAGGGTTTGATAAAGATTTCAATGGTGAAGGAAAGATTTTGGAATTGGACGATCGTGAGTTGATCGTTCTAAAAGACGGGGCAAAAGTTTTTTATGACAAACTGGACTTGAATAAAATCATGGAAGAGAACAAAAACTCCGGACTACTGGGAATATGGGAATTCAAGAATATGCCATACCAAGATACTAATTCGGTTATGACTTTTGAAGAACCTGATGTATTCACTTTTGTTCAAAAAGAAGAATACCATGAAACCAACATAAATGGCACCTGGATTTTTGATAAAAAGAAACGTTCAGTGATTCTTATTGGTTTCCGAAGTGATGCTATGTTAAGAGGGGAAAGTGAAATAATGACCATAAACGAGGCTGGTTTTGAATTGAGGAACAAGGGAAAGGTATATAAGGCCATTAAAAAAGTTAAGCCCATAACAATAGCCGAAAGTGATATGAACATTGAACAACTTGCATTTTCTGAAGAAGATTTTTTTACGGAAGATGGGGATTATAAATATTACAGCGAAGTGGAAAAGTTGCCATGGCACGACATGCATTTATTACTTGATCAACTTTCGGGAATTAAGCAGTTGGTCTATTCATACAATAAGTTGAATGAGGAATCGAATACTTTCGACACTGAAATACTCAAAGCAAATGTCTTTGTTGAAAAAGAGCAGCAAAGGTTAAAGGTAGATAATATTTTTTACGGTTTTGATAGATTTAGTACACCAGAAGATGTTGACTTTACTGAAAATGATGAAAATGGGGATAATGATTTATATCCGTTAAATGAAAGTATGTACCGGGTCTTGGGCCAAGAAGAACTTGACCTTGGTTTAGGAACCTTTGCCTGTACGGTTGTTGAAGCCCTTAATAGTAATGGGGAGCAACTCAAAATTTGGCTTATTAACGACAAACCTGCCGTTATTGCCAAACTCATAAAAGCATCTGATTCATATGATCATTATTATTCGGTTTATGAATTACAAGAAATTATCAATAAATAATACCTTATTTGAAATGAAAAAATTAAGCATACTCCTTTTGTTATGTTTTGTGGCCGTGGGCTGCAAAGGAAATGGCGAGAATAAAATCGATAGCGCGCTAGCTAGCGCAAATACCCAGGACAAACAATTAAAACGGTATGGGATTGAATCTGGTAGCATAGCCTATAAGTCGAGTATTTCGGGAAAAGTCATGGAATCTACGATTTCCGGTTCCGGTACCGAAAGTCTATATTTTAAGGATTGGGGTGCGGTTGAGTTGTTAGAGGAGGAATCTACACAGACTACGACTTCAACGATTTTTGGAAAAACAAGCACGGAAACCTCGTCTACACACACCATGAATAAGTTGGATAATGAGGATGGTTATGCCGTGGATTTTAAAAGGAAGGAAATTCGCAAGAACAAAGATATGGCCATGGGAATGACCAAAATGTTCCAAAAAGATGCCGATGCCGGTAAGGTAGGGAAAGAACTTTTTGAAAGCATGGGAGGTAAACTTATAGGTTCAGAGGTGGTTCTGGGCTATGAGTGTGAAATTTGGGATTTAATGGGGATAAAACAATGGCTGTATAAAGGGGTGTTGATGAAATCTGAAGGTACTTTAATGGGCATTACGACTGTTAAAGAGGCAACTCATGCAAAGTTCAATCAAAGTCTTCCCGATTCTAGTTTTGACTTGCCCGATTTTCCTGTTATAGAAACGGAGGGTTTTATGGGCGATGAATCCTTTGATGTTGATATGGATGAAATGAAGGCAGATATGGATCGTATGAAAAGTATGTCGTATGAAGATTGGAAAAAAATGGCAACAGCCGATGATCCGGAAATGCAGGCTATGGATGAGGAAGAATTAAGGCAGACTTACGATATGATGCAAAAAGTGATACGAATGGGTCAATAGATTCGTGATCCCTTATACGGAATTCTAAGATTAGTGAAAAAAAACCTGACGGAATCGTCGGGTTTTTTTGTGTAACGGGTAATTTAAAGATGAAGGAAACACATAAAAATCAAGTCGCATCTGAGAATAAAACCTCAATAATTTCCAATAGAAGTTAAACTGATGTAAAAAACGGTTTCAATCCTGTTGTTTAATACAAAACACGTAATTTCGCCCTTTGAATTTTCGCTATGGATAAGGTTAATCGTTTTTCACTTGTAAATCCTGCTAAAAGCCCTTTTTTTTATGGTTATGTGATACTTGTAGTAGGTACATTGGGTATTTACTTCAGTATTCCCGGTCAGACCATTGGGGTGTCGGTTTTTACCGACCCCGTAAAAGATGCCTTGGGGCTTTCAAGAAATCAGTTCAGTAATGCCTATATGATCGGTACTATTCTCAGTTCTTTGCTCATAGGTAGGGCCGGTATTTGGTTTGATAAGTATGGGGCAAGATATACGGCTTTCTTTGCAGCCCTTACGTTGGCGGTCGCTTTGGTACTTTGCTCTTTGTCGCTGAAAATGAGTAATCTCGTAAAGGATATCTTGGTTTTGGATTCATGGTTGATCCCTTTTACGATAATGACATTACTCTTCTTTTTGATCCGTTTTTCAGGTCAAGGGGTATTGACCATGGCCTCGCGGAACGTTATAATGATTTGGTTCGATAAAAACAGGGGCAAGGTAAACGCTTTCAGTAGTATTGCCATTTCCTTTGGTTTCTCATCATCCCCTTTATGGGTCAATTTTTTGATAGAGGATTATAATTGGGAAGGGGCGTGGCGCATAATGGCCCTCGGGCTTTTGGTATTTAGCGTGGTCATACTTCAATTTTATAAAAATAGACCGGAAGAACACGGCCTTTTACCAGATGGTGTTGGTAAGCCGGAAAAAACAACAGAAGTAACTAAGGAAGAAAAGAAACAATATACCTTACAAGAGGCGAAAGGCACAAGGGCATTTTGGATGTATGCCTTAATGCTGTCTTTCAATAGTTTCTTTATTACGGGGCTTACCTTTCATGTAGTTTCCATTTTCGCCAGTGAAGGCTATCCTAAGTCAGTGGCCATTTCCATATTTTTACCTGCTTCAGTAGTGGCGGTCAGTATTTCCACGATATTTAATTATTTAAGTGATTACCTTTCACTGAAACTGTATTTATTTCTTATGATAGTGGGTGGTATACTCGCTTCAATGGGACTTATGATACTATCCTCTTCGTTTGGTATTTATCTGTTAATAGCAGGGATCGGAACCATGGGCGGTTTTTTTGCCGTACTGAATGCCATTGCTTGGCCTCGATTTTATGGGCGTAACCATCTTGGGGCCATAACAGGGAAGATTATGGGGTTGATCGTTTTAGCGAGTGCATTGGCTCCCTCTGTTTTTAGCTTATGGTACGATACATTGGATTCATACAGTTTATTGGGCTATGTAGGTTTGGCATTCTTGACCTTTCTGACCATTGGGTCTTTAAAGGCAAACAACCCACAATAGGGATTCGGTGTGTTTATGAGTAAGGAAAGTTCACCTATGGTAAAGGCGCTTTTGTTTTTTTATTCTTTAACTTGCTATGTTTAGATGTAAAAAGTTAAGTTGGTCTACTTATGAGAATCAGAAGAATCCTTCCTCTAGCGTTTTTTATTGTTTTTGTTGGATGCAGGTCCCAAGAAACCGATAAACCTGTTTACGAATCGGAGAATTTGAGAGTTGAAAAATTAACGGCATATACTTTCGTACACGTTTCATATTTGGAAACCCAGGATTACGGAAAGGTACCATGTAACGGAATGGTCGTTATACATAAGGGCGAAGCCGTTGTTTTTGATACTCCAACAAATATTGTGGCCTCTGATGAATTGATAAATTGGATAGAGAACCAAGAAGGCGCTGAGGTCAAAGCGGTGGTGGCCACCCATTTTCATGATGATTGTTTGGGCGGATTGGAAGCATTCCACCGTAAAAATATTACTTCTTATACTACGAACCTTACAAAGGATATGGCAGAAGATAGGGGTGAACCCGTACCACAGAACGGATTTGAATCTCATTTAGAACTTATGATCGGAGGAAAGAAGGTTATAAGTGAATTTCTGGGGGAAGGCCATACAAGGGATAATATCATTGGTTATCTGGCGAGCGATAAAGTGATGTTCGGAGGTTGTTTGATAAAGTCCGACGGAGCCGGGAAAGGGAATTTGAATGATGCCAATACAAAGGAATGGTCAAATACCGTGGAAAGATTGAAAGCAAAATATCCCGATGTTGAAGTTGTTATTCCCGGTCACGGAGATTCAGGGGGGATACAATTGTTAGATTATACCATTGATTTATTTAAGGAATAGGAGTTTATGTTGAAACCAAGAATTACCGAGTTACAAGAGAAAAAGTTGGTGGGCAAACACTTGAAAATGTCCTTGGTGAACAACAGGACAGGAGAACTTTGGGGTAACTTTATGTCGAACGTTAAAGAAGTTCGAAACATAATTGGGAACGACAAAATTTCGTTGCAGGTGTATCCTAAGAACTATTTTGATAGTTTTGATCCTGCACTTGAATTTGAAAAATGGGCAACTGCTGAAGTTGCGGATTTTGACAATGTACCTGGTCAATGGGAAACTTTTGTGTTACAGGGTGGTATGTATGCCGTATTTGACCATAAAGGTTCTTCGGATAACGGAATTTTCGAATACATTTACGCTACATGGTTGCCCAAATCGGACTTCGTTCTGGATGATCGGCCACATTTTGAATTGTTGGGCGAAAAATATAGGAACAACCATCCGGATTCCGAAGAGGAAATATGGATTCCAATCCGGCCTAAATAATAGGCCAAGAGTAGAAATAACGATTCAATTAAAGTAAAGAAATCAAAAAAGGACTCGGAAAACGAACCTTTATATAACAAAGAATAAATTAAATTACAATGGATGTAAATATAGCAGTTTTGATAGATGGGGATAATATACCGTCGGCCTATGTCAAGGAAATGATGCAGGAGATAGCCAAATACGGTAACCCTACGATCAAACGAATTTATGGTGATTGGACCAATCCACGGTTAGGTAAGTGGAAGAACGTTTTGTTGGAAAATGCCATTACACCCATTCAACAATACGGTTATACTACAGGTAAGAATGCAACCGATTCGGCCATGATCATTGATGCCATGGATATTTTGTATTCCGGGAAGGTTAATGGATTTTGTATTGTAAGTAGTGATAGCGATTTTACCCGTTTGGCCACCAGGTTGCGGGAAGCGGGTATGCAGGTGATAGGTATGGGGGAAAAGAAAACCCCGAATCCTTTTATCGTGGCATGCGATAGGTTCATTTATATTGAGATATTAAGGGCACAATCCGAGGAAATTTCAGATGCAAACAAAAGTAAGAGTGCTCCCGATAGTTCTGTGGACAAGATTACACCGAAAGATATCCGTTTAATTGCTTCTACCATTGATGATGTAGCGGATGACGATGGTTGGGCCTTTTTGGGCGATGTGGGAAGTTTGCTTCAAAAACGACATCCTAATTTCGATTCCCGTAACTATGGATTCCAAAAGTTGACACCTTTAATGGGTGCGATCAGTAATTTCGAATTGGAGCGTCGTGAGGATTCCCGAGGTCGAAATAAACTGATCTATGTAAAGGTGAAGGAGAAAAACGGTTCAAAAACCAAGAAAAAGTAAAGAGTTCCTAATTAGGATATACGTTATGTAATTCCAATAGGTTTTAATTCGAGGAAACTTTGGTGTAATTGATTTCAGATTGCTGATTTTAAAGGAAGTGTGAAAGATCTGCACATTTTACTTAAATTTGAAAATAACGTAATCCGATAAATTCAAACCAATCAAATTATGCCTATGAAATATCTATTACCCTTCTTTATATCAATGTTTGTGGCCTGCGGCCAAAAAAAGGAAAATGTTGATTTGATCGTAATCAACTCAAACACCTATACCGTGGATGCCGATTTTTCCAAAGCAGAGGCATTTGCCATAAACGACGGTAAGTTCGTGGCAGTTGGCACATCGGATGAAATCCAAGGAAAATATACTTCGGAAGCTGTTGTTGACGCACAAGGAAAAACCGTTACTCCCGGACTTATAGATGCCCATTGCCATTTTTATGGTTTGGGTCGAAATCAACAAGTGGTCGATTTGATGGGAACCAATAGTTATGAAGAAATTTTGGAAAAGGTAAAGGAGTTTCAAGAACAAAATCCGAAAGACTTTATTTTGGGCAGAGGATGGGATCAAAATGATTGGGAGGTAAAGGAATTTCCCACTAAAGATAAATTGGATGTCCTCTTTCCTGATACACCGGTAGCACTGACCAGAATAGATGGGCATGCACTTTTGGTCAACCAGAAAGCACTGGATATGGCAGGGATTAAAAAGAGAACAAAGGTTAAAGGGGGTGAAATAGTTAAGAAAGACGGAAAGTTAACAGGTGTTTTGGTCGATAATCCCATGGATATGGTCTATGCGGTAATTCCGCCTATGGATAGGAAAGCACAAATCCAAGCCCTAAAAGATGCCGAACGCATTTGTTTGGATTATGGACTGACCACAGTGAATGATGCCGGACTTGGCCGTTCTACCATTGAGTTGATCGATAGCCTTCAGCAAACGGGTGATTTATCCATTCGGGTATATGCAATGGTAAGTGCATCCCCGGGTAATCTGGATTATTTTTTAAGTCGTGAGCCTATAAAAACAGAGCGATTGAACGTACGTTCGGTAAAAGTTTATGGGGATGGCGCTTTAGGTTCAAGAGGGGCTGCCATGCGAGAACCTTATTCCGATAAGCCCGGTCATTTTGGGGCTATGGTAACTCCGGTTGATGCTATTGAGGCTTTGGCCGATAGAATCGCGGCCACTGAATACCAAATGAATACACATGCCATAGGTGATTCTGCCAATGTGGTGGTATTAAGGGCGTATAAAAGAGCCTTGACAGGTAAAAAAGATAGACGTTGGAAGGTGGAACACGCACAGATAATATCACCTGAATATTTTGACTATTTCAAGAAAGGGATTATCCCTTCAGTACAACCGACCCATGCAACCAGTGATATGTATTGGGCAGGTGACCGTATCGGGGAAGAACGTGAAAAAGGGGCTTATGCCTATAAGGCGTTGTTAGAGAAAGCGGGTACGGTGGCTTTAGGAACCGATTTTCCTGTGGAGAAAGTAAGTCCGTTCCTAACTTTCTACGCTGCTGTGGCAAGGAAGGATTTGGATAACTACCCTGAAGGTGGTTATCAAATGAAAGATGCTTTGACAAGGGAAGAAACATTGAAGGGGATGACCATTTGGGCTGCGTATTCCAATTTTGAGGAAGATGAAAAGGGCAGTATAGAAGTTGGTAAATTTGCCGATTTTACCCTGTATAGCGATAACCTTATGGAAGTTCCTATTGAGGATGTCCCTAAAATAGAAGCGGAACAAACTTATATAGCAGGGAAACGAGTTCATTAAAAACAAAAAAACCGAAGCAAATCGCTTCGGTTTTTTTTATTTCGATTCAATGGGTTTTACATCATAATCGGCAAAGCGACCCTAACGGTTCCCCATCCCATAACCAAATGGGCTCCACCTTCTACCTCCTTAAAGGCTATAGAGAAAGCATCTAAAGATTCGCTTTCCGAACTAACGGTAGCCATAACCCTAGCAACATCGGCACTTTTATCATAAGAATATGCACCCCATTGGTTCAATTTACTGTTTAGGATAATTGTCCATTCCCCTTTTCCGGGAATCGTGAACAAAGAATAAGTTCCTGCTTTTACATCGGTACCTCCAACATTGGCATCTTTGTAAAATGTGATTTCAACGGCTTCATTGGCCCCTGTTCTCCAAACTTCACCGGCTGGGGCAAGTTCAGATACGGATCTGCCTTTCAATTGAGGACGGCTGTAAGTAACACGAACGGATTTGTCCGCAATTTTATAACTTGATGGGAACGAAGTCATATCCATCGGACTTTTGTCCAAACCACTGAATTTCTGGGCAGATAGATCGTTCGTGAATACCATGGCGAGCATTAATAAAGATAGTGTTGCTAGTTTTTTCATAATCATAATTTGTCTTTGTTTTTTGACCTGAACTCGTTTAAGGTTTAGTTTTTTCAAATCTAAAAAGTTCTCTATTTATTGGAATATATAAAGTCGTTAAAATTATCCCAACTTACAAAATGGTCTAATATTTTTGGTTTTACCTAAAAAAGATATCAAAATGTAGTTGTATTTATGTTTTAAGTTTAAAAATGAAATCATTATTGTTTATTATGTTTTTTAATTGAAAGTTTAAATTGATATTTGCCTCTAATTTGATATAAATATTTAATTATGTGTGGAATTGTTTGTGCCTTTGATGTAAAGGAAAGTACAGAAGTTTTAAGGCCTCAATTATTGGAAATGTCCAAGAAGATCAGGCATAGAGGGCCTGATTGGAGTGGTATTTATGCGGATGAAAAAGCCGTTTTGGCCCATGAAAGATTGTCAATTGTTGATCCGGCATCCGGGAAACAACCGTTGTTCAGTCCTGATAATAAGTTAGTGCTTGCCGCCAATGGCGAAATATATAACCATAGGGAGCTACGTAAGCAGTTCGAAGGTAAATATGATTTTCGAACAGAATCGGATTGTGAAGTAATTTTGGCATTATACCAAGAAAAAGGTGTTGATTTTATTGATGAGATGAACGGTATATTCGGTTTTGCCATCTATGATTCAGAGAAAGATGAATATTTTGTGGCCCGTGATCACATGGGTATTATTCCTCTATATATGGGTTGGGATCAGAACGGAACGTTCTATGTGGCTTCTGAGCTAAAAGCTTTGGAAGGGACTTGCACTAAAATAGAATTGTTTCCTCCCGGACATTATTTACATAGTAGTGATGGGGAATTAAAGAAATGGTATACCCGTGATTGGATGGAGTATGATGCCGTAAAAGAGAACGAGACCAGTATTCAAGAGATAAAGGAAGCTTTGGAAGCTGCGGTTCATAGACAGTTGATGTCAGATGTACCTTATGGTGTTCTGCTTTCAGGTGGTTTGGATTCTTCGGTAACTTCTGCCATAGCGAAAAAATATGCACAGAAACGTATCGAGTCAGATGATACTACCGATGCCTGGTGGCCTCAATTACATTCCTTTTCCGTTGGTTTGGAGGGTTCACCCGATTTGGCTGCGGCTCAAAAAGTTGCCGATCATATAGGTACGGTGCACCATGAAATAAAATTCACGATCCAGGAAGGCCTAGATGCTATCAAAGATGTGGTGTACAACTTGGAGACCTATGATATAACAACGATTAGGGCTTCGACCCCAATGTATCTTATGGCAAGGGTAATCAAGTCTATGGGGATAAAAATGGTATTGTCAGGTGAAGGTGCCGATGAGTTGTTCGGTGGTTATCTGTATTTCCATAAAGCACCGAGTCCAAAAGATTTTCATGAGGAGACCGTTCGTAAGCTGGATAAACTACATATGTACGATTGCCTTAGGGCCAACAAATCTTTGGCGGCATGGGGCATAGAAGGGCGAGTGCCTTTCTTGGATAAGGAATTTATGGATGTGGCCATGCGTATCAACCCAAAAGATAAGATGATCAACGGGGAACGAATGGAGAAATGGGTAGTTCGTAAGGCTTTTGAAGATATGTTGCCCGAAAGTGTTGCTTGGAGGCAAAAAGAACAATTCTCTGACGGAGTTGGTTATAGTTGGATCGATACTTTGAAAGAAGTCGTGGCAACTGAAGTTACCGATGAACAATTGGCAAATGCTAAATTCAGGTTCCCATTGCAGACGCCGACCACAAAAGAGGAATTCTATTACCGTTCCATTTTTGAACAACATTTCCCATCGGATGCAGCTGCACTATGCGTACCCCAAGAGCCTTCAGTGGCCTGTAGTACAAAAATTGCCTTGGAATGGGATGAAGCCTTTAAGAACATGAACGACCCATCCGGTAGGGCGGTCGCCAATGTGCATGATGACGCATATAAAAAGTAATTGAAAAAGATTTACATGGACAATAATCGACCTGTCCATATAGGGCAGGTTCGGTTTTTGATTGGATTAGTTAAAAGGAAGTATCATTGATTTGATGCTTCTTTTTTTTGTCCTAAAATCGGGAAGGTGAATCCGGGATATTGTTTCTTGCTAAAAAAACAAATTACCAGTGCTATATTTTCCACAATTTTTGTTGATAACTTCATTGTATAACATGGGTCAAAAGCCCTTATATCATAGGGTATTGGTTATATTTGTAAGATTGCTAAAATTATAATGATTACAACAACTTAATTTATGAGCGAAGAAGCAAATAAAAAGAATTATTCAGCCGATAGTATCCAGGCCCTTGAGGGAATGGAACATGTTCGAATGCGTCCTTCAATGTATATTGGGGATGTAGGTGTTCGAGGATTGCATCATTTGGTGTATGAGGTTGTGGATAACTCCATTGATGAGGCCATGGGTGGCCATTGTGACACCATCAATGTGACGATTAATGAAGACAATTCAATTACAACACGGGATAATGGTCGAGGTATTCCGGTTGATATGCATAAGAAAGAAGGTGTTTCTGCCCTAGAGGTGGTTATGACCAAAATCGGTGCCGGTGGTAAATTCGATAAAGATTCCTATAAAGTATCCGGTGGTTTGCACGGGGTGGGTGTATCTTGTGTCAACGCATTATCTGACCATTTGAAAGCTACCGTTTATAGGGACGGTAAAATCTGGGAACAGGAATATGAAAGGGGTAAGGCCGTTTATCCTGTTAAAAGTGTAGGTGAGACTACGGAACGGGGTACGGAGGTTACTTTTCATCCCGATGTGACCATTTTTACCCAAACCATAGAATATAGTTACGAAACTTTGTCCAATAGAATGCGTGAGCTTTCTTATTTGAACAAGGGGGTAACCATTACCATTACCGACAAAAGACAGAAAGATGAAAAAGGCGAGTATGTTTCCGAAAAGTTCTATTCCGATGAGGGGTTAAAAGAGTTTGTTAGGTTTTTGGATGGTAATAGGGAGTCTTTGATTCAGACAGTAATTTCCATGGAAGGTGAGAAAAACGGAATTCCCGTTGAAGTTGCCATGGTTTATAATACCTCTTATACCGAAAACCTTCATTCGTATGTGAATAATATCAATACTCATGAGGGAGGAACACATTTATCAGGATTTCGAAGGGGTCTTACAACGACCTTGAAGAAATACGCCGATGCCTCTGGAATGTTGGATAAGTTGAAGTTTGAGATCCAAGGGGATGACTTTCGAGAAGGTTTAACTGCAATCGTATCGGTAAAGGTGGCTGAGCCTCAGTTCGAAGGTCAAACAAAAACCAAATTGGGTAACAGGGAAGTATCCTCGGCTGTAAGCCAGTCGGTATCTGAAATGTTGACCGATTACTTGGAAGAGCACCCTGACGATGCCAAGATCATTGTGCAAAAAGTAATTTTGGCGGCGCAGGCCAGACATGCTGCTTCCAAAGCACGTGAAATGGTGCAACGTAAGAATGTTATGTCAGGCGGAGGTTTACCGGGTAAATTATCCGATTGCTCCGATCAAGATCCTGAAAACTGTGAGATATATCTTGTTGAGGGTGATTCGGCGGGCGGTACGGCCAAAATGGGTCGTGATCGTAATTTCCAGGCCATTTTACCATTACGAGGTAAGATTCTGAATGTTGAGAAAGCCATGCAGCACAAGGTTTTTGAAAATGAGGAAATCAAGAATATTTATACGGCCCTAGGGGTAACCATAGGAACAGAAGAAGATAGCAAAGCATTGAACCTTGAGAAGTTGCGTTACCATAAGGTAGTGATCATGTGTGATGCCGATGTTGATGGTAGCCACATTGAAACCCTTATTTTAACCTTCTTCTTCCGTTATATGCGTGAGTTGATTGAAGGGGGGCATGTTTATATTGCGACTCCTCCATTGTACTTGGTTAAAAAAGGAAGCAAAAAACGTTATGCTTGGTCAGATGAGGAGCGTGACGAAATTGCGGCAAGTTTCAATGGCAGTGTAGGTATACAAAGATATAAAGGTCTGGGTGAGATGAATGCGGAGCAATTGTGGGATACCACTATGAATCCCGAATTTAGGACATTACGTCAGATCAATATAGATAATGCCACTGAATCGGATAGGGTCTTCTCCATGTTAATGGGGGATGAGGTTCCTCCGAGGAGGGAATTTATAGAGAAAAATGCCGTATATGCGAACATTGATGCATAAGAAACGGTAGTTACACAACAAAAATCCTGACGGTCACGTCAGGATTTTTAGTTTTAGGGAAAATTCAGACAAATGAAACGAATATTATCCCTATTAGCAGTGGCATGTGGTTTCCAAGCCATGGCCCAATCCAATATCAATGAGGTGTTGGCGGCAGGTCTCGATGATGCCGAAAGATTTACAACCGATTATATAGCTCCGGCCTCTGAAGGTTTCATGTATAGCCTTTCCAGTGGTTGGTACAATACCGCAGATGCGAAGCCGCTGGGCGGGTTCGAAATATCAATAATCGGGAATATGGCCGGTTTTAAGAACAAGGACGATAAAAAGACCTTTGAAATGAATGTGGCCGATTATGACAATCTGAAATTTGTTGACGGTAGTACGTCAAAATTGGTATCGACCTCTTTAGGTGATATTGAAAATGTGATGGTCTATGTAGAAGATGAAAACGGATTGTTCAGGGAGGACTTTGAGCTACCGACCGGTTTAGCTTCAGAAAATATCAATTTTGTGCCATCGGGTTTTGTGCAAGCAAGTGTCGGACTCATAAAAGGTACCGAAATCAAGGCGAGGTTCTTGCCAAAGATAAGTACCGATGATTATGAAATTGGAATGTACGGCGTTGGAATACAGCATGAGCTTACAAAACATTTGCCGGCAGATAAGATTTTGCCTATTGCCATATCGGCGGTAATCGGTTATACCCATTTAGATGGGTCATATGACTTTACGAATTCAAACATAGTTGCTGGTCAAGACCAAAAATTGGAGGTTGATGTGAATACTTGGGTCTTTCAGGCCGTGGTATCCACCAAGCTCCCTATTATCAATTTTTATGGCGGTCTAGGCTATATTACGGGAAAATCTACAACGGATGTTCTTGGTACGTATGTTGTGCAGTCCGGACCTTTTCAGCAAACTTATGAAGATCCTTTTTCAATAGATAAAAAAGCCAATGGCGTAACGGCTAATATTGGAACTAAATTGAAATTGGGATTCTTTAGGTTGCACGCCGACTATGCATTGGCCGAATTCAATACTTTATCTGTAGGTGTCAATTTTGGTTTTAGATAGCACTTAGTTTAAAAATAAAAAAGCCCTGGCAAAAATTTTGCCAGGGCTTTTTCATGTTAATCCATATTAGGTTTTTTACTCCCTAATGGCAAGTATAGCTCCTTTACTATCTACTAGTGTAGCTTGCTCTTCAGTGACTGCGTTCATGGTCACCTTGTCATCGGGCTTGTCATCCATTCCAGGATAGGTAATGGTGTATACTCCGTCTTCCTCTGTCCATCTAAAATCGGTCTTGGCAATGACGGTACCATTTTCCTTGATGTGATAGCGCCCAAGGTAAGCATCGTTGAAAATCCATTCAAAACGAGTTGATACTTTTCCGGAGTCACCATCTGTCAGGGTAGATGCGCTTGACCAAATTCCAATTACAGGATCATTGTTCTCTTGTATTCTAGAGCAATTACTAGCGAGTATAATACTAACGATTGCACAGAATGAAAATAGCTTCTTCATTTGTAGGTAATTATAGATTCGGGGTTTATGATTATAGAACGAAAAGGGTGTGATCGGTATTGCTAAAATTCGATGAATTGCACTAAATTTCGAATATCTTCGTTGAAAGGTAAATTCCTTTAACAGTTGCCCTATTTTGAGTGCACTTTGTCGGAAATGAATAAAAATATAAACTGATTTTTGTCATATTTTTTTCCCCACGATTCAGTACTTTTGTACCGTTAAAATTTTCAACATAAAAACAAGATAATATGAAAGTTACCGTAGTAGGTGCAGGTGCTGTAGGCGCTAGTTGTGCCGAGTATATTGCCATTAAGGATTTTGCTTCTGAAGTAGTAATATTGGATATTAAGGAAGGCTATGCCGAAGGCAAGGCAATGGACTTGATGCAAACAGCTTCTTTAAACGGATTTGATACAAAAATCACGGGATCCACCAGTGATTACTCTAAAACCGCAGGTAGTGATATCGCTGTCATTACTTCAGGTATTCCAAGAAAACCTGGAATGACACGTGAGGAATTGATCGGAATAAATGCCGGTATCGTTAAAACAGTTGCACAGAACCTTGTAAAAGAATCTCCAAATGTTATTTTGATCGTTGTTAGTAATCCTATGGATACTATGACATATTTGGCTCATAAAGTAACAGGATTGCCTAAAAACAGAATTATAGGTATGGGTGGTGCTTTGGACAGTGCACGCTTTAAATATCGTTTAGCTGAAGCTTTGGAAGCCCCTATATCCGATATCGATGGTATGGTTATAGGTGGTCATAGTGATACAGGAATGGTCCCATTGGCTTCACAAGCAACTAGAAATAGTGTTAGAGTATCTGAATTCATCAGTGAAGATCGTTTACAACAAGTTGTTGAGGATACAAAGGTTGGTGGTGCTACCTTGACCAAATTATTAGGTACTAGTGCATGGTATGCCCCTGGTGCGGCAGTATCCGCATTGGTTCAGGCCATTGCTTGTGATCAGAAAAAAATGTTCCCTTGCTCCACTATGTTAGACGGTGAATATGGTCTTTCTGATATTTGCATAGGTGTACCGGTTATTTTAGGTAAGAATGGTATTGAGAAAATCGTTGACGTGCCTCTTTCAGATGCTGAAAAAACTAAAATGAAAGAAAGTGCAGAAGGTGTTAAGAAAACTAACGGACTTTTAGACGTTTAAGA
The DNA here is from genome assembly GCF_033101095.1 of Maribacter sp. TH_r10. NCBI lineage: Bacteria > Pseudomonadati > Bacteroidota > Flavobacteriia > Flavobacteriales > Flavobacteriaceae > Maribacter > Maribacter sp. TH_r10. The sequence continues at coordinate 43,063 of NZ_JAWMPY010000011.1, read as the reverse complement.
CAACACTTTAATATAATGTTACAAAAGGCATCCTGATTTATTTGATCAGGGTGCCTTTGTTTTTTACATTAACTTACAAATATATTGCCAATTCTTAGGGTAAATCATATATTTGCAGGCTGTTGAGAAAAGCACACATAAAATATTCATAACCAATGCAAAATAAAGGACTTATAAAGCTTTTTGCCTTCTTATTCGGGCTTGTTAGTATCTATCAATTATCGTATACCTTCATTACGAGTAAGATTGAAAATGATGCTGAAGAATATGCGACCAATAAAATTTCCAATGCTGAGGAAGATTATCTTTCTAAAAGGGAAGCTTTGGAAATCAGTTATTTAGATTCTATAGGGAGCAATCCTATATTAGGGTTTACTTCTTATGATGAAGCCAAAAAGAAGGAATTGAACAAAGGTCTCGACCTTAAAGGGGGGATCAATGTTACCCTGCAAATATCCGTAAAGGATATTTTGAAAGGGTTGGCGGATAATTCTAAGAGTCCAATATTCAATAAAGCCTTGGCGGATGCCGATTTGGCATCGAAAAGTAGTGATGATACCTATGTAGATCTCTTTTTTGATGCTTTCGACAATATCAAGGGAGATACCAAATTGGCTTCACCGGATATTTTCGCGAATAAGACGTTGAGCGATGAGATTAACTTCCAAATGACAGATGATGAGGTTAAACCCATTATCCGTAGGAAAATAGATGAATCCATTGTTTCCGCTTTTGAGGTATTGCGTGAACGTATTGATGGTTTTGGGGTAACCCAACCCAATATCCAAAGGGAAGGTAATTCAGGTAGGATCTTGGTTGAATTGCCAGGGGCCAGGGATATTGCAAGGGCCCAAGAGCTTTTGTCAAGTACCGCTCAATTGGAGTTTTGGGAAACCTACGAACAGAACAATCCTAGTTTTGGAAACTTTATCGTAGCTGCCAACGAAAGGCTTAAAACCCTTGTTAAAACGGAAAAGGTCGAAGAACCGGTAAAAGAGGAATCAGAATTGGATTCCTTGTTATCCGATGTTACCGATTCATTGGATCTTCCGACTCAGGTGAATCCATTGTATGATATATTGCTTCCTGCTAACCCAGGTACGCATGCCATGTTCAGGGCCGCTGTTAAAGATACGGCCAAAGTGGGTGAATATCTTAGGATGCCGGAGATACAACGATTATTGCCAGCTGATATCCAATTTACCAAGTTCTTATGGGAAAGGCCTTCTTCCGACGATGTTGAAGTGCTTGATCTGTATGCTTTGAAATCAAATAGAAGTGGTTCACCTAGGATAAGTGGTGATGTGGTAAGTGATGCTCGCGATACCTATGATGAATTCAACAAGCCTGCGGTATCGATGAGTATGAACTCAAGAGGTGCAAAAGAGTGGCAGAAGTTAACAAGTGATGCGAATATCAACAACACGGGCATTGCCGTTGTTCTTGACAATAAAGTATATACAGCTCCGGGTTGTTCGGTTGTTGGTGGTATTTCCGGTGGTGGTACCGAAATCACAGGTAGTTTTACCGTAGAGGAAACAAAGGATATCGCTAATGTATTGCGAGCTGGTAAATTACCGGCAAAAGCTGAGATCATTCAATCCAATGTTGTTGGTCCTTCATTGGGTCATGAGGCCATCAATAGCGGTTTTATGTCTTTCTTGATCGCAATGGCTATCGTATTGGTGTGGATGGTGTTTTACTATGGTAAAGCAGGTCTTTTCGCCGATATCGCATTGTTGTTGAACATTCTTTTGATATTCGGTGTTTTAACTAGTTTAAGTGCTGTTCTTACGTTACCTGGTATTGCCGGTATTGTTTTGACCATTGGTATGTCGGTAGATGCGAACGTACTGATCTTTGAACGGATCAAAGAAGAATTGGATAGGGGCAAAGGAAGGTCCCAAGCGGTTGCCGATGGTTTCGGTAATGCACTTTCTTCTATTTTGGATGCGAATATCACCACAGGTTTAACGGCCTTGATTTTATTCTTGTTCGGTACTGGTCCGATAAAAGGTTTTGCAACGACCTTATTAATAGGTATCGTTACTTCATTGTTCACCGCAATATTCATTACTAGACTCTTAGTGGATTGGTATTTAAGTGGAAAAGGAAGAACTTTGGATTTTTCAACCGGACTTACGAAGAACTTGTTCAAAAATTTGAACATCGATTTCTTGAGCAAGAGAAAAATAGCATATGTGATCTCATTGATTTTGGTCGCCGTAAGTATATTTTCCTTGTTCTTTGGACAAGGGTTACAACAAGGTGTAGACTTTATCGGTGGACGTTCGTACCAAGTACGTTTTGAGCATGAGGTTAGTCCTTCTGAGATTGCCTCTGAACTTAATACCGTTTTCGGAAGTGGTACCAATGTTAAAACTTATGGAGAGGCCAATCAGATAAAAATCACAACACCTTATAAGGTTGATGTCGAAGGTGTGGAGGTTGATGATGAGATTCAGACTAAATTGTATACGTCGCTTCAAAAATATCTTCCTGATGGATTGTCGAAAGATGATTTTATTCTAGGGAGCGAGGATAAGGCCGTAGGTATTATGCAATCTGTGAAAGTAGGGCCTACTATTGCGGATGATATTAAAAAGAATGCGTTTTTGGCCATTATCGGGTCTTTAGCTGTGGTGTTCCTATATATCCTATTGCGTTTTAGAAAATGGCAATTTTCTTTAGGAGCGGTCGTAGCGGTATTCCATGATGTTATGATCGTGTTGGGTATCTTCTCTTTGACCGGAAAGATAATGCCGTTCAATATGGAAATTGATCAAGCTTTTATAGCGGCAATACTAACGGTTATCGGTTACTCATTGAATGATACCGTGGTTGTTTTTGACCGTATTCGTGAAATAACCGGAGAGCGTGGCTGGCATGGTGGTGTCAATATCAACAATGCAGTAAATAGTACTTTAGGTCGTACCTTGAATACTTCGTTAACTACATTGGTAGTGTTATTGGCCATATTCATATTTGGGGGCGAATCTTTACGAGGCTTTATGTTCGCGATGATCGTTGGTGTTGTAGTAGGTACGTACTCATCTGTATTCATTGCAACTCCCGTAATGTTCGATACCTTAAAGAATAAGATTAGTGGTCCTGAGGAAAAGGCATAAGAAATATTTGAAAGAAGCAAAAAAAAAGGCCGCTGATCAGCGGCCTTTTTTTATATCTTTTAGGAGTGTAACAACCATTTTTTAGCCTCCTTCTCTGTTGCGAATATTTCGCACTCATAGCCAAAGTTGCGGATAAACGTGGCCAAAACCTCGTATTCCAGGCGCAGCTTGTCGTTTGGGATAACAGCAGTAAGTTTATAATCGGGCATAAACCCTATTGCGACGAGTTTGTCGGCAAGAGCAAAGGAATGGTCAAGTTTAAGCCTTTTGTCTAAATGGGTGACCGCCATTATTTTATTTAATCCATGCTTTTTGCATAACGGGGGTATTTCTGACCATGCGTTGAGGGTTTCCTCTAATTCATTATCGATATCCCGCGTTCCGGTAAATTCGGCTTCAACAAAGTCGTCATGTACTTTTAAGCGTAATGTAATAGGCATAATCAGTTGTTTTTGATATGATTTGGTTTATTTGAATCCATGCATTGTCAATCTTCATTAAAAGTCAGAATTAGTTAATGTTCCAGTTTCTTGTACAAAACTGACGGATAATGATATTTAATAAAGTTGTCAGGTTTAAAAAGGAATTGGGGAAATATGGATAGGCGTTGAAATAACCTAAGTTTCTTTCAAAAGAATATAATAAGAGTACACAGTGGGTTTATATTGCTCCTTTGTTTATTCATTTCCATATGACCTCCTAAACATCTCGTATAAACTAGATGCAAACATTAAAATAATTCAAAGAGCCCTGTTAAAAAACAGTTCGCGTATCCATCATTGAAACGGACAAAAAATAAAAGTTCAAATTTACTTCAGTTAAAGCGAATTTTCAACTATTAATTGAAATAATGTGTTTTTATTTACAAGGAAACCATAGAAAAAAACTACACTGATCGTAGTTTAAGAACCTATATGCTTAACATGATTTTTTCAATAACCATTTTAAGGCTTCAGATTCTGATAGGAATAATTTTATTTTATAATTCAGGCGGGAAGCGCAGTTCTCAAAAAAAGATAAATTGGCATATTCGATTTGATTTGATCCTACACCGGCAATTTTAAAATCTTTGCCAAAAGAAAGTTTATCTATGGCCTCGGCTACTTCGAACATGCTGCTTGGTGGTATACGACCTTCTATCTTTGAACGAACCAATATCCGATTCATATTACTTACCTCGCACAGACGGGTAATCTCTGTCCATATTCGTATGCCTTCCTGACCTTCTTGCCCTAAGGTTCTTTGGCCAGTTAGTACTATTTTTAAATGGTCCTTTTGTAGTCGGGGGGTTAATTCTACAGGCATTTCAATTATTTTTCAAATGCGTAATATGTTGAAAAATAATAAATTAACGTCAGTTGTCTATCCAAAAAAGTGTATTGTTAAGGAATAACAACTTTACCTGAAGAGCCTTCGTCACTACTTTTTAGTACAAACTTATACTGTGGTTTTAAACCCGCTTCTTCACGATGGGATACAAATATGATGGTAGTCTGGGTTTCGTTGGCCATTTTATTGACTAAAGAAACCAATAGTGCTGCAGATTCATCATCAAGACCTGCTGTCGGTTCATCCAATATCAACAATAAGGGATGTTTTATCATGGCCCTTGTGGTCATCACCAATCGCTTTTGGCCTAGGGTCAAATCATGAAAAAGGGTATTTTTTAAATGCCACATCCCTATGAGTTGAAGCCATTCCTTGGCAAGTCTTAACTGTGCCTCGGTAGGTAATACATATAATCCTATGGAATCTAAAATGCCAGAGATCATCATATGTTCCAACGAGTGGTAGCCTGTGAATTTGTCGGTCATTGATGGTGTAAAGTACCCTATGTTCTTTTTAATGTCCCAGATACTCTCCCCACTTCCTTTTTTTTGCCCAAAAAGAAAAAGTTCCTGTCCGTAACCTTTTGGATTTTCCCCAGTGATCATAGAAAGAATCGTGGTCTTTCCACTACCGTTTTCGCCACTGAGTTCCCAAAATTGACCTTTATCTATTTTCCATGTGATATTGTTTAAAATGGGTCTATTGTTATAACTGACATTAATTCCTTTTAATGAAATCAAATTATCTTGGTTATATTCTGCTTCTTTTATGGGAGGGGGAATATCTCCGGTTAGTTTTTGATGATGTACCGAGGTTATTGATTTTATGTTGGGTAGTTCCATAATTGAATTTCCAACAAGTTCAATAAAGTTGGGAATGAAGGGTAAGAGGTCTTCCTTTCTACTTATAATTTGGATTAGGATTATGTCTTTGGCAATGTTTGTAAGCTCTTCCCTTAATACTGTCTGGTACTGTTTGTCAAGATTGTCAAAAGGATTGTCTAGGATTATATAATCCGGTTTTGATTTCAATAGGTGGTGGAGTAAGGCTTTTTTCTGTTCTCCACTCGACATGGATTGTAGGCTTTGCGGACGGTTAAGGGTTAGTCCGCTATCACCGTGTCTACTTTCCTCGTCAATTAGTTTCGTTAAGGCAATTTTTGAAAAAAGGGCACCTTGTAAGCCTTTCAGTCCGTCGAAATATTTCGTGGCTTTTCCATCCAGAATTTCATTGATGAAATCCGTTGTTCTGGATTCGTTCGTGATGAAAACGGCCCAATGTTTTGCTTTTTTCATTTCTAAAAGGAAATTTTAATCAAAGATACGCTGAAAAGAAGGCATATAAAAGGTTGTTGGCCGGTCGGAAAGGTTGTGCCCCTTAATAATAACTTCAATTGTCATCAAAATATTATTTTATGTTTTCTATTGTAGATGCTCTTTGTTTTTCGAATATTATGAGGTATTTTCAGTGCTTGAAAAAGCTGATTAAAATTGAATCGAAATGGAAGAAGCAATAACACTTAAGAGCGTAGAGAAGGAAATGGGTAAGGCTTTTAAGGGGCTTAGGTTTTTACTAGAGGCCTTACACGAAGTATTGGTTGAGAACGGTGAACGTGAAATTGCGAAATCAATTCCATGGATCAATGAGGGGCAGCTTCAGGAAGTACCCATTACCCCTAAAACCCTTCAATTGTATTCCTTGATATTTCAATTGGTGAATATGGTCGAGATCAATAATGCCGTGCAGAAGCGAAGGGCTTTGGAAGAAAGCGATCTAGCAGGCGTTAATGGTCTATGGGCTTCAAACCTTAAATCTTTAAAAGAAGCGGGTATAGGGGAAAACGAGATCATACCTATTTTGAAGGAAATCTCAGTTGAACCGGTTCTAACTGCGCATCCTACCGAGGCTAAGAGGGCTACGGTATTGGAACATCATCGTGAGCTTTACCTTCTTTTGGTGAAAATGGAGAATACCATGTATTCCCAGTATGAGAAAGCCAATATCAGGAATACCATAAAACTTAGTTTATACCGTCTTTGGAAGACAGGTGAGATATATTTGGAAAAACCCGATGTAGAATCGGAATTGAGAAATATTGTACATTATTTGGTCAATGTGTTTCCCGAGGTCATTCCCATCATTGATCAGCGATTAGTACAGGCTGCTCAGATATTGGACATGAATAAGGGAGCAATACAAAGCAGCCATGCCTATCCTAAGATTACTTTTGGTAACTGGGTGGGTGGTGATCGTGACGGCCATCCTTTGGTGACAGCAGATGTAACCCAGAATACTTTACTGCACTTACGGCTCAATGCTTTTGTGGTCATAAGCAGAAAACTAAACGAGTTGGTTAGGCGACTTAGTTTTAGTATTCCTTTGGAGGGTTGCTCCAAACCTTACCAAACCCGTGTCCTAGAGATGGTTTCTGAATTGGGAGACGAAAGAGGAAATAGGGTTTTGGGAAGAAATACAGGGGAAGCGTTTAGGCAAATTATTTCTTTGATGTTGGCGAAATTGCCAGTAGACACAGAACGTGGCCATGCGACCAAATTATCCAATACCAAAGGGGCCTATATACATTCTTCCCAGTTAAGATCCGATCTAGGGTTGTTGCAAAATGAATTGTTAAGTTATGGGGCTAAATCAGTCGCATATGAAGATGTGACTTCCGCTTTGCGTATTGTCGAGGTTTTCGGTTTTCATCTTGCTGCATTGGATATACGTCAAAACAGTACATTTCATGATAAGGCCATAGAGCAGTTACTGAAAGCGGCCCATTGGGAGCAAAGTTCTTTTAGTGAATGGAATGAAGAAAAGAGGACTGCCTTTTTGTTAAAGGAGCTACAGCATGCCAGGCCGTTTGTACACTTTAAAACCCCATTGGATAAGGAGGCCAAAGCGGTTATGGAATGTTATAGAACCATTGAGGAGCATACGGCAACTTATGGTTTTAACTGTATAGGGTCGTTTATCGTAAGTATGACGCGTTCTTTCTCTGATCTAATGACCGTTTATCTCTTGGCCAAGGAAGCCGGACTCACATTTATGTCAGACGATGGATTGGTTTCTAAAATGCACGTGGTGCCGCTTTTGGAAACGATAGAAGATTTAAAGAACGGTCCCGTTATTCTGGCGGAATACTTTTTGAACCCGATTGTTCAGCGTTCTCTAAAATACCAACAAGAGCAACAAGGACTGTCTAGACCTATGCAACAGATCATGATAGGCTATAGTGACAGTAATAAGGATGGAGGTATCATGTCCAGTAATTGGCAGTTGTACAAAGCCCAATACAAATTAGCACAGTTAGGGGAAGAGTATAATATAGACATTCGGTTCTTTCATGGTAAGGGTGGATCTATAAGTAGGGGTTCGGGTCCTACGCATTATTTTATCAAGGCACTTCCTTTTAAATCGCCAAATGGTAATATGCGACTGACAGAGCAAGGGGAGACCATTGCCCAGAAATATGCGCACAAGATGAATGCGGCCTTCAATTTGGAGTTGTTGGTAGCAAATACATTGACTAAAACATTAATGGATAATAATAGTGAGCGTAGCTATCATGAAAATGCAACTATTATCGAGTGGTTGGCCCAAGAGAGTAAAAACCAATATGCAAATCTTATAAATTCTGAAGGTTTTATAGAATATTTTAGGACCGCCACACCTATAGATGCTATTGAAACCAGTAAAATCGGTTCTAGGCCATCAAAAAGGACCGGCGCCAATACCTTGGCAGATTTAAGGGCCATACCTTGGGTGTTTTCTTGGAGCCAGGCGAGCTACCATATGACGAGTTGGTACGGATTGGGGTCGGCCTTGGAAAAATTGAAGACCACAAAGCCATCAGAATATGAAGAGCTTAAAAAAGCCCTGGAAACAGATGCATTTCTTAAATATGTATTTACGAATGTTGACAGTAGTCTTGTTGCAACCGATGAGAAAACGATGGAAATGTATTCGGAATTGGTGCCCAATGCGGAATTAAAGAATAAGTTTTTATCAAAATTCTTGGCAGAGTTGAAATTGATGCATTTTTATATGGATGACCTTACGGGTAAACCAATAGAGGAAAGGAGAAAGGATCTTTACTATTCCAATCACCTAAGGGCTCCTTTGATGGATAGGTTGCATAAAAAGCAGATAGAGCTTTTAGGCAAATGGAGGGTAGAAAAAACTGAAAACCCGGAAGCGGCCCAAAAGACCCAGATAGAACTGATGTTGACTATCAATGCCATAGCAGGCGCCAATCGAAATACCGGTTGATCAATGGCTGGATTATTCTTTAAATATCGAAGCAATTAAGCTTTTTCTACGATTACCCTGTATATATGAACGGGATTGTCTTTGTAGGTGGTTGTCTTGTCCAATAACATGCCGTTTTTAAGTGCTACTTGTTGGGATGGCTTGTTATCTATATGAATGATCGATATCAATGACTTGGCCAAGTTATGCTCAAAGGCGAAAGATTTGCATTTTATTGCGGCCTCGGTCGCATAGCCCATGTTTCTAAAAGGTCGGAGTAAAGAATACCCGATTTCTAGCTCTTCAATATCATCAACGGTTTGTGTAAGGAGGCCGCATTGCCCAATAAAAGTTCCATTATCTTTTAGGATAAGCGCGTTCATGCCTCCTAGATTGTTCCTGTAACGATAGAAGGCTTTCTCAAACCAATTTTCACAGGCCTGCACGGGGTTCTTTATTTCTTCGGACCAATATTGAAAACTTGATGGGTCTGAATAGAATGGGAGCCAATGGTCAAAATCGGAAGGTAATAACTTTCTATAGGTAAGTCTTTCAGATTTCTCTCCATGCAAAAGATAATCCATTAGTTTAATCTTTCGTGAACTCGACCCTATCGCCAACCTCTAATAACCATTCTTCCGCAAGACCGGCATTGATTTCCAATGCATATTTTACGGGCACCTGGGATGGCAAGGTTTTTTCGTCAAAAGGTTGGGCATTTTCCTGAAAACTGGCAATCTTCATATTCTCACCGATAAATATGATATCCAAACCGATTTCGGTGTTTTTCATATGAAAGTAATGTTGTCTCACATCAGGAAATATAAATAACATTCCATGGTTTTTGGCCATACTTTTTCGGTACATGAGACCGGTTTCGGTCTCATAATCCGTTTCGGCGATTTCTATGTCCAAATTGGTTAGGACAGAATCGGTCTGCGCTTTGTAAATGGTCAACGTACCCTCTTTGGTAAAAGAGATTTTTTCTGTTTTAATGGTTTTTTTGGTTTCTTCCTTGCAGGAAACGAAAAATACCGAGATACTTAAGAAAAGCAGTAATAAGAGGCTATGTTTTTTCATCATACAATGTTTGTAAAGACCAGGTTGAATATCGACTATGAATTTTTGGCACTAGGTCTCAACATAAAATAAAGACCGATTATAATGAAAGGAATGCTTAACCATTGCCCTGTGGATAATAGGCCTAGTGTTTCTTCAAAACCACCCTGACTTTTCTTAACAAATTCTACAAAGAACCTTATGGTCCATAGTATAACCAGGAACAGTCCAAAAAGATATCCCAATTTATCCTTTTTATCGGTTTTCCAATAAAGGAAGTATAATAGGATAAAGAGGAAAATATAACACACCCCTTCGTACAATTGGGCAGGATGTCTATACGGAATCTGATTTAGGTACTCCGCAAATTCAGCTTTATGTGCAATGGCGTCATAAGCGGCATTCACCGTTTTTTCTTTGGTAACGGCCATGGCTTTCTGCGGGTGCATGTCATCGGAATCCCGAATGAACTTGGTGGCGAAAATGAAGGATTCATCAGTAACTTTGCCATTGATCTCTGAATTGAAAAAGTTGCCCAAACGAACAAAAAAAGCTCCGATGGATACGGGTATTACCAATCGGTCCAAAATCCAAAGTAATTTGAATTCAGGAAATTTTCTCGTGTACAAGTACATACCTATGATAACCCCTATTGCAGCCCCATGGCTTGCCAATCCTGTGAAACCAGTAAATTCATAACCATTTATGATCCCGAACAGGGTGCTGCCTGCACTTTCTCGAATGGGTAAAAGTATTTCCGCTATATGATTTTTATAATATGGCCAATCGTAGAAAAAAACGTGCCCTAAACGCGCACCGAGCATTGTGGCCAAAACGGTATGTATGAAAAGCGAATCAAGCTGTTCAACGGACTTTTTTTCGTTGGAGAAAATACGTTTCATGATGAACCACCCCACTGCAAAGGCGATAATCCATAATAAATTGTAATATTTTATCTGAAGGAAACCGATTTTGAACAAAGTATCGTTCGGATTCCAAATGAGGCCTAAAAAGTGCATATGTAAAATTTGAAAGGCTAAGATAATAAAATAGATGGGCTAGACCGCTACGCTTTTAGAAAATAGATATAAGACTGATATTATCATATAAAATTTTTTCCATTTTTGTTATGAGAGTTCTAATTGTTTTCAATTAAGTACTCAAAATAAATCGAGTCACTTTATTAGGTTGTTCTCAGAAGGAGAAGGTAATTCAGGGTTTTCATATTGGTACTTGGAACTTGATTTTGGGATTTGTCTTTTTATGGTACGGGGTCGTAACCTTTACCGCCCCATGGGTGACAACTGAAGATTCGTTTTAATGCCAGCCATCCACCTTTGAACAAACCATGCTTTTGTAAGGCTTCTACGGTGTATTGGGAACAGGTAGGGGAGTATCGGCATGTTGCCGGAGTATAAGGGGATATGGCATATTGGTAAAATCTCACCAATAATATAAAAGGGGCAATCAGAATTTTTTTTAAAGTAATTTTCGATGCCATATCCTTATGAAATCGGATTTATTCCTTGTTAAGTGTTCAGGATACGCTGAACGTAGTCCCTTCTTTACCGTCTTTCAACTGAATTCCCATGGCCGACAACTGGTCACGTATTTTATCGGAAGTCGCAAAATCCCTATTGCTTCGGGCTTCGTTTCGTAGTTCGATCAATAATTCAACAACACCTTGTAGTTTGTTCGAATCTTGGTTACTTTCCGTTTTATGTTCCAAGCCCAATACATCAAATATGAAATCGCTCATGGTTTGTTGTAAAAGGTCTTTGTCAGTTGAGGTTATCTTTTCTTTTCCTTCTTTGATAAGATTGATGTGTTTTACCCCCTCGAATAAATGAGCGATTAGAATAGGGGTATTAAAATCGTCATTCATGGCGTCATAACATTTCTGTCTCCATCCGGGAACATCGAAATCGGATATTGTGTCGGTTTCAAGATTCTTAAGGTTGTCAAAAGCATCCATTAATCTATGGTATCCTTTCTCGGAGGCTAATAGCGCATCATTGCTTAAGTCCAAAATACTGGTATAGTGGGCCTGCATCATGAAAAACCGGACTACGGAGGGCGAGAAAGGTTTACTTAATATGGTGTTTTCCCCTGAGAAAATTTCCCCAGGTAGTATATTGTTCCCCGTGGATTTTGCCATTTTCTTTCCGTTCATGGTCAGCATATTGGCATGTAACCAATAGTTGACGGGAGAATGGCCATTACTGGCTTCGGCCTGGGCAATTTCGCATTCGTGATGTGGGAATTTCAAATCCATTCCACCACCATGGATATCGAAGGTTTCCCCAAGATATTTTGTGCTCATTGCCGTACATTCCAAATGCCATCCTGGAAAACCGTCTCCCCATGGGGAAGGCCAGCGCATAATATGTTGCGGCTCGGCTTTTTTCCAAAGGGCAAAATCCTGAGGATTTTTTTTCTCGCTCTGTGCGGCCAATTCCCGGGTATTGGCAATCATGTCTTCCAATTTCCTGCCACTCAATTTTCCATATTCAAATGTGTCATTGAATTTTTTCACATCAAAATAAACGGAACCGTTGATCTCATAGGCATATCCTTTTTCAAGGATTTCTTTTATGATTTCCAACTGTTCTATAATGTGGCCGGTTGCCGTGGGTTCGATACTTGGTGGTAAAAAATTGAATTGATCCAAGATGTAATGAAAGTCAACGGTATAACGTTGTACGACTTCCATCGGTTCAATTTTCTCCAATCTTGCCTTTTTTGCAATCTTATCCTCACCTTCATCCGCATCATCTACCAAATGACCTGCGTCGGTAATGTTACGAACATAGCGGACCTTATAGCCTAAATGACGCAAATACCTGAAAATCATGTCGAAGGACATAAAAGTTCGGCAGTTGCCCAAATGTACATTACTATAAACCGTTGGGCCACAGACATACATGCCTACATGACCTTCGTTTATGGGTTTGAATATTTCCTTTTTACCACTAAGTGAATTGGTGATCTTTAGGGTTTGTTCCTGGTACAATTGCATTTTGGCGAAAGAAGATTAAAACTTTGTTTCTAGATTCAAGTATTCCAAAAATTCGCTTCGAAGGGCTTCGTTTTTGAATTTACCTCCGTATTCCGCGGTTACGGTACTACTTTCTATATCCCTGATTCCTCTGGAATTTACACATAAATGTTTGGCATCGATAACGCAGGCCACGTCTTCAGTATTCAAAACCCTTTGGAGTTCCCGAACTATCTGAATGGTAAGACGTTCCTGTACTTGCGGCCGTTTTGCATAATAGTCTACAATACGGTTCATTTTTGAAAGTCCAACAACATTGCCATTACTGATGTAGGCTACATGCGCCCTACCGACTATGGGCAATAAATGGTGTTCACAAGTAGAATACAGTGTAATGTTCTTTTCAACCAACATTTCACCATACTTATATTTATTGTCAAAGGTAGAGGAGTTGGGTTTTTTCTTCGGGTCTAGCCCACTGAAAATTTCCTTTACAAACATTTTGGCTACCCGGTTAGGGGTGCCCATTAGACTATCGTCTTCCAGATCAAGGCCTAAAGTGAGCATTATCTCTCGTACGTTGGTCCTTATTCTTTCCATCTTTTCATCATCACTCAATACAAACGCATCCTCACGTAGTGGAGTGTCCTCGGCAGAAGAAACATGGTCGTTTCCCATTTCCTCATATTGCTCTTCCAATGTGCTGTCAATTTTCATTTAAAAAACTTTAAAGAACGGCAAAGATATACATTATATGGCACTTTATAGTTGTATAGACCTAATACACAACATAAATTAGTGTTAAGGGAAATTGCCGGTTATTTTTATGTTCTAGTAGCTTAAACGATGTATGAAGCATAAGGGTATTTGGATTTGTTTAACCTTCATGTTGGGGATTTCCTGTGCTTTGGCGCAGGTAGCTCCCGATTGTGGCAACGCCGTGCCTATTTGTAATAGTACTCCTATAAATGGGGGTACTCAAGGATTTGGGGTCGATGATTTTAATGGGGCCAGAAAGACCGGATGCCTTGAAGCAACTACTACTGGGGCTATAGAATCGAATTCTGCTTGGTATCGTTTTAGGACTGGGGCCTCGGGCCAGTTGGGTTTTAATATTGGCTTTGATGATTCGGAAGACTGGGATTTTGCCTTGTATAAAACGAATGATTGTAATGCTTTGGGTGAACCCGTTCGTTGTAATTTTTTTGATAATAAAGATGAAGATTCCTTTATGGGCGTGGGGGAGGATCCAACCGGTTCCGTAGCAAATCTCCAGTATGAGGATTGGCTCCAGGTAGAAGCGGGGGAGGACTACTATTTAATGATCAATAATTTCAGTAATAACAATTCAGGGTTTTCAATCCAGTTTTCCGGTAGTATTTTTGTAACGAATCCTTATGATGCTTTGGATTGTTCCATAATCAGTAACTTATTGGGGCCTCCCGTGGCTGCCTGTGAAAATGATATCATTACTTTGGACGCTTCTGCCGCAACGGCGGTTAACTACGATTGGTTTCAAGATGTAGGTAGTGGTTTCAAGGCTATTGTAGGTGAACATGGTTCTTTGCTAGAGGTAGTTTCTAATGGTACATATAGGGTCAATGCTGCACTTTCAGACGGTAGCACAATTGTCAGTGATGTGCAAGTGAGCTTTTCGGCCAATCCTGTTGCGTTTCCCGTAGCCGACGATTCATCATGCTCAGGGGCAACGACCTATGACCTTTCACAAAAGGATGTTGAGGTTTTGGGAACCCAGGATCCTTCAGCGTTTATTGTGAGTTACCACACGACCTTGGCTGATGCCGTTAATGGCATTGATTTTTTGCCTAAATCCTTGGAAACAGATAATAGTTCACAGACCATTTATGTGCGGGTCACCTCTTTAAGCAATCCCAAATGTTACGATGCGTCACAATATTTTCAGTTGACCAATCTTGAATCCCCTGTGATGGATTTTGATACAGAGGTTTTTCTGTGTGATGGAAACCCAAGTATCGTTATAGGGGAAACCACACCTCCAGACCCAAACTATACCTATTTGTGGGATACAGGGGAGACTTCATCCAGTCTTGAGGTTTCTCAAGAAGGGACTTATTTGCTAACGGCAACTAATTCACAGGGAGGATTGTCCTGTAGTGATTCTAGGACTATTGTAGTTGCTAGGTCGGTAACACCTGTAATAACCAATGTGTTGATCGAAGATTTGCAAGCCAATAATAAAGTAACAGTTTTAACGAATGTCACTGAAAATATAGAGTTTCAGTTAGATGAGGGGGATTTTCAAACATCTAATGTTTTTGTCGATGTTTTACCTGGTCCGCATACGATAACCATTAATGATATTAATGGCTGTGGAATGGTTTCCGAGGAGATTGTTGTGGTCGGATTTCAGAAATTCTTTACTCCAAACGGCGATGGTAAAAACGATTATTGGAATATATTGGAGATTTCGGAACTAGAAAACCCTATTGTGAGTATCTACGACCGCTTTGGTAAATTGGTGAAAGTGCTTAATGCAAATACCATAGGGTGGGATGGTACATACAATGGGAAAGCACTGCCCTCATCTGATTATTGGTTTAAATTGAGTTATACGGATTCTAGTGGGGAACGGTCCTTCGCAAAATATATCAATAATCACTTTTCTCTTAAAAGGTAGATGCTTGTTAAATGATAATATCCCTGTATTTTATCGATTAACGACATAAAATTCCGTCAAAATATAATAAAATAGGGGTGCTAGAGTTATACTAGTTGTTACTGGTACAATGTTAGCCCCATTTTCTATGCGAACACTCATTTTTGTTTTCTGTGGTTTATTCCTGTCTTATACGGGTTTAAACGCCCAAAACTCCCCGGATTGTAGAAGCGCCATTCCCGTTTGTGCGGATGGGGAACCTATAATGCCTTTTGTGGATGGTAGTGGTGATATCGATGATTTTGATCCCGATGTGATTCGGCAAAGTGGTTGTTTGGAAAAAGGAAGTGTCAGTTCTGCCAATATTGAAAACAACACTTCATGGTTTGTTTTTAGGGCCGGTACCGGTGGTCAAGTCGGTTTTGATATCGAAGCTTTGCCCATTGGAGGAACGGGAACACCTACTGCTGAGTGGGATTTTGCCGTTTATGGTCCTGATGTTGATTGTGCAAGTATCAGTAATGGTACGGCCCAACCAATTCGATGTAACTACGAAGTAAACAATACCAATTTTACGGGTATAGGGGTTAATCCCGAAAACGGCGTTGCCGGAGGACCCTTTGTAAAAGGTAGCCAGAATACCTATGATGAATGGTTGGATGTGATTCCAGGTGAAATCTATTATATTCTTATCAATAATTTCAATACAAATTTTGATGGTGATCCCGAACAGTTTTCATTGACCTTTACGGGTAGTTCTGTGTATGCAGATCAAGACAACGCACTGGACTGTACCCTTCGGGATGAATTTTTGGGATTGGATATCGTTGCCTGTGAGGGTGATCCGGATATAACCTTGAGTGCCCTTAATTCCCCGGCTGGGCCAGATATCACCAATGTGACATGGACTGTGGATTATGAAGATGATGGTGTGGTGGATGCTACTTTGGCAGATGGCCCTTCGGAAACGGAACTAACGGTTACAAGCCCTAATTCCGGACGTTATTTCGTTGAAATCCAAACCTCTTTGGCAACGGTCATAACCGATGATATATTGATTACTTATTATGGCACCCCAGTTTTGGATGAAGTAATCATACTTGATGATTTGGCCGATAGTAATAATGTAGAGATCGTTGTTATTGGTGACGGTGACTATGAATATGCGATAAACGGTGGTGAATTTCAAGAAAACCCTGTTTTCAATGACGTACCCCCAGGAATTAATTCGGTGATTATAAATGATGTAAATGGTTGTGGAACTACCGAACCGATTGATTTTTTAGTTGTAGGTTATCCTAAATTCTTTACGCCAAATAACGATACGTATAATGATTATTGGAATGTTAAGGGGATAGAGACACTTATAGACCCGGTTGTACATATATTCGATCGTTATGGTAAATTGATAAAACAGTTAGATGCGTCGACCATAGGATGGGACGGAACTTTTAATGGTAAACCCATGCCTTCATCCGATTATTGGTTTAAAATGGATTATTCACGGGATGAGGAAGGTGTTATTGTGGCTAGGACCTTGCGTACGCATTTTACATTGAAAAGATAAAACGCTTTTATACGGATATAAAAAATGCCCTGACGTTACGTCAGGGCATTTTTGTTTGATAGTGTCTTAATTTATGCTTGGCTAAAAATTCAAAGTGTAACTTAAGGTGATATTTGTATTTTGTTTGTTGATAAGGGCCGGGGTGGGTAAGCCGGTATCGAACAACTGTAGATTATAATCACGTTCGGTCCTATTATAAGCAAGGTCTAAACGACTGCCTCCGAAATTATAACCAATACCTCCTGAGTAAGCATTTAAATCACCGATATTGTTGCCGTCGGCATACGGACTCTGTTCAAAACGGTAGCCAGCTCTAAGGCTAACACGTTCTATGCGATATTCACCACCCAGCCTAAAAGAGGAAACCCCGTCGAGGTTATTGGCGATTTCTGAATTTACCGTTGAAAAACTGGAATCGCTGGTAGGGCGCAATTCGGCTTGGGACATGTCTTGGTAGTCGTAATCAAAACTAAGAAGTCCGTCCCTACCGAAAATTAAAGCCACACTACCTGTTAATTTAGCTGGCGTCTTAATGGTATATTCTTCAAAAAGATTAATGATGTCATGGTTGATAAAGTTGATTTCACTATCCGCCAAATCAGAATTGATCCGTTGCGATAAATCATCGGTTAATCGATACCAAGTAGGGGACTGGTAGCTACCACCGACCCGGATATTCTGGTTTACTTTGGCAATTGCCCCCAAATTAAATGAGAATCCAGAGCCTTCTGTATGTAAAAAGTTTGAAAAATCCGTTCGTTGAATGGCAGATCCCGAATCATAACCGGTTTCCCTGATTTCGTCGAATTGATCATAGAAAACCGTATGGAAATTCAAGGAAGCACCTAAGTAAAGGTTATTTTGGTATTGGGTGGCGAAATTTAAATTGAATTTACTGTTGTAACCAGAAGTGTATCTAGCATAATCTTGATTAACGTTACTATATGAAGCATTTCTAATATAGTCGGTAGTAGTATCATCTTCACCCACGGGATCAATAATACCGCCATAATACCCTAAAAACGCCTGTTGATCGGTAAATCCTTGATATGCGCCAATATCCAAATATGCATTTTCTATATATTCCCCATCTTGTATTAATATAGAGTTAAATGGTACTACACCATCAGCATAATTCAAAAAGTAGTTATCTATACCTTGGTCACTTGTGCCTGATATCCTATACTCGTCATCAAAACTCTGTACCATATCATAATTAATGGCAAGGGCCATTTTTTTCCAATCGGAATCATTCCTGCTTTTAAAAACGAAAACACCTCCCACTTGGTTCAGGTTGAAATTGTTTTCATTTGCACTTCTGCCGGTACCGAAATATGTTGCGGTGTTATCCGTATGGTAATTAGATCCTGAAACGGTAAACTGGCTATTATTGAAAACGGCAGATCCGGCAGGATTGATGTTCAAGGCCGAGAGGTCGCCTCCCAAAGCCCCGAAAGCACCACCCATACCTTGAAAACGGGCAGTCCCTTGCAGGTTTTCCTGACTGTATCGTAATACATCGTTTAAATTCTGTGCACTTGCAACCGTGCAGGCCAGTAGCACTATGAAAGTTAAATATCTTTTCATCGTATATGGTTTTTTATCTCGGTATAATAAATGTCAGCATTAATTTCTTCTTCCACTACTACTACGTGATGAACTGGATGAACGCCCGGATGATGATCTGGAAGAACTTGAAGAGCCAGAACTTCTATAGCTGCTGCTGCTTCGGGAACTACTGCCCGATGATTTATAGCTGCTGCTTCGGCCACTAGAACTACCGGACGACCTGTAACTACTTGATCTTGGAGCTGAGCTTCGGTACGATTGTGAACTTCTTGTACTGCTTCCAGAGCTTCTATACGTACGTGACGTTCCTGTACGACTACCTGAACTTCTATATGTAGAGGTTCTTGGTGTTGTGGCTCTTGAAGTGCTGCTTCTTGGGCTAGAACTGTTATAGTATCTGCTGCTACTGCTCCTAGAAGATGAGTTATATCGTGGTGTGGCCCTTGTGCTCCTACTGGTGCGGTATGCCCTGTTTTGGTCTACACCAACGGTTCTTCGTGCTGTTGAACTGCTTCTGTATGTGCTGGAACTTCGTGTTCCTGTACTGCTTCGAACACCACTTGTCCTAGCTGTTGTACTACTGCTCCTGTATCTTGGAGACGTACCGCGTGTATTTACATTTGATCTTGCTCTTAAACTGCGGGCAGAATTGTTGTTTGCAATGGAGTTGGTATTGTAATAGCCCCTTCTACTCCTGTTCAATGCATAATTCCTATATCTTGAATAAGGCCTATTGTTATATCCATAACCGTAACCATATCCGTAACGGTAGTAAGGGGAATTCCATCCATAACCGTAACGGCCTCCCCAGCCCCAGTTGTTCCAACCCCAACCCCAGTTGTTCCAACCCCATGGGTTATAAAATCCTCCCCATCCGTAATATCCACCATAGCCCCAGTTGTTCCACAGCCATGGGTCATTCCATCCCCAGCCATAATTACCATAGAATCCACCATAACCCCAAGTATTCCAATTGTTGCCGTAAATATTGATACTTACATCTGTAGAATTGTCACCCCAGCCACCATAACCTGCGTAGTCATTTTCGGGTTGATAATAATCGGTTAAGGCTTCGCTTTGAGGAATGCTGTCATATTCCGATTCACTGGAATACCCATCGATATCGGTAAACACTTCGCTGTCGAGTATTTCACCATATTCATCGGCTTTTTGCCCAAAGTAATCTTGATATGGGTCGTTGTTTTTTCGTTGTTGAACTTGTTGTGGAGCTCTTTCGACCACCCTAACATCTTCATCTTCATAAATGCCATCATTATCATAATAAGAGGCTTGCTGGTACGAACCACAGGAAACTGCCAAAATGCCCAAAAGGACAAGAAGGGACGCACTGCGGATTCTTGAGAGTGGTAGAGAATGTATCATGGTATCGATTTTTATTGTTGAACATGTTAAAAATAGTTAGTTTTACCGAACTATTTTGATAATAATAACACAAGATTTGTGCCAAACTACGTGTAATGGGTAAAAAATTGACTAAGAGAAGTGAGGACTATTCCAAATGGTATAATGAACTCGTTGTTAAGGCTGATTTAGCTGAAAATTCCGGGGTTAGAGGGTGTATGGTCATAAAGCCATACGGTTTTGCCATCTGGGAAAAAATGCAGGCGGCATTGGACAAAATGTTCAAGGAGACCGGACATGAAAATGCGTATTTTCCTTTGTTCATTCCAAAATCATATTTAAGTAAAGAAGCCAGTCACGTTGAGGGTTTTGCCAAGGAATGTGCGGTTGTTACCCATTATAGACTGAAAAATGCGGAAGATGGCAGCGGTATTATCGTAGATGAGGATGCTAAATTAGAAGAAGAATTAATCGTAAGGCCTACATCCGAGACCATTATTTGGGACACATATAGAAAGTGGATACAATCCTATAGGGATCTGCCCTTATTGATCAATCAATGGGCTAACGTGGTTCGTTGGGAAATGCGTACACGTCTCTTTTTAAGAACGGCGGAATTTTTATGGCAAGAGGGGCATACGGCCCATGAGACGGAAAAAGAGGCTGTTGAAGAAGCTGAACGTATGATGAATGTTTATGCCGAATTTGCCCAAGATCATATGGCCGTACCGGTAGTAAAAGGCTTGAAAACAGAAAGTGAACGTTTTGCCGGCGCTGTGGAAACGTATTGTATCGAGGCTTTGATGCAAGATGGAAAGGCTTTGCAGGCAGGGACATCGCATTTTCTTGGACAGAATTTTGCCAAGGCCTTTGATGTGAAATTCGCATCCAAAGAAGGTAAACAGGAATTTGTTTGGGCAACTTCATGGGGTGTTTCCACTCGTTTAATGGGGGCTTTGGTCATGACGCACAGTGATGACAACGGACTGGTATTACCACCTAAATTAGCACCTATTCAAGTGGTTATCGTTCCTATATACAAAGGGCTTGATCAGTTGGATGCCATATCGGAAAGGGTAAATCCATTGGTGAAGGAGTTAAGGGCCAAGGGTATTTCGGTCAAATATGATAATAGGGATACCTATAAACCAGGGTTCAAGTTCAATGAATATGAATTGAAAGGGGTTCCCGTTCGTTTGGCCATTGGCCAACGCGATATGGAAAACGGAACCTATGAGGTGGCTAGGCGCGATACGCTTGAAAAGGAAACAGTTCCTATGGATGAGGTAATAGCCAAAATCGAATTCCTGATGGATGACATTCAGAATAATATCTATACCAAGGCCTTGGATTACCGAGAGGAGCATATTACCGAGGTAGAAACCTATGAAGAGTT
Source organism: Maribacter sp. TH_r10 (assembly GCF_033101095.1). NCBI lineage: Bacteria > Pseudomonadati > Bacteroidota > Flavobacteriia > Flavobacteriales > Flavobacteriaceae > Maribacter > Maribacter sp. TH_r10. The sequence continues at coordinate 21,766 of NZ_JAWMPY010000011.1, read as the reverse complement.
CAAAAAAGTATTGGAAGAAAAAGGAGGTTTCATTTCTGCCCATTGGGATGGCACAACCGCCACGGAAGATAAAGTGAAAGAAGAGACCAAGGCAACAATTCGTTGTATACCGATTGAAGGTGATAAGACAGAAGGCCGATGTATGGTTACAGGTGAGCCATCTGCCAGAAGGGTACTATTTGCCAAGGCTTATTAATTGCATGTATTTTTAAGCAACTCGTTTACCCGTATTTAAGTTTACCATAGCATGTATTTTTTAATGAAGAAATACATATATTTGAGATTATGTAAAAAAAATATGTGCAGGTGTTGCGATAGTTAAAAATAATTGTATTTTTGCATCCGCATTTTGTGCAGAGTAATGGTCCGTTCGTCTAGGGGTTAGGACGCCAGGTTTTCATCCTGGTAACAGGGGTTCGATTCCCCTACGGACTACAAGGTTATTTGAAAAGAATTGGGGTAAAAGCGATAATCGAGTTTTTTCCTAATATTAAGGTCCGTTCGTCTAGGGGTTAGGACGCCAGGTTTTCATCCTGGTAACAGGGGTTCGATTCCCCTACGGACTACCAAGTAAAAAGACAATTGTCTTAAAAACATAATTTAAAGAGAAGATGGCAAATCACAAGTCAGCATTAAAGAGAATCAGAAGAAATGAAGCTGTTCGTTTACGTAACAGGTATCAACACAAAACAACCCGTAATGCAATTAAAAAATTACGTGGTGAAGAGAACAAGGAAGATGCTGTGAAAATGTATCCGGAAGTAGTTAGTATGATCGATAGGCTTGCAAAGCGTAATATCATACATACGAATAAAGCGGCGAACTTAAAGAGTAAGTTGGCAAAGCACGTTGCTGCTTTGTAGACTTTATTATCCAATCTATTTAAAAAGCCCAGATGGTAGACCATCTGGGCTTTTTTTTGTTTATATATTTTTCGTCGGGTACCTGCGCATTCGTAAGAAACCTAAAATAAAGCCAAGATACATCACGGCAATCAAAAAGTGTTGTAGCTGTCTTATATGCAATTTTTGATACAGTGAATAATCTAAATGACCTATAATTAGAATGATGGGGTAGAAAATGTAAAAGACCAGTAAACCTAGACTGATCCATCTTAGCAGTACCGAAAATTTATTGTTTTTTGATGTGCTTGTTTTTGTTTGGGTATAGAATAACAAAATACATAGTATCAATACAAGTGAGCCTATTGATGATGCCCATAATTGGGCATAAAGTATAAAATCCTGAAAAAAAGGATTGATCAGGCTGGTAAGTATAAACAATAATCCACCTATAAGTACAATTGACTTCATTTTCCGATCTGTAAAGGTCTTCCAAAAAATATAATAGAAGTATAGAAAGAACAAGATATCAAAAACATTGTAAATCAAGTTGTTGTAATTAGAATACCCATCCCTTAAGACTATCTGTATATTTTCGAACTCGAAAATTATCAGCCCAAGTATTTCGGTAAGAAAGGTATAGCCTATCAATATAGGCAAGTATTTTAAAACACTATGGTAATACCATCGATATGTATAGACCGACACTGATAAGGCCATGGCGCAAAAGAGCAAAAAATAATATTCCGACAAAAAAGCATCGAGGGTCAAGGCCATTTATTTCAAATTTCAAGAATTTTCAACGGGTCTATATGGTTTCATAAAAATAAAGCCCATTATAAAACACATATACATCGCTACAATCAGAACATAATGTACTTGTCTTAGCTTGAATTTTTCATAACTGGGGTAATCAAAAAATGAAATTATTGAAATTATCGGGAAAAAGATATTGAAAACCAATAGTCCCCCACCGATCCACAAGATCAAATCATGTTTTTTCCCTTTTTGGTTCCAATTCTGACGAAAATATAAATAAACGGCTATAATCAGTACAATAGACCCTATTGTTGAAGCATAAAGTTGTGGGTAGATATATACATTTTGAAAAAAAGGATTGATCAATGCGGATACAAGGTAAACCAAAGAACCATATTTTATAATAGCTTTATGTTCTTTGTTTTTCATCGTTTTCCAAAATAGAAAATAGAAATAGAAGAAAAATACCAAGTCATATACGTTGAAAATGATGTAGTTGGCATATTGGTATTTATTTTCATAGACAATCTGAAAATCTTCGAAATCCCGAATAAAGTATCCTAGTACTTCAGATACTATCGTATAAATAATGATTATAGGAAAGTACTTCACAATACTACTATAATACCGTTTGTAGCGAAGTAATGCTATGATCAATGTAACTCCATAGAGGAGAATGAAATAGTTGTCTTTTAAAAAATCGACCATGTTTAAGAGGGCTTAATTTTCGTTCCATGGCGGTGGGGCGCCCGTTCCTTTGTTCATGGTTAAACTTGTTCCTGAATAGAAAGATGTATTTAAAGCGGGGTTTGTCGTGGTATTTGTTAGGTTTGGAAGAATAGAGGCATGTGCTTTATCTCCCATGCGGTCAGTGGCGCCTATTTCCTGGTTATTTATTTCGCCGAAATTATCTGTAAGTAATATGGCTTGCTCCTCGGTTTTAGTACCTCCGATATAAAATAAATATTCCCGGTCCCCTTTTTTTAAGGTCGGTGAAAGCAACAGTGAGTTCTGTCTAGGATGTAAGACCGAATCTTTATTATCGAAAAAAGATTTGTCCGGGTAATTCGAAAAATAGAATCGCAGGCTAGAAATCTCAACGTTGGCCTTTTTCGCTTCTTGTTCTATATAGGCCAAGTATTGTTTTATGGTTTTGTAATCGTAAGAAACATAACGGGCCACATCAAACTTTTTATCCGTATTGGAGTCTATCGTTTTTGATTTTGCTTTTTTGTGCTGAAGTATTTTTGAATCGTAAAGGGCCCTATCTATAGAGTCTTCGTAGTGTTGTATCAAAGGAACGCGACGATCGGTATAACGATCGTACATTTCTTTGGCTTGGTCTACTTCTACAATTTGTTCGGGTGCCAATACGGTCGGTGGTTCCTTTTCGTCTTTTTCTTCACAACTTGAGAAGGAGAAAAGGATAATGATAAGAGTAATACATGGCGATAATAACTTTTTTATTTTGATCATAACAATGGGTTTTAAAAGTATTAATACTCCAATGGGTAATAAAATTCATAACGATTAAAGGTCTGGTGCAATCCACGGGCCGTAATATGATCCTATTTCAATAGAATCTTGAACATGTGTGTGTCACCTAAATGCGAGCTTTCTGTTCAATAAAAGACCTATGGTCAAAATACTGTACATGATTATAATTAAAATTTTCAAGATCAATGCAAAATGAAATTGGTTCCATATTTCGATTTTGGTATAACCGATAAACAACAAAAAAGGGGAAATGGCATAAAATATAATGAGTGCCATATTTATCCAAAAAACAAGATTGTACGTATTGACCACGTCTATGTTGTTTTGCTTTTTTTCAATGAAATTTGTTGCAATACAATAAACCAAAACAAAAGAAGCTACGAAATAAGCATAATAAAGCATAGTGTCCATAGGGTTTTGAAAGATACAACTTATAAGGTAGGCTAATATAGCGAAAGAGGAGGCCCAAGCAATCCTTTTCTTGTTTTCGCTATTGGTAGAAAGTTTCCAATAGGCATAATAGAAATAAGGGAAAAATACAATATCATAGAGATTATATATTATTTCATTGATGTTACTGTATTTAATATCATTGAAGAGTGAAAAATCCGGGTAGTACTTTATAAAGTAGCCAAGCAGCTCATTCAAAAAAGTGTACGCAATAATCAGTGGAAGATATTTGAAGACCGTTTCAAAATACTTCCTATATGTCTTTACGGAAATCATTAAGGCAATTCCGTAAACAATGAGGAAATAACTACGATGAAATAAATCCAACAACAATTGAGACATAATTTAAAACTCTGACTTAGGAGGCGGGCCACCGTTTCCGCGATTCAATACCAGGCTCGTACCTGCCAATAAACTGGAATTAAGGGTAAAACTAGGAATCATACTTGCATGGGATTTTATATTTGGGTTCAAAGAATTTGCTCCCATCTCCATTTTATTGTTATGTTTCCAATCACTAATTAATTTGGCCTTACCGTCTTCACCAATATAAAATCCGTGATTCTCTCCGTTTTTATCCAAGGTTGGAACCATAAATATGGAGTTCTGTCTGGGATGAACCACTTTTTTTCCATCTGCAAATTTCCCTTTATTCGGATAATTGGCAAAATATAGGCGAAGTTTGGTTACTTCTTTCACTCCGGCTTTTGAGGCTTCTTGGTCTACATAAGCAATGTAGTTTTTAATCGTTTGGTAATCGAAATCAACGAACCTTGCCGGTATAAATTCCTTTTCAGGGGCTCTCTGTTCCAGCTCATAATTCTCAATTACCGAAATTCTATGTTTGGTATAGTTGTTATAAATAGAACTTGCCTCATTTAATGAGATTATGTCCTTAGGGGCTTTTACCTCTTTTTTGATAAGGTCTTTTTCTTGCTTTGGTTTCTTTTTTTCATTACAGCTTGCAAGGGTTAAAAGCAATGCCGAAAGCGCAAGAATTCGCATCTGATACTTGTAGATAATAATCATATGTAGAAGGTTTAGGTTGTAAAATGTCCATGCAAAAAGGTTGGGGGAGAACGAATTTTGCTTTATAAAGATATTAAAATTAAACTAACGTCAACATGCCGCACTTTCTCTTTTGATGCACGGGATTTGTTGCTGGGATGTATTCATAAAAAAATCCCATTGGCAAACAGCCAATGGGATTTTAAACGTATTGTGTTTTTATGATGGACTATTGGTTCATCGTCATTAAGAACTCTTCGTTGTTCTTGGTCTGTTTAATGCGTTGTTCTATGAATTCCATGGCTTCTATAGGATTCATATCCGCAAGGTATTTACGTAAGATCCACATACGTTGAATCGTGCTTTCGTCCAATAGTAGGTCATCCCTACGGGTACTGGATGATGTAAGGTCGATTGCAGGGAATATTCTTCGGTTACTGATTTTACGATCTAACTGAAGCTCCATGTTACCGGTACCTTTGAATTCCTCGAAAATAACCTCATCCATTTTTGAACCTGTATCCGTCAAGGCCGTAGCAATGATAGATAAAGAACCACCGCCTTCAATATTACGGGCAGCTCCAAAGAAACGTTTTGGTTTATGAAGTGCATTGGCGTCTACACCACCACTCAATACCTTACCGGAAGCAGGTTGTACCGTATTGTACGCCCTTGCCAATCTGGTAATTGAGTCCAATAGGATAACAACATCATGGCCACATTCAACCAAACGTTTGGCTTTTTCCAAAACGATGTTCGCTACACGTACGTGTTCCGTTGCCTCTTTATCAAAGGTGGAAGCGATTACTTCTCCCTGGACGTTACGTTGCATATCGGTTACCTCTTCAGGTCTTTCATCAATTAGCAAAACGATCAAGTAAACTTCTGGGTGGTTTGCGGCAATGGCGTTGGCCACATCTTTCAAAAGCATCGTCTTACCTGTTTTGGGCTGGGAGACGATCATACCTCTTTGTCCTTTCCCGATAGGGGAGAACAAATCGATGATTCGTGTAGAAATACTACTCTGGCGATCAGACAGATTAAATTTTTCATCCGGGAACAAAGGGGTCAAATGTTCAAAAGATACACGGTCGCGTACAACTTGTGGATCAATACCATTGATTTTGTTCACCTTTATCAGTGGAAAGTATTTTTCACCTTCTTTAGGTGGACGTACATTTCCTAAAACAGTATCCCCGGTTTTAAGGCCGAACAATCTAATTTGTGATTGTGATACATAAATGTCATCAGGGGATGATAGGTAATTGTAATCGGAAGAACGTAAGAAGCCATAGCCGTCTTGCATAATGTCAAGGACTCCCTCGCTGGCAATGATACTGTCAAATTCAAATTCGGGCTCTTTGTACCTGTTCTTTAAATCTTTATCAAAATTGCTGTTGCGTTTGTCCTGTCCACCTTTTTGATGGGGAGGCTTTTTTGTATTTTGGTTTTTATGTTGTTGAGGACCTTTTTTGGTATTTTGGCCAGTATTGGGCCTTGGGTTGGGTCTTTTGTTTTCGGGCTGCGGTTTTTTAGAAATGGTTTCACTGGCTTCAGCGGCCTCAGGAGCCTTGTTGGCCTCTGGTTTAGTGTTTTCCGATTGGGGCCCTTCCGTTTTTTTGACCGCTGCGACGCGGGATCTTTTTGGTCTATCCGCTGGTTTGCGTGCAACTGGTTTTTTCTCTGCAGGTTTTTTCTCTACAGCATTACTTTCGGTAGGAACTGAAGCAATTCCTTCGGCAGCCTTTGGATTTGCGGCTTGCACATCCAAAATTTGATAAACAAGGTCCAATTTTTTCAAGGATTTGAACTTAGGTACTTTCAATCCTTTTGCTATTTCCTGGAGTTCAGGAAGCTTTTTCGATTTTAAATCTGAAATCTCAAACATTAAGTGTGATATAAATTATACGTCTTTAGACAATTAAGAAGTGTATTGTTATTTGGGTTTACAAGGGGAAGAATCCCCGTTTTGGTAAGTGATATAACGAATAACGAAACAATATTACAAATTATTTTCATTAATACAGGGATATTTTTCAAAAGACATGTATTTTTGCTCTTCAAAATCGTTTTTAGAGCAATGATTCAAAGAATTCAGACCATTTATCTAGTCCTTGTCGCCTTATTGGGTGGTGTGGCTCCTTTTTTGGTTTATCTTTGGTTAGATGCCAATGGCAAGGAATTTTTTGCCCAAAACGACATTATGGTCTCCGTGGCTTTATATTTGACGGGGGCATTGGCTTTGGTAGCCATTTTTTTATATAAGAAGAGACAAAATCAATTTGTGTTGAACAGGTTGAATATGATATTAAATCTTTTTTTACTAGGATTTTTCGTTTACCGATCGCTAAACTTATCCGGAGAGACCTTGGTTTCTGAGAAGGGTATTGGGATGTTGATTCCTGTATTTTCTATCGTTTTTTTGGTCCTTGCCAATAGGGCTATTAAGAAGGATGAAGATCTTGTAAAATCTGTTGATCGTTTGCGTTAAGCCTAACATCTTAGTAGTATTAGTGCGTAAACCCTGATGGAAGCATCAGGGTTTTTTATTTTCCGTTATTCCGGGTTCGGGATTATTTGCGGTATTATCGTTTTCCCAGTTCTATTACCTCCAGATCCTTGATTTCTTTTCCGTCGATTACAAAGCGCAACATGGTACGTACTTGGTGAAAACCATGTTTGCCACATGCACCTGGGTTCATATGTAGAACCCCAAGTTTCTTGTCCATCATGACCTTTAAAATATGAGAATGGCCGCTTATGAAAATTTTTGGCGGATTCGCTTTTATTTCTTTTGATACCAAGCTGTTGTATTTGGGGGGGTAGCCTCCGATATGGGTGATCCAAACATCAACTTCCTCGCACATGAAACGTTGGTGCAAAGGGAATTCCTTTTGAATTATATGGTCATCTATATTCCCATGAACCCCTCTCAAAGGCTTCAATGCCGCAATTGGATCGGTAACTTTTAAACTACCGATATCCCCCGCATGCCATACTTCATCAGCTTGCCGCACATATTTTAAAATGGCATCATCAATATGGCTATGGGTGTCGGAAAGCAAAAGTATTTTGGTCATAAAACTTAAATTAAGCTTAAAAATATGGGATTAGGAACTCTTTTTAGAAGGAACGAAGTATCTTTGGACTCCACAAAAATAGGCGATTCACTTGAGATATTTCATCGTTTTTTCATACTTCGGAAAGTCGTACCATGGTTGGCAAAACCAACCTAATGCCATTACGGTACAAGAAGTTTTTGAAGAAGCGATGTCTAAATTGTTGCGTGAAAAAATAGCTTTGGTCGGTGCCGGTAGAACGGATGCCGGGGTGCATGCCAAACAAATGTATGCCCATTTTGATTTTGATGGGGAAGTGGACAGTGATGTATTGGTTTATCGATTGAATGCCTTTTTGCCGGAGGATATCGCTGTTTCCAAATTGTTTCCAGTAGAAAAAAATGCCCATGCCAGGTTTGATGCCATTGAACGCACCTATGAATATTGGATCGTTCAACAAAAAGACCCTTTTCATATGCATTCGGCCTATTATGTAAAACATCCTTTGGATGTCAATGCAATGAACCAAGCGGCCAAATTATTATTGGACCATGATGATTTTGAGTGTTTTTCAAAATCGAATACCGATGTGCATACCTATTTGTGCGATGTAAAAAAAGCGGAATGGGCCGTGGAGTCCGATAAATTGGTATTTACGATAACCGCAGATCGTTTTCTTCGCAATATGGTTAGGGCCGTAGTGGGAACGCTTCTTGATGTAGGTATCGGGAAAACTGGTTTGGGGCATGTGAATGAAGTTTTAAACGGTAAGGACAGGTCAAAGGCAGGGGCTTCAGTGCCTGCAAAAGGATTATATTTGACCAAGATTATATACCCAGAGCCATACGAAAAAATATGAGTAAAGAATCAGGAAAAGCATTTGATACCGGTTTGTTCAAGCGTTTAATGACGTTTACGAAACCTTATAGGCTAACCTTTTATGGGGTAGCACTTTCCGCTATTTTACTTTCTGTTTTTGCGGTAATGACCCCTTATTTATTACGAATGTTGATCGATGAGGCCATTATTCCTGCCAAGGCCGACAAATTACTTAATCTGTCGGTGATCATGTTATTGGTGTTGCTAGCGCAGGTTACTTTTCAATTGCTCTTTAATTACTATGCGAATTGGTTGGGGGAATCCGTGATCAAGGATGTTCGTATTCGTTTGTTTCGACATATGTTGGGATTTAAAATGACTTATTTTGACAACTCCTCACTAGGGGTATTGGTCACAAGGGCAGTGGCTGATATGCAGCGTATAGGGGAAATCTTTAGCCAAGGTTTTTTCGTTATCATTGCCGATTTGTTGAAAATGCTGGCCGCTGCCGCATTGATGGTTTATTTGAACTGGAAATTGGCCTTGATCGTTTTTTCATTATTACCGGTCATCCTTTATGCCACGAGATTGTTTCAAAAGGCGATGAAGGTTGCATTTATCGAAGTAAGGGCGCAGGTGGCTAACCTGAATTCTTTTGTACAGGAAAGGATCGCGGGAATGAAAATCGTACAATTGTTTACGCGGGAAAAGATTGAGAGTGATAAATTTCGGGAAATCAACGAAAAGCATAAGCAGGCCTGGTTGAAAACGGTTTGGTACAACTCCATATTCTTTCCCATTGCAGAAATCGTAGGTTCTTTGGCCATTGGTTTGGTCGTTTGGTATGGCGGACTCATGAACGTCGCAAATATTTCGGATAGTGAAGCGGGTACTATATTTGCTTATATTCTTTGTATTGAGATGCTTTTTAGGCCATTACGGCAAATTGCGGATAAGTTCAATACCTTACAAATGGGAATGGTAGCGGCCAATAGGGTATTTTTGATTTTGGACACTGATAGTAAAATGGATGATTCCGGAACGTATGGAGATACCCAAGTTAGGGGAGATATTAAGTTTACCGATGTTCATTTCGGTTATCTAAAAGGAGAGGAAGTGCTTCATGGTATTTCATTCGATGCCAAGGCAGGTGAGACCATTGCCATAGTTGGTGCAACAGGAGCCGGTAAATCAACCATCATAAATTTATTGAACCGCTTTTACGAGATCAATTCGGGTCAGATCTTGATTGATGGTATTGATAGTAAGGATTATAAATTGGCAGCACTACGTTCACATATTGCCGTAGTACTGCAAGATGTTTTTCTTTTTGCCGATACCATCGTAAACAACATCACCTTGAAAAATGAAAATGTTGACCTAAAGGATGTTGAGGAGGCGGCCATTCAGATAGGTGTACATGAGTTTATTGAAAGTCTACCGGGTGGTTATGAGTTCAATGTAAAGGAAAGGGGCTCCATGTTATCCAGTGGGCAACGTCAATTGATAGCCTTTCTAAGGGCATTTGTGAGTAATCCCAGTATCTTGATCTTAGACGAGGCAACATCATCTGTCGATAGTTACTCCGAACGCTTGATCCAGCGTGCCACCGATAAGATTACCGAGGGTAGAACATCCATAATTATTGCCCATCGTTTGGCGACCATTAAAAAGGCCGATAAGATCTTGGTCATGGAAGCCGGTAAAATCGTTGAGTCCGGCACCCATAATGAACTGCTTAAGAAAGGCGGCTATTATAACAAGCTGTATGAAGCCCAGTTTATGGAAGAGGAAGCGGCTTAGGTCAGGTCTTCCTTTATCATATTGCCCAATTCGGTAATATCATTAAAAAGGGCGAATTCCCCATTTTTGATATAGGAAATGTTTCCTGTTTCCTCACTGACCACAAGTGCAAGGGCATCCGTTCTTTCTGTTATTCCTACGGCGGCCCTATGGCGAAGCCCGAACCGTAAAGGAATACTGCGTTCGTTCGATACGGGAAGTATGACACGGGTAGCTACAATATAATTATCTTCAATAACGGCGGCACCATCATGTAAGGGACTGTTTTTAAAGAAAATACTTCGTAATAGGGGTTGGTTTACCTCTGCGTGCATCGTGTCCCCAGATGACTTTATGAAATCGAGCGAATTGTTCCGTTTTATAACGATAATGGCACCGGTCTTGGACCGCCCCATGATCTCACATGCTTCCAGGATGGCGTTTATATCGGTACTGGTCGTATCTCCGTCAGGTTTTAAAAAACGAAAGCGACGTATAAAGTTTCGTTTGTTGGCAAAATTTGTTGACCCGATCATAAGAAGGAATTTTCGGATCTCTTGTTGAAAAACGATGATAAGTGCTATAAGACCCACTTGCATAAAGCCGCCGACCATACTACTGATCATTTCCATATCCAGCAATTCGGTGAGTTTCCAAAAACCCCAAATAATAACGATACCTATGAAAATATTTATGGCTACAGAACCCCGAACGAGTTTGTAGATATAATAAAGAAGTACGGCGACTAAGATAATGTCGAGAATATCGGTAATCTTAAAGTCGAGAAAATTCAAAAAATCCAATCCTAGCCTTTTTTGTAAAATTAGCAAAATTTGACGAACAAAAATCCTTTCAAGGGTTTAGTTCAGTTGTTCGTTCAATTTAACACACTCCACAGCCGCTGCCACATCGTGCACCCTAAGTATTTGAGCCCCTTTTTGCAGGGCAACCATATGTAGTGCTGTTGTGCCGTTCAAGGCTTCTTGTGGTGTGTTTGCAAGTACTTTGTATATCATCGATTTTCTACTGAGCCCAACCAAGAGGGGTAGTTCCAATATCCGTAAGAGGTCCATTTTTTTTAACAGGTGGTAATTCTGCTCTAGCGTTTTGCTGAATCCGAATCCTGGATCAATGATGATATCGTTGATGTGGAATTCCCTCGCCTTAGCGATCCGTTCTGAAAAATACGATAACATTTCCTTTACTAAATTCACGTAATCGGTATGCCGTTGCATGTTTTGGGGCGTACCTTTCATATGCATCATAATGTACGGGGCTCCATGTTCTGCAACTGTTTGAAACATTTTACCATCTAATTGGCCTGCTGAAATATCATTGATAATAGCTGCGCCTTCACCTAAACAGTTTTTTGCGACTTCACTGCGGAAGGTGTCAACGGATACTATGATATCAGGAAAGGTCTTCGTTACCTTTTGTATTATGGGGACGATCCTTGACAATTCTTCTTCCAAGGGTACTGCATCTGCTCCCGGTCTGGAGCTATATGCGCCAATATCTATAAAAGTAGCTCCGTCGTTCAGCATTTTTTCGACCTGGCCCAAAATTTCCTTTTCATTCCTGTATTTTCCCCCATCATAAAATGAATCGGGTGTAAGGTTAAGTATGCCCATTATTTTGGGTGTGGATAAATCTATAAGCTTTCCATTGCAATTCAAGGTCATACTACAAAGATTAGTGGCAAAGTTGCCGCTATAAAGTTTGATAAACCAACTTTAAAACACGAACTTTGATGTTTCAAATATTTTAGGCGAAATTTACGCAAATTAGTGATAATACATGCAGCAAACTTCCGAACAATACGACGCCGTAATAAAGATATGTAGGGATTTATTCCAGAAAAAGATGAAAGATTACGGCAGTGCTTGGCGTATTCTTAGATTACCTTCCTTGACCGATCAGATTTTCATAAAGGCACAACGTATTCGTGGGCTTCAGGAAAATGAAGTGCGAAAGGTTGACGAGGATGAGCGTTCCGAGTTTATCGGGATCATCAACTATTCGATTATGGCCTTGATCCAGTTGGAAAAAGGTGTTGTGGACCAGCCCGATTTATCCGAGAAGGAAGCTGTGGAGTTGTACGATAAGCATACAAAGATCACTAAATCCTTGATGGAAGATAAGAATCACGACTACGGGGAGGCTTGGCGAGATATGCGTGTAAGTTCCTTGACCGATCTTATCCTTCAAAAACTTTTACGTGTTAAACAGATCGAGGATAACAAAGGGGCAACCTTGGTCAGTGAAGGTATCGATGCCAATTATCAGGACATGGTAAATTATGCCGTTTTCGCCATGATTCATTTAAAAGAAGGTTCAAAATGAAATATTTAGTTGGTTTTAGTAGATTGTTCGTCGGGTTTTTATTCATTTTCAGTGGTTTTGTAAAACTCAACGACCCTGTAGGTTTTACCTTTAAATTGGAGGAATATTTTAGTGAGGCCGTTCTTAACCTCACTTTTTTATTGCCATATGCCCTTGGTTTCGCACTTCTTGTTGTGGTCTTGGAAATCTTATTGGGCGTAATGTTATTGTTGGGGTTCAGGATCAGGTTTACTTTATGGAGTTTGTTTTTGATGATCGTATTTTTCGGGTTTTTAACCTTCTATTCGGCGTATTTCAATAAAGTGACCGATTGTGGTTGTTTTGGCGATGCCGTGAACTTGTCACCATGGGGTTCTTTTACAAAGGATATGGTGCTCTTGGTCTTCATCGTTATACTGATTCTAGGGAAAAGATTTATAAAACCCATTTTCGGGCCCAATTCGAGAAGGGTCATTACGGCTTTGGCCTTGGTGTTTTGTGTCCTCTTTGCCTACCATGTTCTGAACCATCTTCCGGTAATCGATTATAGGCCGTATAAGATCGGCGCCAATATTCAAGAAGGTATGGTAATGCCCGAGGATGCGCAGAAACCTGTTTTTGAGTATGCTTGGAAATTCAATGTGAACGAAGAAGAAGAGGTTGTGGTTACCAATGGGGATTATCCTTCAGTCGATGGGGAGTTCATTGATGTTGAAACCACGGAAATCGTAAAAGGATATGAACCACCGATACATGATTTCACGATAGAACAAGAAGGGGTAGATTACGCACCTGAGTTATTGGCAGAACCTAAATTGATGATGATTATTTCCTATAACTTGGATAACAGCGATTTGGAAGCGTTTACCGCACTGGCCCAGTTGATACCCAAAGCAAAGGATAAGGGTTATAAGGTAATTGGCATGTCGGCTTCAAGTCCGGAAGAAACCGCAGCCCTAATAAAAAAATATAACTTGGATACCGAGTTTTATTTTACAGATGAGACGGCATTGAAAACCGTAGTACGCTCCAATCCGGGATTACTTACTTTGGAAAAAGGAACCATTACCCAGAAAGTGCATTTTAACGATATGGACGATTTGGTATTTTAATACGGATATAGATACATGACAGCAACAACGATAAGAAAGAAAATAAACAAACTGTACGTGCTTTTGGCCCTGTTTTCGTTTATGGCGATGCAGGCCCAGGAACATACTTTTTCGAAGGCCGCATTGAACGATGTTTTTTTGGATTTGAAAGGGGATGAGGTCTCTTTTCAGTCCATAATAGAAGCGAATAAAGGCAAAACCGTGCTTTTGGACATTTGGGCCTCTTGGTGTAAAGATTGTGTAGTAGGTATGCCAACGGTAAAAGATTTACAAAAAGAATTTCCCGATGTTGCGGTCGTATTCATTTCCTTGGATAAGAATGAAGCAAGCTGGAAAAAGGGAATAGAAAGATTTAAAATAACGGAAGGGTCACATTATTGGGCGAACGATGGATGGAAATCGGAATTGTTCCAAGATATTGATTTGGATTGGATTCCAAGATATATGGTCCTGGACGCAGAAGGTAATATTAAATTATATAAAGCCATAAAGGCAAGTGATAAAGCGATTGTAGAACAATTAAGAAACAGTAAGTCATGAGAAGTAAAATAGTAGCAGGAAACTGGAAAATGAATAAGAACATGGAAGAGACCGAAGCCCTTTTGGCAGAGGTTTCGGCGAAATTACCGGACACTACTGCGAAGGTAATGGTAGCCCCGACTTTCGTAAATTTGGCTAGTGCCGTAAACCAGTTGGAGGATTCAACCATAGAGGTTATCGCCCAAAACATGCATTTTGCCGAAAGTGGTGCCTATACGGGTGAAATTTCAGCCGATATGTTATTGAACATCGGTATCAATACCGTTATATTGGGTCATTCAGAGCGTAGGGCCTATTTCGGGGAAACCGATGAGATCCTTGAGAAAAAAGTAAAAGCAGCCTTGGCCAAGAACATGAAAGTAATGTTCTGCTTTGGTGAGGAATTGGCCGATCGTAAATCGGACAACCATTTCAAGGTTGTTGAAAGCCAATTGAAAAATGCACTTTTTGGACTGGATGCCAGTGCTTGGAGCAGCATTATTTTGGCTTACGAACCTGTTTGGGCCATTGGTACGGGTGAAACAGCTTCACCTGAGCAGGCGCAAGAAATGCATGCTTTTGTTCGTAAGACCATTGCTGCGGCCTTTGATCAGAATATCGCCGATAATGTTTCCATTCTTTATGGTGGTAGTGTTAAGCCTTCCAACGCTGAGGAAATTTTCTCCAAACCAGATGTTGATGGTGGTTTGATCGGTGGTGCTGCATTGGTAGCCGATGATTTCATTGCTATCGTTAAAGCGATCTAAGTTTTTAAAAATACCATTTTATATGCCCCTTAAATTTGTTTTTAAGGGGCATTCTGTTCCTATAAATCCGTACCTATGTCAAACACCGTTTATATTGAATATAATTTTGAGATTGCCCCTTTGCAACCCACATCGGATATATTGATCGCCGAATTGGGTGCAATCGGTTTTGAGAGTTTCGTAGAGCACGAAACCGGTATCCAGGCCTATATTCAAAAAGAGGATTGGCAAGCCGATATGTTGCAAGAAGTCGGGATACTTACAAATCCGGACTTTAGTATTTCATATGGTTTCAAAGAGATAGAACAAGAAAATTGGAACGCCACTTGGGAACGCAATTTCAACCCGATTACCGTTGACAATGAATGTGAGGTACGTGCGCCGTTTCATGAAAAATCCGATGTAACGTATGATATAGTCATTGAGCCAAAAATGAGTTTCGGTACGGGCCATCATGAAACCACCCATATGATGCTGCAATTTATTCTAGCGCATGATTTCAAAGGAAAAACGGTTCTTGATATGGGCAGTGGTACAGGGGTTTTGGCCATTCTTGCCGAAATGAGGGGGGCAATGTCCGTAGATGCCATAGATATCGATAATTGGTGTTATCTGAACGCCATAGAGAATGTGGAGCGCAATAATTGTAAGCAAATCAAAGTGTATGAGGGTGATGCCTCTTTGTTGAAAGACCAAAAGTACGATGTGATCATCGCCAATATAAATAGGAACATACTACTTGCCGATATTCCGGAATATGCAAAATGCCTGACTAAGGGAGGGCAGCTGTTTTTAAGTGGATTTTATAAGGAAGATATTCCCTTAATCTCCAAAAAGTGCAGTGAATACGGACTCAATTTTGAAAAAAATCTTCAAAAAAATAATTGGGTTGCCGTAAAATATGTACTTTAGGGAGTGTTATTCCGATATTAAAAATTTGAATTATGAGCACTAAAGAAAAAATTTCGGAAGAATTACTGCTAGAAGAAGAAACAGTAAAGCAAAACGAAATTGTACTTTTTAATGACGAGGTAAATACGTTCGATCACGTTATCGATACCTTGATCGATGTTTGTGAGCACACACCCGAACAGGCAGAACAATGCTCTTTGATTGTTCACTATAATGGGAAATGCACCGTAAAAACCGGTGAATATAAAGATCTTGAACCGCGTTGTAGTCGGTTGCTTCAGGCAGGTTTAAGTGCAGAGATCGTATAGAAAAAAATACTTCAAAAAACTAAGACAGAGGGTTTTATATACTTTCTTGGTCTTATCACGCCTTTTATCCAAAGTGCTTACATTTTAGCGCACTAAAAGATTATTTTGCATTAGTAGGGGCTTTCACGATTGATTATTTTTATCACTTAATCAATTCAAAAAGAGCATGGCTACATTTGAGAGAATTTCCATTAAGGAAAAAATAGGGTATGCCTTAGGGGATGGCGCCGCGAATATCGCATGGCGTGGAGTAGCCACTTTCCTGTTCATTTTTTATACCGATGTGTTCGGATTGAGCCCTGTTACCGTTGGGGTGTTAATGCTGGTGGCCCGTTTTAGCGATGGTATCAGCGATGTGCTTATGGGGATTATCGGGGACCGTACGACCTCTAAATATGGCAAATTCCGTCCTTGGATTTTATGGACGGCCATTCCATTGGCCGCTATCCTGTCCCTCTTGTTCACAAGTCCGGATTTGGGCGAGACCGGTAAGATCGTCTATGCCTATATTACCTATATCTTTTTTACCTTGATCTATACGGCGAACAATGTTCCTTACGGAGCTCTGATGGCCGTTATGACCGGGGATGACAAGGAGCGTACCAGTTTGGGGTCTTATCGTATGGTCGGTGCTTTCGGTGGTGGCATGTTGGTCCAAGGGGCCTTATTGTTCTTGGTTGCTTATTATGGCAACGTTGATCCTACCATCTCCATTGATCAACTGGAAGATGATACATACAAGGTTGTTGTTTCAACCCATACCGATGTTGAGAACGTGAACATAAAAACGGAAGATGGAATCGCCAATTTCACATGGGACGATAGGCAAATGGTCTCTGGGGAAAATGCACCTACCCATGGTAAAAGTTTCTCTATGAAGGCCAATGAGGACTATACTTTTATTGTTGAGGGGGAACAAAACCTGACCAAGGACAAGATCACCATCATCGACCAAAAAAGAGGGTATAGTAATTCTATGTACCTCATGTCGGTCTTTTTGGCCATTTTAATGTTCCTGACCTTCTATTCCACCAAAGAGAGAATACAACCACCCAAAGAACAAAAAAACAACCTGAAACAGGATTTCAAGGATCTTATAGCCAACAAACCATGGTTGGTGTTATTGGTGATCGGACTGTTGTTCAACGTCTATAATTCCATAAAACAAGGGATTGTCATTATTTACTTTACGCATTATTTGAATAATCAACTTTTGGGTGCCTCTTTCTTGATCGGTCTTATGATCGCCTCGGTACTTGGGGCCATGGCAACATCTCCCTTGGGCAAGAAATTCGGTAAACGCAACCTGTTTATTTATGCCTTACTGTTTTCCGGTGGGGTAAATGCCCTATTGTTCTTTTGCGGACCCGAAGATATTACCGCGATATTTACTATTGGTATTATCTCCGAATTCGCTGCTGCCATCTTCCCGACCTTGTTTTTTGCCATGTTGGGCGATGCCGCGGATTATTCCGAGTTCAAAAATGGGCGAAGGGCAACGGGACTTATCTATTCCGCAGGCTCGTTCGCTACCAAATTCGGTGGTGGTATTGCCGGGGCGATTATCGGTATGATCTTGGGTGCATTTCATTATAGCGGACAAGATGCCAGTTCTATTGAAGGGGCCATTCCCGGTATTATCATGTTGATGAGTTGGGTGCCTGCATTGATCACCGTGCTGGCAGCAGGATTAATGCTCTTATACCCCTTGACCCAGAAAAAGCTGGATGAGATTACCCTGGAGCTTCAAAACAGAAGACTTCAAGAAGAAAAAATAATAGAACAATAATTTAACGGGCCAATCGCCCGAATCGTAATGTTTCATTACAAAAGCGATAAGGGGGATATTATCTCGAGGTAGAACAGAAACACAGTCATTAACTTTAATATAAACATATGAAATACGGTCATTTTGACGATGCGAACAGGGAGTATGTGATTACGAACCCACAGACCCCTTACCCATGGATCAATTATTTGGGTAATGAGGATTTCTTTTCCTTGACTTCCAATACCGGTGGTGGATATACTTTTTATAAGGATGCCAAATTTAGGCGGTTAACACGATACAGATATAATAATGTACCTATCGATGATGGGGGGAAATATTTTTACATTAAAGACGGGAATACCACTTGGTCACCTGGTTGGAAACCCATGAAAACACCTTTGGATAGCTATGAATGCCGTCATGGGATGAGCTATACCAAATTCAATAGTTCAAAGAATGGGGTAGAGGCACAGATTCTTCAATTTATTCCTTTGGGATTTTGGGGAGAGCTTCAAAAAGTATCCTTGAAGAACACTTCTTCGGAAATCAAAAAACTGAAACTGTTCTCATTTATCGAATGGTGCCTGTGGAATGCCGAGGACGATATGACGAACTTCCAACGTAACTTTTCCACCGGGGAAGTAGAAATCCAGGATTCAACCATTTACCACAAGACCGAATTCAAGGAAAGACGTAACCACTATGCTTTTTATAACGTGAACGCCCCTATAGATGGGTATGATACCGATCGCGAATCGTTTTTGGGATTGTATAACGGGTTTGATAATCCCGATGTCGTTAACGACGGAACTCCAAAGAACACCGTGGCCCATGGTTGGTCGCCTATCGCATCGCACTATATTGAGGTGGAATTGCAACCGGGCGAATCCCGCGATTTTATCTTTATGTTGGGCTATGTTGAGGTAGCTCCCGAAGACAAATGGGAAAGCAAGGCGGTCATCAATAAGAAACCTGCCAAGGAAATGATGGAAAAATTCGATACGGTTGAAAAAATCGATGCGGCCTATGGGGAATTGCGTGCCTATTGGGACCGACTTCTAGGCAAGATCAATATAGATTCCGGGGATGATCGCTTGGATCGTATGGTGAATATCTGGAACCAATACCAATGTATGGTCACCTTCAATATGTCGCGCTCGGCTTCCTTCTTTGAATCGGGAATCGGTCGTGGTATGGGCTTTAGGGACTCCAACCAGGATTTGATCGGCTTTGTACACCAAATTCCTGAACGTGCCAGGGAACGTATCTTTGATATCGCATCTACACAGTTCGAGGACGGTTCGTGCTACCACCAATACCAACCCTTGACCAAAAAAGGGAATTCGGCCATTGGGGGCGATTTTAACGACGATCCTTTATGGTTGATCTTATCCACTACCGAATATATTAAGGAAACAGGGGATTTTTCCCTATTGGATGAAATGGTGCCTTTTGATAATGATGCATCACGCGCCAAACCGCATTTCGACCATTTAAAAGCTTCTTTCTACCATGTGGTGAACAATTTGGGACCACACGGCTTACCGCTTATCGGGCGTGCCGATTGGAACGATTGTTTAAACCTGAATTGTTTTTCTGAAGATCCCAACGAATCTTTCCAGACCACAGGTAATAAAAAGGGAAGTACAGCGGAATCACTTATGATTGCCGGACTTTTCGTGGTTTACGGAAAGGAATATGTAAAACTGTGCAAACGCATAGGGAAGGATGCCGAGGCCCAAGAAGCCGAAAAGCATGTAGATGCCATGATCGAAGCCGTTAAGAAAGATGGTTGGGACGGTGATTGGTACCTAAGGGCCTATGATTATTACGGTAAAAAAATAGGATCCAACGAAAACGAGGAAGGCAAGATCTTTATCGAATCACAAGGATGGTGTACCATGGCCGGAATCGGACAGGAAGAAGGGATGGTAGAAAAGTCGTTGAATGCGGTAAAAGAGCATTTGGACTGTGAATACGGAATCGTATTGAACAGTCCCGCTTTCACCAAATACTATATTGAATATGGGGAGATTTCGACCTATCCCGCCGGTTATAAGGAAAACGGGGGCATCTTCTGTCATAACAACCCATGGATCATGATCGGGGAAACCGTTTTGGGCCGAGGAGACCAAGCCTATGAATACTACACCAAAATTGCCCCCAGTTTCTTAGAGGATATTTCCGAACTGCATCGTGTGGAGCCCTATGTATATTGCCAAATGATCGCAGGTAAGGAAGCATCCAAACCCGGGGAGGCTAAAAATTCCTGGTTGTCGGGAACAGCTTCGTGGAACTTCTTTGCGATCACCCAATACATCCTCGGTGTAAAAACCGATTATGACGGATTGGTCATTGATCCCTGTATCCCTTCAAAATGGGACGGATTCAAAATGACACGGGAATATCGTGGGGCCACCTATAATATCGAAGTACAGAATCCCGAGCATATCAGTAAAGGCGTAAAACGCATCTTGGTGAACGGTTCGGAAATCGATTCGAAAATAGTTCCCATATTAGAGGCTGGAAAAGAACATTCGGTACAAGTGATCATGGGATGATCTAATGCGGTAGCTTATCCTTGATCACCCCGTAAACGAAGGTGCCAAGGAGGGCCGCAGCGATTACAATGAGCATGCTGAAGACGCCTGCTCCCACCAAAATGTACATGGGTCCTGGACATGCACCTGCCAGGGCCCATCCCAATCCGAAAATACTACCTCCCAGAAGATAACGGGTAAACCCCTTTTCCTTGGGGTTGATGTTTATTTTATGTCCCTCTATGTTTTTGAGTCCACTGCGTTTCATCAATGCTACCCCGATGACCCCCAAGAATACGGCCGATCCTATGATGCCGTACATGTGAAAGGACTGGAATTTGAACATTTCATAAATACGGTACCAGGAAACCGCTTCGGACTTTACCAATATGATTCCGAAAACCATACCGACGATAAGATATTTCAATAATTTCATGATGCCTTGAATATTAGGGGTAAGATAAAGTGTGTCATGATCAGACCACCGATAAAAAAGCCGATAACGGCCACTAAGGAAGGTTTTTGCAGATTGCTCAATCCCGAAATGGCATGGCCCGAGGTACAACCTCCGGCATAGCGGGTACCGAAGCCGACCAAAAAGCCTGCGATTATCAAGACAGACATCCCCTTAACGGTAAAAACCGCACTCCAATCATATATTTCCGGGGGCAAAATGGCTGCACCGGCATTATGGAACCCCATGGTTTCCAAATCGTTGATCGTATCGGGCGATAGCGCAATGCTAGACCCATCGGATAGGAAATTCACGGCAATAAATCCCCCTAAGATGGCCCCGAGGACGACCACTAAATTCCAACGTTGGGCCTTCCAATCGAACTTAAAGAAATCGGCATATTTACCCGCCCCACCGATACTACATAAGGTTCTAAGGTTCGATGACATACCGAACGATTTGCCGAAGTAGAACAGCAATAGCATAACGAAAGTGATCAATGGCCCGGTGACATACCACGGCCAAGGTTGAAGAATTATTTCCATTCCAAAGTTTTTGCAAATATAAACGAATGGATTTATTCGGTTTTTTTGGTGGAACCTTACACTTTTGAGTGATGTTTAAGTTCCATTACTCTTAACGGCCTATTTTCAATTTCGTAGTAAATCGAGGAATTTCCACATGGGATGTAGGAAGGCGTCCATAGAGCATTTCACGCAAGTGAAAGCGGCCTGGACGCTGTGGCAGTGGGTTTTATTTGCTTTTCTCAATGTGGATCTTAACAAAGTGGCCATGCTGCGGCTGGCTCCTCTAAACCAAGGTATATTATACCTTAGTTTTTCGGA
>NZ_JAWMPY010000010.1:0-121416 GCF_033101095.1 Maribacter sp. TH_r10 | reverse complement strand
GTAAGGGGTCTCTGTGTTTATCCGAAAAGTCAGCGTCTTTTTAAACGCTACGTTTCATACACAAACCGATGATGTAGCATTATTCATATCATTTTTAATGTTTTTTGAAGGTATTCCTGTGTTCGCTGCGCTCGTGACGCCTGCGTCGACCAAAATCCCTTCATCTCGTTTTGCCCCCGCTCCCTCCCGCACACTGCGCTCGCAGATGTCGCCCGGTCTTTCGGAAATGCTACATCATCGCAGCGCTATGACAGATTGCCATAGGGATAGGATTAGAGGTCTATGGCCGATAACGCCGCTACGGCTTTTCAACGTAACATATCAATCCGCTATATGCAATTTATTCACCGTTGCTTGCTTATTTTACGGGTGTTCATCGGTCGCTTTGCTCGGTGGTTCACGCCATTTTATTCCCAATATAGCCGAAAACAAAAAAATGTTTTCCCTATATTTCCATAAAATAACGTGGACTTCACATAGCGCTGCGTTCGCATTCATTGGCGGAACGCACTCAAAATGGAGAAATTATGATTAAAAGAAATTTTTCAATGATATTAGTTATCATAGCTATGATATTAAATATCTTGAATTTTGGTTATTCAAATATCAGTTTTGATTTTTGGCTATCTTTTTGTTCTACAATTGTACTCATTGCCGCTATTGTGAAAATAATTATTAAAGAAAAGAAAAAATCGACATCTGACTAAATAAGGAATAATTTAATGTTGGAATTTTAGCTTGTTTGCGGAATCGGAAACTGAATCGAAAACCAAAACCCGAACTGAATGCGGAATTTAGCAAGCTGCGGAATTACTCACTCAATCGGAATTGAAAAATTTTGCGGAATAAATGGCTGACCGAATTCACTCTAACGCTGGAAAATCGGAAAACGGAATTAAGCCGAATAAAAACAACGAAATGCCAACACCGTGTATAATTAATTGCTTGGTTCACTGCCGACTTACGAAAATTCCTGCGGAATTTTCCGCTGGCAAGTATCTGTACTGAATTAGTTGCTTAAACACGTCACTAATCTTATACATAAACGTTGTGCATAATGTCCTAAAACCGTATAAATCAATGAGAAGTCTGAATGGAACTTGGTTGAAAATTAAAACAGGAGACGACTATTGTCCACCAGAATTTATTGAATTCAATAACGACCAAATCATTCATTTTGAACTGGAATTAAAAGGCGGAAATGAATTATCAAAAGTGCAAACTGAATGGAGCGAAAAACTTTCTGAATCAAAATATAAATTCGTAAATGACAATCGAATTAGAATATTTAGAATGGGAAAAACCTACTCTGTGTTGAGCGAAACTGAATCTAAAACAGAGAATATTGAATTTGCGACTGACTACGAAAGAATCGAACCAACTAAAACGAAACTTGAATCTGAAAAAATTGAAATGCTCGAATTTAGAGCAGAATGGAAAAATGAAAAAATCCCCTTGAAATTCAACAAGATTTTGGATAGTCCAGTAATCCAAGAACTGAATAAAAGAATGAAAAGAAATGGACGGAAATTAATATTAGAAAATTTGCAAGGAACTTACTTCGCATCAATTTTCGAAAATAACGAACGAGAAACACTAATCGGAATTAAGGAAATAGATGAGCAAAAGGCAATATTATTTGGATTTCCAGAAAAACCTTATGAAATAAAAGCTGAATAAAACACTATGCACAACAACGGTAACCGTTGCACAAGCCCTTGAACAGCAAAAAAAAGACCTCTTTTAAGCCCTTTTTAGGGGCTTTTTGTTTTTAGGACACTGGCCATTCTAGATTTTTAGGGGGCCTACAAGTGTTCTTTCAAGTTCTTGGCACCTGTTTTTTATAAAAAATGACAAAGCAAGCATTCCTGCCCCGCTTTTTGAGCGTTTTCCGATGAACTTCAGGTATTTCTTCAGGTTGTAGGCGATCGTCAATTAAAAATGGGCGAACAGTTTTTCCTGATAGTCCTTCTTGCCTTGCATACCTAAAGTTACGATCCATTTCCCGATCGGCAATGATCCACAATGACTTTTTTCTTAACTTGTGAAACAGGCATAATGTGTATAATTCATTGCTAGTTAGAGCCTACTTACGGAAATCCTCGTGGATTTTCTATTCGGTTTGTATTTGCTAATTTAGTTGCTGAAACACGCAACTTTCCATATACAAAACCGTTGGGTGCAATTTGAAAATCGTGGTAAATTTGGGATTTTTACCAAAAATTGGTAAATTTGAGTATACATTAAAAAAAAATGAAAAATACATCCATATCACTCGGAAATTATTTTGACCAGTTTGTACAAACTCAGGTTTCTGCTGGACGTTACAAAAACGTAAGCGAAGTAATCAGAGCTGGACTTCGACTATTGGAAAATGAAGAAAGTAAAGTTATTGCGTTAAGGAATGCTATTCAAGAAGGAATTGATAGCGGAATTGCTCACGATTTCGACCCTAAAAAAAATCTTGAGGAATTAAAAGCTAAACGCAGAATGAATGGCTAAATACGAATTGACCAATAAGGCTGTAGCTGACTTAAACGGAATTTGGGAATATACTCTCGAGAATTGGTCTGAAAATCAAGCTGACAGATATTACGACATGCTTCTGGATATTTGCCAAGACATTGCTGACAATACAGAACTTGGAAAAAATTATGACGGAATTAAATCTGACCTTTTCGGGCTAAAAGCAAATCGACACGTAATATTTTATCGAAAATCAAAATTAAATCCAATCGAAATAACGAGAATTTTACACGAGCGTATGGATTTGAAAAACAGATTAACCGAATAAAAACTGCACCACAACAAAGGTAACCGTTGCACAAGCCTATAATTATTGGAATAATGACTTCCACAACCGCTTTTTAGGGCTGTCTTATTTTTTAGGTGACCAAATATCCCATTGTTTTTGCCGGGCTTAAAAACAACCTTTCGAGCTTGTAAGGTTCGGTTTTTACAGAAAATAACAAAGCAAGCATTCCCGCCCCGCTTTTCGCTCGTTTCCCAATGAATTTCAGGTACTTCTTCAGGTTGTATGCGATCGTCAATTAAAAATGGGCGAACAGTTTTTCCTGATAGTCCTTCTTGCCTTGCATACCTAAAGTTACGATCCATTTCCCGATCGGCAATGATCCACAATGACTTTTTTCTTAACTTGTGCAACAGGCATAATACCTATAATCCATTGCGGCGGATTTCCTAAACGGAAATCCTTAACTTTAGGCAATGGCTTGGTACCAGACGGAAAAATCCATACGGATTTTTCTGCAACGAGATCATAGCCTAACCGTTGTGCTTCATTATGACAAACCGCTAATCAATGATAAAATTCTTTAGAAAAATTAGACAAAACTTGCTTTTAGAAGGCAACATTGGAAAATACCTTAAATATGCAATCGGTGAAATTATACTTGTTGTTCTAGGTATTTTAATTGCCCTACAACTTAACAACCTCAATGATGAACGGAAAACTGAAAATGTAAGGCAAGTTTATTATAAACAATTATTACAAGATTTTGAGAATGACAAAGCATATATAAAAGAGCATTCTTCAAAAATAGATTCTAATATGGTAAAAATTAGAGCCTTTAAAGAAATCTATAATCAACCAAACTTACCAATAATTGAAATCGTTTCTGCAACTGGAAATTTAGATTGGCGACTTTATAATGTTCAATTCAAAACTAATACGATACATACATTACAGAATACTGGTGATATCAAATTAATACCACCAACCATTAGGGAACTAGTAATCCGTTTAGATAAATATAAAGAAGTGACAGAAGAGGCTTCTGAATACAATAATGGTGAAGCTGGTAAAGCGGGTGCAACGGCAGCTAATAGATATGGGAGTCCAGAATTTGCCTATAAAAACATACAAAATCAACCCAAACTGCGGGAACGGGTATTTGAAGAAAAAAACTTAATAGAGCTTCTTATTAACTTCGAAAGGTGCCAACATATGAAGGCTAAATCGGAACAAGGAAGCCTTATAAGATTTAAGAAAATTCTATCTGATATGGAAGAAATTGAAATTCTTATTAATAAGGAATTGAAAATATAACGAAAGCACAACAACGGTAACCGTTGCACAAGTACCCCAAGCAGTAAAAAATAAATCATTACAAGCCTCTTTAAGGGGCTTTTTTCTAGTTTAATCCGTATTGAAAAGTCAATTTTAGATGTCTTAGTAAAGCTAAAAACAAGTCACGGATAACACTTCTCATAAAGACTTTAAAAGCAAGTTGCCCTGCCCCTTTTTTTATTCGTTTTTGTTCAAATTTCAGGTACTTCATCAGGTTATAGACGCTCGCCAACTGGAAACTCGCGAACAGTTTTTCCTGATTATCCTTTTTTCCCTGCATACCTAAAGTTACGATCCTTTCCCCATCAACAAAGATTCGCAATGACTTTTTTCTTAACTTGTAAAACAGGCATAATAAATAAACGCCATTAAAACGGGCATTATGCACAAATTAACCCAACTAGAAAATGACAGCTAAAAAATTTTTATTTATACTCTTTTTTCTTTTAACCTATCAATTCGGTTTCTCGCAAGCAAATAATGTTGAGTCTTATTACATCCCTGCTGTCAATGGAACCAAATTGGCTATGGATGTGTACTTCCCAGAAGATTATAAAAATCAAAAACTCCCTGTACTGTTTGAGTTTACCCGTTATTGGAGGGGCAAAGAAGACCCGAAAACAGGTGAGCCAATTCCTTCACTCAAAAAACGAGATAAATATTTTCTTGACCATGATTACATCCTTGCAAAAGTTGATGTTAGGGGAACAGGTGCTTCCTACGGTGTTCGTACAGCAGAATATTCGCCTACGGAGGTGAAAGATGCTTGGTACATTGTTGATTGGGTCGTGAACCAACCGTGGTCTAATGGTAAAGTAGGCGCCTATGGCACTTCATACTCCGGGACAACGGCAGAGCTTTTATGTGCTACCCAGCACCCGGCCATTAAAGCTGTAATACCTGGTTGGTCAGATTTTGACGTTTATGAAAGTCCTTCGCGGCCCTATGGAATGCTTGCAACAAGTTTTATAGCTGTATGGAGTCAATATGTTGATTGGCTAGACCAAAATTCAGTTGAGAATCTGGGGGCAAGTGTGAGGCGTGTCGGTATAGATTTTCCGATGGATGCAATCAAAGAACATGAAAACAACACAATCGTATTGGAAGCTCTGTCTAAAGCACCTTATAAAGATTCCAAATTTGGAGATTTCAAATCCGAAGAACTCGACCCCTTGCATTGGAAAAAGGAAATTTCGGAATCAAATGTACCCATGCTTGTTCTTACAAGTTGGTTGGATGCCGGTACGGCAGAAGGTACTTTATTACGATTACAACATTTTGATAATCCGCAGAAAGTTGTCATGATGCCAACTTCTCATGGCGGACGTTCACATGCCAGTCCATTTGTTGTTTCTGACAGTATCGTTGAACCTATTCCTTCTGTTACTGAACAACTTAGACTGCAACTTAACTTCTTTGACCAGTACATAAAGGGGATTGACAAAGAAGTTGAAGATTGGCCAACCATTAAGTACTATAATTTTGGGGAAGAATCATTTAAACATTCTGATATTTGGCCTCCCAAAGGACAAGAAAGAATTAAGTATTATTTAGATGCCAATGGAAAATTAAATACTTCATCACCTAATGAACCTCAGGGTATGGATGAATATCTCGTTGACTTTTCGGTAAGTACCGGTACAAACAATCGATGGACAACCCAAATGGGAAAACCCGTTCTTAACCTCAATAATCGTAATGCTGCCGATTCTTTAACGCTAACGTATACAACCACACCTCTTGCAGAACCGCTTCAAATCACGGGAACACCCGTAATTTCTCTCAATCTGTCGTCTTCACACAAAGAAGGGGCCATTTTTGTCTATTTAGAAGATGTTGACCCAGATGGAAAAAGTAGATATATCACAGAAGGCGGGCTTTTGCTTAAACATCGAAAATTATCTATGAATGCTATGTATGATAAGATACCGTATCATTCATTCAGAAAATCAGATGCATCACCAATGCCTATAGATAAGATTGAAGAAGTGAGCTTTAAATTACATCCAACATCCATTCTCATCAAGAAAGGACATTCTATAAGAATTGCAATTTCGGGGGCAGATAAAGATACATTTGATAAGGTTCCGACCGAAGGAATACCAACTTTGAGTATTTACAGGAATAAAACAAACATATCTTTTTTAGAATTACCAATAATAAAATAAAACATGTGCATAATAAGTGCTAAACCGCGCAACTTTTCATAAACAAACACGATGGTATAGCATTATTCATATCATTTTCACTGATTTTTAAAGGTATTCCTGTGTTCGCTGCGCTCGTGACGCCTGCGTCGACCAAAACCCCTTCATCCCATTTTGCCCCCGCTCCCTCCCGCACACTGCTCTCGCAAATGTCGCCCGGTCTTTCGGAAATGCTACATCATCGCAGCGCTATGACAGATCGCTATCGGGATAGGATGAGAGGTGATAGACGAATAACATGGACTTCACATAGCGCTGCGTTGTGTGTAATTTCCAACCAGATGTAACATTTATCCTTTTGAAGAGTCTTCATGTAAAGGCATTGAACTAAATGAATTAAAAATTTGGAAGATTACTAATGCCAAACACTACCCACAAACCAAATTATGTTCAACTATGAAAAATTTGAATCCAAATGGAAAAAGGGAAATCATTATATTCTCGGTAATTGTTATAGCCTTGAGTTCGGTAATATGTTTTATCTCTTATAAATTAGATGATCCAAATGTCTCAATATTAACTGTTTTCGCACCATCAATAGTTGCACTGATTTTTACTGCCATCACAAATGGGAAGAAAGGTCTCTATGAGTTGTTCATTAAACAGACGGTGAAGAAAACAGGTTTAAAATGGCTTCTTATTTCAATGATTGGAATTCCAGTCCTTGTATCTTTGGCCATGCTCACTTCCTTGGGCTTCGATATTTCCAGATTCGATTTAAGAACTACTCAACTGCTGCCACAGATTGTTGTTATTGTATTAATTGCAGTAGGTGAGGAATATGGATGGAGAGGTTTTTTACTTCCCAGATTGATGGATAAATTTAATCTGTTATATTCAAGTATAATACTTGGTTTGATATGGGGAATCTGGCATTTTCCAGCATATCTGATTGGAACAGGGGTACCATTGCAAATGGACTTTACAGTGTTTTTATTATGGGTAATTTTGGGAACACTTTTTATAAGTTGGATTTATTACTATACCAAAAGTGTGTTGACCTCGATACTGGCTCATATTAGTGCTAATGCGGCCTTTAATTATCTACTAATTTTGCCAGAATTTACTGGAAGTATGAATACATTTTGGTTGTTTATTCTATACTTATCTGTTCTGATGATGATGATATTCTACACTAAAAGAAAAGATTTATTAAAAGGCGATAACAATAAATATTATTGAGTCGATCGTATATTAAAAACCTTATGGAGAATGGTTAAAAAGCTCGAATTAAAAATCTCCAAAAATAACGGTTAAAATTAAATAACTACACACAACAATAGCTCCTATGAAAAGCCCCAATCAAGTTCTCTAGAGTTAGCCAATGTTTTCTTTTTGCCTTAAACCACCTTCTTCCGTTTTAATATCATTTACAAGGGTTTTTCTTCCTGGCACTCATAACCGATTTGTACCTACGTAAAATCATCAGATTACATTTATTTATAGATTAAAGAGTAATAAAAATGGTATATTTAAAAACAGCATAAAATCAATTTTAACCTATAAGCATATTTCAGGATAAGACATTAGAACTGAAAATGAAAGAAATAGAGATACCATATAATTCAGGAACATTATCCGCAACTTTATTTGACAATACTAGCAACAAGACCATTTTAATTATTGCTTCAGCAACAGGTGTAAAACAAAAGTACTACTATGAATTTGCCAAATATGCCGAAAGTAAGGATGTAACCGTAATCACATTTGATTATAACGGAATAGGTAGCTCTCTAAAAAAACCTATTGAAAAACTAAAAATAAATGGTGCAGATTGGGGTAGTAATGATATAGAAAGTATAATACAATACGCCATAAAAAACTACCCAAAATCAAAGAAAGTAATTCTTGGACATAGTATTGGAGGACAGCTAATTGGACTTGCCGAATCTTGTAATAAATTAGACAAAATTATTCTAGTAGCGGCACAATCCGGTTATTGGAAACACTGGAAGGGATTTAGAAGGATGAAAATGTGGTTCAATTGGTATATTCTTTTTCCGCTTATTCTTAGTGTTTTCGGCTATTTGAAATCAAAGAGAATTAGCGGCATGGAAAACTTACCGAAAAATGTAGCTGAACAATGGCGCAATTGGGGTAAGAACAGAGACTATATTTTTAGTGATAAATCTATCAAAAACACCTTCTACGAAACCATAGAGGTAGATATGACCGCATATAGTATAGATGACGACACCTTTGCCCCGAAAGAAGCAGTACAATGGATGACTGAGAAATACAAGAATGCAAATAGAAAATCAATACATTTAAATCCAATTGACTTTCAAGCCAATAAAATAGGGCATTTTGGAATATTTAAAGAACGTTTTAAAAATACAATTTGGACTCAAATTTTGAATGAAATAAAATAAGGTGGACTTCACATAACGCTGGGTTGTTTTCAATGTCCCGAAAAATCAAAAAAAGCTATAAATCAAGGGTATAAAAAAGTATTCGTTTTATAATTTTAAATACATTTGACATCGCTAATAGAAAATATATGTAGTTAAGATTTTTATTCCTTACCCGATTTTCGAATTCTCGCCCCGAGTGAGGTTTGACCTTTCGAAAATCAAAAACAAGAATCTTAAACTATAATATATCATTTATGAAAAATAGCATTGAGCGTTCTCCACGCACATTTTCTAAAATATTCCTATTTATCTCTTTTAACAGCTTTATCCTTAACATGAGCTGTGATTCTAAAGATGAAGATTGCACAAAAACTGCAGTTGTGAGAGATACTTACTTCTTGAACAACCAACAATACTACCTAGATAGAACCATTGAACTACCCTGTAGTTTTCCTGATCCGGAACCGTTAAATCAAATTGACCCACCTGAGTTAGATGGTTTTACTTACGATATCTTATTTTATGAGTTTATACCCGACACCGGCAATAATACTTCTCGTTGGCGCTTTGAAATTCAATTGAATAACCCAAATGATTATAAAGTTACAGGGTTGCCTATATTGACCGTAAGGATAGGAGAGCTAACAACGAGTCAAAGTTATTCGGATAAAACAACCGTGCCTTGCTTTGAACTTGGGGCCAATTCCAGTTGTACACTATCCTATGACCAGGAAAGCTCTTTGGATTTAGGTTTAATCAATGATATTGAACTTATAAACGTTCAATATTTTTTAACGAATCAGAATTAATCGGTTTATCTAAAGTATCAACGGTGTAGCTGCAAAACGTAACAGCCTTTTTGTAGACATTAGCTACCAAATATAATTTGCTCGAAGGGAATGGGTATTTGGGTTTATTCACGCAAACGGACTTCAATCTGACACGCCCTTTAGAAAGGTTACTTAGATCAGTCAATTATGTGCAGAAACGGCAACCCTTTTTATACCGTTTATTTTTAAGAGTTAAATTATCTATGTAAATAACAATCCCATAATAATTTTAGCATTTAGTTATTATTTTAATAATAATTACATTATATTTGGTTACCCAATTTGGTTACCCAATTTGGGCACCCAATTTGGATAACCAATTAATCATAACTAAAATCGAAGCAAATATTATTTTTATTATGGGAGTATCTGGTGTTGGTAAAAGCACTATAGGCTCCTTATTGTCAAAAAAATTAGGTATTCCTTTTTTCGATGGGGATGATTACCATCCTGAGAGTAATATTTTAAAAATGTCTAAAGGAGAACCTTTAAATGACAAGGACAGACTGGATTGGCTACGAACTTTGAACCGGCTCGCCGTAAATCAATTAAAAACCAACAGTTGTATAATAGTTTGTTCCGCCTTAAAAGAAAAGTATCGGGAAATATTAGCTTATTCTATTGAAAGTAAATCAAAATGGGTTTTTCTCAATGGTTCTTTTGAACATATACTCGAAAGAATAAAAAATCGAAAGGGTCATTTTATGCCTGCCCATTTGCTAAAATCACAATTTGATACTTTAGAAATCCCTAAAAACGCCATTGAAATAAATATCGATCAAACACCCAATAGCATTGTGGAAATAATAAAAAACGAGATAATATCCAAATCACAATTTGGTCTCTTTGGATTAGGAGTTATGGGCAAAAGTCTATGCCGTAACTTAGCAAGTAAAGGTTTTAGAATATCGATGTTCAATAGGCATGTTGAAAGTAAGGAAGAGGACGTTGCGGTAAATTTCAAGAACGAATTTGAAGAATTATCTACAGCACTTGCCTTTGATGACATTGAATTTTTTGTAAATTCTTTACAGACACCACGAAAAATCATGTTGATGGTGAATGCTGGTAAAACAATAGACTTGGTTATCGAAGACATCTTGCCATTTTTGTCCGCAGAAGATATTTTAATAGACGGGGGTAATTCTAATTACAATAAAACCAAGGAACGGTTTGATTATTTAAAATCTAAAAATATTCATTTTATAGGTACAGGAGTTTCCGGTGGTGAACAAGGAGCTTTAAAAGGCCCATCCATAATGCCGGGAGGTGATAAAGAGGTTTATGAAAAAGTGAAGCCATTTTTTGAGGCGATAGCTGCCAAAGGTGAAAACAATTTACCCTGTTGCTCCTACATTGGACCTGAAGGGAGCGGTCATTTTGTGAAAATGGTACATAACGGAATTGAATATGTAGAAATGCAATTATTGGCCGAAGTATATACATTTCTAAAAGCATTGGGAAATAATCCCGATCAAATAGCAGATATTTTAGAGTCTTGGAAAGAAACGAACAGTTATTTATTAGAAATTACGATTGATATCCTTAGAAAAAAAGAAGGTGATGATTGGTTGATCCATAAAATAATGGATAAAGCTGGCAATAAAGGCACAGGAAACTGGACAACTATTACAACCGCCCAATTAGGGGTACCCAGTACCATGATCGCTTCTGCCCTATTTTCACGTTATACTTCTTTTTACAAAGATGAAAGGACAGCAGCAAGTATAAATTTTAAAGCAAAAGATAACTCTAAACCTAATATAACCAATACCGATATTTTAAAAGCCTATCAATTTGCAAGAATAATGAATCATTATCAAGGTTTTAAATTAATCATAGAAGCATCCAATAGTTATAAATGGGAATTGAATTTAAGTGAATTGTCTAGAATTTGGACCAATGGTTGTATAATCAGATCCGACCTTATGGTAAATCTGGTCGAAGTTTTTAAATCAACCGACAATTTATTGACCAGTGATATAATAATTCAACAGCTTAAGTCTTTAAAACCGAGTATTAAAAAAGTAGTTTCCCAAGGTGTTTTAAACGAGTTGCCAATCCCGAACTTAAGTGAATCGATTAACTTTTTAAATTGTTTTACAACAGCAAATTCATCAGCAAATTTAATACAAGCCCAACGCGATTATTTTGGAGCCCATACTTATCAAAGAATAGATGATAAATCTAATAAATTTTATCATACAAACTGGATATAACAGACTAACTTAAACTAAAACCCAATGCCAATATCCCAAAATAAAACATCCATATTAAAAAAAATCATTGCCATCATATTAGGCTTTGGTCCTGGAATCTTTGCTATAGGCTACACCATCGGCACAGGAAGTGTAACGTCTATGATCGTAGCCGGAAGTAAATTTGGAATGCAGTTATTATGGGTGCTTTTGGTAAGCTGTTTGTTTTCGGGAGTCTTGATGTTTGCTTATGGAAATTACGCTTTGCTCACAGGAGAAACCGCACTTTACGGTTTTAAAAAACATTTAAAATTCGGAAAGACCTTAGCAATTTTGATAATTATTGGAATTACGTTCGGGCAATGGAACTCCTTAATGGGGATCCTAGGTATTTCCGCCAATATAATCTTCGAAATATTAGCCGTTAATTTCGAAGGCTTGGTACCCCTTAAATACGAAATAGTCTTAATTACAGCCATAATAATCATAGTCGTTTTCTATTTACTTATGCTGGTTGGAAAATACACTTTTTTTGAGAAGATTTTGGTCATTTTCGTCACCATAATGGGCTTTTCGTTCATACTTTCATTGTTCTTTGTCCAACCACTTCCAATAGATGTTGTTAAAGGATTGATACCTACAATACCCAAAGTTCCTGGAGGCAAAATGTTAGTGGCCGCTTTTGTAGGTACAACCATGGCAGCAGCTACTTTTTTATCCCGTCCACTCTTCGTCAAAGGAAAAGGATGGAATGCCAATAATTTGAAAGAACAAAAGAAAGACTCCATAACCGCGGCGATTTTAATATTCATAATAAGCGGTACCATAATGGCAGTTGCATGTGGAGCACTATTTCACCAAGGTAAAGTAGTAACTGAAGTTTTGGATATGGCCAATACATTGGAACCTGTTGCAGGAAAATGGGCGGTTAGTATATTCTTTTTTGGCGCCTTGAGCGCCGGGTTATCATCTATTTTCCCTTGCCTATTAATCGCACCTCTCTTAATCGCAGACTACCAATCCGGAAAGTTAGATACTTCGTCCAGACAATTTAGAATCATAACCGCCTTAGCATGTTTAGTTGCTTTGATCGGTCCGGCATTTGGGGCGAATCCCATAGAAATTCAAATTTTGTCTCAGGTATTCAATGTATTTGTTTTACCAATAGTGGTTCTCGGAATCATATTAATGCTAAGCAATAAAAAAGTTATGAAGGGTTATAAGACAAGTACAGGTGTATATATAGGTTTGTATGCAGCATTGTTCTTTTCTTTGATTATTTCGTTCAATGGTATATTGGCACTTTTAGAATATTCCGTTTAGGATTTTACCCTAATGCCTTATTAAAATATCACCATATCCTGATTCAAACCCTTATTAATTATATAAGACCAACACAATTTAAAACATTTAATTTCCGTGAAGATTAGTTTAGTAGATAAGAATGCGAATAGGTTGTTCCAAAATGATGTGATCTGTAAAATTCGCGATTTGATCAATATTAGAAATTTAGAATATGGAGATAAATTGCCTTCTGAAAGAATCATGTCCGAAAAATTCAATATCAAAAGAAATCATATTAGGGAAGCAATAAGGAAGTTGGAGTTTTACGGGGTTCTGAAATCTATGGCGCAAAGCGGTACTATTCTCGCTATTGGATTAACGGGGTTCAATGGTATGGTAGATGAAATTATTTCCCTAGACCCCCCATCTTTTGATGAATTGGTAGAAACTAGGATTTCGTTGGAATTAAAAACGGTTTTTCTTGCTTCAGAGAGAAGGACCGATGCGGATTTAAAGAAGATAAAAGATTCCCTAAACGCCTATAAAGCCAGAATCATTGAAGGCCAAGATTATTTAGAGGAAGATTTATTGTTTCATTTAGCAATCGCTAAGGCCAGTAAGAACAAAACCCTTTTGACATTAATGCTTTTAATTACACCACCGATTCTTTCAACTTATGAAAGGGATAAAGTCTGTGAGGGCGATAAAATCGAATCTGAAATCAAAAAGCATGAAAATATTTACTCTGCTATTGCCAATAAGGATCCTCAACTTGCTGAGGAAATGATGAAAGATCACTTTTTCAAATTATCAAAATACATAGAATAGAAGTACTACTTAAAATTATAAAGCAAAAAAAATGGATAAAAAAATCATTAAAACCGCATCAAAATTACTACTATTAAGTTTGTTTCTAATACATATTGGTTGCAACACCACTCCTAAAAAATCGAGTAATAAAGAAAGTGTCAAAACCGTGTACGCTAGCGACGTTATTCCTTTTTTCAATCATTGGAAATTGATTTTAGGTGACGGCTCCAATGTTGGTTATGCAATAAATTATGAGAACAAGGATTTCTTTTACACCGTTAATGAAGATAGTATAAATTGGGTAGTTTTCAAAGCACCAAATAGTGGTGAGACACACGGAACCTCGAACAACACTAGAACAGAATTGGCACAAGTTAAAAAATGGTACCCAAAAACCGCTAACGATAAATTGACCGCTACACTTAAAGTCATGAATGTATCGGCTACGGGTGACGCCCGTGTCGCAGCCTCACACGCTGTAGTGATTGGCCAAATCCATAGTGCAGATAAGCATGAAAACGAACCACTTAAAATATTCTACAAGAAATTTCCGGGCCATACCAAAGGATCCGTTTTTTGGCACTATGAAATCAACACAAAAGGTGATGATAATTCTAAAAGATGGGATTACTCCACTGCTGTTTGGGGCAATGACTTTTCAGTTGTTGGCGCAGAAGCGAACACTTACCCTCCTGAGCCAAAAGACGGTATTGCCTTAGGTGAGGAATTTACCTATAATATCGAAGTTAAGGATGGTATCATGACCTTGGAATTTATGAGTGAAGGCCACGAAACAAAAACGTTCACAAAAAATTTGATCGAATCAGAATATATTACGACCGCGGATATTCCAGAGCAAACAAAAAAATTATTTGTGCCAATTGGTCAAGATGGGGTTGAACTTAAAGAAGCGTACACAGGTGAAGGTTTGTTTTTTAAACTTGGTGCATACAATCAAACAAATGGAAAATCGCCGGAAGTAAATAGGAATTGGTGTTCTGGTGCAGAAACACATGGGGGAGATATTCAAAAGCAATATGAAGACGGAAATTATACTGAAGTATGGTTTAAAACAGGGGAAATTTCCATAAATAAAGATGCAGTTTCGAATGAAGGCTATTTTAATAAAAATGACCATGTCAATTAATTTAAAATATCTTAAAACCCTAAGAATAAATTTACATGAACCAAAATATGACGGATTGTAGGTTACAAGTGACCATTAAAAACGAATAAAAAACATGAAAAACATTAATAAATTAGTCGGTAAAAATGTCCTAATAACAGCTGGGGCCCAAGGAATAGGTGAATCCATAACAAAACATTTCATCGATAGTGGAGCCAATGTCGCCATTCACTATTTTTCCAGTGCCGAAACTGCGAATCAATTAACCGAATACGCTATTAGTAAAGGACAAAAAGCGGTTGCCATAGGTGGTGACCTAACAAAAGAAACAGATGCGAATGCATTAATTGAAGATACCGTAGCGTCTTTAGGTGGATTGGACATATTGATAAATAACGCAGGCTCACTTGTTTCCCGTAAATTACTCAGTGAGATGGAGGCTGATTTCTGGCACAAGGTAATGGACATTAACCTAACATCCATGATGTTCGTAACTCGGGCAGCATCTCCTTATTTAACACAAAATGAAAATAGTAGCATTGTTAATTTGGCTTCACTCGCCGGGCGAAAAGGAGGCCATCCAGGTTCTTTAGCTTATTCTACCAGTAAGGGAGCCATCCTCACATTCACCAGGGCACTGTCCTCAGAATTGGGCCCCCAAGGTGTAAGGGTCAACGCTGTTGCTCCGGGACTTATTCTAGGCACCTCATTTCATAACACACATACAACAAAAGAATCTGCCGACGAAACAACGGCCGGCATACCTATCAAAAGAGCTGGTAACGCTAATGATGTGGCACGGGCAGTAGTATATCTAGCCTCTGAATACGACGGTTTTATTACTGGTGCTACGCTCGATATCAATGGTGGCGTCTACAATATGTAATCGCCATTCACGGGAATGTTGTCTTCATTGGGCTTAAGTATTTAAAAGTTCGATAAAAAATTGGCAACCCTCATTGATTATGGCATAACATTGGTTATTAACTAATACCCTCTAAAGAACCTTGAATAGTCCGGGTTAATTAGAGGGTGTTTTAATAGCGATATGTTAGCTTAATTACCGTTGAGCATTATTTCAAATCCAAATACTACATCAGTACAAAAAATAAGAAATATGAAAAATAATTAAACAAAAGCCCAAAATGTGACAAATGTCACTTTTCAAGCACAAAACCTATCGTATATTTGCGATAAGAAATTTGAAATGGGCCGAAATACAAAACCAAAAAAAGTACATTTTGGCAAATTTTCATTACCAGATAAAAACAGGTGAAAAGAAGTTTAGAACATATTACCTACGGAAAAGATACAGAAGCTTTGGCGAAATTCGCCAAAGCCTTAGGGCATCCTACCCGAATAGCGATTTTAAAACATCTAGAAAATCAATCATGCTGTTTTACAGGGGATTTGGTCGATGTATTCCCATTGGCCCAATCAACGATTTCCCAGCACCTTAAAGAGTTGAAAAACGCTGGTCTTATCCAAGGTGAATTAAAGCCTCCAAAAATTAAATATTGTATAAATCAAGAGAACTGGCAGACAGCCAAAACTATGTTCAAAGATTTTTTTGAACGATAATTTTTTAATAATCCTATCGTCTATTTGCGATAAACTAAATTTTAAGTCATGAGTAAAGTAATTAAAATCCTAGGTACAGGTTGCCCTAAATGTCAATCTTTGACCGGTGTAGTTAAAGAAGTGGTAAATGAAAACAACATTGACGCCACTATTGAAAAAGTTGAGGATATCATGGATATCATGAAATACAATGTAATGTCGACCCCTGCTTTGGTGATTGATGATGTGGTCACCATCAAAGGACGTATACCCTCAAAAGATGAAGTACTGGCCCTACTGAACTGAAGGGTAAAACCATTGTAAATCTAATTATTTGTAAATCCATTTAACATGTTTGATTGGGTACAACATTTGGCAGATTGGTTTGTCTATAATGTATTGAAGTTAGGCCAAGGAGAACATTTATCCGAGGCCTTGAACTTTTTCATTTATGACACCATCAAGATTTTGATCCTACTTTTCGTGGTTATATTTTTTATGGGAATAGTAAATAGTTACTTTCCCATAGATAAGGTCAAAAATTATCTATCCAGAAATAAATTATACGGATCGGAATATCTTATGGCAAGTCTTTTCGGTACAGTTACACCTTTTTGTTCCTGTTCCTCGGTTCCCCTGTTCATTGGTTTCGTAAGTGGTGGGATTCCCCTTGGGGTTACTTTCGCTTTCTTGATTACCTCTCCCCTTGTTAATGAAGTGGCCGTTGGCCTATTTATTGGACTTTTCGGAGTTAAAATGACCCTGATCTATGTATTCAGTGGTATTTTGCTCGGCACTATTTCCGGAATGGTTCTTCAAAAATTAAAATTGGAATCCTATTTAACTCCTTGGGTTAAAGACATTTTGGCCAATGCCCAAAAAGAACAAGATGCTTTTATAGCCGACAAATCATCTTTAAGGGCAAGATTACCCATAATTTGGGCAGAAGTACTTAAAATTCTTAAAGGAATCGTTCCTTATGTAATCGTGGGAATTGCTATTGGCGGATTGATGCACGGTTACATTCCAAAAGGTTTTTTTGAAAAGTATATGGCCAAAGATAACCTGTTCGCGGTGCCGATAGCCACAATATTGGCCGTACCCATGTACTCGAATGCATCCGGTATACTCCCGGTAATTCAAGTTCTGGTATCCAAAGGTATCCCTATAGGAACTGCAATTGCCTTTATGATGGGCGTCGTAGGCCTATCGTTGCCAGAAGCCATGCTCTTGAAAAAAGTAATGACCTTAAAGCTTATAGGAATTTTCTTTGGAGTCGTAACCCTTTGTATCATCATTTCAGGCTATATATTCAACATTATCTTATGAAATCGATAAAGTACATTCTCTTATTATTCTTGACAGTTAGTTGCAATACAACAAAAGATACGCTCAATACCACCCATAACGCCAAGGCCATAAAGGTTTTGGATACCGATTTTTCCAAAGGAAGATTAACACTGGGACATAAAGTAACCTTGGAGGACCTAGAAAAATTCCATGGTCATTTATGCGATGGACTCATTCAAGGTTTTTTAGGAATACAAGAAGGATTAAAATTGCTTTATCCGTCCGGGATCATTGACCGAACAAACACCAGAATCATTAGTAACAGTTCTCCTTGTTTAACAGA
The DNA here is from genome assembly GCF_033101095.1 of Maribacter sp. TH_r10. Taxonomy (NCBI): domain Bacteria; kingdom Pseudomonadati; phylum Bacteroidota; class Flavobacteriia; order Flavobacteriales; family Flavobacteriaceae; genus Maribacter; species Maribacter sp. TH_r10. The sequence continues at coordinate 103,324 of NZ_JAWMPY010000010.1, read as the reverse complement.
TGTTGCCATATATATTACAGGTGGCAGGTATCAGTACAATTCATTTTATGTTGATGATTCGATTCAGGATGCATTTTATATCCTTCAGAGAAAAGACAATAATAAAACCGTGAAAATTAAATTGAAAAAAGGTGTAAAACCATTGGAAATAGATGAATTGGGTGCAAAAGCGGTAAAAGGGGAGTTATCACCCTGTGATTTGGACAAACTCAAAAACCTTGAGGACAAATTTTCCGGGAAACTATTATCATCCAATCCAAAAATAATTTTTGAAGTAACCGAAATATCCAATTTCGATTGGAAACCCCAATTAAGAAACGACTATACAAAAATAGATATCCTAAATAAAAACAAATCAAAATGTCAATAATTAAAAACTCCATCAACATGAAAACAATCAAATTTTTAACAGCAATGGCCATTATTCTGGCATTCACTTCTTGTAAAGGCCAAAATGAAAGCAAAACAACAGCCAGCGATCAAGCAATTTCAAAAATAGAGGTACTGGACTTTCATTCTACACATAGATGCATGACATGCAATGCGATCGAGGCCAATACCAATTTTACTTTGAACACGTATTTCCCCAATGAATTAAAAGAAAGCAAGATAACGTTCCAGGTCATTAACGTAGATAAGGAAGAAAATGAAGCAATAGCCGAAAAGTTCCAAGCCGCCGGCACATCATTATTCCTTAATGTAATAAAAAACGGAAAAGAAAAACAGATTGACATGACCGATTTTGCCTTTATGAAAGGAAATGACCAAGAGGCATTTTCCAAAGAGTTGAAAGCAAAAATAGAATCGGAACTTAAAACACTTTAAATGGATTATTTACAATCCTTTTTAGAACAATACAACATACCCGTTTTATCAGCATTTGTACTCGGACTAATGACAGCCATTAGTCCGTGTCCTTTGGCAACCAATATTACAGCAACCGCTTTTATCTCGAAAAACATCTCAAGCAAACGAAAGGTGTTCCTTAGCGGAATCTTGTATTCGTTGGGTAGGGGGTTTAGCTACACCGTAATAGGTCTTATCCTATATTTTGGGGCCAGCAAATTCCATATTGCCAGATTTTTTAACCAAAATGGGGAAAAATACTTGGGGCCACTTTTAATAGTGATCGGATTGATCATGCTGAATATCATAAAATTGAATTTCTTGGGTACTTCTAATTTTCAAGAGAAATTATCAGACAGGTTCAAGGATAAAGGGCTTTTAGGTTCTTTTCTAATCGGTGTGATATTTGCCTTGGCCTTTTGTCCCTACAGTGGTGCCCTATTTTTTGGCATGTTGGTTCCCATGACGATTTCCTCTGCGGACGGACTTTTTTTACCCATTATATTTGCTTTCGGAACGGGGCTTCCCGTTATACTTTTTACATATTTAATGGCTTTTGCCTTGGCCAAGGTCGGTGTTTTCTATAATACCATTACAAAAATCGAAAAGGTCATGCGTACCGTTGCCGGAGTGGTTTTTATCATCACAGGTGTCTACTATGTTTTTATTTTCATTGGTGTTTTTTAAAAAACCACACCCTAAGTAAGAACTTATATAATCAACAAAGGATAGTTCATTTTAAATAGGCCATAGCATAGGGGAATGCAAGGAAATCCTTAACTTTAAGCCTTGACCAAATAGCCATCGATTCCAATGGGAATTTATATGGGTCAAATCATTTAGTTAAAGGTAAAACAACCCAAAAAGAAATAAATGAACACCAAATTTGTTAGAACGTTATTAAGGCCCATATCTATTATCTGTATCGCATTATTGTTCAACAGTTGTTTGGAGAAGATTAAAAGCTCTAAGATAAAAACTGAGGAAACCACTACTTACCCCAGTGATGTAATACCGTTTATGGACCAATGGAATATCCTCTGTGGTGATGGCACTAGTGCTAAGGAATTAAAAGAATTTGAACACAAAGATTTCTTTTATGTCACGAATGATGGAAAAACCGATTGGGTCGTTTACAAATCCCCCAACTCTGGCATCACCTCGAAAACCTCCAATAATACACGAACGGAATTAGGCCAAAAGAAGCACTGGAAAACAGAAACCGGTGGTAAATTAACAGGAACCCTTAAGGTTATGCATGTTTCAACTTCTGGTGACGCAAGGGTCGCGGCTTCATATTCCGTAGTTGTGGGTCAAATTCACGGTAATGAAGGCCACGAAAATGAGCCTTTAAAGATTTTTTACAAAAAATTCCCTGGGCACAAAAAAGGTTCTGTGTACTGGAATTATGAGATCAACACAAAAGGTGACAACTCCAAAAGATGGGATTATTCAACTGCGGTTTGGGGTTATGACATGTCAGTGGTCGGTTCTGAGCCAACATCATACCCTGAAGAACCAGAGGATGGAATAGAACTAGGGGAGGAATTCAATTATGAGGTTAATGTTTACAACGGTATTATGTATCTCACTTTTTCAAGCGAAGGCCATGAGACCAAGAAATTCACCAAAAGCCTCGTAAAATCGGAATTTGCGGAAAAATCGGATATTCCCCAACAAATCTTAACCTTGTATGCCGCAATAGGTCGTGATGGTATAGAGCGAGAGAATGCATATGCCGGGGAGTTACAAAATTTTAAACAGGGAGCTTATAACCAAACCAATGGAAAAGTCCCGGAAGAGAATATTGTTTGGAATACGGGATCTGAGACCTACAATGGTGATATTGCAAAACAATATACCAATGGATGCTATACCGAAGTCTGGTTCAAAGAAGGTACGGTAGGTCCTGGGATGAATCCCACAGAAAATAATCCATAGTCATTTAACATTACTGAAAATCGTACATTAAATGAAAAGTGCACAACAATTGGCCGATCGGTTGGAAGAAACTATTCTTAATGGCACCTGGGTCGCGAATACCAATTACAAAGACCAATTGAATGATTTGGATTGGAAAACAGCGACGACCAAAATCGAATCACTGAATTCAATTGCAATTCTGGCACAGCACATTCATTATTATACCAAAGGTATTTTAGAAGTTTTTAAAGGAGGTACACTTGATATAAGCGATAAATACAGTTTTGACTTCCCTCCTATTTCATCTCAAAATGAATGGGAAAACTTCCTGAACCGATTTTGGAATGATACCGAACAACTTATCAAACTGATAAAAGAACTACCGGAAGATTCATTGAACCACGTTTTTGTAGATAAAAAATACGGTACATACCTAAGAAACATTAACGGAATGATAGAACACAGTTACTATCATCTTGGGCAAATCGTACTTTTAAAGAAAATGCTCTTGAACGGGAATTGAATGTACCTAGTTCTTTGAAGGAAACCCCAACCCTTCCTGCCCTATAAAAGACATACCATATAATTACCGCCTATTCACTAACTTTGGGTCTATAAAAAACCATTACCCATCCCCTTTTTTAAAATAATAGGACAACCAAAACAAAAAAGGTATATCCGCTAATATCGTAATTAGAAATATGGAAAAGAAGAAAATAAATTATGCGAAAGTGAACATTGCTTTTGGAATTCTAGCTGTTTTAGGAGGAATTGCCTTAATGTTCTTAGGACAATTTATCATGGGAATTTCAGGAGCTGTTATTGGTGCTATAGCCGCAATAAGTGGATTAAAATTAATGAAGTAATCAAGGTATGACCGATCCAATGCCCCTAAACAAGCAATGAAATGAAAAAAACGACAATACTCACCATCCTGTTTCTAACGATTCTTCTTACGTCTTGTATAGAGAAGAACCAGAATCTTAATTTCGCAGGGGAAGATAAATTCTCTGCCCTGGAATTAGAGAAGATACCTGATAATTTAGTAATGAATGACACGACCTACGTACCTATCTATTCAGATATCTATAATGAAACAAAAGACACGCGATTCAACTTAACGGCAACCTTAAGTTTAAGAAATACGAGTTTAAGCCACAGCATCTACATTACTTCCATAGAATATTACAATTCTTCCGGAAAGAAAATAAAAGAATACCTGAACAAACCTATTGTTCTAAAGGCCATGCAGTCGGTGGAATATGTTATAGAAGAGAACGACACTTCGGGCGGTACCGGTGCGAATTTTGTAATTACATGGAGTGCCAATAACAAAGATGTAGCACCTATATTCGAGGGCATCATGATCTCTACCAATGGGCAACAGGGAATTTCATTTACTACCAAAGGGGTTTCAATAAGTCGCAAATAACATATGGATTATAAATATTTAATGTACCTTCATCTAATAACCGTTGTGCCATGCTTTTTCATAGGTACAATGCTACTGCTAATTAAAAAAGGAACCTACATACATATAAATTTTGGCAGAATTTATATGATACTAATGGTCATTACTGCTGTTATAACCCTTTTTATGCCTGCCGAAGTAGGCCCCAGGTTCTTAAATCACTTCGGATATATACATAGCTTTAGTTTTCTAACCATCTATACCGTACCTACCGCATACTGGGCCATAAAGAAAGGTAATATAAAATCACATAAGCGCAAAATGGTGCTATTGTATTTTGGGGCAATCCTTATAGCCGGAGGCTTTACCTTTACGCCTGGCAGATATCTTCACCAACTATTTTTCGGATAAAGTGAAAGGCAAAAAAATTGATTTTAAAAACGGACAACTCTTAATCCAAGTGTTGACTTTACCCAATTGCTGAAATATCAACAGCGACCTTAAGCTTACTTTTTCCACTACCGTAAACCACACCTTTTAAAGGGGGCACATCATAATAGTCCCTACCCCATCCTACTACAAGATGTTGATCGGCAGGTATCATATTATTGGTGGGATCAAAATCAACCCAACCGAAGCCTGGGATAAAAATTGCGAACCAAGCATGGGAAGCATCTGCACCAACTAATTTTTCCTTGCCCTTTGGCGGTAAGGTTTCTATATAACCGCTAATATACCTTGCAGGCAAGCCTACAGAACGTATACAGGCAATGGCTATTTGGGCAAAATCCTGGCAAACCCCTTTCTTTTCTTTCATTACTTCAGTAATGGGTGTAGCTATACTGGTAAATCCGGATACAAACTTAAAATCGGTATAGATGCGTTGCATGAGTTCAAAAGCCGCATCGAATACCGAACGATTTCCCTTGAAAGAAACCTCAGCATATTCCCGAATCCGTTCATCTGTTCGTTTTATGAAAATAGATTCTAAAATATATTGTTTGGCGTCCAAAACCCCCATATCGTTACCTTGTAAGGCAAAAAGTGCTTCATTCATAGTGACTCCCCTACAGGTTTCTGACGCAAAAGAATCCTGAAATTGAGCATAATCGCGAACTATTTTACTTTTTGTAGTCACCTTAAGCACCTTATGCTCTGTTTGAATGGAGAACCGTGTGATATAGTTTCCAAAAAAATCAATACGCTCCGATATTTCCGCTGGTTCTGGGGAAATAAGTATCTTATAATCCAACAATGATTGTCCTTTTGACTCCCTTGGCCTTAAGGTGGCTATGTTATGGCAATAATTTACTGGAGCATTATATTCGTACGTGGTGGTATGTGTAACGTTGAAAACCATATTAAATAGGAAATGATTGCATGACCAATTGATTTTGTTTATCGGTATGGTTAAAATAAGTACTCGTTATGGTTTGCGATGTTTTATACAAAAGATCGGATAATTCTTCCAATAACGTATCTAAGTCTTCCCTAAAGAAATCGGACTCGGATTTTGTTTTAGCCAGCTTTGAGGATTCTGCCAAACGTAATTTGGAGAAGGCTTCAAAAATATACTTTTGATAGTTACTCAACGAGTGGTCTTCTTGGGAATGTGGTAAACGGGCAATATCTTTCTGGATCCTATTCAACATGAATGTCAAAGATCGAGGATACTCCAGATCCAAAACCACTAGATCCAATACATTTTCCAATTGAATAAAAGAACGATAGCTGTACCTATAAATATTAAGGCTTTCATGACTGGTCAACAAATATTCCAATAGATCATATTCTATCTGTTCTTCATATTTGATAGTAAGTAAGGAGCGACATTTGGAAATGGTAAGCATACTTTGCTCCAATTGAAGTCCGATAAAGTAAAGCAACAATCCCTGTTGAACCAAAATACTCTCCTCTATCAACCCCATAAATGCAATTAAACGGGTAATCAACTGGTTAAGCACTTTTAAAATCTTATTTACGGAACGATCTTTATCATCCTGGAAATTTTGCCATAGTTTTTGGATGTTCTCGAACACCCGCCACATATCCGAAGACCAAAGATTACGAATAGCATAATAAGAATTACTGAACATTTCAATAGTATGTGCCAAACTCCCGGGCCTATTTTTATCCAATATAACCGAAAGCATTTCTTCCATAGGATTCTCCATGGCCAATTTACCTTCTGTCGTTTTCTCCGCAAAGCCAGGATACGTACCTGTTAAATGGGTTACGGCCTTGAACAATACTTGAAGCTTGACCGAATCCGGTTTTTCATTCCTGTTCTGTACCAATGCTATTTGTCGCATGACCATGCGTATAAAACGTGATATGACCAATGTACGCCCAACATAGCGGCCTGCCCAATAAAGGTTTTCTGCTGTAAGACTAGGTAAATCGTTAAGGCCAGATATTGCTATTGGACTCCTATTCTGCCACTGCCTATTTTTATCTTCCTTTATGGGGTGGTCTTCCAAAATCCAAAAGTCCTTGCTTGTTCCACCTCTTTGGTTAGATACCCTAACGGTCTTACTATCCGGCGCCACACGAACGAGTCCGCCTGGCATTACACTATAACCCTTATCGGAGGCTATACAAAATGCTCGGGTAACCAAATTTCTGGATTCTATTGTTCCTTGGACCAAATTCGGGGCTGTGGAAAAACTAATTTTTTCCTGGGCCACATAACTATAAGGACTCCGCTCTATCTCTTTCTTAAGATCATTCAATTCCGAGGAGGTCATGAATTCCGCAAAGTGGATACTCTCCCTATTGGTACGGTCAATTTTCTTGATCACCAATTGGGATAAATTATCAAGAACATATTTCTTTTCCTGTTCCTGCCCGCACCACCATGAAGCAATTTGTGGCAAGATCAAACTCTCATTGAGAAAATACTTTGCTATGCCTGGCATAAAAGGAATTAAACCAGGATTTTCGATAACCCCACTACCTACCGGGTTTATTATTGAAACATTCTTTCTTCTAACAACATCCAATAAACCGGCAACGCCCAAATGGGAATCTTCCCGGAGTTCAAGAGGATCCGTATAGGCATCATCGACCCTTCTCAAAACTACATCTATTCGTTTTAGTCCTTGTAAGGATTTCATCCATAGGAATCCATCCCTAACCACTAGATCGTTACCTTGCACCAAAGGATATCCTAAAAATGAAGACAAATAGGCATGCTCAAAATAGGTTTCATTACGTGAGCCAGGGGTTAAAATAACGATATGAGGGTTCTCTTTCTTTACTGGTGAAGCATTGATCAACATCTTATCCAGGTCTTTAAAGAAACCTGAAAGGCGCTTCACGTTCATTTTGCCATACATCTCTGGTAATATCCTACTTGTGGTAGACCTATTTTCAAGGGCATACCCCATTCCTGAAGGTGCTTCTGCCCTATCGTTCACAATCCATAACCGACCATCGGTGCCACGTGCCAGTTCTGCGGCATACATAGACAAAAATTTATCGGTCGGGTATTCAATTCCCGCACATTGCCTAAGAAACCCACGATGGCCATAAATGACTTCGTAGGGTACAATACCGTTTTTGATAAGGTTTCGTTCCCCATAAATATCCTTTAATACCAGATTCAACAATTCTGCCCGTTGTTTTAAACCGGTTTCAATGGTTGACCATTCGTTCTGATGCAATAAAAAAGGAACCACGTTCAAATTCCATGGGCGATGCATTCCCTTGGGATCGTTATAGACATTGTAGGTAACCCCATTTTCAGAAAGCAACCAATCAATATCTTTTTGACGTGCCATCAACCCGTTGACACCTAGTTTATCAAATTCGGTAAGTAATTTATTCCAATAAGGTTTTATACCGTTATCAGGGGTGAACATTTCATCGTTCTTATACTCTGTAATATAATTACTTAACCAGCTGGTACTTGTTATCGGCATATAGATTATGAGTTACTTCTTTCGTAAATCCAGTACATGTGGATACTCAGGGTTTTTAGGTACTTCTTTGAACACAAAAGTATTGGATGCATCCTTAGGTTCCACCATTCGACCTGTAAAATTTGTTGTAGGTCCCATTTCCATAGGTGTCACTTCCCCTTGTGAATGTCCAAAATCCCAAAAACGATTGATCCTTCTAGACTCCGCCTCATAACTGTTTACAGGATAGGTATCATAGGAACGACCTCCAGGATGGGCTACAAAATAGGTACAACCACCAATGGATTTCTTATTCCACATATCCACAACATCGAATACCAGAGGAACATCTACCCCTATAGTAGGATGCAATGCAGACCAAGGCTCCCATGCTTTATAGCGGATACCTGCAACATACTCCCCTTTTACACCTGTTGGACTCAGTTCTATTTTAACCCCATTACAGGTTAAACTATATCTTTCTGCGGTAAAGTTGTTGACTTTTATCTGCACCCTTTCCAAAGAAGAATCGACATAACGTGCGGTTCCCCTTCCTGACATTTCCTCGCCCAACACATTCCATGGTTCAATGGCCATACGTAGTTCAATTTGCATGGAATTGATTTCTACCTGTCCATATAATGGGAACCTGAATTCAAAAAACGGATCGAACCAATCTAATTTAAACGGATAACCGGCATCGTTCAATTGCATGACAATATCCTTTATATCCTCTTTTACATAATGCTCCAATAGAAACTTATCGTGCAGCTCCGTACCCCATCTCACCAAGTCGTGCTTATAGGGTTTCTTCCAAAACCAAGACACCAAAGTACGCACCAAAAGCATCTGCATAAGACTCATCTGGGCATGTGGCGGCATATCAAAAGCACGTAATTCCAAAATACCGAGCCGCCCAGAGGAAGAATCCGGGGAATATAATTTATCGATGCAGAATTCCGCCCTATGGGTATTCCCCGTAATATCGGTAAGTAGATGACGGAACAAACGATCGGTCAACCAAAAAGGCACTTCTCCATCATCTGGAATCTGGGAAAATGCGATTTCAAGTTCATAAAGATTCTCGAGTCTTGCCTCGTCTACACGTGGCGCCTGACTTGTTGGCCCAATAAAAGCGCCCGAGAACAAATACGAAAGTCCGGGATGATGTTGCCAAAAAGTTAGAAGACTACGAAGTAGTTGTGGGTTACGAAGTAAAGGACTATCGGCTGGAGTAATACCTCCCAAAGTTACGTGATTGCCTCCTCCCGTTCCCGTATGCTTACCATCAAGCATAAACTTTTCTGTTCCCAATCGAGATTTTTTCGCTTCCTCATACAATGTAAATGTATTGGAGGTCAGTTCTCCCCAATTCTTTGCCGGATGAACATTTACCTCGATAACCCCTGGATCCGGAGTAATCTTTAACACTTCCAACCGATTGTCCCTTGGGGGCTCGTATCCTTCAATAATCACGGGCACTTCCAATTCCTTTGCCGTTGCTTCGATACTGGCCACTAAATCCAGGAATTCTTCCGCACTGTCCAATGGCGGTAAGAAAAGAAATAATTTATCATCCCTTACCTCAGCACATAAAGCTGTTCGTACATAAGGCTGTTTTTTCAATGAGGTGGTGGGTGCATTCGACGCCAATCTTTTTCGCAACTCTTCCCCATAGCCCTTTAAGTTCGGTTTGGTTTCGAACAGCTCAGGTTCCGCTGTTGGTTCTGAGGGTACTTCAGGATCTTTAGGTAAGGATTCCAAAGGCAATCGCAATCCTACCGGCGAATTTCCTGGCGTTAAATAAAGGTAACCACCCCTAAATTCCCATTTATTGGTAATCCAATATCCATTACTTTTGGCCAAGGGTAAAACATGTCCTACGGTTTTGCCTAAACCTTGCTCCATTAATTCCCCCAGCTTTCGCCTTAAGGCCGTATCTTTTTTATTGTATTCTTTTGGATTGACATCTACGGGAAGTTTACCTTCTTCCCATAAGAAATAGAAGCCATCTTCAAAGGCCGGAATAATGGAATCATTCGGGCAAGCTAATTTATTTGTCAAGGTATGTAGAAAGGTACTTGTAATATCTTCGCGCAACGTATAGGTTTCCGTAAAAGAAGCTAACCATTTGGGGTCTTTCCAAATCGCTTCACCATCCTTTCTCCAGTGAATTCCGATTAGCCAGCGCGGTAAGGGTTCTCCCGGATACCATTTACCTTGGGCATGGTGTAACATTCCCCCTTTACCGAAAGAATTCAACAATCGTAAGGAAAGGGAACTTGCCAATTCCCTTTTATGTTCCCCATCTGCCTCGGTATTCCATTCTTCACCTTCCATATCATCGATGGAAACGAAAGTGGGCTCACCGCCCATTGTAAGTCTAACATCATTGGCTTGAAGCTCCTCTTCCACTGCGAACCCAAGATCATATATGGCCTTCCATTGATCTTCTGTATAAGGTTTGGTAACGCGTGGTGATTCAAATATCCGGGTAACCGAATTATCGAATTCGAATTCGGTCTCACAAGGATCCGTAAGGCCATAAACAGGGGCGGCACTTTCAAACGAAGGGGTGCATGCCAAGGGAATATGCCCTTCCCCTGCCAAAAGTCCGGAAGTGGCATCCAAACCGATCCAACCTGCACCAGGAATATATACCTCGGACCATGCGTGCAAATCCGTAAAATCCTCCTCTGGCCCTGAAGGTCCGTCCAAAGATTTTTCGTCCGATTTTAACTGTACCAAATATCCTGAAACAAAACGAGCTGCCAACCCTAAATGTCTTAGGGTCTGCACCAACAACCAGGCAAAATCCCTACAGGACCCCAATCTACGTTCCAATGTCTCCTCTGAGCTCTGCACCCCAGGTTCCATACGTATGGTATAATCCAGATACTCATATATTTTATGGTTCAGGCCGGTAAGAAAATCGATGGTCCGTACTGGGGTCAGATCTAGCTTACTTATCCATTCCTTTAACAAAGGACCGTCTTCGGTGACTTCCAGATAAGGCATAAGTTCTTTTTTCAGGTCATTGGAATAAGCGAAGGGAAATTCCTCGACAGCTTCCTCAACGAAAAAATCAAAAGGGTTTATGGTTTTTAAATCAGCGATGATCTCTACCTCTACCGATAGTTCCTCAGTTTTATCCGGAAAAACAATACGGGCCAAATAATTTCCGAAAGGGTCTTGTTGCCAATTGAAAAAATGGTTTTCCGGCTTAATTTTTATTGAGTAAGCCCCTATTGGCGTTCTACAGTGGGGCGCTGGCCTAAGCCTAAAAATATGGGGAGAAAGATTTACCCTGCGATCATATTTGTAAACCGTTTTATGGGCGATAACTACTTTTAATGCCATTTGGAAGTTGAATTTTCAGTACATCCTAAGATAAGCCTAATATCAGCAACCTTTTCAACGGGACTTATTTTAACCTACACTTTTGTATATAAATAATTAATTCCTACTCCTTTTTATCAGATTGGCGATCTTAAAGGGTTTTTTCTGTTTTACAAAAATGGGTTTTATAGTCAATGCCCCCCTACAACAAGCCAAGACCTAACATGGCCATAAAGTGCATGAGTTGACATTTTTTAAAAAATATATTTATTACACAAGCCCTACCCTACAAACCTAGGATGGGAACCCGAAAAGAAAACAACAAGCCTACACCCTCTTTTTAACGATTTTCACGAACCGAACCTTTGGTTCAATTCTTCCACTATTTTCTCAATTTTTATGTTTTTGGCCTTTTTCTCCAACGCAATTGCTGGTGCTTTTCTAACCTTACAATCCTTTATGGCACATCGTTCACAGGTGACCCCCACATTTTGTGTTTTGATCTTAGGGTCGTCCAAAAACTTAACTTTTCGCTCTAACTGTTTGTTCAAAAGCAAACCAATGGTTATGCTACGATAATAATCTTGCTTAAAGGGATCTTTCGTGGCTGAAGAAAATACCAAATATTTCATTCCGTCGTCCTCGTAATTGGAAATCTGAATATCGAATTCGTGTTCATTTTTACTCTTACGAATATCTTTCAACATCTTTATGGACACCCACCTTCTACAATAATGCTCATTGGTTTCATTCGCATGTGGTGAATGCTGATGGGACAAATGCAATTCCTTTTTTAAATGGAATTGATCACTTTTAGCCTTATGTGTAAATCGCAAGAAAAAAAGATTTTGAATATTGAATTCCTTGGGTAAAATATTGGTGAGACGTTGATAAAATGATTCCGGAGAAGCATTAAAAGAGTTAATGGCTTGTAAGAACAAGGCCGTATCAAAAGTGGTTTTTTCAAAAACACTACTCAATTGCTCAGTAAGCCTAGCTTTGGGTATTACCAAGGCACCCGCAAAATAAGAAGCATAAAAGTTGTTCAGTACTTGATCGAAGGTATCGAACTTAATCCACGGAAAAGTATACAGACGTTCCTTTATCCCTAAAAAATTATAAGCAAGTTCCTTGGCATAAATAAAGGTTCGTTGGGCCTCATCGATTTCATTGGTAAGTAGTAACGTTTTCGTTTTTGGCACCAAAACAGAACGTAAACTACCCAAGGCCTCATACTTCAACAATTCGTTTTCATTGATCTTATATCCAAATTCCTCTATCAAAATTTCTTCGAGTTCTTTGGATGACAACCTGCTATCCAGATCAATCTGGTAGGCTTTGGAAAATTTAAGTACACTTTGTTCCAAATCGTCAAAATAGTTGTTGTTTGCCTCTTGGAACGAACGAACCGATGCAAGGTAAAAACTCTCCCTACTGAAATTATAGTTTTGCGCGATCTCTATAATCGTACTTATAAAGGCATTTACCTTAACCGGGGCATTGGCAACAATATCTATCAGGTTACTTTCTTTGATCCCGAAAAGCTCTAAAGGAATCTCTTTCAAGATCTTGGACTTTAATAAATTCCCGATCGGAGCAAGGTTTTTATCTAACTTCAAAGACACCATTTGGTCATATGGCACGTCCAATTTCTCGGAAAGAATGGCAATTTTGTCAGGTTTTGGATATTTTTTTCCGTTTTCAATTTCGTTCAAATACGATTTTGAAAGACCCGAAAGTTTAGATAATCCGAACAAGGATAAATTCCTGTCAGTCCTTATCTGCTTTAGCTTTAGCCCAAATATCAATTTTATATAACCTTCTTCCATAATTACAAATATAAGCTTTTTGCGAACATGTATTTTTTTGCGAAAAAACATTTTTAGCGAACGTTCGCTTGTTTTTTTTAAATCTTTGTTTTATCATTGTTGTCTAAATTCATTAGCACCATGGAAAACACACTATTAAAAAAATCGAATATTATCTTCTCAAAGGAGGTAGATAATCACTATCCCGAAATCCTCACCGAAGAGGCTTTGGCCTTCCTATCCGCATTACACCAGAAGTTCAACAACCGAAGGTTATCGCTTTTGGAAGAACGGCTAAATCAGCAGAAATTCTTCGATGCAGGCGGTTTTCCAAAATTCCCGAATGAAACAATGGAAATTCGCAATGGCGAATGGAAAGCCGGCAACATTCCACATGACCTACAGGACAGGCGTGTAGAAATTACAGGGCCGGTAGACAGGAAGATGATCATTAACGCATTGAATTCAGGTGCCAAAACCTTTATGGCCGACTTGGAAGACAGTACCGCCCCAACATGGGAAAACGCAAATGAAGGGCAACAGAACCTGATTGATGCCAATAAAAAAACCATCTCTTTTGTTCATCCCGATAATAGCAAATCTTACACCTTGAACCCAGAAACCGCTGTTCTATTGGTAAGACCCAGAGGACTGCACTTGAACGAAAGACATATCATCATAAAAGGTGAGGAACTATCTGGCAGTTTAATGGATTTTGGTCTTTACGTATTCCATAACACAAAAACACTTATGGAACAGAACACAGCACCCTACTTCTATCTGCCTAAATTGGAACACTATACAGAAGCACGTTGGTGGAACGATGTATTCACATTCGCAGAAGAATACCTTGATGTACCCAACGGTACGTTCAAAGCAACGGTTTTAATAGAAACGATAACCGCAAGTTTTCAGTTAGATGAAATCATCTACGAACTAAAAGATCATATCGTGGGGTTGAACTGTGGCCGATGGGATTACATATTCTCATACATCAAAAAATTCAGGAACCACCCGAATTTCGTTGTCCCCAACCGTGATCAAGTAACGATGACCTCACCTTTTATGGATGCATATTCGAAATTGGTGATCCAACGATGTCATAAAAGGGGAATATTGGCCATAGGTGGTATGGCGGCCCAAATTCCGATCAAGAACAACCCATCCGCAAATGCAGAAGCTTTGGAAAAAGTAAGAAAGGACAAGAATCGCGAAGTTAAGAATGGTCACGACGGCACATGGGTAGCCCACCCGGCCTTAGTGGCAGTTGCAATGTCAGAATTTGATAAGTACATGCCCACACCAAACCAGTTGCATGTTACCAGGGAAGATATACAGATTACCGAAGCGGATTTGGTAGAAATACCTAAAGGTACCGTTACCGAAGCCGGCATCAGAAAAAACATCAATGTCGGTATTCTATACCTAGAAGCATGGCTACGCGGATATGGCGCCGTTGCTCTCTATAATTTAATGGAGGATGCCGCCACTGCGGAAATATCCAGGACCCAAGTGTGGCAATGGCTTAAGAACGAGGTTAAACTAGAGGATGGACGAAAATTCAACATTGCTCTTTATGCCGAACTTTTTGATAGTGAAATCGAGAAGATCATTACCGAATATGGGGAAGACAACCTGAAGAACACCAAATTCAAACTGGCATTCGAACTATTTGACCAATTGGTACTTTCCGAAGAGTTTGAAGAATTCTTAACGCTAACTGCGTATCAATACATATAGAAAAAAACAATCCTGCGATTGCGGACACAATCAACAGGATCTAATTATTACTAATAATAACATATTACAAAACTATGGAAAATCTGGAGAAAACACGAACACTCGTAACAAATTGGGCAATCAGCAACACGGTTGATTACTGCGCCCAAAAGACACCCACAACATTAAGTCCTAACACATCCATTTACATTAAACTTTAAACCTTTTGATTATGACACAGTATAATAACGCCATAGACGTAATACGAAACATAAAAGCGAAACACGGAAACACCTGGGCAAGTATAAGTCCGGAAAACGCAGCACGTATTGCAGTACAGAATAGGTTTAAAACAGGACTGGACATTGCCGAATACACGGCTGGCATCATGCGTAAGGACATGGCAGATTATGACGCGGATTCCTCCCAATACACCCAATCTTTAGGTTGCTGGCATGGTTTTGTTGCCCAACAAAAAATGATCGCCATTAAAAAACATCATGGCACAACGAACAAAAAATACCTATACCTTTCCGGTTGGATGGTAGCCGCCTTGCGTTCCGAATTAGGCCCTTTGCCTGATCAATCCATGCACGAAAAAACCGCCGTTCCAAAGTTGATAGAAGAAATATACACCTTCTTAAAACAGGCAGACGCTGTAGAATTGAACGATCTTTTCCGTCGTTTGGATGCCGGTGAAGACGTTCAATCGGAAATAGACAATTTTGAAACACACATAGTTCCCATCATCGCCGATATCGATGCAGGTTTTGGTAATGAAGAAGCTACTTACCTTTTGGCAAAAAAAATGATCGAGGCCGGTGCTTGTGCACTTCAAATAGAAAACCAGGTTTCCGATGCCAAGCAATGCGGGCATCAAGACGGTAAGGTAACCGTACCCCATGAAGATTTCATCGCAAAAATAAATGCGCTTAGATATGCATTTTTGGAATTGGGGATCGAAGATGGGATCATCGTAGCAAGAACCGATTCGGAAGGAGCCGGTTTAACCCAAAAACTACCGGTTTCCCAAGAGGAAGGCGATCTCGCTTCCCAATACATGGATTTTGTAGAGGCCGAAGAGGTTTCTATGGAAGATGTTAATGAGAACGATGTCCTTTTTAAACGGAACGGAAAATTGGTACGCCCATTGCGCATGCCGAACGGATTGTACAAGTTCAAGGAAAATTCCAATATAGATCGCGTTGTGCTTGACTGCGTTACCAGCTTAAAAAACGGGGCCGACTTACTTTGGATCGAAACCCCGACACCAAACGTGAAACAAATTGCCCATATGGTGAACAGGGTTAAAGAGCAGGTGCCAAACGCGAAACTGGTGTATAACAATTCACCTTCTTTTAACTGGACGATCAATTTCCGCCAACAAGCTTATGATGCCATGAAAGAGGCAGGAGAGGATGTATCAGACTATACTCGTGAGAATTTAATGGACGCCAAATACGATGGTACGGCCTTATCACGAAAAGCAGACGAAATGATCCGGACCTTCCAGGAAGATGCCGCGGAACATGCCGGTGTATTCCACCACTTGATTACCTTGCCTACCTATCATACTACGGCATTGCACATGAACGATCTTGTAGAGGGTTATTTCGGTGATAAAGGTATGTTGGCATATGTAGATGCCGTTCAGCGTCAAGAAATCAGAAAAGGTGTTTCTTGTGTTAAACACCAACGTATGGCAGGTTCTGACTTGGGCGATGACCACAAGACCTTCTTTGCCGGTGAAAAAGCTTTGAAAGCAGGTGGCGAGAAGAACACAAGCAATCAGTTTGAACTGAATGAGAAAGAGGAAACGATAGAACTTATTCTTACGAAATAATTTCCAATCCAATTCCTGGGTAAAGGCGATGTACGATTGTCGCCTTTGCCTTTTTTTTTAATAATTCCATTGATTTCCCTCACAACATCCATCAGATATGTTCACAACAGCTGACCTTTATGACGAGTACCAAGCTCAATTAAATTGCGTAGAACCCATATTCCGCCCATACGGAAAGAAAAAGGTTTTTTCAGGGAAAATATCGACCCTTAAATTGTTCGAAGACAATTCCTTGGTAAGAAAGCAACTCGAAACCGACGGTAAAGGAAAGGTTCTGGTCATTGATGGCGGTGGCTCCTTACGTTGTGCTTTGGTCGGTGACCAATTGGTCGCTCTGGCCATAAAGAACAACTGGAACGGTATTATCATATACGGCTGTCTTCGCGACAGTCATCTGATCAGTTCAATGGACATTGGTATTAGGGCAATCAATACTTGCCCGGTAAAAAGCATTAAACGAAATATTGGTGAGGTCGACATTCCAATTACGTTCGGAGGTGTTACCTTTATACCAAGTGAATATATTTATGTAGACCATGATGGCATTCTTATTAGCGAACATAATTTATTGAAATAGCATGAAAGGAAGAAAATTACTTATGATCCCTGGTCCAATTGAGTTTGAGCCGGAAGTCTTACGTGCAATGGGCATGGCAACAACCAGCCATATAGCCCCGAACTTTATAGAGGTTTTCGGAAACAGTCTTGAATTGATGAGGGAGGTTTGGCAATCGCCGACAGGGCAGCCCTTTATCGTTGCAGGAACAGGAACATTGGCTATGGACATGGCAGCAGGCAACCTTATTGAACAAGGCGACCATGTACTAGTTATTTCATCTGGATATTTTGGCAAACGATTTAAGGACATCCTAGATCGTTACGGAGCCAACACCACTATTTTAGAAGCACCTATTGGTGAAATCGTTTCGATTGAAGCTATTGAAAACGAATTGAAAACCGAAAAATACAAAGCGCTGACCATAACCCATGTAGATACCTCAACAGGCATTTTAATGCACCCCAAACCTATAGCACAGTTAGCAAAAAAATATGGGGTACTAACCATTCTCGATGGCGTATGTTCCGTGGCAGGGGAAGAAATAAAACAAGACGAATGGGGAATCGATGTGGTTTTAACGGGCTCACAGAAAGCAATCGGGGTACCACCAGGTCTTGCTCTTTTAATGGCTTCGCAAAAAGCGATTGATGTTTTTAAAAACAGGCAGACACCTGTAGGTAGTTATTATTCAGATTGGAGCAATTGGCTGCCGATAATGAAGGCGTACGAAGAAAAAAAACCTTCCTACTTCGGAACACCTGCGGTCAATTTAATCGTAGCGCTGGAAACCAGTTTAAAGATCATTAGTAAAGAAGGTATGGACAATAGGGTCAAAAGGCATCAAAATTTAGCCAAAGCCTTTAGAGCGGCAATAGCTTCATTAAACATAGAGATCTTACCGAAATCAAATCAGGTTGCGGCCAATACCTTAACTGCTGCTTACTACCCCAAGGGGATTGATGGTGCCGCCCTTCGGGCTAAAATAGCCGAAAAAAACGTAATCGTTGCAGGAGGATTGCTCGCAGAAATAAAGACCTCATACTTCCGAATCGGACATATGGGCTCCGTCTCTCCAAACGACCTAGTGGCGGTATTAAGTGCTTTGGAATGCGCTTTATTGGAATTAGGGCAACCAATAGAATCGGGTATTAGCCTGCAAAGTTTTCAAAATGAACTAATGCAGACTGATTGATGCATTTTTTAATTCAAAAAGAAGACGTGCCCAAAGAGCAGAAAGACCATTAATTATCTAAGGTTTAAAAACAAGTATATAGGCAACAATGCACTTGTATTTCACCTATTGTTTTCTTCCTAAGACTTTTGACTATCCGAGACACCCCACTGATCCAAGCTTCTTAAGATACCTTCAAGGGTTTTCCCTCGTTCGCTTAACCCATATTCCACCTTTGGGGGAACAACAGGAAAGACTTTCCTATAAATAAGTCCGTCCTTTTCCAATTCCCGTAAGGTTTGGGTAAACATTTTATTCGAAATCCCCGGAACTTTCTTTTGTAATATTCCCGAACGCAGTGGTCCTTCCAATAAATGGAACAACACCAATGGTTTCCATTTAGTCCCAATTAAACCCATAGTATAATTGAGCGGACAGCAATTATTTTTATCCATTATAAATAATTATAAATCTGTTTTACAGCATTTTACTCCTTTAGGTAACTATGATACTTTTAAGTAAGTTATTGACCAAAGGATAAATATATGCTTATTTTGTAACTTATTTAAACAAATAGCTATGACATCAGATAAAAATTATCCAAAATCATTCTCACACATCGGGATTACGGTCCCTGATATTGAAAAAGCCGTAAAATTCTATTCAGACGTGATGGGATGGTATGTAATCATGGAGCCATCCAAAGTGAAAAAAGAAAATGAAACCGCTATAGGACAAATGTGCATCGACGTTTTTGGCGATGACTGGGAAGAATTCGAAATCGCGCATTTAGCCACTTCAGATGGTATTGGTATTGAATTGTTTTCCTTTCCCCAAGGCGTAAAAGAAGCTCCCGAATTCAACCCTTTTAATACCGGACTATTTCATTTCTCGGTCCAAGATCCCGATATAGAAGGATTGATAGATAAAATCGTGGCTTTTGGTGGTAAACAGCGTATGCCCATTAGGGCCTATTACCCTGAAGACAAACCTTACAAAATGTGTTATGTGGAAGATCCCTTCGGGATTGTTTTCGAAATCTACACCCATAGCTATGAACTAACATATTCTTCGGGCGCTTATTCGTCATAAAACAAAACACTTGACACCGGTTCTTTAATACTTTGGCATAACAAAGGACATTCCACAACCAAGGCAACTGATAAACGGGATCTTTTTAAAGATTCCGTTTTCCCCTATGCCAACAAGTATAGGTTTTGGCAGGTCCAGCTCCTTTACCTTTACTACCCCCTTTTAATTATTATTCCCGATTTCCCATTTACTATTGTTCGAAATCACTATCTTTTCTTTCCCAAAATAACAGCTAACTGAACTTTTGGGAACTAGAATTAAATTACTATCGTAGGATCTTGATCAATGGCCAAAAATTATCAAAACCACAACCCGACCTTAATAAGGCTGATTGGAAAATTATTAAAACTTGCCCCTCAATTCCCCAGAATCATACAGAATGTAAAAAAAGCCAAGGGTATAAGCCCTAACAGTTATGCTTCCATTGGCAGGATCATAGAATCCAATGCCGCCAAACATGGGAATATAGTCGCCCTTAGGTTCGAGGACCAAAGTTATACCTATACCGAATTCAACGAAACCATAAACCAATATGCCAACTACTTTTTAAAGAAAGGGGTTCAAAATGGTGAAACGGTCATCGTTTTCTTGGAAAACAGACCCGAACTGCTCTTTTTGATCGCGGCTTGCGCAAAAATCGGGGCCATTATTTCCCTTATCAACCCCAATCAAAGGGAACAGACGTTAATACATGCCATAGAGTTGACAAAATCCAAACACTTGATCATCGGTGAGGAGCTCATACCTGAATTCGAAGACGTTAAGGAAATCATTAATAACATGGCCGACCCTAGTTATTATTGGATAAGTGATCAAAATAAAAAATCCTGCCCCAAGAACTACATTGATCTTAAAATGGAACTTACAAAAGTTGATACGACCAACCCTAGCACAACATCACAAATAAAGGCCAGTCAGGTTTACGCCAATGTATTTACGTCAGGAACTACAGGGTTACCCAAAGCATCGAGACAAACGAACAGAAAGTGGATGGCGACATACTATTGGTTCGGCAAGGTGAACATGAACCTCAACACCAGCGATGTTATGTACGTTCCCCTACCCTTTTACCACACAAACTCAATTATCGTTGGTTGGCCTACGGCACTTGCGGCTTCTTGTACCATGGTTATGAGAAGGAAGTTCTCGGTCACACATTTTTGGGAAGACGTTGCCAAATACAATGTCTCGGCCTTTATTTACATTGGGGAATTGTGCCGTTATTTATTGAATGCCCCACCTTCTGACTTGGAGAAAAAACACAGAATCACAAAAATAATGGGCAACGGGTTACGGCCTGATATTTGGCACCAGTTTAAGGAACGTTTCCAAATTAAAAACATCTACGAGTTTTATGGCGCTGCCGATGGTAATACCAGTTTTACCAATACCTTGAATTTCGATTGCACCATCGGATGGTGCCCTCAAAATTACAAGATCATAAAATATGATGTGGAAAATGACACCCCCTTGAAGGGTGACAACGGTTTTTGCATTCCGGTCAAAAAAGGGGAAACCGGATTATTGATTTCCGAAATCAGTGAAAAATCAGCTTTCGATGGCTATGTGAACAAGAAACGTAATGAGGACAAAATTCTTCGAAACGTACTGAAAACCGGGGACATGTGGTTCAACAGCGGTGACCTTTTACAAGATATCGGTTTTCGACACGCCCGCTTTGTGGACAGGATCGGGGATACATTTCGTTGGAAAGGCGAAAACGTTGCCACTGCAGAAGTTGAGGGAATAATCGGTCAGGTCAAAGGAGTTGAAATGTGTGCCGTCTATGGTGTACAGATACCTAATAACGACGGTAGGGCAGGTATGGCAACTATCGTAAAACATAAGGATGAAAATTTCGATATGACATCCTTGACCGGGAAATTACAAAAAGAACTCCCTAAATATGCCATACCAATCTTCATTCGAATAAAGGGTGATATCGATTTCACCCACACCCATAAAATCAAAAAATTCGATTTGAAAAAAGAAGGTTTCAATTGTAAAGACCCTGTATATGTAATGCTTCCGAAAAATAACGAATATGTTCATTTGGATAAAAATCTATTAAAAGAGATCCAAGAAGGAAGCCATATTTTTTAATTTGAATTCAACTATTCAATTAACATTGGGTTTAATGGTTTAATTAATTTGAAAACCTTAAATTTAAGGTATGAATCCGTCGATTGATTCCTGATATAAAATTCGAATATTTTCACCTTTTAAGACCTTGAACAATGGGTCCTGACTTTATTTGAAAATGTATAAAACCTCAGCAACCTAATTTCAGGGATTCCTATTCCCTTCACCAACCTTACCTATGGATAGACCAAAAGATTTTGAACAGTTCGAAAACCTTGCCGAAGAACAATTACCGGTTCCTAAGAACAAATTACATGATTGGACCCATTTTGCGGGACTATATGCTGCGGAACATGTTGCCGCCACCGAATTTGTCATAGGTGCGACCTTTGTTGCCCTCGGTGCAAAAACAATGGATATTCTATTGGGGCTTTTGATCGGTAACATCTTAGCTGTTCTGAGCTGGACGTTCATTACCTCACCCATTGCGGTAGATACAAGATTAAGCCTTTACACATACCTTAACAAGATTGCGGGCGACTCAATGACAAAACTCTACAATTGGGCGAACGTCATCATCTTTACGGTAATTTCCGCCGCCATGGTAACCGTTTCGGCCACAGCGGTACGTTTTGCTTTTGACATACCTGCCCAATTGAATTGGTACCCTACCAATGTATGGTTTATATTAATCGTCTTTGTTGTGGGTATGGTAGTAGTATCCATAGCCATATACGGATTTAATGCGGTATCTGAATTTTCGGGAATTTGCGCCCCATGGTTGTTCGTAATGTTCACCAGTGGCGCCCTAGTTCTTTTGCCTGCCCTATCCTTAGACGTATTGGGCAAGACTTTACCTAATGGCTGGAGCGATTTTATAAGCATTGGCAATCAATCCATTTGGACAGGGATAAACAGTGAAGGCGAATCCGGCATTGGTTTGGTCGAGGTCATAGGTTTCGCATGGGCAGCCAATACCATTACCCATTTTGGACTAATAGACATGGCCTTATTACGTTTCGCCAAAAAGAAAATTTATGGATTGGCGACAAGTACCGGAATGATGTTCGGCCATTATGTGGCATGGATCGCTGCGGGAATCATGGGCGCAGGTGCCGCCGTGATCTTAGGTAAAAGCATAGTGGAATTAGATCCAGGTGATGTTGCCTACTACGCACTGGGGTGGTCAGGTTTCGTTATCGTCATCGTTGCCGGATGGACAACGGCTATAACAAACCTCTACAGGGCAGGGTTGGCGGCCCAAGCCATTTTCCATAATCATTCCCGAAAAACCACCACACTTACCGTAGGTCTGATTACGGTAATCGTAGCCTGTTTCCCTTTTGTGTTTTCACAAATACTCCCCTTATTAACATATGCCGGACTTTTGGTAGTACCGGTCGGGGGCATCGTTTTTGCAGAGCACCAAATATTTCCAAGAATAGGATATACCCGTTACTGGTCTTCCTACCGCAAACTAACGTTCAGTACGCCGGCCATTGCTGCTTGGGCATTGGGCCTATTGTTCGGTTTTGGACTTAATGCCCTGAACGTTATGTCTTTCTTTTATCTTTTCATCCCCACTTGGATTTTCACCATTTTGATCTACACCTTTTTGGCTTCCCGTTATGGCGCAAAAGATAAATACCCTGAGGCTCAAAAAGAGGATGAAATTCGAAATGAAAATATTGAAAGGTTCCAAGAACAAAAAGCGGCACTGGAACCAAAAACAGTGAAAGACGATTCTAACTTCAGTAAACTCCTGAGGAGTATCGCCATCCTGGCATTGGCCATAACACTGATATTGGCCGGCATAACCATGTTCAATAGCATGGATGAAAATGCCTATTTCGCCAATCGTGAGAATTTTTATCAATACGGATTTATTTGTACCCTAATATATTTTGTAACGGCATATTGGGCACTCAGACGTAAAAAACAAAAAAACACCAATTAATAGAATATGGAAAATATCCTCTACCTCAATAACGGTAATTTGGCAGAGATCCAAAAACGTATCCCCTGCCCCGACTACGATAGAAATGAAATTGAAATAGGCATAATACATATCGGTGTCGGTGGTTTTCATAGGGCCCACCAAGCATTATACACCCATAACCTTCTTGAAAAATTCAATAGCTCTGGAAAACAGTGGGGCATCTGCGGCATTGGTATACGTGAAGCTGACCGAAAAATACATGATGTACTTACAAAACAAAACGGACTCTACACCCTAATGGTAAAACATCCTGATGGTGAGGTAAAACCACAGGTTATAGGCTCACTGGTCGATTTCTTATTAGGCGCAGACGACCCTAATCCAGTTATTGAACGTATGGCAGACCCTCATACAAAAATCGTTTCACTAACCATTACCGAAGGAGGTTATAACTTTAATCCCGCAACAGGGGAATTCAATTTTGAGAACCCTGACATACAACACGAATTGAAGCATCCTGAACGCCCAAAAACAGTTTACGGTTATTTAACCGCCGCTTTGAGAAAACGTCGTGATGCAGGTATTCCCGCTTTCACCGTCATGTCCTGTGACAACATTCAGCACAATGGCGATGTTGTACGGAACATGCTGCTTACTTTCGCGAAGAAACAGGATTCGGAATTGGCCGAATGGATTGAAAAAGAAGTTAGTTTCCCCAATAGTATGGTAGACCGCATAACACCGGTTACCACGCAATCGGATATTGATTATTTGGAAAAAACCTACGGCTTAAAAGATGAATGGCCCGTTACCTGCGAGCCTTTTCTTCAATGGGTTATAGAGGATAAATTTTCAAATGGTAGACCAGGGTATGAAAAAGTAGGTGCACAGTTCGTACCCGACGTAAAACCCTATGAGAAAATGAAACTACGGTTGCTCAATGCAGGTCATTCCGTTTTAGGTTTATTAGGTGCCATCCATGGCCATAAAACCATCAACTCTTGTATTGAGGATGAAGTATTCTCCAAGTACTTAAGAAAGTTCATGGATACCGAGGCCACCCCAACCTTGGATAAAGTACAAGGTATTGATCTTGACAAATACAAAGACAGTCTTCAAGAACGCTTTGCAAACCCCAACATTAAGGATAGTGTCAGCCGCATTTGTTCTGAAACTTCTGCCAAACTACCGAAATTCCTGATTGAAACCTTAGATGAGAACTTAACGAACAATGGCAGTATTGAATTAACAACCTTGGTCATTGCCGCATGGTGTTACTACAGTGATAAAGGAAAAGATAAAAACGGGCAACCTATTGAAATCATAGATGTTATGGCCAATGAACTACATGAAGCCGCGAAACGGACCATGACCGACCCATTGGCATTCATAAAGCAAGAGTCCCTATTCGGAGACCTTGCCAAGAACAAAAGGTTTGCGACTTCGTATACTGAAAAGGTTCAGGAAATCTATAAAAACCCGGATGTAAAAAAGATCATGGAATCAATGCTTTGAAACCCTATTGATTTAATCTGATTGATTTAACAAAATTACCTAAGATCCAATAAGCCATAGTCCAAATTTGCTATGGCTTTTTTCTTTTTGTTTGATGGTAAAATAGATTTATGGCTATTTTTTTTCAAATACTTATCCATCTTTTACCATAAACAACTTATACTATTAAATCTTTATTAAAATTAAGCAGTATCAACAGTTGAAAAAAACAAGAAAACCAACAATACCATACCTTTGTAGACTTTAGGAAAAACAGAAACTAAAGAATGAATTTAACCATCGAAAACATCTTATTGGTCGGGTCCTTACTACTGCTGATCAGCATATTTGCCGGTAAGACATCTTATAAGTTCGGTGTACCTACCCTTTTGTTATTTTTGGCCATAGGGATGTTAGCTGGATCTGACGGAATCGGCGGTATTCATTTTGACAATCCCAAAATAACCCAGTTCATCGGTATTGTATCGCTCAACTTCATTCTTTTTTCCGGTGGCCTCGATACCAGCTGGCCAGCGATAAAACCCATCCTATGGGAAGGTATTGCCCTATCAACGGTAGGTGTTTTGTTGACTGCCCTTACCCTTGGTGTTTTCGTTTGGCATTTTACAGGGTTGACCATTTATGAAAGTATGCTCTTGGGATCCATTGTTTCCTCAACGGATGCAGCTGCCGTATTCTCTATACTGCGTTCTAAGAACCTTGCCCTTCGGACCAATCTAAGACCAACATTGGAGTTGGAAAGCGGAAGTAACGACCCCATGGCCTATGTATTGACCATCGCATTTTTGTCTTTGGTCATCAACCAGGATCTTGGTGTTACCTCGATCATCCCTCTATTTCTAAAACAGATGGTCATAGGCGGACTTGCCGGTTTGGGATTTGGTCGTCTCAGTAAGTTCATCATCAATAAAATAAAACTCGATTTCGAAGGACTTTATCCCGTATTGGTCATTACCCTTATGTTCATAACGTTCTCGGCAACAGATTTTGTCGGAGGTAATGGGTTCCTGGCCATTTATATGTGTGCCGTTTACCTTGGCAACCAAGACTTGATACATAAAAAAACAATTCTTAAAATGTATGATGGATTGGCTTGGCTAATGCAGATCGTTTTGTTCCTTACGTTGGGCCTATTGGTTTTCCCATCACAAATACTGCCCATTATGGGAATAGGTCTTCTCATCTCGGTTTTCCTGATTGTAGTGGCTCGTCCTGTTGGGGTTTTCATTAGTCTATTACCTTTTAGGATGAAACTCAGAAGACGCTTCTATATTTCATGGGTCGGTTTACGTGGGGCAGCCCCAATCGTATTTGCGACCTATCCCCTATTGGCAGGTATAGATAAGGCCAATATGATATTCAATATCGTATTCTTCATATCCGTTACTTCGGTTTTGATCCAAGGCACTACGTTGTCCCTAGTGGCTAAATGGCTGAATGTGGCGATGCCAGGAGAAACCAAAAAACCATCGCCGACCGATTTACTTCTGGCAGAAAACCCGAAAACGGAGATGAAAGAAATCTTCATACCTCCAGATAGTTTTGCAGTGAACAAGAAAATCGTTGAATTGGGTTTTCCCAGAAACGCCATAATCGCAATGATAAAAAGGGATGATAGTTATGTAACCCCGAACGGTGCCACTATAATCGAGTCACAGGATACACTGATAGTTCTTGCCGAGAGACCGGAAATCATGAAGAACGTTTACAATGCCCTTAAAATGAAATTGAATTGAAAAAATGTATGATTGTTCTTTACCACGAAAAAACAATTCAATTAAATTTGCAGCATGAAAAATAGTATCAGGATTTTTAGTGTAACCGTCTTAATGACCATTTACTGTATAGCAGTACATGTTGTTAGGACAAACACCTTCATTCCTGATGTAACAAAAAGCACCACTACGGATTTAGGTGAGCAGCACACCTTTGTAACGAACAACTTATACGGCCATTTTTCAGTCTTTGAAAGTTCCATAGAAAGTTTCAACTTTCTACCCGAACCTAATTGCGAAAATCCGATTGCGAAAATATGGTCTTCAACAAAGGGCAGTGAGCAATTATTAAATGCTGTTTACACCCAATATCGAAATTTTTTAAAAGGTGCCCCCATTCAGCTTAGGGCCACCGATATCATTTTCCCTTTCCATTATTTTTGGTGATTCATTTATAAACTGTCAGACCTCTTCGAATGACAGGTTTTATACCGTTAGGCCTTGCAATGCATTTGGCCCGATCAACTACTTATAAATTTAAAAAATAACTAAAATGAACATGGATTTAGGAAGCGCCATAGTAGGTGCTATTATTATCACGATATGTATGCTACCTTTTATAATGATTGGAAGGAGCAGAAAGAAAAAGGAAAAACAATTTATTCAAGCACTTCAGAACAATGCGAACAAGCACAATTGCCAGATAAACCAACAAGAGGTATTCGGTACTTTCGCAATAGGGATGGACGAAGAACACAATACACTGTTCTTTTCCAGAAGTGCGAAAGAAAAAGAGGAAGAACAATTTGTTGATCTTTCCAACATCAAAAAATGTGAGGTCATCAATACGGGTAGAACGTTCAGAAACAAAAATGGCGATAAGAACGGAACCAAAACAATAATCGATAAACTGGAACTGGGATTTATTCCAAAGGCAAAAGACCAACCGGAAATCAAATGGGAGTTTTTTAATGCGGACATCAGCTATCAAATAAATGGTGAGCTACATGCAATGCAAAAATGGGCCACCAACATCAATAACCTATTGTCTCCCAAGAGCTGATTCATTAATGCCCAATGTGATTTACATTGGGCATTTTTTCATTTCTTTTATATACTTGGCAACATATTGATAAGACCCCTATTTAAAATCTTATTACTTTTAATAATTGAACTATCGGCTTAAAGTCAAAATTCACAAATAACAGTCCTATGAACAGAAAAGATACAACAAGGATCGTACAGGAAGACGGTAAGGAAAATGGACGATTTGTCCTCTTCGAAAATGATATTTTTGCCGGTGAAATGAATTATACTTGGAAAGGCAAAACAACATTCAGTATCGACCACACAACTGTTGACCCAAACTTCGGAGGAAAAGGCTACGGTAAATTATTGGTCATGCAAGCTGTGGAATTTGCCAAGGAAAACGGTTTTAAAATAGAACCACTTTGTTCATATGCAAAAAAAGTATTCGAAAAGAACCAAAATCTCCAAGAAGTGCTGAACAACTAAATCCGACCCCACTCATTAAGTAACGGCCAAAAATATAAAACAAGTTCTACTTAGTCGCTATATAGTTCACAAGCTCCCCTACCCCATAAGCTTCTTCCCTTGGGGGCAAACATATAAATCCGTCAGAGTGCACCAAACTGGTTAAATCGCCCGACCCATTCTCACGTACGGGATTTACCCAAAGACTTCCTTTCCTATTATCGGTTTTCACCTGTACAAAACGGGTCAATGGCGGTTTCGCTATCACTGGGGCGTTCAAAAAAACCTGCTCATTCCTTATCTCAAGACCTAATGAGCTATACAACCATGGGAGAAAGTACACATGATAATTGGCAAAAGTGGAAACAGGATTGCCCGGAAATGAAAAAACAACGGTTTTAAGATCTGGCTGCACACCGAACCAAAAAGGTTTTCCTGGCTTTTGGGCCACTCTATGAAACACTTTCCCCACCTTAAGATCTGCCATAACTTCAGGAATAAAATCGAACTTTCCTTTAGACACACCACCACTTAATAAAACCGTATCGTAGGTTTCCAAAATATGGGACAGTTCTTTTCGAATATCTGATTTATCATCTTTAAGATGTATTGGATTGGCCACGATCCCTTCTCTCTGTAAAGCAGCACAAAGTGAAAGTACGTTCGATTTTCGTATTTGATGGGGCAAGGGTATTTCCGAAACCTCTACCAACTCATTTCCGGTAGAAATCACACACACTTTTGGTAGCTTTTTCACCATAAGTCCAGATTTACCCACAGAAGCCAAAACCCCTATTTCCGCAGGCCCGATACGCGTATTTTTATGTAATAGTACAGTTCCGGATACAACATCGCTCCCTTTTGGGTGTACATCTTGGCCTGCAATTGCATCTTTCAATAAAGTGGCGTGCCCATTTTTGATTTCCAAATGTTCGTACATCACCACCGTATCGGCATTTTTAGGTACTACGGCACCGGTCATTATCTCAATACAATTATGGATGTCACTCAGTTTTTGTTGGGGCATTCCGGCACTGGCAATTGCTTCGATCTTAAAAGAATTTATTACTTCTTTTAAGGCTTTTGAATTAATGGCAATTCCGTCTTTGGTAGCACGGTCAAAAGGAGGAAAATCCCTATCCGCCAAAATATCCTCTGCAAGAATCCTGCCTTCACTTTGCTCCAAAGCCACTATCCCAGCTCCCAAATCCAAAGTATGTTCCAACACCTTTGAATACGCATCATTAAAATTTATCATACCAAAAACCATTAAAAATGAGCACCTAACCCCAAAGATAGAAATAAGTATAGCATCACTACCTAAAACATGGCCTTCTATTAAAGAACATATCACAAAAAAAGGCCACTTATGCACATCGATTATAAAAAGCAAAATCCGTAATTTTAACTTACGATAAAATTTTAGTTTCAATTGACCCAAGAAATCAGATTATGACCGAGAATTATTTTAAGACTTACCCGAACAAAGAAGGATTTTTCAATGAATATGGCGGAGCATTTATCCCCCCCATGCTAGAAGAGGAGATGAAAAAAATTACCGATGCGTATTATGCCATCAGTAAATCGCACAGTTTTATCTCGGAACTTAGAAGTATTAGAAAACACTATCAAGGTCGTCCTACCCCTGTTTATTACTGTAATCGCCTGTCTGATAAATATGGCGGAAGGATCTATTTGAAAAGGGAGGACCTAAACCATACAGGGGCCCATAAATTGAACCATTGTATGGGGGAAGCCCTTTTGGCCAAACACTTGGGCAAAAAGAAATTGATTGCCGAAACCGGAGCGGGGCAACATGGGGTTGCCTTAGCAACTGCCGCCGCTTATTTTGGCCTGGAATGTGAAATTCATATGGGAGAAGTTGATATGGCAAAGGAGCGGCCCAATGTAGTGCGTATGCGTATCCTTGGCGCTAAAGTAGTACCGGTTACCCACGGGCTGAAAACTTTGAAAGAAGCCGTTGACTCCGCCTTTGAAGCTTATATGAAAGACCCGATCAATACCATTTATTGCATTGGATCCGTAGTAGGCCCACACCCATTTCCTATGATGGTACGCGATTTTCAACGTGTCGTAGGTATTGAGGCAAAGGAACAGTTCTTTGACATGACGGGTGAATTACCTGATAATGTCGTGGCCTGCGTTGGTGGAGGTAGTAATGCCATGGGTATTTTTTCTGCCTTTTTGGATGACAGTGAATGCAGTCTCTATGGTGTTGAACCAGGAGGACGTTCCTTGGAACATGGAGAACATGCCGCTACCATGACCTTGGGGAAACCCGGTATTATCCACGGGTTCAAATGCTACACTTTACAGGATGAAAACGGGGAACCGAGTCCAGTGTATTCAGTGGCAAGTGGTTTGGATTACCCTGGAGTAGGCCCTGAACATAGTATGTTGAAAGATTTGAAAAAAGTAAACTATGATGTAGTTTCGGACAAGGAAACCATTGATGCTTTCTTTGAACTAAGTCGTTTGGAAGGCATTATCCCTGCCCTTGAAAGTGCACATGCTGTTGCCTATGCCTTTAAACTGGCACAGGAAAATCCACAAAAATCGATATTGGTGAATTTAAGCGGTAGAGGTGACAAAGACCTTGATTTCGTTGTCGAGAATTATGAGATGCCAGAATAATCGAAAGTAGATTATTTAGAACAACCTTAATCCGTTTACCAATAACACCCGTAAACCAACAATTAACACAAGAATCGCAGTTATTCTTTTAATACCATTGGCGGACAATCTTTTAAGGCTTAGCCTTACTCCCAATTGTCCGCCAATCAATACCGTAACCCCAAGTGCCACGGTCTCGACCCATGGGAGTTGAATTGTACCTGCGACCAAGAGCCCTACCAAACCGGATATGGAATTCACCAAAATAAAAAAGCTCGCCAGGGCCGCAATTTTAACCGATTTATTCCAATTGATATGATTTAGGATAGGGGCCAAAAAAATACCCCCACCGATTCCTACCAATCCCGACAATAACCCGATAGTACCCCCGATGATATAACTTAAATATTTTGGATAAACCTTCGTGGGTTCGTTCCAGCGAATACCAGAAGTCTGATAGAGCAATGATACGGATGAAATAATCAAAGCGGCCCCTAGGATAATGAAGAACACTTCTTCCTTCAATCTAAAAGAAGCGCCGATAAATGCCATGGGAATACTGGTTATAACAAAAGGAAGAAAGTCCTTTAACCTTGTATGCCCATGCTTTAGATAAAGAAAAGTACTTCCTGAAACCACGACTAAATTACAGACCAAAGCAATGGAACGAATGGCGAAAAAATTAACCAGTACAAGTGTCAATAAGGCTAAATAGCTAGAACCACCGCCGAAACCAACGGAGGAATATAAGGTGGAGACCACAAAGAAACCCAGACATAGTAGG
Organism: Maribacter sp. TH_r10; assembly: GCF_033101095.1. Taxonomy (NCBI): domain Bacteria; kingdom Pseudomonadati; phylum Bacteroidota; class Flavobacteriia; order Flavobacteriales; family Flavobacteriaceae; genus Maribacter; species Maribacter sp. TH_r10. Next base: position 71,548 of record NZ_JAWMPY010000010.1, on the reverse strand, counting down.
ATCAAGCCTTCAATACTTAACAGCATACTTTTTCAATTGCTCTATTCCTCCGTTCACGTTAATGACCTTGGCCCCATTTTTATAGGATACAAGAATGGATTGCGCCTCCAGACTCCGCGAACCACTATGGCACAAAACATAAACAGCTCGATCATAGTCTAATTTATGTTTCCAATCCTCGATTTTATCCAAAGGCAGGTTCACGGAATTTTTTAGATGGAAATCCTCGAACTCCCCTACCGTTCGTACATCTATGATCTGAATACTTTCGTCTGACAACAACTTCTCGAATTCGGCCACTTCAACGGAATCACTATCGGTACGGCAATCAAAACCATAGGTTTCTTGTAGTGTTTCAATAACCAAGTTTGAAGGGATCTTATCAAATTTTATTTTTCTAAAGGATTGGTCCAGGCCATTGAACAATAGCAATTTACCGGACAACACCTCTCCTATTCCCGTTAGTACCTTAACGGCTTCCAATGCCTGAAGGTTTCCGACTATTGCCGGAATAACACCAAGTACACCATGCTCATTACAATTGGGCACTTCTTTGGCTGTAGGCATTTTCGGAAAAAGACATCGATAGGTTGGGCCGTTTTTATAATTGAACACGCTTACCTGCCCTTCAAAGCCATGTAATGCACCATAAACAAAAGGTTTTTTCAGGATAACACAAGCATCATTGATCAGATAACGAGTCGGGAAATTATCCGTAGCATCGATTACCAGATCATACCCCTCGATTATCGACAGGGCATTTTCCAGGGTTAGAAACTCGTAATAGGGTATTAAATGGGTATCAGGATTTTGTGCTTTTAATCTTTTAATGGCAACGTCTAATTTGGCGTGCCCTACCTCAACAGCTGAATATAAAACCTGCCGATGTAGATTGGAAAGTGATACCTCATCTTCCTCAACAATGCCCAAGGTACCTACACCCATAGCATTCAAATACATTAGTACCGGAACACCCAAACCACCTGCACCTACTACCAATACTTTGGCACTTGCCAATCGGGTTTGGGCTTCTCGGCCAAAATCCTTCAGTTGCGTTTGTCTGGAATATCGTTCACCATTCATACTTATTCCAATTTCGTCAAGGCTTCTTTATAATCCGATTCCGAATTCGCGTTCATCAGGGTATTTTCATTTTCAGGGTGAACCAAATGGGTAGCATTATTGATCAGGAATTTACGTGGACAAGACCCATTTTCACCTTCCTGCATATATAAAACCGCATTTTTAAGTCCGTTCGGTTCCCAAATGGCACATAAAGGTTCTGGTAAAGGGTTTTCCTTTAAGGCATAGGCCGTAGCAAAGGAATCAGGTTTGCGGCGTTCTATGAGGTAACGCAGTGCTTTTTCATCGATCAGCGGAAGATCACATGCCAATACCAACCATGCCACTTCCGGAAATTCTTTGTGGGCGGAAAGGATTCCGTTAAAGGGACCCTTAAAAATATCCTCGTCGACAATGGTCTTGAACGCAGCATCTATTTCCGTGGCCTGTTCCTTTCGAATACTCATAAAGGCCTTATCGCACACTTGCTCTAACAATCGATATAAATAATCGCGTTGGGGCATTCCATGATAGGCAATAAGACCTTTATCCTTACCCATACGTCTGCTCTGTCCTCCAGAGAGGACCAAACCATATAATTTAACGGTTGAAGTCATGTTTACCTCCCGATTTATGTTCTAATTGAATATTCGAAATCTTGATATCGTGCGACAATGCTTTACACATATCGTAAATTGTCAAGGCACTAACCGATACACCGGTCAAAGCCTCCATTTCAACACCTGTCCTTTCTGTACATTTTACCTTGCAGGTAACCAGTAAGGTATTTTCTTTGGGCTGTATATCGATTTGCACTTTAGATAGATTTATTTGATGGCAGAGCGGAATAAGTTCCGAGGTTTTCTTTACCCCTTGTATTCCTGCAATTATCGCTGTTTGAAGAATACTGCCTTTCTTTCCCAAGAAATCTTGTGCTTTCAAGGTCTCGAAAACATCCTTTGGAAAATTTACCTGCCCTGTGGCTGTTGCCATTCGGGATGAAACATCTTTGTTAGACACATCAACCATCGAAGCGTTACCGCTATCATCTATATGTGAAAGTTCTTTTTTCATTTATCCTCCGATTGTGGTCATTGAATTCGTATATGTTCCCTTTTGTAGTTTTTGGGCCTCAAAACCTGTTTTGGCCCTATTCCCTATTGCCTTCAATATTTGTTGCTTTACCTTTTCCTCAGATGAGTCCCCTCGTAATATCTCCCGGATATTCATACTCGGTTGGGCATACAAGCAAGTAATCACATCTCCGGTTGCCGTAATTCGCAATCTGTTGCAACTACCGCAAAAAGTACGGCTAAACGACGGTATAATCCCAAAAGTACCTTTAAACCCGGGAATCTTATAATTCATTGAGGTCGATGTTGCCTCAGACGGAATTTCTTCATAATCGGGATATGCCTCCTTGATATGCGACAGAATACGTTTATAATCCCACGTATTGCCTTCAAAATGTCGCGACCCACCATTAAAGGGCATTTCTTCCAAGTAGCGAACACAGACATAATAATTCTTGGCGAGTGCCAACATAGGAAGTATATCCTGGGTGTTTTGTCCTGTCAATGCGATAAAATTGATACGTACATTAAAACCCTCGTTGATCATTCGTATGATGTTGTCATAAACGATGTCGTATTCATCCCTTCGAGTGATCTTTTTAAAGGTTTCCCGGTTTATGGCATCCATACTCACATTGATGTTTTTAATACCCAGAGCCTTAAGTTCGGTTATATAAGGGCCAATCAATGTGGCATTCGTGGTAATGGATATATCTTTGAGACCTTTCATGTTCGATAGGTTCCGTATTAAAACCATCAGATCCTTGCGCACAAAAGGCTCTCCTCCTGTAATCCTTATTTTATCAATTCCTTGGGACACCAGAATACTGCTCAATCGTGACAACTCCTCAAGGGTGAACAGGGTATCTTTCTTCGAAAAATCTATCCCACTTTCGGGCATACAATAATTACAGCGAAGATTACATCGATCGGTAACCGCTAAACGTAAATAATTGATTTTCCTATTATGATTGTCTATCAACATATTCTTAAGGGTGGGCCGAAACCCAAACTGATTTATCTTTGAACATTTCCTTTTTCCAAATGGGAACGGTCTCCTTTAACGTATCTATCATATATCTACAAGCCTCAAAGCATGCCTCTCTATGCGCGCTTGAAACGCCAATGACCACAACCGGCTCTTTCACCTTCTTTAGGCCAACGGCATGGCGCATGACCACCTTGTTCAATGGCCACTTTTCCGCTGCTTGATCAATGATCTTCGCCATTTCCTTAATCGCCATTGATTTGTAAGCTTCAAACTCTAACGAAATAACGGGTTCATTGTTGGTAAAATCCCGTACCGTACCCACGAAAACACAAATTCCCCCACTTTTGGAATCTGACAATTCAGTATATACCTTGGCGGTATCAATATTTTCTACTATCTCTATAATTGGTTCGTTCATCAGCCTCCGCTTACAGGTGGAATTATTGCAATTTCATCATTTTCTTTTAAATCGACCTCCTGGGAAGCATACTCCCCATTAACGGCAACAGCGAAAGAGGACAATTTTGTGAATTCCGGATAAGCGGCATTCAACGAACTTATCAGCTCACCGACCGACCGAGGTTTTTGGTTCAAATCAGAAACATCCAATGAGGATTTTCCCACAATATCCTTAGTAATTCCAAATAAGATTATTTCCATATCCCAAAGTACAGATTCTTTATCGAAAATCGTTCATGGCACCATTTACTTTTGTAAAGGATCATACCCTTTTATCAAAAGAAATATCACAATGGTACAACATACAAATTTCAATTTAATCTAAATTAATCAAAATATTATTGGCAATTTTCAGTGTAATTGCTTTTAACCTTTATTTATGTACATCACTTTAAACTAAAAACGTCCCTAAATTTAAGGCTTTCGACTATTTTTGCATACATGGGTACACCGAAACAAATTAGCAGCTTACAAAATCCATTGATCAAACAGATTGTTCTTCTTCAGGAAAAATCCCGCGAAAGAAGAAAACAAGGATTATTCATTTTGGAGGGGCAGAGGGAATTATCATTGGCCATAAAAGCTGGGTATGATGTAAAGTCCTTGCTTTATTTTCCTGAAATCATATCACATGAGGAAGTAGTGAATATTACAAAGGATTCTCAAAAGCCACCTGAATTCATAGAAGTATCCGATGCTGTTTATCAAAAAATGACCTATCGTGGTTCTACCGAAGGTGTGGTGGCAATCGTTCGATCCAAAAAGCATGACTTAAAAGACCTTGCCCTTAAACATGGCAAAGTATTGATTCTTGTTGCTGAAGCCCCGGAAAAACCCGGAAATATCGGTGCATTATTACGAACTGCAGATGCCGCTAATCTAGATGCGGTACTGATTGCCAATCCAAAAGGGGACCTTTACAATCCCAATATCATTCGATCCAGTGTAGGGTGCCTATTTACCAATTCTATTGGTGTTGGTACAACCGCTGAAATTTTGGAATTTTTGAAAGACAGGAAAATAAACATCTATTGTGCTGCTTTATCATCGGTCTCGGAAAACTATACGAAAACAGACTTTACCGAACCTTCGGCCATTGTTGTGGGTACGGAAGCAACAGGACTTTCAAAAGAATGGTTAGATGCCTCGACAAAGAATATAATAATCCCTATGGAAGGCGAAATAGATTCCATGAACGTTTCCGTATCGGCTGCAATACTTATATTTGAGGCAAAACGGCAACGATCGGCATAAGTGAAAGTTTGCCGCCACATTAGACCCAACCAAAAATTTAATATGACGCATACTACTTTGTTTTATTCTATCATAGCCATTTTGGTCATCGAATTCATTATCGAAACTACATTGGACTATCTGAATTCAAAACGCTACAAGGATCCTATTCCCCAGGATTTGGAAGATGTTTATGATGTCACGGAATACAAAAAATCACAGGATTACAAGAAGATCAATTATAAATTCGGACTTTTTACCTCCTCATTTTCCTTAATATTAACGTTGTGCTTTCTTTTATTCGGAGGTTTTGAATGGATAGACACCATCGCAAGGGCGGTTTCTGACAACAGTATTATAATAGCCATGGTATTCTTTGGGTGTATCATGATCGGTAGTGATATCATCACAACACCATTTTCATATTACAAGACCTTTGTCATAGAGGAAAAATTTGGTTTCAACAAAATGACCAAAACCACATTTTTGCTCGATAAATTAAAGGGATATGCCATGATGGCCACAATCGGAGGTGGACTTTTGGCACTTATCATTTGGTTTTTTGAATGGGCAGGAACCGGTTTTTGGATATACGCGTGGGCCCTTGTAGCAGTTTTTACCCTGTTCATGAACTTGTTCTATAGTAGGTTGATCGTACCGCTATTCAACAAACAGAAACCATTGGAAGAAGGTAGTCTTAAAAATAAGATTGAAGGGTATGCCAAGAAAGTAGGTTTTGAAATCAAGAATATTTTCGTCATTGACGGCTCCAAAAGATCAACAAAGGCGAATGCTTATTTTTCGGGTTTTGGAAAAGAAAAAAGAATAACGCTGTACGACACCTTGATCAACGATCTGGAAGAAGATGAAATCGTCGCCGTTCTTGCCCATGAAGTAGGACACTACAAACGTAATCATATCATTTTTAATCTCGTCATCTCTATTTTAATGACAGGGCTCACACTTTTTCTTTTGTCCTTGTTCATCAATAATCCTGAAGTTTCAAAAGCAATTGGCGTTACCCAGCCCAGTTTCCATGCGGCACTAATAGGTTTTGGCCTTTTATATAGCCCCATTTCGGAAGTAACGGGATTGATCATGAACTACCTGTCCCGAAAATTCGAATTCCAGGCCGATGATTTTGCCAAATACACCTTCGCCGCAAAACCGCTGATATCCTCGCTTAAAAAGCTGTCAAAGAACAGTTTAAGTAACCTTACTCCCCATCCTGCCTACGTTTTTATGCATTATTCGCATCCGCCTTTAATCGCACGTGTAAAGAATTTAAAGGCATAATTTTTGTTGTGGATTAAATGGGATTGTTTAACTTTATTTGGGTATGACGCAAGCAGCTATAGAAAAAGAGAATAAGGAAATTGCCAAGCAATACAAAGAATTGCTTAAAATAAGCTACCAGACCCTGTCTGATGATGATAAGGCTTTGATTCGGCATGCTTTTGAAATTGCCGTTGATGCCCACAAGGACCAAAGGAGAAAATCGGGAGAAGCCTATATTTTTCACCCTATTGCGGTTGCCAAGATCGTAGCTTCCGAAATTGGTCTGGATGCAGTATCCATTGCCTCTGCCTTATTACATGATGTTGTAGAAGACACGGATTATACCCTTGACGACATTGAACGTATGTTCGGGGAAACAGTGGCCCGAATCGTGGACGGACTCACAAAAATTTCGCACCTAAAAAAGGACATGAACATTTCGCAGCAAGCGGAGAATTTCCGTAAGATGTTGTTGACCCTTCATGATGATGTGCGTGTTATCATAATAAAGATTGCGGACAGGTACCACAATATGCTTACCCTGGATGCAATGCCCGAACACAAGCAGGTAAAAATGGCATCGGAGACCCTATACATCTATGCCCCTTTGGCGCACCGTATTGGGTTGTACAATATAAAAACCGAACTGGAAGACCTCAGTTTAAAATACACCGAACCGGAAGTCTACAATGACATTTTGGACAAGATCGAGGAATCTACGGAGGAACAACAAAAATATATCGATGATTTTACCGGAATCATCAGGGATTCATTGGATAAAGAAGGTCTAAGTTATTACATAAAAGGCAGAATGAAATCCATCTTTTCCATAAGGAAGAAGATGAAAGTCCAAAATGTTTCCTTTGACCAGATTTACGACAAATTCGCGATCCGAATCATATACCGATCCGATCGGGCCAATGAGAAATTCCTTGCATGGAAAATATATTCAATCGTTACGGATCACTTTACACCGAACCCCGTTCGCTTGCGCGATTGGATATCCTCCCCAAAATCCACAGGATATGAAGCCTTGCACATAACGGTAATGGGGCCTATGGGTAAATGGGTAGAAGTGCAGATCCGAAGTGAGCGAATGCATGAAATAGCGGAAAAGGGATATGCCGCCCATTTTAAATACAAACACGGGGACCAAAAAGAGCAAGGTATTGAAGTCTGGCTGAATAAACTGCAGGAAGCATTGGAAAACTCGAATACCAGTGCGGTCGACTTTGTTGAGGAGTTTAAACTCAACCTGTATTCCAAGGAAATCTTTGTTTTTACACCTTTAGGCGAATTAAAATCTATGCCAAAAGGGGCCACCCCACTCGATTTTGCTTTCAACATACACACTGAAGTGGGCATGCATACACGTGGGGCAAAAGTAAACGGCAAACTTGTTCCCTTGAACACTACTTTGAAAAGTGGGGACCAAGTAGAAATTATTACTTCTGAACAAGCCAAGCCAAACCAAAACTGGCTCGATTATGCCGCCACGGCAAGGGCAAGGGCAAAAATAAAATCATCGCTAAGGGAAGAAAAGAAAGTCGTTGCCAACGAGGGCAAGGAAATATTGCGTAGAAAGCTTAAATCGCAAAAAATATCCCTTAACGAGGATACCATTAACAAAATGGTCGTTTACTTTAAGTTAAAGACCAGTTTGGATCTATTCTATCGCGTTGGTATTGGTGCCATCGACAACCAAAAAATAAAGGACTTTGCCTCTTCATATAGCAATGCATTTATAAGTTTCTTCAAAAGTAAGATCAGAAGAACCCCAGTTCCCGAAAACATAGATAAGGATGAGATTACGGCAAAATATGATATGCTCGTTTTCGGCAAGGAAGAAGAAAAACTGGACTATACCCTTTCACAATGTTGCAACCCTATCCCGGGAGACCCTGTTTTTGGGTTCATCAGTGTTAGTGAAGGCATAAAAGTGCATAAGAAGAATTGTCCTAATGCCATTTCATTACAATCCAACTATGCCTATAGAATCATAAGTGCCAAATGGATAGATTCATCTCAACAGGAGTTCCGTTCAGAGATACAATTGACTGGAATCGATAATGTGGGATTGATCAGTGAGATTACCGAGATCATTTCCACCCATATGAACGTAAACATGCGAAACCTGAATTTCAGTACGGAAGGGGGCACATTTACAGGAAGGATCACCGTTGTGGTAAAGAACAACAACATTCTTCAAAAATTGATAGAAAACCTTAAGCTGGTCAATGGTATCGATAAAGTCACACGAGTATAGAACTTACATAAAAATTTAGCCGTACATTTGTACATTAATGCAGTGATATATTGTTATGCCTCCTAACAAAAACCAGGAAATAGTAAAAAACGTATTCACCACCTTTTTAGAAGAAAAAGGACATAGGAAAACACCCGAGCGCTACGCCATTCTACAAGAAATATACGATAGTGAAGAACATTTTGATATAGAATCACTCTACATCAATATGAAAAACAAAAACTATCGGGTTAGCCGGGCAACTTTATACAATACCATAGAACTTTTATTAGAGTGCAAACTGGTTCGTAAGCACCAGTTCGGCAAAAATCAGGCACAATACGAAAAATCATATTTTGATCGTCAACACGATCATGTGATCTTAACCGACACAGGTGAAGTAATGGAGTTCTGCGATCCTCGGATCCAATCCATCAAAAAGACCATTGAAGAGGTTTTTGACATAAAGATCACCAATCACTCATTATACTTTTACGGAACCAAAAACAAAGAAGGTAATACAAACAACTAACCAAACTAAATAATGGCAGTAGATTTATTGTTGGGACTACAGTGGGGAGACGAAGGAAAAGGTAAAATCGTTGATGTACTCACTAAAAATTATGATATTATAGCACGTTTTCAAGGAGGTCCGAATGCTGGACACACCTTGGAATTTGACGGAATAAAACATGTTCTACATACTATTCCCTCAGGCATATTCCATAAAAAAGCAATAAATGTTGTCGGCAACGGGGTGGTTATCGACCCGGTGATCTTTAAAAAAGAACTTGATGCCTTGGATGTTTTTAAGATTGATGTAAAATCAAAACTATTCATCAGCAGAAAGGCCCATTTAATTTTACCTACCCACCGTTTATTGGATGCTGCTTCGGAGACCTCAAAAGGAAAGGCGAAAATCGGATCCACCCTAAAAGGGATCGGTCCTACTTATATGGACAAGACCGGTAGAAACGGAATGCGCGTAGGAGATTTGGAGCTATCGGATTGGAAGGAAAAATATCGTGCCTTGGCCGATAAACATGAAGCCATGATCGGTTTTTACAATGTTGACATCCAATATAACCTTGAAGAACTTGAGGCCGAATTCTTCAATGCCATAAAAACACTTAAAGCACTTACCTTTATAGATAGTGAGGAATATTTGTACCAAGCCCAAAAGGATGGTAGAAAAATACTCGCAGAAGGCGCACAAGGATCATTGTTGGATATTGATTTCGGTACCTATCCGTTCGTAACATCAAGCAACACCACTGCGGCAGGGGCTTGTACGGGCTTAGGTGTCGCACCCAACCAGATTGGCGATGTAAAAGGAATTTTCAAGGCCTATACCACACGTGTAGGTAGCGGACCTTTCCCAACTGAACTTTTCGACGAAGATGGTAAGACCATGGCCAGTGTGGGCAATGAATTCGGCGCCACGACCGGTAGACCCAGAAGATGTGGTTGGTTAGATTTGGTTGCATTGAAATATGCGGTCAGGGTAAACGGGGTCACTGAATTAATGATGATGAAAGGTGATGTCCTAAGTGGATTCGAAAAACTCAAAGTCTGTACCGCTTACAATTACAAAGGGGAAGTCATTTCACATTTGCCCTACAATATTGAAGCTGAAAACGTAACGCCTATTTATACCGAGATGAAAGGTTGGTCCCAAGACCTAACCAAAATGACAAAAGCCGAGGAACTTCCCAGCACTTTGAATGACTATATAGACTTCCTTGAAAAAGAATTGGAAGTGCCTATAAAAATAGTATCAGTAGGCCCGGACAGGACCCAGACGATTCACAGGTAGTTTCACAACTACTTTTCTCTCACTTTAAAACACTAAAGTGCCTTACAAGATAAAAAACTTGTAAGGCACTTTTTTTTTGCTCTCTGTAACAGTATTTCCAAATACAGAAATCCCATTTTACACTTTTAAACATCAAGGTGATTTCAGTTTTTAAATTGGGGCTTTTATCGTAAATTGTAGAAATATTCATCCTATATGAAATGAATTACCATTCCACTCCTTTTCATTCCATTCCAACCCTTCACCCCTGTCTCTCTTCAAGACGAAAACTAAATTGAAAAACAAAATGAAAACAACCAACGATTTTAACACCAACAGCTTAGGATCCATTAAAGCATTCTTTGTTTTTTCTGTCATGGTATTCATCGGCAATTGGTCTTTAGCCCAACAAGAAATTAAATTGAGTTCCCCTGATGAGAAATTGGAAATAGGGATCAACTTAACTGATGAAATATCATGGAAAGCCAGTTTCAAAGGATTTACAGTTATCGAAAACACCATAATTTCTATGGATATGGGAAATGGAAGGGTTTTAGGAAAAAATACAGTACTGCGCAAAAAGAACATTGAATCCATAACCGAGAAAAGAACATTCGAAGTCCCGAATAAGGATACGGAAATCACAAGTAAATTCAATCAATTAACACTGGATTTCAAGGGCAACTACCAATTGATATTCCGAACCTATAATGATGGGGTCTCTTACCGATTCATTGATAGCAGTAAAAAATCGAAGCAGGTATTTAATGAAGAAATGGCGCTGACCTTTCCCGAGGGTACTTTATCCTATTTCCCTGAAGAAGAATCGTTCTATTCCCATAATGAGCGCAACTACTTAACAAAAACATTGGACGAAATAGAAAAAGGCGCTTTTTGCAGTCTTCCCGTACTCTTTGATACCAAAAACGCAAAAGTATTGTTTACCGAATCGGCATTGGTTGATTATCCGGGGATGTTTTTGGCAAAGTCATCTAAAAATTCCATGGTTTCAACTTTTCCCAAATACGTTTTAAAAGCCGTGCCTAATCAAGAATCGTATCCCGACCGCAACCAGATTATCGAAAAAGAAGCCGATTATATTGCCAAAATAGATGGCAAACGTTCCTTCCCATGGCGGGTTTTCATTATCAGTGATGATGACAGAACATTCGTTGAAAGTAATCTCGTAGCCAGTTTGGCCGACAAATCAAGAATTACCAATACCAATTGGATAAAACCCGGGCAGGTGGCATGGGACTGGTACAATGCAAATAATATCTATGGAGTCGATTTTGAAGCAGGACTCAATATGGAAACCTATAAGTATTATATAGATTTTGCATCGAAAAACGATATCGAATATGTCATATTGGACGAAGGATGGACCAAGTCTACCACCGAGATCATGGATGACAACGAATTTCTCGATGTCCCCAAATTGATACAATACGCCAAATCGAAAAATGTTGAGATTATCTTATGGGTGTTATGGAAACCCCTTTATGAAAACCCGGATGAAATCTTAAAAATGTACAGTAGCTGGGGGGCAGTAGGGATTAAGGTCGATTTTATGCAAAGGAGCGACCAATATGTAGTTGATTCTTATGGTAAGATCGCGGAAATAGCCGCAAAATATAAACTAATGGTTGATTATCATGGCGCTTTTAAACCTGCAGGTATAGAACGAATGTGGCCTAATATTGTAAATTATGAAGGGGTTAGAGGCAATGAGAACAATAAATGGACCAACGAAATTACACCGGAACATAATGTGACCATACCATTTATCCGAATGGCAGCCGGACCAATGGATTATACTCCTGGTGCAATGATCAACATGAACAAAGTGGATTATGAAACGGGTGCTGCAAATTTTGCCCCTCTATTCACCAGACCCATGAGTTTTGGGACAAGGGCCCACCAGGTTGCCATGTACGTGGTTTATGAAGCCCCTCTTCAAATGTTATGTGAATCGCCAACAATTTACTACAAAGAACAGGAAACCGTTGATTTCATCACATCAATACCTACGGTTTGGGACGAGACCCAAGTGCTGAAAGGTGCCGTTTCGGATTATATAGTTGTAGCCCGCAGAAAAGGTGACACTTGGTATTTGGGCGCCATGACCGATTGGACTGCCAGGGATTTTGAAATAGACCTTTCTTTCTTAGGTGATGGAAGTTATGATTTAAAGGCATTTAAAGATGGGGTAAACGCTTTGAGAAATGCCCAAGATTATAAAATAACAAGCGAATCCGTAGACCAAAACACCAAGCTTAAACTTCAATTATCCAGTGGAGGTGGGTACTCCGCTATAATTACCAAAAAGTAAATACATGAATAACATTGACAGAAGGAACTTCATACGCAAAACATCTTTGGCAGGGGCTGCCTTAGCAGTTTCGCCTGCAATGGCACAAGTAGGCTTCGATAGTACCGAACGCCCTTTCGGATCAAAATACATGGGTGATTTCGCTGCACCGAAATTAACGAAGGTCAAAGCTGCGTTTATCGGGGTTGGGGCAAGAGGTCCTGAGCATATGAAATTCTTTGCTTCCTTACCCGGAACGGAGGTTGTTGCAATTTGTGACCTTTATCAAGATCTAACCCAAAAATGGACCCAAGAGGCCAAAGATATCGGTAATGGAACAAGGCATAAGAACATTGTGCAATACCATGGGGATGAAAATCAATGGAAGACAATGCTAAAGGAGATTAAACCCGATGTGGTCTTTATAGCAACGAATTGGAAGAACCATGCCCCAATGGCCATCGAGGCCATGAAGCAAGGTGCACATGCTTTTGTAGAAGTTCCCATTGCCATTACCCTTGAAGAAATGTGGGGGATCGTAAATACCTCGGAACAGACTCAAAAACACTGTATGATGATGGAAAATGTCAACTACAGTCGAGATGAGTTAATGTTCCTTAATATGTGTAGGCAAGGTATTATCGGAGAGTTTTTACACGCAGAGGCATCCTATATTCACGAACTTCGTTTTCAAATGGAAGAACAAGAACGCGGTACGGGATCTTGGAGAACACACCACTATGCCAATAGAAATGGTAATCTATACCCTACACATGGTCTTGGTCCTGTGGCCCAATACATGAACCTGGGCCGGAGCGAGGATACTTTTGACAGTCTCGTTTCCTTTTCTACCCAAGCCTTAGGAAGAAAATTATATGCAGAAAAAAATTATCCGACCGACCATAAATGGAACAAATTGGATTACAAAGGTGGGGATTTGAATACTTCCATCATTAAAACGCATTTAGGTAGAACCGTTATGGTACAGTGGGACGAAACAAGTCCCCGCCCCTACTCCAGATTAAATCTGATTCAGGGAACAAAAGGTGTTTTGGCCGGTTTCCCTACTCGAATTGCCCTAGAAGGTGGTGTGGAAGGTATTACGGAAAACCATCACTCATGGGTTCAGGGAGAGCAATTGGCCGCTATTTATGAAAAGTATGATCACCCATTATACAAAAGACTAAACCAAGCCACTAAAAATTCCGGACACGGAGGAATGGATGGCATGATGATGTATCGCATCGTGGAATGCCTACAAAAAGGATTGCCTTTAGACCAAAACGTGTACGAGGGCTGTTTATGGAGCGCCGTTTCCCCATTAAGCGAGCGTTCAGTAGCCAGTAATGGTAGTCCACAACAATTTCCTGATTTCACCAGAGGTAATTGGAAAGACACCGAACCTCTTGCGATTATTACATAAATTATTAAAAGATATAAAAATCCTATAAATGATCTACCGCCCTCGTAAATTGAATCCCCTTGTATTGGTTTTGCCACTGCTATTTAACTCCTGTGTTTCCTTAATAAAGTCAGATGAAATTGGATTTAGAACACTTTTTAATGGCAAAAACCTTAACGGTTGGGTTGGCAATACCTCATCTTATCGAGCAGAAGACGGTATGATAGTCGTTGACCCCAATGGCGGAGGCAGCGGCGGAAACCTTTTTACAAAGGAAGAGTTCAGTGATTTTATTCTGAGGTTCGAATTTCGATTAACACCGGGAGCGAACAATGGGTTGGGCATTCATGCCCCTCTGGAAGGAGATGCCGCTTATCTTGGGAAAGAAATACAAATATTGGATAATACCGCTGAAAAATATGCCGACCTTCATCCATATCAATACCATGGTTCCGTATATGGGATCATCCCAGCCCAACGTGGCTTTTTAAATACAGTTGGCAAATGGAACCAACAAGAAGTATATGTTAATGGATCGACCATAAAAGTTGTTTTAAACGGAACCACCATTTTGGAAGGTGATTTTATCGATGCCAGTAAAAATGGTACTTTGGACAATAAAGATCACCCTGGACTAAAAAGGAATAAAGGCCATATCGGTTTTCTAGGCCATGGCGATGTAGTTCATTTTAAAAATATTAGAATAAAGGATTTATCAACCAATAAATAAAGGATATATGTGCGCATACAATAAGGAACGTAGGGATTTTGTAAAGAAAAGTAGTTTAGGCTTACTCGGTATGGCCATTGCCCCATCACTGTTAGGTCAAATTGGACCAAAGAACCGATTAAGAACGGCACATATCGGTGTTGGCGGTATGGGAAATGAAGACCTTAAGGCCATAGCATCGCATTCATTGGTCGATGTTACCGCATTATGCGATGTGGATAGCAATAATTTGGCCGCAGCCAAAAAAATGCACCCTAAGGCCAAAGTATTCTCAGACTACCGTGTTATGTTGAAAGAAATATCCGATGAAATTGATGCGGTCATCGTTTCAACTCCGGATCACACCCATGCACCTGCCTCTATGATGGCCATGGAAATGGGCAAACCCGTTTATTGCCAAAAGCCCCTCACGCATCATGTTTCAGAAGCAAGGGCCATGAAAAAAATGGCCGAGGATAAAAATCTTATCACCCAAATGGGCATCCAGGTACATTCATTCTATGATTATAAACTGGCCACCCTCTTGATACAATCCGGAATCATCGGAAAAGTACATACCGTACGTGCATGGTCACCTAAAAATTGGGGCTATGACGGACCTAAACCACAAGGTAGTGATGCCGTTCCTGATACACTGGATTGGAATCTCTGGTTAGGAACCGCTAAAGAAAGACCTTATAAAAAAGATATATATCATCCCGGTAATTGGAGAAAATTAATGGATTTTGGTTGTGGTACCCTAGGTGATATGGGCGTTCATATTTTTGACACTCCGTACAACGCCCTCAAATTGGATGTTCCCAGAACCATACGAACCGAATGTAGGGAACCAAACGGATTTGGATTCCCCGAAAACAACAAAGTTACCTATGAGTTTCCGGGAACCGAACATACTGCGGAAACCTTGACATGGGTCTGGTATGATGGGCCTGGGGCACCTAAAATGCACGAGGATCTTAAATTGCCCGGAGCCGTTGACACTTCAATGGTAAAAGACAATCAAGGAAACGAAAAATCGGTCAAGGATAAAATGTCTTTGGAAACCAAGGAGACAAAAGAAGGCAAACTACCTGAACAAGGTGCCATGTTCATAGGCGAAAAAGGTCGTTTATTGTTGCCTCATTTCATGGAATTGCCAAAGAAAATCGTTGACGGTAAGTATGTGGATATTTCCGCCGAAATCGCCGAAGTGGAAAAAGCGAACAATATGGGGAAACCTATTCGAAATTATTCTACCGAAGGGGCCAAACATTATCACCAATTTGTTGATGCCTGTTTAGGGAAGGCCGATTGTAGCGCCCCTTTCTCTTATGCATCACGACTAACTGAAACAATTTTATTGGGGGTAATCGCAGGTCGCTTCCCCAACAAAACCTTACATTGGGATAATAATACCGCCCAATTTAAGGAAGAAAAAGCCAATGAATATCTAGAATCACCCTATCGGGATTTTTAAATATCCGTAAGAAATAAAGAAAACCATCTGGCCGTGAATGTTTGGTATTTCAGGAATCATTTTGATTTTTGATTTGTTAAAAACACCTGGATGGTTTTTTCTTCTTTAAGATTAAACCTTCCGGTTTCCTAATTCTATCCCAATCATTGATTACACTCTATTAAAAAATCATATTTTTGGGCAAAATTATGTACGTTGTTAGGTAAAATTAAATACTTACTGCTTCTATTGGTTACATTCCCCCTATCCGCACAAGATGCACCGAGGGAAGACGTAAAACAGATCAATATTGTTTATGGGGCAAATTTCACTAAGGATGAGGCACGTTATCCAGGGGCCTCTATTTTCAGTAAAGACAATAGACAGATACAATTTGAACATGAAGGCGCGGATCTGTTCTGTGATATCGCCATTTACTATCAGAAAGAAAATAAACTTAAGGCCATTGGGAACATTCGTTTACAACAAGGGGATTCCATTAACATGACCAGTGGCAAGATCAATTATGATGGTAATGAAAATATGGCCAAAGCTTGGGAAAATGTTGTTTTGACCAGTAGTACCAACATGACGTTGAAAACGGATACCCTTCGCTTTAACAGATTGGAACAACAAGCTTATTACAAGGATTTTGGAACGGTAGTAGACTCCGTTAATACATTGACCAGTGAAATAGGCCGTTATTTTTTAGAGAACAAAAAATTACAGTTTTTGGATAGCGTGCATATCGTGAATCCGGATTATATTTTGGATTCCGAACAGTTGGATTATTATGAAACTTCGAAAAACGCTTACTTATACGGCCCATCGACCATAACAGGTAAAGCCTATAAGATCTATTGTGAAAGAGGTTTTTACGACACTAAGGTCGAAAGTGGTTATTTTATTAAAAACACGAGAATCGATTATAACAATCGCATCATTAAAGGTGATAGTGTTTACTTTAACAAAGCACGGGAATTTGCTTCGGCCACCAACAACATAAAGGTCATAGACACGGTAAACAACGGGGTGATCAAGGCGCATTACGCAGAGGTCTTTAAAGCAAAGGATTCCGTATTCGCTACCCGACGGGCCGTATCCATATCGGTAATGGAGCAAGATTCACTGTATATGCATGGCGACACCCTTATGGTGACCGGCAAACCGGAACATAGGATTTTAAGGGCCTTTAGGAACGCTAAATTCTACAAGACCGATCTTAGCGGCAAGTGCGATTCCATTCATGCCGATCAAAAAACGGGCATCACCCAATTGATCACAAACCCAATAATTTGGAACGGCCCCAATCAAATGACGGGAGATAGCATCCTTTTGAAGTCTGACCTTGAGACTGAAAAAATGGACTCCCTTAAAGTACTCAACAATGCGTTTATCATTTCCCTCGACAGTATAAGTATGGAGGGTTATAACCAAGCAAAGGGGAAAGATCTATTCGGTAAATTCAAGGAAAACCAATTAAAGCTCATCGATCTGATAAAAAATACGGAGGTCATCTATTACATGTACAATGATGATGATGAACTTATAGGTATAGACAAGACCATTTGCAGTGCCATTCGTATTAGCCTTGAGAATAATGATATTGACGAGCTTACCTTCATCACGGATCCCGACGGTGATATTTTCCCGGAAACCGAACTACCGGAAAATAGTAGAAAGCTAAAAGGTTTCATTTGGCGTGGAGATGAGCGTATAATAACGAAAGATGACATTTTCGACGAGGATGACAACAATTTAGTGCTTCCGGTCATAAGAGGAATAACCAACCCCATCGATATAGATGCGGAAGAAGAAGAACGAAGTTCAAATGAAGGTGATCCGGTGAATAATATTCCACCGAAGAACGACAAGGCTACAAATCCCAAAAAGGATTTGAAGCAGAAGAAAGCCAATGAATAGGCAATATGAAAAATGATTTTCTAAAATTCCAAGCCCAAACATCTCCACATCCTTTGGCCATACAAGTATCCCATGCCAAAGGTTCTTACATCTACGACAATGAAGGGAATGCCCATTTAGATTTTGTTGCAGGGGTTTCTGCCTGTAGTCTGGGCCATTGCCACCCTAAAGTCGTACATGCGATCAAAGCCCAAGTAGACAAGTATATGCACGTAATGGTGTATGGTGAATATATTCAAGAACCTGCTGTGGCCTATGCCAAACTTTTGGCTTCCTTGCTCCCTGCTCCTTTAGAAACCACGTATTTGGTCAATTCGGGAACCGAAGCTATAGAGGGTGCCTTGAAATTGGCACGTAGATATACCGGAAGAAGTCAGATCATAGCTGCCAAGAAAGCCTACCATGGGAATACCATGGGAAGTTTAAGCCTCATGGGGCTCGAAGAACGAAAAAGCCCATTCAGGCCTTTGATCCCGGATATTGCCTATATGGATTTCAATTCAATATCGGATCTCGAAAATATAACATCAAAAACAGCTGCGGTCATTTTAGAGACCATTCAAGGTGGGGCGGGCTTCATTGAACCCAATTCAGGTTATTTAACAAAAGTAAGGGAGCGTTGTTCAGAAGTGGGTACCTTATTGATCCTTGACGAGATTCAACCAGGATTCGGCCGTACAGGCAAATTATTCGCCTTTGAAAATTATAACTGCGTACCCGATATCCTTGTCATAGGAAAAGGTATGGCTTCAGGTTTGCCCGTTGGCGCTTTTGTCGCATCGAACGAAATGATGTCGACCCTACAGGCCAACCCTAAGATGGGTCACATCACCACTTTCGGCGGTAATCCCGTTATAGCTTCCGCATCTTTGGCAACATTATCACATATTGTCGAAAGCGATATAATGGCAGATACGTTGACCAAGGAAAAACATATCCGAAGGGTATTGAAACATAAGTATATTAAAGAAATCCGGGGAAAAGGCCTTATGCTTGCCCTGATCTTGGAAACTCCTGAAATTGCTGACTATCTCATTTTAACCGCTGCTAAAGAACACCTTATCTTATTTTGGTTATTATTTGAAAAACGCGCAGCTAGAATAACACCTCCACTTACCATTTCATTAAGTGAAATTGATGAAGGATGCGAAATAATCCTAAGGATCTTGAACGAATACGAACAATAATTTGTTAACTAATTTGTTAATAATATAGCCCTATTCCGGATTAAAACTAAGTCCCAAAAGACTACTTTTAAATCCATAGTTTAACCAAATAGTACCTATGGCGTTAGAAGCCAATGAAAGGCCAAATAAGCCCATTGCCAAGTTTGAATCCATGCTGAAGACCGATGATGTCTATTTCTTTGACGCTGAAGACTTTGAAGACATTATACACCATTATCTGAACCATGGAAAAATAGCTTTGGCAAAGAAAGCCATCAAGATAAGTTTACGACAACACCCTGACTCCATTGCGTTAAAACTGTTGGATGTTGAGGTTCTTGTGTTCGAAAACAACCTTGACAGGGCCGAGGAATTATTGGACAAGCTTCAACTCTTGGACAGTTCCAATGAAGAGATTTTTATCCAAAGAGCCAATATCTACTCAAAAAAAGACAATCACGAAGCTGCTGTCAAGTTACTGAAAAGGGCTTTGGAACTCTCAGATGACGGTTATGACATTCACTCGTTATTGGGAATGGAATATCTTTTTATGGACGATTTTAAACTCGCCAAAGAAAGCTTTATGCGCTGTGTTGATTTTGATGACCAGGATTATTCCTCATTATACAACGTAATATATTGTTTCGATTTTCTTGAAGATTTTGAGGGCGCCATTATATATCTTAATGAATATTTGGACAGGAACCCCTATTGTGAAGTTGCTTGGCACCAATTAGGCAAACAATATTATGCCAAACACATGTACAAAGAGGCTTTGACCGCTTTCGATTTCGCCATAATTTCAGACGACTCTTTTATAGGAGCTTATTTTGAGAAAGGGAAAGTACTTGAAAAACTAGGAAAATATAGCGAGGCTATAGAGAATTACGAGACGACCATACAAATAGAGGACCCGACCTCACATGCATATTTGCGCATTGGCAAGTGTTACGAACATTTGGGCAATGATGAAATGGCAAAATATTATTACTACCAGACCGTACATGAAGACCCTTTGTTAGACAAAGGTTGGTTGGCCATAACCGATTTCTATTACAGTAAGGAAGATTTTGACAAAGCGCTGTATTACATCAACAAAGCTTTGAACATTGATGGTGAAAACCCTACTTATTGGAAAAAAAGTGCCGGAATCAATGCTTCTTTAAAAAACTATGACCAAGCAGATTTTTCGTTTAAACAAGCCGTTGAGTTGGGTAATTACGAATTGGACACATGGTTACATTGGGCAGATGTCGCAAGGTGCAACAAGGATTATGAAGCGGGAATCCATATTCTGTCTCAAGGATTGGAGTTTTATCCCGATAGTGCGGAAATTCAATATAAAACCGTAGGTCTTCACCTCTTGGCCAACGATAAGATAAATGCACGTATTCGTTTAATGGATGCCTTAAAAATCAATTCAGGGAAAATTCACCTATTCGAGGAAGAGTTTCCGGATTACTTCAAAACAGAGTGGGCCCAGAACATAATAGCCAATAACAAAAGAGCTTCTAGATAAATAGACTATTTTTGCTTTTTTGTTTATGGAAAATCGAAACTTACTTCAGTATTTTTTTATTACCCTAAAAGGAATGGCCATGGGTGCTGCCGATGTTGTCCCAGGTGTTTCAGGGGGCACAATTGCTTTTATATCGGGTATTTACGAAGAACTGATCACATCTATCAACAATATTAAACCCTCTTTGATCACGGATTGGAAAAACGAAGGGTTCAAGGTTTTTTGGCAAAAACTCAATGGTAATTTTCTGGTTGCCTTGTTTTTGGGTATTTTCATCAGTCTTTTCTCTTTGGCCACATTGGTCAGTTGGTTACTGGAAAATGAGCCGATTTTACTTTGGTCGTTCTTTTTCGGGTTGGTAGCTGCCAGTATTATCTTTGTCGGAAAGGAAATAACCAAATGGAATTTGGCTACGGTCATTATTTTATTCTTCGGAGCTGGCTTGGCTTATTTTATCACCACCCTCCCCGCATCTGAAAACACCGCAAGTCTACCCTATTTGTTCATGTCCGGTGCCTTAGCGGTTTGTGCCATGATACTTCCGGGAATATCCGGTGCCTTTATCCTGGTTCTCTTGGGATCTTATAAGACCATTTTAGACGCTGTTCATGAAAGGGACATCAAAATAGTGATTACTGTTGCATTGGGGGCCATATTTGGACTTCTCAGTTTTGCCAAACTCCTTAAATGGATGTTCAGCAACTACAAGAACCTGACTTTGGCTTTATTGACCGGATTCATCCTAGGTTCATTGAATAAAATCTGGCCTTGGAAACTGATCTTGGAAACCAAGACCATTGGCGACAAGGTCATAACCCTTAAAGAGCAGAATGTTTCCCCTTTCGGCTTTGAAGGCGATCCACAATTAATGTATGCGATTATTGCTGCGATCATTGGTTTTTCCCTTATTTTTATACTTGAGAAACTTGCCTCGAAAAAATAATCATTTTACCATATGTACGAGCCTAGAACATTTTTGGATAAATTGTTTTTGGTCATCAAGGGCCTTGCAATGGGGGCTGCCAATAAGGTGCCCGGGGTTTCTGGTGGTATAGTGGCATTTGTCGGCGGATTTTACGAAGAATTCATCTACTCCCTACAGAAAATAAACATAAAGGCCTTTAAACTTTTGTTCAACGGTAGGTTCAAGAGTTTCTACCGTTATGTAAATGGCCAGTTTTTGGCGCTCCTTATTTTTGGTATGCTCGTTAGTTATTTCAGTGTGTCCAAAATCCTGGATTACTTCTTGGAACGTAAAGAACTTTTTGTCTGGTCTGCCTTTTTTGGAATGATTTTAGGTTCTATCTATTTCATTTCCAAAGACTTTAAACACTGGAACAGAAAAACACTGACTGCTGGTATTTTAGGCCTAATCGTGGGTATTTCCATCAGTTTTCTAAGTCCGGCCAAGGAGAACGTTAACTTATTGTTCATTTTTTTATGTGGAATGATCAGTGTCTCCGGTATGACCCTCCCAGGGCTTTCAGGTTCTTTTATCTTGATTCTATTAGGTAACTATGTCTTGCTACTTGTAGACTCGGTGAATGCACTTTATGACTCTATGTCCGAAGTAATCCGTGGTGATTTCAGCTTTATAAAAAATGAAGAACGCCTAGACACCCTGAAAATACTAGCGGTATTCACCGCAGGTTCAGCAACCGGACTGGTTACCTTATCACATATACTTACTTATGTGCTAAAACATTATAAACATATTACAACTGCAGTGATCATCGGGTTCATAACCGGGTCTTTAGGGGTAGTATGGCCATGGAAACGTACAATATTCAAAACGAATGAACTAGGGCAGATTTTATTGGACTCCAATGGCAAAGAAATCATATTGAATTATCAAAGATATTTCCCGGATTTCAGTAACAGCGAAACATGGTGGGCCATATTTTTTGTAATCGTAGGAATATTTATTTTATTAGGATTGGAATGGTATGGAAACAATAGAAAAAAATAATTATGGCTTGGTGGGCAAGAATATTTCTTACTCATTTTCGGAAAGCTATTTTGCGGATAAGTTCAAAAAACTGGGATTGTCGGGATATTCATACCGTAACTATGACTTGGCCCATATCGAGGATTTTAAAGAGCTGGTCGGTGAAGATAAGAACCTTAAAGGTCTGAATGTTACCATCCCCTATAAAGAAGCGGTTATCCCCTATTTGGACAAGCTAGACAAAAAAGCAAGAAAAGTAGGTGCGGTCAATACTGTGAAGTTTACCAAAAAAGGCCTAAAAGGCTATAATACTGATATTTATGGATTCAAAAAAACGATAAAACCCCATTTAAGGAAACACCACAAACGTGCCTTGATATTGGGTACGGGAGGAGCCTCCAAAGCTGTCGCCTTTGTTTTTAAGGAATTGGGTATAAAGTTTAAATTCGTGTCTAGGACCGCAAAAAAGAATCAGCTCCTATATGACGATTTAGACGAAAAAACGATGAAAAAATATAAGGTTCTTGTCAACTGCACCCCTTTGGGAACATTCCCGAATATAGAGGAAAAACCAGCTATTCCTTTTCATTTGATCTCTGATAAACATTTACTGTTCGATTTAATTTACAACCCAGAGAAAACCGCCTTTCTACGGGAGGGTGAAAAACAAGGCGCAACCATTCGTAATGGATTAAGGATGCTAGAGTTACAGGCAGAAAAGTCCTGGAAAATCTGGAATTCCAAATAGCCTAACCAAAAAAGAACAAGTATAAGCTTTGGAATTCATTTCGTTGTTAGTATATTACAATAGCATTCTTAAGCAGAACTAACACGAATTACAATGCAAGAAGATAAAGATCAAGAACTACAAGAAACTGTAGGTGGGGAAAATATTTCAGAAACTACCGAATCCGTCAATGAAACTTCGGAGAAAAGCCCTGAAATTACAACGGAAAAAACTGATTCGGACGCCACCGACGATACCGTAAGTATCGAAAATGAAACTGCCTCTTCGGAACCAGCTCCGGAAGATGAGAAAGGTGAAAATGACGATGACTCGGTCTTGAATGAGATCGACGAATCAAATGCAGAAGACGCGGAGGATCAGGACAACCATCACAGGCACGATATACCTATTTTGGACTACCATGCCATGTCCATGGAAAATTTAGTAGGCGAATTGCAACGTTTGATTAAAAATGAAAAGGTTCAGGCCATAAAGAAACATGTAGATGGTATCAAATATGAATTCGATCTTAAATTCCAAGAATTCATTGAAGAGAAAAAGGAGGATTTTATAAGCAACGGGGGCAATGAGATAGATTTTCGTTATAACTCGGTAACAAAAAGACAATTCAACGAAGTATATTCCGAATATCGCGAAAAACGAAACCAATATTATAAATCCCTCGAAAACAGTCTAAAAGAAAATTTATCGAACAGGCTGGCGATCATCGAGGAACTGAAAAGTTTGGTGAATGTCGAGGAAGACATTAACACCACATACAAACATTTCAAGGAGGTACAAGAAAAATGGCGTAATGCCGGTCCTATACCTCGAAACAATTACAATGATGTTTGGCGCACCTATCACCATCATATAGAGATTTTCTATGATTTTCTACATATAAACAGGGAACTGCGCGACCTTGATTTTAAGCACAATCTGGAAGAAAAGATAAAACTCGTTGAACGTGCCGAGGCTTTGGAAAAAGAGGAAGACCTGAATAAGGCCTTTCGTGAATTGCAGACCCTTCATAAAATCTGGAAAGAAGATGTTGGGCCCGTAGACAAGGAACATCGTGAAGAAATTTGGGAACGTTTCAGCAATGCTACCAAAGTATTGCACCAAAGAAGACAGGATTATTACAAGGACCTAGATAAGATCCATGAACAAAATCTTGAAAAGAAAAAGGAAATCATAAATTCCATCAAGGGTATTTCCGAAAATATTGCCACGAGCCATAGGGCCCTTCAACAACAAATAAAACAGATAGAGGAATTGCGGGATGCTTTTTTCAAAGCCGGCAAAGTGCCTCAAAAGGTTAATGAGCAGACATGGGCAGAATTTAAAGAAGCCGTGCGAAGTTTCAATAGAAATAAAAACGCTTATTACAAAAACCTGAAAAAGGAACAACAGACGAACCTTGATAAAAAACGGGAATTATTGAACCTTGCCATTTCATTAAAAGACAGTGAGGATACAGATACGGCCACTTCTGAAATGAAGCGCATACAAAGCGAATGGAAAAAAATAGGCCATGTACCGCGTAAGTATTCGGACAAAATCTGGAAAGAGTTCAAAGAAGCCTGCAATCATTATTTTGATCGTTTACATGCATCGAAAAATGAGGCCCATAAAGATGAAATCGAAAATTTCGAAAAAAAGAACGAATGTCTTGAACGCTTAAAAGCATTCGAACTTACTGGAAAACGGGAAGCTGATCTTGCCACCATTAAAGCATTCATCGAAGAATGGAAGACCTATGGGAGGGTTCCCTTCAACAAAAAGAACATCAACCAAAAATTCAATAAGATCTTGGATGCCATTTTCAAGAAATTGGATGTTGACAGACAAGAATCGGAGCTTCTAAGGTACGGCAACAAAATACAGCAGTTGGCCAATGCCGATAATGATAGGGCCATCGCCAATGAACGGTCTTTTATAAGAAAGAAAATAGAGGAAAGTAAAAATGAAGTTCGTCAGTTAGAAAACAATCTTCAATTCTTTTCGAATGCTTCCGAAGACAATCCTTTGGTTCAGGATGTCATTAAAAGGGTAGAAAAACATAAAGAATCATTGGAAACTTGGAAGGCCAAATTAAAAAAGCTGAACATTATGCAGCATAATTTGGAAAAGGGCGAAAATGATACTGACGAAACCGATCCAACGGAAGAAGAATAAGATTTTAGGCCTTATATGAATATATTCATGGTTTGGGCAAACCAATAAATGAATCAGGTTTCAAAAAGAAAAAACATGGCAAAAGCCATGTTTTTTCTTTTATCAAAATTAGAGAACAACAATCCCCATTAAAAACACTTCAACTAATCCTCATATTGCTGTAATAGGAAATTGATCATATCAGTCGTGGTCACAATTCCCTTAAGTTCCCCATCATCAACAACGGGTATGGCATGAAACTCTTTTTTAGATAGCATTTCGGCAACGTCCTTTACATAAGTATCCGACGATACACTGAACAAACTTTTGGCCATAACCTGTTCAATACTGAACATGTTGTACACCATGGAATCTACCGAATCCTCATCCTCATAAACGGCATCGGCAAAACTGATTCGCAATAGATCCGTATAACTCAGCATACCGATTATTTTACTACCTGAAACCACTGGAATATGCCTAATATGGTGCTTTCGAAATAAATGTTCTGCCTTTTCAAGATTATCTGACGTACTTAGTGTAATAACATTCTTGGTCATTATTGCTGATATGGGAGTTCCTTTCTTCATAATCGAGGATTTTAATTTCCATCTTAAAAATAACCAGATATGAGACATTAGAGTATGATAAAAATCATGTAGGAAACACTTAAACCAAAAACCCTCCCGTATTATCCCGTAACCACGACCATTAAAAAGTATTCACCTAGTAGACCCCGAAACTGGGATACAGATTACATATCGCACCTGTAATCATCGGACATATTTTTCAATTAGGTATCTTTACGGGTCTTTTAGATTGCCTTAACTTAAACGACATTATTAATCGCATGAAAACAAAAGCACTTCTTGTTATTTTTCTTCTAAACAGTATTCTTCTGTTTACCCAAGAATTGCCACCTATTATCACCTACCCTCCCGAGGAATACCAAGCTGACAATCAGAACTGGATGATCTCACAGAGCTCCGATAAAACAATTTATATCGCCAATAATTCGGGCTTGTTAGAATTTGACGGTTCCCGCTTTAAACTATATTATTCCCCCAATCGATCCGTAATACGATCAGTTAAGGTCATAAATGATTTGGTGTATACAGGATGTTTTATGGAGTTCGGATATTGGAAAAAAAACGATTTTGGCCTTCTTGTTTACCAATCTTTGATTCCAAAACTCAAAGAGCCACTAATCGATGATGAGCAATTTTGGAATATCCTTGAAGTTGGGGATTGGGTATTGTTCCAGTCATTGGATCGTATTTACAGTTATAATACCATAGATCAAACCTTCACAGTTATAGATTCTGAAACCTCGAGGGCAAAGATTTTCAATATAGACAATAACGTGTTTTTCCAACAATCGGACAAAGGTATTTTTGAGATAAAAAACGGAAACCCCATTTTGGTCTCCGAAGACCCCATTCTTGCTAAAAACCTTGTTATGGCCATTTATAGGATAGACCAGAAACTTTTATTTCTTTTGGAGAAAGGCGGTTTTTATTATTTGGAGGAAGATGGATTGAAAAAATGGAATACCGAGGCTGACAAACAATTGAACGAAATGAACTTATTCAGTAGCATTCA
Source organism: Maribacter sp. TH_r10 (assembly GCF_033101095.1). Classification (NCBI taxonomy): domain Bacteria; kingdom Pseudomonadati; phylum Bacteroidota; class Flavobacteriia; order Flavobacteriales; family Flavobacteriaceae; genus Maribacter; species Maribacter sp. TH_r10. Next base: position 44,492 of record NZ_JAWMPY010000010.1, on the reverse strand, counting down.
ATTGAGCGATGGCAGTTTTGCATTGGGAACCATATCCAACGGCTTATATCGCATAGACAAGACAGGGAAGACCATAAATGCAATAAATAAGGAAAAAGGGCTGTACAACAACACCATATTATCCATGTTCGAGGACATGGACAAAAATCTTTGGCTCGGTCTGGACAATGGTGTCAGCGTCATAAATTATGATTCCCAATTCAAGGAGTATAATGACTTAAAAGGTGAGGTCGGCAACGTTTATGCCGCTAAAATTTTCAATGGCCTTCTGTATATCGGAACCAATCAGGGCCTCTTTTACAAAGAAGTGAATTCCCAGGACTCCTTTCAAATAATCGATGGTACCCAAGGTCAGGTTTGGTGCTTGGTTGAACTAAATGGCACATTGTTCTGCGGACATAATAAAGGAACCTATGTAGTTAAAAATAATTCGGCAAGTTTAATATGTGAATTTCCGGGAACTTGGAACATCAAAAAAATCGAAAAAGACAGTTCCTTATTGCTTCAGGGCAACTATGAGGGCCTAAGTGTTCTTGAAAAGAGGAATGGGAAGTGGCAACTACGGAACAAATTAAAGGGATTTGATTTTTCAAGTAGATTTTTTGAGTTTACCGATACAAACGAGATCATGGTCAATAACGAATATAAAGGTATCTTCAAATTAACCGTAGACCCCAATCTAGACGCTATCACTAATATACAAAATGAACCGGCTAACGGATTTGGATCAAGCTTGGTTCTTCATGACGATACCCTACTTTACACTGAAAACTCTAACCAAAGAATTTTAAAATATGATCATCACCAGCATAATTTCGTAGTCGACACGGTATTATCAAAAATGTTCTATGGTCCTGAAGACAACCTGCAAGGCATTTTAATACCCGACAATGAAACCAATAAACTTTGGGGGTTCGGCGACAAAAACATCATCTATACCACTCCCGGCAAATTAAGTGATTCACCTGAAGTAGTGAAAATTCCAATTCCCCTAAACTTCAGGAGAAGTTTAGGTATTACAGGTTTTGAGAATATTTCGCACTTAACCGACAACACCTATCTAATCGGAGACTCAAATGGTTATACATTATTGGACCTAGACAAGGTTAAAACCAAAGAGTATAGCATTAGAATAACCTCAGCATTTAAAAAATCGATAAATGCCCCAAGAACAGATATTCCATTGAACACTGAACCGGAAATGGCCTTTAAAGAAAATAATCTTGAATTCTCTTACAGTGTCCCTAATTATGATAAATATGCGGAAGTAAGCTATCAGTACAAACTTGATGGACTTAATGACAACTGGAGTAACTGGCTCTCCCAGCCAGATATCTCTTTCGAGAATTTAAGTTTTGGCGATTATACATTTAACGTTAGGGCAAAAATAGGTGATCGATTATCAAAGAATATCGCGTCTTTTTCATTTGTAATCAAAAGACCTTGGTATTATTCAAATGGCGCCATTTTATGCTATTTTCTATTTCTAGCATTAATTTCCTTTTTAATACATAAACTATACAAGGCCTACTATAAAAAGCAACATGCCCGCCTATTGAAAGAAAACACAAAAAAGCTTAAGCGAAAAAAACTTAAGGCACAAAGAAAGATCGTAGAGATTAAAAATGAAAAACTACGTCAAGATATAACGAATAAAAATCGGGAGTTGGCCATTTCAACAATGAGTATCATTAAAAAGAACGAGTTTTTGAGTGCGATCAGGGACCAATTGAAGGAAAATGCGGACAATCCCGGAATAAAATCTGTTATAAGAACTATAAATCAGAACATTAACAATGGCGACGATTGGTCATTTTTCGAAGAGGCCTTTAATAATGCGGATAAGGACTTCTTGAAGAAGATTAAAAAACTACATCCTGAATTAACACCAAACGACTTAAAACTTTGCGCTTACCTAAGACTAAACCTTTCTTCTAAAGAAATAGCCCCCTTATTGAACATATCTGTCCGTAGTGTGGAGGTAAAGCGTTACCGACTTCGAAAAAAAATGCAACTACAGCACGAATCAGGGCTAACGGACTACATCCTGAATCTTTAGAGACCACACAGGTGGTACTTCATAACCACAACATTACCCATACAAAAACGATTTCGTAGCGTAATCAACAGTATTTCAACAGCTTTCAACACCCCGTTAACCCATATATCTTACACGGTAAACGAGTGAGGATAATGCATTTTAAGCAGTTTTTTTTAAGATGTATGTTTTTTGTAGTGGTGTTTTTTAAGGAATCCTTAACTCTTGCCGTTAAATTTACCTTAATAAAAAGTAATCATAAATGAAATGCGCATAACGACTATCTCAATGCAAAAAGAAACATTGTTCATGCGAATTCCATCTGAAGAATTAAAAACTAACAAAAATTAACAGATGAAGTCAAAAATTTTATTTCTCACATTGTTCTTGGTAACAGCGTTTACATTTGGTCAATCGACCAATGTATCGGGCACCGTTTCGGATTCAGGCAACATGCCGATTCCGGGGGTGAATGTTATCGTGAAAAACACGACAAAGGGAACAGCAACAGATTTTGATGGCGTTTTTGCCCTAAATGATGTTCCTATCAATTCAACCTTAGTTTTCTCCTATTTAGGATTTCAGTCCCAAGAAATCGAAGTTACCAGTCGAAACCAAACCTTTAATGTCATATTGCAAGAAGACACTGAAGCTTTGGAAGAAGTAGTGGTTATCGGTTATGGTACACAAAAGGTAACCAAAGTATCCGGTGCAATATCTACGGTAAAGTCAGAATCTATCGAAAAACTGAAACCGTTGCGGGTGGAAGAAGCCCTTCAAGGTAGTGCCTCTGGGGTATCGGTTATCCAAAGTGGTTCCCCAGGCAGTAAACCAACCGTATTGGTTCGAGGTATTCCCTCATTTTCAGGCTCAGACCCCGTAGTGATTATCGATGGCGTACCCCAGAGTTTAGATGATTTGAATTCTATCAACTCAGCCGACATTCAATCACTGAACATCTTAAAGGATGCTGCCTCTACTGCCATTTATGGAGTTAAGGGTGGTAATGGTGTTATAGTGGTTACCACTAAAAACGGTAGGAAAAACGAGAAGGCAGAATTCAGTTTCAACACTTACACCGGTTTTCAATCCGTAATCAAAAAAATTGGGGTTCTTAACGCCACTGAATATGCCGGTATAATAAATGAAGGTAGCGTTGCCGCAGGAGGTGATTTAATTTTCTCGGACCTATCCTCTTTAGGACAAGGTACAGATTGGCAAGATGAAGTCTTCAAAGATGCATCCGTTACTTCCTATTCACTTTCTGCCAGAGGTGGTTCAGATAATATAGGTTACTTCTTATCCACTGGTTATTTAAGTCAAGGAGGTATCGTAGGTGGTGATGACAAATCCAATTTTAATAGATTGAACTTTACGGCCAACGTTGATATCCAATTGACACCTAAATTGAAATTCATACTCAATTCGAGCTATGCCAATATTAAAAGTCAAACCGTTGCCGAAAATTCATTCAACTCCATTATTGGTAATGCGTTGAACTTTGACCCAACGGTTTCTGTTTACAATACAGACCCGAATGATTTTGCTACTTATGGGTACAGTAACTTACTGTTATCCGAAATATTCAATCCTGTACAAAGATTGGAAGACACCCATAATGAAAACAACGGCAATAAATTGTATGGCAAATTCGAATTGCAATACGATCTATTGGATAATCTTAAAATTACTTCGCGTTTCGGTTACACCAAATGGGACCAAGTAAGCAAAAGCTTTACCCCTCTTGCCTATTACGGCCCTAATAATGTTTCAAGTGATTATTATTCTGATGGTACGGTGAAAACACAGGAAGTAGACAACGGTGATGGCACAACTACCACTATTCCTTCATTTCATAATAGTGTTACCGAAAGTACGGTATCCAATTTCAGCTATACTTTTGAGACCTTTGCTAGTTATAATTTTCAAATAGAGGAAAAAAACAACTTTGATGTGGTCTTGGGTATTTCCAGAAGTAAATCCACAGGTGAAGGTTTTGGTACCACCAGACAGGATGTTCGGGACAATTCATGGGAATGGGCAGATATAAGTGCTGCTACCGGAGTTAATACCGAGTTGAACACCGATGCTTATACGGGATATAGTTATCAAGACCTGGAACGCAGGAACGTATCTTATTTCAGCAGGATCAATTACGATTACGAAGGCAAGTATTTAGCATCATTCTCTGCTCGTAGAGATGGTTCAATTGCTTTTGGTGATGATAATAAGTTCGCTAATTTTTACGCAGGTTCCTTGGGTTGGGTCGTATCCAATGAAAACTTCTATAACCTAGATGCTATTGATTTCCTGAAAATAAGAGGTAGTTATGGTACGGTGGGTAACGAAATAGTAGACCCTCAATATGTAAAGATAACAATTGGTGGACCAAGCTATAATTCCACCGCAAATAGCAACGGATATACGTTTGGCACTGAATTCGTTTCCGGAGCCACGGTAAATTCTTTTGATAACCCAACTTTAAGCTGGGAAGAACAGACCCAATATAACATTGGTTTTGATGCTACTTTGTTAAAGGATATTTCCATTACCGCAGATTACTTTAACAAATCAGTGGATGGATTGTTGTTCACAGATGCACCCCCATTATATGCAGGTACATCTGAACCGGTAACATCCAACATCGGAAGTACAGAAAGTGAAGGTATAGATCTAACCATAGGGTACAGGAACAGTGGGGCGCAGGAATTTAAATTCAATACATCGGTGACTTTTACTACCTCTAAGAATAAAGTGACCGAAACAAATAGCGATGGTACGGCATTTGTATCAGGAGGTTCCTATTTCAATGGTCAAAGCCATAATATAACTCGATTTGAAAAAGGTTATACACCAGGATATTTTTATGGGTATAAAACAGACGGATTATTCCAAAATCAAGCAGAAATCGATGCCCATGCCACCCAAGATGGAGCCCAACCGGGCGATATTCGGTTTGTTGACTATAACAATGATGGGGTAATCGATGATGATGACAAAACGAAGATCGGTGATCCTTTCCCAGAATTTACAATTGGCTGGAATTTAGGTTTCGATTATAAAAATTTCGATTTAAGCATGTTCACGTATGCTTCTGTAGGCAATGACATCTACCGGGCTTATGAACGTAATGCCCAATACTCAAACAAATTCAGGAATATTCTTGACAGATGGACCGGGGAAGGCACTACCAACGATGCGAATAACCCACGGTATACTTTTGAAGATACCAACAGTAACATTAGACCTTCTGACCGATATGTTGAAGATGGAAGCTTTATAAAAATCAAAAGTTTGATATTGGGCTATACCCTACCGGAATCATCAAATAACTTTTTCAGTAAAATCCGCATTTATGCACAAGCCAAAAACTTGTTGACATTAACGGATTACACAGGTTATGACCCCGAAATATCAGACAACTCAGGTAATTCCGGAATTTTGGAAACAGGGGTTGACCGAGGTGCCTATCCACAAGCAAGAACGATCTTACTCGGATTAGACCTTAAATTTTAATATCGAAAATCAACTAGTATGAAAAATATAAAAAACAATATAAGCTTGATCATCATACTTTCAATCTTCGTCGGTTGTTCAGACGTGGTTGAATTTGATCCGCATGATGAATACGAAGTAACTGAAGTAGATTATCTACAAACAGAATCTGATTATGAAACCATGGCAGTAAGCTGCTACACACCGACACAATGGCTTAACCAATTAGTGGTAATCGGCGATATAGCATCTGACAATGCAGTGGCCGGTGGTGAAAATGCTTCCGATGTTGTGGCATTACAACAAATAGACGATTACACCATTTTAACCAATAACAGCACCCTTGAAGATTTATGGAAATCGGCCTACGAAGGTGTTAACCGAACCAATTACCTTATTAGTTACAAAGACGTTAACTTACTAGGCGAAACAGTAGAGTTTGATGGTAAGGAAGCCCTATACGGTGAAGTCTATTTCTTAAGGGCATATTACTATTTCAACTTGGTTAGGATGTTCGGCGACGTTGTTCTTTTTACAGACCATAAACTGGGACTCTCTGATTTCGGCACTTTACAAAGATCTCCGAAAGAGGATGTTTATGCCCAAATCGAAACAGACTTGCTTAGTGCAATAAGCGTTTTGCCTACTTCGGCCTCACAACAAGGAAGGGTTACTAAGTATGCGGCCCAAGCTTTATTGGGAAAAGTTTATTTATATCAGGAAAAATTTGATGAAGCTGCTTCTATGTTAGAGAATGTCGTTAACGGGCCCTTTAGCTTAGTATCCAATTTTGATGATATCTTTTTATTGGAAGGTGAAAACGGACCAGAATCCGTATACGAAGTACAATATTCGAACGGTCAACCTTATTATAACTGGAGTGGCCAAACCAGAGGCCAAGGAAATTATGCCGTACAACAATGCGGTGTAAGAGGTTTGAACGGAACGGCAGAGATGCCTTACAATGCAGGTTGGAGCACTAACTTACCAACCCAAGACCTTGCCGCTGCTTATGAAGATGGTGACCAAAGAAAAGATGCTACAACTTTTGATGTCGAAGCTTATGCAACCAACAATCCGGATTTAGGAGTAACCTACCAAGTAGCCCCATATAAAAACACGGATTTATACAATAAAAAGTATTTACCAAGAAAAGGGCAAACAAGCGGACAAGTAGAGTTGAATTACGAAAACAACCAACGTATAATTCGTTACTCGGACGTATTGTTAATGGCTGCAGAGGCTAATTTAAGATCTTCTTCTCCCAATGCTTCAAAAGCACAGGGGTACTTAGACCAAGTACGTGACAGGGCTTTCGGCGATTCTGACCATAGGGTTACTGCCACAGTTGATGCCGTTTGGAATGAAAGACGTTTGGAACTGGCCATGGAAGGTGATCGTTTCTTCGATTTAGTAAGAACGGGACAAGCCGCTACAGTTTTAGGAAGTGGATATAACCCAGCAACTAATGGGCTTTTCCCCATTCCACAGAATGAAATTGAAATTTCCAATCTCACCCAAAACGATGGTTATTAATAACAAAAAGACTTTAAAATGAAAACATTAAAATATATTTTAAGTGCTATTGTCCTTTTGACCACTGCTTGGGGTTGCGAGGATAATAGTTTTGACAACCTCGATTTCGTTGAATCCGCGGTTGCTCCCACAAATGTTTCCGCATTGTTCGGAGTTACGCAAGACAACACGGGAAGCGTAACGATAACCCCGAATAGTGAAGGTGCCGTTTCTTATAGCGTTCAATACGGTGATGACACAGCAGAAGCAGAAACTGTTTCACAAGGTGAAAGTACGACCCATATATATGCTGAAGGCTCATATAATGTAGTGATCAAAGCTATCGGAATTACAGGTTTAAGCACCGAAATCACATTACCTTTAGAGGTATCGTTCAAGGCCCCTGAAAATTTAGAGGTCACCATTGCGAATGATGAAGCTGTTTCAAAACAGGTCAATGTAACCGCTACTGCGGATTACGCCGTTTCCTTTGATGTATATTTTGGGGAGGAAGGCAATGACGATCCCGTTTCTGGAAATATAGGTGAAACGGTTTCTTATGTATATACTGAACCTGGCACGTACACCATAAGAGTTGTTGCCAAAGGTGGTGCTATTGAAACAACAGAATATTCCCAGGAATTTGAAGCGGTGGCCATTGTGCAACCAATAGCATCTGCAACTACCCCACCAACGAGAAATGCCAACGATGTAATCTCTGTTTACAGTTCCAAGTATACCGATATTTCTGGAGTTGATTTTAACCCGGATTGGGGACAATCAGGGCAAGGTAGCAGTTATGCTGAATTCGATTTGAATGGAGATACCATGTTACAGTACATTAACCTGAGTTATCAGGGCATCCAATTTGCCGCAGCAGAGGACTTATCAGAAATGGAATATTTACATATGGATGTTTGGACTGCAGATGTAACCACCATCGAAACCTCGTTGATCAGCTTAACCAATGGTGAAAAACCAGTGGTTTCGGAATTAACCGCTGATCAATGGACAAGTATCGATATTCCAATATCAGCTTTTACAGACCAAGGTTTAACCATAGCCGACATACATCAACTTAAATTCGTAGGTGACCCATGGGCTGGTGGAACAGTCTTTATAGACAACCTATATTTCTATAGGGCATCTACCTCAGAGGTAAGTGGTTCGCTTCCTATAGATTTTGAATCTGATTATGTATTTAGCTCCTTTGATGGTGGGTCGATTGCAACGGTCGAAAATCCAGATACTTCCGGGAACACCTCGGCAAACGTGGCTGAATTGATCAAAGGCGACGGTCAAACTTGGGCTGGATCTAAAATAACAGTGGAAGAACCGTATGATATTTCGGAAAACACTGTAGTTACCATGAAAGTATGGTCGCCTAGAGTAGGATTGAATGTATTGATGAAATTCGAGGATGAAGCCGTATGGCCCGACACCTCTGCCACAAGTGAGATAACTGCGACTACAACAGTTGCCAATGCCTGGGAAGAGTTATCGTTTACCATTACAGGTGTTGATTCCAGTCTATATTACTACAATTTGGTATTGATTATGGATAATGGAACCGTTGGTAACGGCAGCAGTGATTATACGATTTATGTAGATGATATTTCAATTGCCCCATTCTTGGATTTTGAAGAAAATTACGCAATGAGTTCTTTTGATGGAGGGTCTATATCCGCGGTTGAAAACCCAGATACGACTGGCAATACTTCCACTACAGTAGCACAGTTGGTCAAAGGTGCCGGTCAAACATGGGCCGGATCAAAAATTACAGTAGAAGAACCTTTCGATATTGAAGAAGGCACCACGATCAAGATCAAGGTATGGTCACCACGTGCAGGATTGAATTTATTGATGAAATTCGAGGATGCTGCTGCTTGGCCAGATACCGCTGCCACTGATGAAATTACCGTAGCCACTACAGTAGCCAATAGTTGGGAGGAATTAACCTATAACATCACCGGAGTAGATTCGAATATCGACTATTACAATTTAGTATTGATAATGGATAATGGGACCATGGGAGATGGAACCGATAATTATACCATCTACGTTGATGATATTTCACAAAACTAATAAGTCTAAATAATTAAGGTACTTATGAAAAATAGTAGAACATTTTATAAAACCATTTTCTTGATAATCACGATTCTTATGGTTTCGTGCGAAGAAAAAGAGTATGAATTCGGTGACATTGTTGCACCGACGAACCTGCAGGTAACTGTAGACATACAAGGATTGGACACTGACAACCCCTATGGTGACGGGACGGGCAAGGTTAGTTTAACCGCATCCGCTTCCAATGCCATTACCTATAAGTTCATCTATAACGGTAAGGAAGAAATGGCTCCCTTAGGTGCATTGGATATAAGTTTTTCAACCGTTGGAATCAATACATATGATGTTACCGTACTGGCCTATGGAACTGCAGGAACAAGTTCAGCGGAAACGATCCAGATAGAAGTTTTGGCAACCTACGAACCACCTGAAGACCTATTGGAGATGCTGTATGGTGATGGTGAAAAAACCTGGAGGATAAAAGCGGAATCTGTAGGGCATTTCGGAGTTGGCCCAGCTGACGGAATTTCTGCCGATTGGTGGTCTGCGGGAGCTTATGACAAGGCTGGTCTAGGCGCTTATGACGATAGGATAACATTTAAATCCGATGGTACGGTAACGTATGTGACCAATGAGACAATTTATGGTCAATCCGGTCCGTTACTAGCAGATTTCGGAACTTCTTGGGATGAAAATTCCAACGGGGAATATGAAAACTATCCGGTTTCCGATTTCACTGACACTTGGTCATTAACCGCACCAAACGACCAAGAGACCTTAACATTCGATGGTAACGGATTCCATGGTTTTTATGTGGGCGGTGACCATAGCTATCAAATAATCTCAAGAACGGATACTGAAATGTTTATCAAAACCATTGGTAATGATGGTCTTGGTTGGTTCGGAATATTGACTTCGGAAGATGAACCTACAAATGAAGAAACTACCGTTGATGTTACGTATTCCAATTTAATTTGGTCAGATGAGTTCGATACCGACGGGGCTCCGGATTCTGCTAAATGGACCTATGATATTGGAAAAGGTTCCGATGGATGGGGCAATAATGAATCCCAATACTACACCAATAGAACCGATAACGTAACCATTTCCGAAGGTACCTTAAAGATTACGGCCAAAAAGGAAAGTTACGAAGGATCGGAATATACCTCCGCTAGAATGAAAACCCAAGACTTGTTCGAGTTTACCCATGGCAGGGTCGATATTCGAGCAAAATTACCAGCAGGGGGCGGCACATGGCCTGCGCTTTGGATGTTAGGGGCAAATTTTGAAACAGTAAGCTGGCCCGCTTGTGGCGAGATAGATATTATGGAGCATGTGGGTAACGACGAAGGTACGGTACATGGTTCCATTCATAATACCTCAAGTTCCGGTGCTACTGTAAATACCGGTGAAGTTACGGTTAGCGATGCTACTTCTGAATTTCATGTGTATTCGGTCAACTGGTCAGAAGATGAGATTTCATTCTTAGTAGATGATGAGATATTCTATACCTATAGCCCGGATACAAAAGATGGAGACACTTGGCCCTTTGATGCCGACCAGTTCATTATCATGAATGTTGCCATGGGTGGCAACTTCGGAGGGGCAATAGATGCTTCTTTTACAGAAGCAACAATGGAAGTAGATTATATAAGGGTTTACCAATAATAGTTAGATTGAGTTTTTGTTTGAGTTTTGAAAAAGGTTAGTGTCCAAACTAACCTTTTTCTTCTAATATTTTTTTTTAACAAAGCATTGCCAAAATCATTCATTTGGTTTTACAGGAAATAATCCTAAATATCAAAACAATGAAAAACTTAAAAAAAAGATCGTTTGTTACACATTGTCATAGAGATCCTACTTTTACCATTGACCAAGGTGAATCGCACCAATATAAAGAAGAAAAATAAAGAAACCGTAACAGTTGAACCCAAGCTAATATATTTATCAATTGAATAAAATTCAGCGAAGATAAATAGATAAGAAACAGGCCATTCAAAGGGTCTTATTATCCAAATAAAAGTCATAAATTATAGAACATTAAATCCTTTAATAAAGATTAATTAACCACTAAATCACAGAACCATGCAGAAAGTAGATGCAGTACCAAAAACGAACAAATCCTATACCATTCTTATTAGCTTAATAGTCGCTCTTGGTGGTTTTTTATTGGGGTTCGATAGTGCTGTGATCTCTGGGGCGGTAAAGGGTATAACGGTTTATTTTGAAATGACCGATTCCATGCTAGGCTTTGCGGTCGGGTGTGTGATTTTTGGCGCTATGGCCGGCAATTTATTGGCTGGGCCTTTGGCGGATCTTTTTGGAAGAAAAAAAATACTCATAATCGTAGCCGCATTTTTTACCATCTCGGCCACTTGGTCGGCAATGGCCACAGGTTATACCGAATTCATTATTGCACGGATTATAGGAGGTATAGGAATTGGAGGTGCCATTTTGATCGCCCCGATTTATATTGCTGAAATTGCCCCTCCAAAATTAAGGGGCAGCTTGGTTTCTTTTAACCAATTGAATATCGTTATCGGTATATCGGTCGCCTATTTTTCCAATTATTTTTTGGTAAACCTTGAAGGTGAAAGTTGGCGATGGATGCTGGGCGTTGAGGCCATACCTGCTGCCATTTACTTTCTGTCCCTTTGGGTAGTTCCAAAAAGCCCACGATGGTTGATTTTAAAATTAAACAATGTAACATCTGCACAAAAAACATTGAGCAAAATCGGTGGCGCAGAATATGCCGAAGTCACCATTTCGGAGATTCAAAGAGGAATAGCCAAAAAAGAAGAAAAAGGTAAAATATCCGATTTATTCAAAAATAAGTACGCGACCATAATGATCATAGCATTGGGCATCGCATTCTTTCAACAAATAACCGGTATCAATGCCATTTTCTATTATGCCCCTACCATATTCGAACAGGCTGGCGGCAGTACCGATTCGTCCTTTCTACAGGCCATAGTGGTAGGACTCACAAATTTGGTTTTTACACTTGTCGCTATATGGTTGATCGATAAACTGGGAAGAAAGCCACTATTGTTAATAGGAACATCATTCATGACCGTTGCTCTTTTAATGGCCTCAATGGCCTTTAATAATGCCACTTATAATTTTAACGATGACACTCTTGACAAAATCAGCAACACCGAAATCAAAATTGCTTTGGCCGACTTGAACGGAAGTTCCTTTGACAGTCAGGCTGCACTTTTTTCTAAAATTGAACCAAAGTTGAACCAAGAACAGTTCTTGGACTTTAAGCGTAATCAGATTACCAATTTCATCCAAATTAACGCCACGTTGGTATTAATGGCAATACTGCTTTATGTAGCTTCATTCGCTATTTCACTCGGGCCTGTCATGTGGGCATTGATATCCGAGATTTTCCCGAGTAGGATCAAAGGTATAGCCATATCGGTAGTTGGCTTTTTTAATTCATTGGTAAGTTTTTCGGTAACCCAGGTTTTTCCTTGGGAGTTATCTAACCTTGGGCCAACAATGACATTTGCCATCTATGCCCTACTCTCTTTTTGCGCCATTCTCTTTGTCTACAAATTTGTTATTGAGACCAAGGGCAGAACATTGGAAGAAGTTGAAGAATTATTGACACGAAAATAGAACTAACGGTAGCTATAGAAGATCTACCTTAAAATTGAGCAAAAAATAAAAACAAACCCTTTCCATTTTTTTGAAGGGGCCTTTAACATAGAATATCGACGATAAAATAAAAGTAAACCACATGTATTTAGGAAAAAACATTGCTTCCTTTGAAGCCGATAAAATAAAAGGGGAACTGGTGAATTTTGATAACGAAAGTTATTACAAAATTTCAAATAGTGACAGCATGAGACCTTTCTTCATGAGCATTGTGAGCGATTCAAACCATTGGATGTTCATTTCGAGCAATGGAGGTTTAACCGCAGGAAGAAAAAACAGTGAATCATCACTTTTTCCATATTATACCGATGATAAAATTACCGAATCTGCCGATATCACGGGTAGTAAAACCATTCTCCAAGTACATACGGATGATAAAACCTTTTTATGGGAACCCTTTTCCGATAGGTATACAGGCATATACAAGACCCAAAGAAACCTGTATAAAAATGCATATGGCAATAAAGTTGTTTTTGAGGAAATCAATGAAGATCTGGGACTTACTTTTAGGTACCAATGGTGTTCCAGTGATAAATTTGGATTTGTAAGGAAATCAACGCTGATCAACAATACCGATTCAGTGAAGAACGTAACCATTTTGGACGGTATCCAAAACATTCTTCCCTATGGTGTTTCATCCGAATTACAGAATAGGCAAAGTAACTTGGTAGATGCCTATAAAAGAAATGAACTTGATACCGAAGTCGGTATTGGCATCTATGGACTAAGTGCCATTATTGTGGACAAGGCCGAACCAAGTGAGGCATTGAAAGCATCCATTGCATGGTCTACAGGGATTAAAAATGCAAAACACTTGGTTTCTTCCAAACAGCTTGATGCTTTCCGTAAAGGAAAAGCCATAAAACAAGAAGAAGATATAAAGGCCGAAAAAGGAGCCTATTTTATCTGTGCTGATATTTCCTTGCAGTCAAAAGAATTGAAGAACTGGATGATTATTGCCGACGTTAACCAAACGATGGTAACGATCAACAAGGTCTCCGAATTATTGAAGAAGGAGAATAATTTGGCCGTATTGATTCAAGAAGATATAGAATTGGGATCTAAGCTTTTGGTAGAGCTGAACGGAGCTGCAGACGGCCTTCAGATGACAGCGGATACTCTGAGGAATACAAGGCATTTTTCCAATACCCTTTTCAACATCATGCGAGGGGGTATTTTTGATGATAATTATGAAATTGAGAAAAATGATTTCATCAAATACCTCAAAAAAGCGAACATATTGGTTTTCAATAATAAAGAAAAGGAATTGGCCGGCCTTTCGGAAAAATTCCCACTCAATGATCTAAAAGACCTTTCGATCAAAGATGGTGACACTGATTTTATTAGACTGGCTTTTGAATACATGCCGTTGAAATTCAGCAGAAGGCACGGGGATCCCAGTAGACCTTGGAACAAATTTTCAATCAACACAAGAAATGAAGATGGTTCCAAAATATTGGATTATGAAGGAAACTGGCGCGATATTTTCCAAAACTGGGAAGCCTTGGCACATTCGTATCCCGAGTTTATCGAGAACATGATCCATAAGTTCCTGAACGCAACAACCTTCGATGGCTACAACCCTTACCGTGTAACCAAAGACGGATTTGATTGGGAAACCATAGAACCGGACGATCCTTGGTCCTACATTGGTTATTGGGGCGATCACCAGATCATCTACCTTTTAAAGTTCCTGGAATTCATAGAACGCTATTATCCCAAGAGATTGGCCTCATATTTTAACCAAGAGATTTTCGTTTACGCCAATGTACCGTATAAAATAAAAAGCTATGAAGATATCCTGGCCAATCCTAAGGATACAATCGTTTTCGATGATGGTCTAGACTCTGAAATAAATCAAAAAAGAAATGAATTAGGTGCAGATGGAGCTCTGTTAAGCGATAAAAACGCATTGATTTACAAGGCCAACCTGACTGAAAAACTCTTGGCAACCCTATTGGCCAAGATTTCCAACTTCATCCCTGAAGGTGGTATTTGGATGAACACCCAAAGACCAGAATGGAACGATGCGAACAATGCCCTAGTAGGCAATGGTGTATCAATGGTAACCCTGTATTATTTGAGAAGGTTCCTCGATTTCTTTGAAGGAGTAATAGAAAATATGCCCCATGCAGATAGTGAAATATCCAAGGAACTTTCTGTGTTCTTCAATAAGGTAGTAGGCACTTTCGATAGCAATGCCCATATACTTACCGGAAAAGTTTCCGATAAAGACCGTAAAACAGTGTTAGACGGACTGGGAAATGCAGGTAGCGACTACAGGACCACCATTTATGAAAATGGTTTTGAGGGAAATAAGGAGCGCATTACAAAAAATGAACTGTTGCACTTCCTGCAAGTTTCCAAAAAGTACTTGGACCATAGTATAAGGGCCAACAAAAGGGACGACAAATTGTATCATGCCTATAATTTAATGACCGCTGAAAATGATACGGAAGTATCCATTTCTTACCTTTCCGAAATGCTGGAAGGGCAGGTAGCCGTTTTAAGTTCCGGTTATATACTTGGTGAAGATGCTCTTGAACTATTGGACGCCTTAAAAAACAGTGCCTTATTCAGACCTGATCAATACAGCTATATACTTTATCCGAACAAGGAACTTCCCCGTTTCTATGATAAAAACAACATTCCATCCGAGAAAATCGGGAACTCAAGTTTGATAAAACAACTGATCAAAGACGGCAATACTCAAATCGTTGAAAAAGATGGTTTGGGAAATTACCATTTCAACGGAAATTTCAACAATGCAGGTAGTCTTAAAAAGGCATTGGCAAATTTACCGGAACAATATGGCTCCTATGTTGAAAAAGACACCCCATTGCTATTGGATACTTTTGAAGAAGTATTCAACCATAAGGCCTTTACCGGTAGATCGGGAACCTTCTTCGGGTATGAAGGTTTGGGTTCAATTTATTGGCACATGGTCTCAAAATTGTTGTTGGCGGTACAGGAAATCTGTATAAGAGCAGTTGCCGACAAGGAAGATGAAACGATTATCGGACGTTTACTTGATCATTATTATGAAATAGAAGCAGGTATAGGTATTCATAAATCCCCCGAACTCTATGGCGCGTTCCCAACTGACCCCTATTCACATACACCGGCAGGAAAAGGCGCACAGCAACCAGGAATGACAGGACAGGTAAAAGAAGATATACTAAGTCGATTTGGGGAACTTGGTGTTTATGTCAATGACGGAAAAATCTTCTTCAACCCCCGTTTGCTTCGGGTCGAGGAGTTTTTAAAGGCATCAAAAGTCTTTAGTTATTATGATATAAACAATGAAGTTGAAAAAATACAACTTGAAGAAGGATCACTGGCCTTTACCTATTGTCAAATCCCGATAATCTACAAATTGTCCGAAAAAGAAGGATTGAACATACATTTCAGCGAAGGTTCAATTCTCGAATTAAACGGGCGAAACCTTGATGCTCCGACCAGTAAAATGGTTTTTGAACGTACCGGTGAAATAAAACAAATCGTCGTAACCCTAAAAAAATAAAAGCGATGAAAGAATATTTTAGATTCTGCTTTATGATGCTTTTGGTGCTAATGGCTTTTTCATGTAAGGAGAATGCCAAGCAAACACCGAATATCAAAACAGTGAAAGAGACCGCAAGTAAAAATGCAAAATATATTCTCGGAAATCCGGAATACTTGGCCATATCCTATGGTGGATACAGGCATGTAGATCACGATATTGAGCCCACTTTGGATGAACTCAAAGAAGACATGAAACTTTTGTCTGCCATGGGCATAAAAATCGTGCGCACCTACAAAGTGCACTTACCACAGGCAGCCAATTTATTAAAGGCCATTAGTGAATTGAAGCAAAAAGACCCAAGTTTTGAAATGTATGTTATGCTAGGCGCCTGGATCGATTGTAAAAATGCATGGACAAATCAAGAACCTGACCACAATGAGGAAAGCGAAGCCAATACTTGGCAGATTGAAGAAGCCGTTAGGTTGGCGAACGAATATCCCGATATCGTTAAGATAATCGCGGTAGGGAACGAAGCCATGGTCAAATGGGCGGCCAGTTATTATGTGCAACCTGCCGTGATCTTGAAATGGGTAACCCACCTTCAAAATCTAAAAAAAGAAGGCAAGCTACCCAAAAATCTATGGATAACCAGTTCGGACGATTTTTCCTCATGGGGCGGCGGCGGCTCAGAATACCACACAAAAGACCTTGAAAAATTGATCGGTGCGGTCGATTATATATCCATGCACACCTACCCCTATCACAATACCCATTATAATCCAGCTTTTTGGGGCGTACCGGAAAATGAAGAAAGCCTAACGGATATTGAAAAAATAGATGCGGCCATGCTACGTGCCTTACAGTTCGCAAAATCACAATACGATAGTGTTTCTGGATATATGAAAAGTTTGGGCGTGCAAAAACCCATTCATATCGGTGAAACCGGATGGGCTACTATGTCCGACGGATTCTATGGCCCTACCGGTTCCAGGGCTACCGATGAATACAAACAAGGCTTGTATTATAAACATATGCGGGATTGGACCAACGCCAATGGTATTTCATGCTTTTATTTCGAGGGTTTTGATGAACAATGGAAAGATGCCGAAAATCCCATGGGATCGGAAAACCATTTCGGATTGATCAATTTAAAGAGTGAAGCAAAATTCCCCATATGGAATTTGGTTGATGCAGGTGTCTTTAATGGATTGACGCGAGACGGACGGCCAATAACAAAAACCTATAACGGCGATAAAGACGCCCTCATGAATGATGTTATGGTACCACCATTGGCCCGTGAAATCACAAAACCTGAATAACGCAACGACATTAAACCAATAATATACCATTAAAAGGGCAATTCAATAAAAAGTGGACTATGAGTAAAACATATTCATCCAATTATCTAAATGGCATTTTTATGCTCCTGATAATTTTTCTTGGCTCATGTTCCAGTGTCCCTAAAACTGAAAAAGTAACTGTTTCCGGGAGACAGATATTAGTAAATGGATCCCCTTATTTAATTAAAGGAATCTGTTATCACCCTGTACCTAAAGGAAGTGAAAAAAGGGACTTTGGCAATTTAACCCAGGATATTGCCATAATGGAAGAAGCCGGTATTAATACAATAAGGGTTTATGAGCCCATAGATAATGTCGTTGTGCTTGACCAATTAAAAACAGCTGGCATTAAAGTCATCATTGGTTTCGGGTATAACCAAAAGGGATTTTATGATATACGCTCCGGGTCTTTCATCGATTATGTAAATAAATATAAAGATCACGATGCCATATTATTCTGGGAGTTGGGAAATGAATACAACTACCACCCCGAATGGTTTAATGGTGATGTCAAGAACTGGTATTACGCAATGGACAATGCTGCCGAGCTTATCCATAAAAACGATCTTTCACATCCGGTTGCTACCGCCCATGGCGAATTACCCGATTCCTTAGCGTTGTCCCTATCTAAAAACATCGATGTTTGGGGTATGAACGTCTATCGTTTTGATGATCCCTCAGCTATTTTTTCCGAATGGAGTGCAATTAGCCCAAAACCCATGTATTTGTCCGAAGCTGGTGGAGACAGCTATATGACCATCACAAAAGATGGATATGAAGCGGGTAACAACCAAAAAGCACAGGCCGATGCGAATACAAGCATTTTAAACGCGGTCTTTAACAACACCGATATATGCTCAGGCGTAACCCTGTTCTCCTTTACGGATGGGTGGTGGAAAGCAGGAAATCCGGAAACCCAAGATCCAGGCGGCTGGGCTCCGAATAGTACCGGCGTGCCCTATGACGGCACTCCCAATGAGGAATTTTGGGGTATGGTCGATATTGACAGGAAGAAAAAAGAAACCTTTTACGAAATAAAGAAAATCTATACGGGCCTAACCCATCCTAAACGATAATAACAATTTTCATTGATAAATTAAAAGTACTTCACAATGATAAAAAACAGTTTCTACCTACTAACCCTACTTATCCTAGTCATGGTAAGTTGTAACGAAAAAGAAGAACAATTAACGGTAGAGGTATATGAAACCTCAGCTTCGGGCAATCAATTGAAGCTTATTACGGAATTTCCGGAAGTACGGAACCCCATACAGATAAAATTGAATCCCAATGAGCAATTTCAGACCATAACAGGTTTTGGGGGTGCTTTCACTGAATCTTCCGCCTACCTATTAAACAAGCTCGGAAAAGAAAATCGTAAAAAAATCATCGATGCCTATTTCAGTAAAAACGGAGCGAATTATTCCCTAACAAGAACCCATATGAATTCTTGTGATTTTTCATTGGACAATTACTCTTACAGTCCTGTCGAAGGGGATAAAGAATTGGAACACTTTTCTATAGAAGAAGATAAAGATGACCTTATCCCAATGATCAAGGATGCAATGGCCGCCTCTGAAGATGGATTTAAAATTTTCGCATCGCCATGGACGGCTGCTCCTTGGATGAAAGACAACAACAATTGGGTCGGTGGCAAATTGCTTCCCGAATACTATGATACTTGGGCATTGTTTTTTTCAAAATACGTTGACGCCTATAAAAATGAAGGGATTGATATTTGGGGTTTCACAGTAGAGAATGAACCTCTTGGCAATGGTAATAACTGGGAAAGCATGCATTTTAGCCCAAAAGAAATGACCGACTTCGTCGAGTACCATTTAGGGCCTAAATTGGAAGCCGATGGAAAAGGGGATCTGAAAATTCTAGGATACGACCAAAATCGTGAACACCTAAAGGAATGGGTAGATGAAATGTTTCGAAATGAGGCCAGTTCAAAATATTTCGCAGGTACGGCCATACATTGGTATGCCAGCACCTTTGAAGTTTTTCCCGAAGAGTTGCAGTATGCACATAACAAAGCACCCAACAAATATTTAATACAAGCAGAAGCTTGTGTTGATTCTGAAATCCCCGTATGGCAAGATGATAATTGGTACTGGTCCAAAGAAGCTACCGATTGGGGTTGGGACTGGGCACCTGAAAAAGATAAACACCTGCATCCAAAATACTCGCCCGTTAACCGCTATGCTAGGGATATAATCGGTTGCCTCAACAATAGGGTCGATGGCTGGGTAGATTGGAATATGGTACTTGATAAACAAGGGGGACCCAATTGGTTTAAAAACTGGTGCATTGCACCTGTAATCGTAGACCCTGAAGCCGATGAGGTTTATTTTACCCCACTCTTTTTCACGATGTCGCACTTTAGTAAATTCATTAGGCCTAACGCCAAGGTAATTGGAGTTGACAATTCAGACAAGGACCTATTGGTTACTGCTGCGGAAAACCCCAATGGAAACATTTCTGTCGTGATATTTAATGAAACCGAAAAAGAAAAAAGTATCGGTTTACTATTAAACGGGAAATCCGTTGAATTCATAATAGCACCAAAAGCCATACAAACAGTAGTAATACCTAAAAACCAATAAACATGTCAACAACGATCAATAAAGTCCCGTTCGGGCAAAAAGTAGCCTTCGGAATTGGTATGTTCGCCAACCAAATGTTTCCTGCGATTCTGGGGATTTTCATGGTTGTTTTAGTACAAGATTTAGGGTTTCCTGGTTGGATGTGGTCACTTATCTATTTTTTTCCCAGAATTTTCGACTCCATCACAGACCCGATAATGGGTTTCATTTCGGATAATACGAAATCAAAATGGGGAAGACGAAAACAGTATGTTCTTATAGGCGGACTAATAATGGGGGTTGCCTTTATTTTTATGTGGCAACTCTATGCCGAAAATTCTTTACAATATAATTTTTGGTACTTTTTTATCTGGTCAATTATTTTCTACCTAGGACTAACCTTTTTTAGTGTTCCATATGTCGCTATGGGCTATGAAATGAGTGATGATTTTCACGAGCGTACTAACATCATGGCTATAGCCCAATGGATCGGACAATGGGCTTGGGTAATTGCTCCTTGGTTTTGGGTTATCATGTACGATCCTGAATGGTTTTCTTCTGCCGATGTTGCTGTAAGAGAACTTTCGATTTGGGTTGCTATTGTTTGTGCAATTTGCGCCATGGTTCCTGCTTTTTTTATTAAAGGTGAATCTACCCTAGGAAATGACTATGAACCAATGAATTTATCCAATATTGGAAAAAGTTTAGGAAAAATACTCTACAGTTTTGTCGAAGCTTTTAAAATGAAACAATTTAGGAAACTTTGTGGTGCAACGTTTTTAATCTACAACGCATTTATGGCAGTATCTTCACTTACCTTGTTTGTCATTGTATACAAGCTATTTAATGGTAATGTAGAGGCTTCTGGAATTTGGGTTTCTTTGTTTGGCTGTTTAAGTGCTCTTGGAACCACTTTTATTGTAATTCCTATTGTTGCGAGAATGTCAAAAAAAATAGGTAAGAAAAAAGCCTTTATGCTCAGTCAAGGTATTTCTGTTATTGGATATGCGATGATGTATTTTCTTTTTGTTCCAGGTAAGCCGTGGATGTATATTATAGCTCTCCCATTTTTTTCATTCGGGATTGGTAGTTTATTTACCATTATGATGTCGATGACTGCAGATGTTATCGATATTGATGAACTCAATACCGGTAAACGTAGGGAAGGTATTTTCGGTGCAATTTACTGGTGGATGGTAAAAGTTGGTTTTGCTATCGCAGGTGCCTTAAGCGGAGTATTTATATCTATTGCAGGGTTTAATCCGGATTTAGTGACAACTGAACAGGAATCCGCTGTTGATATTTTACATGCATTTTTCTGCTTTTTCCCTGTACTAGGAACAATTGGCGCTATGCTGATTATGCGTAATTATGATATTACAGAAGAACGTGCCAATGAGATTAGGGCAAAATTGGAAAAGCGCAAAAAAGACCACCAAAGCCCACTATCCGTTGTAGATTAAATATACCAAAGGATATCTGTTATTGAAAAAGTACATTGGGAGTACAAGAATATTCATGAAGCCCTGGAATACACTAGTCAATATTATTATAGCATAGCGGACACTTACTTGATAAATCTATAATAATTACTTAAACGGGTTGAACAACTTTTTTCCAATGGAAAAGGTATATGTCCAACCATTGTTAGTCGGGAACATCAAATAATTTAATACGATGACTTGGTTAAATGGTGTATCCGCCCGATATCCTAACAATTGTTTTTGAGGCTTTCGATGAACGTTGGATAAGATCTCGTGAAGTACAAGAACTTGAGAAACATTGGGGACTGTTCAAGATAGACCGAACGCCTAAACTTGTTAAGGGCTGACTTTATTCAGATAAATAAAACCTTATATATTGTCCGAATTAAAGTAACCTCCCCTATTCTCTTTCTGTTCCAAGGATTGGCTTATAATCAAATGCGCCACGTTTACCATATTCCGTAATTCGCAAAGCGTAGTGGTTATTTTGGATTCTTTATAGAATTCTTCAACCTCATTATAGATCAAATCCAAACGGGCAATAGCCTTGTGCAACCTCTTGTTACTGCGAACTATACCTACATAATCGCGCATTAAGGCCTGCAATTCTTTTAGATTATGCTGTATTAAAATATGTTCCTTGGGGATACTGGTACCTTCATCGTTCCAATCGGGGATGCTCAATTGCCTCGACTCTTGCGAATCAACACTAAGGGCTTTGAAAATATTATGGGCGTATACCAAGGCTTCCAAAAGTGAGTTCGATGCCAATCTATTGGCGCCATGCAATCCTGTTTTTGAACATTCCCCACAGGCATATAAATTACTTATCGAGGTCTTTCCTTGCTT
Organism: Maribacter sp. TH_r10; assembly: GCF_033101095.1. NCBI lineage: Bacteria > Pseudomonadati > Bacteroidota > Flavobacteriia > Flavobacteriales > Flavobacteriaceae > Maribacter > Maribacter sp. TH_r10. Next base: position 21,945 of record NZ_JAWMPY010000010.1, on the reverse strand, counting down.
ATCTACGACAATACCTCCACAAAGGTAGTGCGAAGCGGGAACGACAGGGATCCAATCTTTCTCTACATCAATATGGTACTCCTTGCATTTATCATAGATATTCGGAAAATGCTTTTTAAAAGCCACCATGTCCAAATGTGTGCAATCAAGAAATACGTGCGAATCCCCACTTTTCTTCAACTCGTTATCTATACTTTGGGAAACAATGTCCCTAGAAGCCAATTCTGCCCTATCATCATAATGGGGCATAAATCTATACCCCGACTTATTACGTAGATATGCCCCGAATCCCCTTACAGCCTCGGAAATTAAAAAATAAGATCCGCCTTCCGGGTTATATAATGCCGTAGGATGAAATTGAATGAACTCCATATCCTTAATCTTGGCTTTCGCCCTGTAAGCCATCGCAATGCCATCGCCTGTAGCTATAATAGGATTGGTCGTATGCCCATATACCCTACCTATACCTCCTGAAGCCAGTAAGGTGTTGTCGGCTTTTATCGTTAGTATTTCACCATTTTTTTGATTCAATACATAGGCACCATAGCAAGAGATGTCGTTATCGTTTTTGGAATTCAAATGGTGATCGGTTATCAAATCAATGGCAAAATGATGAGATAAAAGTTCTATATTAGCTAATTGGTGCACACGCTGCAAAAGAGCCCTTTCCACTTCATAGCCGGTAACATCTTTATGATGCACAACACGATATTCGGAATGGCCTCCTTCTTTGCCTAAATCAAAATCACCTTCCGAATTCAGGTCAAAATTGGCCTCCCATGCTATGAGCTCTTTTAGCCTTTGTGGACCTTCTTTCACGACCATTTCAACCACTTCCCTATCACAAAGTCCATCACCTGCGATCAGCGTATCCTGTATGTGTTTCTGAAAGGAATCCTCTTCCATATCCAAAACTACCGCGATACCTCCTTGGGCATATTTCGTATTAGATTCATCCTCATCGCCCTTAGTGACGATAATGACATTCCTATCAGGATGCTTTTCGGCCATTTTTACCGCAAAGGTTAAACCTGCCACACCTGATCCAATGACCAGAAAATTCTTTTCAACCATAATTTCTAGGAAAGTTTCAACATGCGCTCTATAGGCAATAAAGCCCGCTCCCTTATAGATGTAGGTACATTTACCTCAGGAAATCCGTTTTTTAAGCAATCATGTAATTTTTGAAGGGTGTTCACTTTCATATAGGCGCATTCACTACATGCACATGTATTGTCTTCTTGTACGGGTGCAGGAATAAGTTCGGCATCAGGGACTTCCTGTTGCATTTTATGTAATATGCCAACCTCTGTGGCCACAATGAATTTTTTCTTTGGATGCTTTTTAACAAAATCGATCATCCCTGCAGTGGAACCAATATAATTGGCTGTTTTCAAAATGTGCTCTTCAGATTCTGGATGTGCAATGATCAAAGCATCCGGATGTTTTTTATACAACTCCAATAATTTGTCTAGACTAAAAGCCTCGTGCACAACACAGCTGCCATCCCAAAGCACCATATCCCTGCCTGTTTCCTTTTGTATGTATTTGCCCAGATTTCTGTCCGGTGCGAATATAATGGGTTCATCCTTAGGTAAGGATTCCACTATTTTCAAAGCATTTGAAGAGGTACAAACAATATCTGTCAGAGCCTTGACTTCCGCCGAGCAATTGACATATGTAATTACGGTATGACCAGGGTGTTCCTTGATGAACGCTTCAAATTGATCTGGCGGACAAGAGTCTGCCAATGAGCAACCTGCATTTAGGTCTGGGAGTAATACCTGTTTCTCAGGATTCAGTATTTTGGCGGTTTCCGCCATAAAATGCACCCCTGCAAATACGATAACATCCGCATTGGTTTCAGCCGCCTTTTGGGACAAACCTAAACTATCACCGACATAATCGGCAATATCCTGAATTTCGGGATACTGATAATAATGCGCCAAAATCACCGCATTCTTTTCTTTCTTGAGTTTTTCAATTTCTTCCTTAAGGTTCATCACAAAAAATTAAAATACCAGCAAATTTAAACCGATCTACCCTATAAAAAGATGACATAGATCATACTTTGTCCTAATTGCACATCGGTATACCAAAAAAAAGGGGCCAAATGGCCCCTTTCATATTGTATGGTCTTTATGCCTTATTTGGCAACATTTACCGATCGTGTTTCCCTGATCACGGTTACCTTAACCTGTCCAGGATACGTCATATCGGTCTGTATTTTTTGTGAAATCTCAAAAGAAAGTTGCGCTGCCTTATCATCGCTCACTTTCTCACTTTCAACAATCACACGAAGTTCCCTACCTGCCTGTATTGCGTAGGCTTTTTGAACACCGTTAAAAGCAAAAGCTATTTCTTCCAAGTCCTTAAGACGTTGTATATACGAATCCAACACCTGGCGTCTGGCTCCTGGTCTGGCACCACTGATCGCATCGCAAACCTGAATGATAGGCGAGATCAATGTCTTCATTTCAATTTCATCATGGTGGGCTCCGATTGCGTTGCACACATCTGGTTTTTCTCCATATTTCTCTGCCCATTGCATACCTAAAATGGCATGTGGTGTTTCTACCTCAGCTTCAGTATTCGGTACCTTACCTATATCATGTAGGAGTCCGGCCCTTTTCGCCAATTTAGGATTCAATCCTAATTCTGCCGCCATTACCCCACAAAGTTTGGCAACCTCCCTGGAGTGTTGCAATAGGTTTTGACCATAAGAGGAACGATATTTCATTCTACCTACTGCCTTGATCAATTCGGGATGTAGGCCATGGATACCTAAATCGATTACGGTTCGTTTCCCGATTTCTACGATTTCCTGTTCAATTTGTTTTTCGGTCTTACGAACGATTTCCTCTATACGTGCCGGATGGATCCTTCCATCAGTTACTAATTTATGTAACGACAATCTTGCTATTTCCCTTCTAACGGAATCAAAACAGGAAAGAATAATGGCTTCCGGTGTATCGTCTACAATGATCTCTACGCCAGTGGCAGCTTCTATAGCGCGTATGTTACGTCCTTCACGACCAATTATACGACCTTTGACATCATCCGATTCCAAATTGAAAACGGACACACAATTTTCCACTGCTTCTTCGGTACCGATCCTTTGTATGGTATTGATGACTATTTTCCGTGCTTCTTGTTGGGCCGTTAACTTGGCTTCTTCCAAGGTAGTTTGTAGATAAGCCATGGCATCTGTTTTGGCAGTCTCCTTCAATGACTCCATCAACTGGCTTTTCGCATCTTCGGCAGACAATCCTGAAATAACTTCCAGCTGCTGTACTTGGTTGCTATGCAACTTATCCAGCTCTTCCTGTTTTTTATTGAAGAATTCCTCCCTATGGGCCACATCCTTGATTTTTCTATCTAACTGCTCATTCAGTTTTCTATTCTTTGCAAGCTCATTGCTCACTTGGGATTCCTTATCCCTAGTACGCTTTTCGGCCTCGGCAATTTTTTTATCCTTGTTGATAATTACTTTTTCGTGCTCTGCCTTAAGCTCCAAGAACTTTTCCTTAGCCTGTAATATCTTATCTTTCTTAACGTTCTCCCCCTCAAGATTTGCCTCTTTAAGAATAGCATTAGCTTCCTTTTTAGCGTTGGAAATGGTTTTAGAGGCTCTCCCTTTTTCCATGATCTTCGCCACAATGAATCCTATGATGAGGCCTCCTAATGCAACTAATATAAGTGTGGTACTGTCCATAATTTAATAATTTAATGTAAAAAAAAACCCACATTGGGGAAGTTTTGTACAAACTCCAGAAAACAGGTTTAGGGCTAACAGATTGATCAAGGATCCTTATACTAGTAAGGCCTGCTTTTACAATCTAAACTCACCCTTTTTAAACAAATTAATGTTGAGTTTGTCAAAAGATAATACCAATGTGGGCAGTAACTTAATGCTATTTTAAAGAACTTATTTTATACCAAGCTTTGAGGATAACAGTTCATCCAACGCTTTTAATCGCGCCGTGGCTTCCTCGTTACCTTCAGATTGTTCTATACCGCGTTGTTCTATTTTAGAGGCAAACTGTAAAGCACACATTGCGAGTACGTCCTGTTTGTCCCTAACGGCATAATTCTGTTCAAATTTCTTTGCCAGTTGCTCAATATTCTTTGCTGCCTTACGTAACCCTTCCTCTTGGCTAGGGTCAATTGTCAAGGGGTACACCCTATCGGCAATTGAAAGTTTGATTTTGAGCCTTTCTGACATTCCAATTTTTAACGTTACTCAGCAAGTTGGGCTATACAATGGTCCAACTCCCTGATTAATGTATTTATCTTAAGCTTAGCTTCTGTTTTATTTGTATTACTGCCAAGCATCGAGTTTGCAAGCTTTAGCGAATTATATTTCTGTTCCCATTCGAAAACAGTTTTCTCGGTCAAATGCATTTGGTTCCTTGTGGAAACCAACTCCTCTTTCAACTTATCGTTAGTATGCTGTAACATCTGCAATTGATGTAACAACTTACTGATTTTGTTTTCCAAGGAATCAACAATTTTAACCAATTCACTCATAGACAATACTCAATGCGTATTACACAAAGTTAACATAGATATAAAGACTGGGCAATACTTTTTCAAAATAATCTTTAAGTAATACTTTAAATCCTGATATTAAGAGGCATAAAAGGTGAAACATTATGAATTCGCAAGAGTTTTTTGAAGAAGAAGGCGGTTAATTGTATACATCTGTTTAATTTTATCGCTTATTTGCGCTTTGCAATAACACATTCTTAAAATGTAAGTGCCGATTTAGGTCACTGCATGATCAACTAAAAAATAGTATGAGCAGAAGATTTCTTATATTTCTATTACTTTTTCCTTTGGCCATTTCTGCCCAAGATACCCGTTACCCACAAGACGAATTTCGTTCACCTTTGGACATTCCTTTAATACTGGCCGGTACTTTCGGAGAACTACGAAGCAATCACTTTCATTCCGGAATAGACATCAAGACCCAACAAAGACAAGGATTACCGGTATATGCAATAGGGGACGGTACCGTGACCCGCATCAAAGTCGCATTATGGGGATACGGAAAAGTGCTTTACGTTGCGCATCCCAACGGTTATACATCGGTGTATGGCCATTTGCAAAAATTCTCCCCTAAGATCGAGGAATACATTAAAAAGATCCAGTACAACAAAAAATCATATGAAGTAGAAGCTTTTCCCGAATACGGTGAAATCAAATTAGAGAAAGGCGAAATCATTGCCTATAGTGGAAATACCGGTGGTTCATCGGGACCTCATTTACATTTTGAAATCAGAAGCAGTATTTCTGAAAAACCCACAAACCCGCTTTTATATGGACTAGAGGTTAGGGATGCTACCAATCCCACCTTATTGGGCCTATACGGTTATCCGCTTTCCGAAAACGCACAATTAAACCAAAGTGCCACTAAAACCCAGATTAATTTTACAAAACAAAAAGATGGTTCTTTTCTTGCTGATAAAGTAACTGCCCTAGGAACCATTGGTTTTGGTTTTGTCGGTTTTGACCGCCAAGACCTGGCCGCGAACAAAAATGGTGTCTATTCGGTTCGGCAATTGGTAAACGGACAAGTTTATACCGATTATGACTTCGAAAGCTTCTCTTTTGCTGAAACACGTTATATAAACACCTTGATCGATTATGACCATTTTGGTAAATATCGACAACGTATTCAAAAATGTTTCAAGAGCCCCGGAAACCATTTAAGTATTTACAACACTTTGGTCAATGATGGTAAGATTAAAGTGAATGAAGGATTATCCTATACCGTTGAAATATTGATCTATGACCTGGAAGGTAATTTGACCAAATTGGTTATTCCCGTAGAGGGCAAAAAACAAATTTTAAAGATCAAGGACGAAACTCCTAAAACGGAGAACTACATAATTGCCAAACGCCCCAACAATTTTGACTTGGGAATAGCGAAAGTGTACTTCCCTGCCAATACTTTCTATGAGAATTTCTATATGGATCTAAAGGAAGGAACCGATACGGTAATGATTCATAATAATCGAGTACCGGCACATAAGAATTTCACCTTGACCTTTGATGTTACCAAATATACAGCTAAAGAACGAAAACAGCTTTTCATTGCCCGATTGGACAAGGATTTGAAACCTAGTTATACATCTACTTACAAAAGAGGCAACACATTCAGCACACGCACCCGCTATCTCGGCACGTACACCCTGGCAAAGGATACCATAGCCCCAACAATCAGGACAAAAAACTTTAAGAACAAACAATGGCTTACCAATTATAAATACCTGAGCCTGCTGATTTCAGATGATCTCAGCGGTATAGATACATATTCCGCAACTTTGAACGGGGAATGGATATTGATGGAGTACGAACCCAAAACAAGAACCCTTACTTATAACTTTGACGATAAGATTTTGGATAAAAAACAATGCTTGCTTAAGGTCAATGTTAAAGATAACGTAGGTAACAGTACCACTTACGAGGTCACCTTTTTTAGAAAATAACACGTTGAAGTGTCCCAATACAGTATTCCTGCTATTTTTCCTTTGCCTGTTCGCAAACACCAAAGCGCAAACAGCAACCATAACAGGTATCGTATTTGATGAAAACAATGACCCTTTACCGGCCGTAAACATAACAAGCCTTGCCCAAGGAACAACAACCGACGAACAAGGGTATTATCTCTTACATATCGTTGCCGATCAAGAGAACAAAATTACCTTCTCACACGTAGGCCATGGTAAGGTTATTTTAGAAGGATTGATTCTTAACTCGAATGAAATCTATGAATTCAACCCGGTTCTAAATACCAAAATAACCCAAATCGAAGGGGTCACCATTTCGGCGAGTGGTGAAAAAAAAGTAGAAGGCATAAAAAGTATCTCCCCACAAATGGTCAGGAAAATTCCTGGGGCCAATGCCGGGGTTGAAAATATTCTAAAACTTCTACCGAGTGTAACATCGAATAACGAACTCAGCACCCAATATTCGGTACGTGGGGGCAACTATGATGAAAATCTGGTATACATCAACGAAATCGAAGTCTATCGCCCGTTTTTAATCCGGGCCGCACAACAAGAAGGCCTCAGTATCGTGAACAGCGACCTTGTACGCAAGGTAGAATTTTCCGCTGGTGGTTTTCAGGCAAAATATGGGGACAAGCTTTCTTCGGTTTTGGATATCACTTATAAAAACCCAACCGAATTCGGTGCGCAATTAGATGTAAGTCTTTTAGGTGCAAGCCTTGCCATGGAGACCCTTTCCAAAAACAAAAAAATCTCCAACATAACGGGAATAAGATATAGGAACAACAGCCTATTAGTCAATAGTCAACAGACCAATACTAATTTTAAGCCAACATTTGCGGATGTCCAAAGTTATCTCACCTATCGTATATCGAACAAAATCCATTTAGGTTTTTTCGGAAACCTTTCAATCAACGACTATCAAAATGAACCGTTGGACAGACAGACTAATTTCGGAACCTTTTCTGACCCAAAAACCCTACTAATCCGTTATTCCGGTAGCGAAAACAACAGATACGCGACAGCACTTGGCGCCATAAAAGCTAATTACCACTTGAATGAAACAGTAACGTTAAAACTGATTTCCTCCCTTTACCATACCACTGAAGAAGAATACTCCGATGTCGTTGCCCGTTACGCCATAGGACAGGTCAATACTGATTTGGGAAGCGAAAATCTAGGTGACGTAACCATAGCACGCGGAGTGGGTGGTCAATTCTCAAGGGCACGAAACGAATTGGACGCTTTGATATTCAATCTAGAACACAGCGGTATTTTCTCTACAGGAAAAAAGAAATTACAATGGGGAATAAAATACACACACGAAGATATACGCGATCAACTACGTGAATCGGTTTTTCTGGATTCCGCAGGTTTCTCCGTACGCCCTCCATTGGCCGAATACGTGAACAACCAACCAGAAACCCCTTTTGTTTCCCCCCTTGTGCCCTATCAAGGAATATCGGCGAGGAACTTTGTAAAAACCAATCGTCTTTCAGCCTACACGCAATTTGGTGAGAGCAAGTCTTTGGACATGGGTGACATATATTACAATATAGGGGTAAGAACCCATTATTGGCATGTGGGCGGAAAAGGTATATCACATAGCTCCCAAATCGTTTTCAGCCCTAGGGGACAGTTTTCTTTTAAACCTAAATGGAAAAAGGATATGCTTTTTAGAACATCTATAGGTGTTTATCACCAACCCCCATTTTATAGGGAATTACGGGATGTCACAGGAAATATAAATCCAGATGTGAAAGCACAAAAGTCCATTCATTATGTCATCGGTAATGAATATAGCTTTGAACTTTGGGAGCGACCTTTTACCCTAATCAGTGAAGCGTACTATAAAAAATTGGACAATGTAAACCCATACACATTGAATGATGTGCGCATTCGTTACGCGGCGGAAAACAATGCAAAAGCATATGTTTATGGGGCAGAAGTTCGATTGAACGGAGCCTTTGTTCCCGGGACGGAATCTTGGATCAGCCTGGGGTATTTGCAAACCAAGGAAAATATTAACAATCAGGGCTACATACCAAGACCAACCGATCAGCGCCTGAAATTGGGTATTCTTTTTCAAGATTACGTTCCTACCATCCCTAATTTAAAAATGTATCTCACCCTGATCTATAATACCGGGGTTCCCGGAGGATCCCCGAGCTATGCAGACCCATATGATTTTCAGAATAGATTAAGAGATTATAAGCGTGCTGATTTAGGAATTTCCCATATTTTTGTATCCGCGGAAAAAAGGTATCCTAAAAATCACTGGTTACACAGGATAAAGGAACTGAGTCTTGGTTTTGAAATCTTTAACCTTTTCAACAACCAAAACTCGATTACCAATACGTGGGTCAAGGATGTGGAAAGCAAGAATGAATTTGCTGTTCCCAATTATATGACGAGTCGGGTACTGAACCTACAACTTAAAATGCGGATGTAATAAAAATGAGGCAGCCGTTAAAAATAAAAGTAATGAAAAAGTTATTTGTATTGATGCTCTTTTTATCCGGCATGTTGGGGAGTGCCCAAAAAAACATCTATGAGCATAAAAATTTCGACTATCTGAGTCAAAACCATAAAGTATTGGCCATTCTTCCTTTTCTTACTAATTTGGAATTGAAACATGATATCGATAAGGAAGAATTGGAGCGTTTAAAAGAAAGGGAAGGTTATGCCGTTCAAAGTGCCTTGGAAACTTATTTCTCAAACCGGAAGAAAAAAAAGAAATTCTCAGTCGAATTCCAAAACACAAAGAACACCAATGCCATTTTGGCCCAGAACAACATCACCTATGAGAATATTGACATCTACACCACGAAGCAACTAAGTGAGATTTTACAAGTTGATGGCCTGATAAGTGGGAGCATTGACCTCAACATTCTTCTTTCGAAAGGAATACCCACTGAATTCAGTTTTGTGGATTATTTCTTGGGAGATTCCAACTATGGGCGAATCGGTATTAAGATCAGTGATGGCGATTCAGGCAAATTACTTTGGAAATATGAGAAAAAAATAGACAAAAAAACAGGCAAGAACACCTATGACCTTATTGATAAGATGATGAAACTTGCTACACGTAAATTCCCCTATGACCGTGAAAAGAAAAAAGACAAGATTAAAAAGAGTAAAGCCTAAATCCCAATAAGCTGTTTTAACGTATTGATCGTATAATCCAATTCTTCTGTGGTATTATAGCTAGAAAAAGAAAATCTCAAAGACGTTTTCTTCATTTCTTCCTTACTTAGTACTTCATTCAAAACATGTGACCCAGCATCACTACCAGACTGGCAAGCACTTCCTTTGGAACAGGAAATCCCTTTCATATCTAAATTGAACAAAAGCATTTTCGATTTTTCATCATCAACGGGCAAACCAATATTCACCAGGGTATAGGTACTTTTTCCCAAAGATTTGGAAAATCCGTTAAAAAACACGCCCGGTATATGTTCTGTGAGTTGATCAATAAAATATTTTTTTAGTCCTTCTATATAGGATTGCTCATCAGAAAGATTTTCATAAGCGATTTTAAATGCCTCTTCCAAACCTACTATATTGTGTACAGATTCCGTACCGGCCCTAAGTCCCCTTTCCTGACCACCTCCCGAAATCATGGGCTTAAGACCTGAATTATTGCGAACAAATGCAAAACCGACGCCTTTGGGCCCATGGAATTTATGTGCCGAAGCTGCCATAAAATCTATGGGTATCTCATTAACATCCAACAAATAATGACCAACAGCCTGTACGGTATCGGAATGAAATAAAGCTGAGTTTGCCTTGCATAGTTCCGCCACTTCTTTTAATGGCAATAAATTTCCGATTTCATTGTTCACCATCATTAGACTTACTAACTTCTTAGTATCGTCTGCTTGCAATAATTCCCGTAAATGTGAAAGTTCAGGACTCCCATTTTCGTCTAAGTCAACATACTTTAACGCAATACCGAATTCGGTTTCCAGAGCCTGTGAAGTATGCAATACTGCATGATGCTCTATTTTAGAGGTTATAATGGTTTCGACCCCCAAATCACGAACAGCACTCCTAAGTACCATATTATCTGCCTCGGTACCTCCAGATGTGAAGATAATCTCTGATGGGTGTGCCTTTAATTGTTTGGCAATGTTCTTACGCGCCGTTTCCACAGCCGTTTTAGCCGTACGACCAAGACCATAGGTCGATGACGGATTACCATAATAATCAGCCAATGCCCCTTGCATCTTCCTTATGACCTCTTCCCGTATTCGGGTAGTGGCCGCATTGTCTAAATAAACATTTTTCATGGGTACGCGCTAAGCTAAAAGTGAGGCAAAATTAACGGATTAAAATGTAAAATCTATCCCAAAGAAGATAAACTTCTTGTTTATTTCATTTAAATTTGACGCATGAAAAACCTATTCGTTTTAAGCCTATTCACCCTGCTGGCATCATGTAATGACGGTGATTTACAAATAGAGACCATAGATTTTGATAGTGAGGATATCGAATATTGTGATGATGTTACCGTTGGCGAAAGCACCGTACTTTTCAAAATTAACGATGATGAGGCCTTGATCCTAGTATTGCCCGATGACGTGTTAAAAAATGAGGTTTCGGAAACTACGATAACCAGTGAGGTAAATGATGAATCCTTCCTAACCTATCGTCTTTTTTCCGATGATGTGGACAGTGATTATTTTTGTAGCGATATTCCGGAAGCAACCCCAAGTGTTATTGATGAAATTGAAGCTGAAAGCGGATCTGTACTGATTAATACAACAACTGAAGATTCCATAACCTTTACCCATACAATCACCTTAAGTGAGATTTCTTTCATTACTTCGGACGATAGCCGTATTACCGATTTGAGCATCAATGATTTTGGAACAGTGACTACAACAGTGGAATAGCTTAACTATTTTGATAAATATAGACCTCTGTTGCCCCTAAGCCATATTTCTGGTAATCGGCATCATAATATTTTACGTTATCATACCTTCCAAAAAGAAAGTTGAGTTCCTCTTTCAACACACCTTCACCAACACCGTGGATAAAAACTACCTTTTGAATGCGCTTACGCATGGCAAATTCCAATTGTCGTTTGGCCGTTTCCATTTGTAGGTTCAACATTTCATGATTGCTCATCCCCTTTGGGGATTTTACTAATTGGTTAATATGTAGATCAACCTCCATTCTCGGCGCATTGCGTTCTTTTGTCTTGGGTATGGTTGCTTTTTTCTTTTTGGCAGTCTCTTTTTCAGCCTTTACTTTGGCCACTTCATAATTTGTAACACGTATGTCATCGGCAGGGGAACGCTTAACCAGTTCATTGGGTGCAAATTGCAAGACAAAACCATCTTCAGATTCAACGGTGATTCCTGTATCGGTAACGGAAACCACTACCCCACTTAACATTTCATCTAACACCTCTACTTTGTCCCCTACTTTAAAAAGCCGCATAAATTTGTTTTATACCCCAAAAATAATAGTTAATTTTCCCAATCAATAATAAATGTAAAAATGCAATTGGCGAATTTCATGATTTCTTTGGATGATTATATGCTTCCATGTCTAAACAAGAAATTATTTGGCTTTGATTGCCCTGGTTGCGGTGCCCAGCGTGCTATCTCGTTTCTGCTTCATGGAGAGTTTGCTGATGCCTTCGCCATGTACCCTGCCATATATACCATTATTCCCTTGTTGGGTTTTTTATTGGCTGACAGTTTTTTTACGATCAAATATGCAAATAAGATTATTATCACCTTAATGATATCGAGTGTTGGGTTGATACTCGGAAACTATATTTTAAAATTTATATAACAACCAAAAACCTTAAAATTATGGAACAACAAAAATTACCCAATGTAACAATAGTCATAGTACTATCTATAATTGGCTACCTCTGCTGCTGTATTGCAGGAATACCTGGAATTTTATTTGGAGGTATTGGCTTAATGTTAGCTCTAAAAGATGAAAAAAAATATAAAGAAAACCCTGAGGGGTACTCAAATTACAGTCAACTAAAGACGGCAAAAATACTTGCAATCGTAGCCTTGGCAATAGGGGTTTTATATTTGGCCTATACATTTTTCCAAATCTCCCAAATGGGTGGCTGGGAAGGATATATGGAAAAAGTTCAGGAGATGAGCGAGCAATGGCAATAAACCAATCGATTTAATAATGAATATGAATAGAGAAACTTTACCCGATTCGGGGAATGTATTGACTTTTGGCATATTGTCAATTGCTTTGACTATCTTTTGTTGTGGCCCATTTGGGGGTATTTTCGGCATTATCGCCTTATCTAAGGCTAAAAAGGCCGAACGCATCTACAATGTTGAACCTGATAGATATAATGGATATGAAAATGTAAAAACCGGAAGAATCCTTTCTTATATCGGTATTGCATTGGCCGCGATATTATTGGTCTTCACCATCATTTATTTTGGGGTAATTGCCGCAATAATTGCAGGATCCGCATCTGGATCTGATTTTGCATTATAGAAAGTACAATTTTGATTTAAAAAAATCCCCTGAACAGATGTTCAGGGGATTTTTTATTTTACTTTTTGAATTCTTTTATTGTTTTTGAGATAATTGAAACACACTCCATCAATTGCTCCTCGGTCATTACCAAAGGTGGTGCGAACCTAATAATGTTTCCGTGCGTTGGTTTGGCCAAAAGTCCGTTTTCCTTTAGGGCCATGCAAATATCCCAAGCAGTGGAACTGTCTTCTGAATCATTGATCAAAATGGCATTCAAAAGACCTTTGCCCCGAACCTTTAATACTAAATCGGTCTGCTTGATCAAATTTTCCATTTCACTTCTGAAAATTTCACCCAATCGGTCTGCATTTTCAGCAAGTTTTTCATCTTTCACAACCTCTAAGGCAGCAATGGCCACTGCACAGGCCAAAGGATTACCCCCAAAGGTAGAACCATGATTGCCGGGACGTATTACCTCCATTATATCATTATTGGCCAATACAGCGGAAACCGGGAATACCCCTCCTGAAATCGCCTTACCTAAAATAAGTACATCAGGTTTAACCTCAGGAACGCCACTACATGATTTATCCGAGCATGAACAATTGCCACAGGTGGCCAAAAGCCGACCCGTTCTTGCAATCCCGGTCTGCACTTCATCTGCTATGAACAATACGTTCTTCGACTTACATAATTGTAAAGCTTCACTTAGATAGTTTTCATCAGGAACAAAAACACCTGCCTCGCCTTGTATAGGTTCAACCAAGAATGCCGCAACATTTTCATCTTCCAAAGCTTCCTCCAAGGCTTGGATGTCGTTATAACGTATAGAAACGATTCCCGGAGTAAAAGGTCCGAAATTCTCAGTTGCCACCGGATCGTTAGATGCCGAAATAATGGTAACCGTTCTACCATGAAAGTTATTTTCACAAACAATGATCTTCGCTTTGTTCGCATGTATTCCCTTTTTCTCATACCCCCACTTACGAGCTAATTTAATAGCGGTTTCGACCGCTTCGGCCCCTGTGTTCATTGGTAAAACTTTGTCGAAACCAAAATACTCGGTAACATACTTTTCATATTTTCCGAGCATATCATTATAAAATGCCCTTGAGGTCAAGGTCAATTTTTCGGCTTGTGATTTTAATGCACCAACGATTTTAGGATGGCAATGTCCTTGATTTACTGCAGAATACGCGGAAAGAAAATCATAATATTTTTTTCCTTCAACGTCCCAAACATAAACTCCCTCCCCTTTGCTCAACACAACAGGTAGTGGATGGTAGTTATGCGCTCCATACTTTTCCTCCAAAGCGATAGCCTCTTTAGAACTCATTTTTTCTAAGACTGACATGTTACTTGATTTTTTAATATAAAACTTTAGCAATTCCTTCTTTGGGAGAGAAATCATCCTACTGTAGAAAACAAAAATAGAAATTATATCCTTTCATCGATCATTTATAGGTCATTGTCGATTTGGACCTAAACGAATTTGAATCAGGATTTAATCCTTTACAAATATCATAATTTTAAACGTAACCATTAAACAAACACTAATAATGAATTATCTACAAAACACCTTGAACAGTTTATCCAGTTCTCTCGGTGATTATTTACCCAATACGATTGCAGCCATTTTAATCCTTATCATAGGCTCACTTATTGCCGGCTTTATAAAAAGATTGATTACAAAGCTGATCAAAAGAACCAAAATAGATGATAGGCTTAGCTCGGACAAAATGAAACTTTCGAGTTTCATAGGAAAACTGGTGTATTTTCTCGCCATGATATTCGTTTTCATGCTTGCTCTTGAAAAACTTGGCATGACCAATGTACTGGATCCCGTTAAGAATCTGCTCAACAATTTCTTGGCCTTTGTTCCCAATATCGTAGGTGCCGGTCTTGTAGGCTACATTGGCTACATGTTGGCGACCATCGTTTCTGAATTGGTCGGGCTATCAGGTGATACGATCCAGAATTTCGTACCTAAATTAAGACTGCCCAACAACCTCAATCTTGTGGGTATTTTAAAAAAACTGGTTTTCATCTTCATCTTCATTCCTATGCTGATTACGGCTTTGAACATCTTGAACATGGATACGATTTCAGAACCGGCAACTGTTATGTTAGAGCAATTTTTCGCCGCTATACCAAGAATCCTTGTCGCTGTTATCATTTTGATTTTCTTCGTTGTCGGTGGCCGTTTCGTTTCTCAATTATTGAGTGACCTTCTCGAAAACCTAAAAATAAACGAGCTTTTGAGCAGTATGAACCTCGAAGGGATAACCGCCAAAACCAATATTCCTAAATTGGTAGGCAACCTTGCATTCTTCTTTATTGTACTTTTTGGCCTAATGACCGCCATTGAAAAGTTAGAGTTCATTAAGCTAACCGAAATACTAAACAACATTGCCGGTGTAGCGGGCAATATCCTTTTCGGAATGATAATCCTTATTATTGGTAATTGGATTTCGGGTATCGCCTACAAAAGCCTTTCAAAGAGCAATAACAACCAATTTGTCGCTTCCATACTTAGGATTTGTGTACTCGCCATCTTCTTGGCCATGGGTCTGAAAACTATGGGGATCGGGGACGAAATAATAAATATGGCATTCGGTATTACACTGGCTACTGTCGCCATTACCATAGCTCTTTCCTTTGGTCTTGGAGGGCGAGCGGCTGCCGGCAAACAAATGGAACGTATCTTGGATAAGTTCAACCAGAAGAAATAATAATCGTATAGATTATTTGTATTTAGCAACCTAGGGGATTCTGAAATTCAGAATCCTCTTTTTTTTTATCCATACCCGATCCTTGCATGAAAATATTGGTTATGTGGAATGTTCAATTATTCTAAAAACCACTGGAAAACATGAAAGGAATATCTTTTAGGATATTTTTATTACTATCCTAATAAAGATACCCGTAATAAATGCAAAGCTATTAGTATTTTTGCTGCATGCGGAAAAAGAAAACAAAACAGATTTTCGAAAATGTTGAAGTTATCGATGCCGGGGCCAAAGGAAAAACCATTGGCAAGGCTCCCGATGGCCGGGTTATTTTTTTAACCAATACGGTACCGGGCGATATTGTGGATGTGCAAACAACAAAAAAAAGAAAATCATATTTCGAAGGTATTGCCACGAACTTTCATTCCTATTCGGATAAACGAACCGAACCCCAATGCGAACATTTTGGGGTTTGCGGTGGTTGTAAATGGCAACATATGGGCTATGAACACCAACTATTTTACAAACACAAAGAAGTTGAGAACAATTTAAGACGTATTGGTCATTTAGAACTGCCCGAGCCCAACCCCATTCTAGGATCTAAGAACCAGTATTTTTATCGCAACAAAATGGAGTTCTCGTTTTCGGATAGCCGTTGGTTATCCTTGAAAGAAATTCAATCGGACGCTGAAATTAAAGACAGGAATGCTTTAGGTTTTCATATCCCAGGAATGTGGGACAAAATACTGGACATTAAGAAGTGTCATCTTCAGGCCGACCCATCGAATGCCATTCGGTTGGCAGTGAAAGATTTCGCCTTAAAGAACAACATTACATTTTTTAATCCGCGAAATCAACATGGAATGCTTCGCACCCTAATGATCAGAACCGCTTCTACAGGTGAAATCATGGTCGTACTCCAGTGTTTCGAAGACAACAAGGTTCAAAGAGAACTTTTATTGAACCATTTAAAAGAACGGTTTCCTGAAATTACCTCATTGCAATATGTAATCAACGGGAAACAGAATGATACGATATATGACCAGGAAATCATATGCTTTGAAGGAAGGGACCATATTATAGAGGAAATGGAGGGACTACGGTTCATGATAAATGCAAAATCCTTTTACCAGACCAATTCCAAACAAGCCTATGAACTTTACAAAGTGACTAGGGATTTTGCCGGGCTAACAGGAAACGAACTGGTTTATGACCTTTACACGGGTACAGGCACCATTGCCCAATTCGTTTCTAAACAAGCAAAGAGAGTTGTGGGTATAGAATCTGTACCAGAGGCCATTGCCGACGCGAAGGCCAACGCAGCCAATAACAAAATAGAAAATGTGGACTTTTATGTTGGTGACATGAAAAATGTTTTCAATACTGAGTTCATAGAAAAACATGGTACGCCCGATATCATTATTACCGACCCTCCTAGGGATGGTATGCATAAAGATGTTGTACAGCAAATATTGAACATTGCCCCGAGGAAAGTAGTTTATGTCAGTTGTAATAGTGCCACACAAGCTCGGGATTTGGCCCTAATGAAAGATATGTATGCCATAACCAAAGTACAGGCCGTAGATATGTTTCCGCAAACACATCACGTAGAAAATGTTGTACTTTTGGAAAAGTTATAGCCACATGAAAAAAATAAGTATTGCAGTTCTAATCCTGATTATTGGTGTAATTTCTTTTTCAGGATGTGAAAAAGATGATATCTGTGTAGATGGTGATGAACCTTTATTGGTTATTCGGTTTTATGATGCTTCGGATACCACCGAATTAAAAGATGTTACCAGTCTTGAAGTTAGGGGACTTTCGGAAACCGACACATTGGACATCATCGACAATGCCGACTTGGATTCCATCGCTCTTCCATTAAGAGCCACTTCCACTTTCACTTCATTTGTGATATCCAGACAATTATCAGGGGAAGACACCGAGAATATTGATGTACTTACTTTCTCACATGAAACAAAGTCCGTTTTTATTTCCCGTGCCTGCGGATATATCGCAAATTACGAAAATCTTAGTGACAGTTTAACCTCAGATGCGGATAACTGGATACAAAGTATCGAAATAGTCAACACCTCCATTGAAAATTCAGACTCAGCCCATGTTAAGATATTTCACTAGCCTTAGTCTTCTTTTATGTGTATTCGCAGGATGGGCACAAAAAGAACCCATAGACCTTCAACCTAAGGATACGGTCGTACATAAACAATCTTACGGTTTAAGGGTTGGTGTCGATTTAAGTCGGATTATAATTTCCCAAACCAGTGACGATTATAAGGGATTGGAAATCGTTGGTGATTATAGGCTTTCCCAAAAACTTTATCTAGCTGCGGAACTGGGAACGGAAGATAAAACCAAACAAGAAGATCTATATAATTTCACGACTTCTGGAAGTTATTTGAAAGCAGGAATAGACTACAACACCTATGAAAATTGGTATGGAATGGACAATTCCATTTTTATAGGCGGTAGACTTGCCTTCAGTAGTTTCAGTCAGACCTTGAACGATTATCAATATTTCAATTCCGATAGATATTGGTATGAGGATGATTTTGCATCTGGCTCTGATATAGCCCAAGAATATGATGGATTGAATGCTGCTTGGCTGGAATTTGTTGTAGGGATAAAAGCTGAACTCTTTAAAAATTTATATTTGGGCGGAAGCGCTAGGGTCGGCCTTTTGGTAAGCAATAAAGAGGATGAAAATTTCCCCAACCTTTTTATACCCGGATTTAATAAGGTTACCGAAGACAGCAAGTTCGGCATAGGATATAACTATTCTATCACCTATATGATTCCGTTGTACAAGAAAGCCAACAAGCCTAAAAAGAAAAAACCTGAAATGGAGCCCAGGCCTGAACGACCAGAAAAGCCAAATAACGGACCTTCAAATTAATTTTTCCTGATTTTGTACCGATTCGGGGAAAGACCTAAATTTCCCGAAAACCTTTGATGAAAATCCATTTCATCATTAATTTTTCACGCGCCCCTTCTTTGACCACAGCAAATTTGGGAGCCAAGACACTTGCTGCGATTGCCGAGGCCAAGGCCAAGTAGAACCTTCCTATACCATCAAAAAAATATCCCAGGGCAAAACGTAAAATCAGGAACAATATGGCAAATCCCAAGAAATTGTATACAACAGCACGTGTTTTAGACTTCATAAACTAAGCGTTATCCTTATTTTGGTATTTAGCCTTTTTACTCCCTTCATACATCACATATTTTACCAAACGTGACTCTAAATGACTATTGAAAACCTTGATCTTTCGAGAAGGTCTCAAGCCCACGAATTTTAAAGCTTCTAAATTCGATGTTATGAGCCAAGCATCGGTTCCCGGATATTCCTGTTTTAGGGTATTGCCAATAGAGGAATAAAACTCCTCCATATCAAGATTCAATCGTTCCCCATAGGGCGGATTAAAAACCATATGCAAATGATTCTCGGTAAATTTTGTAGAATCGAAAAAGCTTTTACGCTCCACCGTAATATATTCAGAGAGGTTCGCATTGGCAATATTGTCAATAGATTTGCGTACTGCAGAAGGGGCCTTATCATAACCTACGATTTTATGATGAAACTCCCGCGTTTTGTTTAAACTACTATCAATGATTTTCTCGAATAATTCTTGATCAAAATCGTGCCATTTTTCAAATGCAAACTCCTTCCTATTGATGTTCGCCGGAATATTACAGGCAATCATTGCTGCTTCTGTTAAAAAGGTACCACTACCGCACATAGGATCTAAAAAATCGGATTGCCCATCCCATCCACTCATCAATAACAGTCCAGAAGCCAATACTTCGTTAATGGGAGCTATATTGGTCGCGGTCCTATATCCTCGATGATGAAGGGATCTACCTGAGCTATCCAAAGATATATTGCAATGTTCTTTATGAATATGTACATTGATACGCATATCAGGAAACTTCACATCTACATTTGGTCGGTGGCCATCAGTATCCCTGAATTTATCAACAATGGCATCCTTGATTTTCTGTGACACATAAAGTGAATGGGTGAAAACATCTGAAAACAAGGTAGTATCTATAGCAAAGGTAGCATCGGCCGAAAGAAATTCGCTCCAATCCATTTGATAGACCTTTCTATACAGTTCATTTTCATTTCGTACACTAAAGGAATGAATGGGCTTTATAATTTTTATTGCCGTTCTTAAACAAAGATTGGCCTTGTACATAAAACCGGTATCCCCTTCAAAAGAAACGCTCCTTACCCCTTCCTTTACATTTCCGGCACCAAGGTTACGTAATTCTTTGGCCAAAAGCTCTTCAAAACCAAATAAGGTTTTGGCTACCATTCTAAAATTATTGTTCATATGCATTACAAAGATTGCGACAAAAATACAGTATTTTTGCGCCATCAACGACTGTTGTATTTAAAACTAAACCTGCATTAATGACATATGTCCTACTCATTTTAGGCGTCTTATTGAGTTTTGCCTTTGTTTACATTGTAAAACCTACGAACAATACCAATTTTAAGCTCTTATTGGCTTTTAGCGGGGCCTTTTTACTCTCTTTGACTATTTTTGAACTCTTCCCCTCAGTATATGAAGTATCAGATTCAAAGACAATAGGCGTATACATTATGCTCGGTATTTTATTACAGATCTTTTTGGAATTCTTTTCCAAAGGAGCTGAACATGGCCATATGCATATCGATACTGAAAAGACGAATTTCCCTTGGTTACTTTTTATCAGTTTATCCATACACTCATTACTCGAAGGATTTCCCATTCACCAACACGATCATCTTATTTATGGTATTCTTGTACATAAAATACCTATAGCCATTGTTTTGAGCATTTTCTTACTTAACTCCAAGATTAAAATGGTCTATGCCCTTTTCTTCATGGTTCTTTTCTCATTGATGACCCCGTTGGGAAATTACTTAGCAGCTAATTTCGATTTTGCGATCACATACTATGCCCCCATTACCGCATTGGTGATTGGTGTGTTTTTACATATATCTACCATAATTCTCTTTGAAAGTTCTGAAGGCCATAAATTCAATCTACGAAAATTGGTCGTTATCATGCTTGGAATAATAATCGCTTATTTGCTTTAAATGTTCAGCAAGGAAGAATCTAAAAGATTACGTCAAGAATTCTGGATTTCTTTCGGAAAATCATTTCCCCGTAAATGGATATTATACGATACCAAGATAAAGGGACTTGCCCTTAAGTTCCATTTTGAAATGAAAAAGGCCATGGTATCGCTCGATATTGATCATTCTGACCTTGCCGTACGGATGGAGTTGTGGGATAAATTGCTGTCCGTAGGATCTTTATTGAAAAATGATTATTTACCCGAAGTTATTTTCAACGATTCCCTGATACTGGATAATGGGAAAGAAATTTCAAGGGCTTATGTAGCATTGAATAATGTCTCCATTCATAATAAAATTACATGGAGGGAAACGATGGAATTTTTGAACGATAATATGTTACTCCTTGAAGCCTTCTTTATTGATTATAAGGAAATAATAGAACCTTGACTATTCGTATTCATTATATTAAACCACATCATAAAAAATAAACAACCAGTGACTAATAGCGCCACCTAGTACAAAAAGGTGCCATATAAAATGATTGTAAGGTATACGTTTCCAAGCGTAGAAAACAGTACCGACCGTATAAAACGCCCCACCTAAAAAGAGTAATTGTATACCAAGCTTTGATGTATAGGCCATAATATTGGAAAAGTCCATTACAATCAACCAACCCATTCCAAGATATAAGATTAAGGAAAGTGCTTCAAATTTACCAGTAAAGAAGATCTTTAATAAGGTTCCCACCGCAGCAATACCCCAAACCACATAGAATATCAGCCATCCCTTGCCATTTTCCAATGTAATTAAGGCCAAGGGTGTATAGGTGCCCGCTATCAACAAATAAATACTGATGTGGTCAAACACCCTCAATTTTCGTTTTAATTCAGGATTGGAAACGGAATGGTAAAGTGTAGAGGCTAAAAACAGCACTATAAATGATATACTGTAGATGATTATACTCATTTGGGCATATTCCGTCCTATTGGTATTTTGTTGCAATAGATAATACAATCCAAAAACACCAAAAAGAATTCCCAGACCATGGGAATAAGCATTCCATTTTTCTTCGGTATGATAAGTTAATTCCTTGACCATATTGCTCACTTATTAAGCTTACAAAATTACAAAATAGCGA
>NZ_JAWMPY010000009.1:0-183436 GCF_033101095.1 Maribacter sp. TH_r10 | reverse complement strand
GCGAACACCTCTGGTGTGAACACTGGTGACCAGGATATTTCAGGAATAGCTGCCAATGCAACTGCCATTTCAAATAACAATGCTGCCATTGTAGCCAACGATACTGATATTACAGATTTACAGAACGAACAGACTACCCAGAACGACGCGATTGCATTGAACACCGCTAAAACCGGGATTACCCCGGCACAGGCTGCCATCGTTGCGAATACCTCTGGTG
The DNA here is from genome assembly GCF_033101095.1 of Maribacter sp. TH_r10. Taxonomy (NCBI): domain Bacteria; kingdom Pseudomonadati; phylum Bacteroidota; class Flavobacteriia; order Flavobacteriales; family Flavobacteriaceae; genus Maribacter; species Maribacter sp. TH_r10. The sequence goes on along the minus strand of NZ_JAWMPY010000009.1, from coordinate 183,216 downwards.
TGAACACAGGTGACCAGGATATTTCAGGGATTGCTACCAATGCAGCAAACATCAGTTCCAACGATACGGACATCGCAAACAACACTTCCAATATCAGTGACAACGATGATGACATCCTTGCTTTACAAAACGAACAAACCACCCAGAACGATGCCATAGCCCTGAACACCGCTAAAACCGGAATCACCCCGGCACAAGCGGCAATCGTTGCGAATACCTCTGGCGTGAACACTGGAGATCAGGATATCTCAGGGATAACTACCAATGCAGCAAACATCAGTTCCAACGATACGGATATCGCAAACAACACTTCCAATATCAGTGACAACGATGATGACATCCTTGCTTTACAAAACGAACAAACCACACAGAACGACGCGATTGCATTGAACACTGCCAAAACCGGAATCACTACTGCCCAAGCGGACATCATCGCCAATACCTCTGGCGTGAACACAGGTGACCAGGATATTTCCGGTATCGTTACCAATGCAGCAAACATCAGTTCCAACGATACGGACATCGCTAACAATACTTCCAATATCAGTGACAACGATGACGACATCCTTGCGTTACAGAACGAACAGACTACGCAGAACGATGCCATTGCCCTGAACACTGCAAAAACGGGAATCACCCCAGCACAAGCGGCCATCGTTGCCAATACCTCCGGGATCAACACCGGTGATCAGGATATTTCAGGGATAGCTACCAATGCTTCTGATATTGATGCTTTGGAATTGGAACAAACCACCCAGAACGACGCCATTGCACTGAACACCGCTAAAACGGGTATCACCCCGGCACAGGCTGCCATCGTTGCGAATACTTCTGGTGTGAACACTGGAGATCAGGATATTTCAGGTATCGTTACCAATGCTTCTGATATTGATGCTCTTGAATTGGAACAGACTACGCAGAACGATGCCATTGCATTGAACACCGCTAAAACGGGTATCACTCCGGCACAGGCGGCCATCGTTGCGAATACTTCTGGTGTGAACACAGGTGACCAGGATATTTCAGGAATAGCTACTAATGCAGCAAACATCAGTTCCAACGATACGGACATCGCAAACAACACTTCCAATATCAGTGACAACGATGACGACATCCTTGCGTTACAGAACGAACAAACTACGCAGAACGATGCCATTGCATTGAACACTGCCAAAACCGGAATCACCACTGCCCAAGCGGACATCATCGCCAATACCTCCGGGATCAACACCGGAGATCAGGATATTTCCGGTATCGTTACCAATGCAACTGCCATTTCAAATAACAATGCTGCCATTGTAGCCAACGATTCCGATATCACAGATTTACAGAACGAACAGACTACGCAGAACGATGCCATCGCATTGAACACCGCTAAAACTGGAATCACCACTGCCCAAGCTGACATAATCGCCAATACCTCCGGGGTCAACACAGGTGATCAGGATATTTCAGGTATCGTTACCAATGCTTCTGATATTGATGCTTTGGAATTGGAACAAACCACCCAAAACGATGCCATAGCCCTGAACACTGCTAAAACGGGTATCACCCCGGCACAGGCTGCCATCGTTGCCAATACCTCTGGCGTGAACACTGGTGACCAAGATATTTCAGGAATAGCTACCAATGCCACTGCCATTTCAAATAACAATGCTGCCATTGTAGCCAACGATGCTGATATCACAGATTTACAGAACGAACAGACTACGCAGAACGACGCGATTGCCCTGAACACCGCTAAAACGGGTATCACCCCGGCACAGGCTGCCATCGTTGCCAACACCTCCGGGATCAACACAGGTGATCAGGATATTTCAGGGATAGCTACTAATGCAGCAAACATCAGTTCCAACGATACCGACATCGCCAACAATACTACAGCGATATCAAATAATGCTAGTGAAATTACTGCTAATGATACCGACATCGCAAACAATACAACGGCGATAACCAACAACACTACCGCAATAACTGCAAACGCAAGTGAAATTGCTGCGAACGAGACGGACATTGCTAACAATGCCGCTGCCATTGCTGCACACAATACAGCCGATGGGGATTTGAGTGCTACGAACGAACTTTCTGATTTAAACTTAGATGCTTCGAATATACTTACACTTACCAATCCTGCTACTGGTACGAATCAAGTAGATTTATCTGGATTTGTCTCTTCCGACGACCAACAAGTCGAATTATTCGCTTTTAATGGTTCAACTTTTGAATTATTATTGGGAATTGAAGATGATGCAGAGACTAGGGTAGCAAACTTATCTTCTTTACATGCAGATGGTACTGAAACTAAAATTGTTGCTGGGGATGCCAATATTATCGTAACAGGTGATGGCTCCTCAAGCTTACCATATGGTATTTATAATAATTTTACTGAAGTTGATGGCAGTATCACAAACGAGACAAACACAGGTTTTTCAACAGTAAATGTTTCTGGAACTGATTACTTAAGAATATCGGATTCTAATGGCGACCTAGATGTTCCATTATCAGATTTATCTCATTCCGGTACTACGGGGTCTGTATTTTTTGCAGGATCGGACGGTTCACCTACCGAAAACAACTCTCAATTATTTTGGGACAATACCAACAATAGATTAAGTATCGGAAATCCTTTATCAGGAACAAATAAACTAACAGTTAACGGAGCAACACGAACCAGTGGTTTGAACAATTCAGACGGAACTGTTGGCCAACCATCCTACAGGTTTTCAGATGATTCAGACACAGGAGTTTACAGCCCTGGAGCAGATAGGATTGGCTTCACTGTTGGCGGAAACGAGGCTTTGGAAATAAATGAAACATCGGGTGACACCAAAGTTACAGTGAACGAAACCTTAGAGTTAGAAGGTGCCGTATTGGATAGTAACGATTCTGTCGGTACAACGGGACAAGTGCTAAGCTCCACTGCAACAGGTACAGAATGGGTAGATAATTATAACCCAATTAAAGCAATTGGGAAAATTGCTTCTGACGGAACAATTACCCGAGCCACCACAGGTGTTTCCGTTACAAGAATTAGTACAGGTTATTATAGGGTAACATTACCTTCAGGTTCGGTATCCGATGCCGATTATATTATTCAATTGACCCAACCGGGAAGAGGTGGGGCCGGTAATGATGACCCAGGTATCTCCTACTCCAATCAAACAGCTACAAGCTTTGAGGTTATTATTGGGGACAACGACAATGGTGGTACTGATAGAAGTCGATTTGATTCGGAATTTATGTTTACAATTTTAGATTTATAATAAGAATATGAAAAAACCAATTGTATTTATCCTCATTTTATTCGTCACGGGATTTTCCTTTGGACAAATTGAAGCCGGACTCCTATTTGGCCTTACCAAAGGTACTACCTCTGAAATCAGTTCACTGACAGGTATGGAAGAAGGACAAATGCTTTACAATACCGATACACAGGAAATTTATGTTTACGATGGCTCCGCGTGGGTGAAAACCTCAAATTCCAACTGGCTTTCAAGTGGCAATACTTTATCTACGGGATCCTTTTTAGGAGCAACCAATGATGTTGGTATGGACATTAGGTCCAACAATATAAGTTTACTACAGTTCGGTAGAAGGCAAACCTTGGGCCTTACCCAAACCTATCCGGATTACAATGATAAGGACCAATACTTGACCTACGTTAAAGGGGATAACGGAACCTCAGCCATACAATTTCAGGCAGATGCCGCCGATTTTTACAAACCCATGTTCTTCACTAACTCCCAAGGAAATTTTAGACTCAAAGGAAGTGCTGCAGGTACTGATTTTTTCGAACTTGGTTCCGCCGGTGTTTCCAATGCAGGAATAATGGAATTTATAATTGGTGACGATGGTGCAGAGCCCTTTATCTTTAAACGTTATGATTATAGGGACCAACTGAACAAAGAACTATTTAGGATCCAAGGAAGTGCGGACAGTCAAGACGCTTTACCTAGGGTAGGCATAAATACGGGGCAATTGGCGAATTCGACCTTGGAGGTAAATGGTTCCATTGCAACGGCCATTACCTCACCGAGTTCTAGTTTAACCTTGAATGAAACACACCATACCGTACTAGTAGACTCCAATAGAAGTATTACATTACCTTCGGCCAATACCTGCGAAGGACGAACCTATATTATCAAGAACACCCATGATAGTGCCATCACTATTTCGACTTTTGTTGATAATACAGGGACCAATTCGACCTCCGTAGCATCGAATAGTGTGGTACAGTTACAAAGCGACGGCAGTTCATGGCACTCCATTACCCCTGGCCTACCCACCTTTAAGTACTCCCAAACCTTTGCGGGTAGGGCCTATTTTTACAATAACATATGGTACGCACCTAATGCAACATACGGACTTAATTTGTATTGGAATCAAAGTTTAGGAACAGGCAGTACCGCCACCTATACCACCTCGGCATCACCCGCAGGCATACCTATTGCCCGCAGTGAAACACTTACTAAATTCATAATGAAAAATGATTTCAATGCAAATCCATCAGGCACACAACAAATCAATCTTTCAGTATTGAGGGGAAGTTCCTTTATCAGTATAGGAACCTACAATATAACGGGAGGAAGCACCAGTATTTCTATTCAAAACCAAGATGTAAATTTCGAATTACAGGAAAACGACCTATTGGTTTGGGCTTGTAGAACCAGTAGTGGTGCCAATAGATATTCAACGGCTTCAATAACTTTTGAATTTGCCTATTAAATAAATGTTTAAAAAACAAACAATGAGAATCGCACTTATCATATTTTTTGCTTTTAACTTGGCTTTGTCTCAAGATGCTGTGCATAATTATGGTGCTATGCAAATACATGGTTCAACTATGGTCGGTTTTCATATGGACTTGATCAATGATGGTGAGTTCGACAAAAATTCAGGATTGGTAGGGTTTTATGGTTTTGATAGATCCATCATGGTTTCAGGTTCCAATATCCCGGTTTTCTACGATGCGGAAATCGCCGTGGACAATGGACTCTATTTGAACACCCAGATTGATGTGACCAATAATGTGAACCTTATTGTAGGTGATGTGATCACACCAAGAATAGATACGAACATTTTTACTAATTTCATGGAGAACGCCTTTTATGTTGGCGAAAATGACGTATCCCTAATAGATGGCTATGCCGCCTTCACGAACAAGGACAATTTTACTTTTCCTGTAGGTGATGATAATAGACTTAGGCCCTTGGGAATAAGCTCGGATGAGATCGACCCCTTGGTAAAATGCGCTTATTTTTATGAAGACCCTAACTCCCCTTCGGTGTTCGGCAAAAGTTTCGAGACCCAAAAAATCGCTTCCGAATACATGTCGGTCAGTGAAAAGGAATACTGGCATTTAGAAGGTGAGGCCCTGACCACAGTTACCCTAACCTGGGACGAACTGAGCAACATTGGAGCCCTGGCAGAATATCTTGGGGACCTTAAGGTAGTGGGCTGGCATAAAGAACAGGACGAATGGGTGAATTTAGGAAATACCAATGTTGAAGGTGGATTGGCAGGAGGTTCTATCACCTCACTACCGTTTATTCCCAATGACTATGAAATATTGACCCTTGGCGGTAATGCCGATAGGGTTGAGCAATTCGACACTATAGAACTTGACAATTATTACATGACCCCGAACGGCGATGGTAAAAACGATTACCTGGTCCTTGACGGTATTGAGGTTTCCCCCAATAATTCCTTACAGATATTCAATAGATACGGGGTTCTGGTCTATTCCAAGGAAAACTACCAAAATGAGTTCGATGGTACTTCGAACAGGGAATCGGTAATTTCCCGCGATATGGGATTATCCACTGGTATATATTTCTATATCATAACCATGCACGACCTTAAACAGCGTCATCAAGGATACCTGTATCTTTCCGTAAAGCAGTAGAGACATTCGAACATGTGCGCCATCTATCCTGCCTTTGCACCTTTAGGATAAACCAAGTACTCATAATATTTGTTTAATTTTATTGTTTTGGGCATTAAAAAACGATTGAAGCCGTTATTTAATAGAAGTTCAACAAGTATGAATATTTTGGCTTTAAAAGTATGGCAACATATTTGCACATAAACGCTTATAAGTCATTTTGGTATAATTAATACAGTATGAAAAGAAGATCATTCATAAAAAAAAGTAGCATTTCAGGATTGGCCTTGACATTGGCCCCCTCCCTTATGGTTGCCAAAGACCGTGAATTCGAGTATTCGGTTTTGGAGTTAATGGGGAAAGAAGACATACAATTATACGGGGAAGGTATTAACCTTAGAAAGGAAGCCCACGATGCCTTTTTGGCCATGAAAAAAGCCGCTTATAGTGATGGTATTGATTTAAAGATCGTTTCCAGTTTTAGAAATTTTGAACGACAGGAACTGATTTGGGAACGAAAATTCATTAGGTATACCGAAGACAACGGCATGCCCCCTCTCGACGCCATTGATAAAATAATAGAGTATTCCACCATTCCCGGAACCAGCAGGCATCATTGGGGTACCGATATTGATATAATCGATGGGTACCGAAAAACCAATGGCGACGTACTGGTACCGGAAAAATTCGAAGCGGGCGGGCCTTTTGAGGATTTTAAGAAGTGGATGGATGAAAATTCAAAAGAATTCGATTTCCATATCGTTTATACCAATGAACCCAAACGACGGGGTTTTAAATATGAACCATGGCATTATAGCTATGCACCTATCTCGATTCCGATGCTTACGGCCTTCCGAAGATTGAATTTAGTGCAATTACTACGTGAAGAGAATTTTTATGGCAGTGAGCATTTTACATCCGGCTTCATCAAAAATTACTTACGTAATAATATTTTAGATATAAATACCGCACTTTTATAGGTTTTTTATATATTGGGCCAACACTGAACAAAACTAACCATGAGAAGAGGCAGTTGGAAAATTAGAATCTTTATTGGCTTGGCCATAGTTGCATTTGCCTTTATTCAAAGATGTAGCAACAAAGAAGAGAACCCATACACAGGAAGGGTACAGAACATTAATATGAGTTCTGAACAAGAGATTGCCATCGGCGTACAAAGTGCTCCTGAAATGGCTGCACAACACGGGGGGCTATACCCAGATGAACGCCTTCAATCCTTGATCGATTTTGTAGGTAAAAAGTTAGTTGACAATAGTATTGCCCGTGAAACCCCGTATGAATACGATTTTCATTTATTGGCCGATGAGCAGACCATAAACGCTTTTGCATTACCTGGTGGTCAGATCTTCATCACCTATGCCCTATTCTCCCAACTTAACGAAGCACAATTAGCAGGTGTCCTAGGACATGAGATCGGTCATGTAATCGGTAGACATTCTGCCGAACGTATCGCGGACAGCAATTTTTGGCAAACCGTGACCATGGGAGCAACCGTTGGTGCAGATGCCGGGGGTATCGTAGGTAGCATTGGTCAGAACACCCTTTTAAAAAATGGTCGTGGTGATGAATTGGAAAGTGATGATCTTGGCGTTTGGTTCATGATAAATGCAGGATACGACCCTATGGAAATGATAGAGGTAATGAAAATTTTAAAAGCGGCCGCAGGGCCCAATCGAGTACCCGAATTTCAAAGTACACACCCCGATCCGGAAAACCGTATAGAAAAAATCAAGGAAGCCATAGCTAAATATGGTGGATAGTCTTTTTCAGAATTAACACAATTCAATTTGATTTAGACAATATTTTAGTATCTTTGGGCTATACCCAATTCTTTTTATTGCCTCAGATTTAACCCTTATAGCTTTGATTTACGATCACTTAAACAAAACTATATGGGAACACTATTACATTTTAAGGACATTTACACGGAAGCATTCGAGAATTGCCGCCCGAATTTTGTTGTATTACTCTTAAAAGCATACTCCATTTTCTGCGTTTTTATGCTGTCATTGGCGTTTTATGCTTTTATCTATAGGGTAGCTACGGGTTACGATTTTTGATCTTTCAAGATTCACTCTTTTACTTGAACACTATCTGAAGTGAATACATTAAAAAAAGCACCCCACTTTCGGTGGGGTGCTTTTTTTGTTCTCAATCTTGAATCAGCTCTGCATTTCCGCATTGATTACCTGTAAAGCCTCTTTTGCATTGGCTAACTCGGCAATTTCAGTAATAGAATGACCTTTATTCGATTTAATACGAAGGTCAGCCCCATTTTCGATTAAAATCTTTAAGATCTCCACGCGGTTATAACGTGCAGCGAAAATGGCAGGGGTTTTTCCAAGGGATTTCCGATTTACGTCTTCCCCCATGGCAATCAACTTTTTAACCAGATCAACATCCCCCTTCACTATTGCCTTACATAACATATTGAGTTCTACCGTTCTGAAAGAAGTAGGGTTCACGTTAAAATCCGCATTTTGATTTTGATGATTTGCCATTGCAGCAGTGACCGTGAGCATACAAGCTGCGGTCGCGATTACGATTGTTTTTCTCATGATGATTGTTTTTTGTACCGGACAGGATCCGATAATGATTGATGAATACTATTAACTTAGTATAAATATAGACTCCAATGCCTTTAAAATGTTTCAGCATTAACTGTTAAATAACTAAATTTTAACAAATTACAACTATTTCCGAAACGATATCAGCATGCTTGTACGTTAAAAAAAAGCCCCTTAAATAACTAGCTAAACTTACCGTAACACCGTATTTTTGCATAAAGAAATTTAATACAATGAATAAAAAAGTAATCTTAATGATTTTAGATGGTTGGGGCACATCCCCTGACCCTAAAGTTTCGGCTATTGACAATGCAAACACTCCTTTTATAGACAGTTTATATACAAAGTACCCGAATGCGGCATTACGTACAGATGGGTTAAATGTAGGTCTGCCGGAGGGCCAAATGGGAAACAGTGAAGTTGGGCATATGAATTTAGGTGCCGGAAGAATCGTTTATCAAGAACTGACCAGGATCAATCTTGCGATTGAAAACAACACGTTAAAGGACGAAAAAGTCTTGGTTGATGCATTTAATTATGCAAAAACGAACAATAAAAAAGTACATTTCCTAGGATTATTGAGCAATGGCGGTGTTCATTCACATATAAACCATTTAAAAGGTTTGTTAAGTGCGGCCAAGGACAATAACCTTGATAAGGTATACGTACATGCCTTTACGGATGGCAGGGATGTAGACCCTAAATCCGGAGCTTCATTTGTTGCCGACTTAGAGGATCATATGGCAAAAACCACAGGTAAAATTGCCACATTGACAGGTCGTTATTATGCTATGGATCGTGATAATCGATGGGAAAGGGTTAAACTGGCCTATGATGTAATTGCCAATGGTATCGGTGACCCAACCGATAATGTGGTCGCAAGTTTAGAATCTAACTATGCGAATGGGGTAACGGACGAGTTTATAAAACCATTGGTTGCCGATAAAAATGGTATCGTTGAAGAAGATGATGTTATAATCTTTTTCAATTTCAGAACGGATCGTGGAAGGGAATTGACCAATATGTTGTGTCAAAACGATTTTCCTGAGTACAATACGACCAAACGAAAATTATATTATGTTACCATGACCAACTATGATGAAAGTTTTAAGGGTATACATGTAATTTTCAACAAAGACAATATCACTGAAACTATTGGTGAAGTATTATCCAAAGCCGGTAAAAAACAAATTAGAATAGCAGAAACGGAAAAATACCCTCATGTAACTTTCTTTTTCTCTGGAGGAAGGGAAGAGCCTTTTGAAGGTGAAAGCAGAATTCTAAGAAATTCGCCCAAAGTTGCAACTTACGATTTAAAGCCTGAAATGAGCGCTTATGAACTAAGGGATGCTCTAGTGGAAGAATTAAAGAAGCAAGAAGCTGATTTTGTATGTCTCAATTTTGCGAATGGTGATATGGTTGGCCACACAGGTATTATGGAAGCCGCTATCAAGGCATGCGAAGCTGTAGATGTATGCGCCAAAGATGTAATCGAAACAGGTTTGGATAATGGATATTCGACCATTTTGATTGCGGATCACGGTAACTGTGAGACCATGATCAATCCCGATGGCTCACCTAATACGGCACATACCACGAATCCTGTTCCGGTAATTTTAATCGATAACGATTTAAAAGAAATAAAAAATGGTGTTTTAGGTGATGTTGCACCGACCATTTTAAAAATGATGGGTGTTGCACAGCCAGAAGCCATGACAAGAGAGTCGTTGGTATAAATCAATACGGTTAAATGCATAATACAATAAAAGACCAACTTGGAAGAACTACGGTTTTACCTAGTTGGCCTTTTCGTATTATATCATTAGTACCATCCGAAACTGAAACACTTGTAGATTTAGGTTTGGAAGAATACTTGGTCGGAATCACCCGATTTTGTGTTCATCCGGGCTACTTAAAAAAAACGAAAACCATTGTTGGGGGAACCAAAAAAGTATCATTTGATAAAATTGCCAAATTAAACCCCAATATTATCCTCTGTAACAAAGAAGAAAACACAAAAGAAATTGTTGAGACCCTTGAAAAAAAGTACGCAGTTCATGTCTCTGACGTAAACAATATAAAGAACGCTTTACAACTAATAAGACAATACGGAATCTTGTTCAATTGCCCAGATAAATCGGCCATTATGGTTTCAGGGATCGAACGAAAACAAAAAAGTTTTGAAGCCTTCATTCTTCATAAACCCAAAAAACGAGTACTTTATTTTATTTGGCAAAAGCCATGGATGCTTGCCGGAAAAGGTACATTCATAGACTATTTATTACAATTGAATGGCTTTATCAACATGAGCCCAGAAAACCCTCGATACCCCTTAATTGACAACGATTATCTAACTAAAACCAAAGTAGATCTGGCCTTGCTTTCTTCTGAACCGTTTCCTTTTAAAGAGCAACATATCAATGATATTGAAAATACCGGCATAGAAGGAAAGGGAATCCTTGTGGATGGCGAATATTTTTCCTGGTACGGGTCCCGTCTATCATTGGCCTTTGAGTACTTTAAAAGCCTACATTAACACTTTTCACAAACCTTTTAGATTGGCATCATTTGGCTTCCAAGCTTCAAAGTAAATATTTACCTTTGCAACTTATGATTATAGTCAAAACACCCGAAGAAATAGAGTTAATGCGAGAAAGCGCATTGATCGTTTCAAAAACTCTTGGTATGCTTGCATCAGAGGTTAAGCCAGGAGTAACAACATTGTATTTAGATAAATTAGCAGAGGATTTTATTAGAGACCATGGGGCTGTCCCCGGTTTTTTAGGACTATATGATTTTCCTAATTCTCTATGTATGAGTCCAAATGCCCAAGTGGTACATGGTATACCTAACGATACCCCATTAGTTGAAGGCGATATAATTTCAATTGATTGCGGTGCCTTGAAAAACAATTATTACGGAGACCACGCCTATACTTTTGAAGTAGGGGAAGTTACTCCTGAAGTCAAGAAGTTACTCGAGGTAACCAAACAATCTTTATACATAGGAATTAAAGAATTTAAAATTGGTAACCGAGTCGGAGATGTAGGTTATGCCATTCAAAAATTCACCGAAGCCCATGGTTATGGCGTGGTACGTGAGCTCGTAGGTCATGGTTTAGGGCAAAAAATGCATGAAGACCCTGAAATGCCAAATTATGGCAGAAGAGGCCGAGGCAAAAAATTCGTTGAAGGTATGGTTGTTGCCATTGAGCCTATGACCAATATGGGCACCAAAAGAATTAAACAGCTTAAGGATGGATGGACCATTCTTACGGCAGACGGAAAACCAAGCGCCCACTTTGAGCATGATGTTGCCCTTGTTAATGGAAAACCGGAATTACTTTCCACTTTCAAATATATTTATGACGCTTTAGGTATAGTGAGTGATGAAGAGGATGAATTTCGTCAAAAAGAAATTCAATTGTAGGTTAAATCTAACTGTTCAATCGTTCCTGTAGAAAATCAGTATAGGTTCTTCCGGAAGTGATCTTATGAAAAAAATATTCAAATTTTTCCTAAACGCCATTCCGAGACCTTTGCTTATAAAGTTAAGTTATTGGGTAAGACCTTTAGTGGCCTTATGGCTTAGTGGAAAAAGATATACCGACCCGATTGATGGAAAACAATTCAGGGCTTTTTTACCCTACGGATATGAAAACCCCAGGGAAAATGTGCTGTCCCCTTCTACCCTATCACTGGAAAGACACCGATTATTATGGTTGTTCCTTCAGAAGGAAACTGATTTTTTTACGTCGAACTTAAAGGTTTTGCATTTTGCACCTGAGCAGGCTTTCTACAAAAGATTCAGGAACCTTGATAACATTGACTATACTACCACGGATTTAAACTCCCCATTGGCCGATGTCAAAGCCGATATATGTAACCTCCCCTTTGATGATGATTCCTATGACGTGATTCTCTGTAACCATGTTTTGGAACATATACCTGAGGATGTCAAAGCCATGCAAGAATTATACCGTGTAATGAAATCTGGAGGATGGGGCATATTTCAAATACCCCAGGACCTGAAAAGGGAAAAGACTTTTGAGGACAACAGTATTACCGACCGAAAAGAACGGGCCAAGATATTTGGACAATATGACCATGTACGAATTTATGGGAGGGATTATTTTGACAAACTCCGCGATATAGGCTTCGAGGTCGAAGAAGTAGATTTCAACAAAAACCTGACGTCTGAAGAAATAGATACATATAGATTGGCCAGCACGGAAATTATCCCCTTGGTACGAAAGTCTTAGTTTACGACCAATTTCTGAAACCCTTGGGTCATGAATTCCTGGGTGTTCCCTTCTTCGTCCAAATAAATTATATAAGCCTCCAACGCCTTCTCAGCTTCCAATACTTCTTTGACCTTATCTAAGGGCATAGCCATAAATGCCGTGGCAAAGGCATCTGCCGTAGCACATGCATCGGCCAAAACGGTAACCCCCAAAGTGCTGGAATTCTTTGTAAAACCGGTTTTAGGGTCAATGGTATGTACATATTTTTTACCCGTTACTGAATCTATCCTGAACTTGCGATAATTCCCGGAAGAAGCCAAGGCCTTATCCTCTAACTGAATTAAAATCTTTAGCCTTCTACCCGTTTCGGCCTGTGGATCATCAATACCAACAACCCAAGGTTTTTGCTTTATTCGGTTAATCCCTTTTCCTACTAATTCCCCTCCGACTTCCAATAGATAGTCCTTGACCCCTTTTTCGTCCATCATTCTGGCCAAACGATCTATGGCATATCCTTTTGCGATGGCATTAAAATCCAAATAGGTATTGGGATATTGTTTTTCTATACGGTTTTCAGGAGTTATACTCACTTTATCCAATCCAACGAATTGCATCAGGCTATCTACCGTTACACTATCCATCTCCACTTTCTTCCCTGGACCAAATCCCCAAGCATTGACCATGATACCCACCGTTGGATCAAAGTAACCCTCGGTATGGGCGTTTATTTCTTTGGATAGATCAAATACCTCACGAAACATTTCTTCGACAGTTACACCGGTTTCCCCTTTATTTATTCTTGAAATATCAGAAGTTGGGATATAGGTGGATAATGATTGGTTAACTACTGCGAAAACCGAATCGATTTCTTTTTGATAATCCAATGGCCTGTCAGCTATATAAATAATACTGTAAGAGGTGCCTAAGGCCCCACCTGCATTGGAATTCTTCACATACTTCTCTGGAGTTTGACCACAAGAAATGAAGCCCAAAACAAAAATAATAGCGCATGAAAAAATAACAGATTTCCTTAACTGGAAAAACATTGCTGTTCTTTGCGGTCCCAAACTACTAAATTTCAATAAGTCCATCATATTCAACTAAATATTCCTCATTTAAGTATACAGGTAAACTGCGGTCTGACGCGTTATACAAACCTACACCTGCATAATAGACCTTTGCTTTATGCTTCTCGGCATGGTCTTTCATGTTTTGCATTAAACCCAAGTCATAAATTTTTGGGTCTTCAGGAAAAACCACATTGCGTACCACGACAAAATGCAATTCCTTATTTTTTAAACATACAAATTGGGGGTTCTTTTTAGGTTTACTGTTGACGCCCATAAATTCATAACCCTCAGCTTCGAGCTGCCGTCCCACGATGTTCATCGCCAGATTATGTAATTCTTGTGCAGTAAGAGCTTTCATGAATATACCGGTTAAATTAAAAAAACCTGACAGCTTTTGGAAACTGTCAGGTTCGGGTTTTATTTTTAAGATTCAAAGATTATGGACATTATCCTCCAAAATCATCAAATCTGATATTCTCATCTGGGATACCGAAATCCTCACCCATTTTCTGAACAGCCTTGTTCATCAACGGAGGACCACAGAAATATAATTCTATATCCTCTGGAGACTCGTGCTTGCTTAAGTAATTGTCTATAACACAATTATGGATAAACCCTACAAAACCATCCCCAGGTGCATCAATATCAGCTTTTACTTTCCAATTGTCCTCTTCCATAGGTTCGGAAAGTGCCAAATAGAATTTGAAATTAGGGAATTCCCTTTCCAACTCATAAAAATGCTCTAGGTAGAACAATTCCCTTTTGGAACGACCACCATACCAATAGGTAACTTTACGGTCGGTTTTAAGGGTTTTGAAAAGGTGATATAAATGTGAACGCATCGGTGCCATACCTGCTCCACCACCTACATATAACATTTCGGCATCGGATTCATTGATAAAGAACTCACCGTAAGGTCCTGATATAATAACCTTATCACCAGGTTTTCTTGAGAAAATATAGGAAGAAGCAATACCAGGATTCACATTCATCCAACCATTGGCTGAACGATCCCATGGTGGTGTGGCGATCCTTACGTTCAGCATGATCTCACGACCTTCCGCTGGGTAAGAAGCCATTGAATAGGCCCTTTCTACGGTCTCTGGATTTTTCATCACTAATGGCCATAGGTTGAATTTGTCCCATTCTGCCTGGAATTTATCCGGAGTCTCATGTTCCTCTGGGTGTGCCGTAATATCAATATCCGAATATTTGATCTCACATTGTGGAATCTCTATCTGGATATAACCTCCGGCTTTATAATTCATATCTTCAGGAATCTCGACAACGAATTCCTTGATAAAAGAAGCAACGTTATAATTACGTACCACGGTACCTTCCCACTTCTTAATACCGAAAACCTCTTCAGGAATGGTAATTTCCATATCCTGCTTAACTTTTACCTGACAGGCCAATCGCGCACCTTCATTCAATTCCCTTTTCGAGAAATGAGGTGTTTCCGTTGGCAAGGCTTCCCCACCACCGGACAGGACATGGCACTCACATTGTATACAGGTACCCCCCCCACCACATGCTGAAGGAAGGAATATTTTTTGATTACCAAGTGTTGAAAGTAAAGATCCACCGGATCCAACTTCAATTTTTTTCTCCCCATTAATGGTAATGGTTACCGGTCCTGAAGGTGAAAGTTTTTGCTTGGCAAACAATAGGATTGCGACCAAAGCCAATAATAGAATAAGGAACGAGATTACCGTAATAAGAATTGTTCCGCCTGTACTTGTAGCTAAAATCATTTTTACTTGTTTATAGCGTCATTATATGAGATCTCTTTTTCATCGATCTCCTTTTTATTTTCTTTTTTCCCTACTTCTTCGGTTTTAGCAGCAGTCGTTGTTTCCTCAACAGCGGCCTCTTCTTCGCTACCACCGGTCAACATACCACCAAAACTCTGGAAACCGATACCCATTAAACCGGTAATAATAAAGGTTATCCCCAATCCCCTCAGTGGGGCAGGAACATTTGAATACCTGATCTTTTCACGTATTGCAGCAATCGCCAAGATGGCCAAGAACCACCCTATACCAGAACTGACACCGTAATTAAATGCCAATCCCAATGTAGCGATCTCCCTAGACTGCATAAACAATGAACCACCTAAAATTGCACAGTTAACGGCAATCAATGGCAAAAAGATACCCAATGAGTTATATAATGAAGGTGAGAATTTCTCAACTACGATTTCCACCAATTGTACCATGGTCGCTATAGTAGCGATAAAAAGGATAAAGGATAAAAAGCTTAGGTTATAATCCGCATATTCAGGTCCCAACCAGGCCAAAGCCCCATCGCGAAGTAAATACTGATCCAATAACCAGTTCATAGGCACAGTAACGGCCAATACAAAAATAACGGCAGCTCCCAAACCTACTGCAGTTGCCACTTTTTTCGATACAGCCAAATAGGAACACATTCCCAAGAATACTGCAAACACCATATTATCGATGAATATGGATCTAAAAAATAATTCTATATGCTCTAACATGATATTATTTTTTTAAACTTATTAGTTGTCTTCTATTAACGCTTTGTTCCTAGAACGTTGTACCCAGATAATAATACCCACAACGATCAATGCCGCTGGAGGAATAATCATGAATCCGTTGTTTTCATAACCAAAGGCATATAGTCCGGTTTTGTTGATCGGGTTACCCAATACAGGAAAACCAAATAAAGTACCTGAACCTAAAAGTTCCCTAAAGAAACCTACGATTACCAAAATAATACCATAACCAAGGGCATTTCCTATACCATCTAGAAAAGACCTCCATGGTCCATTACCAAGTGCAAAAGCCTCGAAACGTCCCATAATGATACAGTTGGTAATGATCAACCCGACAAATACCGAAAGCGTCTTACTTAATTCATAAGCAAAAGCCTTTAAAACCTGATCTACTATAATCACCAAAGTGGCAACTACGATAAGCTGTACAATGATCCTTATTTTTGATGGAATGATATTTCGCATTAAGGATATAACCACGTTACCTATGCCCAATACAAAGAGAACTGAAATAGCCATTACAACCGAAGCCTTTAACTCAGCCGTAATTGCCAAGGCAGAACAGATACCCAATACCTGAATGGTAATAGGGTTATTATCCGCTAACGGGTCCTTAATTAAATTCGCATCTTTTTTTGAAAGTAGTGCCATATTATTTAACTCTAATCGTTTCTAAATAGTCCTTATAAAGATTTACACTTTCACTGATCATTGCAGATACTCCATTACCTGTGATCGTAGCCCCGGCAAGTGCATCGACTTCATTATCGTCCTTGGTTTCGTTCAAAGGATCATTATTACCCTTTGCCACGGCAATGCCCGCATATTTAGTACCATTCAAAATGGTTTCCCCAGCAAAATCATCCATGAAATAACGTTGCTTAATATTGGCTCCTAGACCAGGTGTTTCACCTGCATGATCAAAATAAACCCCTTGTACTACCATTTGGTCATCTAAGGCTACGAATCCCCAAATGGCATCCCAAAGTCCTTTTCCGCGCATTGGTATGATATAGAAAGTCTTTCCGTCTTTATCGCCAATGAACAAAGGTAATTTCCTTGTTTTACCTTCTTTGGCAGCAGTTGCTTGTTTTTTAAGGTCTATCAAATAAGCCTGATCATCTTTGGTTATCTTGTCCCCTTCTATAATCAATTGTTCTTTGATATATTTTGAAAACTCACCGGCAACCTTATCCGTAGGTACAAAGCTAACACTACCTTCGCCGACATTCTCATTGACCCCCATGGCATAAAGAATGTTCTGTTGCTTTTCCAAGCGTTTATTCTCATCGATCTTTCCACTCAAGGAAGAGGATAAATAGGCCAAAATCGTACCGACGATAACAACCATTATGGCTGCAAAAATTACCGTGTAACTGTTCTTTTCTGTATTAATTGCCATGACTAAACTGTTTCTGCTTTTAGTTCTTCCGCTTTTCCATCTGAATCCTTTGGTAAAATGGTAGCGTTCTTAAATCGTTTTAAACGTTTGTTGATATTGGCTTTAACCACATAGTGATCAATGGTCGGAGCAAATACGTTCATCAATAAAATGGCCAAGAACACCCCTTCTGGATATGCCGGATTGAAAACGCGTATCATAACTGACATAAAACCAATCAAGAAACCATAGATCCATTTTCCTTTATTGGTTTGTGAACCCGTAACCGGGTCGGTAGCCATATAGACAATACCAAAGGCCAGGCCACCTACCAATAAATGTTTCCAATATTCAAAACTCATTAAACCGTAGAAATTACTGGCTTCGGAAATGATTCCAAAATCAACTACAAGGTTAAAAATGTAACCCATAACCAAAGAACCTATAACGGCACTCAACATTATACGCCAACTTGCTATTTTACTAAATATCAAGAACAACCCTCCTAAAAGAATCAAGAATGTTGAGGTCTCCCCTACTGATCCCGGTATAAAACCAAAGAACATATCGGATATGGAATAATTTAGTTCAGCAAGATTGTTTTGGGCCAAAGCCCCTAATACCGTTTCACCGGAAATAGCATCCGCAGTCCCGGTTCTTTCAACCGCTTGGTATACCCAGACCTTGTCTCCACTCATCCATGTGGGATATGCGAAAAACAAAAAGGCACGTATAGTCAATGCCGGATTTAAAATGTTCATTCCGGTACCTCCAAAAACTTCTTTCCCTATAACCACACCGAATATAACGGCAACAGCCAACATCCATAACGGTGTATCAATAGGAACGATCAAAGGAACCAGCATCCCGGTAACCAAATACCCTTCTTCAACTTCATGGCCCTTGATGACCGCAAAAATAAATTCAACCAATAAACCTACGCCGTAAGAAACAACCACCAATGGTAGAACCTTGATGATTCCTATCCAAAAATTATCCCAGGTCAGGAAATTGCCCCAAACCGATAATTCACGTGGCACATTATTGGCAGCGTCAATTGCCGCATAATATTGATACCCAGCATTGAACATTGAAAAAAGCAACACTGGAATCAATGCCATGATCACCATATTCATAGTTCGCTTCAAATCATCCGCACCACGCACGTGGGCACCTGAATGTGTTGTATCATCCGGAGAGAACAAGAACGTATGAATCGCGTTGAACGCAGGTGCCATCTTCTTATCCCTGTAATGATGCTTTAGTATGTGCAGTCTTTTTTTAAAGGTCAGTCTTTTATCACTCATCTCTTAGCCTATTTCTTTATATAATAAATCCAATCCCTCACGAATGATTTTCTGATGGGGCTGCTTGGAAATGCAAATAAATTCAGTTAAAGCAAAATCTTCCGGAGCCACTTCGTAAAGCCCCAGTTGTTCCATTTCATCAAGATCTTTGATCATGCACGCCTTAAGCAATTGCATAGGAAAAATATCCAATGGGAAAACTTCTTCATATTGCCCCGTTACGACAAATGCCCGATGCTCACCATTGGTATTGGTATTTAGATCATATTTCTTTTTAGGGTTTAACCATGAGAATGTCAATGCCCTTGTAGTGGACACCTTATTGAAAACAGGTAGCGCCCATCCGAACATCTCATAATCGTCTCCTTCAGGAATGGCGGTTACGGTGTTGTTGTAATATCCTAAATGCCCGTCCGGTTTACTTTTGGCACCTGTCAATACATCGCCGTTGATTACCCTAAAATTATCATTGTTCACTCCACTACTATATAAGAAAGTAGAGATCTCCGCCCCTATTTTCGTTGTGTAGTATTTTGGGGACTTTACAGACGAGCCACCAAGCGCAACGATACGCTCCGCATTGAACTTTCCGGTCAAAAGCAGCTCCCCGATCATAACCAGATCCTGTGGCGAAACCGTCCAAACAACTTCACCCTTGTTGATAGGGTCCAATTTATTTATCTGGGTACCCACCAACCCTGCAGGGTGCGGACCTGAAACTTTATGTAATTCTATACCGTTCAATCCTGCCAATGGCGAATTTGAACTTGCCCCAACCGAAACATGCACTTTTCCCGGGGTTAATTTACCCAATGCAGTAATGGCAGCCTGCAGCTCTTTTTCCTTACCTTTTAAAACATAGTCACTATCAGCAGCCAAAGGGGCCGTAGTATAACCTGAAATGAAAATCGACTTTGGGTTCGCATCAGGATTCGCTATGATATCGTAAGGTCTTTGCTTAATAAACGGCCAACATCCTGTTTTTAACAAATGTGCCTTAACCTCGGCTGAGCTTGCCTTCCCGGCATCAAAAGTTCCGTGTTCAACGATTGCCTGTGTTTTATCGGCAAGTATCTTAAGAGAAAGTATTTTTCGCCTTGCCCCACGTTCAATCTCAACTAACTCACCACTAACCGGGGATACGAACAACATCACCTCATTCGCTTTATTGTAGAACAAAGGTTCGCCAGCTTTAACCTCAGCACCTTGTTTTACCAGCATTTTGGGTGTTATTCCGTGAAAATCTTCCAGGTGTATGGCATAAACGTTGCTTAAAACCGCCTTGGCTGTAGTTTGTTCGGCAGCACCGACCAAGTTAATGTTTAAGCCCTTTCGTATTCTGATGTCTTTAGACATAAATTGTAGACCTTAGGTTAACAAAATTTCGGGCAAAAATAGCATTTAATGGAAAGTAATCATAATTATCTCCTATAAATTTGGGCAATTCATCGATGTAAATTTGCTAGGTATGGTTTTTGTTTACCTTTACCATAAAATACATTGACTAATGCAGCTTTTTCTTAAACGATCCATACTACTGCTAATTACCCCATTTATGTTCGGCCAAACCATGGAGGAAGTCAATCCTCCCGAGAACATAAAATCGATCATTTTCAAAGGGGAAAACGATGACCAGTTCCCTGTTGTTCAAATCGGCGAATCCATTTTTTTGGAATTTGACGACTTATTGGCCAATGAACAGGATTATTACTATAAAATAATTCATTGTGATTATGACTGGAAACCTTCTAGGCTATTAAAATCCCAATATCTAAAAGGCATAGACAACCAACGTATCCTGGACTATGAAAACAGCTACACAACATTACAACCGTATTCCAATTACAAATTGACCATACCCAATGAAAATGTGGGGGTAAAGGTCAGCGGCAATTTTATCCTAGAAGTATACAATAGTGGCAACGACCTGCAGTTCTCAAGAAAGTTCGTAGTCTACAAAGACCTTGTTACCGTAAGTGGGGTCATAAAACGTTCAAGGGATTTTACTTTCCTCAATGAAAAACAGGTAGTTCAGTTTAATTTAAATCCCGGTAGCTTTAAATTGGTCAACCCTAAAAATGAAGTCAAAGTGGCCATCCTTCAAAACTACCATTGGCCAACGGCATTGTTCAACATAGCCCCACAATTTACCATGGGCACTGAACTTGTTTATAAATACGATCAGGAAACCGCTTTTTTTGGAGGGAACGAATATTTGAATTTCGACACAAAGGACCTTAGGGTATCAAGTTCGGAAATATCACATATTGAAATCGGCGATCTATACCAGCATTACCTTTTTCCCGATACGTTCAGGGCAGACAAACCTTACACTTACTACCCGGACATTAATGGCGATTTCGTTGTTCGTGCCCTACAAGGGGATGATTCATCACGAGAGGCCGAATACACCGAGGTTCATTTCAGCGTACCCTATAACCCTGTCGTTGGATTGGACAATGTGTATATCTACGGTAAATTCAATAATTATGCATTGACCCCTGAAAATAAAATGACCTATAACGAGAACAATGGTATGATGGAGGGCATTTTAAAGTTGAAACAAGGATTCTATAACTACAAATATGTTGTTGAACGGGATGATGAAACCGTTGACCTGAATCCTATGTCGGGTAATTTTCATGTTACGGAAAACACCTACCTCATCTTGGTTTACTACCGTAACTTCGGGGATATCTTTGATAGCATTATAGGAGTGGGGTCTACCAATTCCCAAAATATCAGCAATTGATGTATATTTATCAACTTGAGTGTTGAATATGGGCAATAAACTGATTTCTTTTACAAAAAAAAGAGACGAACTT
Organism: Maribacter sp. TH_r10; assembly: GCF_033101095.1. Lineage (NCBI taxonomy): Bacteria > Pseudomonadati > Bacteroidota > Flavobacteriia > Flavobacteriales > Flavobacteriaceae > Maribacter > Maribacter sp. TH_r10. The sequence continues at coordinate 161,397 of NZ_JAWMPY010000009.1, read as the reverse complement.
AAATACAGGGGAACCACCTGTAAAAATTGCGGGCACCCACTTGAACTTAGTGACAAGTTCTGTCCTAACTGCTCACAAGCGAACAGTGTTAAGAAGTTGACCCTTCGTGATTTTTTCGATGAATTTTTCGCAAGTGTCATTTCATACGACTCTAAACTCCTAAAAACCCTCTCTGCCCTTTTATGCCGACCAGGAAGAATAACAAAGGATTATGTTAACGGCAAAAGGGTATCCTATACCAATCCGTTCCGGTTTTTATTGAGTTTGGCCATCATCTATTTTTTAGCCATAAGTTTTAATAGCGATTTTTCGCAGTTGGACGACTATGCCATTGACGAAAAAGCCTCTTCGTTCATTGGTGACAACGGAACCCTTAATTTAAATTTTGGGGACAACGAACAACAAAACGAGTTGTCACAAGTAATGGATTCTTTGAAAATAGCGGACAATATCCTTAAGATCTCCGAACGGATAAAGAAAAGGGACTCTATTATTCTGAGCCACCCAACGAGTAGTTTCAACACCTACCAGGACAGTACTTTTGGGAATCGTTTTTCCGGAAAGTATAAAGTCATCAGCCTCCTTATCAATCAAAAAGAGGTAAAATCGTACAGCAAGTTATTGGATGAATACGATATTGAGGACACCAATGAAAACAAGATCGTTTTCAATACGGCCAAGAGCGTAAGCAAGTTTTCCAAGCAACCAGGAAGCTTTTTGAACGAGCTGATTTCAAAACTGCCTTTCGCAACTTTTTTCTTTTTACCGCTATTTGCCATCTTCATTTGGCTGGTTTACATCAGAAAAAAATATACTTATACCGATCATCTCATCTTTAGCTTTCATAATCAGTCTTTGTTATTTATCTTGCTCATTATTAGTTTCTTGGTAGACTCTGTTTTTAAGGTGGACAGCAACGGGATCTTTATTACCATTTTTTCCGTCTATCTCTTTATGGCAATGAAAAGATTCTACGAACAAGGAACTCTTAAAACAATAGTTAAATATCTTTTTTTGAACACTATTTTTTTTATTTTAGCTGGCATTTCAGTAATTCTACTGTTCACTGGGAGCTTAATAACATATTAGAATGAGGACGATAACACAAGTAACGAAAGGCATAAAAATATCAGTGAACACAAGTTTTGAAGGTACGTTCTTCAAAAATTACAAAATGCATTTCGCTTTCGGGTATACCATTACCATTGAAAACCAAAGCAAGGACCTTGTTCAATTGAATTCCCGCCATTGGCAAATCTACGATTCCTTGAATGAGATCGAAATATTGGATGGCGAAGGAGTCATCGGCGAAAAACCAGTAATAAAACCAGGAGAGTCGCACACATACAATTCAGGATGTTTATTGGCCTCGACCATCGGAGCCATGAAAGGACATTACAACATGATGAACCTAGAATCTTCCGAAGAGTTCAGGGTTTACATACCCACTTTTAAATTCAGCGCACCTTTTGCCTTGAATTGATTCTCTTTTTACAGAATATTTAGTTTTTTATCCATTCCCAAATAAGTACCTTTGGGCAGTTTTCAATTTAAAAAATACAACTATGGGTAAAGGTTTTTTTCAGGTTCCAACGGCCATTAATGAGCCGATCAAAAGTTATTCTCCCGGAAGTCCGGAAAGAAAAGAAGTACTGGAACAGTATAAAACATATTATAACGGAAACGAGGATATTCCATTTTACATAGGCGACTTAGAAATCAAAACAGGGAAGACCAGAACTATTTCCCCACCACATGATCATAAGCATATTGTTGGCCAATATCATTTGGCAGAAAAACAACATGTTGAAAAGGCCATAAAAAATGCGTTGGCTTCACGTAAAGCATGGGCCGACCTTACTTGGGAGCAAAGAGCGGCAATATTCTTAAAAGCCGCAGAATTGATTGCCGGGCCTTACAGGGCAAAGATCAACGCCGCCACTATGATCGCCCAATCAAAAACTATACACCAAGCGGAAATCGACGCAGCTTGCGAGCTTATTGATTTTCTTAGGTTCAATGTGGAATATATGTCCCAAATCTATGAGGAACAACCAGATTCTGCCGAAGGTATTTGGAACCGTGTTGAATATCGACCATTAGAGGGATTCGTTTATGCCATAACACCATTCAATTTTACGGCTATTGCGGGTAATTTACCGGCAAGTGCCGCCATGATGGGTAACGTTGTCGTTTGGAAACCTAGTGATAGTCAAATTTTTTCGGCTAAAGTTGTGATGGATGTATTCAAGGAAGCCGGTGTACCTGACGGTGTCATTAATATGGTATATGGCGACCCTGTCATGATCTCAAAAACAATAATCGACAGTCCTGATTTCTCCGGACTTCATTTTACGGGATCCACCTATGTTTTCAAAGAATTATGGAAACAGATCGGAAACAACATCCACACTTATAAAACCTACCCAAGAATCGTAGGTGAAACAGGTGGTAAGGACTTTATCCTCGCCCATCCGACAGCAAAACCCCAACAAGTTGCAACGGCAATTACACGAGGAGCATTTGAATTCCAAGGCCAAAAATGTAGTGCGGCCTCTAGGGTATATCTTCCAAAATCAACATCGAAGGAAATTTTGGAATTGGTAAAAAAAGATGTGAATACTTTCAACAAACCCGGTTCTCCTGAAGATATGACCAACTTTATTACCGCGGTAATACATGAAGGCTCGTTCGATAAGTTGGCGAAATATATTGACCAAGCCAAAAAGGACAAAGAAGCGGAAATCGTCGTTGGGGGCAATTATGACAAATCAAAAGGTTACTTTATAGAACCTACGGTAATACTGACTACTGACCCACATTACACAACCATGGAAACCGAATTGTTCGGCCCTGTCGTAACCGTGTACGTCTATGACGATAATGATTGGTCAGAAACATTGGAGTTAATTGATAACACCTCTGAGTATGCCTTAACAGGTGCCGTTCTATCAAAAGACCGTTACGCTATTGAAGAAGCAACGAAAGCCCTGCAAAATTGCGCCGGAAACTTTTACATAAACGACAAACCAACAGGGGCAGTTGTTGGCCAGCAACCTTTTGGAGGTGCCCGCGCATCAGGTACGAACGATAAAGCAGGTTCTGCCCAAAATCTACTTCGATGGGTCTCACCTAGACTGATCAAAGAAACCTTTGTGACCCCAGAAGACTATAGATATCCATTTTTGGGATAACACCCTATAATTATATCAACAAAAAATCCCTTACCAGTAAAATCAGTAAGGGATTTTTTTTATTCCCGTTTCCCATCTTTCGAAGGGAAGAAACCGAAAAATTTAAAAAAAGGCTACAATACCTTAAATCACCAAAACACATTTTATAATCATCAGTATATCAGTTAATTAAAAATGTTTTTATAACATTTATTTGGAACTAGGACAATTTGTATGTAAATTTAACGTTAAGTAATTGTAAATTAATAGCATTTTCAATGCGATCTAACTTAAAAATGGAATTATGAAGAGAGATAATAACAATACAGCAACCTCTACAGAAAACATGTTCTCTTATTTAAGTAGAGTACAACGATACATGAAAAAATATGCGGAAAATTGCCGTTATTCTTTCAACTCCATGTTATCGATTTAAAAAATCAGCCTTTAAACTTCATAGGTAAGTATACCACCTTCTTCGTATCATAGAATTCTTCGGTAAAATAATCGGACAATTCAAATATCTCTGCATTTCTGTAGTCTTTCAGCTCCTCTGATAAATCACCACCTTTTAAATAAAGGATACCGTTACGCCTTTCGTGTACGGATTCTTTCTTTATGCGTCCTTTTACCCAATGAACAAAGGTCGGCATAGCGGCAACGGCCCTACTCACAATAAAATCGAATTGGGCGTTCAATTCCTCAACCCTACTGTTAATAGGCGTTACGTTCTGCAATTGGAGACCCTCAACGACCTCTTCAACGACTTTGATCTTCTTTCCAATCGAATCTACCAGTGTAAATTTTGATTCTGGAAAAAGAATGGCCAAAGGGATTCCCGGGAACCCCCCACCGGTGCCAACATCCAATATTTCACTACCGGGTTTAAACGATTGAACTTTAGCAATACCCAATGAATGTAGTACATGCCGCAAGTATAATTCTTCGATATCCTTCCGGGATACCACATTGATCTTTAGGTTCCAATCTTTATACAATTCTTCCAATTGCACAAACTGATGTTGCTGATTATCAGATAAATTGGGAAAATATTTAAATACTATCTCAGCTTTCATGCTTATCTTTGTATTTGGCAAAAATAGTACTTAAAGAATTCCTAATTAACCAAAAGATTATAATTAATCTATTATCATTGCCTTATATTTACGAAAAGCTTACAACAAATGGATACAAAAACATTGCGATTCTCAAGAAAAGATTCCACCCAATTTTTCAAAACTTTAAACAAGAGAGTAAACGAATATTTCAAGGAAAACCATAAGAAAAAAACCGGCGACTGGCGATTACATCTAAAAACATTGGTCATGTTCGCTATGTTCCTTACACCTTATTTTTTAATATTGACATTAGGGCTTCCCAATTGGGCCAACTTACTATTGACCGTTGTTATGGGAACCGGAATGGCCGGAGTAGGAATGAATGTTATGCACGATGGAAATCATGGATCGTATTCTTCAAAAAAATGGATCAATAAAATTATGGGAGGTAGTATATACATCCTTGCCGGAAATGTCTATAACTGGCAGGTTCAACATAATGTTCTACACCATACATACACCAACATCCACGAACATGATGAAGATCTTGAAGCAGGACGCATCTTACGATTTTCCAAACATGCGGAATGGCATAAATACCACAAATTTCAACACTACTATTCCATTTTCCTTTACGGTCTATTGACCTTCAACTGGGCCATTACCACCGACTTTCAGCAAATGTACCGATATATGAAACGTAAACTTTCTTTTGGAAAGTTCCCGAATCCGGTGATCAACTGGAGTACCTTGGTCATTACCAAGACCATTTATGTAACCATTTGGATCGTATTACCCATGCTTATTTTGGATATTGCTTGGTGGAAAATCCTGATTGGATTTTTTGTTATGCATTACGTGGCCGGTGTAATATTGAGTGTGGTTTTCCAATTGGCACATGTCGTTGATGAAGCGGAAACCCCATTGCCCGATGAAAATGGCACTATGAAAAACACTTGGGCCATTCATCAATTGTTCACTACGGTTAATTTTGGAACCAAAAACCGTATCGTGAACTGGTTTACCGGCGGACTTAACCATCAGGTTGAGCACCATATTTTTCCGAATATCAGTCATATACATTACACAAATATTTCGAAAATTGTTAAACAAACTGCAAAAGAGTTCAATTTGCCTTATAATGAATATAAAACTACTAGAAAAGCTATAATTTCGCATTTCAAACACCTGAGGGAGTTGGGAAGAAACCCCAACTTACAGATACAGTAAATTTATACATTAGATGAACAACCATTTATCAGACAGAATTAACAATATGGCCACATCGGCCACATTGGCGATGGCTGCAAAAGCCAGGGAATTAAGAGGCCAAGGCAAGGATATTATTGGATTGAGTTTGGGTGAGCCCGACTTTAACATTCCCGATTTTATCAAAGATGCAGCAAAAAAGGCAATTGACGAGAATTACAGCAGTTATTCACCGGTCGACGGTTATGCTGACTTAAAACAAGCCATATCCAACAAATTCAAACGGGACAATAATCTTGAGTATGGGCTAAACCAAATCGTTGTATCCACAGGGGCCAAACAATCCTTGGCGAATATAGCCATGATAATGTTGAATAAAGGGGACGAAGTTGTTTTACCGGCACCTTATTGGGTCAGTTACAGCGATATCGTGAAACTTGCCGAAGGCGTACCAGTGGAAGTACCTACCAGTATAGACACCGATTTTAAAATGACGCCCGAACAACTTGAGGCTGCCATTACGCCCAAAACCAAAATGATGTGGTTCAGCTCGCCTTGTAACCCTAGTGGTTCTGTGTACAGTGAGGAAGAGCTCAAAGGATTGGCTGAAGTTCTTAAGAAACATCCAAATATTTATGTGGTATCGGATGAAATCTACGAACATATCAACTTTAGGGGTGGCCATGTAAGTATTGCAGGCATTGAAGGTATGTACGACCGTACCATAACAGTAAATGGGGTTTCCAAGGCATTTGCAATGACCGGATGGCGTATTGGATATATCGGAGCTCCCGAATGGATCGCCAAGGCCTGTACTAAATTTCAAGGTCAGAACACCAGTGGCGCCAATGCCATTGCCCAAAGAGCTACGATTACCGCTTTGGAAGCACCAGTGAGTAAAATACAGTTTATGATCGATGAGTTTCATAAACGAAGAGATTTGGTTCTTGGACTATTAGGGGAAATAGAAGGTTTCAACCTCAATGTTCCTGAAGGGGCCTTTTATGTATTCCCTGATATTTCCAGTTTCTTTGGAAAAACCTTGAACGGTACTAAAATCAACGATGCATCGGATTTTGCACTTTATTTATTGGAAAATGCGAATGTCGCCACAGTAACCGGTGCCGCTTTTGGTAACCCTAACTGTATTCGAATATCTTATGCCGCTTCAGAAGACGAATTAAAGGAAGCTATCTCAAGAATAAAAGCGGTCTTATAGAAATACAATCAATATATCTACAAAAAAACAACCCGCTAATGCGGGTTGTTTTTTTATACGTCTTTCCAAAAATACGGAGTCAAGATAATCAGTACGGTAAAAAGTTCCAATCTTCCTAAAAGCATTAGAAAACCGCACCACCATTTTCCCAACATCGGTAATCCGTTAAAATTACTTAGAGGGTGTAGTGACCCCAAAGCAGGACCTACATTACCCAATGATGAAGCCGCGCCACCCACAGATGATTCAAAATCCAACCCCAAGAAACTCAATCCCAAGGAACCAATGATGAACAATAACATATACAACACAAAAAATGCGATTACATTATAAACGATATGCTCCCTCACCGTCTTGTTGTTATAGCGTACGGGAATTACCGCATTGGAATGCAAGGTTCTCTTAAACTCCAGCAAACCGTTCTTTATAATCAAAAGGTGTCGCATTACTTTTATACCACCGGCAGTTGATCCTGCGGAACCACCAAGGAAAAACAAACCAAAAAAGAAAACTTTTACAAATGGGGTCCAGTTCGTGAAATCCGCCGTAACGAAACCAGTTGTGGTAATGACGGAAACCACTTGGAAAAGAGCGTGCCTAAAAGAACTTTCCGCTTCTCCATAAGGCATAGGATGATACTCGGAAACCGGAATATTGGCCTTAAAATAAACCACTAAGGCAACAACTATTGAAAACAATACTATAAAACCGAAATAGAATTTGAATTCTTCATCCCTAAGGACTCGCTGCACCTTTCCCTTAAATGCAAAATAGCTAAGTACAAAGTTGCTTCCTGCCAAAAACATAAAGAAAATAACAATATATTGTATTAGCGGCTCATTGTTCCAATAGGCCAAACTAGCATTTTTGGTTGAAAACCCGCCGGTGGACAGGGTGGCCAAGGAATGGTTCAAAGCATCGAAAAACGACATTCCGGCCAATTTCAACAAGATGGTTTCCGCGATGGTATACCCAACATAAATATACCACAAGCGTTTCGCGGTATCGGTAATTCTAGGGTGCAGTTTATCAGCACTTGGGCCGGGTGCTTCGGCCGCGAACAACTGCATGCCCCCAATACCCAATAACGGAAGTATGGCTATCGCCAATACAATGATTCCCATTCCCCCGATCCAATGGGTTAGGCTCCGCCAAACAAGAATACCTTCCGGCAAGACCTCGATATCATCCAAAATCGTAGCCCCTGTTGTGGTATAACCCGATATGGTCTCGAAAAAAGCATTGGTAACATCAGGTATAGCTCCTGAGAACAAGTAAGGCAACATTCCGGAAATCGACATTACGATCCAACCAAAGGTTACGATAATGTACCCTTCTTTTCGTTTTACCTCCTTCTTGTGATTTCTGGTAAAGTACATAGCCGTGGTACCAACGAACATAGATGTAATCGATGCCAAGGCAATATCCAAAGTTGCCCCATCCTTATACACCCCACTCATTATGGCAGCAAAGAGCATAAAAAGACCATTAAAGAGCAACAGTAGCCCCATTAAATGGAAAATAATTTTGGAATTCAACGACATATTAAAGGAATAAACGTTCAATTTTAGGTATAGCCTCAGGAAGACTACAAACCACTACCCTATCACCTGCCATTATCTTGAACCCTCCAAGGGCAATGATCCCTTTCCCGTTTCTTACAATACCTCCGATAGTAGCTTCACGGGGAAAATCAATTTCCCGTATTACCTTTCCGGCCACCCTCGAAGATGGTTTTACCTCGAATTCAAGAATTTCGGAATTGATATTGTTCAGTCTCATAAGCTCAACGACCTCCCCTTTTCGAATATGCCTGAAAATATGGTTCGCGGCCAATAGTTTTTTATTGATTAATGTATCGATACCAATTGAGTGCGAAAGCTGAAAATAATCCATATTCTCAACCAAAGCTATGGTTTTCTTAATGTTTTTGGATTTGGCAACCAGACAGGACATGATATTGGTTTCCGAGTTACCTGTTACGGCCACAAAGGCATCCATAGAATCCAAACTTTCTTCTTCCAACAACTCAACATTTCTACCATCCCCATTAATAACAAGTGCATTGGGCAGGTCATCGGCGAGATCAAAAGCCTTTTCCTTGTTCTTTTCTATAACTTTAACATTGAACTTCTTGGCACACAAGTCCCTTGCCGTTTTAAAACCAACCTTGCTACCGCCAAGTATCATCACGTTCCTGATTTCTTCTTTCTTTTTATTGGTCAGTTTATACAATTCATCAACGCCCTCCGGAGTTGTAATGAAATACACTTGATCACCTTCCTTGAAGACAGTATCCCCTCGGGGAATTACCGTAAACTGTGTACCCAATCGTTGTAGGGCAATTGGCATAAAATGAAGCTCTGGGAATATTTGGGCCGCTTCCTTGACCATTTTACCTACAAAGGGTGCCTTTTTCTGTAAAGAGACCCCAATCATGATCAATTCGCCCCCCTCAAACTCATAGGTATCATTAAAAGCCGACTTATTCAATAACAATTGAATCTCCGAAGCAGCTAGCTGTTCCGGGGATATCAACTCATCTATTCCCAATTCGGTAAAACGAATAAGGTCTTTATTATGGATAAACTCAGTATTCGAAATCCTTGCGATGGTTCGTTTGCATCCTAACTGTTTGGCCAACATACAAAAAGTAATATTGGTCGTTTCCGAAGAAGTAACGCCTATAACCAATTCAGATTGATGAACCTCTGCTTCCTGCAATAATGAAATCGACGTAGCATCACCCCTCAACACCTTAATATCCAGATGGTTATCAGCATACATTAAACTCTCTTTCTCCGTATCTATCAGCGTTATGTTCTGAGATTCGTAGGAGAGTAATTTAGCTAAGTGAAAACCCACTTCACCTGCACCGGCAATAATAATTTTCATTGATTACATGTATTGATTTCACAGTTAAGAACATCATATCTTAATTGCTTTTCAAATAGAAATATTTTAAGAAGTAATACGCCTAACAAACAGCCCATTGAATAAATATATGCATAAAATGCGCGACAAAATTACATTTTTTTTAGGTTCATCCCCATTTTAAAGGTTGAATAGTTTAACACCTATACGGTTTCATAATAAAATAAAAGCCAAACTATTACCTAAATCGTATCTTTGCCCAAATTTTTTCAATGACCAAAAAAGTAACTCCATATCAAGATTCAGAACTTGGGAAAAAAGAGCAGGTAACCCAAATGTTCGATAAAATTTCGGGAAATTATGACGGACTGAACCGTGTCATTTCATTTGGAATAGATATTAAATGGCGTAAAAGGGTAGTGGCCATCCTGAAGAAGAAAAAACCGAATATGTTATTGGATATAGCAACAGGAACAGGGGACTTGGCCATTAATCTTGTCGATACCGGTGCAAAAAAAATTATTGGTTTGGACATTTCTCCAGGAATGTTAGAAGTAGGCAAGCAAAAAGTACTGGATAAAAAACTGGCCAAAACCATTGAAATGATAGTGGGCGATAGCGAAAACCTTCCTTTTGAGGATAATACTTTTGATGCGGTTACTGTCGCTTTCGGGGTTAGAAATTTCGAAACCCTTGAAAAAGGCCTTGAAGAAATTCGTCGGGTACTGAAACCTAAGGGCACATTCGTTATCTTGGAAACCTCGGTCCCTACCAAAACACCTTACAAGCAAGGGTATGGTCTTTACACAAAATACATACTGCCCAAGATAGGTAGAATATTCTCGAAAGATGATTCTGCCTATGCGTATCTTAGTAAATCAGCCTCAGTTTTTCCACATGGACAAGAGTTCAACAATATTTTACGTAAAATCGGGTTTATAGATGTAGTGAACAAACCGCAAACCTTTGGGGTTGCATCTATTTACATAGCCACAAAATAAACTATGAAAAAATTTATATTGATCCTGATCGGAATGACTTTCCTGAGTCAACCGATAATGGCGCAATTTAATGAGGATCCCATCATAAATTTGGAGAATGAGGATGAACCTTTCTTAAATTGGGGATATTATTTAGGTTTTAACCAATACGATTTCAAATTTGATTATAAGAATGATGCCAAACACATTTTGGTCGATAAATCATTTGGATTCAATGTGGGGCTTATTGGCGAAATGCGCATCAACGAATTCTTGGATGTTCGTTTTGAACCGGGACTATTATACAACACCAGAACTTTAGGTTTTCCGGGGTTCACCGAAGAAAGTGATGCGATCAGGGAGGTTAAATCTACCTACATCAATTTTCCTTTACTTCTGAAAGTCAACACCAGAAGATTAGGGAACTGGAAGCCATTTTTAATCGGAGGCGCTTCAGCTTCCATGAATTTAGGGAGTAACGAGGATAGCTTGGATGACAACTCGACCGGTACGTTCCGAATGAAAAAAATGGTCTACAATTATGAATTGGGTTTCGGAATAGATTTTTACTTGGAATACTTTAAGTTTACACCGTCTATAAGAGGTGTCTTCGCCATTACCGACGAACTTGTTCCCGATAACGACCCTGATAGCCCATGGACAAGTAATTTGAACGGCATTCGAACCAGAGGATTATTTATCAACTTCACTTTTGAGTAATGGTGATTATCAGAAAAGACAACTGGCCGATTTGACACCAAATCCCCCCATCACTTTTCCGATCTTCTTATTTCATTCAAAAAGATGGCAGTAGCGGTGGCCACGTTAAGACTCTCCGTTTTTTGACCACCGAATTGTGGAATGGTTATTTTATGGTTTACCAAATCTGCGATTTCCTTAGAGATACCGTTCGCCTCATTTCCCATTACCAAAATCCCTTTTTCGGGCATTTTTGTTACATGTACATTTTCCCCATCCATAAATGTACCATAAACCGGTAGTTCGGAAGATTTTATAAATTGGAGTAAATCGGTATACACTATATTGACCCGGGTAATGGAACCCATCGTTGCCTGTAATACTTTTGGGTTAAAACAATCGACCGTATTTTCCGAACACACCAGTTGCCTAACTCCGAACCAATCACAAAGCCTAATTATCGTTCCCAAATTTCCCGGGTCGCGAACATCATCCAAGGCCAAAATCCATCCTTGTTCTTCTATTGGTTTTACCAAGGGAAATTTAAATACCCCAAGAACTTTATTCGGGTTCTTCAGGTTACTTATACGTTTAAGATCGGCCTCCGAAACCAACTCAACATTTACTTGTTCGGCACTGACCAGATCATTGTCAATTGTATACACTTTATGGGCCTCGAAATTGGAGCCCAAAAGCTCCCTAACCGTCTTAATACCCTCTACCACGAACATTCCATGTTGAATTCGGTACTTTTTTTGCTGTAAGCTTTTTATAAACTTTATTTGGCTTTTACCAACCATTGAAATAATGTATTTTTGATTTCTATGAGAATAGTGTTTCGTATTAAAAACCCCAGCGCTAAAATAAGCCTATTATTTTTTGCCATAGCACTTGCCTCATGTAATACCTTGAAGCGGGTAGACGAAAATGAACTGCTTCTTACCAAGAACAATATTTATGCGGATGATGAAAAAGTGAACAATGAGGATATACATAGCCTTATAATCCAGAATCCTAACAGCACTTTATTAGGCTACCCATTAAGATTGAACCTCTATAATCTCGCAAAACAAGATCCAGATTCATCCTTTCAAAATTGGTTATATAAAAAAGAAAAAAGAAAGGACCGGTTGGTACGATTACTTTCCGAAAAACAAGTCGATAGACTAGGCGAATCTTTTTTGGTCAAAGGATTGAGCGAATGGCTTAAAAACATTGGGGAACCTCCTTCTATCATAGACACCTCCAATACCAGAAGGTCTTTGGAAAGACTAAAGGCCTATTACAGTAGCAAGGGGTACTTCAACAACAATACCACCTATGAAATCGATACACTTAGACGCTCCAAAAGAGCGGAAGTCGATTATAAGGTCACCCTGGGCAACCCATACATGATCGATGGTATAACGAATAAAATATCCTCGAAAACCATTGATTCCATTTATCAATTACATAAATCCGAATCTTTAATAAAGGACGGAGAACAATTCGACCTTGTTGATTTTGAGAATGAACGCCAAAGATTGACCTCGATTTTCAGAAATACGGGAATACGAAATTTTCAGGAAAGCTCTATCAATTATGCCATTACCAGAGACTCCACTAAGGCAGGGAACGACCAGAAAATGAGTGTCGATATGAATATTGACAACCTAAGACTTAGAAACAACAATAATGTCTCTACTTCTGAATATAAGATAGAAAAGTTCAAAAAAATAAACATTTATACCGACTTTATACTCAATGGCGAAGAAACAGGTAACAATGTTATCGACTATGACGGGTATACCATTTATTATAAAGATAAATTAAGGTATAAACCCAAAACATTGGCCGATGCCATCTTTTTTGAAAAGGACAGTATATATAGGGAAATGAACCGGTCAAGAACCTATAGACAAATTACGAACCTGAACGTTTTCAAGTACCCCTCAATAGCCTTTGAGACCGATAGTACACAAACTGGGCTTACGGCCAATATATATTTGACCGAGCGGCCCAAGTACTCCCTGGGTATGGATTTGGACGTTTCCCATTCCAACATTCAACAAGTCGGTTTAGCTTTTAGTCCGTCATTACAGGCCAGAAACCTTTTTAAAGGGGCTGAAAACCTAAGTTTAACAGGAAGGTTGAATGTAGGATCGTCTAATGATGAAAGTATAACCGCAACAGATAACCGTTTTTTAAATCTTTTGGAGTTTGGCGCAGACATCAACCTAACCATTCCCCGAATATGGTTCCCTTTTATCAATACCAATAAAATAATCCCGAATTACTCCCTACCCCAAACCAGACTCTCCCTTGGGACCAGTTTCCAGAAAAATATTGGGCTGGACAAACAAACCTTGAATAGTATTTTAGGATATAATTGGTCTCCCAACGACCTTAAGAAACATAGCATTGAACTTCTGAACATACAATATGTGAAAAATGTAAACCCGGATAGGTTTTTCTATGTTTACGAAAACACCTATGAAAGTTTGGACGAAATTGCCGATTCCTATGATGATGCGGACGAATACCCAGAACTTACGACATATTTTGAGACTTCTGACGACAGTGATGACCCCGAATTGACCATACCCAATGGAGCCAATGATTTTATAGACGCAATTATTGATGGCGATATCTCTTCTTCGAGTGATGACTATGACGATGTTAGAGGTATTAAAGAAAGAAGGGACCGACTTACGGAAAACAACCTGATTTTCGCTACGAATTATACCTACAACACGAATAATAAAGCTGGGATTACCGACAATAGTTTTCATCGGTTTCGCTGGAAAGTCGAAAGTGCCGGAAACTTCCTTTCAGCATTGACCAACATTATTCCTTTCAACGAAAACAGTGATGGGGACCGGTTGGTTTTCAGCGTGCCCTTCTCCCAATACATTAAAACTGAATTCGACTATATTAAATATTGGGACCTAAGGCAATCTAAGGTGTTGGCCTTTAGAAGTTTCTTTGGTATCGCCATACCATATGGCAATTCTGACAATATTCCCTTTGTTCGTAGTTATTTTGCCGGGGGATCCAATGACAACAGGGCATGGAACCCGTATTCCCTTGGTCCTGGAAAAACCGATGAAACCAATGATTTTAATGAAGCTAACCTAAAGTTGGCCTTGAACCTGGAATATAGGTTCCCTGTAGTAGGTGACATTAAAGGGGCGATTTTTGCCGATGCGGGAAATATATGGAACGTTTTGGACAGTGAGGATGACCCAGACAAAACTTTCAACGGTATTGAATCCTTGGCCGATATTGCCTTGGGTACCGGTTTTGGTATTCGATATGATTTTACATACTTCTTGATTCGTGTAGATTTAGGCTTTAAAACCTATAACCCTGCCGAAGAAATTTCAAAAAGATGGTTCAGGGATTATAATTTTGCAAATTCCGTACTACAAATAGGCATAAACTATCCCTTTTAGACCTAATTATTTATTACTTTTGCACTTCACTTTTTAAGAAATCTAAATACTATATAATTATGGCCCATAACATAAAGCCAGGTGTAGCCACCGGAGATCAAGTTCAGGAAATTTTTAATTATGCAAAGGAAAAAGGATTTGCCATACCAGGCGTTAACGTTATAGGTTCTGACACCATTAACGGCGTATTGGAGACCGCAGCAGAGTTAAACTCACCGGTTATCGTTCAATTCTCTAACGGTGGTGCCCAGTTCAACGCAGGAAAAGGATTATCAAACGAAAATCAACGTGCTGCTGTCCTAGGTGCAGTTGCCGGAGCAAAACACGTACATCAATTGGCCGAAGCATATGGTGCTACCGTTATTCTGCATACCGATCACTGTGCAAAAAAATTATTGCCTTGGATCGATGGTATGTTAGATGCCAGTGAAAAACATTTTGCCGAAACTGGAAAACCTTTGTTCAGCTCACATATGATCGACCTTTCCGAAGAACCTATTGAAGAAAATATCGAAATCTGCAAAGGGTACCTTGAAAGAATGAGCAAAATGGGAATGACCTTGGAGATAGAATTGGGAATTACCGGAGGTGAAGAGGATGGTGTTGACAATTCAGACGTTGACGATTCCAAACTATACACCCAACCAGAGGAAGTAGCTTACGCTTATGAAGAGCTTTCTAAAGTTAGCCCTAGATTTACGATTGCTGCCGCTTTTGGCAACGTACATGGTGTTTACAAGCCCGGTAACGTAAAATTGACTCCGAAAATCCTTAAGAACTCCCAAGAATATATCACCAAAAAATACGGTGTTGAACACAATCATATCGACTTCGTTTTCCACGGCGGTTCAGGATCTTCAGTTGAAGAAATTAGGGAAGCAATCGGTTATGGTGTAATTAAAATGAATATCGATACCGATTTACAATATGCATTCTTATCCGGGGTTAGGGATTATGTTCAAGATAAAAAAGACTATCTTCAATCCCAGATCGGCAACCCTGAAGGTGCAGATGAGCCAAACAAAAAATATTATGACCCAAGGGTATGGCTACGTGAAGGGGAAAAAACCTTTGTTGCCCGATTGAAAAAAGCGTTCGAAGATTTAAACAATGTAAATACTTTATAAAAGTAGTTCAACCCAATATGGAAGATATGTCGTTGTGGTTTAAAAGAAAGGAAAAAGGAATTCAGACAGCTACTGAACAAAAAAAGGACACACCAAAGGGCTTGTGGTACAAGTCCCCAACAGGTAAGATAGTTGAATCCGAAGAATTGGCAAAGAATTATTACGTCAGTCCTGAAGATGATTATCATGTTCGAATCGGTAGTAAAGAATATTTCGAAATTCTTTTCGACGACAATAAATTCACCGAATTGGATGCCAAATTACATGCAAAGGACCCTCTTAAATTTACGGATACCAAAAAGTACACGGATCGCTTAAAAGCGGCCCAAAAGAAAACCGGTCTTAAAGATGCAGTTCGTACGGGGTATGGCAAATCCTTAGGAAAGGATATCGTCATCTCTTGTATGGACTTCAACTTTATCGGAGGTTCAATGGGAAGTGTTGTTGGTGAGAAAATAGCAAGAGGGATCGATTATGCCATTAAGAAGAAAGTTCCTTTTGTCATGATCTCGAAATCAGGTGGCGCCAGAATGATGGAAGCTGCCATTTCTTTGATGCAAATGGCAAAGACCTCGGTGAAATTAGCACAATTGGCAGAGGCTAAGCTTCCATATATATCTTTGTGTACAGATCCAACGACCGGTGGTACCACCGCATCGTACGCGATGTTGGGTGACATCAACATTTCAGAACCCGGTGCATTGATCGCTTTTGCAGGTCCACGTGTAGTCAAGGAAGCCACAGGTAAAGATTTACCTGAGGATTTCCAAACTGCCGAATTTGTTCAAGAACATGGTTTCCTGGATTTTATAACGCATAGAAGGGATTTAAAGAAAAAAATAAATCTTTATATCGATTTGATTCAGAACAATCCAGTTCGTAAATAAAAAACCTTTTTTAACCGAAAATATTATTATCTTTGCGCCCTGATTGAAAATCAATCGGATACATAAAAATCATTAAAAACAATATTGGAATGTATTTAACGAAAGAGATTAAGGCCGAGATTTTTAAAAAACACGGCGGTAAAGAGGAGAACACAGGTTCTACGGAAGGTCAAATTGCTTTGTTCACACATCGCATCAACCATTTGACAGGTCACCTTAAGAAAAACCACAAAGATTATAATACCGAACGTTCATTGGTAAGACTGGTAGGTAAAAGACGAAGTCTTTTGGATTACTTGAAAAAGAAAGATATTGTAAAATATCGTGAGCTTATCAAGGAGTTAGGCATTAGAAAATAAAAATCAAGGGGGAAGCTAGGCTTCCCCTTTTTTATAAAACTGAATTTATTTCAGTACTTATTACCCAAAATCCCTGAATTGAAATCAGGGTAATACAAAAAGCTGCACACAGTTTTTCATTGGTCAAGACACAACAACACAACAAATCCGGCCAGAAAGAATGTCGGATAGACCATTGTATAATAAACCTGAAAGAATCAGGTTTTAAATCGAATTTATGATTCCAAAAGTATTTAAAGAGGTCATTGACCTTGGTGACGGTAGGGAAATTTCTATCGAAACCGGAAAATTGGCAAAACAGGCCCATGGCTCTGTTGTTGTACAATCAGGAAAATGTATGTTACTATGTACGGTAGTATCAAATTACAAACAATCTGATGTTGATTTCCTACCCCTAACGGTAGATTATCGTGAAAAGTTTGCCGCTGCTGGTCGTTATCCAGGCGGATTCTTTAAAAGGGAAGCCAGACCCAGTGACGGTGAAGTATTGACCATGAGGTTGGTAGACCGGGTATTGCGTCCACTTTTCCCAAAGGATTATCATTCTGAAACCCAGGTAATGATCCAGTTAATGTCCCATGACGATGAAGTTATGCCAGATGCCATGGCCGGTTTGGCAGCATCTGCCGCAATTCAATTATCTGATTTTCCTTTTGAATGTGCTATTTCAGAAGCAAGGGTAGGTCGTGTTAACGGTGAATTCATCATTAACCCTACAAGGGCACAATTAGAAGAAAGTGACATTGACATGATGATCGGTGCATCTGCCGATTCTGTCATGATGGTAGAAGGTGAAATGGGAGAGATTTCTGAAGAAGAAATGGTCGAAGCCATTAAATTCGCCCATGAAGCCATCAAAGTACAATGTGCCGCTCAAATAAAGCTAGCAGAAGCATTTGGCAAAAAAGAAGTTCGTGAGTACGAACCTGAAAGAGAAGATGAGGAATTGGCCAAGAAAATACATGATATGGCCTATGATAAGGTTTATGCCGTGGCCAAAGCCGGTTCTTCAAAACATGAAAGAAGTGCTGCTTTCGCAGAAATCAAAGAAGAAATCAAAGCTTCATTCTCAGAGGAAGAATTGGAAGATTTCGGTGGATTGGTATCCAAATATTATAGCAAAGCCGAAAAAGCCGCTGTTCGTGACCTTACCTTAAAAGAAGGTCTACGTCTAGATGGAAGAAAAACCGACGAGATCAGACCTATCTGGTGTGAAGTTGATTATTTACCTTCTACCCACGGTTCATCAATCTTTACCCGTGGTGAGACCCAAGCTTTGGCGACCGTTACTTTGGGAACTTCAAGAGAAGCTAACCAAATAGACATGCCTTCCTATGAAGGCGAAGAGACATTCTACCTTCATTATAACTTCCCTCCTTTCTCAACAGGTGAAGCAAGACCTATCAGAGGTACTTCACGTAGAGAGGTAGGTCATGGTAATTTGGCCCAACGTGCCTTAAAAGGTATGATTCCTGCTGATTGTCCTTACACCGTAAGAGTAGTATCAGAAGTTTTGGAATCTAACGGTTCCTCTTCAATGGCTACGGTTTGTGCCGGTACAATGGCGTTGATGGATGCTGGAGTTCAAATGAAAAAACCGGTTTCCGGTATTGCTATGGGATTAATTTCCGATAGTGAATCTGGCGACTATGCCGTTCTTTCCGATATTTTGGGTGATGAAGATCACTTAGGAGATATGGATTTTAAAGTTACAGGAACCGCAGACGGTATCACAGCTTGCCAAATGGACATCAAAGTAAAAGGACTATCCTATGAAATTCTTGTAAAGGCTTTAAAACAAGCCCAAGCAGGTCGTTTGCATATTTTATCCTTGCTTACCGATACCATTGCAACTCCGAATGCGGATGTTAAAGGACACGCTCCAAAAATGGTGACACGTGTTATACCTAATGAGTTTATCGGTGCTTTGATCGGCCCAGGTGGTAAGGTTATCCAAGAATTACAGAAAGCTACCAATACAACTATAGTTATCAATGAAGATCCCGTTACCGAAGAAGGAATCGTGGAGATTTTAGGTACGGGTCAAGAAGGAATCGATGCTGTATTGGCAAAAATAGACTCCTTATTGTTCAAACCTGAAGTAGGTAGCGTATATGAAGTGAAAGTAATCAAAATGTTAGATTTTGGTGCTGTTGTTGAATATATGGATGCCCCAGGAAATGAAGTATTGTTACATGTTTCCGAATTGGCTTGGGAACGCACGGAAAATGTCAGCGATGTAGTGAACATGGGTGATGTTTTTGATGTAAAATACTTCGGTATTGACCCAAGAACACGTAAGGAAAAAGTTTCTCGAAAAGCCCTTTTACCAAAACCGGAAGGTTATGTAGAAAGACCGCCTCGTAGTAACGACCGTAATCGTGGAAGGGATGATCGTCGCGGAAGGGACAACAGAGATCGTAAACCCAGAAGAGATTAATCGATAAATCGATGTAATACCAAGCCCTGACGATACAGTCAGGGCTTTTTTTATGCATTTTGGTAAATAATTTGAACCCTTTTGTAACATTTGAATCTTTTTTACGTATAAGTATATGCAGTCTATGCAAATTGAACTTAAATACAGTAGATGAGACAGCTTAAGATTACAAAACAGGTTACCAATAGGGAAACCGCATCTTTGGACAAGTACTTGCAAGAAATCGGCAAAGTGGATTTGATTACAGCAGATGAAGAAGTAGAATTGGCACAACGCATCAAGGCAGGCGACCAGATCGCTCTTGAAAAACTCACAAAGGCCAATCTTCGATTCGTGGTATCGGTCGCCAAACAGTACCAGAACCAAGGACTTACGCTACCCGATTTGATCAATGAAGGAAACTTAGGATTGATCAAAGCGGCACAACGATTTGACGAAACGCGTGGATTTAAATTTATCTCATACGCCGTATGGTGGATTCGTCAATCCATATTACAAGCACTGGCAGAACAATCCCGTATCGTTCGTTTGCCTTTGAACAAAATCGGATCTATTAACAAAATAAACAAAACCTTTGCATTTTTGGAGCAGGCGCATGAAAGAATGCCTTCTGCCGAAGAAATTGCCAAGGAATTGGATATGACCGTTGAGGATGTTAAACAATCCTTGAAAAACTCAGGTCGCCACGTATCAATGGATGCCCCATTGATCGCTGGTGAGGATTCTAACTTATACGATGTACTTCGTAGTGGGGAATCCCCAAATCCTGACAGGGAACTATTGCACGAGTCTTTACGGACCGAAATAGAGCGTGCTTTGGAAACCTTAACACCAAGGGAAGCCGATGTCATTCGTCTTTACTTTGGTTTGGCAGGGCAACATTCAATGACCTTGGAAGAAATCGGTGAAACCTTTGACCTTACTAGGGAAAGGGTGCGTCAAATCAAGGAAAAAGCGATTAGACGCCTAAAACACACTTCAAGAAGTAAAATCCTAAAAACCTATTTAGGATAAACAATTGCAATGCATACTATGTTAAATTCTCCTTAAATTGGAAAGTTGGCATATATATTGTAATTTTATAGTTAACAACAGTTTATCATGACTGTTCGTTTTTTGATTGATGAATAAACTCCGGCTGATTACCGGAGTTTTTTCATTTTACACCATTTCTCAAATCATTTCTTAGCCCAATTAACCTTGATGTCATTTTACACCCTCCCTCCATTGTTAATGAATTCATAAATCACATTTTATGTAACATTAGTAGCTTTTTACAAGCTCGCTTAGCGGCTACCTTTAAATTCAATTTTTAGTAATCCAATAAAATATATAAGAAATGGAAGAACAAATGGAACAAGCTATCAGCATGCCAAGAATTGGCGATGCAGCTCCAGAATTTAAAGCGATCACCACACAAGGCGAAATCAATTTCCCAGCTGATTATAAAGGGAATTGGGTCATACTTTTTAGTCACCCTGCAGATTTCACCCCTGTTTGCACATCAGAATTCATGACGTTCGCAACAATGGAGGAAAAATTCAATGAAGCGAATTGCAAACTTGTAGGTCTTTCTATTGATGGCCTTTATAGCCATATAGCATGGCTGCGCACAATAAAAGAAAAAATAGAATACAAGGGAATGAAGGATGTCGAGGTCAATTTTCCATTGATCGAGGATATTACCATGGATGTCGCCAAAAAATATGGAATGATCCAACCTAATGAAGATTCAACGAAAGCGGTAAGAGCCGTGTTCTTCATTGACCCCAAAGGAATCATCAGAACCATTATTTATTACCCATTAAGCCTAGGAAGGAATTTTGATGAACTTTATAGGGTAATCATAGCACTACAGACCGCTGATGAGTTCGATGTTGCCACACCTGCGGATTGGTACCCAGGAGATGATGTAATCATTGGGCCAGCCGGTTCATGCGGCACGGCCAAGGATAGAATGGAAGATGGTGATATCGACTGTAAAGACTGGTTCTTCTGTACTAAAAAAATGGATAAGGATATGGTGTTGAACAGAGTTCTTAAAAAGTAAAAAACACCATTTTATCTTAACAAACATAAGGCAACCGCTAATATTTCGGTTGCCTTTCTGTTTTCTTAAAAATAATACAATTGGATTTCGTGGGTTGAATCGCCCCTGATGGGTTTCATTTTGTACAACAAACCACTACATTTGTCTTAATCAGTCAATAAAAATGAGTAACGAGCAACCCAACAACCCCTTACACGGTGTAAAACTAACGGACATCCTAGAACATCTTACCAAAAATTATACATGGGAAGAGCTGGCCAACCAAATAAACATCAATTGCTTTAAAAACAACCCGACCATCAAATCATCACTGCGTTTTTTGCGCAGAACGCCTTGGGCCAGGGAAAAGGTCGAACGTTTTTACTTACACTCAATTCGAAAATAAATGCCATTCAATATTGTTCTTATAGAACCTGAAATCCCCAATAACACCGGAAACATTGGTCGTTTGGCCTTGGCTTCGGGCTCAAACCTCCATTTGGTAAAACCCTTCGGATTCGAAATTGATGACAAAAGATTAAAACGGGCAGGTTTGGATTATTGGCCCCATATTGCCCTCTATATTTATGATAGCATAGAAGATTTTTACAAAAAACACAACGATAAAAACCTCGTTTACTTATCCAGCCACGGCACCAAAGACCATTGGTCCATAGAATATGAAGATGACATGTTCTTTGTATTCGGAAAGGAATCGGTAGGTCTTCCTGATTCCATAACCAAAAACAATATCGACAAACTATACAGAATACCACTTTACAGTCCGCATGTCAGAAGCCTTAATTTAGCCAACGCTGTTAGCATAACCGTCTATGAAGGTTTAAAACACATATAATCCGCAACTAAAGTAAATCCTCCCAAATTAAAATAGCTGAAAAACAAGGCGATCGTTTAATTCACAAAACAATCCTAATTTAAGATAATGAAGCCCTTGTTGAATACCATGGCAAATCCTTACTTTTGCATAAATCCTTGCATAACGTATTATGAGCAACATAAAAATAGCCCCCTCTCTTTTAGCTGCCGATTTTGGCAACTTGCAACGCGACGTTGAAATGGTTAACGAAAGTGAAGCCGACTGGCATCACATAGATATAATGGACGGGGTTTTCGTACCAAATATCTCTTACGGAATGCCCGTTGTCAAAGCGATTAAGGAACACGCTACAAAACCATTGGATGTTCATTTAATGATCGTTGACCCTGACAGGTATATAAAAACCTTTGCCGAATTAGGGGCAAGTGTGCTTACCGTACATTATGAGGCCTGCAATCATCTTCATCGCACATTACAGGCCATAAAGGCCGAAGGGATGAAAGCCGGAGTTGCCATTAATCCGCATACCAATATAAGTTTATTGGAAGACACCATAAAAGACATTGACGTAGTATGCCTAATGAGTGTGAACCCTGGTTTCGGCGGACAGTCTTTCATCGAAAATACTTACGAAAAAATCAGGTCATTAAAGGCCATGATTCTAGGAAAAAGGGCAAAAACAAAGATTGAAATAGATGGAGGCGTTACCTCTAAAAATGCCAAAGCCCTCGTTAATGCCGGAGCCGATATATTAGTGGCCGGGAGTTTTGTGTTCAAAAGTGACAACCCAACACAAACCATACATGAACTTAAGGAAATCGTACACGAATGAACCATTATGATATAGTAATTGTAGGTGGCGGACCTATAGGTATTGCCTGTGGATTGGAAGCGAAAAAGAATGGGTTGAATTTCCTTATCATCGAAAAGGGACCCATTGTAAATTCCCTTTTCAACTACCCTGTTAACATGCAATTTTTTTCTTCTTCGGATTTATTGGAGATTGATGGTATTCCGTTTATCAGTAACGAAGCCAAACCGAAAAGAAATGAAGCCTTGGAATACTATCGTCGTATCGTTACGAGCAACGACCTTAATATGCACCTTTTTGAAAAAGTGGATAATGTAACCAAAACCAATGATGGTTTTAAGGTACGAACCGATAAAAATACATATACATCTTCACAGGTAATCATAGCTACCGGTTTTTATGACATACCCAATTTATTGGGAATTCCCGGGGAAGAACTTAATAAGGTTTCCCATTATTACAAAGACCCTCATTTCTACGCCAATCAAAAATTAGCCGTAATCGGAGCAAGTAACTCCGCCATCGATGCAGCATTGGAATGTTATCGAAAAGGTTCGGAAGTTACACTGATCATACGACAGAATGAAGTTGGACAACGCGTAAAATACTGGGTACGACCAGATATCATCAACCGAATTGAGGAAGGAAGTATAAAAGCTTATTTTAACTCAAGCGTTCAAGAAATAAAACCTGGATCGCTAATCGTAGATACTCCCGAAGGCACGATTGAGTTGGAAAATGATTTTGTTTTGGCACTTACCGGATACCAACCAAATTTCAGTTTTCTTGAAAAATTAGGTGTTCAACTTTCCGATGATGAAAAAAAGCTTCCTCAATACAATAAGGAGACCATGGAAACGAATGTAGAAGGACTTTATCTTGCCGGGGTCATTTGTGGCGGTATGGAAACACATAAATGGTTTATAGAAAACTCGAGGATACATGCACCGATGATCATAAAATCCATCTTGGCAAAAACAAAAATTTGAAATATATAGATTGACTTGATGGTGCCTTCCTCTAGTAAAATTCAAACACTTCTCGATAGATATCTTGGCTCTTAGCCATTAGCCATTAGCCATTAGCCGTTAGCCGTTAGCCGTTAGCCGTTAGCCGTTAGCCGTTAGCCGTTAAAATCAATAAAATTAGAATTTGGAATTGGCTCCCGCCCTTCCCTACAAGACTCCGCCTTGAAAGTCAAAAAGCCACAAAATCATACCGGGATTGGCTCCCGCCCTTCCCTACAAGGCTCCGCCTTGAAAGTCAAAAAGCCACAAAATCATACCGGGATTGGCTCCCGCCCTTCCCTACAAGGCTCCGTCTTGAAAGTCAAAAAGCCACAAAATCATACCGGGATTGGCTCCCGCCCTTCCCTACAAGGCTCCGCCTTGAAAGTCAAAAAGCCACAAAATCAAAAAAGCAAGCTTTATGATTTTGCTTGCTTTTTGACTTATTCGTGACCCCGGAGGGATTCAAACCCCCAACCCTCAGAGCCGAAATCTGATGCGCTATTCAGTTGCGCCACGGAGCCAGTAATTATTTAGTACTCGGTTAAGAGCGCGCTAAGATAGTTTATTTTTTACAATAGTAGAAATGGTTTTTCCATCTGCTTGTCCCGCCAATTCCTTTGACACCATTCCCATGACTTTACCCATATCCTTCATACTTTGTGCGCCAATGGAATCAATGGTTTGTACAACCACTTTTTCTATTTCCTCTTCGGTCAATTGCTCAGGTAAAAATTGTTCTATTATCGCAGCTTGCGCCAATTCCGGTTCAGCAAGGTCCTCACGACCTTGTTCCGTAAAGATAGCCGCGCTGTCCTTTCTTTGTTTAACCAATTTTTGAACCAACTTGGTTTCTTCAACTTCAGAAAGTTCACCTCCCGAACCTCCACTGGTCTGTTCTAAAAGTATCGCGGATTTAATAGCCCGTAATGATTCCAAAGCTACCGTATCTTTCGCTTTCATAGCAGCTTTCATCTTTTCCATTACCTGTGTTTGCAAACTCATAATCTAAAGTTTTTTAAGAGTACGAAGATAAAAAATAAACCCGAAAATATGAGCTATTTTCGGGTTTAAAGCAGGTTATTCAATTGGTGGGTTAATCCACATTATCATGTAAAAAAGAGTTATTGGAACGCAATTGTATCTCGTCATTGCTGTCCTCGCTCAAAGTAGTCCTGGATACTTTTTTCTGTACCGGATTTTCATTAAGGTTAACCCCATGTCGCTTATAAGCTGGTTCCTTTTCGATTTCATCGATATTGCTCAGGTTATTTTGAAACTTATAATTGAAATCTTTCAACTTTCTTCTACGCTCATCAGCACGTTGTTTTAATAATTCTTCTATCGGGCTATCCATCGGATCAACTTCCTCCGTTTGTTGTTCTGCCCTTTTTACCGGCTGCTGCACTGTTTTCTTTTCAAAGACCAATTCATCCTCAACGATCTTAGGCTCAAATTCCTCTGCTTTTGATTTGGCCCCTGTAAGTTGGTTTTCCAACTCCATATAATCGTCTAAACTGTAACGGGTCTCACCTTCCTTGTTATATTCCAAGACTGGGATTACTTCTACATGCTCGTTCACATCCATATCCTTAACCTCATCTTCAAGGTTAAAAGTAATGACGTTCTCCTTTTCCTCTTTTTTATTGTTCAAAGGCATGTCAAAACTAAATGCGAATTGATCTTCATCTGCCTGAGTTGGTGAAACCACTTCTTGATCTACAACCTCAATATCCTTTATCCTATCCTTGGTCTCGAAAATGACGAAATCATCTTCGGAAACGTTTTCTGCAACGACTTCGTCATAGAAAACATTGAAGTTCCTGATATAATTCGTTGTTGGAATCAAATCCAAACCATCAATTTCTTCCAATTTCGATTTTACGACCAACTCGGCAATTTCTTCCTCATCTTCCACTAATTGATGTACAACATTCTGGGGTGTTAAATCCTGAACTGCTTTTTGTTCATCTTCGAGTGTATGGATTATCTTTTTTGATTCCGTATTTACGATATCATCCTGTTGATCAATATTAAAACCCGTGGCAATAACGGTTACGGCAATGGCTTCACCTAAAGATTCATCCTCACCAACTCCCATAATGATGTTGGCACCGTATCCAGCTTCAGTCTGAATATGGTCATTGATCTCACCAATTTCATCAATGGTGATTTCCTGTGATCCGGAAACGATCAACAACAATACATTTTTGGCCCCTGCTATCTTATTATCGTTCAACAATGGCGAATCCAAAGCTTTCATTATAGCTTCATTGGCCCTTGATGAACCAGATGCCATGGCAGACCCCATAATAGCGGTACCACTATTGGAAAGAACGGTTTTAGCGTCACGTAAATCTATATTCTGTGTGTAATGATGGGTAATAACTTCCGCAATTCCACGAGCAGCGGTCGCCAACACTTCATCAGCTTTGGAAAAACCTGCCTTAAAACCTAGATTACCATAAACCTCCCTTAACTTATTATTATTGATGACTATGAGCGAGTCAACATTGGCACGTAGTTTCTCTATTCCCTGTTGGGCTTGATCACAACGCATTTTTCCTTCAAATTGAAAAGGCATGGTTACGATACCGACGGTAAGAACATCCATTTCTTTTGCTTGCTTGGCAATAACAGGGGCAGCACCAGTACCTGTTCCCCCGCCCATACCAGCAGTAATGAATATCATTTTCGTGGTGGTATCCAACATAGATTTTATGTCTTCCATACTCTCAATCGCCGCCTGTTCACCAACTTCGGGATTCGCCCCCGCACCCAAACCTTCGGTCAGGGATACACCAAGTTGTATTTTATTGGGAACCGGACTATTGTCCAAAGCTTGCGAATCGGTATTGCAGATAACGAAATCAACTCCATTTATTCCTGCCTGGAACATATGGTTTATTGCGTTGCTTCCCCCTCCTCCAACACCAATGACTTTTATCACATTGCTTTGGTTCTTCGGTAAGTCAAAAGAGATACTTTCCATTTCAGTGTTCTTGCTCATACTGTTTTTATTACTGGTTTTTATAAGTGTTCATATTTTACGCGCCGATTATTCAGCGTTGTCCAAGAAATCTTTCAATTTTTCGGACCATTTATCAAATACTGATTTCCGTTCCCCTTTATGGGTCGGTGTACTGGTTGTTTGATCATGATCGACCATTACCATTTCTTCCTGTTCTTCCACTTGTTTATGGGAAACCAAATCCTTACGATCATTTTTGACGGCATTCATCAACAAACCTACGGCTGTAGCATATAACGGACTAGCAACCTCATCATCGGAATCACCCGCCAGATGCTCGTTGGGATATCCGATCCTAGTATCCATTCCGGTTATATACTCGACCAATTGTTTCAAATGTTTTAATTGACTTCCGCCACCTGTAAGCACTATACCCGCGATCAATTTTTTCTTTTGCTCGTCATGGCCATAGTTCTTTATTTCAACATAAACCTGCTCAATGATCTCAACAACCCTGGCATGTATGATCTTTGAAAGGTTCTTCAATGTAATTTCCTTGGGCTCACGGCCTCTTAATCCAGGTATGGAGACGATCTCATTATCTTTATTTTCACCCGGCCACGCAGAACCGAACTTGATTTTCAACAATTCTGCCTGCTTTTCGATGATCGAACAACCCTCTTTTATATCTTCGGTAATTACCCCGCCACCAAACGGAATTACCGCTGTATGCCTGATTATTCCATCTTTGAAAATGGCCAAATCGGTAGTACCACCTCCTATATCTATTAATGCGACTCCCGCCTCTTTTTCTTCCTGACTTAAAACCGCATCTGAGGAAGCCAATGGTTCCAAAGTTATTTTACCCAAGTCAAGACCGGCACTTTTTATACATCTTCCGACATTCTTTATAGAAGATACCTGCCCAACGACAACATGAAAGTTCGCTTCGAGCCTTCCACCGTACATACCTATGGGTTCTTTAATTTCCGCTTGTCCGTCTACTTTGTATTCTTGGGGCAGAACATGAATGATTTCCTCTCCGGGAAGCATCACCAATTTATACACCTGATTACAAAGCCTATCCAAATCATCTTCATTGATCACTTCTTCAGAATCGGCCCTAGTGATATAATCACTATGTTGAAGGCTACGTATATGTTGACCCGCGATACCAACCACCACAGATCCGATTTTTAAACCTGAATTGATCTCGGCCTCTTCTACGGCTTGTTGAATGGATTTTATGGTTTGTGTAATATTATTGACCACACCACGGTGTACACCTAAACTTTTTGACCTTCCGATACCCAAAATTTCAATTTTCCCATATTCGTTTTCCTTACCGATTATGGCGACAATTTTGGTAGTTCCGATATCTAACCCAACTGAATAATTACCCTGTTCCATTTCCATACTTATATTTTGGTGCACACTACTTGATTGTTAAACTCTAGACTTACAACATTATAATCTTCCAAGGTTTCATCCTTGTTCGCTTTTGTATAAAATGCCTTGAAGTTGTTGAATTTTTCATCTAAACCATCTACACCCCCCAAGTTCACTACAAACTGTTCCATACGAAACTTTAATTGGTATTTCCCTTCATCCGCAATATGGATACCAATTACGTTCTTACGTAAAAAGTCATCATTGTTTATGTATTTTAAAATCTCATAAACATCTTCGAGACTTTTTCCCGTCACCTTTCCTGTAATTATAGGTACCCTAGCAGAATGACTCACGGAAAACGGCATACGTCTCCCATCTTCATCCAGATAAAACTTAGAATCCCCTTCTATTCTTCCGATTGGCCTACGCTGCTCGATTTTTGTCGTAAGCTCCCCATTTACAGTAAGATACACTTGGGCACTTTTCACCATTTCATTGGCCTCAATGACCTTCTCTATAGTATTCAAAACTAATTTTTCTTTAGGCTCATTTGTAAGGGGGCCATATTTTTGTATTAACAATTTATTAACCATGCCCTGAGTGATATACAAATTGTTATCACCAACGAATTCTATGTTCAACCCATTGACCGATCTTTGCTCACTTCTTACATTTGAAAACGCATAAAGTCCTGTTACAATAAACAGTAGAGCTATCAGTTTTATGTAGTCCCAATTAATGCGCATTTTCCAGTTCTTTTTTGATTTTTGACACTTCTAACCCAATATCCCCGGCTCCCATAGTCACCAGTACATCAGGACTTTGTGATTTTATCTCAGTTATAAGCTCTTCTTTACTTACTAATTTTTTCTTCGGATTTGTTATTTTCCCCAACAACCAAGAAGAATTGACACCTGCCAATGGCTCTTCCCTTGCCGGATAGATATCCAACAAAAGGATACTATCGAATTTTGACAAACTTTCGGCAAAAGCGTCTACGAAATCCCTCGTCCTAGAGAATAAGTGGGGTTGAAAAACAGCCAATACTTTTTTATTCGGATGCATCTCGGAAATCGCTTGATAAACAGCATTTATTTCTGTAGGATGATGTGCATAATCATCAATAAAAACAAAGCCTCCTTCTTTTATCTTATAAGAAAACCTTCGCTGCACACCTTTAAAAGTTTCCAATCCCTTTGCCAATATAGTTGGCGAAGAACCTGATTCTATCGCCATAGCAAAAGCCACAAGTCCGTTCAATAGATTATGTTCCCCCGGTTTATTGAACTTAACACCCATCAACGTTGTTTCCGGGGTTTTCAAATCAAAAATATAGGTCCCATGCTGTATTTTAAGGTTCTCGATACAATAATCGGAACCATCCTCAATACCGTATGTCAACCCACCAATCGGCAATCCTTTACGCACGAACAACTTACCATTAGGCTTTGTTTTATCAGCAAATTCTTCGAAAGATCTTACCATTTCATCATTGGTTCCGTAAATATCCAAATGATCGGCATCCATAGAGGTAATGCAAGCTACATCGGGAAACAACCTTAGAAACGAACGGTCATATTCATCAGCTTCAACAACAGAATACTCAGAACCTTTAAATAAAAAGTTACTGTTGAAATCTTCTGAAACCCCTCCTAAAAATGCGGTAAACGGAGTTCCCGACTCATTGAGCAAATGTGCCAAAATACTCGAAGTGGTTGTTTTACCATGCGTACCGGCAACTGCGAAACAAAATGTATCTTTTGTAATTATACCCAATACCTCAGAACGTTTTTTTACGGTAAAACCATTTTGTAAAAAGTACTGATATTCCGAATGACTATCGGGTACAGCCGGCGTATAAACTACCAAGGTCTTACGGGAATCCATAAAGCGCCCATCAATAGCCTTGACGTCATCGCTATAATGAATATGTATGCCCAATTCAGAAAGCTCTTCTGTTAACGGGGTCTTAGTTTTATCATAGCCTGCCACATTCTTCTTAATATACACAAAATAACGCGCCAGGGCAGACATACCAATGCCCCCTATCCCTATAAAATAAACGTTATGTATTTGTTTAAGATCCATCTATTCAGCTACCAATTTTTCAATTTCATCAACAATAGAAGCCGTCGCATTTGGCATGGCCAACTTCTTTATATTAAGCCCTAATTTTTCTTGTTTTTCTTTTGAACCGAACATCCCGGAGAAAACGGCCTCGAAACTTTCGTCCAAATCTTTTTCTTTTACCATTATCGCTGCATCCTCATTCACCAAAGCCATGGCATTCTTGGTTTGATGGTCCTCAGCGACATTGGGCGAAGGGATAAACAATACCGGTTTACCTACTATACACAGTTCGGATACTGAACTTGCACCAGCCCTGGATATGATAAAATCACTTGCGGTGTATGCATGGTCCATCCTATTCAGAAAATCGAGCACTTTTACATTTTCAGAGTTGAACTTTTCATATTCTTCGAAATAAAGTTTTCCGCATTGCCAGATTAATTGAATTCCCAAATCTTTAAAGTAATCTAGTTTTTGAGCGATCAATTGGTTAACTCTTCTTGCCCCAAGGCTTCCGCCCAATACCAACAATGTGGGCTGGTCTGCTTGCAATCCGAAAAAGTCCAAAGCCTCTTTTTTATCTTTTCCTTTGGCAACCAAATCACCTCTTACGGGGTTTCCCGTTTTCACGATTTTATCGGATGGAAAAAATGCCTCCATTCCGTCATAAGCCACACAGATCTTAGCCACCTTATCCTTCAACAATTTATTGGTTATGCCCGCATAAGAATTCTGTTCCTGTAAAACACACGGTATTCCCCTGCCTGAAGCAACCTTTAACAAAGGGCCACTTGCAAATCCGCCCGTACCAACTACGGCATGTGGCTTGAATTTCGATACTATTTTACCTGCTTTGAACAAACTACTTATCAATTTTATCGGAAACATTAAATTTTTAAGGGTCAGTTTCCTTTGCAACCCAGAAATCCATAACCCTTCGATCTTGTACCCAGCTTGGGGTACTTTCTCCATCTCCATCCTATCCTTTGCCCCTACGAACAGGAACTCAGCATTCGGATATCTTTTTTTTAATTCATTGGCGATAGCTATTGCCGGATAAATATGTCCGCCAGTACCACCACCGGAAAGGATAAACCGAAGAACTTGATCAGGGTTCTTCCCATCTGTCATAGACTGTTCTTTTGAGTTCATATCCTTTTTATAATTGTCCGCTTAATATCTCTAAGGGATTGGCGTCATCCATTTCAATATGTTTCTCCTCTATCTCTTCACTCTTTCTACTTGCACTTAGTATTATCCCGATGGCCAAACAAGTCATCCAACTAGAAGTACCACCACTACTAATTAATGGCAAGGTTTGCCCCGTTACCGGAAACAATTCTACCGCCACTGCCATATTGATCATGGCCTGGAACACGATGGGCAAGCCCACCCCTAATACCAACAACTTGCCAAATATGGTACGATTGGCATTGGCGACCACCACGATACGGAACAATAACAACATATAGAAAAACATAAGCACAAAGCCTCCAACTAATCCATATTCCTCAACAATTATGGCATAGATGAAATCCGAAGAACTTTGTGGTAAAAAATTCTTTTGAACACTTTTTCCGGCCCCCTTACCAAAAACACCACCTGATGCTACGGCAATTTTGGCCCTTTCAATCTGATAATCGGCTTCCGTATCCTCAGGATTAGCAAAATTCTCAACCCTACTTATCCAAGTATCCACGCGGTTAGGAAACAAGTCCGGAGCCGCTTTCGCCGTTAAAACAAAGAGGGTTAGGCATAATATGCCCGTACCGATTATGCCTATTAAATATTTTATGGGATACCCACCTAAGAAACACAACAACAATACCATGGAAAACATGATTGCGGCCGTAGAAAAGTTAGCAGGTAAAATCAATATTATGACAAGAAAAACCGGAAACCATAGTGGAAGGATACTCTCTTGAAAAGTAATTTCACTGTCCTTGATCTTGGTTAAGTAACGAGCAACATATATCATTAAAACAACCGCCGCAAGATTAGAGGTCTGAAAAGTAAAACCCACTAAGGGAATCCGAATCCATCTACTTGCATTGGCACCATCTATCGTAGTACCCTGAGCCATGGTGAATATCAGCAAAACCAAAACGATAGGCATGGCAATCAAAGAAAGACCCTTAAAGAAATGCACCGGTATTTTATGCACCCCGTAAATAATACCGAAACCTAAAAACAACAGAAAGGCATGTTTTACCAAATGCCCTCCGGTAGTACCGTTACCAACTACATAGACCAAATTACTACTGGCACTATAGACCGGCAAAAACGAAAACAAGGCCAACAGTGCCACAACGGCCCAAATGGCTTTATCCCCTTCGATATTTTTTAAAAATTTAAGCACTTCTATAAATTTTTAATGGCTTCTTTAAATTGATTACCCCTGTCTTCATAATTCTTGAACAGGTCAAAACTTGCACAGGCCGGTGACAACAATACGGTATCCCCGCGTTCTGCGATTTTATAGGCAACTTTTACCGCCTCTTCCATAGCATATGTTTCTACCAAAAGATCTACAACATTACCAAAAGCATCCACGATTTTGGAATTATCGCTACCTAGGCAGATAATGGCCTTTACCTTTTCACGCACCAAAGGCATCAACTCTTTATAATTGTTCCCTTTATCAACCCCACCTACGATCCAAACCGTTGGCGCGCTCATGCTGTCCAAGGCAAAATAGGTAGCATTGACATTCGTTGCCTTGGAGTCATTGATATACTGAACGTGTTGTATTTTCAACACCTTCTCCAATCTGTGTTCGGCGCCTTGGAAATTGGCGACACACTCACGAATGGTCTGCTTTCGGATTCCGACAAGTTTGGCCGCCAATGATGAAGCCATTGTATTCTTTACATTGTGTTTTCCTTCCAGTGCCAGTGTGCTCTCTTTCATTTTTATTGTCTCGTTATTAATCTTTAATACTATTTCCCCATTCTTTAAAAATGCCCCTTGCCCCATTTCCTTTTCAATAGAAAATGGCATTAATATGGATTTAACCGGGTGCTTTGCCAACCAATTCACGATTACTTCGTCATCGGCGTCATAAATAAGATAATCGTCCGACTCTTGGTTCTCCGTTATCCTGAACTTAGATGCTACATAGTTTTCGAATTTATAATCGTAGCGATCCAAATGGTCTGGTGTAATATTCGTTATAATGGCCACATGTGGTTTAAAATCCACTATACCGTCCAGCTGAAAACTACTTATCTCCAAAACATAATTTCCATACTCCTTTTCAGCCACCATCTTTGCGAAACTATCCCCAATATTACCCGCCATACCAACGCTCAGCCCACCTTCTTTCAAAATGTGGTTGGTAAGCATGGTCGTAGTGGTTTTACCGTTACTCCCCGTAATCCCAATGATTCGTGCATCGGTAAACCGCGCCGCAAATTCAATCTCGGAGATTACAGGAACCCCCTTCTCCTTCAATAAAAGAACCAAAGGAACCGTGTCAGGTATCCCTGGACTTTTCATGACCACATCCGCATTTAAGATCTTTGCTTCGGTATGTACTTTTTCTTCCCAATCAATCCCATAATGTTCAAGAACTTTTTTATACTTTTCCTTTATTTCCCCTTTATCGGAAACAAAGACCCCATATCCTTTTTTCAACCCTAAAATGGCAGTACCTACTCCACTTTCACCTCCTCCAAGGATAACCAAGCGTGCCATTTATCTTACTTTAAGGGTAACAATCGTTATAATTGCCAGCATAATACCTACAATCCAGAAACGGGTTACTATTTTGCTTTCATGATATCCCCTTTTCTGATAATGATGATGTAATGGTGCCATTAAGAACACCCTTTTGCCTTCCCCTAACTTTTTCTTGGTGTATTTGAAATACCCGACTTGCAACATTACCGAGATCGATTCGGCAAAGAAGATTCCACATAAAACGGGTATCAATAATTCTTTTCGTATAATAATGGCAATTACCGCAATTACACCCCCGATGGTCAAACTTCCCGTATCGCCCATAAAAACGGTTGCCGGGAAAGCGTTATACCATAAAAAGCCTACCAAGGCCCCTACAAATGCCGTTACGAATACCAGCAACTCGCCAACCCCAGTGATATACATGATATCGAGATAATCGGAAAAAATAATATTACCCGAGACCCAAGTGAAAATACCCAAGGTAAAAACGATTATTGCCGAGGTACCTGCCGCCAAACCATCTATGCCATCGGTTAGATTTGCGCCGTTCGATACTGCCGTAACGATCAAAATGATCATAGGAATGAAAATCAACCACACATAATCCTTGGCGCCTTCACCTGCCCAAGCTATGAGGTTACCATAATCGAATTCATTGTTCTTTATAAAAGGAACCGTTGTCCTAGTAGATTTAATATCCGCTCCCTTCACCTGTTCAACCTGATACTCTTTAGTGATAACGGTTTTATCATGGTCGCGCATCGTTACCTGGGGATGAAAGTATAAGGTAGCCCCAACGATGAGCCCCAAAACCACTTGACCTAGGATCTTAAACCTTCCTTTTAAACCTTCTTTATCCTTTTTAAAGGTCTTGATATAGTCATCAATAAAACCGATAACCCCCATCCAGACAGTCGTTACGATCAAAAGAATGATATAAATATTCAATATATCGGCAAATAACAACACCGGAATCAAAGTAGCCATGATGATGATAAGGCCACCCATCGTAGGCGTACCTGCTTTTTGCTCTTGTCCTTGCAAGCCCAAATCCCTAATGCTTTCACCGATTTGCTTTCGTTGTAACAATAAAATCACCTTTTTACCGTAAACAGTGGCAATGATCAAAGAAAACAGAATGGCCATAGCCGCCCGAAAGGTGGTGAAACCAAATAGGCTTGCCCCTGGCAACTGGTATTCTTTTTCTAAAAATTCAAACAGATAATATAGCATTCCTATTGGTCGTTATATCTTTTATTTATCTAGTGTTTTTAATACTTCCCTTACTATTTTGAAATCGTCAAAATCTACACGCTCGCCATTAGTTTCCTGATACGTTTCGTGCCCTTTACCGGCAATAAGGATAATATCATTGGGCATGGCCAGTTGACAAGCTGTCTTAATCGCCTGTTTACGATTTTCTATAGACAATACTTTTTTCACATTTTGGGGTTCTACCCCAACTTCCATTTCCTCAATAATCACAGCAGGTGATTCCGACCTTGGATTATCCGAGGTAAAAATGACCTTGCTACTCATTTGGGTAGCGATTTTACCCATTACCGGACGCTTAGACTTGTCTCTATCGCCACCACACCCCACAAC
Organism: Maribacter sp. TH_r10; assembly: GCF_033101095.1. NCBI lineage: Bacteria > Pseudomonadati > Bacteroidota > Flavobacteriia > Flavobacteriales > Flavobacteriaceae > Maribacter > Maribacter sp. TH_r10. The sequence goes on along the minus strand of NZ_JAWMPY010000009.1, from coordinate 125,531 downwards.
GGTGATGACGTTTTCATTTCCAGTCCTCAATGTTCCGATTGTCTCGAGTACATTTTGTAAAGCATCCGGCGTATGGGCATAATCTACTATTGCCGTTATTTTTTCTTTTGATATATGGTATTGGAACCTTCCGTCAACGTTATCCAATTCACTGAGCAAACGAAGGGTCTCCAATTTTTCTAGCCCCAAAATATCTGCCGTAGCATAAATGGCCAAAACGTTGTAAGCATTGAAACTACCTATCAATTTGGTCCATAATTGATCGTCATCAATCCTTAATAATTGTCCGTCAAATTGATTCTCAAGAATCTGCCCCCTGTAATCTGCATATGATTTCAAGGCATAGGTAAACTTTCTTGCCTTTGTATTCTGTAACATGACCAAACCATTCTTGTCATCGATATTCGTTAACGCAAAAGCATTTTTCGGTAAATTATCGAACAACGTTTTTTTGGTATCCCTGTAATCTGCAAAGGTTTTATGATAATCTAAATGATCATGGGTGAGATTCGTGAAAATCGCCCCTTCGAACAACAGGCCCTCCGTCCTTTTTTGATGAATGCCATGGGAACTCACCTCCATAAAGCAATATTCTACACCTTCTTCACTCATCAAGGCCAAGTGCCTATTAATGGTCAAAGCATCTGGTGTGGTATGTGTTGTTTGGTATTCTTTATCATCGACCATGATTTTTATGGTGGATATCAATCCTACCTTAAAACCGGCTTTTTTGAACAATTGAAACAAAAGACTACTAATGGTAGTCTTACCATTGGTACCCGTAATACCTACCAACTTCAGGTTTCGTGATGGATTACCGTAATAATTGGAAGCCATGATAGCCAAGGCTTTATTCCCATTATCAACTTCAACATAAGTTACCCCGTCTACCAATTGTCCTGGCATGGTTTCACAAACAATGCAGACCGCCCCCGAATCTATGGCTTTTTCAATATACTTATGACCATCTGTCAATGTTCCCTTTATTGCAACAAAGACATCATCAAAAGCCACTTTTCGCGAATCGAAAGTTATGGTATTGACCATAATAGTGGTAGAACCACTAACCGCGGATAGGCTAACCCCGAATAATATGTCTTTTAATAAATTCACGAAAGTTCCAATATTATCTTTTCAACTTTATTTATGTCCGTTCCTTGGGAAATGGACTGTTTTTTAACCTTGCCGTTACCCTTAACCTCTACCTTTATCCCAAGGTTTTCAAGAATGGAAACGGCATCCATTCCGCTCATCCCTTTTACATTGGGCACTTTGTTGTATTTTTTTTGTGCTTCGGCAAAGTACTTTTGATACGATTGCTCCAATCGACCATCATTACCCCCCATCATTTCCACTTCATCGATCAAAGGATTGGTAGCATATACTTTTTGGGCAACGGATTTAAATACAGGTCCAGAAACATCTGCCCCATAATACCCAACACTTTTATCGGGCTCGTGTATGACTACAATACAGGAGTACTTAGGCTGTTCAGCCGGAAAATATCCTGCAAAGGTTGAAATATACCTTAGTTTATCAGGGTCCTTGGAAACGTAATTCTTTTGTGCCGTACCGGTTTTACCTGCCATGGAAAAATTCGGCGAATACAACCGATGTCCTGTCCCATGTTTTTTCTCTACCACATCTTTCAACAACTGCTGTACTTTTTTAACCGTTTCCTTAGAACATATTGACGGATTGATCACCTCTTTCTCAAATTTCAAAACCGTCCTATCCCATTCCTTTACCTCTTTGATCAACCTAGGTTTCACCATTTCCCCGTCATTGGCAATGGCATTGTAAAAGGTTAACACCTGTAAAGGTGTCATGGACACCTCATAGCCATAAGCCATCTGTGCCAAGGAAAGACCCGACCAACCCTTATCTCCTGGAGAACGCAATACCGGTTTCCCTTCACCTTTGATAGGAAGGCCGATTTCATTGCCAATCCCCATACGTAACAAACGATTTACATATTTCGAAGGCTCATCTTTATAACCATTGTGAATGGTCTTTGCAAATGCGGTATTCGAGGAAACCTCAAAAGCTTTTGCCATTGAAATTTTGCCGTACCCCCCGTGTTTGGAATCCCTGACCCTATGGTTATATATTTTCCAATACCCTTTCTCCGTATCTATTACGGAGCTGGTATCTATTACTTTATCTTCCAATGCAGCAACCAAACTCATTAGTTTAAATGTAGATCCCGGCTCATGGGATTCACCAATGGCATAGTTCAATCGCTCATAATATTTACCTTCCTTCGTTCTTCCTAAATTGGAAATTGCCTTGACTTCACCCGTTTTTGTTTCCATAACGATTACGGTTCCGTGTTCGGCCTTATAGTGTTCCAATTGTCGCAACAAGGCGTGATGGGCAATGTCCTGGATATTGATATCTATGGTTGAGATCACATCGTATCCATCTTTTGGCTCTACAATGTTATCCATTCCTATAGGTTTCCATTGGCCCTTAGCTATTTTCTGCTTTAATCGCTTACCTTCAACCCCTCTTAAATATTGGCCAAAAGCACCCTCTAACCCTACTCTGGTGTAATAACCGTTTTCATCTTTACGCTCGTAACCAACGCTACGCTCGGCAATTTTACCCAAAGGATGTTCCCGAACCGTTTTTTGTTCTACGATCAAACCTCCTTTATACGGACCTTTACGCAACAGTGGAAAATCCTTCACATCCATATAATCGGAATAATCAAGATTTCTCACCAAAAGGGTGTATCTGTTTTTATTGGCCTTGGCTTTTCGCAAGAGCTGTTGGTAATGGGAAGAAGTTTTCCCCGTAAGTTTCGACAAAGCTTCGGCCAAGGGTTTTACATTTGCCTTAAAATCGGCATCACTTACGGTCACAGCATCAAAACGAATCGTATACTTTGAAACCGAAGTGGCCAAAAGACTACCGTCATCGGAATACAGATTACCACGGTTTGGAGCAATAGTGAACATTTTTTCCGTTCTTTTATGCGCCAAATCACGATATTTATTGCCGTCGACCATCTGTATGCTTACCAGTTTAAAGAGCACGGCACATGCGAACAGGAATAGGAATCCCGCCACAACATATAACCTGTTCAATATTCTCTTTTCGGTAACCGCCATTACTCCTTAATTGATTTTACTTTTATTTTTTTTGGTGGTGTTTCTGAAGGATACAAACCCTTCCCTTCAACAATTTTTGTTATCGTAGATTCCAATTTTAAACGCTGAACATCTGACCTAAGGTCAACGAATTCGCTACGCAATTCTTTTACTTCTTCATTCAAAGCGGCTATCTGATGTACTTTTTTATCGGCACTATGCGAACTTCCTATCATCACCGTTGCCAAAAACGAGACGAATATTATGAACAACCAGTGTTTTGGGGCGTCCCCGCTCACCAAAAACTTACCTTTCAGTACATCTAATATTCCTTTTCTCATCGTATTGTTATATGCGTTCCGCTATTCGCAATTTTGCACTTCGCGCCCTATTATTCGTTGCAATTTCTTCTTTCGACGGCACTATTAATCCCCCTACTTTTTTCAAGGGCACATCTACATTCCCATAAAAATCCTTTTCCGGCTCCCCTTCGAACAACCCCGACCTAATGAAACGTTTCACCAATCGGTCCTCCAAAGAATGATAACTAATAACACTTAGCCTTCCACCTGGATTCAACAACTCAGGCACCTGCATCAAAAACTCCTTTATGACCTCGATCTCTTGGTTCACCTCAATACGGATGGCCTGATAAATTTGCGCCAGGATCTTATGCTCCTTATGCTTTGGCAAAAACCTTCCTAATACCTCCTTTAATTGGGCCGATGTCTTAATCGGAGCCTCTTCCCTACTCATTATAATGGTATTGGCCATGGCATTTGCGTTACGTAAATCACCATATTGAAACAATACCCTTCTTAGATCATCATAGGAGTAGGAATTCACCACATCATAGGCCGAAACAATTCCTTTTTGACTCATCCTCATATCCAAATCAGCATCAAAACGAGTGGAAAACCCTCGCTCAGCCTTATCGAACTGATGTGACGAAACCCCAAAATCAGCTAGGATACCATCTACTTTCCGAATGCCATAGAACTTTAAAAACTGCTTTATATATCTAAAATTCTCGTTGATAAGCGTTAACCTATCATCATCGACCTTATTTTCCAAAGCCTCTTCATCCTGATCAAAGGCGAACAACCTACCTTTTGGTCCCAATCTTTTCAATATCTCTTTCGAATGGCCCCCACCTCCGTAGGTGACATCTACATAAACGCCATCGGCCTTCATTCCAAGCCCATCAACGGATGCTTTTAGAAGTACGGGATTATGATACATCGGGAATGTTTTCATCAAAGCCACCCATCACATCCTCTGCCAAGACCTCGAATTCCTCATCTGTAATCTCAATAGCCTTTTCATAACTATCCTTATCCCATATTTCAATAATATCAACAGACGGACTCAAAGCGATCTCTTTCACTATACCCGCTATCGACATTAAACTTTTAGGAATCAACAACCTTCCCGCACTATCGATCTCTACCTCTTTGACCCCTGCCATGAAAATGCGTATGAAATCATTGTTCTTTTTAACAAAGCGATTTAACTTTTTGATCTTCAGCATCATCTCGTCCCATTGGGACATTGGCCAAAGCTCCAAACAGGCACCACTGACCGAACGCTTTAATACAAAGCCCTCTTTTAAAACAGGTAACAGCCTATTTTTAAGGGCAGACGGTATCATTACCCTACCTTTGGCATCAGCTTTACAATAATATGCTTCGTTAAAATTTATCACCCTAAACGGTTGGTTTTCCTATATAGAACTCAAATATATAGAATTTATTACCACAATTTACCACTATTTACCACTTTGTTAATAAATTCATTCCATTCAGAGCCATTTACAGTTAGGAGCTTACACAATTCCCCTACAAGTATTCAAAAAAACCTTTAGGCATTCTGCCTTTGGAACAACTAATTACTAGTGCAATCAATAGACAAATCAATAAGGAATTGCCTATATTTGTCAATTCAGACCAGAAGTATTCTCAATGGAAGAAAAGATTATCACAGAAGGCAAATACCGATATATTGAGAAAGGGGAAGGAACCCCAATTATTATTTTACACGGTCTTATGGGAGGGTTGAGCAATTTCAAAGGGGTTTCCGAGCATTTCCCTAAGAAAGGCTACAAGGTATTGATTCCGGAGCTCCCTATATATAGGATGCCCTTACTGAAAACCACCGTAAAAAGTTTTGCCAAATACCTTGAAAATTTTATAGAGTTCAAAGGCCTGAAAGATGTAATCCTCTTAGGAAATTCTTTAGGCGGGCACATAGGGCTGCTACACACAAAAATGTACCCAGAAATGGTCAAGGCCCTAGTAATTACCGGAAGTTCGGGACTTTACGAAAGCGCCATGGGAGACGGTTACCCTAAACGTGGCGATTATGAATTCATAAAGAAAAAGGCACAAGATGTATTCTATGATCCCGCGGTTGCCACCAAAGAAATCGTAGATGAAGTTTTCGAAACGGTCAATGACCGGGTAAAACTTGTAAAAACATTGGCAATCGCCAAAAGTGCGATTCGTCACAATATGTCAAAAGACCTGCCCAAGATGAACACTCCTACCTGTATCATCTGGGGGGAAAACGATTCGGTGACCCCACCGAATGTAGCTAAGGAATTTCACGAACTACTGCCCGACTCCGATTTATTCTGGATCAAGAAATGTGGACACGCCCCGATGATGGAGCATCCCGACGAGTTCAATGAAGTACTCGATGCCTGGTTAGAAAAACGGAACTTTTAAACCCGATTTAAATGAAAATAAAGTCTGCCGACTTTGTGATGAGCAATTCCGATGTTGCCAAATGCCCAAATGAGCCGTTACCAGAGTACGCGTTCATTGGACGATCCAATGTTGGAAAATCCTCTCTGATCAATATGTTGACTGAACGTAAGAGCTTGGCCAAAACTTCTGGCAGACCCGGAAAAACACAACTTATCAACCATTTTAAAATCAATGAAAATTGGTTTTTGGTAGATTTACCCGGATATGGTTACGCCCGTGTTTCTAAAAAGGATAAAAAAACCTTTCAAAAATATATTACCGATTACTTTTTAAAGCGCAAACAATTAGTAAGTGCCTTTGTTTTGGTCGATGTGCGCCATGCCCCTCAGAAAATAGACATGGAGTTCATGGAATACCTAGGTGAAAACATGATTCCTTTCAGCATCGTTTTTACCAAAGCGGACAAACTAAAACCGAAAGCAATTGAAAAAAATGTTACCGACTATTTAAATGAACTAATGACGGGAGCTTGGGAAGAAGCCCCAAACCATTTTGTCACCTCATCATCTAAAAATATTGGACGGGACGAACTTCTAGCGCATATTGATGAAGTTAACCAACTATATTTCGAAGAGAACAAATCATAATTTAATCCGTTTATTGACCAGTTGGATCAATTCCTCCGGTTTTTCCAAACCTTCAAGTTCTTCTTTGGAAATGAATACCTCAAAATTTTCATTTGAAGCGATCAATATCACTGGATATTCGAACGCATATACGAATTTTGAAGCATAATTTTTTTGAAATTCATCTTTGTGCAAGAACTCCATTTCACAGGATGCTTTTTCCCTGAAATCTTTCCAAATCTTCCTTTCGCCAAATACACCAAACGTTATGCCGCAAAGTTTACAATCATAAGTTCCAGGACTTAAGATTTTATGCGCACTGTCGATAATTGCATTTCGAATACCGGAATCGGCATTGTAAACGAACACAAGTTTTTCTTGATTTGATTCCCCTTTAAATGAAGTCTTCAACACTATGTTTCTTTTCTTTTTTTTGTCTTTATGAAACCGAAAAGCTTACATAATGAAGTATGGGTAGATCGCAGTACCGACCGATATTTAAATCATATGTAAATACCGGTCCGTAATACTTTATTGAAAATTACCTCATCTCGAAAGGTTGCCCGGTACTCTCCAAGGCAGCGAACCAAAATCCACCCTCCATATTTATTTTCTTACGTGAGGATGTCACTGCAGAAATGGGCAGATACACATATTGGTTGTTTACCCGGCCTACAACGAACTTCGTTTTACCGGCCATAGCCCCATGTAATGCATGGTAAGCCAAACCACTACAGAATACGCTATCTCCAGGATTCGCAGGTGCACTTCTGATAATATAACTAGGGTCAATGTATTTGATGGTCACTTCATAATCCTTTTTCTTAAAGAATTCAGCGATTTCATTCTTCAACAACAAACCTATATCATCATGTTGAACATTTCCTGATGCATCGGTGACCTTTTCCTTACCTTCTTTATTGAATAAATTTTGACCGGCCCCTTCAGCAACCACGATAACCGCATGCTGTTTGGCATCTAATCGTTTTTTAAGGGTTTCCAAAAATCCATTTTCACCTTCAAGTTCAAAATGCATTTCAGGTACCAAAACAAAGTTGACCACCGGCATTGAGATTGCAGCTGAGGCTGCGATAAATCCGCTATCGCGACCCATAAGTTTTACAATTGCGATACCGTTATACGCTCCCGTAGCTTCATTATGGGCATCCCTGATTATTGGGTTGGCCACATGATATGCGGTTTCAAAACCGAATGTTTTATCTATGATACTCACATCATTATCAATGGTCTTAGGAATACCAATTACTGAAATATTCAAACCTCTTTTAGCAATTTCATCACCAATGGCATTGGCACCCTTAAGCGTACCGTCACCACCAATGGCAAACAACATATCTATTCCGTTATTGTATAATGTATCGACCATTTCGCCGACATCTTGACCTCCTCTTGAAGAACCTAAGATCGTTCCTCCAAATTGATGTATATCTTTTACATACTCGGGAGTTAAATCTACAAAACCATGCCCGTATGAAGGAATTAACCCCTCGTAACCATATCGCACACCAAGTATCTCTTTGACCTCATAAAAATAATGAAGGCCCATGACCAAACTACGGATCACATTATTGATTCCGGGACACAAGCCCCCACATGTGACTATGGCCGCTTTTGTTTTTTTAGTATTAAAGTATATCTTTTCCCTAGGGCCCGCTTTCTCAAGTGCTACAGGTTCTTGTTCTCCCTTTACACAATTATTATGGTCATTCAAGGAAATGTACCGTAAAACCCTATCTTTATCGGTAACAAAATTGAAAATATCATCACCTTTTCTTTTACTTAAACCTAAAGGTGAATCATATAAAGCCTCACCTAAAACATCGATATCAAATTTCTCTACGTCTTCCATATTTCGATTGTTTATTGTTGTAACTAAAACAAGCCTCAAAAGTACTACAATTACTTAAAATTCACATACTGAATCAAGTCAATCTTATATTAAATTTTGCTATTTTTTAAGGTTTTTGGTAAGATTGGATTTACATTTCGAAAACGCTTTAGGCCTATTGTCTCTTTATGAACCTCGAAATCACCCAAACTTATTATGGGATCATTTATTCAATTCCAACTTTTCAGCAAAATACGCACAAAAATCTTTCATGGTAGCTGTCATTTTTTCATCTTGGGTGGCTTTCATAAAGGTATCTGACATGGAGACCAAGGTTTGGTGGAAAAACACCTTCATTTCATCAACGGGCATATCTTTTGTCCATAAATCAATCTTCAAGGATTCCTGGTTCTTACTATCCCATACAGAAAGCATCATTGCCTTTGCCTCTTCATTATCAATACCGCCGTCCTCAGCTGACCACGTTAGTCTTTCAGGTACCCGATTCTCATCCAACCCCACTTTTAAACTTATCTCCGATGTATGTAATTTTGCCATTTATTTATTTGGTTTGTAATTGGATTTCTTAAAAATTTCCTCTGCAGAGAGGTTCAACAGTTGTTGTAAGGACACGTCGTTGCGATCCATAAAGGAACGTATGATCTGCCAACCTAAATAACGCCCTAATCGTCCTGGGGATTCATTATCAAGTTCCAATCCGAATTTAGAAAACGGAGCAGGGTCCAAAAATCGTAATGCCAACTTATTGTCGGTACTGTAAAGTAGTTCCCTTTCTATAAAATATCTCCACATAGGCTCTTCGTTAGCATGCGCCCATGCCAATTGATCTTCTGAGTAACCTATTTTTCGACTATCGGATTGAAAAGGCATTATCTTATCCTTTAGGTACAAGATCTTACCATAGTAAATTACCTGATCCAAAAAAGTTCTTCCCCTAGGCCTTGGCACCACTTTATTGGCAAATGCATTTGCGATGTCACTTACCATAAAATCCCGATTCATGGCCGCAGCAATATATTTTTGCATTCCCGTATAATACTTATGATCGGGTCCTAAATAATTATCTAACCCCACAAGCAATAAACTATCGGCCAAAATAATGCGGTTCTCATAATCCACATCATTGGTAACGGTAATCAAAGTAGGCACCTCACTTTTAGGGAAGTAATATTTTATATACTTGAACAGCATTTCAATATCCGTTAGCTCCGCATCAAAATCACTAAACTCATTCATCACTTCCCCCCTTAGCTCTATCTGTAGGGAATCTTGTAATTTAGCTACCCAAACACTATCGGGCGCAGGAAATAAATAAGGATACGTTTTTCTTAATTTTGGAATATCGGCGGGTGTTGCTTTCGCAAATTCACTATCGAATCTGGATACCTTGAGCTGCAATGGTATTTTATTAACAGCTTCCGCTATTTTGTCCTCATTTTTGCAACCCATGAAAGTTAAGGCCAGCATCAACGATAAAAAAAATGGTTTTTTCATATAAAAAATTATCCTTTAAATTTTAATACAAAACAGTAAGGCTCTATTTTTCATCGGCAAAGTTAATTGTTTTAACCAAATAATATCCCCTTGTGAAAATCGAAAAGGTATTTGAGTATGCCCCCGACAAGTAATGAACCCCGCATGACCATATAAGTGGAACCTGATAATTTGTAATAGGCGTACCGAGAGGAATTGACCCAATGACCATAGTCGCATATCAAGACCCTTAGCATTTGACAACGCCCATTTAGCCCAACATTGTAATTGCGCACGCCAACTATGTGCCAAATACCATAGGGAACGAGCAACAAAAGAAAGGTAATCGACAATTATTGCGATACAAAAGAGGTATTTTCCCAAACAAACAAAAGTAGATTCCGTCCTCCAATTTTATTTGAAATCTTTACCCATTTACCTTAAACCAAGCCTACAAAAACAACCGCTTAACTAATAATCAAGCACATAAGACGAGTAAAATACCATATTTTCTCAAATAAATTCAAATTTGCTTATTGAATTACAGGATTTAGCCCTACATTGTGTGTCATAATTTAAATACACCTAAATGGGCAGAATTTCTCGAAAAAAAGTAACAAGATGATTAAAGTGTTAATTGCTGACAACCATCCAATTATAAGAATGGGAGTTAAACAAGTATTGAACAATGCAAGTGGATTTGAAGTTATCGATGATGTTTCAACTACCTCCGAGCTTTTCAAAAAGCTAGAAACAACTTCCCCTGATGTGGTTATGTTGGAAATGGACATCCCGGAAATAAATGGTATAGCCACTTTAAGGAGAATGAAAAAAGAATATCCTGATGTAAGGGTTTTAATGTACAGTGGACAATCTGAAGATGTCTATGCCTTAAGTACAATTAGGGCCGGTGCATTCGGCTACCTTTCAAAAGCTTCTGACATCGACTACATAATATCCGCAGTCAAGAAGGTAAGTGAAGGCAATATGTTCATTACCAACGAACTAGCTCAACGTTTAGCATTTGACGAAGGCACCCAAAAACCACGTAGATTCTTTAGAAAATTATCTACAAGGGAAGTCGAGGTCCTTAAATTATTGGCCAGCGGAAAACGTAACAAAGATGTTGCCGAAGGTCTTAACCTTAACGAAAAAACCGTTAGCACCTATAAAGCCCGTTTAATGAAAAAGTTAAATGTGGACAATATGGTCGATTTATTGCAACAAGCCAAAGCTCTGGAGTTGTATTAAATTCAAAAAAATCATAAAACTGAAAAAACCTGACCGATCGGTCAGGTTTTTTTTATCCTTACACCCTTATTCTTTTTTTAAGTTTAGGACAGCACCCTGTTCAATTTTTTATTCAACAGTTTATTCAGTTGCAAATAATTCATGATCTCTTCCAACGTCTCACTGTTATCGGTGGTATTTTCCTCCGTGCTATTTTGCAGGGCCTCCATTCTTTTCTTGATCAAGTAACAGCGTAGGGTCAATATGGTTTCGCTTACCAATTGGGATATACCGATATTTTTATCTTTGGGATATATGTCTTTACTTTCCCAATTATGTAAGGTATACTTCTCCTCTTCCATTAAAATAGAAGATATTTCAATCACCATTTCTTGATCAAGTTCAGCAATAAAGGTATTGACCGTAAAATCCTCGGCTTGGTTTAATTCCTCAATCAATTTGTAGTAAATATTCTTGAAATTCGGATTCGTCAATTCTATTTCATCATCTTGAAGATCTAAATAGATTTTCTCAAAAACCCTGGCCTCTACCGACTCGGGCTCTAAAACAAGATCACCCTCCTCATTTTCCTTCAATATCAAATCCTCAAATTTCTCTTGGTTCTTGCCGTATAACAACAACAACTCTATAATCTTCCGCTCCAATTCATATTGTACATCAACTTTTTGGGGTACGGGATCATTCTTGACTACATCGAAAGCCTTTTGTTCCTGTTTTACTTTTTTCGTGGCATCTGCAATATCCTTTTTACTGATCTGCGCCAAGGTATTGAACAGAACAGCTTCCGAAATGTTCATTATCTGGGCACATTCCTGAATATAGATCTCTTTTTGTATACGATCGGGAATCTTGGAAATACTATGTACAATATCCCTAACCGTATCGGCCCTTTTTATGGGATCATTGGCCGCTTCTTTAACCAATAATGATGCTTTAAACTGAATAAAGTCCTTGGAATTATCTTGCAGATACTGACTAAGTTCCTCTAAATCATTGTTCTTGGCAAAACTATCCGGGTCTTCCCCTTCTGGAAAAGTACAGACCTTCACGTTCATCCCCTGTTCAAGAATAAGATCTATACCCCTGAGAGATGCCCTTAGACCTGCCGCATCCCCATCAAAAAGGACCGTTATATTTTTTGTGAGCCGATTAATAAGTCGAATCTGTTCGGGAGTTAAAGCCGTGCCACTGGAAGCCACCACATTATGAATGCCCCTTTGATAAAATTGGATCACATCGGTATACCCCTCGACCAAATAACAATTATCTTCTTTGGCAATGGCCTGTTTGGCGTAATAAATGCCATAAAGCACCTTGCTCTTATGGTAAATATCACTTTCAGGGGAATTTAAATATTTGGCCGCTTTTTTATCATTGGTCAAAATTCGACCTCCAAAACCCAACACCCGTCCGCTCATGGAATGTATCGGAAACATTACCCGCCCTTTAAAACGATCGAATTTTCGTGGATTGTTAGGGTTATTGGCATCTTCTTTAACAATGGTAAGTCCCGTTTTCTCCAAATAGTGGAGTTTATACCCTTTATCCAAAGCGGCATTGGTAAAGCCATCCCATTGGTCCAGACAATATCCCAATCCGAATTTCTTGATGGTCCCATCGGTAAATCCCCTTTCTTTAAAGTAGGTCATACCTATAGCTTTCCCAAGCTCGGACTCCCATAGCATTTCCGAAAAATGGGCCTGGGCAAATTCAGAAACCAAATACATACTCTCCCGTTCATTAGCTTCTTGCTTTTGTTCATCGGTACGTTCTGTTTCCTCTATCTCGATATTGTATTTTCTGGCCAAATACTTTATGGCTTCGGGATAGGTAAAATGCTCATGCTCCATTAGAAAGGCAACAACATTACCCCCTTTACCGCTACTGAAATCTTTCCAAATCTGTTTTACGGGCGATACCATGAAACTCGGCGTACGCTCATCGGAGAACGGACTTAGCCCCTTAAAATTGGACCCCGATTTTTTTAACTGCACAAAATCACCGATCACCTCCTCTAAACGGGCACTTTCATATACTTTGTCTATGGTCGATTTTGAAATCATTCGCTGAATAAAATAGCCAATAAAAATAGGCAATTTTTAGCTTATCTTAGACATTCAATCCTACGCATATGATTCTATTCTTCGGTACCCGCCCCGGAAAGGAGCAAATACGAAAACTTACCAATGTAAAATGTAGTTTTTGCGAACAGACCAATACCCTTACCGCTTATATCCGCTCCAATTACTTTCACCTATTTTGGATCAAGCTTTTTAAAATTTCCACAAGCGAGGTTATCGAATGTTCCCATTGTAAACGAGTATATTATAAAGAGGAGTTTACAGAGGAAATGAAAGATGCTTTAAACCGAAAAGCCCTTATAGAATAAATATCGCAATTAACGGGCCAGTAAAAAAAAGCCCTTTCCGCAAAAGCTTCTAGGGCCGATTTTAATTAAAGGTCGAAACGAAGGCCAAGGGATATATTGTGCTGATCCACCAAGGCATCCTTGAATAGAGGGTTCAGATCATATTTTGCATATAATAACACCCCTTCCACACCGGCATAGGCACTTAGACCATACACCAGATCATTGGTATTGTACCCTCTTTTTAATTTGTCCTTTACACTATCCCCATTACGATTATATTTCAATTTTTGACGGGTACCCAGATTAAATCCGCCGTAAGCACCGACCCCTAAACGGAACTGGTTCCTTAAAGAATATCGTATGGTTTTATCTGTTTTATGAAGTTTTGATGGGCCGAATTCCAAATGGACCGGAAATACAAGGTTATCCATTCTCAATTTGGATTTCTTTAAATCATATTCAAACTCCTGTAATTCAACCTGCCCATTTTCCGCTACGAAATATTGATTGTCTTTAGGCTTTAATCCGTTGAATTGAAAAGAAAACCCATAATTCAATCGCACAAAATTGGTGTTTTTAAAAACCCTTGTGCGCCAAGACCAGCCCATTTCAAAAAACCGGCTGCCTCCTATTTTATATGGGGAGTCGTTTATCGACTGCCCATCGATTAGGGCATTGTTGAGACCAATTGCCAATACAAAATCGGAATAGGTTCGTCTATCATATTTCAATTCTTTCTTTATTCTTTTGTGTCTTTCCCAAATCATTGAAGACCCATCACTTCTTTTAAGGTCAAATTTAATTTCAAACGCACTAACACCAGAGCTGTCAACCACTTCTGTTTCAAGTACAACGCCATCATTCCGCTCCAATAGGAGAATTTCGTTATCCACGATCGCCATGCGGTTTTCTATGTTCAATGCCCTCTTTTTAGCTACGGACTCCTTTAGGATTTTAGCCTCTTCATAGCTTATTTGATTTTTTTCGTACCGTTTGTTGATTTCTTCAACCTCGATCTTTAATGCCTCCTTTTCCTGTTGGCCAATTTGCTCTTTTTTGGCTTTCAGCATTTCAATCTTGTGTTGATAATCCCCATTTTCCTGAGCAGCGACTTTCTGAACTGCAAAAGCGGCAAACCACACTACTAAATAGATAATAATAACTCTCATACTGATTTTGATTTTTGGACCTTCCTCTCCTGCCCCCATGGATAGAGGGCAGGCTAAAGAAGATCGTTGATTGATTGATGAATATTAATTGTTACGATCGGCGACCGCTGTTCTTACTTTAAGGAATCCCGTTTTCAAGGATTCAAAAATCTGTTCCCTGAATGTTTGGTCGAGCTCGTTTTCAACCTCATCTAATAACGCCATAGCATCGACCTTGCCCTTTTCATTGAATATTTTATCGGCTAAGATCTCCCGTTGGGCCTTCCGTAGCAAGGAATCTACCTCCGCATCTGTCACCTGAATGTCGGCACCCTCCAAAAATTGGACCTGGGTTGCCAATTCCGCGATTTTAGCATCTATAAGTTCTTCGGTTTTTGTTTTTACCTTATCTGAACTTTCATTGGTGATTTTATCTTTATCCAAAACGGCGAATTTGGGCTCATCTTTTATCGCTGTTTTCGATAGAACTTCAATGGGGGCCTTGGCTTTTTTGATTTCACTCTTTTTTACCACAACCAACTTATCCTCTTCTTTCATCGGAACCATCACATCCCTATCATTTTCAGGAACATTGATTTCTTGCGACTTTTCAACAACTTCAATTGGCATTTCGGTAGGTGCCTGATTTCTTTTGACATAAAGCGTTGATACGATCAACACCCCAATAAATGCGGCCGCCACGCTATACCAAAGGAATTTATTTTTTTTCTTCGCCCCAGCCTTTGGCAACTGTTCGGACAATGTATCCCATGCTCTTTCAGAAGGGGAAATTTCCCTTTCTTTCAAATGTTTTTTTATATGTTTTTCAAATTTATCGACTTCCATAACCTATTATATTTTGCTGTTGCAATTGTTCTTGCAACATTTTCCGTGCCTTGAACAACTGGGATTTCGAGGTGTTTTCCGAGATTTGAAGAAGCTCTGCGATTTCCTGATGTTTGTATCCTTCAACCACATATAGTACAAAAACCACTTTATACCCTTCGGGCAAGGCATCTATAAGCATTTGGATATGCTCAACATCCATATCAGTTGAAATGGTATTCCCTTCAAGCTCATTTCTTTCATATAATTCGTCATCATACACAACAAACTGTTGCTTTCTTATATACGAAATACTTTCCCGTATCATGATCTTACGAATCCACCCCTCAAAACTCCCATGAAACCCAAAGGACCCCAAGTTTTTAAAAACCTTAAGAAAACCACTGATCATCACGTCTTCGGCAAAGTGCAGGTCCTTCACATATTGCCTGCAAACCCCCAACATTTTAGGGGCGAACTTATCATAAAGTCGCTTCTGCGCTTCCGGATTACCGGCAGTTGCTTTCTTTATGAGTTGTTTCTCGTTGTTGTATATGGTTATGATCTTCAAAATGATTTAATTGGCTTCTATAAAGATAGACGCATTAAAAGAAGAGATAGTTGCCTGGAAAAAAAATATTTTCTAAAAATTACTTCAATTACTTGATTTACAGTTTATTGAAAATTATTTTTTTCTATCAACCACATAATTGACCATAAGCTCCAGGGAGTCCCGATAATTTGTTTGGGGATAGGTTAGTAGAATATCCAAAGCTAGTCGTTTAAATTCGTGCATTTTGTTTTCGGCATAATCCAATCCCCCTTGCTCTTTTACAAATTGAATTACCTCCCTCACCCTTTTTTTATCACGATTGTGGTTTTTGACCGAATTGATCAACCATTTTTTTTCAGCTTTTGAGCAGGTATTGAGTACATGGATCAAGGGCAAGGTCATTTTCTGCTCTTTTATATCAATACCCGTGGGTTTCCCGATTTGCCGATCACCATAATCAAAAAGGTCGTCTTTTATCTGAAAGGCCATACCGCAATATTCCCCGAACTTTCGAAAAGTTTCAACTTCTTCGGAATCCGGTTTTACAGAGCAGGCACCCATACTACAGCACGCCGCAATGAGCGTTGCGGTTTTTTGTCGAATTATATCATAATAGACGTCTTCAACAATATCCAATCTACGGGCTTTCTCAATTTGTAGCAATTCACCTTCGCTCATTTCACGAACGGCGACTGAGATAATTCGAAGTAAATCAAAATCGCTGTGATCCAAGGACAATAACAATCCTTTTGAAAATAGATAATCACCGACGAGTACGGCAATTTTATTCTTCCAAAGGGCATTTATAGAGAAAAATCCACGTCGTTTGTTGCTTTCATCAACAACATCATCGTGAACCAGACTTGCCGTATGTATAAGTTCGATAATCGATGCCCCACGATACGTACGCTCGTTAACCTCCCCGTTATTGAGTAATTTGGCCGTCAAAAACACGAACATTGGCCTCATCTGCTTACCTTTACGGTTTACGATGTAATAAGTGATCCGGTTCAATAGAGCAACTTTCGAAGACATGGAATCCCGGAACTTATTTTCAAAAAGTTCCATTTCCTGATTTACGGGATCCTTTATTTGGGCTACTATTTTCAAGAATTCGGTTTATTGTCTTACCTGGTTCGGTGGATAAATTTAGGCAAAATTTCGGGGTAAACTCAGAATTCGGAATTTTGACATCAAAATTGTTATGACTTATTGGCCAATTGACCACAGGCAGCATCAATATCCTTACCTCTGGATCGGCGAACGGTTACCGTAATACCCTTTCTTTCCAAAGTGGTCACGTACATTTCAATGGCCTTGTCATTTGCCTGTTGAAACTCACCATCATCTATAGGGTTATACTCGATCAAATTTACTTTTGAAGGAGCAAAACGACAAAATTGAACCAAAGCATCGGCATCTTTCTGTGAATCATTGATTCCTTTCCACACCACATATTCATAGGTAATCCTATTTTTGGTCTTTCCATACCAATATTGCAATGCTTCCCTTAGATCGGCCAAATTCATTTTGGCATTAAATGGCATTATCGAAGTACGTATCTCGTCAATGGCAGAATGTAAGGAAACCGCCAAATTGAACTTTACACCCTCATCGGCCATTTTTCTGATCATTTTTGGCACACCTGAAGTAGATACGGTGATTCTTTTAGGAGACATGCCCAAACCGTCGGGTGAAGTTATTTTTTCTATGGCCTGCAAAACATTGTTGTAATTCATCAATGGCTCTCCCATACCCATGAAAACAATGTTACTTAAAGGACGGTCAAAATACAAGCGGCTTTCATTATCGATCGCAACTACTTGGTCATAGATTTCATCGGGATTCAAATTACGCATACGTTTTAGCCTGGCCGTTGCACAGAACTTACAGTCCAAACTACAACCTACCTGACTGGAAACACAGGCCGTTGTTCTTGTTTTGGTAGGAATCAATACCGACTCGACCACTAAATCATCATGCAGACGAACAGCGTTCTTTATGGTCCCATCCGAGCTTCTTTGCATTAAATCTACCTTGATATGATTGATTACAAAATTGGCAGCCAGCAAATCCCGGGTTTCTTTTGAAATATTGGTCATAACCTCAAAAGTATGGGCAGATTTTTGCCATAGCCATTCATAGACCTGATTTCCCCTGAACGCTTTGTCACCACTTTGCACGAAAAAATCGCGGAGCTGTTCCAGGGTCAATGCCCTAATATCCTTTTTAGTTGTTTTTTCCTCCATTTCATTTAGGCAATAAAAAAATCCCACATTCAATACAAATCGATAAAGTGGGATTTTTCATTTCGGTAATTTCAATATTTCCTTCTAAACGGAAATAATTATATCGCTATAAGATCAACATGGCATCACCATAAGAATAGAACTTATAGTTTTCCAATATCGCTTCTTTATATGCCCTTTTCATCAAATCGTGACCTATAAAAGCAGAGACCATCATCAACAATGTAGATTTTGGCAAATGGAAATTGGTAATCATACATGTTGCTATACTGAACTCGTAAGGAGGGAAAATGAATTTATTCGTCCACCCATTAAAGGTATTCAGTGTATGTTCGGATGAAACCGCACTCTCTAACCCACGCATGGCCGTAGTACCAACGGCACATACCTTTCTTTTATTGGCTTTTGCCGCATTTACTATTTCAGTCGCTTTTTCATCAATGATCAACTCCTCACTATCCATCTTATGCTTGGAAAGATCCTCAACCTCAACAGGATTAAAAGTACCAAGCCCAACATGTAAGGTCACCTCGGCAAAATCGACCCCTTTAATCTCCAATCTCTTTAATAAGTGTCTGGAGAAGTGCAATCCGGCAGTTGGCGCTGCAACAGCACCTTCATGTTTTGCATAAATGGTTTGGTAACGATCCTCATCTTCGGGTGTAACTTCCCTCTTGATGTATTTAGGCAATGGGGTTTCCCCTAATTCACGAAGTTTTCTCCTAAAATCAGAATAAGACCCGTCATATAAAAAACGTAATGTTCTACCTCTTGAGGTTGTGTTATCAATAACTTCAGCTACCAAACTTTCATCTTCCCCGAAATAAAGTTTGTTTCCAATACGTATTTTACGTGCAGGATCGACCAAAACATCCCATAGACGTTGCTCCTCATTAAGTTCCCTTAGAAGGAAAACCTCGATACGCGCTCCGGTTTTTTCTTTGTTACCATATAATCTTGCAGGGAAAACCTTGGTATTGTTCAAGACCATTACATCACCTTCATCAAAATAATCGATAAGATCTTTGAACATTTTATGCTCGATCTTTCCGGTTTCCCGGTGAATGACCATTAATTTGGATTCGTCCCTGTTTTCCGCAGGATACTCGGCCAATAATTCTTTTGGAAGTTCAAAATTGAAGTGTGATAATTTCATATGGTGTACGTATTGTAAGTTTTATTAGCAAAATTTTGCGGCTGCAAATATACGACCTCGAGATAGGGGTTGTCAAGTAAAACGATGATTAAATGACAATTATAACTCTTTGGACCGAAAACCCAACTTTTTAAGGTCTTCCCAAAAATCTGGATAGGATTTTGAAACCACCTCGGCATCATTGACCACAAAAGATGTTTTCAATGCCAAAGGGGCAAAGGCCATAGCCATTCTATGATCATTATAGGTATCTACGGCCACTTCGGATTTTAATCCGTTAGAAGGCTCCAACAACAATGACCTGTCGGTTACTTGAACCTTGGCCCCGAATTTTGATAGTTCGGCATGCATGGCCAATAATCTATCTGTTTCTTTGATTTTTAGCGTATGCAATCCGGTCAACTCACAACCCATTCCCAATCCTAGGCAAGTAACCGCAATGGTCTGGGCAATATCAGGGGCGTTGGCCAAATCGCACTCCAAAATGGTCAGCTTTGGAATCCGTTCTTTTTTTAAAACAACTTTGTTCCTTTGAAAAGATGTTTCAACGCCAAAACTTTTATAAATATCCGCAAGAACACTATCACCTTGCAAACTGTCTTTTTTATAGGACCCCAATTCTATTTTGGACCCGACCTCACATAATGCAACGATACTATAGAAATAAGAAGCTGAACTCCAGTCCGACTCAACAACCAACTTAACTGGGGCAACCTGTTTTTTGGATGAAACCTTTATCGTATTACCTACAAACGAGGAGGCGACCCCGATTTGACCTAGTAAACTTAAGGTCATTTTTATATATGGGACAGAGGTGATTTTCCCGATCAACTCCATTTCAATACCATTTTCCAAACTGGGGGCAATCAAAAGCAAAGAAGAAATATATTGACTACTTATATTGGCCGGAAGACTCACTTTGTTCTCAGTAAGTTTCTTACCCTTTATTTTAATCGGAGGATACCCTTCTTCATTTACATATTCAATATCGGCCCCTAAACTACGTAAGGCTTCGACCAAAACCTTCACAGGCCTTTCGGTCATTCGCTTTGAACCGGTCAATATTACATCTTTACCTTCTTGGGAGGCAAAATACCCCGTTAAGAAACGCATTGCGGTACCTGCATGGTGAATATCCACTTCGCCTTTACTGATTTTCAGGCCTTTTTGCATCACCCTCGCATCATCAGAATTAGATAGGTTTTGAATTGAAATGGTAGGATACAAAGCCTGTAACAATAGCGACCTGTTCGATTCACTCTTAGAACCGGTTATCTGTATATTAAATGTTAATAAATGTTCTGACGGACCAGTTAGGTGTAGCTTCAACTTGATTGTTTTTTTAAAGAAGACCCAAATATACTATTATTTGAGTTTTTCGTTGTTTTGGTGCCTATCGTGGTCCCGCTTTGTTTTTATATCCATTTTCTTATTAAAAGCCGCTTCTAGATCTATCCCTGTTTGGTTTGCCAGACACAGTACCACAAAAAGTACATCGGCGAGCTCCTCCCCAAGATCCTTATCCTTATCCGATTCCTTTTCGCTCTGCTCGCCATATCTACGGGCAATGATACGTGCCACTTCCCCTACCTCTTCGGTAAGTTGGGCCATATTGGTCAGTTCATTAAAATAACGTACCCCATGCTCCTTGATCCAATTATCTACCTCCTGTTGTGCTTTCTGTATTCCCATTGCCATTTATTTTTGACAAAACTACTTTTTCTAACTGTTTTTCAATAACCGATTTATAATAATTCTTGAGAATTGGATAGTTACCAGCTTGAACAATGGGAACATTCACTTGTTCTACTGCCGAAACTTGGATGATATTCCCATTAAGCACACCTAATGCATATTTAAAACTAGCTTGTTTTTGAGGCATTACAAGAGTGATAGGTTCTGGTAAAAAATCTACCTTATAACCATCGGGAATCTTTATTTTAAACATGTATTTATTCTTGGTTGGATAAGTGAAATCTATAGGATATGTACGTTCATCCAAAGTAAATGGATTTTCCGCAGTGGTAAACCAGAGCATTGGCGACATATAAATATTATCACCTATGAACTCAACTAAATCCTCTCCATAGAAATCAAAATTTTCAACTATCGGTTTACCTATATTGAGTTTGTTTTTAATCATATATTCCTCAATCTCTATTCCGTCATACTTCTCCTCTAACTTTCCAAGATAACTATCTTCATCCATAGCTTCATATATATTCCTGAACACATAGGCCGCATAATCATCTTCCAATACCCTTCTTATTTTCCCGTTCAATTCTCCTGAATCCGATAATTCGGCATCAAGCATAACTATCTTACCAGCCCTTATTTTAGGCATTAATGAAAGTTCTTTGGAAGCTCCATTTTCAGCAACAATTCGCCCAGACCAATTTAATGCCCTGGTCGGGAGCAAGTCGGGTTTTGCAAATTTATTAGAAGCATCAAGTAAGATAGTATTACCATCAATGTTTACAGAGGCTGCAACGTAATTAAAACCTTCCAGCGTGGGGAATAAAGGTATACCATGGTTTCTGGTACTAATTAGAACTGGGTTCACTTTTAAGTTTGCCGCTCGCAGCATTCCTACCAAAATCAAATTAATATCGGCAATATTACCGGTTTTAGACTCATAAGCTTTTTTAACCCCTTCATCTGAGGTATAACCATAGTTATTATTCCAGTTCATTCTCTCTTTCACAAATTGATAAATGGCCAACATTTTATCTTGACTGGTCGCTTTACCTTGGAGAACCGTATTTAAATCATCCTTAAAATATTTGGATTTGTTCAATTGACCTCCGAAAGACTCGTGATCATAGATTTTCTTTACAACCTTTTCCCAATTACTTGTATAATTCTTTATAGACGAATTTGGGAATTTGGTGTACTGCAATTCTAATTTTAATGAGCTTCTATAATTATTTATATTATTAATGAACGGTTCAGGTTTCAAAGCCGGAACGTCTTTCATTCTAATATCAGATTCTTTTGTAAGATAATCAATCGACGAGCTTGACATTGAAGTCCGTTGAGGTTGCAAACCACTACCTGACGTTTTATTAGTAGACAAAAAGGCAATACTTCCCGAATCACTTGACCTCTTGATATCAAAATGCAAATACCCTTTAGTACGCTCTTTAAAAACAAAGTATTCGGGTATAGAGACTTTTATTTCTTGTTGTACAATAGGAATATCATACTGTAACACGATTTCATCTATGTTATAGTTAAAAGGAGAAGAAATCCCATATTTATATTCAATAACACTGCCCGCCTTTAAATTGGGCATGGTGAACTTTTTTCGAAGCCTATGCTTATTTACCTCCTCTTCGAAAATATCCCCTTTAGCCAATTTAGACTTCACGATCTTACCATTCTCTAAATTATAGGTGATTGCCTTAATAGCCCCTATGGTTTCCCTATCCGATCCCGACTTATACAAATTCTCTGAGATTGTTCCATATTTAAAACCTTCGGAAGAATATATTTTCATACGTTCATGGATATTTGTAAGTACCTTAAACCCTACCCCTTTAACGTATTCATAGGTAATGGAAACTTTACGGTAGGTTACCACGGCAGATGCCGTGGTGTCCAGGGCATATTCCTTTTGCGTCAGCTCTTCTTTGGTTATGTTACCGAATTTTGGTTCTTGTGCTAAAATATTAGTTAAAAAAAGTCCTGTGAAAACTAAAATGAAATTGATACGCATATTGTAATTAATTTTGCCTTACTAATTGTTCTTAACCAATGCCACTTTCCCCTTTTCAAGTTTGGCGACACTTTTTCTGAAATTTCTATAATCGTTATATTTATTGGGAGGGTAAACCCCTGACTTCAGTGAAAAAGTTCTAGTGTATTGAATGTTTTCTTCATCTTTTAAATCTACAGAAATAGTATAGGAACCAAATTCAGAGTTCACCTCCTTATTACCGGGTATAGCCTCAACGCTATAACCATTGGGTAATTTAACGTTGTACACTTCTTTATCTACGTATCCCCGCTGAATCTCGAAAGGCCTTATTCTTTCACGATATCTTTTAGGTATGTAGTCTATTCTATTGAACGCATTCAATTCAAAAATCATTCGATTATTACTTATAGCACCATAATTTTTTGCATTCAAGACCACTTTCTCTTGGAATGAAATCTCGTTCTTATCATTCATAAATTCGTAAGACTCTATATTAAGGTTATTAATATTACTCCAATAGTCCTTATAATGCTTTTCAACATTTTCACTAGTTTCTTTTTCTAAATGAAATCTATTATCATATTGGATACCTGTGGTTTGAATCTTCGCTTCACCGATAATCGTCCCCTCAGAAGATATTTCATAAGCAGCTTTTGTCGTTTGTTTATTTTGTTCGTTCAAATAAGATGTGGTCTTAACAATTTCACCACCACCTGGCTTAACTACCAAAACATTTCTATCATCGGTAAAATCCCCAATAAACCCAAAAGGATGAACTTGCGAGGTGCAATCAATCCAATAATACTCATCTTGGTAAGGAACGGCCAAAATAACGTGGTTCCCCTGAAGCACGGAAAAATCCTTATCAAAATCAAACTTTGTATTTCCCGCTTGTACCACGGTATAATAAGCTTCAACCCCTACTTCTTTCAAAAGAGCTTTAGTATAATTTGACAAACCTTTACAATCACCATACTTCACTTTATCTACCTCGATGGCACTTATAGGCTGCCAACCCCCTATCCCGATTTGAACACTTATATACCTAGTATTGTCTTGCACAAATTGATAAACGATTTTCGCTTTTTCAAGCGTATCATCTACCCCTCTGACCAACTCTCTAATTTTGTTTATAGTTTCCTCAGGAAGCCCATCTTGCCCTTTTAATAACTTATTATCCATCCACGCCCCTAAATCATTCCAATCAGCAACGTTGGCCTCAACCCCTTTTAGAGTAAAATTCCTTAACCTTACCTTCAATCTTGGTGCTATATCAACAAACGAAGGCCCTAATTGTTCATATTTAAAAGCAGGGATATTCTCCGCTTTATAAACGACTTTTCCTGGCGTAATGTCTTTTTGAAAATCAAATCCATCAAGGTTATACTCCTTTATCTCCGGCTTTGAGCCTTCATTTGAATAAACAATTTCATAATGGCTTTTTTCAACACTTACCTCGTATCCCGAAATAAAATACCATGGTGGAAAAAAGCCCGTATCACTGGTTTCTACTTTATATTCGTACACCAATGTATAAGGATATTGTACAGGGGTATAACGATAATACAATAACCTATCATCGTTATAAAGTGAAAAACCATCCGCTGCACTTAAATCCTGAAAATCCTTTTTTTTGATTCGCTTTATTTCTTTCCCATTTTTATCATAAACAAGCGCTTCAATACTTTTGATTCTCCTTTCCTTATCATAATACAATTGTGTCCTTGCATCACTATTACCCTCTTTATTCAAAACAGTAACCACCTGCTTAACTTCGTAAACCATTAAGTCATTGGCCAATACCTCGACCTTCATTTCGTCCAAGCGCACAACGGCGTTGGCATTTTTGGTCAAAAGCGGGTTAATTTTAGAAATTTGATAACTATTTTCTTGAGGATAGAGAGAGGTATATGCCATAAAGGCACATAGCATTAATAGAAAGCGCATTGGTTTAGTATGGTTAAATTACTACACCTCCAATTTACTAATTTTCTTACATTTATTTAAGAAGATTTTAAGAAAGTTGCTATTCTTTCGATTTAGTGTCGATAATGATCGTTACAGGACCATCATTCAATAAATCAACTTTCATATCTGCGCCGAAAACACCTGTACCCACTTCCTTTCCAAGATCTTTCTGTATGGTTTTAACAAATCCCTCGTACAAAGGGATGGAAATGTCGGGCTTGGCCGCTTTAATATAAGAAGGCCTATTTCCTTTCTTTGTTGAAGCCTGTAGAGTAAACTGGCTAACTACAATGGCATCTCCCCCGTTTTCAAGCAGAGACTTGTTCATAACCCCGTTTTCATCATTGAAAATTCGAAGATTCACGATTTTCCGGGAAAGCCATTCAATATCTTTTTCATCATCCCCATTCCCTATCCCTAATAAAATAAGTAATCCATTCCCAATATTCGAAATGAGTTCCCCCTCTACGGTAACACTGGCCTTAGAAACCCTTTGTATAACAGCTTTCATGACAATTCCGTTCTAAATAATTTAAGGTTTCTCAAAAATATCAATTCTATAGGTATCGTCATCACCGGTAACCATTTGAACATAACTTTTGTATCTGCTCCAGGCCACCTCATCATTTTCCAGCGCTTCCTTCACTGCGCATTTAGGCTCATCCAAATGCAGGCAGTTATTGAATTTGCATCCGCCTTTCAACTTGAAGAATTCAGGGAAATAGTCACCTATTTCATCTTTCTCCATATCGAAAATACCAAAGCCACGAATCCCAGGGGTATCTATTATCTGGGCATCGAAACTTAAATCGAACATTTCAGCGAAAGTCGTGGTATGTTGCCCTTGAAGATGTTGTTCGGAAATTTCAGTGGTCTTAATCTGTAATGAAGGCTCCAAAGCGTTGATCAGGGTTGATTTTCCCACTCCCGAATTTCCTGAGAACATACTGGTTTTCCCTATCATTAATTCCTTTACCTTATCAACGTTTTTGCCTGTCGTTGCAGAAATCCCGATGCAGGTATACCCGATTTTACGATAAAGGGCCGCCAAATACTTAACCTCGAGCAACTCATTTTCATCATAACTGTCTATCTTATTAAAAAGTAAAATGGCCGGAATGTCATAGGCCTCGGCAGTAACCAAAAAACGATCAATGAAAATCGTATAGGTCTTGGGGTTCTTAATGGTGACCAACAGGAAAACCTGATCCAGATTAGATGCGATTATATGTGTCTGCTTCGAAAGTTTAACCGATTTTCGAACAATATAATTCTTACGATCTTCGATTTCGGTAATAATCCCAATGGTCTTTTCGTCGGCATTCTCAACTTCGAATATAACGTGATCCCCTACAGCGACGGGATTTGTGCTTTTTATCCCTTTTATACGAAACTTGCCTTTTATGCGACATTCGTAAAAATCCCCATCTTCCGATTTAACGGTATACCAACTCCCTGTCGACTTATAAACTATGCCTTTCATTAATGAACAAATTTCACGATTTTACAAAGTAACTGTTTTTATTAACATAAAATACTATAAATTTGGCTCAGTTCCCATTAACACAATAACCAATAAACAAAGCAAAAATGAATCTAGTAAAGAAAACTATTTATCTCTTATTATTTACCTTTTCGGGCGTATTGGTGGCGCAAGAAACCATTACCAACGAATCTGTGGTACAGATGATGGAACTTGGTTTCGATGATTATATGATCATCGACAAGATCAATACCTCAGATGTGAAATTCGACGCTTCTATTTCAGCATTGGGCAATTTAAAAAAAGCCGGTGTTTCTTCCGAGGTCATTTCGTTGATCATGGATAAATCCAAACAAAATACAAAATCGAAAACCGGTATATATTACTTGGCAGAAAATGGAGAGGATAAGTTAATACATCCAAGTGTTTTTTCAGGTTCAAACTCAAATGCAGTTGCCCAAAAATTGGTCTCTGGATTAATCAATTCAAAGAAAAAAGCACAACTACCAGGTGTTCACTCGAACAATGTGCTTAAAACCAATTCACCTGAATTCACTTTTATATTCGACCCAAGTGTAACGGAAGTTGACAATATGCAGAACAACCAAGGTGGAGATACCGGCATTTTCAATTGGTGGTTTAGAATGGCCAGCAACCCTAATGAATTCGTTCTGGTTAAACTAACGGTTAAGGAGCGTAAAAATTTAAGGGAAGTAATTACAGGTAAGGATAGTTGGATTACAAGCAGTAGTGGTATCGACCCTAAATATGCCCTTAACTTTTCAATGGAAGAAATAGAAGGAAATAAATTCAAAGTGACTCCAGATGCCTTAGAGCCAGGGGAGTATTGCTTTATTTACCAAGGGCAAGTACCGCAAGGAAGGGAAAATCAATCTGTTTTTGATTTCTCTATTCAATAACCCGGATACTTAAATGATTTTTAACTTAGACCCAGCTAAACAGTTGGGTCTTTTTGTTTTGAACAACCCGGACACCCAATTAAAAAAATATCAATCCAAAACCTTAAAAACACGTATTATGAAAAAACCAGTAGTATTAGTTTGTCTTCTTTTAAGTCTAATCTCTTTAGACCTAAGTGCACAAGAGTACACCGTAATCACAAGCGTTGAATCAATTGTTCCCAGTGGCATCGGAAGGTCTCGTTTGATCAGCACCTTGGAAGAAAAAGATTATAAGGAATTCACAAGTGTACAATCTGAAGAGGACAAGACACGAAATAAATCTAAACGGGATGAAATCAGGGTGAAGAATTTTGAAGAGACCAAACTATTGAACTTTTTCAATATTGGTGGAATCCGTTTTCAGAACATCGCTGCAAATGATGCTGTAATCACTTCGAAATTGAATGCCATGGTTGCCGAGGGATGGGAACTGGCTTTCGTGACCAGTGCCGTGGAAAGCGATGGCGGCAAAGGTGATGGGCAGGGCATATTCATTACCCGCTACATTTTTAAGCGATAAAAAAAGCCGGTCTTGGACCGGGTTTTTTTATTTTCAATCTATTATATGAACCCTGCCACCGGCCAGGGTTTTTTTATTGACTTCCCGTGGATTACCATAGACATAAACATCGCCACCGGCCCTCACTTTGATATCTACTTTTTCAGAGGCAAAGACCTCGGCCTCACCTGCTGCGGTAATTTTAACATCTGTATACGATGTTTGCAATTCCTTTCCTTCAAAAATACCACCAGTATTCAATACGATCCATTGGTTTTTTGCCAAACCTGAAGCTTCCACGATTCCTCCGGTCACTGCCCTGACCTCCAAATCAACGACATTCAATCCTGCCTTTATCTGGGCCCCTTCTTGGGAACGGATTTCAAGATGGTCTTGCTCTATCAATTCATTACAAACGATCTTGGCACCTTCGTTACCATCAATAACGTCTAAATGTTTGTAAAACACTTCAATAAAGGTATCTTCCCCGGTGAATTTTTTCTCCAATTGCATTCGTAATTTCAAAGTACCATCCGTATTTACAAATTTGATATCATAAACATTCTCACCTTTAATGATAATCCTATTTTCGTCGGATTTTATAAGATTCACCTCTATAAGATCAAAAACCTTTATTTTATTGAAGTCCCCGACTTCCTTGTCTATCATTCTTTGGGCCGATGCCGTAATGGAACCCATTACCACTAAAAGGAAAAGTATTTTCTTCATCATTACTCGTTTAGATTTATCTAAAGATGGTAAACAAATAAAAGTGTTACAGTTTTCAAAAAAAAATCCCGATTTAAATCGGGATTTTAATTCTAGCCTTGCATTATCTTTTCTTGATGATTGATTGACTCTTGGTGAATCGCTTTGAACATCCGAAGTATAAACTCCTCGCTCAACCCTTTAGATTCCCCTTCTAGGATCATACTTCCTAAAATCGAATTCCATCGATTACTTTGAAGTATAGCCACGTTCTTTTGTTTCTTAAGACTGCCAATACCATCAGAAATCTTCATTCTCTTACCTAACATATCGATCAATTGATTATCTATGATATCAATTTGTGTCCTTAGGTTACTCAATTTACTATTGAATTCCGCTTCTTCATCGGTTTCTTTACGTATACGAAGATCTTTCATGATCTGCACCAGGGTCTTTGGTGTTACCTGCTGGGCAGCATCACTCCAGGCATTATCTGGATCAAAATGGGTCTCAACAATGAGTCCGTCAAAATTAAGATCCAATGCGGTTTGGGAAACATCAAAGATCATGTCCCTATTGCCTGTAATATGCGATGGATCGTTGATCAATGGTAAATCAGGGAATTTGGTCTGTAATTCAATGGCCAATTGCCATTCCGGAATATTTCTATATTTAGATTTTTCATAGGTTGAAAATCCCCTATGGATAACACCCAACTTCTTGATATTCTTGCTATGCAGTCTTTCTACAGCCCCTAACCATAAAGATAAATCCGGATTTACCGGGTTCTTCACCAATACGATTTTATCGGTACCTTCCAAAGCATCTGCGATTTCCTGTACTATGAACGGACTAACCGTTGAACGGGCACCGATCCACAATAGATCGATGTCATGTTCCAAAGCCAATTCCACATGGGCCTTATTGGCCACTTCGGTCGCGGTCTTCAATCCTGTTTCTTCCTTTACCCTCTGTAACCATTTAAGGCCCAAAGCACCAACACCTTCAAAATTACCTGGGCGTGTTCTTGGTTTCCAGATACCTGCCCTAAAGTAATTAACATCTGTGTCTTTTAGCTCATGGGCTATTTTCATGACCTGCTCTTCTGTCTCTGCACTACATGGCCCTGCAATTACCAAAGGATGATCTAGTCCCAAATCATCTAACCACGTTCTCATTTCTTTTGAATTCTCCATTTTACTTTCCTCTTATTTGTTCAAAGGTATTCCTTTTAATATTTCCTTGATTTTATTCGTATTGTTCATTTCATCATAAATGCCCTCATAATCGTTCTTGACCAACAATTCTTTAAATGCTTGAAGATTTTCGATATACTCATCCAAACTGTCAACGACATTTTCCTTGTTCTGTTCAAAAATAGGGGCCCACATGGCCGGTGAACTTTTTGCCAAACGTACGGTGCTTTCAAATCCACTTCCCGCCATGTCAAATATATCCCGTTCATTTCTTTCTTTATCAATTACCGTCTTACCTAACATAAAAGAACTTATGTGTGATAAATGGGATACGTAGGCGATATGCTTATCATGCGCTTCAGGATTCATGTACCGTATTCGCATGCCCAATTGTTGAAATAGTGCCAATGCCCTTTCCTGAAGTTTAAAAGCGGTCTTTTCAACCTCACAGATAATATTGGTCTTTCCTTGGTACAAATTTTCTATTGCTGCTGAAGGGCCTGAAAATTCAGTACCCGCAATAGGGTGGCATGCTAAAAAATTTCTTCGTTTCTTATGGTCGTCCAGACTTTTGCACAAAGCCGCTTTGGTAGAACCCGCATCGAGCACAACGCAATCATCATTAATTTGATCCAATATTTTCGGAATCTCGGTAAGCATGGCGTTTACCGGAATACTTACTATGACAACATCTGCCAAACCCAAATCTTCATAACCCGCCTTGGTATCAATCAAATCTAGGGCCATTGCCTCTTCTAAATGGATAACATTGGTGTCTACACCATAAATCTTGGCTTCAGGATGCAACCGTTTAATATCCTTGGCCATACTGCCCCCAATCAAACCTACACCGACTACAAATACATTCATCTTAAAATCTATCTAATGCTTCTTTAATTTTTTCCTCTTTTACGCAAAGTGAGAATCGAATATAACCCTCCCCATTACTACCGAAAATAGTTCCTGGAGCTATGAATATATCCTTATCATACAACACCTTATCAATAAAATCCTCGGAAGCCAGTGAATTTTCGGGCAATTTTGCCCAAACGAACATTCCCACTGCATTTTTATCATAGGTACAATTCAGTGCTTTGGCCAATTCGAAAATCAATTCTCTCCTTTTTTGGTAAACTTCATCCAAAGACCTGAACCAGTCTTCCCCGCTTTTCAAAGCTGCGATCGCGCCTTTTTGAATACCGTAGAACATTCCAGAATCCATATTACTCTTCACTTTTAAAATAGCGTCGATATGGGCGGCATTGCCCAATACCATACCAACACGCCAACCTGCCATATTAAAGGTCTTGCTCAACGAATTCAGTTCCAACGCGACCTCTTTTGCCCCTTCGATAGCCAAAATACTCGATGGATCATTGTTCAATACAAAACTATAGGGGTTATCGTTTATCAGTAGTATATCGTTTTCTTTGGCAAAACTTATCAATCTTTTCAATTGATCCTTACTTGCGGTAGCACCTGTAGGCATATGTGGATAACTGACCCACATTAATTTTACTTTGGACAGATCTTGTTGTCTCAATGTATCTAAATCAGGAAACCACTCCCCTTCAGCATTTAGGTCATAAAGCTTAGGAACCCCACCGACCAATTTAGTTACCGATGTATATGTTGGATAACCAGGATTTGGTATTAAAACCTCATCACCGGCATTCAAAAAGGCCATGCTTATATGCATGATTCCTTCCTTGGAACCCATTAAGGGCAAAACCTCTGTATTGGAGTGAAGTATTACACCGAATTTTGTTTTGTAAAAATCCGCAAAACTTTCCCTAAGTTCCGGCAGTCCCTGATAACTTTGATATTGATGTGCCCCGTCATCCGCCAAGGATTCGGTAATGGCATCTAGGACACTTTTCGAAGGAGCCAGGTCCGGACTTCCTATTCCCATATTTATTATGGGCTTTCCTGCTGCGATAAGTCCACGCACTTCCCTTAATTTTTTAGAGAAGTAGTATTCTTCAACCGTTTTTAATCTATCCGCAGTAACAATCATATTCTTGCATTTTTATATTCCCCCAAAACCTTAAAATCATGGGTCATGATTCTCAAAAGTGATTTTGCCTTGGCAAAATTATCATATTCATCAAATGTAACATCAACAAAAAAGGCATATTTCCAAGGAGATTCAATAATGGGCAAGGACTGTATTTTGGTTAAGTTCAAATTACAATCGCTCATTACATTCAAAACCGTAGCTAGACTACCTCTTTTATGATCGGTAACGAAACGTATAGAAGCCTTATTGATTTCACTTTTCGGCAATTCTTTATTGGTGGTCTTTACGATAATAAATCGGGTGGAGTTATCTTTAATGGTCTGTATATCAGGTGAAATAATATTCAGATCATATAAATCTGCCGCAACCTTAGGTGCAATCGCCGCAATTCCTTTTAATTGCTTGTCATGAATCTGTTTAGCGGTCTCTGCGGTATCTACATCTTCAACCATTTTAATATGGGGGTAGGTCTTTAAAAACTCCCTACATTGTAAAAGTGCCATAGGATGCGACCGCACTTCCGATATATCTTGGATCGTTTGCCCTCTTAGCCCCATTAAATTATGGTGTATATTTAAATAATACTCTCCTATAATGTGCAGGTTTTTATCATTTACAAGGGCATAATTAGGTATTATCGATCCTGCAATAGAATTCTCAATAGCCATTATACCTTTATCTGCCGTGGCATCCAATAAATGATCTACCAAGCTATGGAAAGACATACACTCTACCAGATCAACCTCATTTTCAAAATAATCCAAGGCCACTTGATGATGGTTAGACCCCTTGATTCCCTGTATGGCTATTTTTAAACCCATTTTTACTTTGGTTATATTAAACCGATATTTTTTCAACAAAAAAAGTCCCGTTTTTCACGGGACTCAATGTTATATTTTAGTACTAGCAATACACTACAACAGTCCCGTTCCTCCTTTATAAAAGAAGAAAAAATAAAAACTGTTAAAGAAATACTGCTTGCTCATTATCTTGTAAATCTGGGACTAAGGTAATTATTAAATTTAAAAAACAAATCCAAAGTCGGTCTTTTTTTGAATTTTTCTAAAAAAACCAATTCCGTTGTTTATTTTTCTCTAAAAACATACTTTTTATTGGGAATCAACAAGGAAAGTATTTACCGCCGCATCCAAAACATCTTGAATACGTGGGTTGGTGCAATTGGTCAAAATAGAAAAAACCATTTCCTCTTTAGGGTAAATGAAGAGATTGGAATACCCTCCAACACCATTCCCTACATGACCAAAATAAGATCTTCCGCTTGCATCAAGGCTAACTTGCCACCCCAGACCATAATAGGTAGATTTTCCTCCAATCTTCTCCGCAGTTAAAAATTCGGAAATCACCTTATCTTTTAAAATACCATCTTTCAAATATGCCTGACCGAAATTCGCAATATCTTCAGAAGTTGACAAATAGCCACCCCCTGCTAATTTATAATGGTTATTTACAGGCATTGCCTTTCTAAATCCTGATTTTCTTCTGGAATAAAAAGTAGCCATATGCCCGGCAACCTCCTCATCGATTTCGATTTTATCAGATTCAATGGGTTCCCCAAAGGTATTCAAGAGCCCCATCGGCAACAATACTTTTTCGCGAACATAATTTTCAAAGGAAACACCGCTGGCTTCTTGCATTGCCAAGGAAATCAATACCCAATCAAAACTATTGTAATGATAATCCGTACCAGGTTTAAAAAGCAGGTCATCATCTTTGAATATCCGTAAGCTTTCCTTTATGGAAAATGGTTGGTTCAATCCATATTCCATTCCTTTGTATCCCCGTATGCCTGCAGTATGGTTCGCCAATTGCCGAATAGTAAAATCATATTCCTTCTTCGGAAAATAAGGAACGTAGTCATATAAAGAGGCATCCAAATCTATCCCGTTTTCCTTTACCATTTGAGCCAGTGCAGTGGCCGCTATGTTCTTTGAAACACTTGCTATCCTGAAAACCGTACGCTTTGGATCTACTTTTATATTTGCTTCAATATCGGCAAAGCCATAGCCTTTTTGAAATACCTCCTCTCCCTGTTTACGTACGGTAATGGCCAATCCTGGCAACTTTTTTTCTGCAATAAGGGTATTCAGTAAATCATCAACCTTTGCTTTA
Organism: Maribacter sp. TH_r10; assembly: GCF_033101095.1. Lineage (NCBI taxonomy): Bacteria > Pseudomonadati > Bacteroidota > Flavobacteriia > Flavobacteriales > Flavobacteriaceae > Maribacter > Maribacter sp. TH_r10. Next base: position 91,540 of record NZ_JAWMPY010000009.1, on the reverse strand, counting down.
CCTTTTAAACTTGGTTGTTGGTGTAATTCACTTTCAGAAGTAAATATGCTTTTCAGATATGTAAGGAAGGAATTCAACTATACCACACTTTTATAGGTATTAAAATGATAGTTTTAAGTATTGATCATTCATTGGAAATCGGAAAACACCTTTTCCTTGGAATCAATCCTTAAAAATAAGCTTTCCTGTATACAATTCCCCAACATCGACCGTATCAGGTCGGTTATAACTGATCACATCACCAGTACCACGGATAGTTCCGGAAATAGATTCTTGTGGATTAACTTGAATATCATTGGTGCCACGATGGTTCAATTGTACCGAATTGGCCACAAGGTTTTCCGCTTCAATCCTAGAATCCCCTGCGGCAACGAGTATATTAAGACTATTTGTGGCTCCTTTTAATTTGAAGTATGCAATGCCATTTGTAGTTATAGCCAGACCATTGGTGTCCACATCCAAATCAAACTCCCCATCAGTGGTTTCTGCTTCTGGGTCTGAAAAACTTTCAGAAAACAGCGTAAGGTTTGAATAACCTAATACACCATCACTTTTAATGGCCAAACCCGTATTACTTTTAATTTCTGTGATTTTCGGGGCCGTTACATAAACCGTTGTAAGCGCATAGTCCCTAAAAAGGTTACAACCAATATCGTTGCCCAACACCAATCTACCATCAACGACTTCCGCAGTAACCTCATCCAGCAGAAACTCCCCTGTTTCAATTTCAACCTTCTGTGTATCACCTTGTTTCAAAACCAGACCAACCTTTTCATTGACCGTTATCTTGGTAAAAGCAGGCAAACTGAATTCGGAACGAACAATATCTCCCGCATCTTGAAGGCAATCCGGGGCATTTTCACTATCACACGAAAGAAAGAAAAACAAACAAACAATCATGCAACCCTTGAACATATTCAAGGGTATCTTGTTTTGATAATTAAGTGTTCTTTTTATTTTCAATTTAACATCTTTTATAACCTTATGCCTATTCCAAACTCTACGGCCTCTGCCTTGGCTCCGTGCGATTTTAAAGTGACAGCACCGAACATCTTTTTACCAAAATAACGCTTAAGGCCAATTCTATTGTACATACGCCCTTCAAAATCAAAAGGATAGTATACATAATAACCCAATTGTGTAATTACGGACATTCTATTGATAAAAAGCTCATGCCCTAAAAATACCCCGACCCGTTTATAATCGTCATCAGCCGAAACCCCGTTTTCAGGAAAAGCGATGGACTGGAAACGAATCAGCTCCTTCAAAAAGCGGGAAAAATAAACATCGGCCCCTATTTGGATGGCACTCTTTCTTCCGATGCGTTTATCGGCATATGCCGAAACTATATAAAATGGATATTGTCCCATATCAATTACATCACTTTCATTCAACCCGGCCCTAAAAACCAAATTGTATTTAACAGGTTCTGTAATTTTCACCTTTTCACGTGTCGGCAAAAAAGCTATTTCCTGACCTCCGTCCAAATCATACGTTAAACCGGCATTAAAAGCAAAAGTATTGGTCGATGTATTGGGAGCCTTGAAATTGGCATTTGAATAATGGATCAATGTAATACCAGCCTTAAAACCCAGTCCTTTAAATATATTCTCCTTATGATAATTCAACATTAAATAGGTAGAACTCAGTAATCGGGAGCCATAGGCATTGTTCCTGAAGTTCTCATATTTATCATATGGATTGGTATTATAGGCAATTCCTTGCCCTATTCTAAACTGCATTAATCGCTGAAAGAAATAAAAATTATAATGGGCATATAGTCCATAATTTTCACCCAAAGTACTATTGTTCATGTTTTGATAGATGAACGAACCACCGATATCTGGATAATTGAAATCTTCTTGCCAAGCCTCATCCCCGTAGGTCTTGTGGTTATAACTAAGAATCAATCCGGCAGGGTGGTTAGAAATCAGGTGGGATATATCGGTGTTATGAAGCAACACCGAACCGTAAAACTGGTTGACATCAATGGTATGTTTTTTAACCTCCACATTTTCGGTTTGGGAAAAACCAATACTGAGTACCAAAAGAAAAACGGGGAGCAACCTAAAATTCATGAAGTGCCTAAAAATTATACAATGCTAACGCAGGGCGCGAAGTTAATACTTTTGAACGCACTATACACAACCTTCCCCTATTGAATTAATTTCAAAAAGATCAAAACACCTCTTTTGCAATGGCATGTATATTATCAGATTTACCCATGGAATAGTAGTGCAAAACCGGGACACCGGCCGCTTTCAACTCCTTTGATTGTTGAATGGCCCACTCAACACCAACCTGACGAACTGCTTTATTGTCGGCACACCCATCAACGGCATCTATCAAATCCTGGGGTAGGTCTATACGGAAAACCTGAGGTAATAATTGTAAATGCCTTTTAACCGCAATGGGTTTAATACCAGGAATAATAGGCACGGTAATGCCCATGTTCCTTGCTGCTTCCACAAATTGAAAATACTTTTGATTATCGAAGAACATTTGGGTCACAACATAATCGGCCCCGGCATCAACTTTTTGCTTCAATCGTTTAAGATCTGACTGCAGGGAAGGTGCTTCCAAGTGCTTTTCAGGATAGCCGGCCACTCCGATACAAAAGTCCGCATTATCATCATTCTCTATCATTTCGTGCAAATATTTACCTTTATTCAGGTCATTTATCTGCTCCACCAAATTCAATGCATAGGCATGCCCCCCTTTAGTGGGCTCAAAATATTTCTGTTCCCTACGGGCATCTCCACGTAAGGCCATCACATTCTCAATTCCCAAATAATGGCAATCGATCAACACATATTCGGTTTCCTCTTTGGTAAATCCACCACATAAGATATGCGGAACGGTATCTACCTGATATTTATGCTTTATCGAAGCACAAATACCGACCGTACCTGGCCGCATACGTGTCAATTTTTTATCCAGCAGACCGTCTCGATCAATATAGATATACTCCTCCCGGGAAGTGGTTACATCAATGAATGGAGGTTTAAACTCTATCAACGGATCGATATTATTATACAACTCCTGTATATTTCTTCCTTTTACCGGCGGAATCAACTCAAAAGAGAACAACGTCTCGCCTTTGGCATTTTTTATATGGTCTGTTACTTTCATATATGCTGAACTTGTTTCAGTATGTATTCTTATTTCATTTTTTGGCGTTCCCCAAAATGGGTCGGGCTATTCGCTATATTTTTTTCGTAAAACAATTTTACCAAACACAATTGAACGGTCCCGAAAAAAGATGCCGCTGCTATCCCTAACGCAAATCCTTCTTTAATCCTCACTAATATTCGGTGCCAACCACTTTTTGGCATCCGCAATCGGCATTCCTTTGCGCGCTGCATAATCCTGTACCTGATCTTCTTTTATTTTCCCTAATCCAAAATACCGGGCCTCAGGGTGTGCAAAATAATAACCACTTACACTGGCTGCAGGCCACATGGCCAAGCTCTCGGTCAGTTCTACCCCGATTTTTTCCTTTACACCCAATACTTCCCATAAGGTTAATTTTTCCAAATGGTCCGGGCATGCAGGGTATCCTGGTGCCGGTCTAATACCTTTATACCCCTCATTGATCAGATCCTCATTGCTCAATTGCTCTTCCTTGGCATATCCCCAATAATCAACACGAACCTCCTTGTGTAAATATTCCGCAAATGCTTCGGCCAATCGATCGGCCAATGCCTTGATCAAAATAGCATTGTAATCATCATGGTTCTTTTCATATTCCGCGGCCAATTCCGCAGTACCAAAACCAGCACTTACACAAAAACATCCTATATAATCCTGTAAACCTTGGTTCTTGGGAGCAATGAAATCGGACAGCGCAAAATTAGGCACTCCATCCCGTTTTTTCAATTGTTGGCGTAGGGTTCGGAATATATAATTTTTTCCATCGGCCTCTATTTCTATATCATCTTCATTAATAGTGTTGGCTTTGAACAAACCGAAAACTGCTTTTGCCTTCAATAATTTCTTTTCTACCACCTCTTTCAACATTTCCTGTGCATCTGCAAAAAGCTCTGTGGCTTGTTCCCCAACAACATTGTCCGTAAGGATATCGGGGAATCTACCATGCAATTCCCAGCTTCTGAAAAACGGGGTCCAATCAATGAACGGCAGTAATTTATTCAGGTCCAGATCATCGATAACCTGAATACCCATTGAATTTGGATTAACAAGATCGGTACCTTTCCAATCTATTTGAAACTTGTTCGCCCTAGCATCTTCGATAGATCTATATTCTTTATGTTTTGCCCGGTTCTTAAACTTATCACGGAACGTTTCATAATCGAGTTTTATCGATTGCTTGTAGGTTTCGGAGGTTTCTTTTTGCAAAAGATCACCAACCACCGTTACGGCCCTAGAAGCATCATTTACATGCACTACCGCATTCTGGTATTCAATATCTATCTTCACGGCAGTATGGGCCTTGCTGGTCGTGGCTCCCCCTATGAGCAAAGGCACGTTGAAATTCTGACGTTGCATTTCCTTAGCCAAAAACACCATTTCATCCAATGAAGGGGTAATCAAACCACTTAAACCGATTACATCTACATTTTCTTTTTTGGCAGCCTCGATGATTTTTTCCGGAGGCACCATTACCCCTAGGTCAATAATATCATAATTGTTACAGGCCAAAACAACACTTACTATATTTTTCCCTATATCGTGTACATCGCCCTTAACAGTTGCCATTAAAATTTTTCCAGCCGAACCACCAGAGACCGCATCGGGATTGTTTTTCTTTTCTTCTTCAATATACGGCAATAGATACGCTACCGCCTTCTTCATGACACGGGCAGACTTTACAACTTGAGGCAAAAACATTTTACCACTTCCGAACAGATCACCCACAACGTTCATACCCGTCATTAAATGACCTTCGATGACCTCAATAGTATTATCTACACTTTTACGGGCGGTTTCTACATCTTCAACGATATACTGGTCGATACCTTTGACCAAAGCCCTAGTAATCCTATTCTGCAGAGGTTCCTCTCTCCATGAAAGATCGATTTTATTCTCTTTGGCCTTACCAACCACGGATTCTGCAAAATCGAGCAATCTCTCGGTTGCATCGTCCCTACGATCAAGAATCACATCTTCTACATGTTCCAACAAATCTTTCGGAATATCATCATAAACCTCTAACATCGTAGGGTTTACGATTCCCATATTCATACCTGCTTTTATGGCATGATACAGAAAAACCGAATGCATGGCTTCCCTTACTGGATTATTACCGCGAAAACTAAAGGAAACATTACTAACACCACCACTTACACTACAGAAAGGAAGGTTTTCCCGCACCCATTTGGTGGCCTCGATAAAGTCAAGGGCATTTCGTCTATGCTCATCCATTCCCGTAGCAACGGGGAACACGTTCAAATCGAAAATAATATCCTCGGGGGCAAAATTCACTTCATTGACCAAAATGTCATACGAGCGTTTTGCTATCTCAACCCTTCGTTCAAAGTTATCCGCTTGGCCTACCTCATCAAAAGCCATTACGATAACCGCAGCCCCATAACGCCTTATCAATTTGGCATGTTGAACGAATTGTTCCTTACCCTCTTTTAGACTAATGGAATTCACAACGGATTTACCTTGTACCACTTGAAGACCTGCCTCGATAATCTCCCATTTAGAACTATCTATCATAATGGGCACCCGGGCTATATCGGGTTCTGCCATTAAAAGGTTCAAGTACTTTACCATGGACTCTTTCCCGTCTATTAGTCCGTCATCCATATTAATATCAATGACCTGTGCACCACCTTCTACTTGATGACGGGCAACATCAAGGGCTTCTTCGAATTTCTCCTCTTTGATAAGACGAAGGAATTTCCTTGATCCGGCCACATTGGTACGTTCCCCAACATTAATGAAATTACTTTCAGGAGTAACTATCAATGGCTCTAGACCGCTTAATTTCAAATATTTGGATTCCTGACTATGATCAACGGTGGTTCTTATGTTGGATGCATCACTCATTACCGAAAATTGTTTTTAAAATTGACAAATCCATCATGCAATTCTTTGCGTTTTTTCCCTGTCCCTGAAAATCCAAAGAACTATTTCTATTTAAAGAATCCTGACCCATAGCTAGGAATAACGGTGTATTCAATTCAATATATGCCATATACTTCTACTCTAAACTATTTGCCAAAGATTTTCTTGGCTTAAAGCCCTTGACCAAACTTGCCATTGCCGAAATATGTTCCGGGGTAGTTCCACAGCATCCGCCAACGATATTCACCAATCCTTTTTCTAAATATTCTTTTATCTGTTCCGCCATTTGTTCGGGGGTTTCATCATATTCCCCAAAAGCATTAGGTAAACCGGCATTAGGGTGTGCCGAAACCGCGAAATCGGTTTTTGAAGACAAGACTTCTAAATGGGGCACCAACTGACTGGCCCCCAGTGCACAATTGAAACCTACGGATAGTATTGGAATATGCGATACGGAAATCAAAAATGCCTCTGCCGTTTGACCCGACAAGGTTCGTCCTGAAGCATCTGTAATGGTACCGCTTACCATAACCGGCACATCAACTTTACGTTCTTCTTTTACCTCTTCAATTGCGAATAGGGCCGCCTTGGCATTTAATGTGTCAAAAATAGTTTCGACAAGAAGAAGATCAACTCCCCCATCCACTAAAGCCTCAACCTGCTGTTTATAAGCAATTCGTAGTTCGTCAAATGATACAGCCCTAAACCCTGGGTCATTAACATCCGGGGACATACTTGCCGTTTTATTGGTAGGGCCTATGCTGCCAGCAACAAAACGTGGTTTATCAGGCTCTTTTGCCGTGAATTCATCTGCGACCTTTCTTGCAATCCGGGCACTTTCATAATTAAGTTCATATACCAAATCTTCCATATGGTAATCAGCCATGGCTACGGTAGTACCCGAAAAAGTATTGGTTTCAATAATATCGGCACCCGCTTCAAGATACTTTGCATGAACCGCTGCTATGGCCTCTGGTTGGGTAAGTGAAAGAAGGTCATTATTACCTTGTAAGGGACTCGGCCAGTCCTTGAATCTTTCCCCACGAAAATCCTCTTCGGTAAATTTATAGCGCTGCAACATGGTACCCATGGCACCGTCTAAAACCAAAACCCTCTCTTTTAATATACTCCTTATGTCTTTCATGTTTTCGGATTGCCAAAAATATCTTTAATTTCCTTTTTTTTCATAAACCCCTTTTTGAATGCCCTTCTTCCGGTATTCTTGGAGCATTAAATGCACGTTTTTTTTGCTCCTCAAAGGTTATGAAAACCATTTTGTGAGACATGATAAAACATGATAAAACACCAAAGCATCTTCATTTTTTCTATATGATAACGCTCTATTATTTTAATTGATCAAGGAAAGGGCTAAGACAGATGTCCTTTTTATGGGGTTATCTTTCACGCCCATGGCCTGATAGAATTTAGCACCTTCTTATTCCCGTAACGGACTGGAAAAAAGGGTTGCCAAGGTTTCATAGGGTCTAGTCCCTCCGCCTTTCTTGATAACTTCTTCAATGTATTAAAGAACTCGTTGCAAATTAACGGCACTGTTTGCTCAAAAACAAGGAATAACCTTAGTTTTAGGCTATTGCTTTAAATTTCACCTCTTGTAGACAAAAACTACATGACCCTTCCCTCATCTTTACAACCTTTTGCTCAAAGTTCCCCTAAAATGCACCCTTAAAAGCATTTAGACCGTGTATTACATGATTTTTTATTACCGAAGGAATTCTGGAAAAACCACCGCGAGCTTTTTGCTTTTGTCTTATTCATTGAATTTGTCGGAATAGCCATTCAAACATTACCTTTTCATAGCCATGACAACCTTTCTACATTCACAATATGAAAGACAATCGACCATTGTATCGCTGATAACAAGTACCTAATACAGGTGATTAAAGAAATTTAGGGTTTCGGAATGCCTTACTATCATTCCCAAACAAAGTTTTTAAGAATAAAGCAATCAATGACCTTGAATACCTATTTTATGAAATTGATTCCGTTAGGCAAATCTGCTTGTACATCACTTTCTGAATAATTATTTTGAAGCTCCGAAATACGTTCTCGATGTTTAACCACATCCCCGATAATAATGATCGCGGGATTTTTCAATTCCTTCTTTTCAACCGTCTTAACAATGGTACTTATGGTCCCTACACCGACTTTCTCATTTTTTCGAGTGCCGTTTTGAATAATGGCAATGGGCATATTTGACTTTCCTTCTTGTTTAAAAAGATCAACTATCGCACCTAATTTACTCATCCCCATAAGAATCACCACGGTAGCATTGGATTTTGCCGCCAAACGAACATCTTCAGATAATTTATGTTCCTTTGTTGTCCCTGTAATTACCCAAAAACTTTCCGATGAACCCCTTTTGGTTACAGGAATCTGTTGGGAAGCCGGTACGGACACCGAGGAGGATATACCCGGAACCATAGCTACTTCTATTCCTTGAGCAGCTGCATATTCCATTTCCTCAGCACCTCTACCAAAAACAAATGGATCACCCCCTTTTAATCGTACAACATGACCATGGCTCAATGCCCTACTTACAATAAGTTCATTTATTTGGTCCTGTTCATAGGAATAACACCCTCTTCGCTTACCCACAAAAATATGTTCGGCCTTTGGCGCATAACCCAGCAAGACATCGTCTACCAAAGCATCGTACAAAATAACATCGGCACTTGCCAAGACCTTGACCCCTTTTACGGTAATCAAATCCACATCGCCTGGCCCTGCCCCGACCACTGTTAATTTGGGTTGCTTAAACATTGGATAAATCTAATTTTCTATATGCATCAATACTCTCAAGAAAATCTTGAGCCTCCTTCAAGTAATTCTTGGCAAACGTTTCAGTAGGCTCATTTGACTTTATTTGAAGTACCATATCGGTAAACCCACCTTCGACCTTTAATCGATTGGATTGTACAAAGATTTCATCAAAATCCTCTATTATACTAATATGGGTATTCGTTTTCGTATTTTCCGAAGTCAATAGTGCCTTTGCCGCATTTACCATTGCAGTATACGAATGATAGATACTGGCCGCCCATTTTTGTTCATGAATAGCTGAAATCGCATTAACGATTTTTTCCTCGCTTTCGTAGAGTAAAGTCGCTACTAAATCTATGACCACTCCTGCACACTCGCCTACCCCGATCGCTTTTTGATATTTTTCCTCTGAACCCCAATCGATATAATCACTAGGGGTGATCGTATCTAAATTGCTTAAATGTTTTAATAGGTCATAAAAATAGGATTTTCCTTTTTCTGCATAGTATGTGACATAAGAAGCCCCATTACCATTGGCCTCAAAATCGTTCAGAATAATGCGGAGGGCTTCCGGTCCTCTTTTACTTGGCACTTTTAAAACTTTATCCGCAAAGGCCGCATTACCATCGCCTAAATTTCCTCCGCCCAATAAAATCTGTAATGCAGGGGCAACCAATTTATCCTTGGTTTTTATAGACATCCCTTGAAAACCAATGTTTGCCATGCTATGCTGCCCGCATGCATTCATACAACCACTAATTTTGATAAGTACATCGGGGTTATTAATATATTTTGGATATTCTGCTTTGATTACCCTTTCCAATTCCGTGGCGATTCCCGTACTACTTGCAATTCCCAAATTACAGGTATCGGTTCCTGGACAAGAAGTAATATCAACTGCCTTATTATAACCAGCATCCGCAAATCCCATTTTCAAGAGTTCTGAATAAAAGAAAGGTACCAATTCTTCTTTCACATAAGGAATCAAAATATTCTGACGTAGGGATAAACGTAATTCCCCAGCCGCATATTTTTCGACCAATGTTGCCAATAAACGAGCTTTATCGGTATAGAAATCACCTAAAAGTACCTTAATACCGATTGCCACATACCCTTCTTGTTTTTGAGGGACAAGATTCGTTGATTTCCACGTTTCAAAAGCAGCTTTATCAGCTATTTCAACTTGGGGCACATCGGTTATTGTTGAAATACTAGGTTTTGGATACGTTTCGGCAACTATAGCATATGACTTTAAAGGTACTGCTTTCTTCTCATCTTCGACCAATTGTTTAAAACCTTCCAAACCAACATCTTTCAACAAGAATTTTAATCTTGCCCTAGACCTACTCTTACGTTCCCCATAGCGATCAAAAACCCGCACAACACCTTCCATTAAAGGAATAATCTTATTTGTAGGTAAAAACGGGAACAACTCATCGGCATGTCGGGGTTGTGATCCCAGACCACCGCCCAACATGACCTTAAATCCGCGTACCCCATTTTCCACTTTGGCAATGAAGCCTAAATCGTGCATATAGGACAATCCCGTATCTGCATCACTTGCCGAGAAAGAAACCTTGAATTTTCGTCCCATTTCCTGACTAATGGGATTTCGAAGAAAATAATCGAAAAGGGCATGTGCATACGGTGAAACGTCAAAAGGTTCATCAACATCTATCCCGGCCGTTTCGCTCGCCGTTACGTTTCTTACGGTGTTACCACAAGCTTCCCTTAATGTTATATCATCCTTTTCCAATTGGGCCCAAAGCTCAGGTGTCCTATCTAAATCCACATAGTGTATCTGAATATCTTGTCTTGTAGTAATATGCAATCTACCGGTTGAATATTCATCGGAAACCTCACAAATTCTTCTAAGTTGGGTCGATGTTACCTTACCATAGGGCAGTTTAATGCGAATCATCTGAACACCGAACTGTCGCTGTCCGTATACACCGCGGGCCAAACGAAGGCTTCGGAATTTCTCTTCATCAAGCTTTCCATCTTTAAACTGACGGATTTTCGCCTCTAACTCGATGATATCCTTTTCTACCACCGGATTTTCTATTTCTGTTCTAAAACTTCGCATATTCTATTATTGATAAATTTTAAGCAAAATACCCTGCCATATTCTTCTATTTTGCCCATAGTTTTAATAGGTAATTAAAACCACAAGCGATTGAATTTTGGTCAATTCGCTATGTGTTCAAAAAATTAATTTATAAAACCGGCACCCACCGTGTTGTTGGATTGTGTATCTATTAAGATAAATGACCCATTTGTTCTATGATCTTTAAAAGCATCAAAGAAAATTGGTTTGTTCAATTTAAAAGATACCTTGGCAATATCATTGATCTTTAGGGAATCCACTTCTTCAATACCCGAATAATCAGGATTGATCTTGTGGTGAATACTATCAACTTTGGCCAAGACCTTGTTTACCCCATGCTGAATGATATATTTACCACCAGCATTCATGTTTTTGGCATCCATCCAAGATATGGTAGCGGTAAATTGTTTGTCTATTTTCGGCATATCACCGACTTTAACCAACATATCCCCACGACTTACATTGATTTCATCTTCTAGGGTAATGGTCACAGAAGAACGTCTAGAAGCCGTCTCGAACTTCTTATCGTAAAAATAAATGTCCTTGATTTTTGATTTTGTCTGGGAAGGTAAGGCCACGACCTCATCCCCTACACTCAATTCACCACCATAGACTTTACCTGCAAATCCCCTGAAATCATGGAATTCATCTGTTTTTGGTCGAATAACGTATTGAACTGGAAATCTTGGTGTACCCACGTTGAACACATCCTTTTTATCCAATTGTTCTAAATGCTCCAATAAGGTCTTACCATCATACCAAGAAAAATTCTCACCTTTATGAACTACATTATCCCCTTTAAGGGCACTAACCGGAATAAAGGTGATATTCTGGTCTTGATAATCCCTTTTCTCCATCAAAGTCTCAAAATCGGCCTTAATCGCATTATAGGTTTCTTCGGAATAGTCAACCAGATCCATTTTATTAATCGCAACGATAACATTCTTTATCCGCAAAAGGTTATTGATGAAAAAGTGGCGATTCGTCTGTTCAATCACTCCTTTTCTAGCATCGATCAAAATAATCGCTGCCTGTGATGTTGATGCCCCTGTTACCATATTCCTAGTATATTCCACATGACCGGGAGTATCCGCTATGATATAACTTTTCTTGGGTGTTGAAAAATAGATATGGGCAACATCAATGGTAATTCCCTGTTCCCTTTCGGCTACCAATCCGTCAGTAGCCAAGGAAAAATCCAAATAATCATATCCTTTCTGCTTACTGGTTTTTTCAATGGCCTCCAATTTATCAGTAGTCAACGATTTCGTGTCATATAAAAGCCTACCGATCAAGGTACTTTTACCATCATCAACACTACCGGCTGTCGCAATTTTTAATACTTCCATTCTATTTTGCTATTCGCCATTAGCTATTCGCTACTGGCTAAATTTTAATGATTTGATTAAGCTGATGACCAAACGTCAAAAGCAAATTTTAAATTTTGAAAAATTTAAAAATATCCTTGTTGTTTTCTTTTCTCCATGGCCGCTTCGGACCTTTTATCATCTATTCTCGCCCCTCTTTCCGAAATTGTGGACTCCCTGATTTCCTGAACCACACTGGAAATATCCGCAGCTTCCGAAAAAACGGCTGCCGTACAACTCATATCTCCTACCGTTCTAAAACGAACCAGCTCTTCCAACACCTCTTCATGATCTTCTTGATACACATAATCAGAGTGCGACCAAATCATCCCGTCCCTCAAGAAAACTTTTCTTTTATGTGCGAAATAGATTGATGGTATTTCAATATTCTCCTTTTCAATATAGGACCATACATCCAACTCGGTCCAGTTACTTATTGGAAAAACACGAACGTTTTGACCCAAATCAATTTGCCCGTTCAACATATCGAACAATTCCGGTCTCTGATTTTTTTCGTCCCATTGGCCAAAATCATCCCTTACTGAGAAAATACGTTCTTTGGCCCTTGCTTTTTCCTCATCACGTCTTGCCCCACCTATACAAGCATCGAACTTGAATTCTTCGATGGCATCCAATAAGGTAGTGGTCTGCAACGCGTTTCTACTGGAATAACGACCTGTCTCCTCTTTAACCTTTCCTTGGTCTATAGAGTCCTGGACATTCCTTACGATAAGCTCCAAGCCTAATTCTTTTACCAATCTATCGCGAAACTCAATGGTTTCGGGAAAATTATGACCGGTATCTATGTGCATCAGTGGAAAAGGTATCTTGGCAGGGTAAAACGCTTTCTGCGCCAAACGTACCAAGGTTATCGAATCCTTTCCACCGGAAAACAAAAGAACAGGTTTTTCAAACTGCGCCGCCACTTCCCTAATAATGTAAATGGCCTCATTTTCCAATGGGTTTATGTGTGATGTATCTTTCATTAATTCCATACTAAAAATCTAATTTAGATGTGTAATCCACACTCACGGTTCTCAAGAACCTTCGTAGGATCAAAATATCTATGTTCATTCGGAAGTTTTCTTTCCTCCAAATATTTATCCAACTGCTCATCTGTCCAGCTATAAAACGGACTAACTTTTAAAATACCGTCTTTACTTAAGCTGAAAATATCCAATGTATCCCTAAGTGCGGTCTGCCCTTTTCTTAAATTGGTAAACCAAACATCGGGTTTTATCTCTGCCATGGCCCTTTTAAAAGGTTCTAATTTAACCTGATCGGTGAACACGGCATGTCTTGGATCGTCTATTCCAGGTATACCCATAACAACATCCCGATGTGCCGCGGTCTGTCTGGGTACATATAATTTCACATTCAATTTTAATGTACCGATCAGCTCCTCTGCATGGGCATAAGTCTGGGGCGTGTTATATCCCGTATCGCACCATACAACAGGAATATCCTGTTCTACTTTGGTGACCGCATTGAGAATAGCAACCTCGTAAGGTCTGAAATTCGTTGTCACCACAGCATTTTTTGAATGCTCAATGGCCCAAGAAATAATTTCCTCGGGCTTTGCATCCTTAAATTCTATATTTAATTCTTTGATTTGATCTTCAGTAAAAGCCATAGTCCAATTTTTATCGATTTACTTTTTTCCCCAATTCACAAGGTTCCATGCCCTTTCATGAAAAAAGTACAAAATCATCTTTGTGATAAAATCTATTGAAGCTATAGACGCAGCTATGGTGATTTCCCCCGTCAAAAGATACGATATAACCAACGTATCCAAGGTTCCTACAACTCTCCAGCTCAATGCTTTTGCTATACTGCGTACTGGACTTTCTGATTTTTTATCCGTGCCAAAATCACTCTTGGTCGTTTTTTTATTTAAAATCAATTGGTCTGCAATCATTATGTTTCAGTTTAATACCCTATCGATTTGATAGACTATGCAAATTTAGAATTATATATGAAATTGACACGTTAATTTTTTATAAATATTAGATTTACCCTATTGATTTAGTAGATTTTTAAATTTTAAGCTATTTATCAAAAGAATTATCGATCAATAATTGGTATCATTGACGAATCTTTTAAATAATAGGTAAATCGTTAAACCTTAAGTACAATCGAGATTTACTTAATTAAATCCGCCAAGGTATTATGCCTATAAACGGTCAAAGCGCTATCCCTGACCTGCAGCATTAATTTATGTACCGAGCAAGTTGCCTCATCTGGGCAGTCTTCACATTTTTCATAAAAATTAAGGCTTACGCATGGTACTAGGGCAATTGGCCCTTCAAGAATACGCATGACGTCGGTCATTAAAATATCTTTGGGATCTTTAATGAGGTAATACCCACCACCTTTACCTTTTTTAGAGCCCAGCAATCCTGATTTACGGAGCGTAAGTAGAATACTCTCCAGAAATTTCTGGGAAATGTTTTCATGCTTCGCAATTTCAGCGATCTGTACAGGCTGTCTATCTTCTAATGAAGCGAGGTAACTTAAAGCCTTTAAACCGTATTTCGTTTTCTTGGAAAGCATTTTGCGAAGATATGCAAAATCTTAGATTCATTTTATCTATTATGGTAAAACTAACCAAGGGCTTGTTCAATATCTTGAATAATATCGTTAATGTTCTCAAGGCCTACCGAGATCCGAACCGAACCATCACTTATACCCACCGATGCCCTTTCTTCGGCCGACAACTTACTGTGGGTCGTTGATGCAGGATGGGTAACGATACTTCTTGAATCTCCCAAATTGGCCGATAAAGACAGTAATTGTATCGCATCGAAAAATTTACGTCCTTCTTCCAATCCGCCTTTTACCTCAAAGGCCACTACACAACCACCAGCTTTCATTTGCTTTTTGGCTATTTCATATTTTGGATGGGATTTTAAAAAGGGATATTTAACCCAATTCACTTTTTGGTGCTGCTCTAAGTATTGGGCCAATTTCAAAGCATTTTCACAATGCCGATCAACCCTTAACGCCAACGTTTCAAGACTTTTCGACAGCACCCATGCATTAAAAGGAGATAATGCAGGCCCCGTAATCCTGGAAAAACGATAAACTTTGTCTACCAATTCCGAACTACCTACGGTAATACCTGCCAGTACCCTACCCTGGCCATCCATTAATTTGGTACCTGAGTGAATGACCAAATCGGCACCAAATTTTATAGGTTGTTGTAAATAGGGGGATGCAAAACAATTATCAATAATCAAGATCAAATTATGTTTCTTGGCTATTTTGCCGAGCTCTTCGAGGTCCAAAACATCCACACCGGGATTGGTCGGGGTTTCCGCATAAAGTATTTTAGTTCGTGGAGTCACCATTTCCTCAATGGTATGCAACTCATCTATCTTAAAAAAACTATGTGAAATGTTCCACTTGGGGAAAAAATTCGTAAACAAACTATGTGTTGAACCAAAGACACTCCGGGCAGAAATGATATGATGACCACTGTCTAACAAAGCTGCTAAGGTGGAAAAGACAGCCGCCATTCCCGAAGCAAAGGCAAAACCATCCTCTGCACCTTCCATCTTGCACACCTTTTCAATGAATTCTGATGAATTGGGATTGGAATATCGGGAATAGATATTCCTTTCTTTTTCTTCCGCAAACGAAGCGCGCATATCCTCGGCATCTTCGAACACAAAACTGGAAGTTAAATATAATGGAGCCGAATGTTCCAAAAATTGCGAACGTTCTAACTGTGTTCTAATAGCTTCCGTTTCAAACTCATACTTTTTATTCATAATCACCCTTTTTCCGCGATTCTTAAAATATCCCCGAATACACCCCTTGCCGTTACCGCCGCACCTGCTCCTGCGCCTTGTATGACCAATGGATGTTCCCCATAGGATTCCGTGTATATTTCTATAATGGAATCCGAACCTTTTACCTGTCCTAAAGCACTTTCTTTTGGGACCGATATCAATTTCACTTCCAATGTACCTTTTTCCTTTGTTAAATCACCATGTAAATCACCAACATAGCGCAACACATGATCTGGTTTTTGATTTTTCTTCAACTCGTTGAAGGTTTCGTTCAACACGTTTAACTTACTTAAAAACGTATCGGCCGTTCCTGTTCGCAATTCCTCCGGAATAAGATTTTGAATATGTATATCAGAAAACTCGTTCCTTAGATCCAACTCACGCGCAAGAATCAAAAGTTTACGACCTACATCATTCCCAGAGAGATCCTCCCTAGGATCGGGCTCAGTGAACCCTTTGTTCATGGCATCTTCAACTATGGTCGCAAATGAGGCGTCGGCTTCTGAGAAAGTATTGAAAATATAGCTCAACGAGCCTGAAAAAACCCCTTTGATCCGTGTTATGTTCTCTCCCGATAAATGTAATAATTTAATGGTATCGATCAAAGGTAGGCCAGCCCCTACATTCGTCTCATATAAATACTGTTTTTGGTTTTTATCCAATTCCTCTCTCAGCAATTGATAATAATCGAACCCAAGGGTATTTGCTATTTTGTTCGAGGAAACCAAATCGAATCCATTTTCCACCAAGTCAAAATAATGGGCGACAAAATCCTGGCTAGCGGTGTTGTCCACAGCAATTAAATTCTCTAAATGGTTCTTTTTGGCATACTCGAAAATATCCCCTATTTCATAGGGTACACCCTTGTCTTCCAAGGCCGTTAACCAATTCTTTGAAACGCCCTTTTTATTCAAAAGAACCTTTTTCGAATTTGCTACGGCAAAAACATTCAAATCGATGCCTTTACGTTTTTCTATGGTTTTCGAAGATTTAAGAATCTGGTCTATTAACGTTCCACCAACATTACCATGCCCAAAAACAACGATGTTGACTTTTTTGCTAAT
Organism: Maribacter sp. TH_r10; assembly: GCF_033101095.1. Taxonomy (NCBI): domain Bacteria; kingdom Pseudomonadati; phylum Bacteroidota; class Flavobacteriia; order Flavobacteriales; family Flavobacteriaceae; genus Maribacter; species Maribacter sp. TH_r10. The sequence continues at coordinate 74,391 of NZ_JAWMPY010000009.1, read as the reverse complement.
TCCGAAAATCTGTCCGTGCATAACATTTAGCGCTTTGTTCAAATCAGTTTTTCGAACCACCAAACTTACGTTCTTACCCGATACCGTATTATTGAAAAGCAACGGCACTATTTGATTCTTTATTAAAGCGTTATACGGTTTATGGAAGGTACTTAGGTCTTGGCCCACAATGGAAATAACGGAAACATCTTCTGCAACTGTTATCTGATTAATGTCTTTCGACTGAAAGTCATGGGCAAACTCGCGCTGCAGGGCCAGCTTGGCCTTTTGTGCTTTATCCGCATTCACTACCAAACCGATCCCCCGTTCCGAAGAGCCTTGTGCCACAATGCTTACACTAATATTATTATCCCCCAAGGATCTGAATATTCGGGCATCTACACCTACTTTGCCCAATAAGCCCCTACCTTCAAGATTGATCAAAGCTACATTTTCTATGACCGATAAGGATTTTATCCCCTCTTTATTGGATTTGGCACTTATCAATGTTCCCTCATTATCGCTCTTGAACGTATTCAATATTCGTAAAGGAATATTTTTCTCAATCAAAGGGATGATGGTCTTTGCATGTAAAATGGTTGCCCCGAAATTTGCCAATTCATTGGCCTCACTATATGAAAGTTCCGAAATTCGTTTTGCCTCTGATACATAATCAGGGTTCGCTGTAAATATACCATCGACATGCGTATAGTTCTGAAGCTCTACCGCATCGAGGTAATTGGCCATCATGGCCGCGGAATAATTACTGCCGTTTCTTCCCAAGGTTGTGGTTTCATCATCTTCCGTAGATGCTATAAAACCAGTTATAATAGGAACAGTATCATGATCCAAACGTGAAAATTCGCGCAATACGTTTTCTTTGGAAAGAGCTTCGATTACATGGGCATCGCCAAAAGTATTATCTGTTTTGATCAATCTACGGGAATCCATCAACTTTGCCTTAATCCCCCTTCCTATCAAAAGCTTGGTAACCAGTTTTGCGGAAATAAGCTCACCAAACGCCAAGACTTGATCCCTAATTTTAGGACTGTAATCCCCTAAAAGGGAAACACCTTCGAACAATTTGAACAATGCTTCATAATCCTTTTCCAGGTTCACGTTTTTAAAGGTATGCGTCTGGTAGTTTTCAAAAGCTGTGAAGTCCTTTGAATAATCTTCTCCCCGTGCTGCCTTTTCCAGCATGGTCTCTAACTGATCGGTAGCTTTCTCCCTAGCCGAAAGTACCACTGCAATGTTCTCTCCGTTTTCGACTTTATTGACAATAATATCCAAAACATGGCCCAAACCTTCCCCGTTGCTCAATGATTTTCCTCCGAATTTCAATATGGTAACCCGGTCGGTCTTTCCATCTGCATTAAAGATTCCGTTAAGGAGTTTTTGCATTTGTTCAAACTCGATAAGAAAGGCATCATGCCCATGTAACGATTGTACCTCACCATAGGTAACATTGCTTTTGGCCTGTGCCAATTGCTTAAACGTTTCCTTGTTTTCCTTTGCCGTGAAGAACAAATCGGAATCAACCCCGATGATGTGTATATTGGTATCACTGTTCTGAAGATCCACGAAGGCAGATTCCCCATTCCGAGTAATATCGATAGTTTTCAGCAATTGGTTCATCAACTTATAAGCGGATAGTTGAAAACGGTCTTTCAACTTTTCCCCATGGTGCATTAACCAACTTTCCACATTAAAGACCTGTAACTCTTCATTGGTACTTCTCTTAAACCTTTCTTTGAAAGATTCTGGCGTTCTATAGCAAAGCATGGCATGCATACGGGCATCGTGTACCGGCTGTTTGGAGTTGACCAAGAACTGTTCTTGTATTTGGCAATTACCTATTAACCAATCGGTAGATTTCCAGTCAGAAGCAACCGGAATCAAATGGGTCGTTAAACTGGGGTCAATCGCAGCCATTTCCCAAGCAATACCCCCACCTAAGGAACCTCCCAATAAAGCAAAGAGTTTATCTATTTTCAATGCCTTCAATCCCGATAAAAAAATACGGGCAATATCACCTGCTACAAAATCCTTATAGTTTTCAATGACAAAACCGTCATAACCATTACCGGGTATATTGAAGGCCATTATCGTATACTTATTGGTATCGATACATTTTCCTTCCCCGATCAGGGCAGACCACCACCCGTCGGGCCCAGTTACATTGGAGTTTCCCGTAAGCGCATGATTGACCAAGACAATAGGTGCCTCATGAAGTGGTTTCCCAAAAAGCTGGTAAGACAGTGAAATATCCTGGGACACTCCGCTTATTGTCTTAAAATCTTTAATTTCTAATTGATGTAGCATTCTATAAGTTCTGTATTAATTTGAACACCTCCTAACCTAACTGTTGAAAAGTACTCTAAATTTAAGATAAATCCGATTATCCAATTGTCGAAAAAGCTTGTTCTAAATCAGCCTTAAGATCTTCTATATCTTCCAATCCCACAGATAAACGAATCAAATCCTGACCTACCCCTGCGGTTTCTTGTTGCTCTTCCGTCAATTGTTGGTGTGTTGTACTCGCAGGATGGATGATCAAAGATTTCGTATCACCGATATTGGCCAATAAAGAGAATATTTTAGTCGCATCGGTGACTTTTTTTGCAGCTTCGAACCCACCTTTTACACCGAATGTTACCAAACCGCTTTGACCTTTTGGCAAATATTCCTGGGCCAAATCGTAGTACTTGCTACTTTTCAGACCTGGGTAATTTACCCATGCGACCTCTTCCCGTCCTTCTAACCATGTAGCCAACTCCAACGCATTCTCACTATGCTGCTTTATACGAACGGATAATGTTTCCAAACCTTGAATGATCTGAAAAGCGTTAAACGGACTAAGTGCACCTCCGAAATCGCGTAATCCTTCCAAAATCAATTTAAATGTAAATGCCGCTGCTCCTAAGGCTTCGCTATATACCAAACCGTGATAACCTGCAGAAGGTTCGGTGAATTCCGGATATTTGCCGTTTGCCCAATCAAATGTACCTGCATCGATTACAGCACCACCCAAAGAAGTTCCTTGGCCACCGATATATTTCGTCAGCGAATGGATCACAAGGTTCGCACCGTATTCAATAGGATTCAACAAAGCTGGCGATGCAACAGTATTATCGACAATGAAAGGCACTTGGGCTGTTTTGGCTTGTTCTGAAATAGATTTTAGATCCAACACATCTAATTTTGGATTTCCCAACGATTCCACAAAAATTGCCCTTGTATTATCTTGTACCGCTTTTCCGAAATTTGCAGGTTCTGAAGCATCGACGAACGTGGTCGTAATTCCCAACCTTGGTAAAGTAACGTTCAATAAATTAAAAGTACCCCCATATAAACTACTGGAAGCCACAATATGATCTCCCGCCTTTAACAATGTCAATAAAGTTGTGGAAATAGCGGAAGTCCCTGAAGCAAAGACCACAGCACCTACACCACCTTCTACAGCAGCCAACCTATTCTGTAAAATTTCATTGGTCGGGTTGTTCAACCTTGTATAGATAAAACCCAGCTCTGCCAACGAAAATAAGTTAGCGGCATGATCGGTATTATCGAATACATACGATGAAGTTTGATAAATAGGCACTGCTCGTGTTCCACCCGTTTTCGTGGTGTCATGACCGGCATGCAATGCGTTTGTTGTAAATTTTTGATTACCCATGATTTTAATTTGTTTATGTTGTTAATAAAATAAATCAAAACACTAGTACCTGTGCTGCGATTCGCAACTAGGAATAATCAAAAAGTTAAAAAGAAAGAGACAATTACAAAAATGTAATTCGTTTCGTTATCTATTCTTGCCTAAATTAAAGGATACTGAAAACATTCAGCCTCAAGATAGAATTTAGCACCTTCTTTGCACAGGAGGCAAAGGGTTGCTAAGGCTTCACAGGGTCTATTCCCTCCACCTTTCTTGATAACAATTCAATATGTGTTTGAACTTTTGAACGGCAAATATAAGGCCGTGTATTTGGTTTTTCCTAATCTTTTTAAAAAAAATCACATTTTAAATGCGGATTTTACCGCATCTACCATATCCAATTTTTCCCATGTGAACAACTCCACTTCTTTTTCAATCCTACCATTATAAGGGGATTCAAAAATCTTTGTTATTGTCTGGGGCTCTTTACCCATATGACCGTAAGCTGCGGTTTCCAAATAAATAGGGTTACGAAGCTTAAGTCTTTCTTCTATGGCAAAAGGACGCATATCGAACAATTGCGATACTATGGTCGCTATTTCCCCGTCTGAATATGAAATTTTAGATGTACCATAGGTATTCACAAAAATCGATGTTGGCTCTACAACGCCTATGGCATAACTTACCTGTACCAATATTTCATCAGAAACTCCGGCAGCCACTAAATTTTTTGCAATATGACGTGCCGCATAGGCTGCACTACGATCCACTTTACTAGGATCCTTGCCACTGAAAGCACCACCGCCATGTGCCCCTTTACCACCATAAGTATCTACTATGATCTTTCTTCCCGTAAGTCCTGTGTCACCGTGCGGACCTCCTATTACAAATTTCCCGGTCGGATTTATATGATATTTTATTTGATCATCGAATAAAGCTTGGTCGCTTTCCGGTAATTGCTCAATTACCTTAGGCATTAAGATTGAAATAATATCGTCCTTGATCTTCGCAAGCATCTTATCATCATCGGCATCAAAAGCATCATGCTGTGTAGATACAACGATGGTATCGATACGCTGCGGAACATTATCGTCGGAGTACTCAATAGTTACCTGGGCCTTGGCATCAGGCCTTAAATATGAAATCTCGGTCCCTTCCCTTCTAATGGTTGCGAGGGTCTGTAATATCCTATGGGAAATATCCAAAGCCAAAGGCATATAATTTTCGGTTTCCTTGGTGGCATAACCGAACATCATTCCTTGATCCCCTGCTCCTTGCTCTTCTTTAGACCCACGGTCAACACCTTGGTTAATGTCTTGTGATTGTTCATGAATCAAAGAAATAACACCACATGAATCGCCACTGAATTGGTATTCCCCTTTCGTGTATCCTATTTTATTTACGACATCGCGTGCTATATTCTGTACATCTAGATATGTATCACTCCTAACTTCACCGGCCAGGACTACCTGCCCAGTAGTTACCAAGGTTTCACAAGCTACTTTACTTTCGGGATCGAAAGCCAAAAAACTATCCAATAATGCATCACTGATTTGATCGGCAACTTTGTCCGGATGCCCTTCACTAACAGATTCTGAGGTAAATAAATATGCCATTTTTATAAAAATAGATAGGAGGAAATAAAAAAAGATTGCGAAAAAGGCGAATAAACTGAATGAAATCAGTTATCACTGCTTTAGCATTTTTACAATACCGAACTTAGTCCAGTATCCAGTTCCCTTAAGAACCAGGCCCTAATTTAAATTTTAGGCTATGAGGTTGCAATCAGTCAAATCTTTCCTCTCAAGATTGGGGACAAAAGTATAAAAAATGTTTTTCTTATATAATATAAACCGATTGTATTTTATCAAAAAAACACCAAAATATTCAATTGTATTCGCAATCAATACCTCAGCGTACTATATATCATATTTAACCGTAAATAGCACATATCTCGGCTGCACAAAGTAAGATTGTGTGGTAAAGTACAAGTCGCTTGTACTATCCCTATTAAGGATACTGGTATTTAACAGGTTAGTCCCCTTGATTCCGAATTCCCATTTACTATCTTTCTGTTGGTAGGTTAAATCCGATTCCAAGAAGCTATACTTATTATCAATAGTACCTTCTTTATCGGTGTAATCGTAATAATCATAATCTACGGTCAAGATAAAGTTCTTAAGGAAAGCCGTATCGAACCTGGCATAAGGTCTTTTAGTGAAATAGGTGGTTTCCCGCCCGCCGTTGTCATAATTGTTCACACTATAGCGATACCCTACTTCAAGATTGGGTGCATTTTTAAAATTTGTAGACACAGCCCCCTGATAATTTTGGGTAAATGCATTGGAAGTGAGTTGTGCATTGTCTACCAGGTTATTGGTGGTCGACCATGCCAAACTACCTCGCACCGAACCCTTAATTTTACCAAAAGTACGCTCATAGCGCCCATTGGCCGAAAACGATTCATCTTCGAAGTTTGAATTGATTGTGGTACTGATACGGTTAATCCCCACAATTTCAGCACTGCTTTTCAGGGCGTCGATTCTTTTCGTATAAGTGACATTCCCGAAAATATTCGTGAAATTGAACATATTGAAACTGAAAAAATTCAATGAGAGATTATGGTTCAAGGCACTTTCCAGACCTCTATTCCCTTGATAAACAGAGTTGTAGTTATTAAGTACATACCCCTGTGCAAATTTATTGACATCAGTAAACGACCGGGTTACCCTATAATTAAACCTAAGGTTTTCCGATTTTTTCAATTGGGCATTAATATAAACATCTGGCAACAAGGAAGTAAGATCATCTTTTACCGTAGTTCCCAATTGTTCGTTCTTTACATTAAACTGATGCAAGGTAACCCCAGGGTTGAACGTGAAAATCCCGGATATAACCTTATAATGAAAACCTAAATAAAGATCAGAAACACTATAGGTCACATCGTTTTCATAGTCCGAGCCTTCAATATCCAAAATATTATCCCCGTCCAATATCTGATATATAGCGGAGTTGAAATTCTGATGGCTTTGTGTTGTCCCCAAAGTAAAGTTCAAATTACTTTTGTCTCCCAACACATAGTAATAGTCGACCTTCGCATCAACCTTATTGGTTACCGTATTCTTTATTTGATTCAAATTATAAATTTCTTGATCTTCATCTACCGGAAAAATTTCGGTAAAAGCGAATTCACTTCGAATAGCCTCATAAAATGGATCCTCATCTTGATACAGATACTGGGCCTCCACAGCAAAAATATTCCTGTCGTTCAAGGTGTAATACAAGTTGGCATTTTGGTTTATGGATAATGGTTTCTGCCGTTTTTCTTCTGAGATCTCATCTGTAATATCCGATATGGACAATACACCAACCACCTCATTATCATTGGATTGCTTTAATAACACATCATAATCTACCTGAAGATCGACACTAGGCTTATACCTTGCACTTAATTTCGCAAGCCCCAATTGCACCGTTTGATCGGTATTGGTTGTTGCATTCTCAATATCGTTACTGGCAATATAGGTAGTAGTGCTTTGTGACTTCATCAAGGTGCCTGTGTAAGAATAAATTCCAAAACCGCTTAAATCCAATGATTTGGTCGGGGCATAACTAAAATTAACCGCGGCAAATTTGGTATCAATATCGTTCGCCCTATTATTTTGGGCCGTAGTAAGACCCAGACCATCTGATCCAATATCAATTGAGCTACCTCCGCGTACATTTATACTCCGAAATCCTCCTGTGAAATTCCTATAATCACTACGGGTGAAGGGTACCTCACCCAAATTATTTAAATCGGTTATGATATTTATACTATATTCAGGACTATAGTAAAACAGTTTTGGATGTGCCAGATAACGATCATCAGGCCCATAACCCGCTGTTAGCTCCCCGAACCAAAATTTCTTTTTACCTTCTTTTAATCGAATATTCAAGGCTACATTGTCATCATCATTGGTGAGACCTTTCATTTGTGAAACCTCGTTGTAATTTTTAAGTACCTCTACCTTACTTAAAGCATTGGCGGGAATATTCTCAACGGCAATTTTGGAATCCCCATCGAAAAAGTCCTTTCCTTCGACCATTACCTTGGTCACGGTCTTCCCTTCAACTTCTATTTTTCCGTCGTCATCGATTTCTATTCCCGGAAGGTTTTCGAGCACATCCTTCAATTTTTTCTCTGTCCCCGAAACAAAGGAATCGGTATCATAAACGATCGTATCCCCCTTGACCGAAACGGGCATTTCATAGGTAACCTCAACCTCATCTAACTGATTGGCCTGTTCCTCCATTACAATATCCTTTACGGCATCCGTTTGCTGTGCGGTAAATGTAAAAGACTCGGTCTTTAGGCCTAAATAACTAACCTTGACCGTATATTGACTCCCGGTTTTTAAATTTAATTTGTATTGCCCGGAGTGATTGGTGATACCATAAGACTCCAAACCTTTTGTAGCCGTATTTATGGCAATCACATTGGCCATATCAACACCTGTTCCCGTGCTATCTTTAACCGTTCCCGTTAATGTAATCTCTTGGGCCGAAACAAAAAATCCCAAGGCCAAAAAGACCAGCATATTCAACGTAATTTTCATCTAAATATATTTTTTAGGGAAGAAATAATGGATTCTGTCAATTGTCTGCACTAAAATCTTGCACCTCCACGTCCGCCTCCGCCACTTCGATTGTTACGAAAGTTCTCCCTCATTTCTATCATTTTCTCGCGAGATATCTCATCGTATTCGGCTTGTGTGACCTTCTTTCCTTTTTTTGGAGCTTTGATTTCAATTTTATCCTTAGGGTTCAAGGTGATCTTGGAACAAATTATGGTAGTAACATCATCACTAACGGCCAAAATAAGTCCTGGTAATCCCCAATATTCAGAAGGACCATGATTTATAGGGACTTCCGGTGTATACCATGCTTCTACGACAACCTCCTTCTCTATAAATTCGGGCTCGTTATTTTCTTTTTCCTTATTATCGGCGTTATCATTATCCCTTCTTCTACCACGGAACAATGCCTGCATATTGGGGCGTTTAACCGTTTTAACCGCAGTAGCTTTATATGCCGTGTAATTACCTATTTGTTTAGTATCGCTACCCAATTGCCAATTTAATCTTTCAAGAGTATCGTCTATTAAAAAAATCTTGCCAAAAAGTTCATTCTTAATAAGGTACTTTTCTTCTTTAATATTTTTATATAAATCACCTCCTGCTGATCCCATAGCCCCAAAGCGCATTCTTCTTGGCCCTGAATTACCGGGTTGTTCCAATTTTTCAACTTCTTCATATATTGATTCCGTGGCATTGAAAGAAAGTTCAAATGTCTTTTCATTTGCCTTCTTCATCCGTTCCATGATTTCCTTCTTTCGGTCTTCGGGAATTTGCCTATTACCAAAATCTATATTCACTTGGGTCTTACTCTCATATGTGGCCTTTCCCTGAAAGTCCTGTGCAAAACCAGCATGCATACCAATGACCATTACAAGAATGAATAAAATATTATTCCTTATTTGTTGGACAATTGTATCTTTAAAAGAATTTCTGCATCCAGGTCGATGTACTGAACTATGGTTTATTTTGGTCATGGTGAAATGTAAATCGAATTATATAGTGTAGGACTATAGGATAGGCATAAGGTTTAATCTGTAATTCAAAAAAAAACACCTTTCAACTATTTTTTTTTCGATATTAACATAAAGGTTTTTTCATCCTGTAGTTATCTTGTATATTGTACTCCCCTAAACTCAATTGAAAAACACAAATCTGAATACCCTATGCATATTGCCGTTGCAGGAAATATTGGCGCCGGAAAGACCACTTTAACTAGACTATTGGCAAAACACTATAAGTGGGAAGCCCATTTTGAAGACGTTGTTGACAACCCGTATTTGGATGATTTTTACAACCAAATGGAACGGTGGAGCTTTAACCTTCAAATCTATTTCTTAAACCATCGATATCGTCAAGTACTCAGCTTCAGGGAAAGCGGCAAAGACATTATTCAGGATAGGACCATTTATGAGGATGCTTATATCTTTGCACCTAACCTCCACGCTATGGGACTGATGACCAATAGGGATTTCAATAACTATTCGAGTCTTTTTGAACTAATGGAAAGCTTGGTGCAACCCCCGGATCTTTTGATCTATTTAAGAAGCACTATACCTAATCTGGTATCCCAAATACATAAACGTGGCCGGGATTATGAAAACACCATTTCCATTGACTACCTAAGTCGGTTGAACGAGCGTTACGAAGCTTGGATCTATGGATATGAAAAAGGCAAACTCCTGATTATTGATGTCGACAACCTGGATTTCGTGGATAATCCTGAGGACCTTGGTGAAATTTTGAACAAGATAGATGCAGAGATCAACGGTCTGTTCTAATAAAGGTCGACTATGGTAAACTGCCTGCTTGCCAGTACATCTACAATATTCGGAGGTACTTATTTGGATTATTTGTTCGATAGCTTAGAACAATTATTTCAGAATACCGATGAAGTAGTTTTCATTCCGTATGCAAGACCGGGTGGCATATCACATGATGAATACACTAAAATCGCCAAAAAAGGATTCAAGAATATAAATAAGTCAATCGTTGGCCTTCACACTTTTGAAAACCCTATTGAAGCAATAAAAAAAGCCAAGGGTATATTTACTGGTGGAGGAAATTCGTTCGTACTGGTCAACGGTCTTTATCAAAACGGGATCATTCCAATTTTAAAGGATAAAATCAATTCCGGAACGCCTTATTTGGGCACCAGTGCCGGAAGTAATATTGCCGGCCCTACCATTAAAACCACCAATGACATGCCCATTGTCTATCCACCAAGTTTTGATAGTTTGGGAATAATTCCATTTAACATCAACCCGCATTACCTTGACCCAGACCCAAATTCAACCCATAAAGGGGAAACGCGGGAAACACGTATCAAAGAATTTCATGAATTCAACAACACTCCGGTTATCGGTTTACGGGAAGGCAGTTGGATCCGAGTTCAAAACGAAGAAACAACACTTCAAGGTAGTCAGCTTAATGCCCGGATTTTCGAGAAAGGAAAAGATGCTTACGAAATACCGGAAGGTACATCCCTGAAATTTCTAAGATAAAGGAGAAGTCCATTGGTTTTATTCCTACATAAAAGGAGGTAATACCACTTTTAACAAACACGTTACTCTTTCAAAGGTATATTTCACTCAATAGAATAGACCCTTCACTCAAAATTGATTTGGGGAACACCGAATAAGATGTAGATTCATTCAAAACATTCGTCAAGCCTAGAAACCGATTATATCAATTCCGGACACCGATATAGTAGACTTGTAACCATTGTATAACCGCTCCTTTCAATGGAAGGACCTAAAATTTTGAATGATGAAACCAAAAAAATATCCCCAGAGGGATTTAAACAAGAACAGCGGACTTTATTTTGTAATAGGACTAATCATGGTCATGGTACTGACCTATGTAGCTTTTGAATGGAAAACCTACGACAAACCCCATTACTTCACCGAAGCCATTAACAATCCTGATGAACTGCCTGGAGAATTACCGCCAATCATTACGTTGAATATACCGCCTCCACCTCCCGCTCCGGTAATTCCGGAAATAATCCAGGTTGCGGAAAACGATGACCCAGTAATTGAAACTGTAATAGAATCTTTGGAAAGCGACACGGAAAAAGAAATTCTGGATGTCAACGATATTGATGTCATCGACGACCCTGTTGATTTGCCTCCCGTTCCTTTTTCTGTAATAGAGGATGTGCCTGTTTTTCCAGGATGTGAAAATGCAACCGATAAACGGGCTTGCTTTCAAGAACAGATGAACAAACACATTCGAAAAAACTTTAAATATCCCGATATTCCTTTGGAAATGGGAATCCAGGGCAAGGTTTACATGCAATTTATTATTGAGATCGACGGTAGTATCGGACACATTCAAAAAAGGGGACCGGATAAATATCTAGAAGCTGAAGCCGTACGCATCATTGAACTATTACCAAAAATGCAGCCCGGCAAACAAAGGGGAACAGCCGTAAAGGTTCCTTTCAGTATTCCTATTAATTTTAAACTTCAATAAATCAATAAAAAAACAAACCCTGACAACTTTTATCAGGGTTTGTTTTTATTTATATAAAGAACTTGGGTTATTATTTATTTATAACCTCTTCAACTTCTTTCTTTACTTTGATACTTATATCGGAATCAGCTCCTTTATAAGCCTCTATTTTAGCTTTTACATCTTCCTCACTACCTGTGAACACTTCTTTAGAAACAGTCTTTTCACCGTTTAAGGTTTCAGCAGTAGTTACAGTTGCATTTACCGTTCCGTCATCATTCTTTTTCATTTCTACCCTGACCTCTTTCCGAACTTCCTGTGCCACCATTTCGGTAACCGCTTTCTGTTCATTATAGGCCGTCAAAGTATCTGCCGATATAGCTATACTAGGTGCGATCACCAATGCAACGACTGACATTAATTTCAAAAGAATGTTCAATGAAGGTCCTGAAGTATCTTTAAATGGATCACCAACGGTATCACCTACAACAGCCGCTTTATGTGCATCCGAACCTTTTCTACCATCCGATTCGATCATCTTTTTGGCATTATCCCATGCACCACCTGCATTGGATTGGAAAATTGCCATGAGCACCCCACAGGTAGTAACCCCGGCAAGTAGTCCTCCTAACATTTCCGCACCTCCTATAAAACCAACTGCTACAGGAACGGCAATTGCCAACAAGCCAGGCAATACCATCTCTTTAATCGATGCTTGTGTGGAGATGGCCACACATTTATCATACTCGGCCAAACCATCAGCTTCATCAAAAATAGCCCTTTGTTCTGGAGTTGCTTTTGTCATATCGGAATCAACGGCCCTCATGACTTCCAAAGCAGCTTTCAATTGTGGTATATCCCTAAATTGACGTCTTACTTCTTCTATCATTGCCATAGCGGCACGCCCAACGGCATTCATTGATAGGGCCGAAAATACGAATGGCAACATACCCCCTACCAAAAGTCCGGCCATCACAGTCGGTTTAGAAACATCGATAGCAGAAACATTTGCGACTTTCATAAATGCTGAGAATAAGGCTAAAGCTGTCAAAGCTGCCGAAGCAATTGCGAATCCTTTCCCAATTGCGGCGGTTGTATTACCTACAGCATCCAATTTATCGGTACGTTCACGAACTTCGCTTGGCAATTCGGCCATTTCCGCAATACCACCGGCATTATCGGATATAGGTCCGTAAGCATCTACGGCCAATTGAATTCCAGTATTGGCCAACATACCAACGGCGGCGATGGCGATACCATATAAACCGGCAAAATGGAACGAAACCACAATCGCGATCGCGATCAATAATATAGGAATCATTGTAGACATCATACCTACTCCTAAACCAGCGATAATATTAGTCGCTGCCCCAGTTTCTGATTGTCGCACAATAGAGTTTACGGGTTTTGTACCTGTACCAGTATAATATTCAGTTATTTTACCTACGCCCAAACCGGCTATCAAACCGGCCAAAGTAGCCCAGAAAATACCCATAGCCCCACTTGGCAAACCGTCAACTGATTCAGGAATCATTGCGGTAATAATAAAATAGGATGCCACAACCATTAAACCGGCCGAACCAAATTCCCCGATATTCAAAGCTGTTTGAGGGTTCCCCCCATCTTTAACCCGAACGAAGAATGTTCCTATAATCGACATTACTATACCTACTGCAGCTAGTACCAATGGCAAATAAACCGCTCCTAAACCAGCGAAATCAGGAGTAATGATAAAAGCCCCCAAGACCATTGTACCAATGATAGAACCAACATAAGACTCGAATAAATCGGCCCCCATCCCGGCAACATCACCAACATTATCACCCACATTATCGGCAATAGTAGCTGGATTCAATGGGTGATCTTCAGGAATTCCCGCTTCTACCTTACCTACCAAATCAGCACCGACATCAGCAGCTTTGGTATAAATACCGCCACCAACTCTTGCGAACAAGGCGATGGAAGATGCCCCAAGTGAAAATCCTGATAGCACATTCAACACCAATCCCAGATTGTCTGCACCAGGCCAAATATTCTGATAAATTATAAATAAACCACTTAATCCTAAAACCCCAAGACCTACGACCCCAAGACCCATAACAGCACCCCCGGCAAAAGCAACTTCAAGGGCTTTGCCCAATGAGGTTCTAGCCGCTTGTGTAGTTCTAACATTTGCCTTTGTAGCCACTTTCATGCCTATAAAACCGGCTAATGCGGAGCAAATGGCCCCAACAACGAAAGAAATTGCCACCATTCCATGGGATCCGGTTTCATTACTTCCTTTAAAGTAGAGGAGAATCGCCACTGCGATCACGAAAATTGACAATATTTTGTATTCAGCTTTTAAAAATGACATTGCACCATCAGCAATATTCTTGGCAATTCTTGCCATTTTTGCATCACCAACTTCTTGTTTTGAAACCCACATGTTCTTGATAAACACGAACATAAGAGCCAAAACTCCAAAGGCCGGTAAAAATTTCACTATTAAATCCATTTTTCAGTTATTTAGGTTTTTAAAATACGCGCTAAAGTAAGAAAATCAAATAGATAAAAAAAGTGGCTTTTCAATATTGAAAAGCCACTTTTGATACCTTTAAATTCAGATTTAAATAGTGAACGTACGTTTTTTCTTATGCTCACTGTTCTCATAACGCTCAACGCATTCATGATAAATTTGAACAGCTTCTTTGGAATCTCCCCATCCGCCAACATCTACTTTCTTCTCTTCCAAATCTTTATATACTTGGAAAAAATGTTCTATTTCTTTTAATCTATGTGGGTTCACGTCCATTATATCATTTCTTTTACTCCATATAGGATCGGAGATGGGCACACATATTATTTTTTCATCCGGTCCCTTCTCATCTGTCATATGAAAAACCCCTATAGGTTTTACCTCTACCACCACCATAGGAAAGGTAGGTTCCGTACACAACACCAAAACATCCAAGGGATCTTTGTCCAAGGCCAAGGTTTCTGGAATAAACCCATAATCACCCGGGTACATCATTGACGAGAACAAGGTTCGGTCGAATCGGATCTTATTCAATGTAAAATCGTATTCATATTTATTTCTACTTCCCTTAGGTATTTCAATAAGTACATCAAAAGTGAGGCTTGGTTTTTTACTCATAATTTATTTTTTTTGTATTACAAAGATATTGAAAAGATTGAATTAGCTTTTCCTGTTTCCCCAAAATCCCTTTAAAAATGGAATCCGAATTCCCCGGTAACGCTAAAACGTCTGGCATCGGGATTCTCAAAATAATTCCCCCTGAAATTAAAGTCAATCCTGAAAAACTTCAAGATATTACCCACACCTACCGAATATTCATAATAAATCTTCTTATTCGGGGCTTGTAATGGAATATTGGTCGGGGCACTCAATGCCATATTTTCTTGGGACAATTCTCCCCAAACACCTCTTAACCCAACAAATTCCCGTAAGTTCAATTTTCGAATCAATGGTATTCTGGAAAACAGCCTACCGTTAAAGTTGTGCTCTAAATGCAAGGAGGTATAGGTGTCCGTAACGAACTCATAAAAATCAAGATTAGGAAAAGTATTATAAATCGTGAACAAGGTCTGGTTTCCTGGAACCACATTCAAAAGACTTAAGGGCACTTCACCAAAGGTCTTACCTACCTCAACCGTACTCATTAATCGCCCAAAACCTCCCAATTGCCAGGGTTGACTATAGGAAAACTGTAGTTTACTATAATCAAAATCACTTTCAAGAAACCCCTCGAAACCCCTTGTATAGTTCAACAACAAGGTACTATAAGTATCGTTTATACTTCTTCTTTCGACTCCATACCCAATGGTTCTTTTACCGGGAGTATAAACGATCATAGTACTAACATCGAACTGTTTTACTTCTGAGGAAATACCTGTTGGGGATTCCGGATCAATGTAGTTAAGGTTAAATGCTTCCGGCAATGCAGAACTTAACGTTCGCAAAGAACTCCCCACCCGAACCCGGAAATTGGTCAAGGGCTCAACCTCCAAATTAAAGGTACTTAAATTAATATTCGTTAATCTATCATTGGAACCCACGGTCAATACCGAAGATGAGGCTATGCTACGACCAAGTACATCATTCGTCGAGGTTAAACTTAAGCCCAATTGCTCCACATCCCGCCGATTGCCACCGGAGATGATCAAGCGACTTTTTTTATCTAACAGCCACTTAGCGGAAAAGCCGTGTTTCACTTTTTTATCCATGAAACCGTAGGCCATATAACCTTCCAAACGCCACGGGTCATTTTGGCCAAAATAAGTCCTCGCCCCTCCTCGAAGCCGAACACCCTCGGCATCATTATAGCCGAATACGCTATAGATATCCCCAAGATCAACGTTCCATTTGTCAATTTCAACATATCCTGAACCCAAAATACTGACAATATTATAGAACGATTTAAATTTAGGGACTGTTTTTAGGGTATCTAACAACTGATAAACACCCTTTTCGTCCTTATTCAATGCTTCCAACCTATTATTCTGCCAAAAAATGCTGTCCCTATTCAACACTAAAGGATCATATTCATTACTCTTGACCCTGTAAAACTCCTTAGGTTTGGGTATATTGAATCGATAATCATTATAAACCGTTGTTCGTTTACCGTAAACCCCTTTGGACTCCTCTTTTTTCCTCAAACTGAAGTCGGTCAACATATAATCTCTCTTCAGCAAGAAGACCGAATCGCTAACGACCTCAAAATCCTGTTCTATATATATTTCCTTGACCCAGTTGATATTGGCACTTTTGGTAACTTCAAGGTTTATGTTCTTAATGGCGTAGGTAGAATCGTTCACCCAAAAATCGCCCTTAAAGGTCAATTCATTTTTACGCCTTGGATAATAGGTAATATTATAACACCACTTATTATCTATAAAAGCACTGTCTCGAAGTACATAATTATAAGTATCTATCCCTGTTTTTGAAAGCGGACTTGTAAAACTTTTATCGAAGAATTTCAGGTAATTATCGTATACATCGTAATCTTGATACAAATCCTCAACAAAAGCAATAATCGCTTGATTGTTTTCAAAACCCGAATTCTTATTACCTAGTAAATCTTCCTTTTCAACATTTGTGGTATTGTCACCATAAACCTTTGAGAAAGTTTCGTTCAAGAAAATAGGGAGGTAGGTCTTACCCGTAATACGGGAAGTATCAAGATCTTGAAAAACAAATTCCAACCCTTTGAAAATCTTCTTTTTCATTAGGGCACTATCAATAGTATTAAGATCGAACTCTACTTTTTCGTATTTATCATATTGGTATTGTTTAAACTTACGTAAACCATTTTCCCTCTTCTTGGACCATATTTTTCGAAGAATATCTATCGCCGGATTGTTCTTTTTGGGTTGTTTTCCTCCAAAAACCACAACCTCACCCAATTGCTGGCTAGACTCTAGCAACTCTACCCGCATTTTATAGTTCACCCGGTTGGGCAATTCGATTTCTTTGGTTTCATATCCCATAAAGGAAACCACCAAAACTTCATACGTAGTATCCGATTCAAGATAAAAGCTACCGTTTTCATCTGTTATGGTTCCCTCGGTAGAATTCTTGAAGAGCACATCGGCAAACGGAACAGGCTCACCGAATTCATCCACAACAGCACCCCCGACCTTGGTTTGCGAAAGGGCCACAACACAGAAAAACATAAAAAAAAGAAATAGGAATCTATTCATTTGCAACCAATATTCTATCTACCCCTAAAGTAGGGTATTGCTCAATTAAAAAAGCTTCGCCAACACTTGGTCGGAGAAGCTAAATTTCCTTTACAATTATGTACTCCTTTATTTATAAAGAACCTTTTTAACAGCGTTGATAACATCGTCTTTATTCGGCAACCACTCAGCCAGTAAAACAGGTGAATATGGTGCTGGGGTATCGGCGGTGTTTATTTTTTGGATAGGAGCATCCAAATAATCAAATGCATTATTTTGAACATGGAAAGTAATTTCTGTTGCCACATTTCCAAAAGGCCAAGCTTCTTCCAAAATAACCAAGCGATTTGTTTTCTTTACTGAGTTCAAAATGGCATCATAATCCATAGGCCTAACCGTACGTAAATCTATGATTTCACAGCTAATACCTTCTTTAGCCAATTCATCTGCAGCTTTATCAGCTTCCTTTATGATCTTTCCAAACGATACAATAGTAACATCGGCACCTTCCCTTCTAATATCGGCAACACCCAAAGGAATGGTATAATCACCTTCTGGAACTTCACCTTTATCACCGTACATCTGCTCAGATTCCATAAATATTACAGGGTCGTTATCCCTGATAGCTGACTTTAACAAGCCTTTGGCGTCGGCCGGATTTGATGGAACAACTACCTTTAATCCGGGACAATTCGCAAACCAGCTCTCTAAAGCCTGGGAATGCGTGGCCCCCAATTGACCTGCAGAACCAGTAGGTCCACGAAAAACAATAGGACAA
Source organism: Maribacter sp. TH_r10 (assembly GCF_033101095.1). NCBI lineage: Bacteria > Pseudomonadati > Bacteroidota > Flavobacteriia > Flavobacteriales > Flavobacteriaceae > Maribacter > Maribacter sp. TH_r10. Next base: position 56,222 of record NZ_JAWMPY010000009.1, on the reverse strand, counting down.
CTAAATTGTCCGCCGGACATTTGCCTGATTTTCGCAGCGTTACTTATAATTTGATCAATCCCGACCAATGAAAAGTTAAAGGTCATGAATTCGATAATCGGCCGATTACCGGTTAACGTAGAACCTACGCCAATTCCGGAAAAGCCTAATTCAGAAATAGGGGTGTCGATAACACGATCAGGACCAAACTCGTCCAACATGCCTTTAGAAGCCTTATAAGCGCCATTGTACTCTGCGACTTCCTCACCCATTAAATATATGGACTCGTCTCTTCTCATTTCCTCTGACATAGCCTCTGCTATGGCTTGCCTAAACTGTAATGTCTTCATCTAATGCTTTTATATTAATGTTATCCGTTCGGATAAAAACGAAAGCAAAAATAGCAAATTATATATCAATTTAAAGACTCATGGAATTAAAAAAATAACAAATTTTACTATGCGTGCATAGTATTTTTGAAAAAGATTACCTATCTTAGCTCGATTCTTTTAAAGACTTGAAAACATTACATTTATGAAGATATTAGTTTGTATAAGCAACGTTCCGGACACAACCTCCAAGATAAATTTTACCGATGGAGATACTAAATTTGACACTAATGGTGTTCAATTTGTGATTAATCCAAACGATGAATTCGGGCTTACACGAGCCATGTGGTTCAAAGAAAAACAAGGAGCTACTGTTCATGTTGCATCCGTTGGGGGCCCAAGTGCCGAACCCACAATAAGGAAAGCCTTGGCAATCGGCGCAGACGAGGCCATTCGTGTGAATGCAGAACCGACCGATGGTTTCTTTGTAGCCCAACAGCTGGCCGAGGTCGTGAAAAATGGTAGTTACGACCTTATTATTGCAGGTAGGGAATCTATAGACTATAATGGTGGTATGGTTCCCGGCATGTTAGCTACCTTATTGAACATGAATTTCGTAAACACCTGCATAAACATTGAAATTGACGGCAACGATGTTACTGCGGTACGAGAAATAGATGGTGGAAAAGAGAAAATCGGCACCACCCTTCCTTTGGTCATCGGAGGCCAAAAAGGCCTCGTTGAAGAAAGTGACCTGCGAATACCCAATATGCGGGGAATCATGATGGCCAGAAAAAAGGTATTGACCGTGGTAGAACCTATTGAGGCAACAATCGCTACCACTGATGTGAAATTTGAACAACCCGCACCTAAAGGAGCAGTAAAACTTGTAGATGCGGACAATGTAGGTGAGTTGGTAAACCTCTTACATAATGAGGCCAAAGTGATTTAAGTCTTTCTCAAATGCTTCGGGCCATAATACCCGAAAAACTAACCCAATAACAAATTCCCGAAAAAAATTCAGGAAAAAAATCAAAGATAAATTTATGTCAGTATTAGTATATACAGAATCAGATAATGGCAAATTCAAAAAGAACGCCTTTGAAGTTGCCTCATATGCCAGTGAAGTCGCAAGGCAGATGGGCACAACAGCCACAGCAATTTCCATTAATGCAAACGATAATGAAAGTTTAGGTCTATACGGCATTTCAAAAGTATTGAATGTCGCTAACGACCAATTGAAAGTTTTCAACGCCAAGGCATATGCCCATGCGATAGCGCAGGCCTCTAATAAGGAAGAAGCCAAGGTCATTATCATAAGCTCTAGCTCGGACACCAAGTTCCTTGCCCCTATCTTGGCGGCAAAATTGGAAGCGGGCTATATTGCCAATGTGGTCGCAGCACCCGAAAGCACAAGTCCTTTCATCGTTAAAAGAACGGTGTTCAGTAATAAAGGATTTGCCCATTCGCAAATCAATACCGAAATAAAGGTAATCGGAGTATCAAATAACTCATTCGGACTGGTCGAAAACAATACATCGGCCAATATTGAAGATTTTTCACCTTCCCTTGATGATACTGCATTCTCAATAAAATCACTTGAAATAGACAAAGTGGTCGGTAAAGCGACCATTGCGGACTCCGAAATAGTCGTATCCGGTGGACGAGGTCTTAAAGGCCCGGAAAACTGGGGCATGATCGAGGAACTTGCCGAAGTACTCGGAGCTGCAACAGCATGCTCAAAACCCGTATCGGATATGGGATGGAGACCACATAGTGAACACGTTGGGCAAACTGGAAAGCCAGTAGCCAGCAATCTTTACATCGCCATTGGTATTTCCGGAGCCATACAGCATTTGGCAGGGGTCAGCTCCTCTAAAACAAAAGTGGTCATCAATACCGATCCTGAAGCACCCTTTTTCAAAGCCGCGGACTATGGAATTGTGGGCGACGCCTTTGAAGTAGTACCTAAACTCATCGAAAAATTAAAAGAATTTAAAGCGCAAAACGCTTAATTTTTGTTAATTTGCGCCTCTAAGGGCTGTTCAATCTATTGGCCATGCCCTTTGATTTGAACAGCCCGTTGTGGTTTATTACAGCCTATGAGTTTAGTACGATTAAAAATTAAGGGGATTTCCTATAGCCAAACCCAAAATGGTGCATATGCCCTTATATTGAACGAGGTTGACGGTGATCGCAAGCTTCCTATAGTCATTGGGGCCTTTGAGGCCCAATCTATCGCCATAGCCCTTGAAAAGGAAATAAAACCTCCTAGACCTTTAACGCATGACCTATTCAAGAATTTTGCGGACAGGTACGATATTGTCATCAAACAGGTTATCATTCATAAATTAGTCGATGGCGTGTTTTATTCCAGTATTATCTGTGAACGTGATAATATAGAAGAAATAATTGACGCCAGGACAAGCGATGCCATAGCGTTGGCACTTCGATTCAATGCTCCTATATTCACTTACAAGACCATACTTGACAAAGCCGGTATATTCCTGAAATTTACATCGAAAGAAACAGATGAAGATAAAAATGACGAAAGTATCATGGTAGATGAGATTTTGCAAGAGGGCGATACCGTGGAGATTGATCAAGGAGCGAGCGATGCCTTTACCGAATTGACCATTGATGAGCTGAACAAGGAATTGGAAAAAGCCGTTGCCAACGAAGACTACGAAAAAGCGGCCAAATTAAGAGATGAAATTTCAAAACGAAATTAAACTAAAAGAGCATTCTACCTATGAAAACTAATTACTGGATGCTTTTTTTGCTTCTGCTAATATCCTCAACATCATTCGCCCAAATAAATGCAGTCCAAGACACTTTAGCCTCGGTCACCGAAACCATTGCATTACATTCAACAGACACCAACCAGGTAACTGAGATTATCCCGAATGCAGGATTTTCAATCAATAGTCTTTGGCGAGGTATACTAGGCATGATTTCCCTTATTCTGATTTCATTCCTTTTTAGTGCCAACAGAAAGGCCATTAATTGGAAGACCGTAGGTATGGGCCTAGGTATACAGGTTTTGTTGGCCATTGGAATTCTACAGGTTCCTTTTATTAGAAGGATCTTTGAATTCTTGGGAATGATTTTCAACGAATTATTGAATTTCACTTTGGCAGGTAGTGAGTTCATTCTAGGTAACCTTCTTAATCTTGACAATCCGAACATCGGCTATATTTTTGCCTTTCAAATTCTGCCAACCATAATATTCTTCTCGGCATTGACCTCGGTTTTATTCTATTTGGGAATTATCCAAAAAATAGTAAAAGGATTGGCATGGTTACTCACCAAATCATTAGGCATCTCAGGGCCCGAAAGCCTCTCTGTTGCCGGTAATATATTCTTGGGCCAAACCGAATCACCACTCATGATCAAAGCTTATCTCGAAAAAATGAATAAGTCGGAAATTCTTTTGGTAATGATCGGAGGCATGGCTACGGTTGCTGGAGGGGTTTTAGCAGCATATATTGGTTTTTTAGGAGGAAATGACCAACAATTAAGACTTGAATTCGCCAGACACCTTATTGCGGCTTCCGTTATGGCAGCACCCGGGGCAATCGTGATTTCAAAAATATTATACCCACAAACAGAAGAGGTAAATACCGATGTATCCGTTTCCTCGGAAAAAATCGGGGCAAATCTTCTTGATGCTATAGCCAATGGTACATCAGAAGGACTAAGATTGGCCGTTAACGTAGGCGCAATGTTATTGGTTTTCGTAGCTTTTATCGCCATGATAAACGGTATCTTGGGCTGGGTCGGGGACATGACCACACTGAATGACTGGATTGCCTCAAATTCTTCTTATCAAGCATTTTCCCTGGAATCTATCCTAGGAACCATCTTTGCACCACTAATGTGGTTAACGGGCGTACAATCAGAAGATATAATGCAGATGGGACAGTTATTGGGCATTAAATTGGCCGCAAGTGAATTTGTAGGATATATTCAATTGGCTGAATTAAAAGATGTTGCCAGTGCCACCCACTTTACTTATAACAAATCAGTTATTATGGCTACCTATATGTTATGCGGATTTGCAAATTTCGCATCTATAGGTATTCAAATAGGCGGTATTGGATCGTTGGCACCCGGCCAACGGAAAACGCTGTCCGAATTTGGAATGCGAGCCGTTCTTGGAGGCTCCATTGCTTCTTTACTTTCTGCTACGATTGCAGGAATGATATTGGGCTAATCGTCTATCGTTGATAAAATTTCATAAGAATAACCCTTACGTTCGTAAAAGTAGATGGCCATTTCATTATTTTTAGCCGATTAACAAATAACTTTTGAAAACCCATATTCGGGTCAGCGGTTCATATGAAACAATATCACGATTTACTAAAGCAAGTTTTGGAAAATGGTTGCCAAAAAGGCGACCGAACAGGAACAGGGACCTTGAGTGTTTTCGGTCACCAAATGCGTTTTGACCTAAGTGAAGGTTTTCCCATGGTAACCACCAAAAAATTACATTTAAAATCGATTATTCACGAATTATTATGGTTCTTGAAAGGTGACACGAACATTGCATACCTTCAGGAAAACGGAGTGCGAATTTGGAACGAATGGGCAGATGACAACGGTGATTTAGGCCCTGTTTACGGACACCAGTGGCGTAATTGGAACAGTGAGGACATAGACCAGATAAAAGAGGTTGTCCACAGCCTTAAACACAATCCGAACAGTAGAAGGATGCTGGTATCCGCTTGGAATCCCAGTGTACTGCCGGACACTTCCAAATCATTCGCCGAGAATGTCGCCAATGGCAAAGCTGCACTTCCGCCATGCCACGCTTTTTTCCAGTTTTATGTTGCAGATGGCAAATTATCATGTCAATTGTACCAACGTAGTGCAGATATCTTTTTAGGAGTCCCTTTCAATATTGCATCTTATGCCTTGTTCACTTTAATGATGGCACAAGTCTGTGGTTACCAACCCGGGGAATTCATCCACACCTTTGGGGATGCCCACATTTATAACAATCACATGGAACAGGTTGAACTTCAATTAAGCAGGGAACCTAGACCATTACCTAAAATGCTGATCAATCCTGACATCAAGGACATATTCGATTTCAAATTTGAAGATTTCACGTTGGTAGATTACAACCCCCACCCACATATAAAAGGGGTCGTGGCGATATGACCAAAAAAAGTAACCCAAAATAAAAAGGCCCAAAAGTGTATTCTTTTGGGCCTTTTTATTTTCTTTATTTTCTATTCTCAAACATCAAGAACCGCATTCTCAGCTCCTGCATAATCATTCCATTGGTAACGATCAGCTTCCGCCTCGTTCACATAATTTCCATCTACCAAATACCTGAATTCATAGGTGTTCTCTTTAGGAAGGTCTAACGTACCCTTGAAAGTCCCGTTCTTTAATTTTTTTAATGAGCTCCCTTTAGGGTTCCAATTGTTGAAATCACCAACAACGGCAACTTTCTTAGCTTCTTCAGCCGGAACTGTAAATGTAACTTTACAAACTGGCTTTGATTTTAAATATTTTTTTACAATTCCCATAACATGAACAATTTAAATTTAGTACAAAATTAAAGCATTAAACATCTCATTACCAATGATTAATGTCATTTTTATCATTTTAACAATATATAGGGTACATTTGGCATTGCTTCTTAAAAACCATACATCCAAATTCCTAACTAAGTAATAAGAACACGCTACTTTTAAAGCACTTACTATGTTATTTATAGCATTTATGGTTTCTTCGGCTTTATAAGGATGAAATCCCAACCGATTTGCTTCCCTCCTTTGCGAACAGATAATTGTATTGATCATTACATATTCAACCCATAAATCACCTCCTAATCAATTAGATATAAATATGATTATGGTCATTTCATAAAGCAATAGAACTTACGTATATCATCCCAGAAGAAGCTGCATTGGCATATAAAAATTCTTTATAATCCGCGAATATTTATGACAACCATTCATTCATCTAAATAATCAATAAAGGCCAAATAACGTATCTTTGTATCTTAAAGAAAGTCATTCGTATGTTTAATAAGGATAAAAAGCAAACGGAATTAAATTTAGAACAACACGACTTAATGGAGTCTGCCCAAACTCGTATAAAGCAAAAGAAAAGACTTTATGAGCATTTTGTCATATTCCTTGTCGGAAGTGTTTTTCTTGTGTTGATCAATAAAATATTGAAATTCGGCGAAGCGTATGATTGGTTTATTTGGGCCATTACTTTCTGGGCCTTTTTATTCGCAATACATGTTTTCAATGTTTTTATAACGCAAAAATTCATGGGAAAGGAATGGGAAAGGAATCAACGCGAGAAGTTGGTCATAAAACAAAAACAGCGAATAGCGGAAATACAAAAAGAAATTGAAACGGAATTTCCCCTTTCGAAAATCAACAAAAAAATCGATTGAGATCCTGCCTCCCAATTTCTTTCAAATTTTCGGCTTTATGATGATCGGTCTATTTTTTGTTACTATTTAACTAAAACAAAAATAAAACAACAGTGCAGACCATCACCATCATAGCGGCTGTAGGCGAAAACAACGCCTTAGGAAAAGATAATGACTTGCTTTGGCATTTACCCGATGACTTTAAACGATTTAAAAAATTAACGACCGGACATTTTATTATAATGGGAAGAAAAACCTTTGAGAGTTTTCCCAAACCTTTGCCCAATAGAACCCATATTATCGTAACCAGGGACAAAAACTACACGACCGATCATGACCAATGCTTAGTGGTGCATTCCTTGGAAGATGCCATAAAACTAACACATAAAGATGACTCCCCTTTTATCATTGGAGGCGGGGAAATTTATAAGCAAAGTGAGAAATTTGCCGAAAAATTGGAAATCACCAGGGTTCATTCAGAATTCAAAGCCGATACTTTCTTTCCGGAAATCGATGAAACGATTTGGCAGTTAACGGAATCCGAATTTCATCCTATCGACCAAAAACATAAATATGCGTTCACTTATTTAACGTATCACAGAAAATAGATTTTTAAAAATCTAGGTATGACAATTTAAGAGAAGGACCGTATCCTTGTAAAAAACTTTCGAGAATATTCACATTGGCATTTGATATAAATTGGAAAGTGGTTTTCTCACCGGCATTGCACAATAGATCGTTCTTTTCCAAAACGGCTTTTGTTTGCCGAGCAACCGCCTCGCCAGAATCTATTATATTGATATGGGCCGGCAACATATCTTTTATGACAGGAAGCAAATATGGATAATGGGTACACCCCAGGACCAAATGATCTATTCCTGCAACTACCATTGGATTCAGGTATTTTTCCAATAAAGCTTTTGTTTCCGGAGCGTTTATTTTATTACTCTCTATCAATGGTACCAAACCGGTCCCTACTTGTTCATAGATGTGTATTCCGGCAGCATGGTTCTCCGTTGTACTATGAAATAAAGAGCTGGATAACGTCCCTTGCGTGGCCAATACCCCGACCTTTTTCGATTTTGATTGTAATGCAGCTGGCTTAATGGCCGGTTCAATACCGATAAAAGGTACAGTATAATGTTTGCGTAAATAATCTATGGCATTGGTCGTTGCGGTATTACATGCTACCACGACAAGCTTACAACCTTTAGCCAATAACAATTCGGTGTTCTTAATGCACAACTGAATTATTTCATCCTTGGATTTCTCCCCATAAGGAGCATTTTTGCTATCGGCCAAATATATGGTACTCTCATTAGGAAGTAATGAATGTATTTCTTTCCATATAGATGTACCACCAATTCCTGAATCAAAAATACCAATAGGGTGATCATTCATACATTTCCTGTAATATAATTACTCCAACACTTTTGATATCGGCATACCGATGTCCCCACTGGGAAAGGCAATACCCAATAATGCGGATATGGTCGGTGCCACATCCGAAATTTCGGTACGAGCAGTGGTGCTCCCCTTTTTAATGCCCTTACCGTAAAAAAGCAGCGGTACGTGCGTATCGTATATCTGGGGTGAACCGTGGGTAGAACCTGTCATGGAATAGCTTATTGTCCCTGGCTTCAAGACCATTAGAATATCACCGGAACGCTTTTGATTGTAACCATTCTGTAAAATATAAGGAATACCTTGGACATAATCATTCTCCCACATTTGATGCGCCGTGTACACCCTATCGAAATCCTCATAGTTCAACAACTCCATCGCAATATCTTCCTGTACCTCTTTCAACTTCAAATCAAGGTTTTTAATAATGTCATGATCCAAAAACATTTGATTGTTCGAAATATTCTTTACTATATCGGTAGTACCGAACTTGTATTTTAGATATTCGTTAAACCTCGTTTTAAGATTATCCCCGTTCACATAACCTGCAGGTATTTTCAAGTCCCTCAAATACGCTGGTACATGTATGGCCGCATGGTCGGCCGTTAAAAAAACGGTATAATCATGTTCTCCGACTTTATTGTCCAATGCCTTGAATAAACGGGCCAAATCCTCATCCAGTCGAATGTAAGTGTCCTCTATTTCTTTTGAATTTACACCGAATTTATGCCCTACATAGTCGGTACTTGAAAAACTCACTGCTAAAAAATCAGTAATTGTATCACTTCCTAAATTCTCTCCTGCCAAAGCAGCAATGGCAAAATCAGCCGTTATACTGTTGCCAAATGGCGTGGCTTTTATCATATCGAATTCCCCATTAGTGTCCCACAATGAAGGTAAATCATGAGGGAAAACCGGAGCACTCTCCCCTTCGAACAAACCTTCATAGTTATTATTGTCAGAACCACTCTCAAGATAAGTATTGATGTCTTTTATTGTCGACCATTGTTTTTTATAACTTTCTGCCACATTGGAGGCATTGAAATCCATGACCCATTGTGGCAATTCATCCATATAAAATGAACTTGTTATCCATTTGCCCTCATTTTTACCTTGAAACCAATAAGCTCCATTGGCCAAATGCCCTCCGGGCAGTACCGCACCCCTATCTTTCAAAGCAATTGCAATGGTCTTGCCCCTTAATTGGGAATGCAAGCGCAATTGATCGGTTACAGTGGTAACCATCATACGGTGTGGCGACATTTTACCGGCGTCCGAGGTGGTTCCCACCGAATTATAAGAATCATCGGCCGCACAATAGACCGATTTACCCAAATCCTTATCATACCAGTCATTTGCAATAATACCATGCGAAGCAGGTGTTGTACCGGTATAAACCGAAGCGTGTCCCGGGCCTGTATAGGTAGGTGCATAATTAAAATGATTGTTCTTGCAATTAAAGCCATCATTGACCAATCTTTTGAACCCGCCGTCACCAAATTGCCCCCAAAAACGGGTAATATAATCGTATCGCATTTGATCCACGACTATACCTACGGCCAATTTAGGCGTAGTTCGCAATTGGGCCGTATTTTCAATGTTAATTTTGTTCTTGGATTTTTTTTGACCCGATGCGTCAAAAGAGTTGAAGATTACTAAAAAAAGGAGTAAAACTAAGGGAAATCTATTCTTGTACATTTAATGAAAATTGATGCTACAAAAATATATAAATAAACCCTTAAAAGATTAAATCAAGGTTAAAAGACATTCTTAATTCCTATTTTTACAGTCATAAGTCTATACCATTCTATGAATTACCTAGCATCAATCGGAAGTTATGCAATAATGATTAAAGAGGTTTTTAGGAAACCTACAAAATGGCGCATAATGAAATCATTGATACTCAAAGAGATAGATGAACTCATTTATGGTTCATTGGGTATTTTAATTTTTATTTCCTTTTTTATCGGAGGTGTCGTAGCCATACAGACCGCACTGAACATCACCAGTGAACTTATACCCAAAAATTTAGTGGGCTTCGCAACACGGCAATCTATCATTTTGGAATTCGCCCCCACTTTCTGCTCTATCATCATGGCAGGAAAAGTAGGTTCTTACATTACCAGTAGTATCGGCACTATGAGGGTTACCGAACAGATTGATGCTTTGGAGGTGATGGGGGTCAACGCACTTAATTATTTGGTATTCCCCAAAATAATCGCACTATTATTATATCCTTTCATAATAGCAATATCAATGTACGTGGGAATTTTTGGAGGATGGGTCGCAGGTGTTTTTGGAGGCTTTAGTACAAGCGCGGATTTTATCGAAGGTGTTCAACTCGATTTTATCCCTTTTCATGTCACCTATGCATTTTTAAAAACACTGGTATTCGCCTTTGTTTTGGCCACCATACCTTCTTATCATGGTTTTTACATGAAAGGTGGGGCACTTGAAGTGGGCAAGGCCGCAACGACCTCTTTTGTTTGGACAAGTGTAGTGATCATTATTTTGAACTATATACTAACACAACTTTTATTGGGCTAATGATAGAGGTAAACGACATACATAAATCTTTTGGTGACACCCATATTTTAAAGGGTATCAGCACCGTTCTTGAAAAAGGAAAGACCAACTTGATCATTGGACAGAGTGGCTCAGGAAAAACAGTGTTCATTAAATGCCTTTTGGGACTTTTTACGCCTGACAAAGGAACAATAAGTTTAGACGGTAAAATATATTCTCAATTATCGGCCCGTGAACAACGTAATCTAAGGCAGGACATGGGTATGGTATTTCAAGGAAGTGCCTTGTTCGATTCTATGACCGTGGAAGGTAATGTCATGTTTCCTTTGGAGATGTTCACCAATCAATCCCGATCGGAAATGCAAGATCGTGCCAACATCGTATTGGAAAGAGTGAATCTTGTCGATGCCCATAAGAAATACCCTTCTGAAATTTCCGGTGGTATGCAGAAACGGGTTGCGATTGCCAGGGCCATTGTCATGAACCCAAAATATCTCTTTTGCGATGAACCTAATTCGGGGTTAGACCCAAGAACCGCAATAATCATTGACAACCTTATTCAGGAAATCACCAAGGAATTCGATATCACTACGGTAATCAACACCCATGACATGAACTCGGTGATGGAGATCGGTGAAAAAATCGTTTTCCTTAAACATGGAATCAAAGAATGGGAAGGCACCAAGGACGAAATCTTCAAGACCGACAATGAGGCGGTAACGAATTTCGTTTATTCTTCCGAATTATTTAAAAAAGTAAGACAAATGTATATTGAAGAACGTAATTAATCCTGAATCACTTCTTTCAATTGAATCGTTGAGTCCTTTAACCTGAGTTTTAACCAAGCATGTAGTTTCTTGGTATCCTCGACCGTTTGCACCCTTTTGGCATCCCTTTTCCATTTAACCTCAAAAATGGGGATAGTATCCATCTTCTTAAAATCGGTCTGTATGGTCGGTGAAAAACCAAGGGATTCCAAGTTCGTATAATTGGTTTTTGCCTCAACACTAACATCTGCAAAAGGAATGGACATTTTTCCCAATTTACCCAACTCTTCTTCCAATAGTTTAATACGGGTATCCTTATCCTCTATTTGCGTTTTTTGCGTTTCATATAATTGATCTACATATTTCAGCTGATCCACTTGCTCATTTTTGGCTCCTTGTATTATATGCAGTTCCGTATTCTTCAATCGATCAAAACTTGCCTCATCTTCCTTTTGTTTGTTCCAAGTGGCAATCACATTATCCGGCACGGTCTCATTACCCATAAACACCAACTCTATATATGGATTTTCACCTTTATTGAATTCGATATCAGTAAAGTCATCCATAAACCTACCAGATCCCTCAAATTGATAAGGGGCTATTTTTTCTTCTACAAAACGTTGCGCTTGCTTTCTAAATAAGGATTCTTGAAGGGCATCCCAAAAGGTCATTCCTGCCGGAATCATAACCAAAATGGCAAAAAGTGAAGCTACCCTACCGATAAGCCTTCGCTTTTGCGAATTTACATATCGCACCATGGGAAAACGAAGCAATTTCAATACTAGAAAAGTTGCCAATGCAATAAATATGGTATTGATACTGAACAAGTACATAGCACCCGTTGCATAATCGTAATTACCTATGGCCAATCCAAAACCTACTGTACATAAAGGCGGCATCAATGCAGTGGCAATGGCCACACCAAAAATAACGGATGCTATGGTACCTTTTTTGGCCCTGGCTATCACGAGGGCGAGACCACCAAAAAATGCGATCAATACATCCCTGATATCAGGTGCAGTACGGGCCAATAGCTCCGAAGACTCATCCCGCAAAGGAAATATGGCAAAAAACAAATAGGCCGTTAAAACACTGAGTACGACCATTACCGTAAAGTTTTTTAAAGACCTACGTAAGGTATCCACATCATTCACAGCCAATGAGAGCCCAATACCCAAAATCGGGCCCATTAATGGGGAAATTAACATGGCGCCGATTACAACAGCAGTTGAATTGGCATTTAATCCGATCGAAGCTATAAAAATAGAACAGATCAAAATCCATGATGTATGCCCCTTAAAAGGAATATCTGCGATAATCGCTTCCTTAGTGGCTTCTTGATCGGTATTACTTCGGATATCCAAAAGCTCTAAAAGAAACTTTTTTGTGCTTCCGAGCAAACCTTGAATATCTTTCTTTACCTCTTCCCCACTATTGGAATTGTTAGGCGGAACCGCGTGATTATCGTTTCTATTCTCTTCCATATTTAAGCGTACTTATCACCATACTTGTCTTTTACCTTGGCCAACACTTGTTTTATATCCTGCTCTTTGGATTTTGGATAAATCAAAAGCACTTCTTCCTTGTCTACAATGATATAATCCTCTAGGCCATCCACAACCACGATTTTGCCTTTTGGGGACCTGATCATGTTGCCATGGGCATCTTGACTCAAAACCTTGCTATTGACCACCGCATTGTTATCCGAATCCTTTTCCAATTTATCGTACAAGGACCCCCAAGTTCCCAGATCGTTCCAATCGAAGGTGGCCGGACGCACATAAATAGATTTGGATTGTTCTAAGATAGCATAATCTATCGAAATATTTTCTGCCTTAGGGTAGTTCTCCTTAATGAATTTACTTTCACTGGAGGTATTATAATCATCCATACCGGAACAAAACAACTCGTATTGGGAAGGCTGATAATTCTTAAAAGCGTTGACTATAGTATTTACACTCCACATAAAGATTCCGGCATTCCAAAGAAAATTGCCTTGGGCCACAAACTCCTTAGCGGTTTCATAATCTGGCTTTTCCCTAAATTGGTTGACTTTCTTCAACGTTGAATCGTTATCTTTCTCGAATTCAATATAGCCAAAACCTGTATTGGGAAATGTGGGTACAATACCCAAGGTACATAAAACCTCTTCTTTTTCACACTTATCAAAACACTCAATGACATCACTTGCAAAAGCATTCTCATCTTCGATCCAGTGATCACTTGGAGCTACGATCATAACACCATTGGGATTCATTTTCTGGATTTTCAATGCTGCATACAGAATACATGGTGCCGTATTACGCATTGCAGGTTCCAGAACAACCTGTTCTTGCTTAACCAAAGGCAATTGCTCCAAGACCAAATCATTGTAACGCTCATTGGTAAGGATCAATATATTCTCGGTAGGCACGAATTTGTTCAGGCGTTGAAAAGTCTTCTGGATCAGGCTTTGCCCAGCACCTAACATATCGTGGAATTGCTTTGGGTTTTCTGTTGTACTGATTGGCCAAAAACGGGAACCTACCCCTCCGGCCATTAAGACTGCATAATAATTTTTATTCATTTTTTTAATCTTTTATTAATTCCACTTCGGCATTCGGTTGAAACAAATATAGTTTTCCCGAAGATAGTTCTACACATTCGTAACGTTTTATACGTTTATTCCCTTTTTTAAATAGTTTACCATTATATATACGGAATACACTTCCTAAAGGTAATTCGAAAACGTAGGTTTTATCAAGATGTTGTGAATCATATTGTTTTAAAGCTAGCGATAATACAGCATCGGTATCACTGCTCGCCTTAGGATTTTTAAAATGTTTGGCAAGGACCGGAAGAAGTTTTGAAGGGAAAATTTCCGGTCTTATAAAGGGTAACATGAGGTATTGAAAAGTCTTCTTCCATTCCAACCCATGGGGCTTTATATGTCTACCATACTTTTCAAATGCCGCCAAATGGGCAATTTCATGAACTAACGTTATTAGAAAACGATACTTGTTCAACGTCGCATTGATTGTAATTTGGTGCATCCCATTCGGCAATCGGCGATAATCACCATGTCGTGTAACCCGTTTATTAACTATTTTTAAATTTACGCCCGTAGATTTTATAAGTTGTAAACAGGGTTCAACAGCCCTTTCCGGTAAATATTTTAGAAGAATGCCATCCATCTGGACAAAAATAGGATTTTTAGGAATCCATATTTATTAACTGTCCAGATTCTCCAAAAATTAATCCAAAATATACTAATTTGGTCTTTAAAAGTGAGTTATCACCCATTGAATAGACAAGAAAATGCCTAAAACCGTTTACCGAGTTTATGTTATTGAACTATCTAAAAGGGTTTTTACGGATAATTACAAGTTCAGGGCGGCCAACCCGCAATTCAATGGCGTACTTCAATGCCTTTATGTTGGTATGACCAGTAAATCTCCCAAAGAGCGTTTCGATCAACATAAAAATGGTTTCATAAATAAAAAAGGACATAAGTTATCTTCCAGAATCGTCGAAAAATACGGCATGTACCTTAGACCTAGTCTTTATAACCATATTGCTCCTTTATATTCCCGTGCCGAAGCCCTTAAAATGGAAGAAACCCTTGCTTTGGAATTACGAAGACAACGGTATGCCGTATGGTTCAATTAGCTGAACATCAACGTTTTCATTTTGTTTTTTCGTTCTTTTGATGTAATTTTAATCCTACACAACCCGTCAACCACTAATTCTTAGAACAATGATAAAAAACATGGGGCTTTCCGATAGAATGGTCCGGCTCGCATTAGCGGTCGTTATTACAGGACTCTATTTTACGAACAATTTACCGCAATCCGAAGGGCTGGTATTTTTAGCAATAGCCGGTATTTTCATGTTCACCAGCTGCATTAGTTTTTGCCCTATTTATGGTCCCTTTGGGCTCGATACTACTAAAAAGAAGGACAAACAATCCCGGTAGGGAATTTAGTCGCTTTTAGGATAGGTTGCTGCCATTATCGTAACTTTTCCAAATAGCTGTTTTTTCGTAGGAACCCTACTATTAAACTATGGTGTACTATTACTTACCTGTAGTAATTTGCCATTGAACATTTGATGTCCTTTAAGGGCAAAATCCTTTATATAATTTGCCATTTCAAAAGCAGTAACAGGTGCTTGATAACCTGGAAAAGCTTCCTCCAACATTTCGGTCTGAACAGCCCCCAATGCCAAAACATTGAATGACGGACCTGTTTCCTTGAACTCCTCGGCCCAAAGTTCGGTCAACGTAATCACGGCCCCTTTACTAGAACTATAAGCGGATAATCCCGGAAATTTCATACTCCCTTGAACCCCACCCATAGAACTTATGGTAACAACATGACCCTTTTCCGACATTTTAGGAACTACCAATTTCGTAAGGTTGGCAACACCAAAAACATTAACCTGATATACGGCCTCGAATTCCTGCGGTTCTATCTCCAAAAATGGTTTGTTCAATAACCGCCCTGCATTATTAATCAATACATCAACCGTTTCCCAGTGCTCATCCAAATAGGCACTAACCTTTTCCAAATCATCTTTTTTAGTGATATCAAAAGGAATGGTCTTTATATTAACAATCTTCAAAGAATCTAAAGTTTCAGTATTCCGTGATAAAGCCAAAACCTTGTGACCCTCCTTGGCGAAGAGCTTCACCAACTCAAAACCTATTCCACGACTGGTACCTGTTATGATTATATTTGCCATTAATTGTACTTGATTTCTTGAACTTCTGAATTGGTTATCCCTATTATGACGGGTATGAATGAATTTATTAGTTTGGCCATATGCTCAAAATCCATTTCTGAAACTTCATCCCCTACTTTATGATAGTGATCAAAATTGGTGAAATCAAAAGTCGAGAATGTTTGGGACGGTACATTGAATTCTTGGTGAAACGGAAAATTATCAGAACGCATGAACAAATTGAATTCTTTTGCAGAAGGAAGGAACCCAACAAGCTTTTCCGTAGCATACCCATTACAGATGTCTGCCAAATTAGACTCTCCGAACCCTGTCAAATAAGCATCATAATCCTTAGCTATCATCGGCACACCGACCATTTCAAAATTCAACATAGTATATAGATTGAATTCTTCTTCTTTTAGTCGTTTGGCCAACTGTTTGGAACCGAGCAAACCTTTTTCCTCTGCTGTGAAAAAAGCAAAAACCAAACTTCGTTTATTAGCATGGGTCATTCCGAAATATCGAAGTAGCTCCAATACTACGGTTGTTCCTGAAGCATTATCATTGGCCCCATTGGCAATGGCATCACCGTTAACCGGTCTTTTGGTCCCAATATGATCATAATGGGCCCCTATCAAAACAAATTCATTCTTCAACTCAGGATCGGTACCTTCTAAAACTCCAACAATATTATAAGCTGGCTTTCCAAAGTCAGTAAGTGTATCCTTATAGGTTTTAAAATATGGACGAATCTTATTCTCCTCCAAAATATCTTCAATATATTGGGCGGCCTTTTCTATGCCCGGACTTCCCGTATCCCTTCCGTTTAAATCATCAGAAGCCAAAAACCCCATAAGTTGGGCAACTTTGTCACTCTTGGTAAACCCATAACCTAAAGTCCCGTTCAAAGAACCAACTACCTTAGCATCAACCTCCTCATTAGAGACCGTACTACCTTTTAACCCCTCAGGGCCACCCGGAACACCTGGATAATCAGTAGATTTTGATTGAGTTGCACCACAACCAAGGAGTAATAACAATAAAACGGATTGAATGATTTTTTTCATGGAGTTCGGATTACGATTTAAAGATAAAAAAACATCCGCCATAGGCGGATGCTTTAATTCAATAATATTTTACCGACAAACTTATGCCAGCATGGTTACAGGGTTTTCCAAATAAGCCCTTAGTGTCTGTAAAAATTGTGCTCCTGTAGCACCATCAACCGTTCTATGGTCACAAGCCAAAGAAAGTTTCATGGTATTACCAACAACTATCTGACCATTCTTTACCACAGGTTTTTCTATGATCGCCCCTACGGATAAAATAGCCGAATTAGGTTGATTAATGATCGAAGTGAATTCTTGAATTCCGAACATACCCAAATTGGAAACCGTAAAGGTACTACCGTCCATTTCTGCAGGGGTCAATTTTTTGTTTTTGGCCCTACCTGCCAAGTCTTTTACCGATGCTCCTATTTGGGTTAGGCTCATTTGATCGGTGAACTTAAGCACTGGCACTACCAATCCGTCTTCAACGGCAACGGCAACACCAACATGAATATGGTGGTTATATTTCGTCGTATCGCCTTTCCAAGACGTATTTACTTGTGGATGTTTTTTTAGAGCCATCGCACAAGCCTTAACGACCATATCGTTAAACGACACCTTAATATCAGGCAAACTGTTAATCTGAACTCGTGAAGCGATCGCATTATCCATATCTACTTCTATACCCAAATAATAATGGGGAGCAGTGAATTTGGATTCTGATAGTCTTTTCGCAATAGTCTTACGCATTTGCGAATTTTTCGTTTCTTCAGAACTTTCCTCTCCTACAGGCAAATTAACCGGTGCTACAGGGGCACTGGAAGCAACTGCCGATGCAGTTGAGGCTGGTTGAGCTGCTTTTTGGGCGGGTACGAAATTCTCTATATCTTTCTTAACTATCCTACCGTGTTCTCCGGAACCTTTGACTTCATTCAAGGAAATTCCTTTTTCCTTGGCGATTTTCTTGGCCAATGGAGAAGCGAAGATTCGCTGACCATCATTACTTGTTGTACTAGCAGCTTCCTGAGTGGTTGCGGCAGCCTTTTCTTCCTTAACCGGTTCTGGGGAAGCTTCTTGGGCTTTACCTGCAGTCGAACCTGCATTCAAAACAGCATCAACATCTGTGCCTTCTGGTCCTATAACGGCCAAAACAGCATCTACTGGTGATGATTCTCCCTCTTGGATACCTATATATAATAAAGTCCCGGAATAAAAAGACTCGAATTCCATAGTGGCCTTGTCAGTTTCTATCTCGGCAAGGATATCCCCTTCTTCGACAGTATCACCAACTTTCTTAAACCAAGAAGCAACGGTACCTTCCTCCATGGTATCGCTCAAACGCGGCATTTTCACGATTTCAACACCTTCTGGAATTTCTGCCGTACCCGCATTACTTGGGGCAGGGGCTTCAGTTGCCGTCTCTTCTACTGGTTCGGATGTGGCCTCACTTGTTACAGCACCACCATTCAACAATCCAGAAATATCCTCACCCTCTTCACCTACAATGGCCAAAAGTGAGTCTACCGGCGCACCTTCTCCTTCAGGAATGCCTATATGCAACAAAGTACCTTCATGAAAGGACTCAAATTCCATCGTTGCCTTATCAGTTTCAATCTCGGCCAAAATATCTCCCTCTTCAACCTTATCTCCAACTTGTTTAAGCCATTTTGCCACGGTACCTTCTTCCATGGTATCGCTCAAACGCGGCATATTAATCACTTCTGCCATCTAATTATTATTTATGTTGTACAAATGGGTAGTCTTCTTGATCATAGACTACATCATATAATTGATTTATTGGAGGATAATCAGATTCCTCAGCGAATTTCTCACATTCGGAAACGCGTTTTTTAACCCGACTATCTATTTCCTTTAGTTCATCTTCAGATGCATATTTCTTATCCAAAATCACTTCTTTTACCTGTGTTATTGGATCGATTTTCTTATACTCTTCGACCTCATCCTTGGTTCTGTAGTGTTGCGCATCTGACATGGAATGACCTCTATAACGATACGTTTTCATTTCCAAGAAAGTTGGACCACCACCACTTCTGGCACGTTCGATAGCCTTACTCATTTCTTTGGCTACGGTCACAGGATCCATACCATCGACAGGACCACATGGCATTTCGTAGCCCAATCCCAATTTCCAGATATCAGTGGAATGTGATGTTCGTGCTACCGATGTTCCCATTGCATAACCATTGTTCTCACAAACGAAAACCACTGGTAATTGCCAAAGCATGGCTAAGTTGAAACTTTCGTGAAGGGAACCTTGACGAACGGCACCATCACCCATATAACACAAGGTTACAGAATCCCTTTTAAAATACTTATCGGCAAATGCCAAACCGGCACCCAAAGGAATTTGCCCCCCAACGATACCGTGACCACCATAAAAACGGTGTTCTTTAGAGAAAATATGCATAGAACCCCCCATACCTTTAGAGGTACCTGTGACCTTACCATATAGTTCGGCCATCACATTTTTCGGATCCACTCCCATACCTATAGGCTGAACGTGGTTCCTGTATGCGGTTATCATTCTATCTTTTGTAAGATCCATGGCATGTAATGCCCCTGCCAATACGGCTTCCTGACCATTATACAAATGAAGGAATCCCCTAACTTTTTGCTGTATATAAACCGCAGCCAATTTGTCTTCGAACTTCCTCCAGAATAACATATCCTCGTACCACTTCAGATAGGTTTCTTTGGTGATTTTTTCCATTAATCGTTGTTTAATTAAAATTTATTTCTTCATGAAGCCACTAAAATCGGACTTTAAAGCTCCGAAAAACAGCGGAACAAAAATACACATATTAATCAATCAGTAAAAAAATAAAGATAAAAGCTTCTCACAAAAAATATAGCGTTAATCCAAAGAATAACAAAACCGACGCATTTAATGATATTTGAAACCACTCATTTTAATACTCGCCTCCTATAAATAGGTGTTATTGAATCCTAACGGAAGAATATCGGCGAGAGACTTACATTTAATCACCTCCCCTTTTTCTCCCATCATAAGAATGGGAATAGGCGCTTTCTGCCTAAACTCATACTCTGAAATGGCCTGCCTACAATTGCCACAAGGAGCGGCCGGAGTATCTACCAAGTGATTTTTGGACATTGCGGTTATCGCAATTGCCTTTATGACGACACCGGGAAATTTTGCCCCGGCATGGAAAACGGCAACCCGTTCAGCACATAGACCCGAAGGATAGGACGCATTTTCCTGATTATTACCGATAACTACTTCCCCATTTTCGAGCAACACGGCTGCCCCCACCAAAAAATTGGAATAGGGTGCATAAGCATCTTTTCTTGCCTTTATGGCAGCTTGCATCAATTCTTGATCTTGTGAACCTAATTCCTCTACAGACCCATAAACTTGGTATTCAAAGGAAATCGTTTGTTTTTTCATAGCTAAAGACCATATGTAATCGTCTAAAATAACAAAACCTGCACAATGGCAGGTTTATTTTTCAATTTTAATTTTGTTTAATCATTATAAAACTCTTCCCCTAAACTGAAAGTCAAGGAAAAGCGAAGTGTATTTTCTAAAGGGTTCTTAACTTGGGATGTGGAGAATAGATAAGAAAGATCAATCTGTGCGGCCTTGAATTTGAATCCGGCCCCCATGGTGAAAAACTTTCTAGAGCCCTTATCCTCACTTTCATTGAAATATCCCGTTCGGAGCATAAAGGCATCTTGATAGGTATATTCGGCTCCTAAGGCCCAGGTAAACTCTTTTAATTCTTCACCGAAACCATCGGGTGCATCACCGAAAGATTTAAAAACCCCACTAAGAAATCCTACCTGTTGGTACTCATCATTATCTTCAGAGTCTATATCCCCATCTTCGTCGAAATCTTGAGGGGTCGGCACTAAAAGTTTATTGAATTCCGAAGTAATCCCTATCACATTATCTTGATCAAGAATAAAATCGAATCCGGCTCCGAACGACAGATTGGTCGGCAAAAAGTTTTCCTGCCCACCTTCATCATAGGTCATTTTTCCTCCGAGGTTAGATATATTGAATCCGGCCCTCCATCTTCCATCGAAATTGTCATATGCGATTTCCCTAGAACGGTAATACCCTGCGATATCTACCGCGAACGAACTTGCCGCCTGAGAATCCTCACTGCCATTTTGTGGCAATTTTAAATTTGACCGTATAAACCTACCTCCTACGGCCATTGAAAAGGTAGGGCTAAGTTTTAAAGAATACGACCCATCAAATGCCAATTCATTGGGCTTGGCCAATGTACCAGGGTCATTGGCGAACTGCCGAAGTTCTATTTCACCCAAAGTAAAATACCTTAGACTAAGGGCAAACGCACTACGCTCGTCTAATTTATTGTAAAAACTAGCGTTCAATAATGATATATCGGTAATTAAACTTTCTAAATAAGGAGTGTAACTAACCCCAATACCCATTTTTCGTTCCGCGAAAGCGAACTTTGCAGGGTTCCATTGTTGTGAAAATGCATCGGTCGAGGTTGCAACCCCCATATCCCCCATACCGGCGGATCTAGCATCGGCCGCAATGGTCAAAAAGGGTACTGCCGTGGTAATAACCCTATCATCTTGGGCCGACATTTTCGCAACAAAGGCCAATAATAGCAAAAATGGAATCTTCTTCATCGGTATTGGTCTTATTTTCATTAGATTTAATGTATTAGTAATTCTCCGAAAAGAATTTAGGCTTATTGTATGGTAAACGGGCTTTTTAAAAATATCTTATACCGTTTATCGAAAATATTAAAAAGGTTATACGTACTCTTACCTCTTTTTACATTCTAAATCTACATTCATATTTTCGTCGACTATCCTTTAGTAACAAAAACAAATAGGACAAAAGAATTGTTCTGATCCATACTATAATGGCAAATACGCCGTTATCAATTTTAAAGAAACGCTTTTAGGCATCAATTAAAATGGCAAACACATAAAAATTTTTTAGCAATAAAATATTATGGCCAAAACATCGTTTAATATGCCGAAAGTGACACCAAATTAATCAGAATAAGAATTTCAAACTACGTAAAAGGTAGTTTAAATATTTGAACTCAAGTCCTAATTATGAAAAAACAGTTTATCAAAATTGTACTTTCTTGTGCAGTAATAGCGGGAGGTTGCAGTGTTACAAGTTGTAGCAAAAAAACCTCATCTTCCAAAAATGTATCAAGAGCTACAGGTTGGAAAATCAATGCTAAAGAAGGTGGTTTCCAATATAACACTGACTTTAAAGAGCAAGAAACGGCTCCAGGTCTTGTTTTTGTTGAAGGCGGAACGTTTACCAAAGGTAAAGTGCAAGATGATGTAATGCACGACTGGAACAACACTCCTACTTCACAACACGTTCAGTCATTCTATATGGATGAAACGGAAGTCACGAACGTAATGTACTTAGAATACTTGGATTATTTAAAGAGTGTTTATCCTCCCGAAAATCCTAAATACGCAAATATTTACAAAGGGGCTTTACCCGATACCTTGGTATGGAGAAACCGATTAGGTTTCAACGAGACCATGACCAACAACTATTTAAGACATCCTGCATATGCAGAATATCCGGTAGTTGGTGTTAACTGGATACAAGCTACGCAGTTTGCCGAGTGGAGGACAGACCGAGTAAACGAAGTAATGCTGGAAAGGGAAGGCTATTTGGCAAAAGATGCCAAATACCAAGCTGCTACGGGCGAAGTTGCAGGTACGTTCAGTACTGAAGCGTATCTAAACAGACCAGAATCAGTTTACAACGGACAAATAGATTCCCTACAAGGGAAAATGAAAAAGGACAGTGTCAGCACTTTCGCAAAAAGAAGTAGTGGTGTAATAATGCCAGAATATAGATTACCAACAGAGACCGAATGGGAATATGCTGCCCAGGCCCAAGTTGGCTCTAGGGAATACAATAACTATAGAGGTAGAAAAAAATATCCTTGGGAAGGTGATTACACAAGAAATGGCCAACGAGTTGGTCGTGGAGACCAATTAGCCAACTTTAAACAAGGTAAAGGTGACTATGGCGGAATCGCAGGTTGGTCAGATGACGGTGCCGATATCACTGCACAGGTAATGTCTTACAAACCAAACGATCTAGGTCTTTATGACATGGCTGGAAATGTTGCCGAATGGGTATCTGATGTTTATAGACCTATAGTTGATGACGAAATCAGTGACTTTAACTACTATAGAGGAAACATTTACTTAAAGACAGCTATTGGCGAGGACGGTAAAGTTAATATATTGAGAGATTCAGTTGTTTACGACACCCTTCCTAACGGTAAAGTTGTTGCAGTAAACCTACCAGGCGAAATTAAAATGGTACCTGTTGATGAAGAAGAAACATATTTAAGAACAAACTTCTCATCTAGTGATAATAGGGGCTATAGGGATGGAGAACCAAGTTCTTCTAGGTTCTTTGACAGGTTCTCTGATGAAGAAGACCAGGCAGATGCCAAGAAAATGTATGATTCCCCCAAACATAAAGTAGAAAGGGATTCATTAGGAAACTTGATTAGACAATATGACCATTCCAACAACAGAACCACTTTGATCAATGATGAAGTAAGGGTTTATAAAGGAGGGTCTTGGAAAGACAGAGCCTATTGGCTAGATCCCGCACAGCGTAGATACCTACCACAATATATGTCAACTGATTATATTGGATTCAGATGTGCAATGTCTAGGGTTGGTTCTAAATCCAAAACAAAGAACAAAACGGTAAGAGGCAAAAAAGCCAAATAAATTTACCTACGTAATATTTAAAGCCTCGACCATATGGTCGGGGCTTTTTTTTATCTTTGATTTATGAGTATAGCGAAATTGCACCAAATCTTTTTAGAGTTCCCCGTTGTTTGTACCGACACTCGCAAAATAACGGAAAACTGTATTTTTTTCGCCCTGAAAGGCGAGAATTTCAATGGTAACGATTATGCCGAGGCAGCCTTGAAAAAAGGGGCCTCTTATGCGGTTGTTGATGAAGATAAATACGCTGGAGTTCAAAATATCCTTGTAGTCGATGATGTATTGACTACACTTCAAATGTTGGCCAATTACCACAGAAAACAATGCGACGCGAAGATAATTGCCTTAACAGGAAGCAATGGCAAGACCACTACCAAAGAACTTATAAACGCTGTACTCTCCCAAAAATACAAAACCGTTGCAACCATTGGCAACCTTAACAACCATATCGGGGTGCCCCTTACCCTATTGTCGATAAAACGGGAAACCGAAATTGCCATTATTGAGATGGGAGCCAACCATCTAAAGGAAATCGAGTTCCTCTGTTCCCTTGCCGAGCCCGATTATGGTTATATCACAAATTTCGGAAAGGCCCATTTAGAAGGATTTGGCGGTGTCGAAGGTGTAATAAAAGGAAAGAGTGAACTTTATGAGTACTTAACAAATCATAAAGCCATAATCTTTATAAATGCAGACGACCCCAATCAACTGGAAAAAACCGGGACGTACATTAAAAAATATGGTTTTACACAGGGTAAAAAAGAGTTTTATAAGATTGAATTTATAAAAGCTTCCCCTTATGTATCTTTGCAGTTTGAAGATACAACCGTACAATCAAACCTTATCGGAAGTTATAACTTTACCAATTGCTGTGCAGCGATACTCATGGGCAAGTATTTCAATGTCCCTGTAAACCTTATTAAGGAAGCCATCGAAAGTTATGTTCCACAAAATAACAGGTCACAGATCATTGAAAAAAATAGCAGACAGATTATCCTCGATGCCTATAATGCCAATCCTTCGAGTATGAAGGTCGCGTTGGAGAATTTCAGTAATTTAGAAGGAGGGCCTAAAATAGCATTTTTGGGTGATATGTTCGAACTGGGATCCTCTGCCCCTAATGAGCATCAGAAAATAGCTGATTTGTCCGCCCAATTAAATATCCAAAAAGTAGTTTTATTGGGTGAAAATTTCAAAAAGACAAATAGTTCTGTAACGAAGTTCAAAAACTTTGAGGACATTGCCCGGAATTTCAAGGACATTGAGTTGCCCACTACAGGTAAAATCTTGATAAAAGGATCTAGGGGCATGGCCTTGGAACGCCTGCTCGACTTACTTTAACTATTTATTTTGGTTTGGGAACGGAAAGAAGTGGGATATACTGGATTCGAACCAGTGACCTCTGCCCTGTCAAGGCAGCGCTCTAAACCAACTGAGCTAATATCCCAAAGAATTTTCAGGGCGCTAAGGTATGACTAATTTTTTATTCCCGAAACATCATTGTTAAGAATGATTATCGTTTTTGAAAATATGTTAATCGGTCTCGAATGGAAAAAAAAGTTACGTCTTTTATTGACTTTGCCCTTTTAAACTATCCATTTCCTTTCTGAACCTAAGAATCATAAGACTATCGAATTGTTGCTCTATGCTATCTCGCATATACCTCCAGTTCGAAGGATTCATCTTCAAATTATAATTTCTTATTTTATTGAAACGCTCAAGATTGAAACGATTTGCCTGCCACGCGGCCTCGGTACTCTCTTGATGTTTAAGATCTTGAAGGTATATACCTATACCAAAGCCCATGACCACAACAACCAATACAAGCATCCAAAATTTTGAATTTGTCTTCATAACATTTTGTGATTTAAAGCATTATATCGAACGGCATATTTGGAGGAATCTATCACAATTAGAAGAATAAAGTTACCTTTTTACTCCTTTACTTCAAAAAATATCTACCAATCTCTATATAATACGGACAAAACGCCACTTTGGTTCAGAGTTTTTTTTTAAATAAAACGGCCCTTTGATAGTTAAGCAATGTGAAAACATTTTAAAACAAACCAAATCCGTGTTTTTTATGAGATTAAACTGGTATATAATAATTTTAGCTGCCCAAATTTATCAATTCAATAAATAAATGTCCATTTACAACGAAAATTTACGAAAGGCCTTTCGAAAAAACAACGAAACACAATACATCTATTCAACTTGCTCTATATCTGATATTTACGACAAATATTTTATTCAAACACAATTCCGAGCAATAACGCCTAACCAGGTTGATTGTGTTAAAAAATAAGCAATAAAGCCGCTTAAGCATACATTTGATAGGTAGATTAATAAGATTAGTATCCTTAAATCATAAACCAAGCATAACCACTAGTACAAATTACCCTTTTTATACCATTAAAAACAATTATCAAAAACCTAGAATATGAAATTTTTTATTGATACCGCGAACTTAGATCAAATTAAAGAAGCCCAAGCATTAGGTGTTTTGGATGGAGTAACAACAAATCCATCTTTAATGGCCAAAGAGGGCATTACCGGAAAAGCGAACATATTAAAGCATTATGAAGCCATCTGCGAATGTGTAGATGGAGACGTTTCTGCCGAGGTTATAGCGACCGATTTCGAAGGAATGGTAAAAGAGGGAGAAGAATTAGCCGCTCTAAACCCACAGATTGTAGTAAAATTACCGATGATAGCCGATGGTGTCAAAGCGTGTAAATACTTTGCCGACAAAGGCATCAGGACCAACGTTACCTTGGTTTTTTCAGCAGGCCAGGCATTGCTTGCGGCAAAGGCCGGAGCCACATATGTATCCCCTTTCTTAGGAAGATTGGACGATATTTCAACTGACGGACTTAATCTTATTGAAGAAATAAGGCAGATTTATGACAATTACGATTTCAATACCCAAATTTTAGCTGCCTCAATTAGGCACACGATGCATGTGATCAATTGTGCCAAAATAGGATCCGATGTAATGACCGGTCCCCTTTCTTCCATTGAAGGTCTATTAAAGCACCCCTTGACCGACTCCGGATTGGCCAAGTTTCTTGAAGATGCAAAATCTTTTGATTTGTAAATTCACTGCCAAAAAAGCATAGATATAAATAGATATTATACCTATAAGAACACTTTCCATTTCATTCATAAATAAGGGGAGTGTTCTTTTTTTGTTTTGATGATTCTATTATTCCGGTAATTTACCCACCTTCTTTCTACTTAAAACCGTATTCCCCGAACGAAATAAGGTTATTTCACCAATCCCAAATACAAACTTGCCCGATTGCCAAGTTTTACTTAAATCAGGATTCTTTTTTTAATATCAAGTCCACAATTTGGTAAATATTTAAAATGGAACAAAAGATCCATACAATCGGTTATTCAATATTCAATCAGAATATCAGATTAAAATAACAAACGAACAGTCCAGTTCTATTCCTTCCTTACTCATTTGGGAAAAACACCTTCACAAAATCGTCCTAAAAGCCCTTAAAAAAGGAGAATGCAACAAATGTTTTACAGTTTGCTTCAATACTAATACCCTTTAATTGTAAGTAAAAATACCTTTAGAAATTCAAAACAACTACTAATAATAGCTGTTCATTACACTTTGTTTTTCCTATAAATTAATTGAGCCGAACTAAATAATTTTCAATTATGACCATGACATATAAAATTCGTTTATTACTTATCGTTTTCGTTTTTAGCATCAGTGCTTGCCAAACCAAGAACAAGGAAACTAAAAAAGAGAATTCGAAATCCGAAATTTCTTTAAAGGATCATTTTAAAGGGAGCTTTTTAATAGGGGCCGCAATAAACGATGGCCATATTGACAGGTCAGATTCTCTTGGCATTCAACTCCTAGAAAAGGAGTTCAATTCCATAACCGCTGAAAATATAATGAAATGGATGTATGTTCATCCTGAAAAGGATTCTTATTTCTTTGACACTACAGATAAATTCGTTGCTCTCGGACAGGAGAATGGGATGTATATCGTAGGTCATAATTTGGTATGGCACAGTCAGCTGGCCGAATGGGTCAACCCTATCAAAGACAGCCTCGAAATGGCCACTCTACTAAAGAATCATATTAATACTATTGTTAGTAGATATAAAGGGAAAATCGATGCCTGGGACGTTGTCAACGAAGCCTTGAATGAGGATGGAACATTAAGGGAATCTGTTTTTTCCAATACAATGGGCGATAGTTTCTTGGAAGTGGCCTTTAAAGAAGCTGCCAAAACCGATCCGGATGCAGAACTTATATACAACGACTATAACCTTTGGAAACCCGAAAAAAGGGACGGGGTTGTTCGATTAGTGAAAAAATTACAGGAAAAGGGCGCTAAAATCGATGGTGTCGGTATACAGGCGCATTGGAGTCTCGAAGGCCCTTCCATAGAGGATATTGAAAATAGCATTATTGCTTTTTCAGAACTTGGGGTAAAGGTCTCGTTCACAGAATTGGACGTTACGGTTTTACCAAACCCATGGGACTTGGACGGTGCTGCGGTTAATCAGAACTACAACGAATTTGAAGGTGACCCAACAATGAACCCTTATCCTAACGGATTACCGGATTCAGTTAAACTTCAACTCAGTAATCGATACCAAGACATTTTCAATCTTTTCACTAAACACAAGGACAAGATAAACAGGGTTACCTTCTGGGGCGTTCAAGACGGACAATCATGGCTTAATAATTGGCCTATAAACGGCCGTACGAACTATCCGTTGTTTTTTGATAGGAATTATCAACCTAAGAAAGTGTACACGGATATTATCAGTGCTAAAAACAACTAATTGTTTAAATTTTATACGACCTACTAAATGGAAGATTTGAGTAATGAAAAATTATCGATTAAAGAAAAAATAGGGTATTCCTTAGGTGATCTTGCTGCCAACTTGGTATTTCAAACCTTAGTAACCTACCTATCTTACTTTTATACTGATATTTATGGGTTAAAACCCGAACATGCCGCCATGGTAACCCTAGTGGTAGGCTTAATCGCTGCATTTGCCTTTAACCCGATCGTTGGTGCCTTGGCAGATAGAACCAACTCTAAATGGGGAAAATTCAGGCCGTGGATACTATGGACCGCCATTCCTTTGGGTATTGCTTCCTTACTCGCCTTTAGCACTCCAAATTTTGATTATCAAGGCAAGGTAATTTATGCGGTTGTGACATATACCCTATTATTGCTACTCTATGCTTCCAACAATTTACCGTACTCTGCATTAAGCGGTGTGATAACCGGCAATATGAAAGAACGAAACAGCATTTCTGCCTATAGATTCGTTGCCGTTATGTTTGCTCAGTTCTTTGTACAGGTATTTATGTACGACCTTATCTTAAAAGCTGGTGGAGGTGACAAAGCCATGGGTATGGAAAAAGTCATGACGTTCCTCGCCGTAATCGGTACGGTTATGCTCTTGATCACCTTCTTTACCACTAAAGAAAGGGTAATCCCAAAAATTGAACAAAAATCTAGCTTAAAAGAAGATTTAAGCGATTTATTCAAAAACAAGCCTTGGATCATTATGCTGGTCACCACGACCTTAGTGTTCGTAACCCTGGCCCTGAAAGGTGGCGCCTATGTATATTACTTTGAAAACTACGTGGACAATGCCCAATTAAAATTGTTTTTAGACCCATTAAGGCCTTATCTACCGACTTTCGAAAACGAAACTTCCTTTGGTTTGGGCATCTTCAACGGAGGCGGTATTCTCTTTGGTTTGATAGGTATTATGCTATCTAAAAGATTCGCCGACAAATACGGTAAGAGAACCGTTTTTTCGACCACGTTGTTCATCTCAACACTTTTCATTATCCTTTTCTACTTTTATCCTTCAAAATCCATTGGATTAATATTCGGTACTCAAATTTTACATGGATTCTTCTATGGCATATGTACTCCTATATTATGGACCATGATCGCCGATGTTGCCGATTACTCCGAATGGAAGAACAATAGAAGGGCAACTGCTATCATATTTTCGGCAATGATGGTTGGCCTAAAAGGCGGATTAAGTATAGGAAGTTCACTTTTAGCATGGATTCTAAGTCTTTACGATTATATTCCGAACAGCACCGCTATAGGTCAGGAAGAACATACCATAAATGGAATAAAAATGCTGGTCAGTATTTATCCGGCCATTCCTTTTTTAATTGCTATCTGCCTTATGACCTTTTATGAAATAAACAAGAAAATGGAACTAAGGATAGAATCCGATCTACGCGAAAGAAGAAACCAATAATTCAAAAGAAAAAGAAGTATGCCAGAAGAAAGTATTGAACATATAGATTTTGAAGAGCTTAATAAAAAGGCGATTTCAAAACCTTTAGTACAACATATGTACACAGCGGATCCTTCCGCCCATGTTTTTGATGGAAAAATATATATTTACCCATCACACGATATTGATGCCGGTATCCCTTTTAATGACAACGGTGATCATTTTGCAATGGAAGACTACCATGTAATTTCAATGGATTCGGTCAATAGTGAAGCCAAAGACAATGGAGTAGCCCTGCACGTTAGAGACGTGCCTTGGGCCGATAGACAAATGTGGGCTCCGGACGCGGCCCATAAAGACGGAAAATACTATCTGTTCTTCCCTGCAAGAAATAAAAAAGGACTGTTCCAAATAGGTGTGGCCATTTCTGACTCCCCCACAGGCCCCTTCAAAGCGGAACCAAAGGCCATAGAAGGCAGTTACAGTATTGATCCTGCCGTTTTTGAGGATGAAGATGGCAGTTATTACATGTATTTTGGCGGGATTTGGGGCGGACAGCTTCAAAAATACCGAAATAACATCTACGATGAAGCGAATGAACTCCCATTATCGAACCAAGAAGCCCTATTGCCCATAGTCGCTAAAATGACCGACGATCTATTAGGTTTCGCAGAGGAACCCAAGGGTATTGAAATCATAGATGAAAATGGAGACCTACTGCTAGAAGGTGATAACGATAAACGATTTTTTGAGGCCTCCTGGCTTCATAAGTACAACGGAAAATATTATTTTTCATATTCTACCGGAGATACACATTTTATCTGCTATGCCATAGGTGACAACCCGTACGGGCCATTTACTTATACCGGCAAAATATTGGAGCCTGTTGTTGGATGGACATCACACCACTCTATTTGCGAAGTAGCCGGCAAATGGTATTTATTCTACCACGATTCTAGCTTATCAAAAGGAATAACCCATTTGAGATCAGTTAAACTAGCAGAAATAACACATAATTCCGACGGTACAATAACCACCTTAAAACCATATTTGGATTAGTTTAATTTTAGATTGAAAAAAGGGGCATTGAATGTATTCAATGCCCCTTTTTATTTATAATGGTACTTTCTCGCCCACACTAACTAATCTTTGAGCTTTAACCACTCGTATGTAGCTCTATTGGCACTCTCATTACCCAATGACGTAGTGTACATAGCATAATAACACCCTACAAAACCACCAGCGGTTGTAGTGCTTAAAAACCTAGCATCGACATTTTCTGCTATTGGAATCCAATTTTTATTATCGTTGGAACAATAGAAATGATAAAATTCGTTATCCGCAATTATTTTCAAGTACACTTTTTTCGAGTCTATTTTTACGAAGTTCATCTCTTCTACTTCACTATCATTGGATTTGAGTAATTGAATTACATTTTCACCATCCTTAAAAGATTTACTTAAATAATAATAGTGTTCGGCATTCTGAAAAACCACCAAACCGGCTTTCTCATCCTTAATTATGGTTTCAAAGTTCATTGCTACTGAAACCTCTCCTCTTAAACGGGGTTGACGAATACCGATAAAGCTGGGATTCTCCTTATTGGAACAAGATTCTGGGCGTGTTTGCAATGTAAGTCCATCTTTTCCAAGTGCAAACCATTTTGTTCTGGGCGTTCGTAAAAAATTATATTTAAAGTTTAAATGATCACCGGAAAAATCATCAAAAAAAGTAGAGTCTCCTTTTACTTCAACTATTCCTTTGGGAACTTGAATATCATAACTTTTCTTAACCACATCGCCCTTTAGGTCGAACACAGGCCAGTTATCTTTCCAAACAACAGGGGCCATAAACGTTTCCCTCCCTGTATTAAAGTGGTTTCCCGAATAAGGTCTACATCCTAAAAAAACACCCCACCAATCACCGTTCCCGTCTTCAAAAATATCGGCATGACCGGTTGAGGTTACCGGATTTTCCCGATCCTCTGGTAATTGACGCTGGGTCAATATTGGGTTTTGGGGATAACTCTCATACGGTCCGGTTACTGAATGGCTCCTGAACACAACTTCTGAATGATCCTCTGCAGTGCCACCCTCTGCGGCCATTAAATAATAATAACCGTTTTTCTTATAAATATGCGGACCTTCTATCCAAATTGGTTTTTTGCTTAGATCAGTGCCTCCATTGACCAAAATGATGGGCTTACTTTTTACCTTCAGTTCAGCAACATCAAATTCCACCATTTTAATCGTTCTATGTCCATCGTATAATGGTTTTTTATCTGGAGCATCACTATTATAAATAATATAGGAGCGATTGTCATCATCAAAAAAGAAAGATGGATCAATCCCTTCGACTTCGGGCACCCATACTGGATCGGACCAAGGACCTGATGGATCGGTAGCGGTAACCACAAAATTATTTTTTCCGCCAACAATGGTACATGTAACATAATACACACCATTGGAATAGCGTATGGCCGGTGCGAACACCCCTTGCGAAACCTCTAGACCATCTAAATTCAATTGTTCTGGCCTATCGAGAACATTACCGATCTGTTCCCAGTTGATCAAATCATCACTTTTAAAAATAGGGATGCCTGGAAAATATGCGAAGGTTGAATTAACCAGGTAATAAGACCCCTCTACCTTACAAATACTGGGGTCCGGATAAAATCCCTTAAGAATAGGATTCGAGAAAACCATAGTTTTCAGATCCGACTGCTTGGACCGTTCTTTTTTTTCAGAACAACTTAAGGCTACAAAACCAATTGCAATCAGTAATACCAATGTCTTTTTCATTCTTTATAATTTTACTTTTAATCCTTCTAAAAAACCAAAATAAGCTGGCTTAGGCTGCAGATACTCGTCAAAAATAGTTGGCCAATCTTTTAGATTGAAAAAAGGGTTGATCCATGTATCCCTATCGGTAAAATCCCATAAGGTGATTCCAAACTGTTGTTCTTTTGGAACAATGGAACGATACATACGAACAAGGTTCTTGTATTTATCCGATTGGGCCAATTTCATTTCCTCGGTCAATTCATTGTACACCTGAACACCACCATTTCTGGTATCGTCATGTGTATTGAAAATAATATCCACCTCAGAAAGATGTATCTGTAAACCGGTTTCAGAGGCCTTTTTCAGTGCATTGGCAATTACCTCATCGGGAATATCCATTCGTATGTGCATTTGAAAACCTATACCGGAAATAGGGACTCCCTTACTTCTTAAATCTTGGATTAAATCAAGGGTTGCCTTCAATTTTACCGTATCCCTTTCTATATTGAAGTCATTATAAAAAAGAATGGCATCCGGGTCGGCCTCATGGGCATAAGTGAAGGCCTTGGCAATATAATCCTTACCCAGGGTTTTGTACCAGATGGTTTCTCGCATTGCACCACCTGCGGATTCCAATCCTTCATTCACAACATCCCATGCCTTTACTTGTCCTTTATACCTCCCAACATAGGTGTAAATGTATTCTTTCATGAATGCGGCCATCCACTTTTTATCTTTCAGTGCTTTTTGCTTTACCCATGTGGGAGTGGAACTATGCCAAATCAAATTATGCCCGAATAAACGCTGATTGTTCTTATGTGCATAATCAAGGATACTATCTACCCTATCCCACTGATACTCCCCTTCTTTGGGAAGTATTCTATTCATTTTCATGTCACTAGCAGAAGTGACACTATTAAAATTCTTTTTTTGCAACGCTTGTAATTCGGCATCCCTTGTTAATGTTTCTATTCTAATGGCCGTGCCTATGGGAAAATCGGCATGATCTTTTAAACCTGTATCAACATCTTGCCCCAAAAGAGCATTTGAAAATAAAGATATTGCCATAATCGTGAAAAAATACTTATAATTGAAAAGTCTGTGCATAATGATTGGAATTAAAATAAATCCCGAATAATTTTTAATTTTAAACGGGACACTACCACCAAAAATACAATCGCTATTGCATATTTTATGGTATTAATTGAGCAGTATTTGTTACTAATGTTGCACAACGTATATTTTTATGCTTTCACAATATGTACATTAAAGAACATAACATTGTATTATTAAGTACAATCATATAACTCTTTACAAACAACAGAGCCATAATTAATGTTATCAGAGAAAATCAGGGTTTCATGATTTCAGTAGGAAGTACTCCAAAAAGGGTTTTGAAGCATTTGGTAAAATACGAGGGTGAAGAAAAACCAACTTTATAACAAACCTCACTAATGTTTATATCCTTGTCAGTCTCTATAATCTGCTTGGCTTTTTGCAATCTTACATTTCGCAAAAATTCATTTACGGTCTGCCCAGTCAGTGTTTTTATCTTTCGATACAATTGGCTACGACTCAAGTTGAGTTCCTTGGCCAACAACTCTACATTTAAATCGGGGTCGCTTATATTCTCATGTACATAATTCAACACCTTTTGAATAAAACCTTTATCCAATGAAGTACTATTGGCGTTCTCGTCCCCACCACTTATATTTCTAAAATATTTGTCGAATATTATTTGCCGACTTGTAATCAACTGGTTAAGTCTAAGCCTTAACAGCCTCATATCAAAAGGTTTGACCATATATGCATCTGCACCGTACTCTATACCCTCGATCCTATCATCGATCTTGGCCTTTGCCGTTAGCATCAACAAGGGGATATGACTTGTGGTTATATCTTCTTTAATTAATTTACAGAACATAAACCCATCCATATTGGGCATAATAACATCCGTCAATATGATATCAGGTAATATATCCTTGGCTATTTTTAGTCCTTCCTGACCATCTTTTGCTACTACTACCTTATATTGTTCAACAAATTCATCCTTCAGATAATTACGTAATTCGGCATTATCCTCAACGATCAATAAGGTATAGGATTTTGCATTATTGGATTTCTCCCTTGGATCAACAGAGTTCATATAACCATTCTCAATTACTCTACTTGTCCCTTGTAAAGGTTCTAGGCTTTTTGATTCTTCTAACAATAGTTCGTTTTCGTTAAAATACTCTTTGCCTTTTGGCAACACGATTCTAAAAGATGTACCTCTTCTCAACTCGCTTGTCACTTCGATTTTACCCCTATGTAATTGTACAAAATTTTGAACCACCTCTAGGCCGATACCTGTTCCGCCATAATAGGTTTTGTTGAGGTTGTTAACTTGATAAAAACGCTCGAATATTTTACTTACCTGTTCTTCCGTTAATCCTGGGCCCGTATCGGAGATTACAATTTCAACAACATTAACCGGTTCGGATTCATTGACCAAGGGTAATTTCTCAACCATATCATGGGATAAGATATCCATTCTAATCGCTCCACCCTCATTAGTGACTTTTATTGCATTCGAAATAATATTGAAAATTATTTTTTCAATCATTTTTTCATCGGCCCAAATAGGAATATAATTATTATCGCTATCAATGGACAATTGAATGTTCTTGCTCAAAGCTTCCTCTTGGAAGTAACCAACTACTTCATCGGAAACACCTTTTAAATCCATTTCCTTTACTTTGACACTCATCTTATTGTGTTCCAACTTTCTAAAATCCATTAGTTCATTTATCAGCCTATAGAGCCTATCGGTATTTCTATAAATAACCCTATGTTTTTCACGAATTCTCTCAGGAAGGTTTAAGCTGGCATCATTAATAATATCTTTCAGTGGGTTTATGATCAATGTTAGAGGAGTTCTAAACTCATGGGAAATATTGGTAAAAAATTGTAATTTTTGCTTTTGCAACTCATCCTCCCTTGCTCTTTGATCCCTCTCGTTCCTTATCTGTTGTTTTTCTTTTATTCGTTTCTGTGTAATCGAATTAAGTAGAAAAAAACTTACAAAAAACAATAAAAAATAACCCCCGAGGGCCATATTCGTCTTCCACCATGGGGGTAGAACCGTTATTTTCAAAGTTAATGGTGCCTCATTCCAAACCCCATCACTATTCGCGGATTTTAACTTGAAAGTATATTCGCCTTGATCAAGATTCGTATAGGTCGCGCTACGTTGGCTTCCAACATAATTCCATGAATCTTCCAACCCTTCAAGGTAATAAGCATATTGGTTCTTTTCTGGCCGGGTATAGTTAATACCTACATAGTCTATTGTAAAAACAGACTGGGTGTGGTTCAATGTGATTTCCTTTGTTTGGGAAATAACCCTTTTTAAAGGGGAATTTTCTTCCTTAGGAAAAATATTTCTATTAAAAAGCTTAAACCCTGTAAAGAAAAGTCTAGGCATACGTTTATTCGCACTTATTTTCTCAGGATCAAAAAAATCGATACCCTTGTAATTGCCAAAGTAGAGCAATCCTTGATTATCTTGGGTTACCGCATTAAAATTAAAGTCATTTGAAAGTAGACCGTCATTCTGGGTATAGTTTGTAAACTCGCCATTATTCAAGTCTATTCTTGAGATACCCGAGTTACCACTTATCCAAATATCCCCATTTTGACTTTCAATTATACTGGCAACCGTTTCATCTTTTAGACCGATTTTTCCGTTATAAAAAACATATTCTTGCTTTTGATCATCGAAACTGCATAGGCCCGAACCCCTCGTACCAATGAAAATCTTACCATCAGAACTTTCGTATAGTGAAAGTATATGGTTGGCACTTGTTAAATTTTGTTCCGTATTCTTAACAAGATCTGCTAACGCTTTTATCTTAAAATCCCCGGAATTTCCTTTGACTACTTTGAACAGCCCCTGCGTAGTCCCTAACCAAATATTATCTTTTGAATCGACCAAAACTTTGCGTATAGCACTTGTATGAAGCTCATTATCGGTAAAAGGTTCAGAAGTATGCCTTACGAATTCTTGTTTTTTTGGATCATAGGAAATCAACCCATCATAAAATGTGCCTATCCAAATGGTGCCATCGGAACTTTCATCAAAACTCATTATTCGATTAGAACTAAATACATCGGGAAGGTTATTACTATTGAAATTGGTGAAGGAATACGACCCTTTTTTCAAAAGGAACAATCCATCATTCCAGCTTCCGGCCCATATATTCTTTTGGCTATCCATGAAAATAGCCTGAATGTCAGAATTATTCAATCCTGAATATCTACTAGTGCCCTTTCCTATATGCTCGAATTTATTGGTAGATGGATCATAAGTATCAATACCACCTCCATCCATACTTATCCAGAACTTACCATCATCACTCTTCAAAATCCCTGAGACTGATCCAGAATAGAGGGAATTCGAGTTATAAGGCAAACTCTCTATCCCCTTGAACTTATCGTACAAGCTATCATAAACAGAAATACCACTATTGTAACAGCCCACCCATATTCTATCTTCGGCATCTGACAACAAGGCCCAGATAGAATTGGAACTTATACTGTTTTTATCGGCTTTATCGAAAACATAAGTATTCAGGAGCGCACCATCCTTGTCCATGTGAAATAAACCATCATTCTCAGTACCAATTAAGATAGTCCCATCGGATAGCGGAATCATATCAAGAATTCGTTTATCCGTAATTGCATAATGGTTCACTTTGTCTAGCCCACCCTCTTTTGTCTTACCTTTTTCTATGATATAAACCCCTTTTGAAACCGTACCCAACCAAATGGTACTATCATCTAACAACAAAATTGATTGCACTTGATGGTTGAAGGATACGAGACCTTCATGGGTGTTGAAATATGAGAGTTCAAACTTGTTCGTTTCTTTGTCATATTCTTGTAAACCAAGGCTGGTTCCCGCGAAAATATCACCTCTATCACTAACTTTTATTTCATTGACATTAACAATGTTCTTTGTGTCGGTTATCTTCGATGGCACCCTTCGAATAATAGAGTCCGTTGCGCCCAATTTAAAAAAACCGTTCTCAAAACTACCTATGAAGATATTATCCTCAGCATCGCCATATATGGTAAAGGCCGAAAAACCGGAATTATCTTTTCCGACTTTAGATGCGAGAGGAATACGTCGAAATTTATCCAAATCCCTATCATAAAGGTTCAATCCGTTTTCCGTACCGACCCAAAGCCTATTTTCATGGTCTAAATATGCGCAATGGATCAAACTACTATTTAAAGACGTAGAGTCATTAATCTGATATTTATAGGATGTATAATCCGTGCCGTCGAACTTATATAGCCCCTCTCCATTGGTTCCGATCCATATAAATCCACTATGGTCTTGGATAATCGTAGAAACCGCAACTTTAGAAATACCATCCTTAATATTTACAAAATCGAAGTGCTTCCTTTCTTCTTGTGCTCTAAAAAGTGTACAATTCAACACACTTAGACACATAAAAAATATAAGATGCAGTTTACTTTTATTGACCATATCTACAAAGTAGGTGTTATTCGGGGTTAAAGCTATTATCTGTCGTAATAATCCATTTATCCATCTCAAATCCATCCTCCCTCATGGAAAAAGAAACTATATATTCCCCTGCAGATTCAAAATTAAGAAAAATGGCATTTGGGACACCACAATGGTTATCCGGAAGTCTTTGTGACGAAGACCAGGCCCATTGATGCTTACCTTCGCACCACTGCATACGAGAACCGCTTTCCGGCCATTTTTCGTCAACACCCACATGAACCCCATTATCTTCGGAACCACTAGAGAACGCACTGGCCCAAACGTAATACTTTCCTGGATTATTTATCCTTATCTTATAAGAAACGACACCTCCTATGCCTGCTATGGGGAAAAAATTCTCTCCATGTAACAATGCATCGTCATGAGTAACCCTTGTATCAGGGAGCGCCTCAATATAAGCACCCATACTCGCTGTTCGAGCATGCCCGGATACTTCCTTATCATCCATATCCTTGGACTGTATAACCCAATCGCGTTTAGTTCCGTTATTGGTTTTAAAATGAAAGGACTCGGCCTCTACTTCTAAATAACCGTTCTTTTCCTCGAATGGTTCCGTATCTTTCAATTGTTTTTTTATTGAAAGGTTGTTAGGCACTAATTTCAATGCACTCCATCTACCTCTAGACCATGCCGTTCCATTATTTTCCGGTATCTTTCCATTGGTCATTACTTTAGATTCTATTTGGATAACATCATACTTATATAAAAACACCTTTTCCAAAACATGTTCTATGTTTTTAAAATTTTCAGAGACTTCTGGATTTACAACCGTATCCAGAACAGTCCCGTTCAAACGAATTATATATTCCGACTCCCCATCGTTTTCTGCCATAGCCATAAAATAGGCTTTATAAAGACCTTCTTCCCCTAAGAATACGGAATGGGCCACGGCATAATCCTCTCGGTTATTTTCATTGGCGGCATCGATAGCTAGGACGCCATTAAGCTCATCACGATAAAAAGAGGGTCCTTCTTTGTTTTGGTCAACTTCAAAATCGCTAAGGGCATCCAATGTAATTACCCCAGGTTTTGAGGCCATTTCTTTTTTTAGAACTTTCTTGCGTTTTAAAAGTGCGACCCAGTCACCCTCTTTGTTCGGAGGAAGACCGATATCAATACCTTTACCACCCTTAATTTGTCTTTTTGTTCCTTTTTGGAGCTTTCCTCCCGTTCGCGGATTAAACCATGACACTGTATATGTTTCATTCAAATCTAAAAGGTCTATCTCTGTTTTCCTCACCTCAGGTATATAGATAGCATAGATTTCCCTGTTTTTCGCGAAAACAAAATCATCATCGTTCTTCGTTAAATCATCTGCATTATGCATCTCGGAAAACGGTAGATGGCTATGAAAAAAATCAAGGGCTATTTTCGTTTGGTCCCATAGGGCATCCCTAGAACGCCAGTCTTCACAATTCAAATCCATATGAGCGAACTTATACCCAAAATACCATTCAACACCGGCCCCACCAGCCATAAGATTACCCCAGAGTACGGGTCCACGTACCTCATCATGTGCAGGGTCATCGGCATCAGGTTTTGCCCCGACATCGGCGGGTCCTATCTCATCTAGGTTCACCACCCATATTTTATCGGTTTTTTGTGATTCCCGAATCCATTTTTTTGTTGTTTCATGTACCAAGTTTGGATCATGAATTTGGATGGAAGGACCATCTAGATTCCGGTTACCAAGAAGGGGCAGCAGTATTTGATCCTGTTCTTCAGGTACGGAATGTGTGTGTAATGCAACAAAATTTTGATACGGATCATTGAGTTTAATGTACTCCATCATCGCCTTTCTGTCATTATCATCTTGACCTTTAGGCGACCAATGAACGGGACCATTCTCTTCACCTAAATTCCATGTAACACCTAAGTGATGTGAAAAGCGGGCAATCAATTCCCTTAGGTAAAGCTTCCTTTGAACACCCAACTGACCAATATCCAACAACAATTCATTTTCAGTCTCTTGCAATACAATATGCAGCATTAACCCTAGCTTGTCCATATGATCAAAAACAACCTCCCATTGATCAAGCTTACTGCAATCGAAACGATAGCGCTCATTTTCATGGATCCAAGGCCACACATCTTTTCCATCTCCTTGAACGTTCATAGTCAAAAAATATACCGCGTTCATTCCTTTTGATGCCAAATAATTCAGCGCACCGATTATATTTTTCCCTTTATTCTTCTGCCATACCGGGTCACCAAGCTTCCAATCCTTGGCATGGGGGCTATACTTATGGGAAGCGGGAGTTTGATCAAATTCATAATACCCCAAAAAATCCTCAGGGCTATCGGCACCTCCTTTTAAAAAAACCTCATTGGTTTCCGCATATCTCAGATACCTTTCCCCTGTATATTTAATACGCCCTTTAGATTCAGGCGTCGATGAACCACTTTCTACATCGGCAACAACAAACGAACCATTGGCCCCATTGAAAGATATGGGTTCCCCTGCTTCTATTGAGTCGTTAACAGCAATGTTCACCCCTTTTCTAAACGAAACCCTATACTCCCATTTTCCCGTTTTATCGGGTCTAAACCGTACTTTCCAAATCTTTCCTTTGGTAGAACTACTTTCCGATGCATTACCATCGGCAGCATAAAACCCCGGAACTACATATGTTAGATCTCCATTTTTAAATGTAACATTGAGTCGATAATTCAAAAAAGGATTAAAGGCATCATCTTCACTTAATTCTTGCCCTTCAAACGTCAAGGTTATTTTGTGCCATTTTCGTAAATCCCCCTCAATTTTAGTGTTCTGCCCTTGTGCTAGATAACAGAATACAAATAGTGCATAGAAATAAAATAGCTTATTTGTTCTTTTCATAAATGGTTTATTTGATTGTTTGTCAGAATGAGCTTATCCGCATATACCTTCCAGCCTTTAAAAATATTTAGATAACCTGATAATCGCTGTTACTTATGAAGCATCTTGTGATACAATTGTGTCATTTTAAATCTACCCATGACATTAAGGTCTTAATGCCATTATATGAATATCTATAGTAGGTTATCCCAATACAACATAGAGATCAGTAACCCACGAACCTATAACCAGGAAATCTATGAATGGAATTATATTTATGGAGTCAATCCTGGGAAGTACCCTAGGTTTGAACCTTATAGTATCCTTCAAACTTTTTAAAAAAATAGATAGAACGCAAATGAAAATAGGCTATCACATTTAGATAGCTATTATGGATGATACTGTCACAAAGCGTGGGGAGAACCGGCACCCCTCTCCTATACAATCAGAATGCATTCGACCCCAGCACTTTTTATTCAGAACTATCATTTTTCGCCCATAAATCTCTAAATGGAATAGTATTCAGGGAGTAAACCCCAGGAAGTAAGATATGCTCGAACCTTGTACTATCTATCCAACTTTTTAGAATAAAAATGGATTTAGCGCAAATAAAAAAAGGCTATCTAAATTTAGATAGCCTTTGTGGGCCCTACTGGATTCGAACCAGTGACCCCCTGCTTGTAAGGCAGGTGCTCTGAACCAACTGAGCTAAGAGCCCTAACGGGGTGCAAATATAGAATAGTTTTCTAATCCCCAAAAGAAAAAATTAAAAAAAATCACACTACTTCTGCAACTGTAAATGTACTACCACCAATAAAAATTAAATCTTTTTTACCTGCTGTTTTCAAAGCAGCTTTAAACGCCTTATCCACAGAGTTATATGATTCTCCTTTCAATGCGTGCATTTTAGCCTTGTTGACCAAAATCCCAACATCCAAACCACGCATTATATTCGGCTTACAAAAATAATAATGGGCATTTTTAGGAAAAAGAGGTAATATACTATCAAGATCCTTCTCTTTAACAAAGCCAAGTACCATATGCAACTCATTAAAATCCTGCTGTGCCAATTGTTCGATCACATAGGTAAGACCTTCTTTATTGTGGGCCGTATCGCAAACAACAAAAGGTTTTTTATTCAAAATCTGCCATCTACCTAACAATCCTGTATTCTTTACAACATGCTTCAGCCCCCTTTTAATATGTTTTTTCTTGATCTTACAGTCCTTAAGTTCGGTAAGTACGGCAAGCACCCCTTTCACATTCTTGGATTGATAATTTCCCAATAAAGATGTCTTGAACGTCTTGTGTATGACTTTTTCAGCAAAAATCACCTTCGCATTCTTTGATACTGCTACATTATGGAAAACCTCGGCAATTTCCTCTTGATATTCACTGACGACTACTGGAATGCCCTCTTTAATGATACCTGCTTTTTCCTTAGCAATTTTCCCTAGAGTATCACCAAGCATATCCAAATGATCCATCCCGATATTGGTTATCAACGCTACTTCGGGATTAAGGATGTTCGTTGAATCCAAACGACCTCCGAGACCAACCTCGACCACGGCTATATCTACCTTTTCAGATGCAAAAAAATCGAAGGCCATTCC
This sequence comes from Maribacter sp. TH_r10, assembly GCF_033101095.1. Classification (NCBI taxonomy): domain Bacteria; kingdom Pseudomonadati; phylum Bacteroidota; class Flavobacteriia; order Flavobacteriales; family Flavobacteriaceae; genus Maribacter; species Maribacter sp. TH_r10. The sequence continues at coordinate 13,258 of NZ_JAWMPY010000009.1, read as the reverse complement.
TACGGTCATTTCAAAAAAAGACAATTGGTGCTCTTCTAAAAATGCTTTATTCTTCTCGATAAACCGAACTACCTTCTTTTTCCGAATAGTTTTCCCATTGATTTTTATACGTTCCCTAAAATCTTTTAAATGTGGCGATGTATACAATCCTACTTTATATCCTGCCTCTTGTAATATTGAAGCCAACATATGACTACTGGAACCTTTACCATTGGTACCGGCCACATGAATACTTTTGAATTTTGTTTCGGGATGGTTTAAAAAAGTTGAAAAAGCCCGGATATTATCCATTTTGCCATTATATGCGACTTTTCCTTTTTGCTGATAGGCTGGAAGTTGGGCAAACATCCAATCCAAAGTTTCTTTATAGGTCACTTATCCCCCTAATTTAAAATTGACCACCACAAAACCAATTTGTTGGCTGGGTGCATTGGAATCTAAGTTCCACTTATGTTTAAAAGCAGTTTTCTTTGCAGGCTCCAATAAACAAGGATTATTATTTGTAGTCCCTTTTACGCCAGGTGTCGCGCTTATCACTTTTCCTGTACGATCTACTACGATTTTAACAACCACCCTGCCCTCTTGGTTACACTCTTGCTGCACTTTACCCTTACTTACCAAGGAACGACCATTAAGGCCATACCCTCCTGTTCCGCTGCCAGACCCGGGACTACCATAATAACTTGTTGCATAGGGATCCCCATCAGGTTGCCCTTTATCACCGGGGCGGTTATCATCACCTTCACTTCCTGATGCCGTACCGTCAGATTTGTTGAGTCCGCCCATTAGCTTATCCAACTCTGCTTTCTTGGCTTCCTGTTCTTTTCTTTTTTGTTCTTCGGCTTCCCGCTTTTCACGTGCTACCCTATCCGCTTCAGCTTTGGCCTTTTTGGCTGCTGCATCAGCTTTCCGCTTGGCTTCTTTTTGTTGCTTTATCTTTATGGATTCCTCACTTTCTTGTGTAAGTACTTTTTCCGTAGGCTGCTCTTTCTCGACCACTTCATCTTGCACTTCTTCGGGTATGGCCTCCTCTATTTGTTCTTGCTGAACATTTGGCGGCTCAGGTATATCCAATGGTTCTGACCTAATTTTCTCCATGGGTTGTTTATCGCCCATACCAAAGTCCATAGAACCAAAATTTACCGAAATACCATTCTCAATTGGGGGATCCATATAGGTAAGTCCTATATAAAAAAGCAATAGTACGAGCGCACTCAACAAGGCCGTCGTAAGTGTGAATGATTTTTTCTTGTGTCTCGTATCTAAAAATGACATTGTACCTATTGCGTTTTAAAATGTCGATTTGCAAGTTCGGATTGTATCTCCTACGGATGAAAACATTCCAAAACCATATCCGGAATAACAATAGTGAAATAGAAGTGTCTCAATTGCACTTTCTTACTGAGGTTTACCCTTTACGTTTAGTTAGGTCGTACGGCCAATATTACCTTATAATTGTTCCTATTGGCAATATCCATAACATGCACGGCCTCCTTAATGGCAACGCTCTCTTCTGCCCTAAGGATGATAGTGGGCTTGTCTTGCCCTTCAAGTGCTTTCTTTAATTCAATTTCAATATATTCTCCGTTTATTCTCTCATTGTTCACAAAATATTCCAAGTTCTTATTGATACTTACCGAAACATTTTGTGTATTCGTGGATTTTCCTTTCGCCTTAGGCAAAAGTAAATCCAAGGCATTAGGTGAATTCGCTGTTAACATAAAAAATATCAACAACAAAAAAACAATATCGGTCATGGACGACATACTGAAGTCCGGACTCACCTTATTTCTTCCTTTTAATTTCATCCTAAGTTATAGTGGTTCGTTCAACAAGTCGAGGAACTCAACTGCATTTGCTTCCATTTTATGAACGACTTTATCGGTTCTGTTCACCAAGTGGTTGTAACCAATATAAGCGATAATACCAACTATCAAACCTGCCACTGTAGTTGTCATCGCCGTATAAATACCTGAAGCCAAAGAACCCATTTCCGCTTGTCCCCCACTGGTTGCCATTTCATGGAATGCCAAAATCATACCAATAACGGTTCCTAAGAAACCGATCATTGGCGCTGCACCGGCCACGGTTGCCAAAACACTTACGTTTCTTTCCAACTTATAAACTTCTAAGGTACCGGCATTTTCAATGGCCGTATTTATGTCGTCCAAAGGTTTCCCTATTCTTGAGACGCCTTTTTCAGTCAATCGGGCTACCGGGGAATCTGTTTGGGCACATAATAATTTTGCCGCTTCCAATTTTCCATTGGTAACATGATCTCGTATCTGGTTCATAAAATCCTTATCTATTTTTGAAGCGGCCTTAATGGCAAAAATGCGTTCAAAATAGATGTACAGGGCAACGAACAACAAAACAAATAAAATTGCAATAATGACGATACTTCCCGTACCCCCACTAAAAATCAAATCTATGACCGAGAGTGTCTTTTCTTCGGATAGAACTTCACCCACTGCTGGGTCTTGAGCAAGATCTTGTAACATTGACATATAATTTCTATTCTTTAAGTTGCCTTAATAACGGAGTTTTATCGATTAAATTATGCGTTTAACATAAAATCCCTTAATAAAACAAAGGTTGCGGCACCTGCCAGAAAACCTACCAAAGCAAGCCATGCGATTTTTTTAAGGTACCAGAAGAAATCTATTTTCTCCATACCCATGGCCACAACACCTGCAGCCGAACCTATGATCAACATACTACCCCCCGTACCAGCTGAATATGCTATAAAATGCCATAAGGGATTATCAATTCCTTCTGAGAACATACCCATACTTGCCGCTACTAACGGAACATTATCTATAACTGCAGAACCTACACCAAAAAGCATTACTACGATATCCGTATTCGGTATGGCCGTATTTAAACCGCCCGCTGCGTGAAAAAGTATACCCAACGATTCCATAGCGGCAACAGCCAAGAGTATCCCTAAGAAAAACAGTATACTTGGCAACTCGATTTTTGACAATGAATGGTGAACAGGGCTGTGATGCCCAACATGGCCATTATCATGCCCATTTACGTTAGAGATATTGAATTTTGCATTACTATATATTTCAGCAAAGGTAGCCACTACGGCCAAGGAAAGCATCATTCCTACATAGGGAGGTAAATGAGTAACGGTCTTGAAAATCGGCACAAATACAATCGCGGACAATCCTAAATACAACATGGTAGGTCCAAATTTGGACTTTGGCCCCTCATCCTCATTGATTGCCCCTTCAATCTGACCCTTGAAAGCTTTATTTCTACTGGCCAAAAGTACCGGTACCACCATACATACTATTGATGGTATCAGTACATGCTCGATCAATTGCATGGCACTTACCTTATGGGCGATCCAAAGCATTGTTGTCGTAACATCCCCAATAGGTGACCAAGCCCCACCAGCATTCGCAGCGATAATAATAAGACCTGCAAACCATAAGCGGGTATCGCGATCATTTATAACCTTCTGTAAAATGGTTATCAATACGATCGTGGCCGTTAGGTTATCGATTATAGCGGATAAGATAAAAGCCAATATGGCGAATAACCAAAGTAATTTTTTCTTACTCCTGGTTTTAATGAAACTCTTGATCGCAGCAAAGCCGTCGAAATAATCTATAATTTCAACAATGGTCATAGCCCCTAGAAGGAAAAACAATATTTCTGCCGTTTTCCCCAAATGATGCAGTAATATTTCATCTATATGGGTAGGTTCCAATTCCCTAAGCTCGGCATTCACCTCAAAGACGGGCATATGCCCTAAGGCAATAACGGCCCATAGCAAGGCCATCATGGCCAATGCTGGAATTAATTTGTCTATTTTAAGATTGTGCTCTAGCGTAATGGCAAGGTACCCTGCTAGGAAAATGGCAATAATAATGGTTTCCATATGTGTAAAAATTTATTAAACTAATTGCTTTAAGGCAATTTCAAATCCGGTTTCACTTAAATTCTGTTTCGATTGATTTTGCTTAAAGATATTCAAAATTGCTTTTCGAATGGTATCGGAAGTATCTTTAAATATTAATTCATCATCCATTCCTACTCTTTTCTCCATGAAATATGCAAAAACCCTTGCCATTCCACAATTGGATATAAAATCGGGAATCAAACTCACTTTTCCATCGGCATATTCCATAATAGGACCAAAGAAAATCTCTTTATCCGCAAAGGGAACATTGGCCCCGCATGATATTACTTCGAGTCCTGTACCGATCATTTTTGAAATCTGGTCCTTGGTTATGAGCCTCGAAGCAGCACAAGGTGCGAATATTTCTGTTTGGAGTTCCCAAATTTTCCGATTGATTTCATCAAAAGGAATCATTTGATCGGCACTGGCCATTAGATTATTACCCTGCTTATTCAAATAAAAATCCTTTATTTCTTCAAAAGAAAACCCTTCTTCTTTTATAACTCCCCCAGTCCTATCCAATATACCAACGATCTTTGCCCCCATTTGGGCCAGATAAAATGCCGCCGCTCCTCCTACATTCCCAAAACCTTGGATCACCGCCCGTTTGCCCATTACATTACCTCCGAAAATATCGTAATAATGACGTACGGCCTCAGCCACGCCATAACCGGTAATCATATCGGCAACCGTATATTTCCTAGAGACATCGGGCGAATACCGACTACTCTCAAGAGGCTTTATAACCCCCAAGCGCAATTGACCTATCCTATTTATCTTATCGGCCTCAGTAGGCTTAAAATGACCATTGAAAACCCCTTCTTGTGGATGCCATACCCCAGCATCTTCCGTGATGGGTATAACTTCTTTTATTTCATCAACATTAAGATCCCCTCCCGTACCATAATAACTTTTCAACAAAGGGGCAACGGCATGGTACCAACGTTCCAAAACGCCTTTTTTCCTAGGGTCATGTGGATTGAAGTTTATTCCTGACTTGGCCCCACCTATAGGAGGTCCCGATACAGTGAATTTAACCTCCATGGTCTTTGCCAATGAAAGAACCTCGTTCAGGTCCAATCCTTCCCTCATTCGTGTACCACCACCGGCAGCACCTCCCCTGAGCGAATTGATTACCGCCCAGCCTTCAGCTTCTGTCTCCGGGTCTTTCCAATTGAATATAATTTCGGGTTGCTTGTCCTCGTATGCTTGAAGAAGTTTCTTCATTATTTTGATTTTATAGATTATGTGACTTTGATTTCATTCTAATAGCTGGCATCATTCTAACATTAATTCCCCAAAAGGGGTTAGTGTTGTCTCATAATCTTGTTTTAATCAAATTGAGGTAAACTCTGAAACAAATATAAAATACAGAATTTAAATAATAGCTTTTCCTTCTTCCAATCTTTAAATTTTCACACTTCTGAAACATCTCCCCATTACATTTTGAAATTTGCAACATAACTGTATATTTGTTGTGAATACAAAAATTATTTTACCATGGATTTCTCTATTTCCGAAGAACAAAAGATGATACAGGAGGCTGCACGTGAATTTGCACAAAACGAACTTTTGCCCGGTGTAATCGAAAGGGACGAAACCCAAAAATTTCCGGCCGAACAGGTCAAAAGAATGGGAGAACTCGGTTTTATGGGAATGATGGTAGACCCAAAATACGGGGGTAGCGGCCTTGATACTGTTTCCTATGCCCTTGTCATGGAAGAATTATCCAAAATAGACGCCTCATCCTCGGTAGTAGTATCCGTTAACAATTCATTGGTTTGCTGGGGGCTTGAAACCTATGGCACCGAAGAGCAAAAAATCAAGTATTTAAAACCTCTGGCAACAGGAGAGATCATCGGGGCATTTTGTCTTTCAGAACCGGAAGCCGGTAGTGATGCAACTTCACAAAAAACCACTGCAATTGACAAGGGCGACCATTATATCCTGAATGGCACCAAGAACTGGATCACAAATGGCAATTCGGCCTCGGTTTACCTTGTAATCGCCCAAACGGACAAAGATAAAGGGCACAAGGGCATAAATGCGCTTATTGTAGAGAAAGGTATGCCGGGTTTTGAAATAGGCCCCAAAGAAAATAAATTGGGCATACGAGGAAGTGATACCCATTCCCTAAATTTCAACGATGTAAAAGTGCCAAAAGAAAATAGGATCGGTGAGGATGGATTTGGTTTCAAATTTGCCATGAAAACCTTGGCCGGAGGCCGAATCGGTATTGCCTCACAAGCTTTGGGCATAGCTGCCGGTGCTTACGAACTAGCGAAAAAATATGCAAAAGAACGAAAGGCTTTTGGAACAGAGATCGCCAACCACCAAGCCATTGCATTTAAATTGGCCGATATGCACACACAAATCGAAGCGGCCAGGCTTTTAGTCTATAAAGCTGCCCGAGATAAGGACATCGGTGCTAATTATGATCTATCGGGTGCCATAGCGAAATTACATGCATCCAAAACAGCGATGGACACTACAATCGAAGCTGTTCAAATTCATGGCGGCAATGGTTTTGTAAAAGATTATCACGTTGAACGACTTATGCGAGATGCCAAAATAACTCAAATATACGAAGGCACTTCCGAAATACAGAAAATCGTTATTTCACGAAGCATTCTACGGAATTAAGTTTATCTTTAACGTAATACGTGATAAGGTCTTTGAATTCGTTCCATTGATTTTTTCCAGAATAGTCGAAATAGGAAAATGAACCCTTAAAATCCGGTTTTTATACCTATTATACAACAAGAAGCAATCACAGTCCATAATATGGACTTTCATTCTTTCGAACATTTGCGGATTTCTCAAAAAAACCATCCTAAAAATCCGATTTTAAGGGTAATTAATCAAATATTTAAAAACGTTGGATTTTTTTGTTATAAATCAAATCAGTGCTAAGGATAATTCATAGAATGTAATATTTTTACACAAATACCTTAATTTATGAAGTTGACAAAACAAGGATTGTACCTACCCGAATTTGAACATGATAATTGTGGTGCAGGTTTTATATGTAGCCTTAAAGGAAAAAAATCAAATGATATTATCCATAAGGCATTGGAGATTTTGGACAAACTTGAGCACCGTGGTGCGGTAAGTGCAGATGGCAAAACCGGGGATGGGGCCGGTATACTTATTGATATACCCCATGATTTCTTTACCGATGTTTGCGATTTTGACCTACCATCTGCAGGAGAATATGCGGTTGGCAATATCTTTCTTCCACAGAAAGACAACCAAAGGGTTTTCTGTATATCCGAATTCGAAAAGAACATTGAAAATCAAGGTTTAAAATTACTCGGATGGCGTGATGTCCCTGTAAACCGTTCGATTCCCGGCCGTATTGCCATGGAAACCGAACCTTTTGTCAAACAGATTTTCATCGCAAAGGAAAATGAGGATCAAGATGATTTTCAATTCAATTTGAAATTATTCATTGCCAGAAAAATTACCGAACATGCTATATTAAAGTCTAAATTATCTGAGAACAAATTCTTTTATGTTCCCAGTCTTTCAACAAAAATAATCATATTCAAAGGGCTCTTAATGCCTAAGGATATAAGCCTTTATTATACCGATTTGATGGATTCAAGGGTAGTCACAAGACTGTCATTGGTACATCAACGATTCTCTACCAACACTTTCCCTACTTGGGATTTGGCACAACCTTTCAGGTACATGTGCCACAATGGGGAGATAAATACCCTACGTGGAAATGTTACACGTATGAAATCTAGGGAAGAATTATTGGAAAGTGATTGGTTCGGCGATGATATCAAAAAAATATTACCGGTTGTACTTCCAGGAAAATCAGATTCAGCTACCATGGACATGGTTGTTGAACTACTTTTGATGACCGGCCGTTCTCTCCCTGAAGTAATGATGATGCTCGTACCCGAAGCTTGGGAAAAGAATACGGAAATGTCCGAGGCCAAACGTGCCTTCTATGAATACAACTCATGTACCATGGAGCCTTGGGACGGACCTGCATCAATCCCTTTTACCGACGGAAACTATATTGGCGCACTTTTAGACAGAAATGGCTTAAGACCTTCTCGCTATACGGTGACCAAACAAGGTAACGTTATAATGTCCTCAGAAACCGGGGTTATAGATATTAAACCGGAAGATGTAGAATTTCACGGAAGACTTGAACCTGGTAAAATGTTCTTGGTGAACATGGAAGAAGGCAGGATCATAAATGATGAGGAAATCAAGGAAGAAATAGCCCAACGTCATCCTTATAAAAAATGGCTGGATGACAACCTTGTACACCTTAGGGATATCCCTTACAACGATTGTCCGCTATTTTTAGGCGAAGCTTCCTTGGAAAAACGTAAATCTGTTTTCGGGTATACCCTTGAAGACATTAATACGATCATCCTTCCTATGGGCAAAACAGCCAAAGAACCTATCGGTTCAATGGGATCAGATACGCCAATAGCAGTCTTATCGGAGCGTCCACAGCACATATACAACTATTTTAAACAGCTGTTCGCACAAGTTACCAATCCGCCTTTGGATGGTATTCGTGAAGAACTGATTACAGATATAAGCCTAACTTTAGGCAGTGACCACAATCTTTTTACAATCACCGAGAACCACTGTAGAAAGTTAAAGATTCAGAATCCGGTAATATCCAAGGAAGATTTGGACAAAATAAAAAATTATGATGCAAGTCCAGATTATAAAGTTGTATCCATTCCTATCTTATATGAGATAAAAAGAGGGTTAAACGGATTGGAAGATGCCCTTGAATCGGTATTGAACCAAGCCTCGAAAGCCATTGATGAAGGTGCGAATATCATTATTCTATCTGACAGGAACACCAATGAGGAAAAGGCCCCGATCCCCGCTTTATTAGCTTGTTCTTTCGTAAATAACGGCCTTCAGAAAAAAGGCAACCGTTCTAAATTAAGTATCATCATCGAGTCTGCTGAACCTCGCGAAGTACATCATTTTGCGCTCTTGTTCGGTTTTGGCGCCAGTGCCATAAACCCTTATTTGGTAAATGAGATTATCGCGGAACAAATTGAAAAGAACGATATCACGGAAATCACTTTTGAAGAGGCCGTAAACAATTATAATAAGGCCATAGGAAAAGGTATTCTTAAAGTGATGAATAAAATCGGGATATCTACACTAAATTCCTATCGCGGATCACAATTGTTCGAATGTATAGGAATCAATACCAAGGTGGTGAACAAATATTTCCCGAACACCCCAACCAGAATACAAGGAGTCGGACTTTATGAAATAGAGAAAGAAATCGCAAAAAGGCACCATAATGCTTATTCGAAAAAAGAAATAGCTGGGAACCTTGATCTAGAAATGGGGGGTGAATACCGTTGGAGAAGAAATGGTGAAAAACACATGTTCAACCCCTTAACGGTTGCCAAACTGCAAAAAGCCGTTCGGGGCAACGAACCAGAAACTTATAAGGAATTTGCAGAGCTGGTAAATGAACAATCAAAAAGTTTGATGACCATTCGTGGGTTGTTCGAATTCTCGAATTACGACCCCATTCCTTTAGATGAAGTTGAACCATGGACCGATATCGTAAAACGATTCAAGACCGGTGCAATGTCCTATGGATCGATTAGTAAAGAAGCCCATGAAAATTTAGCTATAGCCATGAACCGTATCGGTGGCAAGAGCAATTCGGGCGAAGGTGGTGAAGATGCGGCACGTTTTTATAAAAACCAAACAGGTGATTGGCGAAACAGTGCCATTAAACAGGTGGCATCGGGTAGGTTCGGGGTTACCTCGAACTATTTGACCAATGCACAGGAAATCCAAATAAAAATGGCCCAAGGGGCCAAGCCTGGTGAAGGCGGGCAATTACCCGGACCAAAGGTTAATCCGGCCATTGCGAAAACCCGGAATTCAACACCCTATGTAGGACTGATTTCCCCACCTCCACATCACGATATATATTCCATCGAAGATTTATCACAATTGATTTTCGATTTAAAATCCGCCAATAGAAAAGCACGTATCAATGTTAAATTGGTATCCGAAGTAGGTGTTGGTACAGTTGCCGCAGGAGTTTCAAAAGCAAAAGCAGACGTTATACTTATCTCAGGTTTCGACGGTGGAACGGGAGCCTCTCCTTTAACTTCGTTGAAACATGCAGGACTACCCTGGGAATTGGGAATTGCGGAAGCACAACAGACATTAGTTCTAAACGACCTAAGAAATAGAATCGTACTAGAATGTGACGGGCAATTGAAAACAGGTCGTGATGTCGCCATTGCATGTCTTTTGGGAGCAGAGGAATTTGGTTTTGCAACCGCACCTCTTGTAGCTTCAGGCTGTGTGATGATGCGAGTATGCCATCTCAATACTTGTCCAGTAGGTATTGCAACACAGAATCCTGAATTACGCAAAAAGTTCGAAGGTAAACCGGAACATGTTGTAAATTACATGTATTTCGTTGCTCAAGAACTTAGGGAAATCATGGCCCAATTGGGATTCAGGACCATAAACGAAATGGTAGGCCAAGTACAAAAATTGGATCGTAAAAAAGCCATTGACCACTATAAAGCGAACGGAATAGATCTTACACCTATTCTTCATGAAATCGACGTACCTAAAGGAACTAAGTTCCACAATACGACAAAACAGCAGCACGATGTAAACAAATCCATTGAATTTGAAATTTTGGAAAAAGCCCATCCGGCATTATTCCGAAAAGAAAAAATCTCATTGGACTTTCCTATCAAAAATACCGATAGGGCTATCGGAGCAATAATCAGTAACGAAATTTCAAAGGTTTATGGTGCTCAAGGCCTTCCGCTGAATACAATTAAATTGAACTTTACAGGTTCTGCTGGTCAAAGTTTCGGAGCATTTGCCACACGTGGACTTACAATGACCGTAAACGGTAACACCAACGATTATTTGGGCAAAGGACTTTCAGGCGCTAAATTGGTCATCAAAGTTCCAGAAAAATCAACCATTATACCTGAGGAAAACGTGATTACCGGGAACGTGACACTTTATGGGGCTACCGCAGGTCGGGCCTATATCAACGGTAAGGCCGGTGAACGTTTTTGTGTTCGTAATTCTGGCGCAAAGACGGTAGTAGAAGGTATAGGTGATCATGGATGCGAATATATGACAGGCGGAGTTGCAGTTATACTCGGTGAAGTAGGTCGTAATTTCGGAGCTGGCATGAGTGGTGGTATTGCCTTTGTATATGATAAGAACAAAACATTCGAAAGCCATTGTAATAAAGAAGCATTGAACTTATTACCTGTGGAAGAAGATCAAGACATAAAACAGTTGAAAGACCTTATCGAAAGTCATTATAACTATACAATGAGTCCTTTGGCGCAGCGCATTCTTGAACATTGGGAGGAATGTCTTCCTGATTTCGTGAAGGTATTCCCAGAAGAATACAAACAGGCGTTGATCCGTTTGGAAAAAGAAAAATTACAAACAATATAAATCGAAACATGGGAAAGATTACAGGTTTTTTGGAATTCGATAGGAAAATAGAAGAATACGCTCCAGTAGAGACAAGGGTAAAAAATTACAAAGAATTTACCCTCCCGATGAAAGAAACGGAATTAAAGGATCAAGGTGCCCGATGTATGGATTGCGGTATTCCATTTTGCCATAGTGGTTGTCCATTAGGGAACCTAATTCCTGATTTCAACGATGCAGTATATAGAGGCAAATGGGAAAAAGCAGCTGAAATTTTACATTCCACGAACAATTTTCCGGAATTTACAGGTAGATTATGTCCCGCACCATGTGAAGAAGCATGTGTATTGGGTATTAATGAAGACCCTGTGACTATTGAGAATATCGAAAAGAATATTGTAGAGACCGCTTTCACTAACGGTTGGATAAAACCAATGCCCCCCACCGAACGAACTGGGAAAAAAGTAGCGGTCATAGGTTCAGGACCATCAGGATTGGCTGCTGCGCAGCAACTTAATCGTGCCGGACATTTGGTCACGGTTTTCGAAAGGGATGAAAAACCAGGTGGACTACTACGATATGGAATTCCTGATTTTAAAATGGAAAAGAATGTCATTGATAGGAGATTGAAAGTCTTGGAAGAAGAAGGTATCATATTTAAATGTGGAATACATGTTGGGGTAGATATCAAAGCTGAAGAGTTAAAGAATGATTTCGATGCCTTGGTACTGTGTGGTGGAGCTACTGTTAGACGTAGTTTACCCATAAAAGGAATAGAATTGAAAGGAGTTGTTCAGGCCATGGACTTTTTAGGGCAAAACAATAGAAGGGTCGACGGTATCAAAGATTTAGGAGAAGAAATATTGGCAACTGATAAGGATGTTATCGTAATCGGCGGTGGGGATACTGGCTCGGATTGTATCGGAACCTCAATCAGACATGGTGCCAAATCCGTATCTAACTTTGAAATTATGGGTAAAGGCACACCTGAAAGACCCGAAGGGCAACCTTGGCCTTTCTGGCCAATGCGTTTACGAACAAGTTCTTCACATAAAGAAGGAGCCCAGCGATTTTTCAGCATATCAACCAAAGAATTCATTGGTGATAAAGATGGAAATCTTAAAGGTCTGATAACTTCTGAAGTGGAGTGGATCAATGAACCTGGGAAACGCCCTGTATTAAAAGAAATAGAAGGCACTGAAAAAGAATGGAAGTGTGAATTGGCTCTTTTGGCCCTAGGTTTTACAGGATCTGAAATGACGATTGCCGAACAATTAGGATTGGAAGTCGACCCAAGAACAAACATCAAGGCAACAGCAGTCGATTACAAGAGTAATGTACCCGGTGTTTTTGTTGCAGGTGACCAACGAAGAGGTCAATCTTTGATAGTTTGGGCCATTTCCGAAGGGAGACAAGCTGCTCATCATGTAGATAAGTACCTTATGGGCAAATCTTACCTTCCATTAAAGGGAGAAGGAGATTTACCAAGGGTTTAAAAAATTAATTTTCACTTTACAAAAACCCCCTCTACAATATTGTAGAGGGGGTTTTTGTTTACTTTAATATTTAATTATACCGAAGTAATAAAACTATAATAAACAAGTGTAAGAGTTTTACAATAGTTTGTTTTATCAAAAAACACTTTTCTATCCCATACTCTGTTAATTTATTTCAATTAATTAATATTATAGAATGTATACCCAACAACTCGCACATAGCTCACCCTATATTAAGTATTAGGCATTTTCAGAAAACTATATCCTAATTTTCCTGACTATAGGTTCGGATGAAGTGTTATTGAATTATAAAGACTTTAGGGTTCCAAGAAAAACCTCCTTTGAAGAATGATGACCTATAAATGATTGATCATGAAGTTTAGAGGTGAATAATTTTTTG
>NZ_JAWMPY010000008.1:0-200499 GCF_033101095.1 Maribacter sp. TH_r10 | reverse complement strand
CTACATCATCACATAAATATGTGCATGTTTTTATTTGCACCACCAATTTACACATTTTTCACTTAGACCTGTCATTATAGGGGATAACAATTTTTATGGTATTATTCATTTTGTATATCAATTAAGTAAAGCGTTGTTGTTAGGCGCAATGTAACAAAACTACGAGCTCTTCGTCTTCCTTTAATAAACCAATCAGAAGTTCAAATACAAGAAAATTTAATGGAACGAAAAAAAACTTGGAATACAATCTTTATTTTCCTCGCTATTGTTACAATTTTAAGCTCGTTATTTCATTATGCGATAGTTAATTTATATCCATCACGAATATATATTGGAGGACTAATGTGGTGTCCTGCCATAGCTACATTAATTACGTTAAAACTAATAAAACGCCCTATTTCTTCACTAAATTGGAATTGGGGAAATTGGAAATATATTCGACTTTCTTATTTTATTCCTGCTTTATATGGCTTAATCACTTATATACTAATTTGGGTTTTTGGCTTTGGAAGTTTGACAAATGGCGAAGCAATAACAGATTGGGGAAAAGAACTTGGTTTGATTGGAATAGGAACTTTAAATCCAACATCGATTGCAATCATAGCTATTATCTTATTAGGAACTATTGAAGTTATAAGAGCATCAGCAACAACTTTAGGGGAAGAAATTGGATGGCGAGGTTTTTTCATTTATGAATTAAGAAAAGTTCTTTCGTTTACTGGTGTTTCCATTTTTAGTGGAATTATTTGGGCAACTTGGCATTGGCCACTAATTGTATATTATGGCGAAAATGTAATCTTGGAATTGGCGACATTTTATGTTGTTATAGTTTCAATGTCTTTCATTTTGACTTACTACACTTTCAAATCTAAAAGCCTATGGCCAGCAGTAATTTTTCACGCAGTAAGCAATGTATATATTCAAAAAATATTACCTGAATTAACAATAAAAAATGAAGGAACGGAACATTGGCTTGGCGAAAACGGAATTATGTTTGCTATCGTGACTTGTGTCTTTGGAATTTATTTTTGGAGAAAAGCAATTAAAGACAAATTGTAAGGGAAAAACACAGCGCCTAACACCGTGTATAATTAATTGCTTTGGCAAGTGCTTATTTGGAAAATTCCTTCGGAATTTTCTCGCGTTCGTTTTTGTTTACTAAATTAGTTGCTGAAACACGCAACTAACCATACACCAACCGATATATATTTTTGTGATATACAAAATGCGCAATAGTTGCCGAAGTAATTATAAAAAAAAATATAGGCCTTAACAATCAGTCAAATATACCCCAACGGCGAGTCCGCCTTCCGAGGTTTCTTTGTATTTGGTGTTCATATCCTTGGCGGTTTCCCACATGGTACGTACCACCTTGTCCAATGGTACCTTGGCTTCCTTGGGGTCAGAATCCAATGCAAGTTCAGCGGCATTAATGGCCTTTATGGCACCCATTGAGTTTCGCTCTATACACGGCACTTGTACCAAACCGCCAATAGGATCACAGGTAAGGCCCAAATGGTGCTCCATGGCTATTTCGGCGGCCATTAAAACCTGTTCGGGGCTTCCGCCCAAAAGTTCGGTCAGGGCACCTGCGGCCATGGCCGATGATACGCCGATCTCTGCTTGGCAACCTCCCATGGCCGCGGAAATCGTTGCTCCTTTTTTAAAGATACTCCCGATCTCACCGGCTACAGATAAAAACCGTTTTATCTCCCCGAAACCTGCATCATGGTTTTCAATGACCAAGTAATACATGAGTACGGCGGGGATTACCCCGGCACTCCCAT
The DNA here is from genome assembly GCF_033101095.1 of Maribacter sp. TH_r10. Taxonomy (NCBI): domain Bacteria; kingdom Pseudomonadati; phylum Bacteroidota; class Flavobacteriia; order Flavobacteriales; family Flavobacteriaceae; genus Maribacter; species Maribacter sp. TH_r10. The sequence goes on along the minus strand of NZ_JAWMPY010000008.1, from coordinate 198,712 downwards.
TGGTCGGGGCAGTGACCACACGGCCCAACGAGGCATTTACCTCATTGACCGCCAAGGCAAAGCAACTTACCCACTTTAGGATCTGTCGAAATTTGACCTCGGTCTGTCGAATGGTCTGTAACCATTCTTCGGGATTGGAGTAGGGCAACCCGCCCTTTAGGTTTTGGTGCATGCCAAAGGCCCGTCTCCGCACTTGGAGTCCGCCTGGGAGTATACCTTCGGTATGGCAACCTATATACATGCATTCTAGCATGGTATCCCAAATGCGATGCAGTTCACGGTCTATTTCAGCATCCGTGCGCAGGGATCGTTCGTTGAGCAGTACAATTTCAGAAATACATTTATTTTCCTGTTCGCAATAGGCCAATAGTTCATTACCCGTGGTAATGGGCAAGGGAAAGGTTTTAAGGGTCTCTATATTACGCTTGGCATTCTTGCGCTCTTTTACGACCACGAAACCACCTCCAATAGAATAATAGGTTTTCGATTTCTTATCGCCGTTGGCAAGGGTAGCAACGAATTTCAATCCATTGGCATGAAAAGGGAGGAATTCCCTATTGAAAACAATATCGGTGGCCGGATCAAAGGGAAGCGATACTTCGTTGTTCAGGATCAAGGTTTTAGTGTCCTTTATATGTTGAACAATAGCATGTATGTCGGCAATAGGTACATATTCGGGATCGGCGCCCGAAAGGCCGAGCATAACGGCATAATCGGTGGCATGGCCTTTTCCCGTCAAGGATAGGGAACCGTACATATGAACCTGTATTTTTATTACTTGGGAAAAATGTCCTTGGTATTTGAGCCTGGCAATATAACGTTCAGCGGCACGCCAGGGTCCTAAGGTATGGGAGCTAGACGGACCGATACCTATTTTCAACATATCAAAAATACTGATACACTCTATCTTTGTTTCCGTTTGCTTCACGATGTAAAGATAAAATTATTGTTGAATGAAATGTTGTATCCGAAATTTCTTGGGCACTAAAATTTCAATTTCGTTTCAGTATTTTCCATATGGCGAATATTGCCGGGCGAAAAACATTTTTTTTTGGTATAAGACGACGTTGTGGGAAAATATTGGAAGGGCGTTCAATTTAAAAGATACTGAAATATAAATGGTTTACACCGTAATCGATTAAAAGAAGTCGGTTTGTCCTTCCAATAAAACAGGAAAGTCAATGAATAGGAAAACCTTCAAGTGCCCATTAAATGGAGGTTTTACCCGGATATGACAATATTCTGAATGACATCATGTCAGTTCACCGGCAATTGGCATATTGTTTGTCATTCCCTTACCGACGAATAAAAACAAGCACTAATATTTAAAACATAAATAATGAGCAAGATCATAGGTATAGATTTGGGTACGACCAACTCCTGCGTTTCAGTAATGGAAGGTAACGAGCCCGTTGTAATCCCCAATGCCGAAGGTAAACGAACTACACCATCAGTAATCGCATTTGTAGAAGGTGGTGAAATTAAAGTGGGCGACCCTGCAAAAAGACAGGCAGTTACCAACCCGCATAAAACCGTTTACTCGATAAAACGTTTTATGGGCAACAAGTTCTCTGAATCTAAAAAAGAGGCAGACCGTGTTCCTTATAAAGTAGTAAAAGGGGATAACGATACCCCAAGGGTAGATATAGACGGTCGTTTATATACACCACAAGAACTTTCAGCCATGATTCTTCAGAAAATGAAGAAAACCGCTGAGGATTATTTGGGCCAAGATGTGACCAGGGCGGTAATTACCGTACCTGCATACTTTAACGATGCCCAAAGACAGGCCACCAAAGAGGCCGGTGAGATTGCCGGACTTAAAGTGGAACGAATCATTAACGAACCTACCGCCGCTTCTTTGGCATACGGAATGGATAAAAAGGATACCGACCAAAAAATAGTCGTTTTTGACTTTGGTGGTGGTACCCATGATGTTTCCATTTTGGAGCTGGGTGATGGTGTGTTCGAGGTATTGTCTACCGATGGAGATACCCACTTAGGTGGTGATGATGTTGATCAAAAGATCATTGATTGGTTGGCCGAAGAGTTCAAGAAAGATGAAAGTATGGACCTTCGTGAAGATGCCATGGCATTGCAACGTTTGCGTGAAGCTGCCGAAAAAGCCAAAATCGAGTTATCTTCTTCTGCACAGACAGAGATCAACTTACCTTACGTTACAGCAACGGCTTCAGGACCAAAACACTTGGTACGTACGTTGACAAGATCAAAATTTGAGCAATTGATCGCTGATCTTGTAAAAAGAACAATCGATCCTTGTGAGTCGGCCTTAAAAGCAGCCGGACTTTCAAAAAGTGATATTGATGAGATCATATTGGTTGGTGGATCAACACGTATTCCAGCAGTACAGGAAGCAGTTGAGAAATTCTTTGGTAAAAAACCTTCTAAAGGGGTTAACCCGGATGAAGTTGTTGCCGTAGGTGCCGCCATTCAAGGGGGTGTATTGACCGGTGATGTTAAAGATGTATTGTTGTTGGATGTTACCCCTCTTTCCTTAGGTATAGAGACCATGGGTAGCGTAATGACGAAACTGATCGATGCGAATACAACGATCCCTACCAAGAAATCACAAGTGTTCTCTACTGCAGCTGACAACCAGCCATCTGTTGAGATCCATGTGTTGCAAGGGGAAAGGCCAATGGCAGCGGATAACAAAACGATAGGACGTTTCCATTTAGACGGTATTCCACCTGCTCAAAGGGGAACACCACAGATCGAAGTTACTTTCGATATAGATGCCAACGGTATCATCAAGGTTTCCGCGACCGATAAGGCCACAGGAAAATCCCAGGATATCCGTATCGAGGCTTCTTCAGGTTTAACCGAAGAGGAAATCAAAAAAATGAAAGCAGAAGCGGAAGCAAATGCCGAAACCGATAAAAAAGCGAAGGAAACTGCCGATAAATTGAATGAGGCCGACGGAATGATCTTCCAGACCGAAAAACAATTGGCAGAGTTCGGGGACAAACTTTCAGATGATAAGAAAAAGCCTATCGAAGAAGCTTTGGAAGAATTGAAGAAAGCACATGAAAGTAAAGACCTTGCGGTAATTACTCCAGCTTTGGATAAAATCAACGAAGCATGGAAAGTAGCTTCTGAGGAAATGTACAAAGCCCAGGCAGAGGCCCAAGCAGGAGGAGCTGCACCAAATGGTGAGGATACTGCCGGCACTGCCGATGCGGGTGAAGGCGATAATGTTGAAGACGTAGACTTCGAAGAAGTCAAGTAGCCTGTCCTGAGCGCAGACGAAGGGTAGACTTCGAAGAAGTCAAGTAATCTTCATAACATTTATACAAAAAAAACATCCTGACGGAAACGTCAGGATGTTTTTTATTTTATATACTTAACGAATAAGCAAGCCGCGATCTGGCTCACGGCCATATCCCTTTACGATAAGGGAATCATTATGAAATGCGACCCTTGCAAAGGAGGTGCTGTCCCGAGTATCTAACATTCCCTTGAAATTTAGGTAGTGTACGCCATCTTTTTGTACATAACTGCCATCGTGGTGGTGACCATTGAAATAGAACTTTACACAATCGTATTTATCGATTATAGAGAGTAATTGTTCATAATTCCAGAGGTTAAGGTCATTGGTTTCCCCGAGAACGGGAAAATGGCAATAAAAACCTACACGCTCCTTGTTCTGTGTGGCGAGTTTCAGCTCATCTTCGATCCATTGTAATTGTTCTTTTCCCAATCCGCCGTTCCAAGGCTTCAAATTGGGCAGCTCTTTACTTGATAGTTGTTGAAAGAGCGAGTCGGTCTGTTGCTTTTTGGCTTCCGTAAGGGCACCATGTACACTCAGGTCATTTCCATCCAAAATAATGAACCGCCATTTATTCTTAACGATGCTGTAATACCGGTCTTTAAGGTCCATTTTTTCAAATACCAAAGGTTTAAGCGAGTCGGCAACACTAAAATCATGGTTGCCCAAAACATGGTACCTGTCCGATTTTAATCCGCCCCAAATAGAGATAAGGGTATCGAAACTATTAAAATCCCTGTCAATAAAATCCCCCAAATGTATGGTATAGTCCAAGGTATGGGTATTCAGTTCGGTTACTGCTTGCTTTAAACGAGCCGGTGCTTTCTTATAAAAACGTACGTCGGTCGGTTCACAATCACAGTATTGGCAGTCGGCAATGACCCCGATTTCAAAATCGGGATATTCGGGAACGGGCTTTTCTTTGGTGTTGCACGCCATGATCAAAAGTAGCGGTACAAGGGCATAAAAAAGTTTCATATCGTTGGTTTACGGGTTACATTAATTTCAATGGGGCTAAAGATACAGGTCTATTCGATTAAAAATACATGTACGGTCAACGAATTTATACTGCAAAGGGCAATATTAATGGTACGGAATTTGTTTTATTGTTGCAGTATTATAAAGTACATTTGGTATATGGTAAAAAATTACGCGTCTACTTTTTTACATTCTTGGATAATCGTTGCCCTTTTTGGCTTTGTCGCTATAGGGCAAGGACAAGAACCCAGGATTTTCACAATTTCCGATTTTGACCTAAAAGGTCCCGTAAAATCGTGCTTAGTAAGTACCAAGTATGGCAAGGAGGCTTATGATTTTGATAAACAGGGAAAATTAACGAAATCGGTTACCCGATATAACGAAAGTGATTACGATGTTACCTATTATAAATACAAGGGAGGGGAGCTTGCGGAAAAGCGTTTTGAGAATTATAGGAACAATGTTTTTGAGCGCAGTACCTCCTACGCGAATTTCTATGAGGTAGATACGGTTCCTGAACGTAGGGTCACTGAAAAGATAATCTCTTACGATAAGGAGTTTTTGGATCGTTATGAATATATCTATAATGCGGATACCATTCTGACAAAAATAATACGTACCAATAATGATGGTAACGACGAAACATTGATAGATTATTCGGAATACCGTGGGGAGCAGACCCAGATCCATGAATTGAACGGATCCGTTATCAAATCTATTCGCAAATCGGTCAAAGTAGGTAAAAACAAGCAAAAACAAAGGGTAATATTGACCAAGAAGTTTTTGGAAGGGGAACCACAAAGCGCTCTGGAAGAGGTGTTCGATGAACAAGGGAAATTACTATCGGAAACCCATTTTGTAAACGATCCCAATAAAAATCAATTTGCCCCCAAAGAGGTCATTACCTATGAGTACGATGCAAAAGGAATGCTCTTGAAATCAGTTACCAAAAGAGGGAAGTCGGTAGCCGTAAAAGAATACATATACCAATTCGATAATGGGGAAGAAGGTAACTGGATCAAAGAGATCATTACTCCTGAAAATTCCTATACTACCCGAAAAATAAAGTACTACGAAGACGAAGTTACCGAGAAGAAAGAAGAGTAACTAGGATTTAGGTTCTATAAGGTCCCATAGGTTGCCATAAAGGTCCTTGAACACCGCTACCGTGCCATAGGCTTCCTGTCTTGGTTCTTCCTTGAAGACCACCCCGTTCTCGCTCATGTGCTTATGGTCTCTCCAAAAATCATCGGTATGCAGAAACAGGAATACGCGGCCCCCGGCTTGGTTGCCGATACACCGTATTTCTTCTTGGGTTGTGGCCTTGGCCAAAAGTAAGGTGGCACCATCAGATTTGGGAGGAGTGATCAGTACCCATCTTTTATCCGGACCTAAAGTGGTATCCTCCAGAACCTTGAAACCTAATTTTTGGGTATAAAATGAGATAGCCTCATCATAATCTTTTACGATCAAGGCAATAGTGGCGATTTTCTGTTTCATGGTTCAACTGCTTTTTATGATCCTTGGTTAAATTCTTCCTTTAAAATACCATAACAGCAGGTATTTCGCTTAAATCTGTCTAAGAGGTATACATTTTTGCGCAACACCCCTTCAAGTATTCCGCCTAATTTTTCAACCGCCTTTCGTGAGCGCATATTACGTTCGTCTATCCTGAATTCGATTTTTTCGAATCCCATTTTCTCAAAGGCATGCCCGAGCATTAGGGCTTTCATTTGGGAGTTGAGTCCCGTACCATGGAATTCCCTGCCGATCCAAGTAGACCCGATATGAAGCACCTTGTTTTTCCAATCTATGTTCATGAATCGGGTACAACCGGCATAGTGTTGGTTTTTCTTGTCAAACACGATAAAAGGGATACTGGTCTTTTCCTTTTTTTGCTGCAAGGCAGTTTCCACATATTTTTTCAAGGCCTCGGGAGTTTCAATATCAGAGGGGGAATATTGTACCAACTTTTTTTGGCAAGCAATGGGGATAAGGTGCTTATAATTGTCCAAGGTCAACGGTTCAAGTCTTACCATTTCATTTTCCAGGGTAAAGGAAAGGTTGTTTTGCATAGGGTCCATGGGTTAGAGGGATTCATATTCACTTTTTGTCATTCTATATTGAATCAAGGAAACATAGATGCCGTCTTCAATAGTATGACCTCTTTTGATATCATGGTCCTTGAATACCGCTTCTTTGACCATTCCGTTTTTGACCATTACCCTGCCCGATGCTTCATTGGTGGTTAAATAAACGGCAATGATTTTGTTGAGTTTCAGTTTATCGAATCCGAAGGTAAGTATGGCCTTTGCCGCTTCGGTGGTTATACCTTGGTTCCAAAAGTCCTCAGCCAACCAATAACCTAATTCCGCTCGGTTGTTTTCCTTGTTGATGTCAAGTCCGATCGCACCTATCAATCCGGGAGAATCTTTTAATCGTATGCCAAACATATAATTGTCTTTTTCCTTAAAACCGGAATTGGTCATTTGGATCCATGCGATGGCATTTTCTTCAAGGTAAGGATGAGGAATACTTCGGGTGTTTTCGGCGATTTTAATATTACCCGCATATGCAATTATATTGGGAATGTCGGAAGTTTTGACTTGATCAAGGGTCAAACGTTCGGTCGTAAGCGTAGGAAACTGTTCCATATTAAATAAATTGCTGAAGGAGTTCTTTTTTTACTTCATGTTTGCCTTCGAAAATCTTGAATTTTGCCTTCCCGCTGAAAAGTGATTTTATCCGCTCCTTTTCCTTTTGTAGTCGTTCGGCATTGATGTATTCATCTTGGTCGCCTACCAAGGCCGTGACTTTGGTGTTGTTTTCGATCAGGAAATCAAAGTCGCCCGGGCGCAGTTCATTGGGAATTCCTCCGGCATATAAAACCAATTGATGGCACTTTATTTTGCTGTGTTTTACCCAACGTGTGGCAATGGAAACACCTTGGGAATATCCGAAAACTATCAAATTACAGGAAGGTGGAAGATTTTCACTATCGAAAACCGCATCTAAATAATTCAGTACGTTTATGGTTTCCAAGGCTGTATTTTCTTTGGTCAACCAGCTGGCACCTACATGGCGATATTCATTGTTCAGATAATATTTTGAAGGAGCTTGTGGGGCAATGATGTAATTTTCATCGCATGGCAGGTCCTTGAAATATTTAAGGAAATATCTGCTTAGATATCCTATACCATGAAAAACGAGCCAAACATTCTTCGTTTTGTCCGAGAGCGAATTTAGCGTTGTATATGAATTCGTTGTTTGGAATGTCACCAGTTTTTCAACCTGCTTCATGTAAATATGATTATTCAGCGAGATGTTGTTGCCTAAGTTATGCTTAATTTTACAAAAAATCTTTAGATGAACGAATACAAAGATAAGATCCTAAAGGTTTGCAACGAGTCTTCGAAGAACACTTTAATGCAAACATTGGAAATTGAGTATGTTGAAATAGGGGAAAATTTTTTAGTGGGTAAAATGCCGGTAACCCCCAAGGTGCACCAACCCGATGGTGTGTTGCATGGTGGGGCCATGGTCGCCTTGGCTGAAAGTGTGGGTAGTATGGCTTCCTACATTTTCCTGGATGCCCAGAAATTCTTTGTACGTGGTATTGAAATTTCGGCCAACCATGTCAAAAGTGTAAAATCCGGTGATGTTTTCGCCAAAGCCACGATTTTACATAAGGGTAGAACCACGCAATTGTGGGATATAAAGATTACCGATGCCGATGATCAGTTGATATCTATCTGTAAATTGACAACGATCGCATTACCCAAAGAATAGAATGTTGAAAGATGTTTTGAATAGGGTAGAGGGGCAGTTATCCCTAGAATTACCTTTTGTAATCTACCGAAAACCGAATGCACAGGAGGTACATGCCATTTTGCAAAAGGATGCCGAGCTGCACCATGTGCGGGATTTTAGTGAAAAAGGATTTGTTTTTGCGCCTTTCAATGTTGAAAGTCCCACTATATTATTGCCTTTGCACGAGCAATTGAAGGCCGATTTTGTAAAAGAAAAACTGCCGAAGGGATTAAGTGTTAATGAGCAAAAGGAGGCAGGGGAGGAAAAAGCACATCACGTACAGATAGTAAGGCAAGGTATCCTGGAAATAGGAAAGGGTACGTTTGATAAGGTCGTGCTATCCAGAAAACAGGAGGTAGCTTGTGCCAATTCGCCTTTAGCTATTTTTCAACGATTATTGAACACCTACGATAGGGCATTTTGCTATTTATGGTACCATCCTAAAGTTGGTATGTGGTTGGGGGCCACCCCAGAGATATTGCTACGAACCTCCAATAACAGTTTAACGACCATGTCATTGGCCGGTACAAAGGCTTTTATTGAGGGGGAACAGCCGGTTTGGGGGCAAAAAGAATTGGAAGAACAGCGAATGGTCACCGAATACATAAACAAGGCCCTACAGGATAAGGTTACGGGAATAAGGCAATCGGAAGTAGAATCGTCCAAAGCTGGTAACCTATGGCATTTACGTACCAAAATAACTGCTGTGTTCCAAAATAACCTTTCGAGCATCATTAGGGCGCTTCATCCTACCCCGGCCGTATGTGGCATGCCTTTATTACCTGCAAAAAACTTCATTGGGGAATTTGAACAGTATGATCGGGAATATTATACAGGGTTTTTGGGTGAATTGAATTTTAAGCAGGAAGTTTCAAGGGTAAGAAGTCAACGTAACCAGGAAAATAAGTCGTACAAAACGATAAAGACGGCTACAGAACTGTTTGTGAACCTGCGTTGTATGAAATTTACCGACGCAAAGGCCACCGTTTTTGTTGGTGGTGGAATCACCAAAGATTCCGACCCTCTGAAAGAATGGCAAGAAACGGTCGCCAAAAGCAATACCATTTTACAAGTAATTACCGACTAACAGTATTTAATTGAACATTGGGTTAAGAACAACGGAGGTTGTATTTTTGTTTTAATGAACTATTCGAGCATACCTGTGGCCCAAACTGTGGTCATGCATTGTAAGGCCAAAGGCATAAAGGATATTGTTATATCCCCTGGATCCAGAAACGCCCCTTTGACCATAGGATTTACTGAAGATCCCTATTTTGATTGTTATAGCATTGTTGATGAACGCAGTGCCGCTTTCTTTGCATTGGGTATGGCCCAACAATGGCAAAGGCCCGTAGCTGTCCTATGTACCTCTGGGAGTGCTTTACTTAATTATTATCCTGCAGTTGCAGAAGCTTTTTATAGTACAGTGCCCTTGGTGCTCATATCTGCAGACCGTCCTTTTTATAAGATCGATGTGGGGGACGGACAAACCATTCGTCAAGATCATGTTTTTGATCGCCATATCGGGTATTCGGCCAATTTGAAACAAGATGTCTCCCATGCTACCGGGAAAGTAAGGAAATATGCACCTGAAACTATGGATGGTGAGGTTGAAAAGCTTCAGATGGGCATACAGGAGTATAACGATGAGCTTTTGAACAAGGCCATGAACTTGGCTATTGATCGCCGATTGCCCGTGCATATCAACGTGCCATTGGAAGAGCCCTTGTATGATAAGGTGACCAAGCCCACTGTATATCCGAATTGTGAGGTTAGCCATGAAAAAGATGCAATACTTGAGAATCTAGAGGAATTTTCAAAGCAATGGAATTCGGCCAAGCGTAAAATGGTCTTGGTAGGGGTCAATTATCCGAATTCCATAGAAGAAAAGTTCTTGGATAGTTTGGGAACCGATCCTTCTGTCATTGTTTTGACCGAAACTACTTCGAACCTGCACCACCCCAATTTTTTTCCAAGTATCGATAGTATTATCGCCCCTATTGAAAAATCGGGACATTCCGAAGAAATGTTCAAAGCGCTACAACCAGATATCCTACTTACTTTCGGCGGCTTGGTCGTATCTAAAAAAATCAAGGCATTTTTAAGAAAATATAAACCTACGCAGCATTGGCATATAGATCCATTAAGGGCAAATGATACTTTTTTCGCCCTAAACCACCATTTTAAAGAGTATGCCAACGGTTTTTTTAATCGATTCATGCCCAAATCAGTTCATGTCGATAGTGAGTATTTTGAGTTTTGGGATCGGTTTAAATCGGCTTATGAGGCTAAAAGGGAGTCGTATATAAAGAATATCCCATTTTCTGATTTTCTGGTTTTCAAAAACATTTTTGGGAAAATGCCCGAAGGGGTGCAATTGCAAATGGCGAACAGTTCTACCATAAGGTATGCCCAATTATTTGATTTAAAACCTTCCCTTGAGGTTTTTTGCAACCGAGGCACTAGTGGTATAGATGGGAGTGTATCCACGGCAGTGGGGGCAGCAATGGCCAATGGTAAACAAACCGTGTTGATTACCGGGGACCTGAGTTTTTTCTATGATAGTAATGGATTATGGAACAAGTACTTAAGGCCCGATTTTAGGATTATCGTAATCAATAATGAGGGAGGGGGGATTTTCAGGATCCTTCCCGGAAAGGAAGAAACTGAAACCTACGCCACCTATTTTGAAACCACACATGGTTTGGATGCGGCACATTTATGTAAAATGTACGGTCTGGATTATTGCTCGGTGAAAGATGAAGTCGCCTTGAACGATCAACTGGATGATTTCTTCGAATCTTCAACAATACCCAAGCTTTTGGAGATTAAGACCCCTAGAACATTGAACAATAAAATTTTGATGGAATACTTTGATTTTATATCTTCGGGTATTATTAATCATATTCTATAAGAACACTAACTATTATGAGTAAAAGAGACGATTTGATCAAGAAGTATGCCGAAGACATTAAAGATAAATTCGGTGAAGCTGCAGACATGGACCTTTTGACCAAAGTAACTATTGGTTTGGGCCCATCTATTTACAATATCGATGCTTCTAAAGTTTCAGGTTCCGATGAAAAGGAATTGGAAACCGTTAAGAAAAACTATTTGATGAAAAAATTAGGGATGAGCGATAGCCCGGAACTAATGGAAGGTATCAAAACCGTTATGGACAAATATGGTTCATCCAATAGAAACAAGCATAGAGCTGTGGTTTACTATATGCTTTGTAAGCATTTCAAAAAACAATCTGTTTACTAGTAGGCAATACGATTAAAGATAAATGAAACCGCTCTTTTTAAGGGCGGTTTTTTTATGCCAACACTTTTAAACCTTACTTTTGCAATATGATAGCATTGGGAACATATAATACACTTGAAATCTTGCGGGATACCAGTGTGGGACTTTTTTTAGGGGATGGTGAAGGCAATGATATTCTATTGCCCAACAAATACGTTCCCGAGGATTATGCAATAGGGGATTCATTGACCGTATTCTGTTATCTTGATCATTCTGAAAGGCCCGTGGCCACTAACTTGGAGCCTGAAATACTCGTAAATGAATTTCAGTTGTTGAAAGTCGTTGAGGTCAATGAATATGGAGCCTTTTTGGACTGGGGACTTGAAAAGCATCTTTTGGTGCCATTTAGGGAACAGCGAGATAAAATGCAAGAAGGCCATTGGTATGTGGTCTATTGTTATTTGGATCAACAGAGCAATAGATTGGTGGGTTCTAACAAAATAGACAGGTTCTTGAGTAACGATACCTTATCGGTCAAAGAAGGTGATGTGGTAGATTTGGTGGTTGCCAGGAAAACCGAATTAGGATACGAGGTGATCATTAACAACCTGCACAAAGGCTTGGTATATCTCAATGAGATTTTCAAGACCATATCCATAGGGGACAATACAAAAGGTGTTATTAAGAGAATACGTCCCGATAATAAAATAGATGTTTCGTTGCAGCCCTTGGGGGAAAAGATCTTGGAACCTGCAGCAAACAAGATTTACGAGCAGCTAATGGCCCATGGAGGGTATTTGGGTCTTCACGACAAGTCCGATCCCGAATTGATCAAGGAAGAGCTGCAAATGAGTAAAAAAGTCTTTAAAAAAGGAATAGGTACACTTTATAAGGCAAGAAAGATCGAGATAAAGAGTGACGGTATTTATGCCATAGGTACCTGAAGGGGGCAAAACCTACTTGTATAATGGCCTAAGGTAATGAATATCAGTTCTGTACTAAGAAATTTGTTGCAAAGTATGGATATAATGGGCAAAAATTTTAATTTTATTGCTTGATATTTTTTAAATGTTAAAATCATTAATTTTTTTTGGTTACCTTTAACCGATCAGACCCCTAAAAACATAACATTACATGCCATTTATAGAAGAAAGCGATTTATTGGAATTGCATAAGGATATAGACAAGGCGCAGATCATAAACGAACGTCTTCTAGATCAAATTAAAATAAAGAACAAGGAACTGAAAAGAAGTAAGGTACAACGGAATGTACTGGCGGTGATCACCGGACTGTTTCTAGTTGGTACATTTGGAATAACCACCTATACCGCAGGGCTTAGTACTTCGAATAGTTTGGAGAACCGAAATAACCTTTTGGTTTCCATAGATAGTTTAGAGGCGCATAAGGCCCGTATCGACAATCTTAGGAAACAAAATGAGGAATTGAGCTTGGTGAAGGAATTTTACTTGGCCAAGAGTTTTTTGGATAAGGAAACCATCTATTCAGTTCAGGTAAAATCATTTGTCGATAATAATGTTACTTTGGCCTCCGAGGCTTTGACCAACACACTTTTTGTTAAGACCAATCCGTTTTACTCATACTCGTTAGGCAATTTCGAAACGCTTCAAGAAGCGCAGAAATTTCGTAAGCAGTTGGTTAACTTAGGATTCAACGACGCATTCGTTGCCTCCTACAAAGATGGGAAACGACTACAAATAGAAGACCCTTACTAGGTTGCCTAAATTATCTACTTGGATAAACGCTGCGCGATTACGTACACTTCCTCTTTCCGTATCCGGGATTTTGGTAGGTACTGCTTTGGCCGGTTTTCAGGGCAGTAGCGACATAACCATTTTTATCTTGGCACTATGTACGGCCATCGGTTTTCAGATAACATCTAATTTTGCCAATGATTATGGAGACGGGGTCAAAGGTACCGATAATGAAGACCGTATTGGCCCGAAACGGGTTTTACAAAGCGGGTTATTGACCAGGAAAGTGCTGAAACGAGGTATTGTCATTTCGATAATCATCAATATAATTTTTGTGGTCGCCGTGGTCTATCTAGCTTTCGGACCTGAAAACCTAGGATATATTTTCTTGTTCATGGCTTTAGGGGCTTTTAGTATTTGGGCAGCGATTAAATATACCGTTGGGGCTTCGGCCTATGGATATCGAGGTTTGGGAGATGTTTTTGTTTTTCTCTTCTTCGGATTGTTGGCTGTTCTGGGAACCATGTTCCTATTTACCAAGAGTATTTCATTAACGGCGATATTACCGGCTATGTCCATAGGGGCCTTGAGTACAGCGGTACTTAACCTCAATAACCTTAGGGACCACGAATCGGACAAGGCATCGAACAAAAATACCTTGGTGGTAAAAATGGGTTTTGAAAAAGGTAAGGTCTATCATACCTTCTTGATTGCGATAGGCCTGATAAGTTTATTGGTCTATTTGATTTTGGAGTACCAATGTTATTTTCAGCTTCTTCCTTTAATTGTTTTTATTCCGATAGTATTACAGCTTAAAAGGGTTGTTAAAACTGGTGATCCATCTTTATTGGACCCCGAATTGAAGGTGTTGGCGATTAGTATATTTTTCCTTTCCCTCTTGTTTTATTTGGGTAATAATATTTTTTGTAATTTTGGGTAATAACTTACTAAACCATAAATGTCTTGGAAAAACCTATTAGAATATTGATCGTTGAGGATAATGTGATTATTGCCGACGATATGCAATCGATGCTTGAAGAAATCGGCTATGAGATTGTAGACAATGTCATAGTGTATGAACAAGCTGAAAAAGTTTTGAAAACGGAGCAAGTGGATCTTGTTCTGATAGACATTATTTTGGCATCTGATAAAACTGGGATAGATCTGGGCAAGCATATTCGTGAGAATTATGATATACCTTTTATCTTTGTTACTTCCAATTCGGACAGGGCCACTGTTGAAAATGCGAAGACGGTAAAACCCAATGGTTATTTGGTAAAACCTTTTGAGCAACAAGATCTTTATACTTCCATAGAAATAGCCCTTTCGAACTTTACATACGGCACCAACAAGAGCGCTGCACCAGAAAATGTTGCGAACGATGATGTGCCCATGTCCAATTCCGTACTTAAGGATTCTATTTTTGTTAAGAAACAACATTTATATTATCGAATTCAGTTCGGGGATATCCAATTTATCAAGGCGGATAATGTATACTTGGAAGTAAACACGGTCGACAAGAAATTTTTGGTACGTTCTCCCTTAAAGGATTATTTGGAGAAATTGCCCAAGAACAAATTCTATAGGGCACATAAATCCTATATCGTGAATGTGGATCATATTGATGCCATCAATTCAAAGGATATAATGATCAACAATAACCTTATCCCTATTTCAAAAGATTTTAAAGAATTCATCATATCAGCAATGAATTCTTAACGAAAAGCTTTATCTATTGAAAAAGAGGTGCACAAAGCACCTCTTTTTTATTACAACATTTTTTAAAGGGCCTCACCACATAAATCACCTACTTCACAACAATAAGTTTCAGGAACTCGAACTTGGGCATATATTAGCCATGTGATTCAAAACAAGGAATTGCATTTAAAAAGTAAATAATTTTTTCATTTTCATATAGTGTTCTCGTAAAAGAGCTTTGTTGTAAAACAGGGCTCTTTTTAGTTTAAAAAAACCATGCGTTTGCAGAATATGCTATAATCGATATAAAATCAATTTTCTTTCCTACAAGCATTCTGTGAAATGCATGAAAAACACGATGAAATGCATAGTGGTTTTCGGTTTTGCCTTTTCGCAACAGAAAACGGGGGTTTCACAACATTGTTCTAGCGACACGGGCAATGAAATCATATTTTTGTTTCTCTTTATAAGTTCCCAAAACTTACCGTATTACTTACCTAAAAGCACTATCCCATAAGGATTGTGTCTTGTGGGTTTAAAAACAAGGGAATCCAGTTGTTTTTTAGTATACAGCAGGGTTTTCTATGTAATTATGGTAGAAATTATTGAAACGAGGACAATCACTATTGTAAAATTTCGTTCTATCGATACACGTATGTTATCTTATGAACGGGCGTTTACAACTAAAATCTAATGAAACCGATTTATCACGAGTAAGTTCGGTTTTATATTACGTATGAAAAAGCTGCTTGGCAAATCTTTGATCATAAGCATATTTTGCTTATTTATAGCTCCCGGAATTCATTCACAGGACTCTGTGCCATTGGTCGATGATGTGTATCTTAATTTTAAGAATCAGGACCAGCACGCCCAACGCTTTTCATATTTTTTCGGTTCACCTAACCGATATAAGCAGAATTCTGCCTATGATTGGTTAGATTCGGTAAACCAGTATCTGAACGAAGCCATAAAAGATAAGGATTCTATGGCCATTAAGCATTATATGCTTATGCAATCCCAAGTTTATTATGATCTAGGTGATTACGATAAAAGTTTGGCCATTTCCAGCGAACTGTATGATGAAAAGGATCAGTTGGAACTTGATTTCAAGGCCAAGTTATTGGGGTTGATGGATAGTACATATTCGCAATTGGCCCTTTATGCGGAACAAATTGATATCCGAAAAGAAAAAAAAGACCTTGGCTTAACAGAGGATATCGCTTTTTATGATATCTATTCTAATTTGGGGTTACACCGAAAGGCCATGAAAGACTATATTATCGAAGTTAGGAAGACTTTTCCCGACGATGATGAATTCAGTCAGGCCAAATACCACAACAATATCGGTAATTATTTACGTTTGGATAATTCCCCTTCCGTTGCCCTTAATAAGTATAAGGAGGCCAAGGGGCATTTAACCGTGTATTTAAACAATATAACAGTCGTTAAATCCGAAAGTGAGCTTATTAGTGCAAATAGCCTTATGGGGGTCATTGACGGTAATATCGGAAAATGTTATTCCCAACTTGGCCAGTATGAGGTGGCCATTCCTTTTTTGGAATCAAGTATTCAACAGATTTCAGAGAATAGCAAAGGGAAATACTCTTCCGATATCGTTGAGAACACCCTTGAAATTGCGAATTGCTATCTTCGATTGGAGAATTATGAAAAGGCAGTGGAGTATTTGAGTTCGGATTTGAGCTTAACGAAGACGGCCCATATCTTAAAAAGAAATCGCCTTTTGTCTTCTTATTATGATAAAACAGGAGACTATCAAAATTCAGCCGCGTATTTAAAGCGTAATATGAGGATCAGGGATTCTATAGACGTAAATGAATCTGAATTACGTACACAACAATTGGCCACCGTTATGGGTAGGGATCTGGCCAATACCCAGGCCATGTTCGAAGAACAGAAAAAGAACTTGGAACTACAAAGGCTGGAAATGACCGCTCAGGATGAAAAAATAAACCTTGTTTTCATTTCACTGGTATTTACCTTAATGGGATTTGCCGGACTTGTGTATGCCTATTTAAAAAGTATCAAAAACCAACGATTGATCGCCGAGCAGAAATATATCATCGAGAATTCGTTAAAAGAGAAAGATTCCCTATTAAAAGAGATTCACCATAGGGTTAAGAATAACCTACAAATGGTTTCAAGTTTATTGAGCCTACAAACCAAAAATACGCGTAGTAAGGCAGCCATCGTTGCATTGGAAGAAGGTAAGAGCAGGGTAAAGGCCATGGCGCTTATACACCAGAAACTTTATCAAAACGATGACCTTTCGGTAATTGAAATGCAAGGATATATTGAAAGTTTGATCAATAGCGTTCAATCGGTCTATAAAAAAGGCGGTCATAATATCAATATCACCATAGATGCCGAGGGGGTTGAGTTAGATATTGATAGGGCCATTCCTTTTGGGTTGATTTTGAACGAATTGGTATCCAATACCTTTAAATATGCATTTCCACATGACGAGGAAAATGGTAAGATCTATATCCATATCAGAAAACAAAACGGTCAAGAAGGCTTTTTTGAATATACCGATAATGGGGTTGGTTTGCCCGATGATACCGATGAACGCGCTCAAGCTTCCATGGGTATTCGTTTAATGAATAGACTGGCGAATCAGTTACAGACTAATTTAAATGTAGATAAAACATCGGAAGGTGTGCGCTACTGGTTTAATTTTAAGTAAGAGTTCTGTAACTTTGAAGTACCAAAAACTTCAAAAATGAAAATAACGTTCTTAGGCCATGCTTCACTTTTGATTGAAGCTGAAAAAGCATCCATTTTAGTAGATCCCTTTATTTCAGGAAACGAAAAGGCTTCCGGAAAAATCAATATTACCGATCTTAAGCCCGATTATATTCTTGTAACCCACGCACATCAAGATCATATTTTAGACGTAGAGGAAATTGCCAAGGCCTCTGGTGCGATCGTTGTAAGTAATTTTGAGATCGCCACACATTATGAGACAAAGGGAATAAAAGTACACCCGATGAACCATGGTGGTCAGTGGCAGTTCAATTTTGGAAAACTCAAATATGTTCATGCCATTCATACTTCATCTTTTCCTGATGGGTCATATGGTGGCCAACCCGGTGGATTCATTCTTTCTACTGAAGGGAAAAACATCTATATTGCCGGCGACACCGCTTTGACAATGGATATGAAACTGATTCCATTGAGTACGAAATTGGATCTTGCCGTTTTACCGATTGGGGACAATTTCACCATGGGTATCAATGATGCGATTTTAGCTTCTGATTTTGTGGAATGCGATAATATCCTAGGGTATCATTACGATACTTTCGGTTATATTGAAATTGATAATGCCGTGGCCATTGATGAATTCAAGAAAACCGGAAAAAAATTACATTTACTGGAGATAGGTGGTTCTATGATTATCTGACCTGGCTTCTTAGGACCATTTTGTGCAATAGTCTTGGAAAAAACCTTTTTAGGTAAACGCCTTTGGTTTCTCCTTTTCCGATGTATACCTCGAACTTTTTCTGCTCAATGGCTTTTATCATTTTTTTCGAGAAAGTTGTAGCCGAAAGTCCGTTTTGAGTGGGGACATCATCATTTTTCTGAGCGCTACCATCTCCTGTGAGGGCATTTTTCGCAATATTGGTCTGTACAAAACCAGGGCAAACCAAGGTAACGGAGACCCCATCCTTTTCATGCTCCATTCGCAAAACATCAAAAAAACCATGAAGCGCATGTTTGGCCCCACAATAACCAGACCTATAGGGTGATCCAAACTTACCCATTAAACTGGTAACGGTAACAAAATGTCCTTTTTTTGTTTGGATGAAATAGGGTAGAAGGGCCTTGGTCAATGCAATGGTCCCGAGGTAATTGATGTCCATCAATTTTTTATAAACTTCGAACCCGGTATCGATAATCAATGAGCGCTGGCTAATTCCCGCGTTATTAATGAGAATGTCCACGGAGCTATAAAAGGAAAGGGCTTGTTCCACAGTTTGCCCCATGTTTTCAAAATTCCCTAAATCCAATGGTAAGATCTTTACTAGGTCTTTTTTTGCGCAATTGTTCCTAACGCGCTGTAATGCTTCTTCGTTTCTAGCGGAAATGATCAGTTTACAGTTTTTTTCGCTTAATGCATAGGTTAGTGCTTCACCTATACCGGAGGACGCTCCCGTAATCCATACCACTTTACCTTCGATACTTTGCATTTCTTTGTTTTTTAGACCTAAAATATAGTTAAATTTGACAGCAACGAATGCAGGCCTCAGTAAAAAAATATACGTTAGATTTTAAAAGACCCAGTGGTACTTCGCGCGGAATCCTTACACAAAAGGAAACTTGGTTCCTAATAATAAGGAAAGATGGTAACTATGGGATTGGGGAATGCGGTATGTTCAAAGGCCTTAGTTTTGACGATGTACCCGGATTTGAGGAAAAACTTGAATGGACATGCAGGCATATACAAAAGGGTTTACCATATCTTTTAGACGAATTACGAGACTTTCCTAGTATTCAATTTGCTGTGGAACAGGCTTTTTTGTCTTTAAATTCTGAGGATTTCCTTGATTTGTTTCCATCGGCATTTACAAAAAGCGAAGCCCGAATACCTATAAACGGACTCATTTGGATGGGTGATGAATCTTATATGCTGGAACAGATACAACAAAAATTGGAAGAGGGCTTCCGTTGTTTAAAACTAAAGATAGGGGCCATCGATTTTAGGGCCGAAATTTCCCTCTTAGAGGCAATACGTAAAGAGTATTCACAAGAACAGATAGAACTGCGCGTCGATGCCAATGGGGCTTTTAAACCCATTGAAGCTTTAGATAAACTCAATGAATTGGCTAATTTTGGATTACATTCCATTGAACAACCCATACGTCAAGGCAATATTCTGTTAATGAAGGACCTATGTGCAAAAACACCCTTACCCATAGCCTTGGATGAAGAATTGATCGGTGTGGTCGATATTAAAAAGAAAGAAAAGTTGTTGGAAACTGTTAAACCCCAGTATATTATATTAAAACCAACATTGGTCGGGGGTTTCAGGGGAAGTGGTGAGTGGATTGAAATTGCGGAACGTTTGGGTATTGGTTGGTGGGTCACCAGCGCGTTGGAAAGTAATATCGGTTTGAATGCCATTGCCCAATGGACGTACACCTTAAATAATACAATGCCTCAAGGTCTGGGTACAGGCGGGTTGTATACCAATAATTTTGAAGGCCCGCTACAGGTGGAAAAAGGATATATTTATAGCCGAAAGAATAAAGGTTGGCAACCGAATTTAATAGAGAATTTATGTTTATAGAACAAGGTTACAAAGGTAATTTAGGAATGTGGAAATATTGGGTTCCTATCTTGGGCTTTTCAGCGATGATGGTGGCCAATTACATTATGACCATTAATTCCCCGGTAGATACCGATGTGATGATGAAGAATATCATTGATAAAATAGGGCTCAATGCATTTTTCATCTTGGCCATAGGACCTTTGGTTGCTGGGTTTTTCATTATTCTTGGATGGGTATATTTGGTGCATGGGCAGTCGATTACCTCTTTGACCACATCCCGTAAAAAGGTAGATTGGAAAAGGATAATATTCGCTTTTTCATTGTGGGGAGGTATTACAGCCGTTATGATGTTGGCCGATATTATGTTATCGCCCGAGGATTATGTCTTCAATTTTAAGCCCATTCCTTTTTTGGTACTATTTGTCATGGCCGTGGTCCTGGTGCCTTTACAGACCAGTTTTGAAGAATATATGTTCCGGGGACATTTGATGCAGGGCTTAGGTATCCTTGCCAAGAATAGATGGGTGCCCTTGATTGTCACCTCTGTACTCTTTGGGGTTATGCATGCCGCGAATCCGGAAGTAGGTAAAATAGGATACGGTATCATGGTTTTTTATATTGGAACAGGTTTCTTTTTAGGGATTTTGACCTTGATGGATGAAGGACTTGAACTGGCTATCGGTTTCCATGCAGCGAACAACCTTACGGCAGCATTACTGGTAACCGCCGATTGGACCGCTTTTCAGACCAACTCAATTTATAAAGACGTATCACAACCCACTTTAGGATGGGATATTTTTATTCCGGTACTGGTAATCTATCCGATCCTGTTGTTGATTTTCTCTAAAAAATATGGGTGGACCAATTGGAAGGAAAGACTTACTGGAAAAGTGATGGATAAGGAAATTTTTTTAGCACAAAACACAGAAGAAGCACATGTATAGGGATATTCACTATAAGTTCAAATGGAATGGGGCATCCATTGAATACAAAGATCTAGGGGAAATAAGCTATAGCTTGATCAAAGAGGGGGAGCCCTACCAAAAGGCCATGGGGGAATTTTTATTGGATTGGATCGATAAGAACGATTTTATCCCCGTAAAAACATCAGGGTCAACTGGCGAACCCAAGGTGATTTATTTAAAAAAACAGCATATGGTCAATTCGGCCAAAATCACAGGGGCTTATTTTGATCTTTGGCCGGGGCAGTCTGCCTTATTATGCCTGCCTGGGGATTATATTGCAGGTAAAATGATGTTTATAAGGTCAATGGTACTTGGTTTGGAATTGGATTGGGTGCCACCTTCCTCGACTCCATTGAAAGATCTGGAACGTTGTTATCACTTCTGTGCCATGGTTCCCCTGCAATTGGAAAACTCTTTGGATCAGATCAACCATATCAAAACGTTGATCGTCGGTGGTGCTCCGGTATCAGTGGCCCTAAAAACAAAGATCCAGGATAAAATGACGGATATATACGAGACCTATGGAATGACGGAGACCATAACCCATGTCGCCGTAAAGAAAATAAACAATGGGGTCAAGGACTGTTTTGAGACATTGCCCAACATCTCCATCGAAAAGGATGAAAGAAATTGTCTTGTTATTAATGCACCTAACTTGAATAATGAGCGAATCGTTACAAATGATATCGTGGAACTTGTCTCTGACAAAGAATTCAAATGGTTGGGTAGGTATGATAATGTGATAAACTCAGGAGGGATCAAATTATTACCTGAACAGATTGAAAGAAAACTTAGTTCCGTATTAGATCAAAGATATTTTGTTACAGGTGTACCAGATGACCTATTAGGGCAAAAATTGATTCTTTTGATTGAAGGGAAAAACGAAGATACCGATCTTTCGGAAAGGATAAAGACTTTGGCGACATTGGAAAAACACGAAGTTCCCAAGGATATCTTTTTTGTTGAAAAATTCGTGGAAACTGTCAATGGTAAGGTGTCTAGACAAAAGACCCTTCAGGAAATTTTAAAGTGACCCGATTTTAATTGCAAGATTAATTTGTATTTTCATAGCTAAAACCAACCTATGAAAAAAATCGCATACTTTTTATTCACCATCTTTTCCATTACTGCATATTCCCAACAGGTTCTTCCCGAGAATGAACGGGCCAGAATAGTTGATGAAATATTGGCGGACAGATTCAACAACCTATTGCCTGGTCTTATGGATGAAAGCGATATTGATCTGTGGGTGGTTATTTCACGGGAATACAATGAAGATCCGGTTTTACGAACCATGTTGCCGGCAACATGGTTAAACGCGCGAAGAAGAACCATCTTGCTTTTTTACAGGGATAAGACGAAGAATAACATAGAAAAGTTGGCAGTTGCCCGTTATAATGTGGGAGAGAATATTGTTTCTGCCTGGGATAAGGAAAAAGAACCTGATCAATGGAAACGATTGATGCAATTGATCTCGGAAAGGAATCCGTCTAAAATAGGGCTTAATTTTTCTAAAGACCACAATATTGCCGATGGATTGGATAAGACCGATTATGATGCATTCATGGACAATTTACCTAAGGCATATCATAAAAAAGTGGTTTCAGCGGAACAGTTGGCGGTTCGTTGGATCGAGACTCGTACGGAACGGGAGATGGTCATCTATAATCAATTGGTAGACATTACACATGATATCATTGCAGAGGCATTTTCTGAAAAAGTAATTACACCCGGAGTTACCACTACAACTGAGGTTGAGTGGTGGATGCGGCAAAAAGTGACCGATATGGGGTTGGAAACATGGTTCCACCCTACAGTCGATGTACAACGAACGAGTGAGGAACTTGTTGATCATTTGTATTCCTTTTCAGGTAGGCCCGATGATATGGTAATCCGTCCAGGGGATTTGTTGCATTGTGATTTTGGTATTACTTATTTGCGCCTGAATACCGATTGCCAGGAATTGGCATATGTATTGAAACCAGAGGAGAAAAAAGCTCCTAAATTTCTTGTTGACGGATTGATGGCCGGAAACAAAGTACAGGATTTCTTAACAACCAATATGGTCAAAGGCAGAACGGGAAATGAAATTTTGGCCAAAGCATTGCAAGATGCCAAGGCAGAAGGACTTCGTCCGGCCATTTATACCCATCCTTTGGGGTTATATGGGCATTCGGCAGGTACAACAATTGGTATGTGGGATGCGCAAGGAGGGGTAATGAAAGATGATGGGGAAAACTATCCTTTAAATCCCAATACGGTGTATGCCATTGAATTGAATACGACCATCACTATTCCCGAATGGAAACGTGACATTCGTATTATGCTCGAAGAAGCGGGGTTCTATGGTGAAAATGGCTTTCGCTATGTAAATGGTAGGCAGACGGAACTATTGCTGATACCCAGAGTAAAATCGCATCAGGGGAATTAAACCTGTAAAACCCCCATATTAAATTGCTTTTCAATAGGCGCATGGTTAGCGGCTTCTATTCCCATTGATATCCATTTACGGGTATCCAATGGGTCTATGATAGCATCTGTCCATAAACGGGCAGCGGCATAATAGGGCGAAACCTGATCATCATAACGTTCCTTTATTTTACTGAAAAGGGCCTCTTCTTTTTCTTTGGTAATCGTCTCTCCCTTTTTCTTTAAAGAGGCTTTTTCTATCTGTAATAGAACCTTTGCGGCAGAATTACCGCTCATAACCGCAAGTTCGGCACTTGGCCATGCTACGATCAGTCTAGGATCATACGCTTTACCGCACATGGCATAATTACCGGCACCATAACTGTTTCCGATCACAACCGTAAATTTTGGTACCACCGAGTTACTAACGGCATTTACCATTTTAGCCCCGTCCTTTATGATTCCGCCTTGTTCGCTTTTACTACCTACCATGAACCCGGTGACATCCTGTAAAAATACCAATGGGATTTTCTTTTGGTTACAGTTGGCAATGAAGCGTGTGGCCTTATCCGCGGAATCGGAATATATAACTCCCCCGAATTGCATTTCCCCTTTAGCTGTTTTCACCACTTTTCGTTGATTGGCCACGATGCCAACGGCCCACCCATCAATCCTGGCATAACCGGTGAGAATGGTTTTTCCGTAGCCTTCTTTATATTCCTCAAACTCGGAATTATCGACCAATCTTTCGATAATATCATGCATATCGTAAGGGTCTGTCCTGGAGCCGGGAAGAATTCCGTAAATATCATCAGCATTTTCTTTGGGATTTTGGGCCTCCTTCCGATTGAATCCAGCCTTGTCAAAATCCCCGATTTTATCTACGATGTTTTTGATTTTGGTTAAGGCGTCTTTGTCATCAAGCGCTTTGTAATCCGTAACTCCACTTATTTCACTGTGGGTGGTTGCACCACCGAGCGATTCATTATCAATTTGTTCGCCAATAGCTGCTTTTACCAAATAACTACCGGCAAGGAATATGCTTCCTGTTTTGTCCACGATCAAAGCTTCATCGCTCATTATGGGTAAATAAGCACCCCCTGCCACACAACTTCCCATGACAGCGGCAATTTGGGTAATTCCCATACTGCTCATGATGGCATTATTCCTAAAGATGCGTCCAAAATGTTCTTTGTCCGGGAAGATTTCATCCTGTAAGGGAAGATACACTCCGGCACTATCGACCAAATAAATAATGGGTAATCTATTTTCAATGGCAATTTCCTGGGCGCGAAGGTTTTTCTTTCCGGTAATGGGAAACCAAGCTCCCGCTTTTACAGTGGCATCATTGGCCACTACAATGCATTGTTTTCCTTGTACATGTCCTATTTTCACAATTACCCCACCAGAAGGGCATCCCCCATGTTCCGCGTACATTCCCTCTCCGGCGAAAGCACCTATTTCCAGGCTGTTCCCGTCATCATCCAACAAAAAGGCAATACGTTCCCGAGCGGTCATTTTTCCTTGTTTGTGCTGCTTTTCAATACGGGTTTTCCCACCACCTAATTTCACTTGGGCCAGTCGCTTGCGTAACTCGGATAATTGCAATTTATTTTGATCTTCGTTTTTGTTGAACTTTATGTCCATATACTATCGGATTTGTAAAATATTCGGTTAAAGATAAGGAGTAAAATTGATTACTTTTGGGTATAATTTAAAATGAATATGGGACAAAAGATACGATGGGGAATTATAGGTTTGGGCGGAATAGCCCAAAAATTCGCCAATGACCTTAATTTGGTAGATGATGCTGAAATTATCGCAGTTGCATCAAGAAGTATGGATAAAGCGGATGCTTTCGCCAAACAACATCAAGCAAAACATGCTTTTGGGTCGTACCAAGCATTATTTGAATGTGATGAGGTAGATGTTGTTTATATCGCCACACCGCATACGGGACATAAAGAATGGAGTATTAAGGCCATGAACCATGGCAAAAGTGTGCTTTGTGAGAAACCGATGGGCATGGATCGTTCGGATGTGGAAGAAATGATTTCGGTAGCAGAAAAGAACAAGGTTTTTCTTATGGAAGCGCTTTGGTCACGTTTTAATCCTTCAATAAGAAAAGCAAAAGCCTTGGTTGAGGCCGGTGAAATTGGGGAATTAGGTTATTTACATGCCGATTTTGCATTTTATGCCTTGGATAGACCAGAGGAAGGAAGGTTATTGAATCCCGAATTAGGTGGAGGCTCTTTGTTGGATATTGGTATATATCCTATTTTTCTTTCTTATTTGTTTTTGGGTATGCCCGAACATATAAAAACATCTTCCAAATTTTATAAAACAGGGGTAGAGGTACAAACCTCGATGATATTCGAATACCCTAAGGCACAAGCGATTTTATACAGTGGCCTTACTTCCGGTTCAAAAATGGAAGCAGAAATATCGGGTAGCGAAGGGGCTTTGTTCCTTAGTCCCCAATGGCACATTGCCCAGGGTTATACATTTAAAAAAGGGGATGATGCAGATTATGTTGAATTACCTACGCCCGGTTTTGGTTATACCTATGAAGTGGAGGAAGTACATTCTTGTTTAAAACAAGGGAAGTTACAAAGTGATCTTTGGAGTCATAAAAACAGTTTGGACCTAGCAGAATTATTGGAAACCATACGGGTCAAAAATGGCATCAAGTTCCCTTTTGAACAATAAAATCAAGGCTTACACGATATTTTCACCTAAAATTTACGATATTTACAGTTACCTAAAACCTAACTAACAAGATATGGGAATGAATAAGAACACGGTATTGGCCTGGGCTACTTTTATAATGATTTTCGTAGGTCTTGCCTTGATCGCGCTGGGAGCTTTTAGATATGATGAAATTGCAGGCTGGGGCTTTGCTTCGGTAGGTATTGGTTTTTTTGCCATTGCCTGGGTTTTCAATGCGCTCAAAGGAAGGGTCTAACCAAAAGAATATCCAATAATTTAATACAGAATAATCAATGTCTGACGATAAGAAAGTCATTTTCTCCATGTCCGGAGTTACGAAAACGTATAAAAATGCGAATACTCCGGTACTGAAAGATATATACCTGAGCTTCTTTTATGGTGCCAAAATCGGCATTTTAGGACTTAATGGTTCGGGAAAATCAACCTTGTTACGCATTATAGCAGGGGTAGATAAGAATTTTCAAGGCGATGTGGTTTTTTCGCCTGGTTACAAAGTAGGGTACTTGGAGCAGGAACCCAAGTTAGATGAAGAAAAGACAGTGCTCGAAGTGGTCAAGGAAGGTGCGGCGGAAACCGTTGCTATTTTGGATGAGTACAACAAGATCAATGATATGTTCGGCCTGCCGGAAGTGTATGAGGATGCTGATAAAATGCAGAAACTCATGGATCGGCAAGCAGCCCTTCAGGATCAAATAGACGCTACGAACGCATGGGAGCTCGATACTAAATTGGAGATTGCCATGGATGCCCTGCGTACACCGGAACCCGATAAAAAAATAGGGGTATTGTCAGGTGGGGAAAGAAGAAGGGTGGCCCTATGTCGGTTGTTGTTGCAAGAACCGGAGATTTTACTCTTGGATGAGCCTACGAACCATTTGGATGCCGAATCGGTACATTGGTTAGAACATCATTTGGCACAATATAAGGGTACGGTAATTGCCGTGACGCATGACCGTTATTTCTTGGATAATGTTGCTGGTTGGATTTTGGAACTCGACCGTGGGGAAGGAATTCCTTGGAAAGGGAACTATTCCAGTTGGCTGGATCAAAAATCCAAACGAATGGCCCAAGAAAGCAAAACGGCCTCGAAACGCCAAAAGACGTTGGAGCGCGAATTGGACTGGGTACGGCAAGGTGTTAAAGGACGCCAAACCAAACAGAAGGCGCGTTTAAAGAATTATGACAAATTAATGAGCCAAGACCAAAAACAGCTCGATGAGAAACTGGAAATCTATATTCCTAATGGCCCCCGTTTAGGGACCAATGTTATCGAAGCGATTGGGGTTAGTAAGGCTTATGGGGATAAACTGTTATATGAGGATTTGAACTTTAAACTTCCCCAAGCAGGTATTGTTGGGGTTATAGGGCCTAATGGCGCTGGTAAAACCACTATTTTCCGAATGATCATGGGAGAAGAAACCCCGGATAAAGGAGAGTTCATTGTTGGGGATACAGCTAAAATAGCCTATGTTGACCAAAGTCATTCCAATATTGATCCGGAAAAGACCATTTGGCAGAATTTCAGTGATGAGCAAGAGTTGATCATGATGGGAGGAAGACAGGTGAATTCCAGGGCCTATTTGAGTCGATTCAATTTTTCAGGCAGTGAGCAGAACAAAAAAGTGAACATGCTTTCCGGTGGGGAACGTAACCGTTTACACTTGGCAATGACCTTAAAGGAAGAAGGGAACGTACTTCTTTTAGATGAGCCAACAAACGATTTGGATGTGAATACATTAAGGGCCTTGGAAGAAGGTTTGGAAAACTTTGCAGGTTGTGCAGTGGTTATTTCCCACGACAGATGGTTCCTAGATCGTATCTGTACGCATATTCTTTCTTTCGAGGGGGATTCCCAAGTTTATTTCTTCGAAGGTTCATTCTCGGATTATGAAGAGAACAAGAAAAAACGTTTAGGCGGTGACCTGATACCGAAACGAATTAAATACAAGAAATTGATACGCTGATAAAAAAAAGCCCCTTCAAAATTTTTGAAGGGGCTTTTTTAATAGACTGTTTTTCGTATTACTGTTTTAAGGATTGCTTCACCGGCTTCGGAATTTGATTTTCAATCTTTTCCCGATCACCAACCACGATCAAGGTCATATTTTCCGGCTTAATATATTTTTTTGTCATTTCTTGAACTTTTTCAGGAGTTACTTCATGCATTTTTGCCACTTTATTGGTCAAGAACGACTCGTCAAGATCATGTGTGTCCAAAAATATCATCTGACCAATGATTCCACTTGGAGTGGAGTTTTGGAGGACATAGATTCCTGATTCGTAATTGATGATACCTTCCATTTCCTCTTTGGAAGGTGGTTCGTTCTGAAGCTTCTCGATTTCCTTTTTTATTTCGGTCAATGAAGCCCCGGTATGTTCGGTGGTGACATCTGCGGATTCATACCACACACCACTCTTATACCTAGTATCTAAACTACTGTATGGTGAATAGGTATATCCTTTGTCCTCCCTAATATTACTTGTGATTCTTGAAGCAAAAGAACCTCCCAATATTGAATTGGTGATGTCCAAAGCAATGTAATCCTCATGTGAAGGCCCTATAACGGGGAGACCATAATAAATGGTAGACTGTGGAGCTCCTGGTCTATCAATGATCTTAACTTCATTTGAAGCTACAGGTTTGGCGATGTTGTATTTCGAAGGTGTTCCTTCACGCCAATCCAAGAAAGCCTTTTCAACCGTTTCCTGTACTTCATCCCGATTAAATTTGCCCGCTACATAAACTGTAGTTCGTACTGCTCCAAAATGTTCCTCGTAGAATTGTTTTATATCGTCCACGGTATAGGATTCTATCATTTCATCAGACGGATAAACCCTGCCATAAGGATGATCTGGGTATAACTGTGCATAAAAATCGCGACGCGCTTGTGAACCTGGTCTGGACAGTCGAACCGATAGGTCACGCTTCATATCGGCTTTGAGTCTATCTAACTCTTCAGCAGGAAATTTCGGATTTTTCAGAACATCGGCCATGAGCATAATCGCTTCTGGGGCAAATTCATACAAAACAGAGCTATTCATTGAAGAAGTATGAAGGCCAACACTTATGTTCAGGTTACCACCCATACCGGCCATTTCATCGGCAATTTGTTTTGATGATTTTGTTGTACTGCCTTCTTCCAACAAATCGGCCAGTAGATCGCTTAACCATACTTGGTTTTCATTCTCATCAATATTTCCGGTTTTAATGCTGAACCTTATAGTGGCCTTTGGGATAGAGCCATAAGGCACCATGACCAAGGTTAGGCCATTGTCCAATTTAACGGTTTCTTTTTTAGGTAAGGAGAAATTTTTTGGCTCCCCACCTTTTGGAGGTTGCTCTTTTTCTTGGGCAATCAATGAAAATGAAAAGAAAAAGATCAATATGTATGTAATACTAGTTTTCATTTGGATTGTGTTTTTTCGTTATCAGCTAAAAGAGGATTCACCGTAAGAATGGTACGGTTCGTATTGATCAAATACTCGTCTATGGTTTTTTTGACGATATCCGGGGTTATTTTTTTGAATTCGTCTTCTAGGGTATTTATACGTTCCGGATTGTCATCAAAAAGTGCAAAACTGCATAATAGGTCTGCACGCCCTAAACCAAAGGTTCCTCCTATGTCGTCGTAAAGTTGCGAACGAAGCTTAACGAGGGCTTGATCTACCGTCTTTTGGGTAATATTCTCTTTTAAATTGTTCATGACCTCGTCTATGGCTGTTAAAACTTCTTCTCGAGAGGTTTCGTTATCGTAAGTAAGGTCATACATCCAGATCATGGGGCCTTTATAGTTGAACATATTTCCCAGATAATTAATACCTCCACCAACATCAGATGAATATCCTTTGTCTTTTTCTAGTTTCTGGGCCAATAAACTATTGTCGCCTTGGACCAAAATTTGATCTAGTAGTCCCATGGCATAATATTCTTTGGTGTTTCGTTCTGGCATGTGGTAGGCCAATGCAATAGCAGGTTTGTTGGCCAACGAATCGTTTTTCACGAACTCTTTTTGTTCAACTTGCTTTGGTTCGCTTATATCCGGTTGTTCAGGAATTTCGGCAGAAGGGATGTTGGAAAAGTACTTGTTTATCCATGTTTTTGCTTCATCCATATCAAAATCACCTACTACTGATATGGCCGCATTATTTGGGGCATAGTAAGTTTTGAAGAAACTTTGGACATCTTCTAGGTTCGCGGCATCCAAATCTTCAAGATCCCCATAAAAGTTATGGGCATTGTACCAATTTGTATTTGCATATTGGGGCATATCCAACCACGGAAATCCACCGTAAGGCTGGTTCAGGACATTTACCTTGACTTCATTTTTTACAACTCCCTGTTGATTGGTCAAATTTTCCTGGGTAATATCCAATCCCCGCATTCTGTCAGCTTCTGCCCATAGCATGGTCTCCAATTTATGCGATGGTACGATTTCAAAATAATTCGTGAAATCAAATCGGGTAGACCCATTAAGCACGCCACCGTTCTGCTGAATCAATTTTATGAACTCCATTTTGCCAAGGTTTTGGGACCCTTGGAACATCATATGTTCAAAAAGGTGGGCAAAACCGGTACGGTCTTTGGGTTCAATTCGAAAACCAATATTGTAATAAACGGCAACAATCGCTGTAGGCGAAGTAGTGTCTTTGGATAAAATAACCTTTAGGCCATTGTCCAATTTGTAATATTCCACGGGAACTTTAAATTGGGCCGTCTCCTTTTGTTGTTCTTCCTTTTCCTCGGCACAACTCGATATTAGTAATGCAAAGAGCATAAGGACAAACCATTTTGATTTGATTTTCATACAGTTGTTTTTAGATTAATGATATAGTTGGTATTTTATTTTTTACTCTTATTTGCTTTGATCAATAGTCCTGATTCGGATACCAATCCAGTTGTATAACCTCAATGTTTGGGTCGGTCTTTTCAACTAAAGCCTTGAATTTAGCTACGTCACTCACGTCAGGTTTTCCCCTGTAATGATAAGGGTACACCTGTTTGGGTTTAAATTCCAATACGGCATCTGCAGCACTTTCCACGGTCATTGTGTAAGGTAGGTTCATACATACAAATGCTATGTCAATGTCTTTTAGGGCACGCATCTCAGGAATATCCTCGGTATCTCCGGAAAAATAGATACGTTGATCGCCCATATTCAATATATAACCATTCCCACGCCCGATTTCATGGAAGTTTTTAGCTTCTTCCCGTAAGTTATACATGGGAACGGCCTCGATTTTTATGCCATAGCGTTCTTTGCTTTCGCCGTTATTGAGTACATCGATCTGAGGATTGAATTCCTCCGGTAACCCATCGGCAACAGCTTGCGGAACGATTATTTTTGCTTTTTCAGTATTTAGGGCCTGTAAGGTTTCTACATTTAGGTGATCCCCATGAATATCGGTAATCAAAATCAAATCAGGTTCTTTTTGTCCTTTAAAGGCATCAGCACCGCCGACAGGATCTATATAAATCGTAATGTCATTCCAATCCAAAACGGCGGTCGCATGTTCTATTGGGGTAATTTTTAAGGTTTTGGAAGTAGGGTTCCCTTCTGGGGTTAGAAGCATATCTTCCATGGTTGCTTTTGCTTCCGGGCTCGAAGCATTATTTTCCAGCGATTTCTTTTCGTCCTTGCAGGAAACCATAATCATACAAATGGCAGTCATTAGAATTACGAATCTTTTCATGGTGCTTTTTTTAGTTTAATTTCAATTCCATCTTAACATCACTTCTCGTATAGGGGAGGTCTTTTTCCAAAGGAACTTCTTTGAACCCTAATTTGCGATAGATATGTAATGCGGTATCCAATTTTGTACTTGAATATAAGATAATTTTTTCCCATAGTTGGTCTTCGGCAAATCCAATCGCGAATTGCAGGAGGTTCTGACCAATTTTCAAACCATGGAATTTTGGTGCTACGGCCATTTTGCCCAGCTCATAAACCGTATCGTTTAAGTTGATAAAGGCAAAGCATCCGGCTATTTGCCCATCATATTCAGCGAAAAAGATATGGCCGCCTTTGTCGATTATCGATTTTTTACAATTTTCCAGAATTTCTTTGTCCTTGGCTTCCAAATGAAAGTATTCTTTTATCCATGTCGAGTTCAAATCACGGAAGTGGTTGATATACTTGTCTTTAAATGGGATTATTTTGGTCTTCATGTCTAAATCTAAAAACATAATACCCCCTAAAATACAGGATTACGAAGGTATATTTTAATATAAATGTTAAATATTTTCAACTATAAAAAATCCAATCAGAAAATTGAACCGTATATAAATCACGAACAAACACTTTTAAAAAGGTAAAAGTTAATTAATTTTTAGATTATGACTGAAACGAAGAATAACAATGGATTAAAAGTATTGGCAGGTTTGCTAGGTGTTGTACTTTTAGGTGTGATCATTTACACAGTGAGCCTTTATCAGGACAAGAAAAAAACCGAGTCTGTACTTACCCAAGAGAAAGAATTGGTTGTTGAGGATCTAAACAGCTTAAAGTCTGAATATGACAAAGCTATTTTGGAAAGCAACGCTACCAATGAAGAGTTGGTAACTGCTAGGGACAATATTGCGAAGTATCTTGATTCTGTAAAAACAATGAAAGCTGATATCGCTTCTTTGTCAAGATACAGAAGACAGGTTAGTGTCTTAAAAGCTGAAAGGGAACAATTGCTTAAGCAAGTGGATTCTTTGACAAGATCGAACACATTGATTGCCATGCAACGTGACAGCACGTATGTTGAGTTGGAAAAACAAACTGTATTCAACGATTCATTAGTAGTACAAAACACTCAATTGGCCGATGTTGTTGAAAAAGGTTCTGCTTTGAATCTTTCCAAATTCAATGTAGATGCCGTTAAAGAACGTACCAGTGGTAAATTGGTTTCTACCTCTAGGGCAGGAAGAACGGATAAGTTCAAAATCTGTTTCACTGTGGCCGACAATATCATCGCTGAAGCAGGGGATAGGGAATTTTACGTAGAGGTTCTTGATCCTCAAGGAAACGTTCTTGGTGAGAGCTTCTCAAAAACGAACGATGGCGGAGCTTCTGTAACATACAGTAAAGCAACCAACTTCTACTACGAAAACAAGTCATTGGACGTATGTGATTATATAAGTAAGCCAGCTGGTGATTTCCAAAAAGGAAATTATATGGTAAATGTATATGATGACAAATTGAAATTGTTGGGAACTTCAAAGTTCACTTTAAAATAAAACACACTATCCATTCATACAAAAAGGGGCAATCTTAATTGATTGCCCCTTTTTATTTTTAATTGGTTTTGGTAATTTATTTTAAACTACCCACCATGTCCTCAGGTTTTACCCATTCATCATACTCCTCAGCAGTAACGTAACCTAGATTAACGGCTTCCTCTTTTAGGGTAGTACCGTTCTTATGTGCCGTATTTGCAATTTCAGCAGATTTATAATATCCTATTTTAGGATTAAGGGCGGTAACCAACATTAAGGAATTGTTCAATAATTGTTTGATCACTTCATGGTTTGGTTCAATACCTACCACACAATTGGTTTCGAAACTTAAACAAGCATCGCCCAATAATTCGGCAGATTGCAAAAAGTTCGCTGCCATTACGGGCTTAAAGACATTCAACTCATAGTGTCCTTGTGTACCACCTACGGTAATCGCAACGTCGTTGCCCATCACCTGTGCACATACCATGGTAAGGGCCTCACATTGGGTAGGGTTTACCTTTCCGGGCATAATTGAACTTCCTGGCTCGTTGGCAGGAATAATGATTTCCCCGATTCCTGAACGAGGACCGGAAGCCATCATACGAACATCATTGGCAATTTTATTCAATGATACGGCCAATTGTTTTAAAGCACCGTGGCTTTCGACCATAGCATCATGTGCTGCTAATGCCTCGAATTTATTTTCAGCCGTTTTAAAAGGTAACCCGGTAAATTTGGCAATATATTCAGCTACTAGTACATCATATCCCTGTGGAGTGTTTAAACCGGTTCCTACAGCTGTTCCCCCAAGGGCAAGTTCACTTAGGTGGTCTAAAGAATTGTTCAAGGCTTTTAAGCCGTGTTCCAATTGAGAGGCATAACCGGAAAACTCTTGCCCTAGGGTTAGGGGAGTGGCATCCATTAAATGCGTACGTCCTATTTTGACCACATTTTTAAATTCCTTCGATTTTTTCTCCAAGGTCTCCTTAAGCTTGGTGACACCAGGAATGGTTACTTCTACGATTTTCTTGTAGGCTGCGATATGCATGCCGGTAGGGAAAGTATCGTTGGAAGATTGTGATTTATTCACATCATCGTTTGGTTGAATGGTCTTTTCCCCTTCACCAATAACATTACCTGCAATTTCGTGTGCGCGGTTCGCAATGACCTCGTTTACGTTCATATTGCTTTGTGTACCTGATCCGGTTTGCCAAATTACCAAAGGAAACTGGTCATCGTGTTTGCCGTCAAGGATTTCATCACAAACATTGGCGATCAAATCTCTTTTCTTCTCATCAAGTACGCCCAATTCATGGTTGGCATATGCCGCTGCCTTTTTTAAATATGCAAAGCCGTAAACGATGTCCAAGGGCATGGATGCCGCTGGTCCGATCTTAAAATTATTCCTAGAACGTTCAGTCTGTGCACCCCAGTATTTATCGGAGGGCACCTCGACTTTTCCCATCGTGTCTTTTTCTATTCTAAAACTCATATGTAAGGTGTTTTTTATTTCTTGCAAAGGTACTTCATTGCGAGATTTTAAGAGACTCCGGGAAACCTTAATTTTAGAAAAATCATCATTTTTTTTGAATTTGATTTGTTCTTTTGAATCTTTTCAAAGTATATTTGTTTTTAATAAACAAGTACAGATGTTCGATTTTGACCAATATTTAGGATTTTTAGCGTTTTTAACCATTTTTACCATTGGCTTTTGGCTGATGATCTTCTTAATTACATTTGTAGTGCCTTATTGGTTATTCGGTAATATCAGGGAGTTGATAAAGGAAAAACGAAAAGCCAAAGAGGCTGCTCGCTTACAAGAATAAAAAAAAGAAGCCATTTGGCTTCTTTTTTGTTTTATGCTGTTTTGGTATTTTATCCTTCAAAATCCATATCATCGTCCCCGCCACCATTTCTCTGGCCGTTTCTTTCACCTTTTTGGTTCTGGGGTTGATTGAACCTGTAAAGGAAAGATAAAGTCACTTGCCTTTCCCTACGTTGAAATTCACTATAAGTAAATACATTGTCGGTTCTGGTTTCACTTCTACGTTTACGGGTATTGAACAAATCGCTCACATTCAATGAAACCGTGGCTTTTTCCTTAACTACATCCTTACTAAAGGCTAGATTGGTGCTCAACATGCTTTTGTATTTTGATTGTGCACTCTCCGAAGGTCCCATATAAAAAAGGTTGGATTGGAAATCTATTGCTCCGGGCAACGGTAATTTAGCACTGAATCTAGTGAAGTAGGTAAAATTGTCCACATCAAAATTTTGGACAATTACTTCATTCTGATAATTGGTGTATTCATAATCCCCGGTTAATTTTTGTTGGAAAAGGTTCAGATTCCAACTTAACCTCCAATTCCTTTTCGGAACGAATGATGTGGTAAACTCCATACCGAACCTACTTTCGTCAGCTAAATTAATGGGTGTACGAACTTGAACGGGTACTATTACCGGATTGGAAGGGTCTTCTGAATTTTCAATTTCAACGAAATCCCCGGTTTCTTGGGTAATGAATTGAAAAACCCCGGTCGAGTAATTATAATAAGCAGAGGTATTGAATGTAAATTTATCCCACCTTCTTAAATATCCTAGGTCAAAAGCATTGGTATAAGTAGGATCTAAGTCGGGATTACCTTGAAAAAGGTTAGTGTTACTGGATCTTGAAGGGAAAGGGTTGATGAACCTTGAACGTGGCCTTCGCAACCTTCGGCTATAACTGATGGTAAGCTGTTCCTTTTCGGAAAATTCATATCCTAAAAATAGGGAAGGAAACCAATCTACATAGGTTTTATTGCTTACTTCGTTCGTATTTACCAATTCTATACCTATATCCGATGCTTCCATTCGCAAACCGCCCAATATATTGAATTTATCGATCTTAGTTCCTAATTGGGTGTAGGCAGAGTTCACATATTCCTTATAATTAAGTTCATTGCTATAATCAGGGTCACTGGCAAGAACCCCGTTTGAGAGAATACCGTAATTAAAATCGGTATTGAAATTATTGAAGGTTCCCCTATAACCTAATTCAAACTGGGATTTGCTGTCCTTTCCAAATGGCAGAACATAATCCATTTGAACCAATTGGCTAACCTGGCTTTCGTCGTTTATGGTCTGTTCTGTAGGTAGCTCATCAGTTTCACCGACAATGGTCTCTTCTATTATTGAATTTTCAAGTTCGCTTCCCGAAGAATATTGATAATCGATTGTAAGTTCATGCCCGTCCCTTTCAAAGTTTTTCTTGTAATTCACGGAATATTGTACATCTTCGTCGTCATCACTTTCGGTAGAGAACCGGTTTCTTTGGATCGTAGGGTTCATTACGGCATCGTAATTGAAAAAATCGATATCCGTATTGTCATCCCCACCGGATGTCCTATAAACAAAGGAATTAGTGATGCTACTCGATTCATCGATAAAATATTCGAAACCAATGTTCGTATTAAAGCCATCACTTTGCCTTTGATAATCCCTTATTTCATCTTGAAAACTTGCGGTAGATCCATCCTCATTGAAATTTTCTTGCTCAAAAAGTGCATTTCCAGGACTATTACGGTATCTATAGGATGTATTCGTGAATATATTGAACTTATCCCTTCTTAGATTGAGGCTGACATTAGCTCCGTAAGATTCAGGGGTGCCAACGTTTAAACTTACAGATCCATTAACACCTGCTGTTTTACTTTGTTTTAAAATGATATTCAGGATTCCTGCGGTGCCCTCGGCATCATAACGGGCAGACGGGTTGGTAATGACTTCAACCTTTTCGATGGCCTCGGCAGGTAGTTGCTGTAAAGCATCGGTACTAAGGCCTGATAGTGCAGAGGGTTTGCCGTTCACCAATATTCGTACACTTTCATTACCACGCAGGCTTATGGTGCCTTCCACATCAACTGTAACCGATGGCACATTGTCCAAGACATCGGTTACCGAACCACCTTTAACGGTAAGATCCGATCCTACATTGTAAATTTTCTTATCTAACCGAAGCTCAACGGTCGTGCGTTCGGCAGTTACTTCAACTTCTTGGAGTTGTTCAACGTCCAAAATCAATTTAATGGTTCCTAAATCTGTGGAAGTTTTGAATGTTTGGGCTTCGAAGTTGTAGGTTTTATAGGACATATATTCTATCCTTGCATTATACCTTCCCGGCATTGTCTCTACTGAGAACTTACCGGATGCATCCGTTATACCCCCGGTTACCTTATTTGGGTCTCTAATGCTCTGTAAAATCAAGGTGGCATATTCCAAAGGTTGCCCTGTATCCTGATCTATGACTATTCCTGTTATTGTAATGGGTTCGGGTCGCTGTCCTTGTGGTCTTTGGGCTATTGTGGTAAACGTTGCGAATAATAGAACTAACGGGAATAGATGCTTCATTTATTTGTTTGGTTTAATCCTTATCGGACTTTTTTTTCTTTTTTTCCTTTTTCTTCTTTTTCTTTTTCTCCTTGTTGGTCTTGGCCACTCCTTTCTTTTGGAGTTCTACAAAAGCCTCATACTTTTCCAATGGCAGTCCCGCTTTCAATTCTTCGGTTTGTCGCTCGGT
Source organism: Maribacter sp. TH_r10 (assembly GCF_033101095.1). NCBI lineage: Bacteria > Pseudomonadati > Bacteroidota > Flavobacteriia > Flavobacteriales > Flavobacteriaceae > Maribacter > Maribacter sp. TH_r10. The sequence continues at coordinate 160,822 of NZ_JAWMPY010000008.1, read as the reverse complement.
AATCTTTTCCATTTGTGCTCGCATCTGGTCTGGCTCTAACTTAAGTATCTGCATTTCAATACGTTCTTGAACATATTTTTTTAAGATACTGCTTAAAACAGCGGTTTCGAACTCATTCAATTCGAGTGCCGATGCTATTGCCGGCATTTCATTTTCGACGATTTGATCGGCAGTTAGAGGTTCCGGCTCTTTTTCAGGAGTTTGGACTTGGGGTATTGAACTACGGCTTCTGCCATAACTACCTCTGTTATATCCGCCATAGCCATAACCGTTACCATAACCGTATTGGGCATGTAACTCTATACCTGACAACAATAAGATAAAAAGAACGAGAAAGAATGCGCTATTGAATTTCATTACGTGAGTATTAGATTATAAAAATAATTGAAGGTTTAACCCGCAAAGGTTAAAACTTTGTTAATTCAAAAATAGTGTTTCTTAAGAATAACAAGAAGGATGCCACGTTTGGTTTTCATCCTTGAGGGCATCAAAAACAGTATACTATTTTTGTAGGAGATCTAAAATATTCTCGACAGGTCTTCCGATAACCGCTTTTTGGCCTTTAATTACTATGGGCCGTTCTATCAGTTTGGGGTAGTCGACCATGGCGGTAATGATCTCATCGTCGGTAAGGTCTTTTCCTCGAAATTTTTCTTTCCAAATGGTTTCGTTCTTACGAACCAACTTCTCAGCGGGAATGTTCAAATAGTCCAACACCTTTTTCAATTCCTCTTTAGAAGGAATATCCTCCAAATATTTGATGGTCTTAAATTGAACCCCGGAATCTTCCAACGCCTTTAGACCTTGACGGGATTTCGAACATCTAGGGTTATGGTAAATCGTAATCATGTTCAATTATTTTATCTATTTATAATTTGACGTTCAAGGCCAGTAACTCTTCTTGTAATTGATCTGCGTTTTTAAAATGGATTCCTTTAATCCCCAATTTGTCGGCGGTTACGATATTGTCATGGTTGTCATCTATAAAAACGGCCTTCTCTGGAGAAATTTTATATCGATCTAAAATAATCCCATAGATTTCAGGGTAAGGTTTTCTGGTCTTTTCATCACCGGAAACCACTATACCCTCAAAATCATTCAAAAAACCATATCGCTCTTTGGCTATGGGGAAGGTCTCGTTACTCCAATTGGTCAAAGCAAATAGGCTATAGGTGTTCATTTGCTTCAACCGCTTTAAGATTTTTACCGTGTCCGAAATTGGGCCTCCCAACATTTTTGGCCATTGATCGTAGTACAATCGAATCCATGATTCATATTCAGGATAATCGTTTATCAAGAGCTCGGTACCTTCTTTTATAGGTCTTCCGGCATCATGCTCCATATTCCATTCATAAGTGCAGATGGTATTAAGGAACCATTCCATCTTTTCCTCATCTCCATTAAAAACCTCACGATAAAGGTATTTGGGGTTCCAGTCTATCAAGACACCTCCAAGATCAAATATTACCGTATCTATTACTTTCATTGAAGTTACATTTCAGTTTATTCATCCTCTTTTTGCCCCATCATCATTAAAAAGGCCTTTAAGAATTGATCTATACTACCGTCCATCACGGCATCGACATTACCGGTTTCTTCCCCGGTCCTTACATCTTTTACCAATTTATAAGGATGCATTACATAATTTCTGATTTGGGACCCCCATTCGATCTTCATTTTGGAGGATTCGATTTCTTCCCTGGCTTCCATTTTTTTACGGAGTTCGATTTCATACAGTTGGGATTTCAACATTTTCATTGCCGTTGCCCTGTTGTCGTGCTGTGATCGGGAATCCGAACATTGGATCTGTATGCCCGTGGGTTTATGTACTAATTGAACTTTTGTTTCTACTTTGTTCACGTTCTGCCCACCCGCACCGCTGGATCTTGCCGTGGTTATCTCAATATCGGCAGGGTTCACTTCGATTTCGATACTATCATCTACTAAGGGGTACACATATACTGACGCAAAGGAGGTGTGCCTCTTTGCATTGCTGTCAAAAGGGGAGATACGAACCAAACGATGTACGCCATTTTCCCCTTTCAGCCACCCAAAGGCATATTCACCTTCAATCTCTAAGGTAACTGTTTTGATACCGGCAACATCCCCTTCTTGGTAATTGAGTTCCTTAACTTTATATCCGTTTTTTTCGCTCCACATCATATACATCCGCATAAGCATGGAGGCCCAGTCACAACTTTCTGTACCACCGGCACCAGCGGTAATCTGTAAAACGGCCGTTAATTCATCACCTTCTTCCGAAAGCATGTTCTTGAACTCTAATTTTTCAATAAGATCAGTGGCTTTTTCATATTGTGCGGTAACCTCTGACTCGGGCACTTCACCTTCTTTTTGAAACTCGATCAAAACTTCGAGGTCACTGACCAAAGTGTTGGCCGTATTATAATCATCTACCCAATGTTTTTTGGATTGGATGAATTTCATTTGCTCCTGTGCTTTTTTGGGGTCATCCCAAAAATCGGGGGCAAGTGTTTTTTCCTCTTCGTTCTCTATCTCTATAAGCTTGGCATCTATGTCAAAGATACCTCCTTAACGCACCAAGGCGCTCAATAAGATCTTTAGATTGATCTACGGTTATCATATATTCTGATTTTTGCACAAAAGTATATACTTTAGTTGTACTTACTGATGCATTTTAAAAAGTTTTATTGTTGTTCTTGGCTCAGCACTTCAACAGAATGCGTAGTTTCATTGTCTCCACTGGCATAAACAACTCCTTTTAAAGGGGCGCAATCATCATAGTCCTTGCCGTGGGCTACTTTTATATGGTTGTCACTTACCAAGATATTGTTCGTAGGGTCGAAACCTACCCAGTCCATATTCGGGATATATGCTTCTACCCATGCATGCATTTGCGCATCCCCGAAATAGCCGTTTCCTTGATGAAGGTACCCTGATACATATCTGGTCGGAATATTGTTTTTACGGGATAGGGCACAGAACAAATGGGCAAAATCTTGACAAACTCCTTGTCGATGTTCAATAATTTGTTCCAGTGTTGTCTGAACATCGGTAACTTCAGAGGAGTATTTGATGGCCTTGAATATCCATGTATTCAATGCTTGAAGGTTTTCGAAAATGGAAATGTCTCTTTTAAACTTGAATAAGTCCTGACTGTTATCCGGTAAGGATGTGAAATGGGTAAATCGTAAAAATGGTTCAAAATCCACCTTAAAATCAAGAGAGTTTATTTTTTCATATTCTTCGGAGGGGGTTAAACCTGAATGTAACTCGAAAGGATTGGTTTGGTGCTTTACAAGTTTAAAGGAAGCTTCGAAGCGGATTTGGTCAAATTCTTTTTTTGGCCGTATACGTATGGATCTAAAACCAAAACCATTAACTGATCGCTCATCATAGGCATTTATGGAGTTCTTAAAATCGATACTGACCAAATCTTGGGTGGTATTTTGCTCGGGGATAATCAGAAACTGCCAATGTGCTTTATGAACTGGACCCTCATAGAGGTTTTCAGCTTTATAGGTAATTACATATTCTGTCGACATAGTTCAAGTATAGGAGTGCTAAAATAAAGCAATACAATAGAATTAATAGTTAAAAAACTCTTTTTCCATTTTTATACTTATCTGGCTTAAACTTTCGAGTATGCTCTCTATAAATGATTTTATGTTTCCCTCGATTTCCTCTATATGTTTATACTGATATTCAGACTTTACTTTTCCTACAAGGAAGGCCGTTGAACTTTTATTGTAATATCTATTGGTGTCTAAAAGTAGTATATGTTGATATACCTGGTTTAAACTGTTCATGACCGACCTTGGGCAATTAGGGTTCAATACCAAAAATTCCAACGTTGAAATACTTGTAGGTGTTTTTTTGTAAAAACGACGCATCATATCGTAAGATTCGGTGCATTTCAATAAGGTCGTCCATTCAAAACTCTTGCTCAAAGGCTCTCCACAATTCAGTTGCGCTTTTAAGGCATCATTATATTTAGAGTTGATTATTCGTGTTATCTGCGTTGCCCTTTCAATGTTCATGCCCATCATGATAATTGCATATACTTCATTATGCAATAAGGTACCCCTGATTTTTCCCCTTAAGACGGAAGTGATCTCGGTAATATTCGTGGTAAAGTCGTAAAGACCGTTTTTTACAAAGGTTGCCACGGGATAATTGACACTAAAGTGATAGAATTTATTCAATGATTCGTATAATTCTGTCGAAATAAGATCTCTTGCGCTATTGGCGTTTTCCCTAGCGTACTTAATATTGTTCAGGATCGAATTCGGTGAATCTGGATCTAAACCTATCTTAAATAATACATCTTCTTCAATTAGTACCTTCGTAGGGTCCTCTTCTTTTTCACCTACCATAAAAAGCATGGAATGAAGTACAAATTGCCTCGATTGTGATAATGAATTGGGGGCATCCAATGAGGAAAAATAATTCACGTTCAGGTATCGGGCAATATGTTCGGACCTTTCAATATAACGGCCCATCCAAAATAAGTTATTCGCTACTCTTGCAAGCATTCATTAATTTTTTAAAACCCAAGTGTCTTTTGATCCGCCACCTTGGGATGAGTTAACAATAAGATTTCCTTTTTCCAAGGCGACTCTGGTCAATCCTCCTTTTAGGACATACTCCTTATCTTTTCCCAGTATCGTAAAGGTTCTTAGGTCTATATGACGTTGTTCAAAAGATTCGCTTTTATCTATGTACGTAGGATGTACGGAGAGCGACATTATAGGTTGGGCTACATATTTTCGAGGGGATTCCTTTATTTGTTTTTTAACATTTTCGATTTCAGCTTTGGTAAGTTTGTTGCCTATTGATATACCATATCCACCGGCTTCATCAACTGGTTTTATGACAAGCTCATGAACATGTTCCAAAACATATTTAAGTTCATCCGGTCTACTACAATGGTAAGTGTGGACATTGTTCAATATGGGTTCTTCATCAAGATAATACTTGATAATTTGTGGCATATAGGTATATACGGCTTTGTCATCAGCAACTCCTGTACCTGGGGCATTGGCAAGGGTTACATTACCTTTTTTATAGGCGGCGAAGAGTCCGGGAACACCTAATGCCGAATCGGGTTTGAACTCTAATGGGTCTAAAAAAAGATCGTCGATTCGTCTATAAATGACATCTACTTTAATAGGGCCGCGAATGGTCTTCATGTATACAAAATCATTTTCAACGAACAGATCGCTGCCTTGTACCAATTCTATACCCATGGTTTTTGCGAGGTAAGAATGTTCGTAAAAGGCCGAATTGTACATGCCGGGTGTAATGACCACACAAACTGGACTATCCACACCTTTGGGTTTTACAGACTCTAAAAGATCCAATAGGTTTTCCCCATAATCGGTAACCGTATGGGTTTTATAATGGTTGAACACCCCAAAAAGTGCTCTTTTAAGGGCAGTACGGTTGCAAATTACGTAACTCACCCCTGAAGGACAACGTATATTGTCCTCCAAAACATAAAAGTTGCCATCTGAATGCTTTATGATATCCGTGCCAGAAATATGGTTGTAAATGCCACCAGGTGGATCTAAGTTCATCATTTGATGAAGATAGTTGTTGGAAGAACTGATAAGTTCCAATGGTACTATACCATCTTTGATTATTTTCTTTTCGTGATAAATATCCCATAGAAACAGATTCAATGCCTTGCTACGTTGAATAGATCCTTTTTCTATAATTTCCCATTCGTTGGAATCTATAATCCTAGGGAATAGATCAAACGGAAAAATTTTTTCCTGCGTTTCGTTTTTACCGTAAACCTGGAATGTAATGCCCTGATTAAAAAAAGAAGCTTTTGCCTTATCGTTAAGATTTACATAATCTTTGATGGAATGGGCCCCATAAAGATCGAATAGCTCTTGATAAACTGATTTTATAGAACCATTTTCATCAAATAATTCATCGAAAAGATCGGTGTTTCGTTTATATGAAGAAAATATACCGCTATCAATATTTGCCATATTCCTGATTATTTACTAACAAATTACAATTTTTAACTAAGCAGTACCTAATTCATATTTGCTCACCCTTGTCTTTTTATGTTCTTCTTAAATTATAAACCTGATTTTTATGAATCCTATTTTTTTGAAGCCTTTATTATGAGGGTTTTCAAGTCAAATCTTTTATCTAAATTTAGATTTCCAAAATTAACCTTATGAGAAACTCCTTGACTACTTTTATTTTAATCTTGATTACATCAAATTTTAGCCACGCCCAGTTTTCTGATCAAAAAAAGGATTTTCAAAAATTCACAGGCCTGTTCGATTTTTATTATGATGATGCCGATGATAAAATGTATATGGAGGTTAAAGATCTTGAAAAAGAATTTCTCTATGTCTATTCATTAAGTAGTGGTATAGGAAGTAATGATATAGGGCTGGATCGCGGCCAACTTGGAAATGAACAGGTCGTGTATTTTAAAAAGGCAGGGAATAAATTGTTGTTGGTGCAGCCCAATTTAAAGTTCAGGGCCTTGACCGATAACGCTTTGGAGAAGAAATCGGTAGAACAGGCCTTTGCGAAATCGGTTTTGTTCGGTTTTAAGATAAAGGAAAAAAAGAATGGCACGTATATCATAGATATCACTGATTTTTTAATGCAAGACACCCATGGGGTAACGGCAAGATTAAAGAAAACAAAACAAGGGTCTTATAAATTAGATACCTCTAGAAGTGCTTTTGCCATGGATCGGACGAAGGCTTTTCCAAAGAATATCGAGTTTGATGTAACCCTGACTTTTAAGGGCGAGGCTACTGGGGGTTATATTAAATCAGTATCGCCGAATGCAAACTTGGTAACGGTTGCCCAACATCATTCTTTTATTGAATTACCAGATGACAAATTTGGGAAAAGGACTTTCGACCCTCGATCGGGATCCTATCCTTTCAGTTATTATGACTATTCCACACCGGTCCAGGAGCCTATTGTAAAAAGGTTCATTACTAGGCATCGTTTAGAGAAAAAGGACCCGAATGCAAAAGTAAGTGAGGCTGTGGAGCCTATAATCTATTATTTGGATAATGGTACACCAGAACCTATCCGTTCTGCACTATTGGATGGTGGAAGATGGTGGAACCAGGCCTTTGAGGCCATAGGATATAAAAATGCATTTCAGTTGGTAATGCTCCCCGATGATGCCGATCCTATGGATGTTCGCTATAATGTGATCCAATGGGTTCATAGGTCTACTAGAGGGTGGAGTTACGGCAGTAGTATTACCGACCCACGAACAGGTGAAATCATTAAGGGTCATGTAAGTCTCGGGAGTTTACGTATTCGTCAGGATTTCTTGATAGCCCAAGCTTTAATGAACAAGCCGTTTGCAGAACGCGATGATAATTACCAACCCATGTTGGATATGGCTTTGGCTCGGATCAGGCAACTTTCCGCCCATGAGATCGGCCATACTCTTGGTTTTGCACATAATTATGCGTCTTCTACCAATAATAGGGCATCGGTGATGGATTATCCGCATCCCCAATTTAAATTGAACAATGGGGAAATTGATTTTTCAAGTGCCTATGCGACGGGAATCGGGGAGTGGGATAAGGTCACCGTTGCTTATTCATATTCCGATATTCCTGAAAATACCGATGAAAAAAAAGCACTTTCGGCAATCCTCGATAGTGCCACTGATAAAGGTCTTCGTTATATAACGGACCAAGATGCCCGTCCACAGGGTAGTGCCCATGTTTTGGCACATCTTTGGGATAACGGAAAGGACGTAGCAAAAGAGTTGGAGGACATGTTGAAATTAAGGGCCAAGGCCATTGATAATTTTTCCATTGATAATATCAAAACAGGGGAGCCCAATACGGTTTTGGAAGATGTTTTCGTGCCTTTGTATTTCTTTCACCGCTACCAAACTGAAGCGGTAGCTAAGGTCGTAGGTGGTATGGATTATAATTATGCGGTAAAAGGAGACGGACAATCAGTCGTTATAATAGCTGATAAAGAAACGCAAAACCAAGCACTTATGGCCACCCTTAAAACGTTGGATGCTAAATGGATCGCCATTCCACAGGAAAAATTAAAGCTTTTTCCTCCAAGGGCATTTGGTTATCGAAAGAGCAGGGAGTCATTTAAAGGGAAAACAGGGGTGTCTTTTGATGCCTTATCCGCATCGGGAACAGCTGCAGATATGACATTGACATTTATTTTGCATCCTGAAAAAGCCTCGAGGCTGATTCAGCAAAAGGCATTGGAACCAGATAATTTTGGGCTATCCGAAGTGTTGGACAGCTTGATTGAAAATACGCTGTACAAGCAGCAAAAAGATACTTATCTTAATGAAGTACAATGGAGTATCAACTTTAGGGTTTTGTACCACCTTATGAATCTTTCTGCCCAAGATAGCGTTCATCCCCAAGTAAATGCAATCGCCCATCAGAAACTTAAGGAATTAAAAAAGAAATTACTTTCAAGTAGTAATGCATATGCACAAGAATTTGTCAGGAAGATCGATGGTTTTGAAAAAGCTCCGGAAAAATTCAAATTGATCCCAGCTCCAAAGATTCCGGATGGCTCTCCGATCGGAATGGATTGTATGCATTGGGAACAGCAAATAGATTAGAACCTGTTTTAGAATTCTTAAAATAAAATAACAAAGTGAATATCAATTTAATTAGTGATACGGTGACCCAACCCTCCAAGGGAATGTTGGATGCCATGATGAATGCACAGGTTGGTGATGATGTTTTCAAGACCGATGCTTCTGTAAATGAACTTGAAGCCAAAACTGCGGCATTATTCGGAAAGGAGGCCGCCTTGTTTTTCCCAAGTGGAACTATGGCGAACCAGACAGCGATTAAACTGCATACCCAGCCAGGAGAACAGTTGATTTGTGATAAATATGCCCATATTTATAATTATGAGGGAGGGGGAGTCAGTTTTAACAGTGGTGTTTCCTGTAAGTTAATCGATGGTCATCGGGGAATGATGACAGCCGAACAGGTCGAGGCAGCGATCAATCCACCAGATTTTTATCACAGTCCGTTGACCACATTGGTATGTATTGAAAATACGACCAATAAGGGTGGTGGTGCTTGTTGGGATATTGAAGAGCTGAAAAAAATAAAGAAGGTTTGTAAAAACCATAACCTTGCCTATCATTTGGATGGTGCCAGGATTTGGAACGCCATGGTCGCCAAAAATGAAAAGCCCGAGCAGTTCGGTGAGCTTTTCGATACCATAAGTGTTTGTTTTAGTAAAGGGTTAGGTTGTCCCGTAGGTTCTGTTTTGGTCGGAAGTAAGGCCATGATGGATAAGGCTTTGAGGATACGGAAGATTTTAGGTGGTGGAATGCGACAAGCAGGTTATTTGGCTGCTGCTGCCCTTTATGCTCTGGACCATAATAGAAGTAGATTGGCAGATGACCATAAAAAAGCATTTGAGATAGGTGTTGCCCTCCAGAATTTGCCCTTCATTAAAAAAGTGGAGCCCATAGAGACTAATATCGTGATTTTTGAAATAGAGGAGGGTAGTATTACAGAAGCTGTTTTTCTGGATAAGTTGCTTGAACAGGGAATATCGATAATAGGAATGGGCCAAGGCAAGCTTCGTATGGTTACCCATTTGGATTATACCGATGAAATGCATGCCGTTTTTTTAAAGACCTTGAAAAAACTCTAGGTATTATTGGTCTAATAGGGATTCCATATTGTTGATTAGATTCTTTATGCCATTTTCCATACCGGCTTCAGAAGTATAGTTTTGGCTGTGGCCTATAAGCTGACCGTTTGAATTTTTTATATCGAATAAAAAGAATCCTTCATTATTGGTTCGGCGCTCGAACCTTAACGTATTGTTTTCAATTGGCCGCAGGTTTGCCACGGTCCGTTCTATTATTTCTTTGTTTGGGTATTCTACGCTTTTCAATAAAGTGTGCCCACTTTCGGTTTTAAGTTTAAAACTAAAGCTGTTCGCCCCCTTTTTGTTTATTTCGATCATAGTTATATATCCTATTCTTAAAAATAACACTTTTTAAGCATATTTGAAAGCGCTACAAATTCAAATATATGTAAGAATAAACTGATAAAAGTGTATTTCATCGATAAAATAATACGATTTATCGATGAAAATTAAAACCCGTTTCGTTCTTTATATTTCAAATAGGGTTGGCCACTATTTTCGCAGCAAGTGAACAAATACAATATAACAAACACTAAATTTTAATTATGAAAAAAGTTCTTTTACTTTTCGCAGTTATGACTGCATCCATTACCATGGCACAAGATTTGCCATCTAATCCTGAACCGGGAAAATGTTACGTTCGTTGTACAACTCCAGATGTTTATGTTAACGAAACAGTTACATTGACCGTAAAACCTGCTTATAAGGTTTTAAAAACCGTACCTGCAACATTCAAGACTATTACTGAAAGGGTTGAGGTTAAAGCTGCTGGAAAAAGATTGACAGTTATTCCAGAGAAATGGGGAACAGAGACTATTACTTATGTTTCTAAAGAAGGAGGAAATACATTACGTGTATCCCCTGCTACTTTTAGGGCAAGTTCAGAAACTATTGAGGTTAAGCCTGCCTATGCCAATTGGGAATTGGGAGCTGCTGCACCTGATTGTGCTTCTGGAAATCCTGATGATTGTAGATACTGGTGTTACAAAGGGTATCCTGCTGAGTTTACCACTATTTCTACGGAAATTCTTGGAACAGATGCTTCTGTATCCAAAACTCCGTTAGGTTCCCAAAACGCGACTTACACGAAAAGGGTTTTGTTAGAGCCAGCAAAAGTTGTTGAAGAGGTTATCCCTGCTCAATACGATGAAATTACGAAAACCGTTTTGGATAAAGATGCTTACACAGTTGAGGAAACGATTCCTGCAGTAACAAAAACTATCTCTAAAGAGGTGTTGAAGCAAAAAGGTGGTTTAACTACTTGGACAGAAGTTGAGTGTTCTTTAGTTGAATACCAAGCTTTACCGATCAACTGGAACTTAGGAAGTGCAACATTGACTTCTGAGGCCAAAAGAATTATCGATACAAGATTAATGCCTGTATTACAGCAAAACCCTGGTGTTAAATTAGAGATCGCTTCCCATACCGATGTTAGGGGTAATGCTTCTTCTAACCAAGATCTTTCTGAAAGAAGAGCTAAGGCGGTTGCTGATTATTTGATCACTAAAGGAATCAACTCTAGCTTGTTGGTAGCCAATGGTTACGGTGAGAACAAAGTTAAGAACAGATGTAGAGAGGGCGTTTCTTGTACAGAAAGAGAGCATGCTGTTAACAGAAGAACCGAATTCCGATTGATTAACAACTAGTCAAAAAGAAAACACTAACCTATGAAAAGGGCGTCCCGAAAGGGAGGCCCTTTTTTATTTCCGTCATTTTTGTTGGCTCATACAGTTAAGATGTTCTCAAGCTTTTAAAGATGGTCTAGGTTAGGAATACAAAAAGGTTGGACTAGGTCAAGCTTCATTTTCTTTAGCAGCTTCCTGTATTTGACTCTACTTAATAAAACAAGCTTTCAGTCGTCCAATTTAACTAAAGATGTATTGCCCTTACAGTTGTGTTGCGATAGAACCCATCTTAAAAGCCTTGGGCCCATAAAAAAAGCTTCCAAAAATGGAAGCTTTCCTTTGTATTTGAATTGTTCAATTATTTATATTTGTTCAACAGTTGTAAATGATAGCGTATCTCACCATTCATGCTATAACCGGAATATTCATCCAAAGCATTGCCTTTTTCATTTACTATCGTCAACAGTGGAAAAACCCCTTTCTTGTTATACTTTTTCAATAGCTCTTTGTTGTGTTTCAGTTGATCGTGGGTCAGAAGGTCCTTATTACGTGGCATATCTATATACAACAGGACATAATCCTCCGCGAGTGCTTTGAACTCTGCCGATTCGAATAGATCGGTTTTCAGCATCTTACAAGGAGGGCACCAGTCACTACCGGTGAAAAAGACCAAAACGTTCTTATCTTCTTTTTTCGCTCTTTTTATGGCCTTTTCATAATCGGTCAGCCACTTCGTGTCTTTTTCAGCCTCAAGATAATTCTGGGTGCTAATGAAAAAGGGAACTATTAATAGTAGTAATATACTTTTCATCGTGTCGTTTTTTAAAACTTTTCAAAAACCTTGCCAAGGGTTCATTTAAATAACGAATCCATTCCCGGAATATTGGGCATGCCTTCTTTGGCAACTGCCGCAAGTTCGGTTTCATTGACTTTGGTGGCGTTTTCAATGGCCTTATTTAAAGTTAAGATGAGGTAGTCTTCCAACTGTTCCTTATCCTGTAATAAACTATCGTCAATTTTTATTTCCTTGATGGCCCTATTGGCCGAAATGGAAACCGATAATAATCCATCTGCAGATTTCTCATCTATGTAAACGGTATCCAATCTTTTTTTAGTCGCTTCAACTTTTTGTTGGGTTTCTTTGAGTTTTCCCATCATACCCATCATATCTCCAAACATGGTGTCTTTTTTATAAGGTTACGGAGCCAAAATTAATAAATTGTACCGATACGTCAATTTTAGGATACACTTGGCCAAAAGAATGATAGTTTCTATGTTAAGTCTTACTTTTGCATTCGCTCTCCATAATGAATAGAATAGCATGACAAATAATGTAGCCCCCGTTGCTAAGAAGATTAGAAAGGAATTAGTAATACATAATGATATAAGGGTCGATGAATACTATTGGATGAACGATAGGGAAGATCCTGAAGTTATAGCCCATCTTGAGAAAGAGAACAGTTATTATGAAGCATTGACTTCACATACGAAGGATTTTCAGAATCTTTTGTTTGAGGAGATGAAGGGACGAATAAAAGAGGATGATTCTTCGGTACCTTATAAAAAGAACGGATATTGGTATGTTACCCGTTATGAAAAGGGAAAGGAGTATCCCATTTACAGTAGGCATAAAGGTACATTGGAGGCGCCAGAGGAAATAATGTTCGATTGTAATGTACTGGCAGAAGGCCATGATTTCTTTAATTTAGGGGGAATAGCGATAAGTCCGGATAATAAATTGGCCGTTTTTGGTATAGACACGGTCTCTAGAAGGCAATATACCGTTCAAATCAAGAATTTGGAAACCGGGGAAGTTTATTCCGATAAAATTGAGAATACTACGGGTGGTGCCGTTTGGGCCAATGATAATAAAACGATGTTCTACAGTAAAAAAGATCCCGTTACGCTGCGTTCCGATAAAATTTATCGGCACATATTAGGGACTAAAACGGAGGAGGATCAATTGGTCTTTCATGAGGAAGATGAAACCTTTGGTACTTTTGTATATAGAACAAAATCAAAGAAATTCTTAGTTATCGGGAGTTATAGTACCTTAACTTCCGAATATAGGATTTTAAACGCCGATACCCCTTACGCCGATTTCGAGGTTTTCTCTCCCAGAAAAAGAGGCTTGGAGTACTCTATCGCCCATTATGAGGAATCATTTTATGTTTTGACCAATAAGGATAAGGCGAGGAACTTTAAGTTGATGAAAGTAGGGGAGAAGAACACTTCTTCTGAAAATTGGAAAGAGTTTATACCCCATCGGGAAGATGTTCTTCTGGAGGACATAGATATTTTTAAGGATTATTATGTGCTCTCTGAGCGAGAAAACGGTTTAAATAACCTGAAAATCACACGATGGGACACAGCTGAGAGTTATTATTTGCCTTTTGATAATGAGACCTATACGGCCTATGTGAGTACCAATCCCGAGTTCGATACTGAAATCTTACGTTATGGTTACAATTCCATGACCACCCCAAGTTCGGTAATAGATTTTAATATGCGAACCAAGGAAAAGGTCGTTATGAAAGAACAAGAAGTGCTTGGGGGTGCTTTCAAAAAAGAAAATTATACATCTGAACGTATTTGGGCCACAGCCCGTGATGGGGTTAAAATACCCATGTCCATCGTTTATCATAAAGATACCGAAATCAATGGCCAAACTCCCATACTGCAGTATGCCTACGGCTCTTATGGTTCAACCATTGACCCATATTTCTCGACCATTCGGTTAAGTTTGCTCGACCGTGGTTTTGTATATGCCCTTGCGCACATTCGCGGAGGTCAGTATTTGGGAAGACAGTGGTATGATGATGGTAAGCTACTTAAAAAGAAGAATACCTTTACAGATTTTGTCGATTGTTCAAAGTACTTGATAGACAATAACTATACCAGTGCCCAACATTTATATGCCATGGGAGGGTCTGCTGGCGGCCTTTTAATGGGGGCAATAGTGAATATGGCCCCGGAACTTTATCATGGGGTCATAGCGGCCGTACCTTTTGTCGATGTTGTAACCACGATGCTAGACGACTCCATACCATTGACAACGGGAGAATATGATGAATGGGGCAATCCTAATGAAAAGGAGTATTATGATTATATGAAATCGTATTCGCCCTACGATAACGTTAAAGTTCAGGATTATCCTAATATGTTGGTGACCACTGGTTTGCACGATTCCCAAGTGCAATATTTTGAGCCTGCCAAATGGGTCGCTAAACTAAGGGATTTAAAAACGGACGATAATTTGTTGTTGTTCGACATTAATATGGATGCTGGTCATGGAGGTGCTTCAGGTCGTTTCGAATCCCTTAAGGAAGTTGCTAAGGAATATGCCTTTATATTAGATTTGGAAGGAAAAATCAATCGATAATAAAAAAAAATAGTAGTTTTGTAGACAAATTTTGACATTTTATCGATGGTTGTCAGAATTTAAAATATAGATTGCCTTTATGGAACAAACGATAAATGCCTACGATAGTGTCCTTGACTTAATAGGAAATACCCCCCTGGTCAAACTGACAAAATCAACAGCAAATCTTCAAGGTAACTTTTACGCTAAAGTTGAGGCCTTTAATCCGGGACATTCTACAAAAGATAGAATAGCGTCCTTTATTATAGACCAAGCGGAAAGGAAAGGTATATTGAAAAAAGGCAGTACGATCATAGAAACTACATCCGGTAATACGGGATTTAGCCTTGCCATGGTGAGTATCATTAAAGGATACGATTGTATTTTGGCCGTTAGTTCCAAATCTTCAAAAGATAAGATCGATATGCTTAGGACCATGGGCGCAAAGGTTTATGTTTGCCCTGCCCATGTTAGCGCCGATGACCCAAGATCATATTACGAGGTTGCAAAACGATTACATAAAGAAACAAAAGGTTCGGTATATATAAATCAATATTTCAATGAATTGAATATTGATGCACACTACCATTCTACGGGCCCTGAAATTTGGGAGCAGACCAATGGTCATATTACACATTTGGTAGCATGCAGTGGTACAGGAGGAACAATTTCAGGAATTGCTAGATATTTAAAAGAGAAAAATTCGGATATCAAAGTTTTGGGTGTCGATGCTTTTGGCTCGGTGCTTAAGAAATATCATGAGACCATGGAATTTGATGAGAATGAAATCTATCCATACAGGATCGAAGGTCTTGGTAAAAATCTGATTCCGGATTCCACTGATTTTAAGGTTATTGATGAGTTCATAAAAGTAACTGATGAGGAAAGTGCCCATGCGGCAAGGGAGTTGGCCCGTACCGAAGGTATTTTTGCAGGGTATACCAGTGGAGCGGCCATGCAGGCCATAAAACAGTTTAATGAGTTAGGTAAATTTGATAAAGATAGTAATGTAGTTGTCATATTCCCAGACCACGGTTCTAGGTATATGAGTAAGATCTACAGCGATGAGTGGATGGAAGCGCAAGGGTTTAATGAATCTGCCGAAGTCAAAGAAGAAATACAAAGTGTACAGTTTATAAAATAAGGTTTTGATATAATCTTGGCCAGATATAAGCAATGATGTCAAGATCGTTGCTTTTTTTGCATGAGAATGAGTTATGAATGCTGCGTAAAAATCAATATTTTTGCAGATAAATCAAAGAGGTAAAATGAGAGATATATTTGAAAGGATAATCGAGAACAAAGGTCCGTTGGGAAAATGGGCTTCTCAGGCAGAAGGATATTTTGTTTTTCCAAAACTAGAGGGACCTATATCGAATAGGATGAAATTTCAGGGAAAAGAAGTGATCACTTGGAGTATCAATGATTACTTGGGACTCTCAAATTTACCCGAAATCAAGAAAGTAGATGCCGAAGCTGCGGCAGAACATGGTTCTGCTTACCCTATGGGGGCAAGAATGATGAGTGGCCATACCGATTTTCATGAGCAATTGGAAAGGGAACTGGCTGAATTCGTAAGTAAGGAGTCCGCTTATTTATTGAATTTCGGATACCAAGGAATGGTCTCGGCCATAGATGCTTTGGTAGCCAAAGATGATATTATCGTTTATGATGTAGATGCCCATGCATGCATTATCGACGGTGTTCGTTTACATATGGGTAAGCGTTTTACTTTTAAGCACAACGATATTGAAAGCCTTGAGAAAAACTTGGAACGTGCCAAGAAAATGGCCGAACAGACCGGTGGCGGTATCTTGGTTATTTCCGAAGGTGTTTTCGGTATGCGCGGGGAACAAGGAAAGCTAAAGGAAATAGTTGCCTTAAAGGAAAAATATAATTTCAGATTGTTCGTAGACGATGCCCATGGCTTTGGTACCTTAGGGGAAAAAGGTGGTGGAGCAGGTCAGGAGCAAGGTGTTCAGGACGATATTGATGTATATTTCGCTACGTTTGCAAAATCCATGGCGGGTATCGGTGCCTTCTTGGCCGCCGATAAGGAAATCATAGATTATTTAAAATACAATCTACGTTCCCAGATGTTCGCTAAATCGTTACCCATGATTTATGTAAAAGGAGCCTTAAAACGTTTGGACATGCTACGTACCATGCCTGAACTTAAGGCCAAGCTTTGGGAAAATGTAAATGCCTTGCAAAACGGACTTAAAGAAAGAGGTTTTGATATCGGTACCACAACAAGTTGTGTAACCCCGGTATATTTAAGTGGTAGTATTCCAGAGGCCATGGCTTTGGTTAAGGACCTTAGGGAGAATTACGGAATTTTCTGTTCAATTGTGGTTTATCCTGTAATTCCAAAAGGGATGATTCTATTGCGTTTAATCCCTACAGCTACCCATACTATGGCTGATATTAATGAAACATTGGACGCTTTCTCAGCAATACGGGAAAGGCTGGAAAACGGTACTTACAAAAGATTATCGGCTGCTGTTGCTGCCGCAATGGGAGAGTAAGTAGTTTAAAATAAAATAAAAAGACCCCATATTCATTGAATATGGGGTCTTTTTTATTGATTATAAGTTTTTACGGTACGTTCTCCTACGTTTGTATATTTCCGGATTAAAATGTTTCCATAGTTGTTTTATGGCGATATTATCCGCCAATTCCGGTGTACGAATACAATTCACGATTTTCTTAGCAGTGAATGTTTTATAGTATTCTTGGAACATTACAGCCGTTACCCCTTTGTTTTGGTAATCGGGATGTACGCCTATCAAATAGAAAATAACGTCCTTACTATGTTTTTTGGCGTGTAACATATGAAAAAGTCCAAATGGGAAAAGTTTTCCTTTGGCCTTTTGAAGGGCATGTGAAAAAGAAGGCATAACGATACCAAAGGCAATGAGATTATCCTCTTTATCAAGAATGAACTTGATATATTCGGGATTGATGAAGCTTATGTATTTCTTTTTAAAATAGGCTTTTTGAATTTCGGTAATCGGTACAAAAGAGGATAAGGAAGAATAGGTTTCGTTGAAGAGGTCGAACATTGTATCGGCCATGGCCATTACATCTTTTGTTTTTGTATAACTTAATGCTTTTACACCATACCTTCTTTTTACCAATTCACCGGCCTTATCATAAAATTTGGGATGGGCATTTGAAAAAGGAAACCTGTTTTCTACATATTCCTTTTCTTTTACAAATCCCAAACGCTCGTAATGTTCAGGATAGTATGCATGATTGTACCACGTGATCATGGTGCCCATTTCATCAAAACCTTCAACAAGTACCCCAACTTTGTCTAAATTGGAAAAACCTACGGGACCTTCCATATATTCCAGTTGGTGTTCTTTGCCAATTTCTTCGACTTTCTTCAATAAGGTTTCCGAAACTTCGGTATCATTGACGAAATCAAACCAACCAAAACGCATTTTTTTAACCTTTTGGTCATTGATTTCTATCCAATTGATGATAGCGGCTATCCGCCCAACGATTTCATTGTTTTTATAAGCTAGGAAAAAACGGGCTTCGGCATTTTTAAAAGCAGGATTTTTGGTTTTATCAAACGACTCCAGTTCATCGTTGATAATGGGAGGTATCCAATATGGGGAATCCTTATAGATCGAAAAAGGAAACTTTACGAACTTCTTTAAATCTGTTTTGGTTGTGGCTTCTTTCAGGGTGACCATACGTGTATTTTGTAAGGTCAATATTAGGAATATTAATCAATATCAGGAAATTAAGCCACTTTTTTTTAATACCAAAAGTCAAGGTTTTGAACGTTTCTTTTGGCTTACAGTCCGTTATCTTTTTTCTGTTCTTTTTTTAGCTTGCGGAGTTGTTTTTTTGTGGGCCCTAAATCAATGTCTTCAGCGCCACTTCCTTTATTTTTTTTCTTTTTTTCTTTCTTTTTCATGGAACCTTTCTTGATCTCGCCTCCGTTTTCATCTGCATTTTGGTCCTCAATGGCTTTTGGGGTATCCTTATGAAAATCAAACCGATAAGAAACTCCGGCACTAATGAAGATTCTTGATGGGGTGTTTTTAAAACTCGCACCCATATGTAAATCGGTCTGTAAATCCTCATTGAATAAATAAGCTATACCACTTCGTAAAAGAATATCGGAATAGCGATCACTCTTAAAGCCTTGGTTTTCTGCAAATACACTCCATTTAGGATTTCGGAATGCATGTGAAAGTGAAACGGTATAACCCATTTCAGGAAAGTCCGTTCCAATGCGATCATAAGATAAATTGGTGATCAATACGAACCTGGGCGATAACCTACTCTGTGTCGCGACCATTACCCTTGGGGATATGGTGGGTTCATCAATGTAAAAAGGGTTGTCCCCAAGTACAAAATTCGCACCTGCATATAATGATACGGAGGGTATCAGGTTTTTTAACTGGAAAATATTATTGGCCCTCCAACTGTAAAGATTCGGTTTATCTTCTTTATATCTGTCATAGATCAAGAACTTAAGTCCGATCCTATTTCTATAGAAATCAGTTCTTGAATCGCTGGTATCAAAACTGTTGAAAGTGATGTTTTGGTTTTGAAAGGTACCTTCCCAGTTTAATTCCAGTCGTTCAAATAGAAGTCCATATCGCAACGAGATATCGGTACCGATGATATTACTTTGGGTATTCAACAGATTATGGTCTTGTTGTTCGTAAAACAGACCGGATTCCAATTGCAATACGTTTTTACCTATGGCATAAGCACTTACAGACAGGCCTGGTCTATTTGAATTAATGACATCTGTATATTGGGATATTCCGAAAAATGGAATTATAAAGGCTAAAAAAAGTGTTGCGAACACTGGTTTTTTCAACTCAAAACAACCGCTCATAGTTTGATTTTATTATTATTTTAAGACTTTTGCGCTACTATTACAACGTTAGAATTGTATTTTTGATATAAATTACCGAAAATTAATATGGCTTTTCTTAAAACGATTTTAATAATCTTATTGGTGTATTATCTGCTGAAAATTTTAGCAAGATGGTTTGCTCCGAAGATCTTCAGCTATGCGGCAAAGAAGACCGAAGAGCGATTTCGTGAGAACTTTGGAGGATTTTCCCAACAAACCCAAACCAATGAGGAAAAAGTCGGGGATGTAATTATAGACAAGAAACCATCAAAAAAACCTTCATCCTCTAAAAAAGTTGGTGAATACATCGAGTTTGAGGAATTAGATTGATTATTTTAGCATTACCAACCACATTAATAAACCAATGAAGTCAGGTTTAAAAGCTTTTTATACCCATTCTTTCGTACTTGTTTTTTTTGTAATCGTCGCCTTGGCGTACTTTAGTCCTGTACTACAGGGTAAGGTCATTGAACAATCCGATATACGCCAGTATACGGGTATGGCCAAAGAGCAAAACGATTTTCGAAAAAAGAACGACGGACAAGAACCTTATTGGACGAACAGTGCCTTTGGAGGCATGCCTACATATCAACTTGGGGCTTACTATCCGCATGACTATGTGAAGAAATTGGATCGTTTGATCCGCTTTTTGCCAAGGCCTGCCGATTATCTGTTCATTTATTTTTTGGGCTTTTATATTCTGCTATGCTGCTTAAAAGTCGATTATAGATTGGCCGCTATGGGGGCACTCGCATTCGGATTTTCAACGTATTTAATCATTATCCTAGGAGTGGGCCACAATGCAAAGGCCCATGCTTTGGCTTATATGCCGATGCTCTTAGGGGGAATAGTACTGACATTTCGGGGTAAGTATTTATGGGGATTTGTTTTGACTGCATTTGCCATGGCTTTGGAAGTAGGGGCCAACCATTACCAAATGACGTATTATTTTATGCTTTTGGTACTCATCTTAGGTGTCGTATATCTCATTTACGCCATTCGTAAGCATACTTTGCGTAATTTCTTCATATCCTTAGGGCTGCTCATCTTTGCCGTTGTACTGGGTATTGCTGCAAATACGACCAGTTTAATGGCAACAAAGGAGTATGCCGATTGGAGTACACGTGGTAAATCCGAATTGACCATTAATCCTGACGGGTCGGAGAAAACCAAAACGCAAGGACTCACCAATGAATATATTACCCAATACAGTTATGGTATCGTTGAATCCTTGAACTTATTCGTGCCTCGTTTATTCGGGGGGTCCAATGCGGAGGATTTAGGTGGAAACTCCAAAACCTATGATTTTCTCATTGATCAAGGAATTTCGAGGAGTCAGGCTTTGGACTTCTCTAAAAATCTTCCGCTTTATTGGGGAGACCAACCCATAGTCGCTGGCCCGGCCTATATTGGTGCCATTATCCTTTTTCTGTTTTTATTAGGATTGCTTTTGGTGAAAGGAAAGGCCAAATGGTGGCTTTTGGGCGGTGTTATTATGGCCTTGTTATTATCTTGGGGCAAGAATTTTGGACCCTTGACCGATTTTATGATCGATTACTTCCCCCTATACAACAAGTTCAGGGCCGTATCATCCATTCAGGTTATTGTTGAACTATGTGCTCCGGTTCTAGGCGTTTTGGCAGTGAAGGAACTCCTTGATCCTGATGTGGATAAAAAAGAAAAATTAAGGGCATTGAAGATTTCTTTTTTCATAATGTTGGGAATTGGGGTGGCCTTATTCTTAATGAAGGGGGCTTTCAACTTTGTTGGTGCATCGGATGAAACGCTACAACGCTATTACGGTGATGAGATCCTTTCGTTGATCAGGTTGGACAGGGAGGCTGTTTATACCAATGATCTTTTACGTTCCATAATATTCGTTTTGTTGGCAGCTCTATTTATTTGGTTGTATTTAAAAGAAAAAATAAAGAAGAATCTGTTAGTGTTGGTTTTGGCACTTTTGATTGTTGTTGATTTAGTCGGTGTTGATCTGCGTTATGTAAATAAGGATGATTTTGTTTCAAAACGAAAAATGGCCGAACCTTTCCCGGAAACAATGGCCGATAAGCAGATTTCCCAGGATAAAGGAATTTATAGGGTATACAACACACAAGAAGGGATAAATGGTGCTAGGACCTCCTACTATCATAAATCAATAGGAGGGTACCATGCAGCTAAACCGGCAAGGTTACAGGATCTATTCGATTTTTATATCTATAAGGGAAAAATTGAAATCCTGGATATGTTGAATGTCAAATATGTAATTCAACAAAACGAAGAAGGTAACAGTGTTCCGACAATGAACCCCAATGCCAACGGCAATGCATGGTTCGTTGACAAGTTGATAGCGGTTAATTCCGCCAATGAGGAAATAACGGCTTTGGAGCATCTTGATTCAAAGCATGAGGCAGTGGTGAATACCTCTGAGTTTTCAAACATAAACCGATTTGATTATCAGACCGATTCATTGGCTACAGTGGTCTTAACGGATTATGAACCCAATCAATTAATATATCGATCATCAAACCCGAATGCAGGGGTTTTGGTATTTTCAGAAATGTATTATAAAAATGGGTGGAACGCTTATATCGATGGTGAATTAAAAGACCATTTTAGGGTCGATTATGTATTACGTTCCTTGAAAGTGCCAGAAGGGGAACATGAAATTGTCTTTAAGTTTGAACCGGAAATCGTTAAAACTGGAAGTGCGATAACCTTGGCAAGTTCAATTTTACTAGGGTTAATCGTAATCGGAGGTATAGTGTACTCTGCAAGGGGTTCTTCGAAAAAAGAAGGGGATCAATGAAAAAAGTCTTGATCATTACGTACTATTGGCCACCGGCGGGTGGGCCTGGGGTACAACGATGGTTGAAATTCGTAAAATATTTACCTCATTTCGGAATAACCCCGATAGTCTATATTCCGGAGAATCCCAATTACCCTATTTTAGATAATTCTTTTGTCAAAGAGGTACCTAAAGATGTCGTTATTTATAAGCATCCCATTCGAGAGCCCTACAAGTTGGCAGGACTTTTCTCCAAAAAAGATGCTAAGCGAATAAGTTCCGGTATTATAACGACAAAGAATCAATCGATTATAGAAAAGGCCATGCTGTGGGTAAGGGGCAATTTCTTTATTCCCGATGCCCGTAAAAACTGGGTTGGGCCTTCGGTAAAGTTTTTGGATGCAATAATTGATAAAGAACGGATTGATACTGTGGTAACGACCGGTCCGCCACATAGCATCCATTTGATAGGCAATCGTTTAAAGGAGTTAAAAGATATTCGTTGGTTGACAGACTTTAGAGATCCATGGACGTCTATTGGGTATCACAAAAAACTGAAACTGACCCGAAAATCCCAACTTGAGCATAAGCGTTTGGAGCATCAGGTGTTGAACAATGCCGATGGTATTATCGTAACCAGTTATACGACCAAAAAAGAATTTGAAACGATTACCGATAAGCCCATTTCCGTAATTACGAATGGTTTTGACTCAGATGACCAAGGGCATGCACCTTTGACCAAAGATTTCACCATTTCTCATATAGGGTCCCTGCTTTCAGGTAGGAACCCTTTGGTATTATGGAAGGTTTTGGGGGAATTGGTGAATGAAAATGAAGGTTTTAAAACCAGTTTCAAACTACGTTTGGCTGGAGTCATAAGTGAGGATGTTCTTCAAACTATAAAAGATTCTGGCTTAGAAAACCATACCGAAATATTGGGCTATATATCCCATGAAGAAGCAATTACACTACAACAGCAATCCCAAGTGCTATTATTGGTAGAAATCGATTCTAAAGAAACTAGGGGGATATTGCCGGGCAAGTTGTATGAATATATGGCTGCTGAACGACCTATTTTGGCAATTGGGCCGGAAAAGTGGGATGCCGCCCAAATCATTGCCGACACCCATTCGGGTTTCAGCTTTGGATATTCGGATGAGAACGAATTAAAAGATGTAATTTTAAAGTGGTTTTCGGCCTATAAGAATGAAGGATTGGTAATGAAATCCGTAGGCTTGGAAAAATTTAGTAGAAGGGAGCTCACCAAGGAATTAGCCAAACACATTTAATGGGAATAGTCAGTAAACAAGCATTGAACAATACCATAATCACTTATTTGGGATTTGGGGTTGCGGCTATAAATACACTTTTTCTCTATACCAATTTTTTGACCGATGCCTATTATGGCCTGGTAACGGTTATCTTGTCCACTTCTGCGGTTTTGATGCCTTTATTGGCATTTGGGGTGCCCAATACTTTTATTAAGTTTTACAGCAGTTTTAAGAAAGAGGGAAGCAAAGAGGCCTTTGAGACCCTTATGTTGTTATTACCCTTACTTCTTATTCTTCCCCTTACTTTGTTGACTTTTTTATTTACAGATGCTATTGGAAGTTTTATCGCGAAGGAAAACAGTATCGTAAAGGACTATGTATGGTATATTTTCCTCATTGGTATGGCCATGGCATATTTTGAGGTCTTCTACGCTTGGGCGAAAGTTCAAATGAAATCCGTGTTTGGTAATTTCATGAAAGAGGTCTTTAATCGGGTAGGGGTCATGTTACTTTTGTTTTTGGTGTATTTTGATGTTATTTCGGTGGATTTTTTCTTGAAAGCCCTAGTAGGTTTGTATCTTCTAAGAACCGTGATCATTAAAATTTATGCCTATGGTCTAAAAATGCCGAAATTGAATTTCGATTTTCCTGCCAATACACGGGCAATCATTGGCTATAGTGCTTTGATAATCCTGGGAGGGTCCGCTGCGGTGATCATTTTAGAGATCGATAAGGTAATGATCAATCAATATAAAGTAATTGAAAATGTAGCTTATTATGGAGTGGCCATTTATATTGCAACAACGATCATTGTGCCATCCAGGGCGATGCATCAAATCACATATCCGTTAACGGCCGAACTTTTGAACGATAAAGATCATGACGGACTGGAATCACTTTACAAAAAATCATCATTGACCTTGTTCATAGCTTCGGGAATATTGTTCGTTTTGATCATTACCAATTTGAATGATCTTTTTCTTATTCTTCCAGAGGAGTATAGAGGTGGGTTCGTTATCGTATTTCTTATCGGATTGGTAAAGGTTTATGATTCGCTTTTAGGAAACAATAATGCGATCATGTATAATTCCGACTATTATAAAACGCTATTGGTTATGGGGGTGTTCCTGGCGTTACTGGTTATTTTGCTCAATATGTTCTTTATTCCGGTATATGGACTTAATGGTGCGGCATTGGCCAGTTTTATGGCTATTTCAATCTATAATACCATCAAATTGTTCTTTGTTAAGGCTAAGTTCAATATTATGCCATTTAGTTTGGAAACCCTGAAAGTGTTCGTGATCTTGTTAGTTATGGGAGGTGTTTTTTATATGGTAAGCCTGCCGTTCCATCCCATAATAAACATTGGTTTAAAAAGTGTTGTGACCATTGTTTTTTATGTAGGGATACTTTATCGGTTCAAGATATCTGAAGATGTACATAGATTGCTTACCAAGTATATAAAAAAATAAACCCTGACGGAAATATCGCATCAGGGTTTAAACAACTAACCAACCTAAAAACTATCTTAATGTGACCGGGATTTCAAAAGCCCTATGCTAATTGTAATGCTTTGGTCAACTATTGTT
Organism: Maribacter sp. TH_r10; assembly: GCF_033101095.1. Lineage (NCBI taxonomy): Bacteria > Pseudomonadati > Bacteroidota > Flavobacteriia > Flavobacteriales > Flavobacteriaceae > Maribacter > Maribacter sp. TH_r10. Next base: position 135,649 of record NZ_JAWMPY010000008.1, on the reverse strand, counting down.
TTTTAATATCTTCTAGAATTACTTCTGGTACTGCTACTTCTAGTTGCAACCTTTGTACTTCTAGATGGTGACTTTCTTACCGTGCTTTTACTGGTGCTACGGGTTGTTGAAGGTCTTTTGGCAACCGATCTCTGTGTTCTAGTAGTCGTACTACGTACCGATTTTGTCTGTGTTCTATTTACAGGCTTCTTATAAGTTGTTGTACTTCTGGTTACCGTAGTACTTCTTGGCGTTTTGGTTACAGATCTCTTGGTAACCGTATTTCGCTGTGGAGACCTTGTTGTTGTTGATCTTTTGGTAACGTTTCGATTGGCTGTAGACCTGGTGTTGGTTGTACGGGCCGACCTCGTTTGTACATTTTTTGATCTATCAACTGCTGTTCTACCAGCTACCTTTGTATTTGATCTACTTGTACGTGTTCCAGAATTCCGAACAACATCGCCTCTATTATTATTTGATTTATAGTTTTTATAAGAATCATTGTTTCTAGCTACAGATCTATTGCTACGCACGTCACTGTTTCTTCTTACATTGTTAGAACGTTGAGCGACCCTTTTATCATTTCTGTAAATTGTAGCTCTCTCTCTACGGACTTTATTGTATCTATGTTCCCTACCGATCTTTGCATAAGCCCTTCGCTCATTAAAACGATATGGTCTGTAATAAGTATATCTATAAGGCGTATAATACCTTCTGTATGGTCTGTTCAATACCAATGAAAATCCGATGGAAGGTCTTAAGAAAAACCTATGGAAAGGTCTGTATACATAATGTCTGTTATAAACATTGATGTATCCTGTATGGTAATCATAAAAACCATTTCGGTTGTAATAAACATACATGCCACCCATTCTGAACACTCTATTGTTCCTATAACGGATATCAACATCCCCAATTTGGGTAACGCGACCATAATAGTCATAATATACGGGTACGTTCTCAACTTGAATTACTGCTCCGTAATCATCATATTGGGTATACGGACTATAGTCATATCCTGAGTTCATGGTTATCCCGTTCTTACGGCCGGATACATAATTCTCTATATAAAAATCAAATTCACCATCGGGATATACGGAAAACGTAATGCCTTGTTCAACGAAAATGAACGAGTTGTTGTTTGTATAAGCATTGCGTGTTGCAACCTTATCTTCAGTTGTACTAGCCATGGTACCTGCAGTACCTAATAAAAGGGCTGTAAAAAGGAGTACTAATTTTTTCATGATATAAGGTTTAAATTCCTGAATGCAACTATTTACATTCGAATAGTATATACCAAACAGCGTGCCAAAAAATAATTTAATACGTTAAGTTATTGAACATCAATTACTTAAATATATTTTTGACGTTCGAAAATTGTGAGGATTTATTTTAAACCTTTAATCGAATCAGAAATAATTCAATTTATTCCAAAGAGAAAGTGTACCTAATTTAGGCTTTTATATGTATCAATTATTATTTCGTTAGTTTGTCTTTTAGGTAATTTGCGGTGAAAGATGATTTACTTTTGATTATTTCCTCCGGAGTACCTTCCGCCAATATCATTCCGCCATTTTCACCACCTTCTGGACCAAGGTCGATAATATGGTCGGCACATTTAATAAGTTCTATATTATGTTCAATTACCACTACGGAGTGTCCTTTTGAGATAAGCGCATCAAAGGATTTCAATAATTTTTTAATATCGTGGAAATGTAATCCGGTGGTAGGTTCGTCAAAAATGAACAAAGCCTTATCCTTTGTACTTCCTTTAACAAGAAATGAAGCAAGTTTGATCCGCTGGGCCTCTCCGCCGGAGAGGGTCGAGGAAGATTGTCCTAAGGTAACATACCCAAGGCCAACATCACGGAGTGGGTTCAATTTCCCTACGATTTTGGTCTGCCCGTGTTTTTCAAAAAAGTCGATCGCATCATCCAAGGTCATATCAAGGACATCGGCAATGCTGGCACCTTCGAAGGTAACCTCCAAAACCTCTTTCTTAAAACGTTTGCCTCCGCAAGTGTCACATTCCAAATGCACATCGGCCATGAACTGCATCTCCACGGTAATCTCACCTTCCCCTTTACATTTTTCACATCGACCACCGTCTACGTTGAATGAAAAGTGTTTAGGTTGATAACCTCTGATCTTACTGAGTTTTTGGGCAGCAAAGAGGGCCCGGATATCATCATAGGCCTTAATATAGGTTACCGGGTTGGAGCGCGATGATCTTCCTATCGGATTTTGGTCAACGAACTCTACATGTTTTATAGATTGATATTTGCCTTCGACAGAAGTAAACTGTCCGGCTTTTTCCCCATAACCACCTATTTCCTTTAAGATAATGGGATAGAGTAGTTTTTTTACCAAAGTACTTTTACCACTGCCGGAAACTCCTGTTATCACCGTTAGCATATTAAGTGGAAAGCGGGTGTTGATGTTTTTCAGGTTATTTTCCCTGGCCCCTTTAATTTCAATATAATTTTTAGAGGTACGTCTTTTCTTCGGTACGGCTATTTCCAAGGTGCCATTTAAATAACTTGCGGTCAAGGATGAAGATTTCAGTATTTCAGACAGCGTACCATGTGCAACGACCTCACCACCATGGGTACCTGCTTCGGGCCCAATGTCTATGACTTCATCTGCAGCGTTCATGATATCCTCATCATGTTCAACGACAATGACCGTATTGCCTAGATCGCGCAACGATTTCAGTACATCGATTAAATTCTCCGTATCCTTGGGATGCAGGCCTATACTGGGTTCGTCCAGAATATACATGGATCCAACTAGACTACTTCCTAAAGAGGTAGCTAGGTTTATACGTTGGCTTTCCCCTCCCGAAAGGGAGTTTGATTTACGGTTGAGGGTAAGGTAGTTGAGTCCTACTTTTTGCAAGAAACCCAACCTGGTATTTATTTCTTTCAGTAATCTGTCCGCGATTTGGGCATCATGTTCATTAAGGGAAAGCTCATTGAAAAATTTGGCCAACTTTCTAATGGGCAGCTCTACCAGGTCGGTAATCGATTTGTTATCGATCTTTACATAATCGGTCTCTTTACGTAACCGTTTTCCTTTACATTCACTACATTTTGTTTTGCCACGGTATCTAGAGAGCATCACCCTGTTTTGGATTTTATAACTCTTCTCTTCCAGCAGACCAAAAAATTTATGTAATCCCGTAAAATGCGAATTCCCGTCCCATACCAATTGTTTTTGTTCTTCAGTAAGCTCAAACCATGGTTTATGTATGGGGAAACCGAACTTATAGGCATGGTTTACCAACTCGTCCCGGTACCACCCCATGCTTTCGCCCCTCCAAGGAAAGATCGCATTTTCATATACGGATAAGGCAGTGTTCGGTATGACCAAATCTTCATCTATACCTATAACATCCCCATACCCCTCGCATTTAGGACAGGCCCCGTACGGATTGTTGAAACTGAAGAGATGAACGTTGGGTTCTAAGAAAGACATTCCGTCTTTCTCAAATTTATTATTGAAAATCGTCTGTTTTTCCGTTGCCAATTCTTCAATGATACATTCGCCTTTTCCTTCAAAAAATGTGGAATCAATGGCGTTGGCCAAACGATTGTAGAAATCTTCATCGTTCTTGGTTATGATCCGATCTATGACCAGGCTAAATTTATGGCCAATGTCTTCAGGAGCGGCGTCGATTCGAATGACTTTTCCGTTATGCTTGATCCTTGCGTACCCTTGTTTTGAAAACAACTGTAATGACTTTATAGGGTCTCTATCTTTCTTTATTACTATAGGGGCAAGAAGCAAGAGTTTTTCTCCTTCCTTGAATTCTTTAATGAATTTGACTACATCGGTAACCGTATGTTTTTTTACCTCTTCACCGGAAATAGGGGAGTAGGTCTTACCGATCCGGGCAAATAACAATTTAAGGTAATCATAGATTTCGGTAGTGGTGCCAACCGTTGAACGGGGATTGGTGGAATTCACTTTTTGTTCAATGGCTATGGCAGGGGCTATACCTTTTATATAATCTACTTTTGGTTTATTCAGTTTGCCCAAAAACTGGCGGGCGTATGAGGATAGGCTTTCTACGTACCTCCGTTGCCCCTCCGCATATAAGGTGTCAAAGGCCAAACTAGATTTGCCCGATCCTGATAGTCCTGTTATCACTACCAGTTTGTTTCTTGGTATTACAACATCGATATTCTTAAGATTGTGCAGTTTGGCACCTTTGATGATAATATTATCCTTTGGATTAACGTCTTGTATTTTGGGCATATGTTTCATTAGGATTGCAAAGATACAATGTACGTATCTAAACTTTTATAATTGACCTTAAATTTGACTTGTCAACCTATGGCTTTTAATACGGGACAATAGAATTGGTGGGCGTATCATAGTATCGGATATTGGGCCGGACGAACTTCAAAAGACAAAAAAGTACAGGTCCATGGACTTGTTTTGCGGTTTCTTATATAGTTATAAATTGATGATTATTAGGGTGCTATTTTTTTATAACCTATAATTTTGTCTATATTTGAACTAAATAAAATGTTAATACGCCTATAGAAGAACAATTACTTTTTAAAATTAGTGTAACCCCAAAAAGGCTTTTCCCTAAAGGACTGGCCCCTAGTTTTAACTTTAAAAAAGTAATTGACATGGAACTTCAAATAGCCGATTCCCTACTTATACAAAATTATATCAACGGAGACGAAAGAGCTCTGGAAACCTTGATCAGAAGGCACAATCAACGATTGAGCAGTTTTATTTATTCAAAGGTAAATGATCGGGAGATTACCGAAGATATTTTTCAGGATACATTTATAAAGGTCATTAGAACCCTAAAGAAGGGTAGATATAATGAAGAGGGTAAATTTTTGCCTTGGGTAATGCGTATAGCCCATAACCTTATTATAGACCATTTTAGGAAGAATCGCAGATTACCTTATTTCGAAGGATCCAATACTTTCGATATTTTCTCTGTTATTCATGATGAGAAATTGAATATTGAGAAACAACTTATAAAGGAACAGATTGATGAGGATTTGGTTCTCTTGATCGAAGAACTGCCCAAAGACCAACGGGATGTACTGGTGATGCGTATGTACAAGGATATGAGTTTCAAGGAAATTTCGGAAAATACGGGTGTCAGTATCAATACGGCACTGGGGCGTATGCGGTATGCACTTATAAATCTTCGTAAGATCATAGAGGATAACAATATTGTTTTAACGAACTAATCGTAACTTAGGTCGACCTTCTTGTGCTTTGGTCGAATATAAATGACGTAGGTCGAACGGTTTTATTATATTTATCCTTATAGCGTTTTAGTAATGAAACAATACTGAAATAGATATGGGGAAATTTTACGTAGAGGATAAAAACAAGATTAAAAAGGTCGAGGCCAAAAAAGAAACTATTGATTTTTTGTTGAACTACTCAAAATCATTGAAAATAGATAAGATTAATGGTGTCGCCTATGAAAGTAATTTGAATTGAATATTATTGTACCGCTTATAAAGCCCTTATTGCAAACGCAATAAGGGCTTTTTTAATTTTCTGCCTTTTTGAGTTGGTTCCTTTTTACGTTTATCCCCTGAAAGTATGCCGAAAAGTATAGTATGGATGTAGTTCGTCAAAACAACTAACAATTTTCCGGATTATTGTACAGAAAATCAAAAATGATTGTTTCACATCATAAAAAGGGTATTTGACAACATAGTTTTTTTCTCACCCCCCCTTTTATCTAGTTTAGAGTCATAATTAAAGAATAGCACCTTTTTTAACCGAAAGATGTTTAACTCAAAGTAAAGACCGAATAACTTAAATCAAGCTTTTTTAAAGAAGCCCTAAACTTAAAAAGTACTTTGTATGGAACTACAAATTGAAGACTCAATATTAGTAAGAGATTATATCAGTGGAGACGAAAAAGCTTTAGAGATATTGATCCATAGACACAACCAACGTATTTCTAGTTTTATTTATTCCAAAGTATTGGATAGGGATATCACAGAAGATATTTTTCAGGATACCTTTATTAAAGTAATCAAAACCTTAAAGAAAGGTACGTACAGTGAAGAAGGTAAGTTCTTGCCATGGGTAATGCGAATAGCACACAACCTTATTATAGATCATTTCAGAAAGAATAAGAGAATGCCTATGTTCGAGGGGAATGATGATTTCAATATTTTCTCTGTAATAGGTGACGATAAGTTGAATGCCGAAAAGCAATTAATCAAGGAACAGATCAATGTAGATCTTAGATATCTTGTAGATGAGTTACCGGATGATCAAAGAGAAGTGCTTTTAATGCGCATTTATAAGGATATGAGTTTCAAGGAAATTTCCGAAAATACGGGAGTAAGCATAAACACAGCTTTAGGTAGAATGCGTTATGCCCTTATTAACCTTAGAAAGATCATTGATAAGAATAACATCGTACTTACAAATTCATAAGCAAAATTCGGTTAAAACAATATTTTGATTTTAGTTGCGTTATTGTAACATAACAATACTATAATCACTATGGAAAAAATTTACTTTGAGAACGAAAAGAAGAGCCATCCGGTAATGGCATGTAGTGAGACAATCCAATTTTTGACAAGTTTTTCCAAGTCACTTTGTATCGTCCGTCCAAACAAAATGCAGTTCGAATTGAATTTGAACTAATAAAAAGACCCGCTAACTGCGGGTCTTTTTATTTTTAAGGTAATCGTTCAGCACCGATTTTCTTCCTATCGTGCTGGTTATAATGTCTTTATTAAGGTCCCAACCTCTAGCCGGCGAGTATTCCCGACCATACCATATTATCTGTAAATGTAGGTCGTTCCATGCTTCCTTCGGGAAAATACGTTTTGCATCTTTTTCCGTTTGGGTTACATTTTTTCCGTTCGATAGTCCCCATCGGTACATTAATCGATGAATATGGGTGTCCACTGGGAAAGCTGGAGTACCAAAGGCCTGGGATACCACAACGCTAGCGGTTTTGTGGCCTACGGCCGGAAATTCTTCCAAAAGTTCAATATCATTGGGGACCACTCCTTCATATTTATCTATCAATATTTGGGATAAGCCATGAATACCCTTAGCTTTCATTGGTGATAATCCAACGGGTTTTATGATTTCGCGAATTTCATCCACCGATAATTTCACCATGTCATAAGGATTATCGGCCCGGGCAAAGAGTAGGGGGGTAATTTGGTTCACCCTTACATCAGTGCTTTGTGCGGACATTAGTACGGCGATCAATAGGGTGTAGGGGTCTTTATGGTCTAAAGGTACAGGTATCGTAGGGTATAGTTCCTGTAATTTTCTTAAGACAAAATCTACCTTTTCTTTTTTCGTCATTTAAAGCTTAATTTAGCTATGGATAAAGAATTGCTAATTTATAAAAATCAACTATGAAAACACTACAAGTAGGGGATAAAGTCCCTGATTTTGAGGCCAAGGACCAAGATGGGAATACCCTTAAATTATCTGATTTCCTGGGAAAAAAGCTGATCGTATTTTTCTATCCCAAGGCCAGTACGCCCGGGTGTACGGCTGAGGCCTGCAACCTAAGGGATAATTATGGCGAACTGCAAGCCCAAGGTTTCCACCTACTGGGTGTTAGTGCCGATTCGGAAAAAAGACAGGCCAATTTCAGGAATAAGAATGAATTTCCATTCCCACTTTTGGCAGATGAAGATCATACCGTTATCAATACTTTCGGAGTTTGGGGCCCCAAAAAATTCATGGGTAGGGAGTATGATGGTATACATAGAAAAACTTTCGTGATCAATGAGGAAGGTAAGGTAGCCAAGGTCATTGATAAGGTGAAGACCAAGGATCATGCCGCTCAACTTCTTGATTAAAGGCTAAGGGAAATAATCAAAAAAAAAAACGTCCCAATGTTAGATTGGGACGTTTTTGTTTATTGAATAATATTCCTATTTCATATCGATATCCCTTTCTCGGGTAAAGAGTTTTTTCTCTTTGATAATATCGGCAATACCTTCTGGAAGCGAATCTTCCCAACCTTCTTCATTGTTAACGATTTTCTTGAAGACATCCCTGGAGAAAATATCCATGATCTCAGTATCATAGTCGATGATATCCATGACCTTTCCATTATATTTAAAGAACTTGTAGAGTTCCTTCATCCTAGGATGTACCTTGATATTGTTACTGGTCATGATCTGGCCGGTTTCAGGATTTTTCATCGGATAGAGGTAAACCTGAAGTTCTTTAAAGAACAATTTACCGAAGGCTTCCAAAATACCACCACTTAAATGGCGATAGTACTTTTCATCGAAAATGTCCACTAGGTTATTTACACCCATGGTAAGCCCGATTTTGGCCTTCGTATAATTATTGAAATATTCTACCAATTTATAATACTCCTGAAAATTGGATATCATTACCGTATGCCCCATTGAACAAAGCAATTCGGCCCTATCCATAAAATCCCTTTCATCAATTTCCCCATCGGCTTTAAGGTTGGATAAGGTAATCTCAAAAATCACAATGGCCTTACTTTCATCTACAGCCCGGTCACGTACAAATATATTGTAAGATTTCTTGAGCATATCCATATTAACCTTGGTAACGGGCCTGAAACTACCCCTTAAGGCCAAAATGTTCTTTTTGTAAAGCTTGGCGGCAGGTAAAAGGTTGTTGCCGTCGGGACCGAACATTACGGCATCGGTCATTCCGTTACGGATTAACTGAAGGCTCATCAATCTGTTATCGACCCCCTTGAAATTAGGGCCTGAGAAATTGACCATGTCAATTTCTATGGTATCCTTATCGATATGGTCGTAAAGATATTTTAATAATTTTCTTGGCTTGTGGTATTTGTAGAAGGCCCCGTAAATGAGATTTACCCCAATAATACCCAAAGTTTCCTGTTGTAAACGGGCTTCGGTCTGTTTAAAGCGGACGTGAAGAATTATTTCATCAAATTCTTTTTGATCGGGCTCTAATTGAAATCGGATACCTAACCAACCATGACCTTTATACCTTTTTGAAAAATCTATGGTCGCTACGGTGTTGGCATATGAAAAGAAAAGACGATCAGGATGCTTATCCCTGGTAATACGTTCTTCCATAAGACGCATTTCGTGGGAAAGCATTGTTTTCAATCTAGGTTGGGTAACATAACGTCCATCAGCTTCTACGCCGTAGATAGCATCACTGAATTCCTTATCGTACGCACTCATGGCCTTGGCGATCGTACCCGATGCGCCCCCCGCCCTAAAGAAATGTCTGGCTGTTTCTTGACCTGCACCAATTTCCGCAAAAGTTCCGTAAATATCAGGGTTTAAGTTTATCCTCAAGGTTTTTGCCTTGATAGAAGGTATGTTCTCAAATGCTGTGTCCCTTTTTAGAACTAAAGACATATAATGGTTTTTCGTTTGTCGCAAAGTTAGCAAGATCGGGTAATCTATTAAATAAATATGTTATAAATTTGAAATAAACTGTTGAAGCGTTGAAAATTACATTTTTGGGAACAGGCACATCACAGGGTATCCCTGTTATCGGGAGTTCACATCCGGTCTGTTTAAGTAAGGACCCTAAGGACAAACGACTTCGTGTTTCGGTATTACTTTCTTGGGGAGATTATACTTATGTGATCGATTGCGGGCCCGACTTTAGACAGCAGATGTTGACCAACGGGGTTACTAAATTACATGGTATTCTTTTTACCCATGAACATTCTGATCATACTGCCGGTATCGATGATATTCGACCGTTTTTCTTTCGGCAGGGCGATATACCCATATATGCCCATAAAAGGGTGGTTGAATCCTTGAAAAAGAGATTCGATTATATTTTTGCCGATGCAGACCGATACCCGGGTGCTCCGGCCGTTGAAATAAATCAAATAGAGAACAACGAACCTTTTACTATTGGGGGAAGGCAGGTGGTACCCATTAATGCAAAGCACAATAGGCTTCAGGTATTCGGTTTTCGGATAAACGATTTTACATATTTGACCGATGTAAAAACAATCGATGATTCAGAGATCGAAAAAATAAAAGGTACAAAGGTGCTGGTGGTAAATGCCCTGAGGGAAGAGCCCCACCATTCACATTTTAATTTAAGCGAGGCCTTGGCCTTTATTGAACGGGTTAAACCGCAAAAAGCCTACTTGACCCATTTAAGCCATTTGTTGGGTTTTCATCGGGAAGTAGAAAAAAAATTGCCAAAAGATGTACATTTGGCTTACGATAATCTTCAAATAACCCTTTAGGTAGTCAACCATGAAAAATAAACTCTTTTTATACCTTTTTGTCTTTACGGCCTTGATCTGTCTCTTTTTGTTCGTAAGTAACGGTAATATGCAAAAATCTAAGGACGCTAAGTTGGAAAAATTGGGGAATAAGGTAACAGCATTGACAGATTCCCTTCAGGATGCTCGACTAAAGGTGTTGGATATGCAATACTTTTCATTGGAGAACAATGAGGATGCCTTAGCATATTATGATCATTTGGAAATCGAGGACCCTAGCCGTTATATAGCAGATAAATTATTGGAAACCAATGAGTCCAAAGGTGATAACCCTTTAATCCCTTATGAAGGGATGGAGAGTGATTTTAAATTGAACAAAATCAAGATCTTGAACCATAAATGGATCGTGGCCGATTTTTCCGATGGAAAATATTGGGGCGAATTATTGATCAAATACGAATTGAAAGACGATTTGGGGGTTGATTTTACCCTTCTAGATCATTTGTTGTATACCCGTAGTAATTAGAATTTATCTTGCAGCCATTTCTTGAACGAATAAAAGTTCTGGGGTGCCACACCATGGCCTACAGGAAATTCCTCATAAACGTGCTCAACTCCTAAACCACTTAGTATTCCGGGTATTTTTTGTGCCCAGTCCGGAGGAATTACTTGATCAACCTGTCCGTGGGAAGCATAAATTTTAAGTTTGCCAAAATCTTTTTTGGTAGGGTCTCCGGCAATAAGCTTTTTGTTTATATATCCACTAAGGGCAACAACGTTCTTGATTTTCTCAGGATAGGAAAGTGCAACGGCATAACTAAGGATAGTACCTTGGCTGAAACCCAATAAGGATATCCGATCCGTATCAAGTCCGTAGGTATTGCAAGCTTCGTCTATAAAGGATACTATTTTTTCCCTGGATTCCACAGCTTGTTCATCATCGCTCCATTTTCCTTGGTCGGCATCAAAATTTATGGCATACCAAGCATGTCCATACGGTTCTAGGTCGTAAGGGGCACGCACGGCGATAATACAAAGTTCCGATGGTAGTTCCGGTGCGAATGAAAATAGGTCTTCTTCATTGCTGCCATAACCATGGAACATGAATAGAACTGGGGCTTTGCCTTCTTTTAAGGAGGAAGGCCTGATCAAATGGGTCAAAGAAAGTTGGGCAGTTGTCATATCAAGAAATAAATGTAAACCATTTTTGAAAATAAGGTCCTAGGGCTGGGACCAATTGTTTTTTATTGCCCAAGACTCCTAAAAAGCCATAGATCCAGAGGATGAAATAGCAAAGATAGAGTCCAAAAAGAGCATATTGATTGTACCAAACACTGGAAAACAGGGCAAAACCGTGAAACATAAGGTGTAGACCAAAAGCCTGACGCGTATGAAAACGGGCGAATTCATTTTTAGGTTCCGAGTTCATGAAAATGGCTATGATGGCACCAACAATGGTGAGGTAGGCCACAATTGCGGTTGTTTTTCCTTTAGCAATGGTATCATCTGAAGAATTCGGAGTCATGCGAAACGTACTTTAAAAGGGCTAATTTAAAACCAATTGATCGTTATTGAAAATTCCATAGACTTTTCCTTTCAAGGATTCACCTATGGTCATACTGTTTTTGGATGTGGAATGAATATTATCCTTTTCAAATGTATATTCTTTATCAGGGTCAAAAAGGGTAAGACAAGCTTTGTTGCCCTCTGCCAAAACGGTTTCCGTTAGGCCATATCGTTCTTTTCCATGTGTCAAGAGTTCTATGCACTTCTCGGTATCGAAAATCTTATGTAAAAGTCCAAAAGCGGATTCCAAACCAATGGAGCCATAGGTGGCATTATCGAATTCCACTGCCTTCAATTCAATATTCAGTGGGGTGTGGTCGGTGGTTACAAAATCAATGATGCCGTCATTTAGTCCCTTGATCAGTGCTTTGGCATCTTTTTTATCCCGTAATGGCGGATTTACTTTAAATGCCGTATCAAATTCTTCAAGAACTTGATCTGTATAGTATAGGTTATGTATGGCAACACTACAGGTCACATCCAATCCTTTTTTCTTGGCATCAGCAATGAGTTTAACCGAATTGGCCGTGGAAATGGTTGGTATATGTAATTTTCCCCCTGTGTATTCCAGGATAAAAAGATCGCGTACGATCTGTAGCTCCTCGGCCATTGAAGGAATCCCTTTTAATCCTAATTTGGTAGATGTAGTGCCTTCGTGTACCAAGCCTTTACCGGCTATTTTGGTATCCAGCGGTTCTGAATATATGAGTCCATTGAAATTTTGCACGTATTGCAAGGCTATTTTAAGCAGGTTCGAATTTTCTATGGGCGATTTAAAGTCGTAAAAACCTACGGCCCCCGCGTTGCTCATATCATATAATTCAGCTAAGTCGATACCCTCTGCACCCATCGTCATTGTTCCTAAGGGAAAAAGATCGGTAGCCGAATCCCGGGAGGCATTTTTCAAAAAGACAATATCGGAACTACTGTCCGCAATAGGGTGCGTATTGGGGTTCAATACAATATCGGTGAACCCACTTAATGAGGCCGTCCTAAGGCCGTTCAGTATGGTTTCCCTTTCCTCATAACCAGGCTCGCCAAAACAAACACTACTATCGAACCATCCTAGGGACACGTGTAGGTTTTTCAATTCCACGATTTTCGTTCCTTTTGGGGCATCTATTTTACTTGCGATTTTGGCCAAGGTGCCGTTTTGGATTAAAATATCCCTTTTTTTTAAGTGCAGATCCTTGCTTTGTGCATTTACGATTTTGGCAGATTTTAGGAGTACGTTCATTTCCACAGGGTTTATCTATTGTTTTTATGGATCATTTAAAAAATTTGATAATAAGCACTTCGATCAAAAGAAAAAATAGTGCTAAAATAACAAACCATTTCCAAAGCTCGGTTATACGATTATCGTCTTTCAGTTCTTGGAAAAGGGTCGTTATCGAATTATGTATGCTCGCGGGATCGACCTGGTTCAAATCCATAAAACCAAGGTCACTTTCATCCCGAGGGTAATTGAAACTTATTTTTTTCAAAGGAGTCATATTTTCTGAAATAGTATAGACACCATCTTCGGTGGGGTTATCTATAAAGCTTAAGGAAACCTTATTCGCCAACGTCTTTTGTTGGGGTATGAACTCTTGGTCGCCTTTGGAAACTTTAAGAATATGGTCTTTTGCCATTTTTCTTGAAACATCCATATTTACAGAGCCGTTCATGACAAAATACAATGGAGGGGGTTGTAGGCTGTTGGTCCCCATTTTCAAGAAAGTGGGAACGATCAATGGGGATTGTTGAAAGTTGGAATTTTCGATTGTAAGTGCGGCCGTAAACAGATAAACCCCATTAGAGCCCACTAGGAATGCCTCTCCGTTTTGATAGGTCAATGCTTGTTGGGTGTTCGACTTTAACTTATAAAATTGGTTTACTTTCGGATATTGGAAATTATCGATGCTCTTTTCAAACACCCCTTCATAAAGTGGGTGGCCGAAAGTTATTTGTGTAATCAGGTTTTCTGATTTTACCCCTTCCGTGATAGTACCCAAGGATAAGGGGCCTAATAATTGGTTGTATGAGTTGATATCGGCATTAATGGCAGGGATAATGGTTAGGCTACCTCCATCCGCAACAAAAGATTGAATACTCGAGATAAGGGAGTTGGGAATGTTCTGTAATTCATTCAGTATAATCAAGTTTTGATTTTCAATATCCCTGTAATTCAAATTTTTCAGGGAATAGGAAGAAAAAACGAACTCGTCTTCGGAGTAAATACGCTGTAAATAGTTTGATGGTGTTTTTTCAATGGCCAAAACCTTTGGCCTGTCCTTTTCATCAATGTTAAAATAAAGGTGATTATCATAGGGGAGTCCCTTATCGGTAATCACCAATTTTCCCGAAACCACTTCAGAAGCCGGCAGGGTAAAGGTAGCTTCACTTTTTCCGTTATTGAAAAGGGCAGCGGTTTTAGCGATCAATTTATCATTGTTATACAAAGAAACCGGGGTCCTTTCTACATCTGGTGATGCTGAAAATAAAGCAGTTATATCAATAATGTCAATTCCGGATTTGCTAACGTAGCAGCTGTCTATGGTTATGTTTTCTAAATCCGTGACCGGTATTTTCACAAGGTGTTTCTGCAAGGTACTGTCCGTTGTGTAGGATTTTAGGGAAATACGGTTCTGAAAATCGGAAACGATGATCAGGTTTTTGATGGTGCCTCTATTTTTTGAAAAGAACGTGCCGGCCTTTAACTCAATTTCTTCCAAACTTAATTGATTGGGTGTAGGGATAATCCTTAAGAGTTCGTTCTGAACGTCGACTAAACGAATGTCCTTATATTCATTGGTATTGGTAAATAGGCTGAAAGTGCTTTCCGGGGGTACGGATTTCAGGATATCCTGCACCGCATTGTTCATCAGGGTCTCATCCAGATGCTTTGCCCACATGCTGAATGAATTGTCCAAATAAATGACCGTTTCCTTGGTCAACAATGCTTTTGTATTGGCCAGAAAAGGTCGGGCAAAAGCTAGGATCAGTGCTGCATAGAGTAAAAGACGTGTACAAAGCAACAACCATTTTTTGAGGGAATTGCTCTTACGGGACTCGGAAACGATTTTTTGTAACAGCTTTACATTCGTAAAAGGTGTCTTTTTGAATCTTCGAAGTTGAAAAAGATGAATGAATATAGGAATCAGTAGAAGAAAAAAGGCCCAAAGAAGTTCTGGATATTTAAACTGCATTCCCGATTTTGGTTTGACAAATATATGAAGTATTCAGAAATTGATCGTACTTATTCATATTTAAATTCAACAAAAGAAAAAATAGTCGTTCATCGGTGTTCGGTCCAGGCCCTTAAAGAAGGTTTTAATCGCTTCCTGTTCCTTTTCATTGGCCACAGTAATGATGTTCTGTGGATTTTCAAGTTGGTTCAGAACTTGAAAATGTTGCAGTTTTTTTCCGTAGATATCCTTATTGATCTTTTTAGGATTATCGCAGATCCATTCGAAAGAAATATTTTTGGCCAATAGCCTTTTGGCAATGGTCTTTCCTTTGTTCCCGGCACCCCAGACAACTAAAGGCCTGTTCGCTTCATAATCGAGCTTTAGGAAATAATGCAATTTGATATCCAGAAAATAATTGGCCGCATAGTGTTCACTGATGCGGGAAGTGCGGTCATCGTAGTCGCGCCAATGGTGCAAAACCTTGCTGCATGGAATACATTCGAGTTTATTTTCATAAAATCGGAAGGTTAGGTCATAATCCTCGGGATAACGATCGGGTTCAAAGGCCCCACAACGATTTAAATCTTCCCTAAAAGCCATCCAACAGGGCGAAGGGATTACACATTCTTTATATATTTCGGTGTAATTGCTTCCCTTTGCTGTGAGTTCGTTCAACCATTTTTCATATCGGGCATACCCGTTACTGATGCCCCGATGGCTAAAATAGGCGACTTGTCCTACAGCCAAATGCCCCATGCCTTTTTGAAGCAATAGGTTGACCATGGTACCGATCTTATCTAGGGTCATGATATCATCGGAATCCATTCGTGTAATCAGTTCACCGTGGCAATTGTCATATGCTGTTCGCAAAGCGGCAATGATTCCCGAACCTTGGTTTTTAAGTAAACGTATTCT
Organism: Maribacter sp. TH_r10; assembly: GCF_033101095.1. Classification (NCBI taxonomy): domain Bacteria; kingdom Pseudomonadati; phylum Bacteroidota; class Flavobacteriia; order Flavobacteriales; family Flavobacteriaceae; genus Maribacter; species Maribacter sp. TH_r10. The sequence continues at coordinate 119,821 of NZ_JAWMPY010000008.1, read as the reverse complement.
GGAATCTTTCAAAGCGAAACGATGTACGAGATCGTAACTGTCATCTGAAGAAGCATCATCAATCGCCAAAACCTCCCAAAAAGGATAATCTTGTTGCAGAATCGATTCTATACATTCCGGCAGGTAGGCTTCGGTATCCTTAAAAGGAATCAAGATACTTACAAGGGGTTTTTGCATGTCCGCAATTTATGAAAAAACCCTCATTGAAACATTCATTTTGTATTCACCGTACGATAAATTCCATTGGTCTATAGCAAAGGGCGACTTACCACTTACAAGCAAATTTAATAACGATACGTCTCTAGTTTTGTGGGTAATAACATCCATCTTAAAATAAAAAGTAGGAAAATACGTTATAAAAATTCATATTTATCTGATGATCTTAAAACTGTAAAAATGACAACCAAAAATACACTGTATCTTTTCATATTCCTTTTATCGATTCTAACGGCTTCTTGCTCAAAAAATGAATTTGAGGAACCGCAAACAGAAGCTGTGGAACCGGAAGAGGAAACGACCGAATTACAGATTACCCAATTGGTGATTCCGACCGACTTTGATTTTGCTACCCAACAAAATATTACGGTAACGATCAATGATGCGAGTCCGTATGTGCGTTATGACCTCTATGCCTATAACGATACGGATGAGGAAAGTGAAGAAGTAACCTTTGAAAATGAAATTGGGGAAACCGTTACAGGCACTGAGTGGCAATTTGATTTATTGAACAGATTGGTGTTCTCAGCTGTTCCCTATAATGGGAAAATAGAGAAACAAATAGTACTTCCTACCTATTATACCAAGGTTTATATTCGTAGAAAGGAACAAAATAAATATTCATCCGAAGTATTATCCGTGGTCAATAACCGTATAGATTACACCCATGTTAATTCATCAGGGAAGACCGCGAAAGCTGGGGTTACCGATTTTCTATATTGTGTGAACGGAGGAGGGGAGTTGTTCCAGGTAGATCCCTTGGATGGTTCTTATACGCCACTTTCAACCATGCCGATGGGAAGTTATACCGCGGCAATAGATCAAGAGAACAAGGTATTGTACAGCATAGGTAAAAGTTCCCCTTTCCCTTTAATGAAGTATGACATCGTTACCGAGGAATGGAGCACTGTTAACGACCTTGGGTATGGAGGTCCACGATTGGCCTATAATGATGAGGATAGGTTACTTTATTTCTCGGATAACAGTGGTATCCTAAAGATAATAGACCCAATAGAGGGAGTTACACTTTCCTCATGGGAAATAACAGGTTTGGATAATACTGGTGGAGGGGATTTGGCTTTTGATCCCGAAGGAACCATTTTCATGTGTACTTTTTCAGGATTGTATGAGTTGGCGCTTACTGATGATAGTTTTTACAGTGCCACCCGTATAAGTGCCGATAATCTACCGTTCAACCCTACTTCCATGACTTTTGATTCCAATGATGAGTTGTGGTTGGCCACATCCAGTTCCGATTCCGATCTGATCATTATGGATACACAGACCGGCGGATGGGAATATAGATATGGGGTAAACGCGACTGGATCGGAACCCATTGGGCGGGCCATAAACGACTTAGCCACTTTCAGGGTATTTTCCGAAGACGATAAGTTGATTGATACCGATGGGGACGGAATCGTTGACGGTGATGATGAATTTCCGGATGATGCGGATAAAGCATTTGAATCTTACACACCAAGTAAATATGGTAATGGAACCTTGGCTTTCGAAGACTTATGGCCGTTTCAAGGGGATTATGATTTTAATGACGTGGCAGTCAATTATAAGGTAATCGCTGTTGAAAATGCGGCAAATGAAGTGGTTCAGGTCGATTTTGAAATAACCTCAAAAGCCAATGGGGCAGGTTTCACCAATGCATTCGGTATAGAATTCGAGAACTTATCCCCATCGATTATCGCTTCGGTTACGGGGCAGGTACTCAATGAAGGTTATATAGATCTGAATGACAATGGTACAGAGGCCGATCAAGAAAATGCCGTGGTTATATTTTATGATAATAACTATTCCGTCCTTAAACAAGATCTGGTTATTTCAATTAAATTCACGGAACCCATAGAATCGGGTAAATTAGGTACGGCGCCTTTCAACCCCTTTATAATCGTAGATAAGGATAGGGAGGTTGAGGTTCATTTACCCTATGCGAAACCTACATCCTTGGCCAATAATTCTGGAGTGATCGAAGGGAATAATAAGGATACCGATAAAAATTATGTTACCGATACCGGTTTACCATGGGCAATTAATGTGGTACACGATTTTAAGGTGCCAACGGAAAAAACAGCGGTCAATAAGGCTTATAACCATTTTGATACCTGGGCCACATCGGGCGGAGTGGACAAAGCGGATTGGTATAAAGACAGTGCGGGGTATAGGAATGCCTCAAAGCTGGCCGATTAAAAAACAATCATTTACTATCATTACCAATAAACATACCCTGACATTTTAGTCGGGGTTTGTTCTTTTTAATGGTAAGGTATTATTAAAAAAGAAACGAAATTTTAAGGAAATAAACAGATTCTATGTTTTTATTTGGGAGATATCCAATATATCTATATATTGCTATATTAGTTAAAAAGAATGTAAATGGACATATTAAAGGAGGCGGCAGAATTTGAGAATGCCAAGATGAGTAACATGTCTACTAGTGATAGGGTAGAGGCTTCGAGGGAAGCAAAACGGTTGATTTTGGGTATAAACGAAATATATAAGGAAACCAAGGACCCGGAGCTTATGGAAATCATGAAACGATTGACCGCAAAAAAGAAAAAAATAGAAATACGATTGAAGGGAAGACCCGATCAAGTTATTTGATTCGTGATGTTCCCTATCTGGGAAACAGGGGGTGCGCAATTCCCGAATGAACGCACACATAAAATACGGTAAATTCTTATTCACTTTTGACGAAATACCATTAATCTAATGGGTGGTTATTGTATATTTTTATAATCCAATTATAAAACCAATATCATGTTTTCACCTATTCAGAGAATAATAGTCTGGGTCATACTTTTCTGTGTTTCCCAAATGTTTTCACAAGACCCTGATTTTCAGATTTATATTTGTTTTGGACAATCCAATATGGAAGGTTCGGCCACGATAGCGGAACAGGATAAAGCGGTGGACGACCGTTTTGTTATGATGCCTTCGATGGACTGTGAGGAACAGGGGAGGACCATGGGTAATTGGTACCCTGCAGTACCCCCCTTGAGTCAATGTTATGTTGGTCTTTCCCCTGCCGATTATTTTGGGCGTACCATGGTCGAAAAACTTCCCGAGAACAAAAAAGTAGGCGTGATCAGTGTAGCCGTTGGCGGTTGTGATATACGTTTGTTCGATAAGGACATCTATAAAGAATTTACCCAGACCTACCCCGAAGATTGGTTTCAGGGAAAGATTGCCGGTTATGGGGGCAATCCATACGATCGTTTGATCACTTTGGCCAAGAAAGCCCAAAAAGAAGGAGTGATCAAAGGTATATTGCTTCATCAAGGAGAAACCAATACCGATGATGAAAAATGGCCGGTTTACGTACAACAGGTATATACGAATATGTTGAACGACCTAGGATTAGAGGCCAGTGAGGTTCCTCTTTTGGCCGGGGAGGTAGTACATGAGGAACAAGGCGGCAAATGTGGCAGAATGAACGCCATAATAGATAAACTGCCCGAAACGGTGCCAACGGCCTACGTTATTCATTCTAAAGGATGTGCCGTTCGGGAAGACGATATACATTTTAACTCAGAAGGTGTTCGCGAAATGGGAAGGCGCTACGCAGCGCAAATGTTGCAGTTAGAGGGCTATTGATCCCAATCCATTTTTGCTAAAAAAATTCAAAACTCCCACAACAAGTTGTTTGTGGGGTTTTTTTTGCTTTTTCTTGAAGTATGCCCAAAGAAATGGGTTTACTTGCCAAGCTACTTTTTGATGATAACTAGGCCTCCAAAGGTTGGCAAATGTTTAAGAACCAGTTTTCATGAAATCTTGATTTGGACTACTTTAGAGTAACTGTGTTATAGCGCGTTTTGATGAAGAAAAGTGCACGTTTAGGCTCAAGATATTCAATACTTTTTTAGTACAACCTGATTGGTGTACGGAATCAATGGTGATATATGGATTTAAAATAGAGAATGGCAATTTGGTTGACTTTTGGAGACAAGAAGCAGGTTGATCTCAGTATATTAAGAATAATAGGGTCAAAACCAGGTACAGTCCTTCCAGTGTTCTGAACATTATTGTCAATGTGGCATAAAAGCGGGGATAAACAGAAGGGTTACACCTCATATGCTAAGGTATGGTTTCGCAACCCATTTGCTTTAAAAAGGCACTAATACTAGGCATATTCAATTAGTACTGGGTCACGGGTCTACAAGAACGACCGAAAGATATACCCATGTGGTGGATAGGTCATTTATGAAATAGAAGATTTGTTATCTTAGGCGTATAATGTATATATGATCAATGATCATATTCAATTGTTGTAGCCAATATGAGAAAACACCTTTTCCAAATATCAATTATCGGATTTCTAATCCTGATTTCTTGCCAAAAAGAAAAAGAAATCACTATCGAAAATGATGATTTTAAATGGACTATTAATATTCCGAATAACTTTAAAGAAGTTTCGGAAAAGAATTGGATTAAGGTTAAGTCAGATGGAATGGAATCATTCGAAAAAGTATCTGCCCAGAAGGTTAAAAAAGAAGATATTGAGAATACTTTATTCGCTTATAAGAATGGACAATTCCACACTTTGGAATCAAACTATAAAATAATCAATACGACTGAAAATTATATAAAAAGCAATAAAGAACTGAATACTGTGACGTACGAATCTTTGAAAAAAGCAATGTCAAATACGGAATTAGATTCTTTATCATCTAAACAAGTGATAAGCGGAATGGAATTTGACACTTTCGAAATTAATTTTGACTATCCGAATGGTGAAAGACTTACGACAAAGAGTTTTAGAAGATTGTTTGGAAATAAAAGATTTACAATAAACATAGTTTACAAAGATGAGGCAATCGGAAAAGAGCTGATTAACTCAATTACAAACTCGAAATTTGAATAAATACTGGCTACAACACCGTATTTAATTTATTGCTAGTTCTAGCCTACTTACGAAAATCCTCGCGGATTTTATAATCGATTTTTATTTGCTAAATTAGGTGTTTAAACCACGCAACATACCATATACAAACACGTTACCATACATTTGAGAAAACCGAACTAAATGACAATTTGGACTATATTGTTTATAATTATTGGAGTTTATGTATATCTGACTTATACTAAAATTGAATTTTTAAATTTAAGAACTGGATGCAAAAAAATATCAGCAGAAGTTGTGGAATATAGAAAAGAAAAAGGACCAATGCGGAATGATTATACGGAATTGGATTACCCTTATGTGAAAATTGATTTAGAAAACAAAGAATACACGATTAGAAGACTGAAATACGCTAACAGTATGAATAAACCATTTGCCATTGGGCAAAAAGTTGATGTATTTTGGTATGGAAGCGACCTTTTGTATTGGAATGCTTATGATAACGGAATTAATAAATATTTGCCTAATAAATGGAATTTACTGAACTGAAAAGCTTGCCGAAAAATAAAAAACGTGTGGCAACACTGGTAACTGTTGCACAAGCCCTTAATTCCCACATAAACGGATTTATATAAGCCTCTTCAAGGGGCTTTTTTTCAATGTGTCCCAGAATTGAAAAGACGTTTTCGGGTACCGTACTAGGGTTTAAAAAAAGTCGTAGAAGACAATTTTCACCAAATATGCCGAAACAAGCATTCCCGCCCCGCTTTTCGCTCGTTTTCCAATGAATTTCAGGTATTTCTTCAGGTTGTAGGCGATCGCCAACTGGAAACTCGCGAACAGTTTTTCCTGATAGTTCTTCTTGCCTTGCATACCTAAATTTGCGATCCCTTTCCCGATCGCCAATGATCGACAAAGACTTTTTCCTTAACTTGTGCAACAGGCACAATACCTAAACGTAATGCCCTTCGGGACACTACGTATAGCCGGGTCGTTGTGTTTCATTGAATGTAAACGGGAATTGTCGAATTAATAGTTTATAAATGCGAATATCTCCTTAAAATTATATTTTATGTAAGAATAGATAGTTTTTAATCTACTTATATTATGTATATTTGTCGTATTAAGATAAAATATAACAATGCTTAACCTTATTCCGACAGAAAAAATTATTGAACGTCTTCGCTATGAAAACCCATGGTGGATCACCAAAGAGATTCCGAACACTTATAGCTCCATGTCTAGGAGGTTATATTTTGACCTATTTTATCCGTTCGTAACTGAAAGAAGAATTAAAAGAGCGGTAGTCCTGATGGGACCTAGAAGAGTTGGTAAAACAGTGATGTTATTTCATTGCATTGAAAATTTACTGAAAGAAAAAACAAATCCTCACAAATTATTCTTTATTGGAATCGATAATCCTATTTATGTCAATTTAAGTCTAGAAGACATATTAATTCTTTGCAAAGAGTCCTTGAACCTTGAAAATCTTGATGGTTGTTATGTTTTCTTTGATGAGATACAATATTTGAAAGATTGGGAAAGGCATTTAAAAGTATTAGTTGACTCTTATCCCGAAACTAAGTTCATTGTTTCTGGTTCAGCGGCAGCTGCATTAAAATGGCATAGCACAGAAAGTGGTGCAGGCAGATTTACTGATTTTTTGCTGCCTCCGTTAACATTTCAAGAGTACATCCATTTGAAAAAGTTGGATCATTTAATTTTTCAAGGTGATATTCAATACGGAGACAAGGATATACCATATTGTCTAACTCATGACGCCAAAGCATTAAATAAGGAATTTATTCATTATTTAAATTTTGGAGGCTATCCGGAAGTTGTATTCTCTGATAGAATTCAGAGTGATATGGGTAGGTATGTTAAAAACGATATTGTGGACAAAGTTCTACTTCGTGATTTGCCTAGTCTATATGGAATCAAAGATGTTCAAGAGTTAAATAGATTTTTCACATATATAGCTTACAATACTGGAAATGAATTTTCCTATGAAACTATGTCAAGGGAAAGTGGTATTCTAAAAGATACGCTAAAAAAATATTTGGAATATTTAGAAGCAGCTTTCCTAATTAAGGTGTTAAATAAGGTTGGCGTCAATGCTAAAAGATTAAAAAGAATAACGAGTTTTAAAGTATATCTTACCAATCCGTCACTCCGTACTGCTCTATTTTCGCCAATAAGTGAAATTGACCAAGAAATGGGAAACATGGTAGAAACAGCAATTCTTTCGCAATGGATGCATAGAGAACAATTGGATTTAACATATGCTAGATGGAAGGACGGAAGACAAGATGGGGAAGTAGATTTGGTTCTAGTTGATGAAAAAAATTATAAACCCGTTTGGGGAGTAGAAATTAAATGGAGTAATCGATATTTCGATAAGCCTCAAGAATTAAAAAGTTTAATTAAGTTTTGTGATGCAAACAAACTCGATTCCGCTGTTGTAACCTCTATTGATCAAATTGGCACAAAAGAAGTAAAAGGATTGAAATTTACATATCTTCCTGCTTCAGTCTACGCTTACAATATTGGGGAGATTACACTTAAAATGAAAACTGGTAATTAACAAAACGAAAACACAACAAAATGTATTTTGCATGGCTGCCCTTTGGACTAGCAACAGCACCATACACAACCGTGGGCAATAGGCCGAAAATCGAACTAACTTTAAAATTCAGGCAACCATTTAAAAAGATTTTACGTCTATATAAATACAAACGGACTTGAATTGTAAAACTTTAAAGGATATGTTAGAAAACCCGAAAGTGAATATCAAAATTAAACTTGCTTCTTTATGGGCTTCAGCAACTTTCTGTTATTTATATGGAGATTATTTTGAACTCTACACACCAGGAAAAATAGACAGTTTACTTTCAGGTGAAAATATTTTAGATAGTCCTACTAAATTATTAATAGCCTCAATGATTTTAGCAACTTCATCAGTAATGGTGGCACTCTCAATTATCCTAAAACCAAGAATAAATCGTGTTCTTAATATTGTATTTGGAATGTTGTTTACAATAATGATGTTATTCATTGGATTCAATTCAAATACTAAATGGTATGGTTTCTATGTGTTTTTAGCATTTTTAGAAAGTATTATTACTGCATTAATTGTTTGGTATGCTTGGAAATGGCCTAAAGAAAAATAAATACTTTAAGGAAAAAGTTTGAACAAATTAAGAAAAGAATATAAGCCAATTGCCAACAAAGGTAACCGATGCTCAAGTCCTTAATCCCTACATAAACGGATTCATATAAGCCTCTTCAAGGGGCTTTTTTCAATGTGTCCCAGTATTGAAAAGACGTTTCCGGGTAACGAATCGGGGCAAAAAAAAAGTCGTAGAAGACAATTCCCGCCAATGATGCCGAAACAAGCATTCCCGCCCCGCTTTTCGCTCGTTTTCCAATGAATTTTAGGTATTTCTTCAGGTTATAGGCGATCGCCAACAGGAAACTCGCGAACAGTTTTTCCTGATAGTCCTTCTTGCCTTGCATACCTATAGTTACGATCTCTTTCTCGATCGCCAATGATAGACAAAGACTTTTTTCTTAACTTGTGCATTAGGCACAATGGCTCGGGGCTGGGCGGAAAAGTCCTGCGGACGTTTTCCGCAACAGATCATAGCCGAGACGTTTTGTGCCATTTGGGCAAAACTGTAACAATTACTCTATTACATCGTCAGAATTAGTATAAAATACTAAAATCAAATAATCAATGATTGTAAATACAGTACAGAAGAATTTAATTAAGACCGCAAGAATAACTGGCTTATGGTATTTAATAATGGCTATTACAGGAATTCTAGGGTTTATGGTCTTTCATTCTCAAATATTTGTATCTGGTAATCCTGAACAAACGCTAACAAATTTAGTAGAATTAGAATCTACAGCAAGAATTAGGTTGCTATTAGAGTTTGCTATCGTATTATCTCAGGCACTTACCGCAGTTTGGTTTTTCAAATTATTTAAAGATAAATATGAATGGGAAGCTTGGACTCTAGGTATATGGGGAATGGTAAATGCTTTAGCCATTATGATAAGTGCAATTTCAATCGCCTCAGCAATAGGTATTGCAAATTCTGATATAAGTGCTATGGAAGACAAAGTTTTACTAATTCAGGTTTTTCAAAATATTATTTCGCATGCTTGGGGTATTGGTGGACTATTTTTCGGGTTATGGCTATTTCCCATGGGATACATAGTTATCAAATCTAAAAGGTTGCCTGTCTGGTTAGGAAGAGTTATTATTCTAGGTGGAATAGGCTATCTAATTTCTACAATTATTCGCTACGCCGGAATTGATTTTAGCTACAATAGATTTCTTACGCTACCTGCAACCATTGGTGAATTTTGGATGATTGGTTATTTGCTGATTTTTGGAATAAGATCTAGCCATGAGTAAAATTAAATTAAAACGGCACACAACACCGGTAACCGTTGCACAAGCCCTTAATTCCTACATAAACGGATTCATATAAGCCTCTTCAAGGGGCTTTTTTTATTACTTCATTAGTATTGGACTGTAAATTTCTGATGGCCTTATCCTTTTTAAGACAACTTTAAATTCAACAATTTTATAACAAAGACCTATTTCTATTAATATATTATCTTTAAGTCAGTAAGCGACAAAACAAATTGAGACCATACGGAGTATTCATAAAACCACAAAAATGAAAGTAACACTTATAAGCATCCCAGTCCGTGATCAAGAAAAAGCCCTGCGGTTTTATACTGGGAAATTGGGCTTTATAAAAAAGAAGGACGTACCATTAGGTGAAGGAAATCGTTGGTTGACCTTGGTGTCAAAAGAATGGCAAGATGGACCGGAATTATTGTTGGAACCCGCCCCAAACCATTTTGAACCGTCAAAAGTATATCAAGATGCATTAATGAAGGCCGGGATTCCATGGACCCAATTCGATGTGGAAAATATTGATGCCGAATTTGAAAGATTAACGAAACTTGGGGTGGAGTTCAGCGTAAAACCAACCGAAATGGGGACGGTTAAAGTCGCCATTTTTAATGATACCTGCGGAAATAACATTCAACTTGTTTAGGAGTTGGAAAGCACTACGACTTAAGATTTTGACTCTTTTTAATAATCAGGGAATTGAAGAATTACTTTTAAGGTTCGCCGCATGTGTATTTAGTGACGAAAACCCTTAGCTACCTCAGTCAATATATCAATAAAGTTGGTCATTTATAAACATAGCGGTTAAGACCTGTTTTATTCTAATGAAATGAAATCGAATATTTCTCAATGGGTATTATATAATCTAGTTGTTTGCTTTGCTGTTTATTGGTTGTCAAACGTTATACTTTGGTATCCTTGGAGTATAAATGAGCAATTGGGACAATGTATAATGTTGACCGTAAATCCGATTTTGTGGGGATATGCATCCTATGTATGTATTAAAAAATATCCGAAAGCCCATTTGTTCAAAGGGGTGGTTTTCAATAGTATTATTTTTATTGTGGTGGCCATTGTTTCCGATATGGTTCTCTTTGCAGGTATTCAAAATGCAATGGATAAACTAATGCATGTGACGACCTTATATGGATGGGCTTTCGTGGTAACGGTTCCTTTTACCATATATCTATTGTTCAAAAATAAAATGAAAGCAAAAAAGAAAGTGCTGGTTGGGGATGATTTTAAAATACCATTGATTATCGGTTTGTTTTCATTTATGGTAATTTCCATTATCTTGTTATTTAATATACGTTTTGGATAATGAAACGGAAAAATTCAATTGCATAGAAAATGAGCGATAACTATATAACTATTTGTACCATAGAAGAAGTTGAAAATCCTATTGATTTAGGGCAAAAAATACTTCAATGGTTACAATCAAATGAAATTATTGAACAAGAACCGTCAGACTGTATTCTAAGTACCAAAACAAAAGGGTATAAACCGGGTAAAAACCATACAAGTGCTATTGGGTATGACGAAGATCTTTTACGGCTTAAAGTATGTGGGGTAGAAGTGAAAACAGAACGTGAAGTTTTCAATGTTGGCGCATTTACGCCTATGACTAAATTGGAATGTCCAAATTGCCGAGCGAACAGGTTCGAAGGAATAACGCCTCAAGACTTTTTTACCGACAATTGTACAAAAGAACAATTAAACTTATTTCATACGGTATTTCCCGAATTTGATAAGTGGACAAACAATGAAAAGGCTACGCTCGTCTGTCCACATTGTTCTAACGAAAGTAACTTGTCCGACTATGGTACCGATCATTCGATCGCATTTTCCAACCTTGGTTTTACTTTTTGGAATTGGCCAGATCTAAACGAAGAATTTCTAATGGACCTAAAGTCTGTTATAGGAACAGAAATTGTCCGAATGAATGACCACCTTTAAAACGTTCGGTTATGAATAATACCTGCATGTGTGGTATGTGTTCATCGAATACCATTGGTTGTTGTCTTTCTCTTATTTGTTTGGATTAACGTCTGGAATTACAGGCAACGCCAAATATTTTTGGGCCCAGGGAATGAATAAATCTAAAATTCAGTACTTTACCCTAACTTTTATAATAACGAAGAACAGGGCTTGTTCTCGGTACGAACGATTACCTTTTAAATGAGTATAATGAAGCTACGAAACGTTTTTGGCGGTAAAGACCAGGATGATAATGATCCGTATTGGGAATTTAATGAAAAAAGGCATTTTAAGCCTAAACTGAATAAAGGTGATTATTATAAATTAAGCGGTTTCGATTTCGGATGGTTTGTGCTTGAGCCTATGTCTAATTTCGTGCAAGACAAGGAGCACGAAATTGAACGGGGAAAATCTTTATCCTACGGGCAGAAAGCACTTTACTATTGGTGGTATTTGGATGCTCAGGTAACCAATGGCGGATTTGTTCAATTTTACTACAATGGTTATGCTCCTTATGTAGCGACGATAATCAAGGGGTTGGAGTTTATCGGTGATATGGAAATGGCCGATCTTGTCAAAAAAGCGGATACCATTTATCAAAAAAACAAGGAACTCGTGATCAAGGCACAAAAAAACGATTTGTTTGACAGTGACCTTTACGATAAACTTGAAGAACTGTCCGTACTCGATGACAAATACTATGGTTTGAATAAGAAGACCATGGCATCATTAGAAAGTTACATACGCAAATACCCTGATGAAATATGCTTGACTGAAGATGGTTTGCCCTTTGATTTAACTTATACGGGCTTATATAGGACGTACTTTGAAAACAAAAATATAAAAGAAGAATTTAGCGTTGAAGCAGGTTTGATAAATGGGGAATACAAACTTTTTTATCAAAACGGCATCCTGAAAGAAATGGTGGTGTACGTAAAAGGCCAAAAAACCAGGGAACGTAAAGCGTATAATGAAGATGGGGTTTTAGTACATGAGGTTATAAAAGGAGATACTGAAAACAGTTTGATTCATAAATGGTTTTATGAAAACGGAATTCCTAAAAAGATGGAGACCAGAAATGCCGATACCGATAAAAAATGCGGGGCCTATAAAGAGTGGTATGATAACGGACAACTTAAAGCGGACTCCAATTTTATGAACAATAGTACGAGAATTGGTAAATGGTCGGAGTATTGGAAAGATGGAAGTAAAAAATTCGAGGGAGAGGTTTTGGAAGGAAAACCCCTTTGCATCAACTATTGGACAGAAGAAGGTGGGCAAACACTTAAAAACGGTACGGGAATGTATTATACGGAATGGGTGACACGATCCAGTACAACCATCTATGAAACGGAATTCAAAAATTATTTAAAGGACGGTACGGCGAAAAGTATCAAAGATGGTCGACTTACCTTATATCAAGAATATAAAGAAGATAAACAGCACGGTTATACCAGATCTTATTATGATGACGGAAGCGTAAAAGATGAAAAGTATTACGAGGATGGAAAACTGATTTCTTCGAAAAAATTACCATGATCTAAAGAACTTAAAGTGTGCATGTCCCTTATCGGGACCATTTAGGTGCATTGGCAAAAAAAAACCGAGCGAATGAAAAGAACACTTGAAGAACAGCGAATTGATTTTTCCAATCAAAAATTTCTGGCCACACCCTTGGCGGGTTTGATCGTGTGGACGATTATTGGGCTTATCGGTATTTTTTTCTCGGATTTTGTGGCCGTATGGTCAATTTTCATAGGAACCGGAAGCATTGTGTACTTTGCTCTGTTTCTTTCTAAATTTACGGGTGAAAATTTCCTGAATAAAAGTAAACCGAAGAATGAATTTGATAAATTGTTCTTTTTTACGGTGGCGCAAGCGGTTATGGTCTACGCCATTGCAATTCCGTTTTTTCTAGTGGACTATTCGTCGTTACCACTGACAGTAGGGATTTTAACCGGACTAATGTGGCTTCCGTTTTCCTGGATTATTAACCATTGGGTGGGGATTTTCCATACGCTGACAAGGACAATTTTAGTACTTTCACTATGGTATCTGCTTCCTGAATACAGGTTCAGTGCAATTCCCTTTGGAATAGTGCTGATTTATCTAGTTACGATACTGATTTTGAAGAACAGAAAGAAAGTGGAGAAAGAACTATCGACAACAACACCTCTCAAATAAAACCGTTTTTCAACGCTACTTAATAAAATAAACCTTTTTTTCTTCCATTGGTTATTTGGGAATAGGGGCATAGGTATGTGTGTATTAATGTGTTGGGAATCCATGCGGGATTAAAGGCACCATTCCATTCAAAAAAATTAAAAAAATAAGTAACCCACTTAAAAATTTTATCATAATTTTGACCTGATTTTCGGTTACATATTCTTTTTTGAAGAATGGTATTAAAAGGGAATCAGGTGTAAATCCTGAACAGTTCCCGCTGCTGTAAATCCCTTCCGGTTGTTCCGGAAAAAATCTTTTTAACAAACCACTGTCTTTTAAGATGGGAAGGGTTAAAAAGAGGGATGAGTCAGAAGACCTGCCGCAATTCACATAGACAGAGCTTTCGGGAGTTATAGCTTTGGGTAGATTTTCTATTCTGACCATATCCCCATTGTTTTGTTTTGTAAATAAGTTAATGCAAATTATTAACCTCAATACAATTCAAATGCAATTAAAATCAACCTTTAAAGTATTGACCCTCTTGGTGGGTGTCCTCTTTTTTTCGTCCTGTAGCGACGATGATGAAGATGATGTAGTACCTATGTTCTTCACCGATTCCGATTATCAGACGGAATATGAGTTTACCTTGGGCGATACGTTGGTAATCGACCATGAAATACAGCATATACCATTGAATACGGCTTTTAGCTGGGTATTGGGAGAAACCGTAATCTCCACCACTAAAAATCTGGAGTATATTGTTGGGGAAGCAGGGACCTTCGCGCTTGAATTCAACGCAAAGGCGGAAAATGATTCCCTCTTTAGATCGTACCAATTGACGGTAAACGATCCTTATGACTTGTACTATCGGCCAAAGACGGAAAACAGTAGCGAATATATTTCAGAAATAATCGAATACAAACCCGCACCGGGACAGTTTATCAATGATACCTATGGTACCATGGAAGCTGCGGGGAAAATCGTCGGTGGAAAATCCGACCTTCTTTCCTTGGGAGCTTGGGGCGGTTACGTGGTTTTTTCTTTTGACCATACCATAGAAAACCGGGAAGATGCCAAGGATTTTGTTGTGTACGGCAATGCGATGAACGGACTTTCAGAACCCGGGATCGTACAGGTTTCATTTGATGAAAATGGGAATGGGTTACCTGATGATGCTTGGTATGAACTGGCAGGGAGTGCCCATGACGCTGAAACCACTTTATTGGATTATGCGACTGTGTATACCAATCCCGGCGAACATGCCGATGTACCTTGGGTCGATAATTTGAATAATGAAGGAAGTGTATTGGTCAGTTCTTACCATGCGCAAAACTATTATCCACTATTTATAGAAGAGCAAGAGCAGGTTACCTTTAACGGTACCAGGGTGTTTCCGACGATAAATTCAAGTGGTTTTGTTTCTATAGACGCCTTGGAGTGGGGGTATGTAGACAATTTTGATGCCGAGTATAGTACTTATGGCGGAAATGCAATGGAAATTGATTGGGCGATAGATGCGGATAGGAATGCAGTGAATTTAAAAGGAATCGATTTTGTAAAAGTGTACTCCGGGGTACAGGAAAATGCGGGTTGGCTTGGTGAAGTCTCTACCGAAATCAAAGGTGCTTCAGACCTTTCGATGATTAATTAATGGCTATTCTTAGAGTTCAATATGGGAGGGGGTCCACGTTTTACGTGGGCCCTTTTCTTTGCTTAAAACCTTCATCTTGGTGGTAACGTTATAGGCGAAAAAGTATGGATCAACGCAAATAGCCTTGTTAAAGCATAAAGTGCCATTGCCGGTTTTTTTCAAAAGGATCCATAATATATTTTAGGCCCTTCTAATAAAATATTATGTTCTATAAATACGTTTGATAAAGGGTTTTTAATGGTCGGGAAATAAGGTAAAATATAAAATCGACTTTAGTTGATATAATGACTTGTTAAAAGATTTTGGGTGATAGAAAATAAGAGTTCATAAAGTGGAGACCAGCCAACACTTTAAAAACGGGGTGATACCGAAAAACCTTACGAGTAGGAATAATAAATTAAAAGCAAATTTTATGAATTGGTATTTAAAAGTTTTAAACCAGTATGCTGACTTTAATGGCCGGGCAAGAAGAAAAGAATATTGGATGTTTGTTTTATTCAACGTTTTGTTTGCATTCATCGCAATGATTCTTGATAACGTTCTCGGTATTGCGTTTGAAAATATTGGATATGGACCGATTTATGGCCTATATGGTTTAGCCGTTTTTATCCCAGGATTGGCAGTTGGTGTAAGAAGACTTCATGATACGGGAAAAAGTGGATGGATGTTGTTGGTAGGTTTAATTCCAATAATCGGCGCAATTTGGCTATTGGTATTAATGGCAACAGACGGTGATTCTGGAGATAATAAATATGGTCAAAATCCTAAGGCAGTAACTGCTTAAAGTTAAAGAGATCGATCTTTTAAAATTATGTTTCGGGGGATTTTTGCTCCGTTTTATTGGTGTACTTCAGATTTAAAACTTAGTAGAATAAAGCCTAATAACACAGAAATCCTCCAATA
This sequence comes from Maribacter sp. TH_r10, assembly GCF_033101095.1. Lineage (NCBI taxonomy): Bacteria > Pseudomonadati > Bacteroidota > Flavobacteriia > Flavobacteriales > Flavobacteriaceae > Maribacter > Maribacter sp. TH_r10. The sequence continues at coordinate 103,624 of NZ_JAWMPY010000008.1, read as the reverse complement.
TGTATTCTGCAATCCTTCAAGACATACTATTGTGGTACGGCCGAAAATACAAGAAGAACGGAAAACCGCAGCGTCTTAATAATAGGTAACCCCGTTGATCACGTCCATAAGGCCTTTGGCCGCAGCTTCCCCGGAAATCATTGCCGCGTTCAGGGAACCGTTCAACAAGGTGTCACCTGCCAAGAAAATTTCGGAGGTCAATTGGGTTTCAGAGGGTGATAAACCATAGTTTAAACCAATGAGGTCTGGCAATGCTTTTGGGATAGTGAATTTTTTCAGGAATATGGCAATGTCAATATTACAATGGCGTTTCAGCTCTTCCTGAACTTGGGTAATAAGGGCCTCTGCTGATAAACGGTGATCTTTGACCACCGTTACCGATAAAAGTTCATTTTCGGTATTCCCAGAGGTATGAAGACTGGTATGGTAAAAAATGTTGTTGATCAGGGCCGATTTATCGGCTATGAGCCCGATCAAAGGTTGGGAGATTACCTTGGTTTCGGTTTCAAAATATAGGGTTTCGCAGGAATGCCAAGAAATAGTTTGGTTTTTTAAATTCGGGACCAGGGCGCTGGCCTCCGTTGCTACGATCGTATAATCGGTTTGCAGTACTTCACCATTGTTCAACACTATTTCTTTGTTCTTAACGCTGGCCACGGGGCAATTGTATTTAATGCTAGTGTGTTCCAGTTGTTGTACAAGCTGTTGGGGAATGGCAGCTATTCCCGATTTGGGTAAGGCAGCATACCCCTCACCGAACATTTTATAAACGAATTGGAACATTCTGCTCGATGTTCTTAGATCCGGCTCCAGAAATATACCACTGAAAAAGGGTCTGAAAAATTGTTCGATCATTTGGGCGGAAAACCCAAAACCCGTTAAAAAAGACAGGGTCGTTTCTTCTTGCTCCCCAAATATTTCGAGTACTGATTTTTGCTTTAAAATTCTATTTAGTTGGAGAACTTTCAGTTTATCCGAAAAATCCCCGATACCCGAGAAAACGGTAGGGAAAAGAAAACGGATGTCCCTAAAAGGATCACCAATAATATATTGTTTACCATTGTTGAAAATAGCAGCTCCCGGCATAAACTTTTGCAAGTCCAACGCCTTGAGGTCAAGGTGTTTTTGAACAGCGGGGTAGGCCGTTAATAGCACTTGGAAGCCATGGTCGAGGGTGTAACCGGCAAAGGTTTCTGATTTGACCCTTCCACCGGCCGTATCCGAAGCTTCCAAAATCGTTGGAGAAAACCCGTGCTCCTCCAAAACTTTGGCCGCAATGAGCCCACTGATACCTGCACCGATAATATGAATATTGTGGTTTTTCTTTTCCATAGGGTCATTTGAAAATCAAATTACTAGGGACAAAGATAGTAGTTTTAAATAATGTTTAACAAAATATATTAATAGTTAAACAAATTATAAAATATCTTTACCTCGGTTAGTGAATAGAACAGAACAAATATATATGGATAAAACAGCGGTAGTACGTTGCAAACATTTTAATGCGGCCCATCGGTTGCATAATATGCATTGGAGCGATACCAAGAACAAGGAAGTTTTTGGTAAATGCAACAATCCCAATTATCATGGACATAATTATGATTTGGAAGTAAAGGTCATTGGGGCTGTTGATCCTGGCACGGGTTATGTAATAGATACCAAAGTACTGTCCAACATTATTAAAAACAAGGTGCTCGACCGTTTTGACCATAAGAACCTGAATTTGGATACCGAAGAGTTCAAGACCCTGAACCCAACGGCAGAAAATATAGCCCAGGTTATTTATAGACTGATCAAACCGGAGTTAAACACTGATCTGGAACTGAAAATAAAACTTTATGAAACACCAAGAAACTATGTTGAATACCCTTATTAAAGAAAACGGACTTAATGGTTTTAGTGATGAGGAAATCGGTGACGACCATATTTATACGGGGTTGGAAACCCCAATGAAAACCGATGCCTTTGAAATTTCAGATGAGGAGAAAAAAGAAAAAATAGAAGACCTTTTTGCGCAGATCATGGATGTTATGGGATTGGACCTTACCGATGACTCTTTAAAAGGGACCCCCAAACGGGTGGCCAAAATGTATATCGAGGAGATATTTTCGGGACTCAATCCCGCCAATAAACCCAAAGTGGCCCTGTTCGATAATAAATACAGATATAATCAGATGCTGGTGGAAAAGAACATTACCTTCTATTCCAATTGTGAGCACCATTTTGTGCCGATCATAGGAAAGGCACATGTCGCCTATATTTCGTCGGGTAAGGTGATAGGACTTTCCAAACTCAATAGGATCGTACAATACTATGCCAAACGCCCACAGGTACAGGAACGATTGACCAATCAGATCGCGATGGATTTAAAGACGATCCTACAGACCGAAGATGTTGCCGTAATCATTGATGCCAAGCATTTATGTGTATCTTCACGGGGTATCAAAGATGATACTTCTGCTACGGTCACTTCGTACTATGGTGGCGTGTTCATGAAGTCGGACAAGATCGCCGAATTACAGAATTATTTGAATGAATAAGGGTTATGAAAACAGTGAACGAAGCTAAAACAGGTCCAACCCATAAAGGAAAAAACACAATGAAGAATCTATATGATATTCCGATCCATAGTTTAAACGGGGAACCTATCGCGCTGTCGAAATTTGAGGGCAAAAAGATATTGATTGTGAACGTTGCTTCCGAATGTGGTTTTACCAAGCAGTACAAAGAGCTACAGAAATTGAGCGATACCTATCCCGATTCGCTGGTGGTCATCGGTGTGCCCTGCAATCAGTTCGGAAATCAAGAACCGGGGAATGCACAGGAAATACAAACGTTCTGCGAACGTAATTTTGGGGTTACTTTCCTATTGACCCAAAAAGTGAACGTAAAAGGCAGTGAACAACATCCGTTATACAAATGGCTTACCTCTAAAGACCTGAACGGAAAGAAAAGCTCGAGCGTAAAATGGAATTTCCAAAAATACCTGATCGATGAAAAAGGCCAGCTTATCGATTACTTTTTTTCATTGACCAAACCCATGAGTTCCAAGATCACCCGATACCTGTAGATTTATTACGATAGTTTCTTCAAATAGGTGTCGGCCTGTTCCAGATGTGATTTTCGTTTTTCTTCGGGCATTTTGTCGAACATGGAAACCAACATCCCCAATCGTGGATTTTGGGTAAAGAAATCGCGGTGTACGTGCATAAACCGCCAAAAGAGTCCGTCCCAAACGTCCTGCCATTCCCCTTTGGGGTAATTTCCCATTTTCATCAGGTAATTACTACCGCTGATGTATGGCTTGGTGGCGAACAACCCTCCGTCGGCAAATTGGCTCATACCATAGATGTTGGGCACCATGACCCAATCATAGGAATCTATGAACAGCTCCATGAACCAGCGATAGACTTCATCGGGGTCAAATTCACAAAGCATCATAAAATTACCCAAGACCATGAGTCTTTCTATATGATGGCAATACCCGGTCCGCAAAACTTTCTTTATGGTTTGGTCAATTGGGGGAATGCCCGTGGTTCCGTCATAAAATGAAGATGGAATCTTCTTCCTGAACCCCCAATAATTCCGTTTTCGTTCTTGTGAGCCATGAAATCGGTACATACCGGCCATAAACTCTCGCCAACCGATCAGTTGTCGTATAAAACCTTCCGTTGAGTTAATGGGAATAGTGTACTCTTTGGAATAAGCCAAGCAGGCATCTATGATTTCCTGTGGGGTAACCAGTCCAATATTCAACATGGGGGTCAGTACACTATGGTGAAGTATCGAATTTTCGGCCACGATCGCATCTTCGTAGGTTCCGAACTCCATAAAGCGTTGTTCAAAAAATTGGTGCAGCCAAGCCTTGGTCGTTTCAAAATCGGTAGGGTAGAGGGCATGTTCGGTCAGCTGGCCCAAATGGTCTTGGAAATTTTCGTTTACATAGGCATTCGCTTCAATCTGGTAATCATCAATATCAGGAAATTGTATGCCCGGGGGAGTTTTTTTCTTTGGGTATTTCTTTCGGTTCTCCGTATCAAAAGTCCATTTTCCGCCCGTAGGTGAACCATCGGGATCGATCAATATATTGCGTTTTTTCCGTTCTTCGGTATAGAAGCTGGTTTGGTGGTATTTCTTCCTTCCATCCTTAAAATAAGCCTTTAGGTCTTCCTTGGTGTTCAGGAATAGTGGCGATTGTAGCACCTCAAGGCTTATTTTCGCATTTTGGCAGCCTTGGGTTATGCGTTTTTCCAACCAATTATCATTGGGGTCTATATATGTGATATGGGTGATGCCCTGATTACCCAGTTGGGGCAAAAGTAGGCGAATGTCCGAACGTTCTTCGGTCGATGGGATATAATGAACCTCAATATCCATGGACTTTAGGTAAGTTTCATACTTTTTCATGCTGGCCCTATGCAGCGCTATCTTTTGTTTATGAAACGGATATTGCCGAAAGAAAAGATATTCTTCTACCAAATAAACGGGGGCCTTCTTTTGAAAAAGAGGGGAGTCTTTAAAAAGTTGGTGCGGAAAGATCAGGTGTATGCTTTTCATTTGTTTCTTCTACAACGTTCACTACAATATTTTACTTCTTCCCAATGCTTTTCCCATTTCTTCCGCCATGAAAAAGGGCGAAGGCAAACCGGACAAGTTTTTTGGGGAAGGTGCTGTTTTTTCATTACGGTTTTTTATTCATTATCGCTGTCCCCTCGAGCGCAGTCGAGAGGTTGTTTTCGTTTACAGTAACTTTAATTCTTTCTTGCATTGCTTCCAGTAGGAAAAGAATGAAGGATAATACCCTTTTACCGAAAACATGAATTCCCGCGGTTCTTCCGTGCCTTGGTAATGTACATTGAGTGGATGTTCCTTGTAATGCACATCCGTCAGGGCATAGATATGCACCAACTCGTGGAACTCCCCGATAAATATTTGCATTCCGGGAATGTTTTCGGTCAGGGCGAGCATAAAATCCATACTTTTTTTGGAAATCGGAAGCCGGTTAAAATGTGAGGGCTCCAATAATAGGATTCGGTTGGCCGTTCTATCGTTCATCCAAAGGGGATCAAGATTGTAAAAATTATAAATACAGGTGGGTTGGTCCGTTATGATCTCCAAGGCCGAATGTTTGGGTAGGGGCGTTGTGAGTTCTAGGGTCGTGGTTGGGAGAAGCACCTCGGGCACAGACATATCCTTAAGCGTGTCATAACCCACATCTAAAAAAGTGTCCTGTTGATCGGTATGGCAATACTTGTTTACGTTCTCTTGGTTGGCCAGGTATTTTTTGTTGCTATTGGCCCCTGCGACCCATTGCCAGCTCAACGCATTACTGGCCCAATCGGCATCCAATAAGTGATAGTACATCCAATGGGCGGGCGATTTCCAATGACTTTTGGCAATATTACAGGCCAAGGAAGCAATGTACATACGAACATGGTTGTGCAAATATCCCGTTCTGTAAAAATTTGTAATGGCCGTATCTATGGCTTCGATTCCCGTGCGTGCGTTGATGATGGCGGTGGAAAGACCCGTATTCGTAACCGGATGCTGGGCTTGTTTTAGGTCCAAATCAATGGCATTGCCCTTGGCGATCCAAATTTGTTGCCAATAATCGCGCCAGGCCAGTTCCTGGATGAACTTTTCTATTTTTTCAGGAGCGTACCCCCGTTTTAAAACTGCGGTAAGTACTTGTTTTGTGGAAATGACCCCACGGGAAATATAGGGCGATAAATAAGTGACCTTTCCATCGATGAAATTACGGGTAGCCCCATAGGCTACGGGGTCTATTTTTTGTAGCCGTTGCAATACCTCGTTGTACGAGGTAGGAAAAAGCGGTATTTCTTCTTTGAACAACACGGGTTTATCGTTTGCTTATTTTGTTGCCTGTAATGGCCCTTTGTCGGGAACATTTGAATCTATTGATGTCGGGATGCCTCTTTTTTAGGTGTTTTTGGCTTACGCCACTGTTCACGCGTTTTCTCCAACGTTTAAAACTCGATGTTTTCAGTTGGCCGCGCATCAGAACGATCACCTCTTTCTCCGGTAGCCCAAACTGATAGCGGATAGCTTCAAAAGGCGTGCGGTCTTCCCAGGCCATTTCTATGATGCGGTCTAGCTCCCTTGGTGAAAATTCTTTTTTGTGCGTGGTCATAGCACATGGGGTTATAGGTTAGGATAAACGCTCTATTCGTTGCATCACCTGTTCCGCTTCAAATACTTTGGCATCGCTCATTTTACGGTTGGTAGAAGAAAGGCTATGGGCCTCTTTCATAAGTTTACCGTATTGCGCTTGCAGTTTTTCTTTCTCCGTTTTCTTATTGAATAGTCCGAACATTGTTTTGTTTTGGTGTGATATACTCCTTGAGGTATCATGGTTTAATCCCATAAAGATATATAATGTTTAACAAATAATAACAAACATTAAACAAAATATAACATTTGATTTATTGTCAAGATTAGGAAGAAGGTTGATAACTGTTGATAAGTACGTTTTAACAATAGTTGCTTTTATTTTACTTTTAGAGTACGATTTTACGTACGTGTGGGAATAGGGCAGGAAAAAGGGTTGTAAGTGGTAGGTGCAACCGCAAAATGGCTTTTGAACCTTTGTTTTTTGTGGCGTTTTGGCCCTAAAGAAAAAAAAGTAAATGCCATTACGGTTTTCTGTAAAATCGAAACGGAAAAATGTAGTAGGTTGCGAAAGTCATCGGTTTGCACCTTTTGAGGGGGGTAAACCATGTGTTTTACAAGTATATAAACAAGTTGTGGGTAATTGAAGAATTTTCAAGTGATTGAAAAAAATGAAAAAATTGAAAAAAGATTAGAAAACTTATGAATATACCGAATTTACCTACTGATAATTTATATAAGTTTCTTGCTTTGACAGGTCTTTTTTTAATGGTTGCCAGCTTTGGTTATAAAGAATATCGGAATCACGAATATAATATCCAAAAAACGGAAATAAAGGTTGAAGAAAAAATTTTAGAATTTAAAATTGAGAATAAAAAAACAATGGTAGAACATTCCAGAAAACTAAGGGATTTTGAAGTTGATATACTGAAACCTAAAAATGGGGATAAATCCATTGAAGATTTACAAAAACAAATTGAGAAATTTATAAACTCATATAAAATTGAAATTGAAGAAGCTGAGTTGGACTGGTATTACAATGATGCAGGAAAACTGCTAATGAATTCTGAATTAGCAGAAGTATATAAAAAAAGAACAGATAAATTAAATTGGATATTAAATCTATCCATGTTAATTGGATTTTTCTCAATGATTAGTGGATTTTATTTCTGGTATATAAAACTTCAACGACATCAAGACTTGATTTTATTAAATGAGTATAAAATTTCGGAATTAAAAATTAACCAAGCTAAAAATAAATAATAAAAACGTTGAACAACACCGGTAACCGTTTCGCAAGCCAATAATACACCTTGTTTTTCGCCCCTGTTTATGGTTTTCTGTAAAGCGAAAACTAAAAATTGTAGTAGGTTGCATAGGCCATTGGAATGCGCTTTTTGAGGGGTGTGAATGATGGTTTTAAATTTATATAAACGAGTTGTGGTATATATGGAAAAGAAAAAAAGACCTATCATAAAAAAAATAGTAATAATGTACGGAAGTATTCTTCTGATATTTTTTATTTCTGTAATTTATATGAGTAGAAACAATGGAAAAGATGCAGATTATTATAAAGAGGTTAATCTAAAAATGAATGGTATAATAACCGATATCAAACCATTAAATGTTTATGGACATGATTACGGTGTGATAGATATAAATATAAGTGAAAGTAATATTAGTGATTATGATATTCGCCAGGAACAGGATAGATACCTAGGAGTAATTAAAGCTAGCAAAGCTTCATTGGTATTTGGGGCAGTGAGCCAGGTCAAAACTGGAGATTCGATAGTTTTAAATATTCAGAATTATTCTATTTATAGAAATAAAAGAATAATAAGAGAAAGTACGATTGGAATGCCTCCAAAAAGCTTCTTATTTAGACCTTTCAATGAAATTAATCGAAAAATTAAACTTTAAATTGAAATTTGAAAAACCATTACAACTTTATATAATTTTTGGGGTCTTCACCTTAATCGGATTATACTTATTAGTAGTTTCTTTTAAGCAAACTATTATTAATCCATACATTATATTGGTTTTTGGTATATTATTCACCTTTTTTGGTCTAATTGGTATGTATAAGACGTATTCTCAATAAAAAATACGTACGACAACATTCCCTATAAATCTATTGCGAGTGGATTTCCTAATGGGAATCACTAACTTTATACAATGGCCCCCCGCTCTGCGAAGTCTGTGACTTCGTAGCACTAATTCGCCCGCTGTTGACAAATAGGTCTTAATTGCTATCAAAGCCTATTTTTTAGAGTACATTGTTTTAAATAAAATAGTATATGCGACTACTTCTTATCATCTGTTTATGTTGTCTCGGTTGTAAAAACGAAACGTGGGTAAAAAACAACGTACAGGACCAAACCCTAGAAAAAAAGGTTAGGCAGGTGCATGATACGATTGGTTTTACAAAGTATAATTGGCAGTTAGATACTATTTATAACCGTTTAGGTATAAGGGATTCTATAAATAATTTGCAATGGAAAGCAGCTATATGTCCACATGACGATTACAAATACGCTGGCCGTTTGTATTACGAATCGCTAAGGGGAATTAATGCCAACACGATTATTTTAGTGGGTGTAGCGCATCGCGCTAGAAACTTCAGTCTTCAGGACAAAATCATTTTCGGGGATTTTACCCATTGGGAATCGCCCTATGGTGATTTAAAAGTTTCCGATCTAAACGCTGAAATTATCGATCGACTTCCAAAATCTTCATACCTGGTTCATAACGATATGCAAGCGTTGGAACATTCTTTAGAAGCCATTGTGCCTTTTTTACATCGAAAAAACAAAAACCTGGAAATTATCCCGATCCTTGTGCCTTATCTAAATTATGAAACGATCGATCGTGTGAGTGATAATCTCTCTAGTGTTATATCAAAAATGTTAAAAGAAAAGAATCTTGAATACGGAAAAGATGTCGCAGTTGTAATTTCCAACGATGCGGTGCATTATGGTAATGAAGAGTGGAGTGGGGATTTAGCACCTTTTGGGGTTGATGATGAAGGCACTAAAAAAGCAAGAGCTTTGGATAAGGAGATTATTGGGAAGTGTTTGGTAAACGAAATCAGTAATGAAAAAGTAAAAACCTTTACGGAATATACAGTGCAAACCAATGATTATAAAGAATATAAATGGGTTTGGTGTGGTCGTTATTCCGTGCCTTTTGGATTGGGTTTAGCAAATAAATTAAATCTGGCATTACATAATAAACCGTTAACAGGAACTTTTTTAGATTACGAAACAAGTATAGATCATGATCTTATAAACGTAGAAGATCTAGGTATGGGAACTACGGCCATTGCAACTCAAAAACATTGGGTAGCATATGCGAGTATAAAATATGAATAGATATTTGATTCTTGATGGTCCTCTGCTACTGCCAGTCTGTGACCAGTGGCCATTTTTTTAAGTTTAAGATATAGCATAAGAAACAATAAAAAGCGGTAGCCAATAATTTGTCTATACTGCTAAATATTTTGTCCCGAAGCTTTGGGAGGCTTTTAAGAATGAGTAAATTTAAACTGTTACCGATAATACATAAAGCAAACAAGGCAATCCGCTTATAAACCAGTCCTTTTTATATGAATTATAAGATTTTGGCCGATTCCCCAGCCTTATACGAATTCGCAGACGAGAAAACGCGTAAATCAGTTTTTGATGCCCTGATTCTTAAGGGTAAAACGACAAATTATCATTTTGATGATATACTCTATATCCAGGGGCAAAAAAATAAACATGATTTAAATATTAAAGAAACCCCGGTTTTGACGGTAGGGGGCAAGCTGTTTATTTCCCAAAGCGTTGGCAACAAACTGGAAAAAATTAATTGAAGTATTAAAAAAACTTGACGTAAAATGGAGTTTAATGAAACTATAGACGTATTAAAACTAGCAATCGTATGGGCAAAAGCCGAAGTATTCTCAACACGTTTCTTTATTTTCTTTGCGATTGGTTTTTTAATCGCAAGTGTTGGATTTTGGCAATTAGGAAAAACAGATTTGGCAAAAGCTTATATCATTCCAACCTTAGTAGTAGGTTTATTACTATTGATAATTGGCATCGGTACCAACTATGCCAATATTCAAAGAGTTAAACAATTTGAAAAGGATTTTAATACCGATGAAACTGCCTTTTATAAGTCCGAAGTTGAACGCTCTGAAAGCATTATAAAGCAATTTACAGTTGTATTTAAATTAGTTCCAATATTAATTATCATAGCTGCATTATTAATTCTATGTATTAATACACCTACCTGGAGAGCAATTAGTATTACAAGCATTTCAATGTTAATTGTAATTTTATTAATTGACGGAAATGCACACTCAAGAATTGAGAACTACCACAAAGATTTGAAATTATTGAACTTAAAAAATGAAATAAAAAAATAACTCGCTCTGCGAAGTCGGTGACTTCGTAGCAACCAAAGCGTTGTGCAACATATGGATAAACCTATGAAATACATAGTATTACTCGGAATTCTGATTTCTTTTTCAGGAACTAACCTTGCAGCCCAATCGACCAAAGACAGTCTTAAACCAAAAATAAAAATGGTCAAAGAAGTCATATATAGTGTTGAGAATGGAACACTGAAAAATAGAGATGATCTTTTCGGATCTAAACTTACAGCGTACATTATTTATGATAAAAATGAAGAACCAATAGAATATGTTCAGTACAAAACCGATGGTTCTATTTACGAAAAAACAACCTACGAAAGGAATGAAAAAGGAGATGCGCAAAAAGGTATTGAGAAAAACGCATCGGGCGAAATAATAAGCTATTGGATATACGAGTGTGATTCCAACGAAAATCTGATCGAGGTTAAAACCTACGATGCGGAAAACAATCTGACCGAAATACAATCCAATAAAAACGATGAAAATGGAAATATTATTGAGATACAACTAAAAAGTCCTGAAAGCGAAAAGGGTTGGAGATATGTATACAAATACAATTCCGATAATAAAAAAATAGAGGAATTAAGATATAAACCGGATGGTAGTTTAAAAGATAGGAGAATGTACTTGTATGATAAGAATGGAAATGAGAATACGGTTATCAAATACTACCCTGACGGCGATTCTGTAAAAAAAGTTTGCGAATATGATACTTGGAATAATTTGATCATTGAAAGTTTGTTCGATAATCACGGTAAAGTTAGTCGCCAAACCTCATTTGAATATGTGTATGACCATTATGGCAATTGGATCACAAAAATAAGAAGTGCCGATGGAGAATTGAATATGGTTTACGAAAGGCAAATAGAATATTTTGAATAAAAAATAGGTTGCACAACAAAGAACTGGGCTACAAAGCCAAAAAATGCCCCCTTCATCCATGACAATAATCCAAAAACAACTTTTTCGCCATTAGTAGAAGATCTAGGTATGGGAACTACGGCTATCGCAACTCAAAAACATTGGGTAGCATATGCGAGTATAAAATATGATTAGATATGTGATTCTAGAAGGTCCTCTGCTACTGCCAGTATGTGACTAGTGGCCATTTTGTAGCATAAGAAACAATAAAAAGCGGTAGCCTATAATTTGTCTGTACTGCTAAATATTTTGTCCCGAAGCTTTGGGAGGCTTTTGAGAATGAGTAAATTTAAACTGTTACCGATAATACATAAAGCAAACAAGGCAATCCGCCTATAAACCAGACCTTTTTATATGAATTATAAGATTTTGGCCGATTCCCCAGCCTTATACGAATTCGCAGATGATAAAACTCGTCAATCTGTTTTTGATGCCCTGATTCTTAAAGGTAAAAAAACGGATTACCATTTTGATGATATACTCTATATCCATGGGCAAAAAAATAAACAGGATTTAAACATTAAAGAAACCCCGGTTTTGACGGTAGGGGGCAAGCTGTTTATTTCCCAAAGCGTTAAAACCATCTTTGAAAAATATAAAGTAAGTGGGGAATACTTTGATGCACGGGTAAAAGTCAATGGTGACGATTATGATGAAGATTATTATTTGTTCAATCCACTGATCGGGGTAGATTGTTTAGATTACGAAAACTCCATCTATGATAAAGCGTATGATGATTGGAGTAAGCTTTATAACATTTCTAAAATCTCACCCCTGAAAATTGATGAAAGTAAAATACCGGATAATCCATCGTTATTTTTTTTGGGACAGTTTCCGAATAAAGAAAACGAAAATCGATTTTTAGAAAGTATCATTCTTATTAGGCATGATCTGGCCACTGAATTGCTAAAATCCAAAGTATCGGGAATCAATATTTTCGAGGTTGAAAACTATGACCGCACTTGGAAATGGAAGTGATCACGCTTTGAACTATAATCCAAAGCTGGGGGTACACTGATTACAATTCTATTTAAGTTTAAATTATAGATTAAGAAACAAGCGTAACCAAGCATGAATTACCCGATAGGCAAACATTGAATGAAAATTATTCCATCAGAAAAAATTGAATTGATAACGGAACTTTCCAAACAGGAAGTCAGAACAATATTGAACAAAAACATTAGACCTAAAAGAGGTATTGCTTTTTCATTCGATAAACCAAAAGAAACCAAACTTTTTGAAGGGAAGTTCGAAAAGGACAGGTTTGAAATACAGCGGATAATAAAAGGGAGGAATTCATTTCTTCCTCAAATTAAAGGAAGCATTCAATCGGACCTAAATGGAACTAAATTAATCGCGGATTTAAAAATTAGCGCATTTGTGATTGTTTTCATGATCTTTTGGTTTGGATTTGTTTTTCTGGGGTTTCTCGCTACAATTGTGGGCGTTTCAGTCCAAGAAGCTAATCCAATAGTAATAATCGCTCCTTTGATTATGATGGCATTCGGGATTGGATTAGTGAGGTTCGGGTTCCATAGCGAAAAGGAAAAATCTATAAATGATTTAAAACGAATATTGAAGGCAAGGATAAGGAAATGATCGTTTACCAATAACACGTAAAACAAATCAGTCATAAAACGCTACATTTAAGTCCTTGTACAACAAATGAAGGAATTTAAACTATTTTTAGAATCATTGGTCCCTTTTACAGAAAGTGAGATGCAAGTTCTTTTGTCATTGTTTTCTGAAATTCAACTCAAAAAGAAGGACTATTTTGCCCAAGAAGGGGAGTTTTCATCAAAATTGGCTTTTGTTTCAAGCGGCGTGTTACGGGCTTTTTTCCGTAATAAAACGGGCAATGAATATAATAAGACTTTCTTTACCCCATCAAACTTTGTAGCGGCGTATTCCTCTATCACCACAAAACAGAAAAATTTAATCAATATTCAATGTCTAACGGACTGTACGCTGTTGGTTGCAGATTTTAGACAACTTACTTCACTATATAAAGCGTATCCAAAATTTGAAAGTCTTGCCCGGGTTATGGCAGAATACAAATTTTCGATAAAGGAGAAACGTGAAATAGAACTTGTAACGCTCGAAGCAACGGAGCGCTACGAAATCTTCAAGAAAGAACACCCGAATCTGGAAAACTTGATCAGTCAATACCATATAGCTTCATATTTGGGCATCACCCCAACCCAATTAAGCCGAATAAGGCGCCAAAACAGTAAGAGCTAATTTCCTTTACATATGTAAATGTGTACGTGCATAAGGTGCGTTTACTTTGTTGAGTAGTTCTAACACTAAAAAACAAGGAAATGCAGAATAAAGAAAATACGTTCATAAATCCGACAGGTTTGTTCAATCCCATAAAAAATGGGTTTTCCCATATAGTCAAAATCCCAAAAGGTAAGGACCTTTACTTTTTTTCGGGTCAATGGGCTTCCGATGATAAGGGCCAATTGGTATCCCAGGATTTTGGGGAGCAGGTTCGTAAAACGGTTTCCAATGTTAAAACAGCCATGGAAGCGGCAGGTATTACTATAAATGATGTAGTAAAACAAACCGTCTATATAGCGGATTTTACATTGGAAAAAAAGAACATTTTAATTGAAGTGGCTTCCAAAGAATGGGAAACGGAAAATTTTCCTGCAAGCACTATTGTCCCCGTTTCCGTATTGGCTACAGCAAAAGATTGTTTAATAGAAATTGAGCTCATTGCTGCCAAATAGAATATAAAATGGACAAATTGAAATTTATAATTACCGTAATCATGCTTGCAAATCTTTCCCTTTCGGCACAAAGCAACAAAATACTGTTCGTAATGAGTGCAGAAGACACCATACCTTTGAACAATGGGCAAAAACTGCGACAAACGGGCGTTTTCCTAAACGAGTTTTACCTTGCCTATAAATCGGTGACCGAAGCTGGGTATACGGTGGATTTTGCTACACCAAATGGGATGGTTGCCACGATAGATGAGGAAAGTACAAACGATACCTACTGGAAAAACAACCTGGAGATTAAAAATAAGGCTTTAACATTCACTCAATCGGATAGTTCTTTCAACAGTCCCATAACCCTTGAAGAAGCCATTAAGACGAAAACGGAGTACTTGGGACTGGTTATTCCGGGAGGTCAAGGTCTAATGGTAGATCTGGCCAAGGACAAACATATTCCTGTTTTGTTGAAATACTTTGCCAAAGCGCACAAACCTACAGGACTTATTTGCCATGCACCAAGTCTTATTTTAACCATTCCAAAGGCAGAGAACCCGTATATCGGATTCAAGGTCAACTCGGTATCACCAATTGAGGAATTCGTTATTGAGCGATTTATTATGAAGGGAAAACCGGAAAACAGGAAAATAGCGAAAGGACTAAGGAAAATGGGGTTAAAATATAGACGTGGATTACCAAAGTCGAACTTTGCCATAAAAGACAGGAATTTGGTAACCAGTCAAAATCCTTTTTCCGGGAGAGCATTCAATAAACGCTATTTACAAGCGCTGACCGAATATTTGGAAAGGATGCCTGTCGGCAATTAAACCGAAAGCCCTCTGAGCAAAAACCATGGGTAAGATGGAATAAACCATTAGCGGCTCCCGCTCTGCGAAGTCTGTGACTTCGTAGCAACTATACTTTTAGCGTACGATTTATTGTAAGTGTGGGAATAGGGTAGGGAATAGGTGTGAAAGTGTTAGTTACAACCGAACCATGACTTTTGAATCGCTAATGTATTGGAATTAGGGTGTGGTACAGGGAAAAACACAGTATGGTTGTTGAAAAAGGCCCAGCGGATCATTGGATTGGATTTTTCCCAAGAGATGCTGAACATAGCCAAAGAAAAAATAACGGTCTTCCTTACCAAAAGCCAAAAGCCAAAAGCCAGAAGCCAGAAGCCAATAGCCAATAGTTAAAAACCAAGGAACAAAACACGGTTAGAAAGTACCCAGATCAAAAGCTTGGGCGTATCTTTGGGGTGCGAAAAAGTAGCTGCATTAATTGTACAACCAATTGCAATAAACATATAAAATAAGCATCAAAGAATATGGATAGTACTGCACAGAAAACACACGAACTGGCATCGGAAAAATTGATCGGTTCCGTGGTATCGATTGGGACGGGTACCGCTACGGTTAAACTGACCATTACCGAAGAAATGATCGTTGATAGCTACCATCTTTCCCACGGTAGTTTTGTTTTTGGTCTGGCCGATTATGCCGCTATGTTGGCCGTAAACGAGCCGACCGTAGTTTTGGGAAAGGCCACTTCAAAGTTCTTGAAACCGGTAGTACTTCATGATGAGGTCACGGCTGTGGCCACGATTACCGATAATTCCAACGGAAAGAAAGTAACCGTTTCCGTAGGGGTCGAAAACCAAAATAAAGAACAGGTCTTTGAAGGGGAGTTCGTTTGCTTTGTCCTTAAAAAACATATCTTGGCAAAATAAAGCAATCGGGTTATCCGATGTTCAAGGATAACCCGACTGCATAAAACCCCATTGCCCAAATCTTAAGATCCGGCAGAAACCTTCATATTACTTGTGCTAGGATGATGTAAAAAGAACCCCTTAGATTACTTGGTACCTGAATAAACGAATTTGCCCAAGGCATTTGACCGGTAAAAGTGTAAATGTCCCCTCGTTATATCCCAAAAGTCATAATAATCAGCAAAAGTAGTATGGCGCCAAGAAATAAAGCGCCTGTAATAAGCATTATTCTTCCATCCCGTTTTTTTCTATGCATCCTTAGAAATTGGAAAACGGGAAATCGGTGAATAACCTGAATAAAAATACGTACAAAACTATGGCGAACATGGCTATGGTAAACCATGTGAAAATCTTGAAATAATTTCTTAGTACGTAATTTTTGATACTTCTGAATTGGTCCGCATAAATCTCTTTAAAAAGTAAAACTGTTTTCATACTACATTTTGTTTGTTTGTTTGTTGTGGTTCAAAGATTGGACGGTAAACGGGCTTTGATAATATTTTTTCGGTAAAAGGGGGCAAAATAGCAGTGAAATGCAGATGTATGGATAAAACCTAGTGATTTACTAGGAAATTAAAAAGTGCCGAAACGGTTAAAAGGTAAATAATGTGGATGTACGGTAATGGCCTAAACAGAGACCAACAAATGATCATCCATCTTTTTGCCATAACCCAGCAATGATCGAAGAAACGAAGGCTTTTCGTTCAGATATGAAAATGAAAAAAATCCTCTTTCTTTTGAAAAAAAAGTATTGGGATGATAATTGTTGATGTCCACACTTTTCTAATAGCTTGGTTTGCTTTAATTTAGGGTTCGTTTGTGCATTTTAGTAGTGATCGGGAAAGGGAAAGTAACATGAAAAAAATGAAGATAACCGGGTATTACCGGAGTGGGGTTGGTCTACCTCTAAATGCCCCAAAACCATAGGAAATAAATGAGAAGTGCTTTGGTCATATTAGTCGGACTACACGGGATTGTCCATCTATTCGGATTTTTGAAAGCTTACGGCTTATCCGAATTCAATTCGATCGCACAACCTATTTCAAAGTATTTCGGGAGTTTATGGTTGCTCGCCTTTATACTTTTTTCGGCCACCCTTGTTTTATTGCTTTTGAATAACCGGTTTTGGTGGTTAAGTGGTCTGTTGGCCGTACTGCTTTCACAATCATTGATCATCAATTATTGGACAGACGCCAAATTTGGAACACTGGCCAATATAATTATCCTCCTGGCAGTGCTCATTGGGTATTCCGGTTACCGATTTACCAGCAAAATACAGGAAGAAAGAACAATTATCTTACAAAACTCCCGATCCGTAGAAGAACAGATCCTTACCCAAAAGTCGATTACCGATTTGCCACCGATAATACAAAAATGGTTAACGAGTAGTGGGATTATCGGAAAAGATCCCATATCCCATGTGCATTTGACACAAGAATTACAATTGAAAATGAAACCTGGACAAGAAGATTGGTATAAGGGTACGGCCGAACAATATTTCACGGTAGATCCACCGGCATTCCATTGGGATATCAATACGAAAATGAATCCGTTTCTAAGTGTTGTAGGTCGGGACAAGTTTGAAAACGGTAAGGGTGTAATGATGATTAAACTGCTTTCGTTGCTTCCGGTTGCTAATGCCGCGAACGACGCGAAGGTAAACCAAGCTACATTACAGCGGTTTTTGGCCGAGATCATTTGGTTTCCTTCCGCAGCTATGAGTCCATATATACAATGGGAAACATTAAGTGAGGTTTCTGCCAAAGCTACGATGGACTATAAGGGAACCATAGGTTCTGGTGAATTCTATTTTGATTCGGAAGGAAATTTCAAAAAATTCGTTGCCATGCGTTATCAGGATGCAAAGGCTTCTGAGCCTACGGAATAGACGGTAATCGCCACAAAAATTGAAAAACGCAACGGGATCGATATTCCGGTGGAGTGTGAAGCTGCATGGAAATTGAATAGTGGCAAATGGACCTGGCTAAAAGTGAAGATCAAGGATATAACCTATGATTTGGAAAGTATGCCGGTTAGTAATTGGGTAGGTGAATGAAAAATAAATGATAAGTGACTAAAATTTAATGAGATTTAAAAATAGAATAGTTCTTACGACCATTTTATCCTTACTATTATCTTTCTTTATAGGTATTCGCTAAATTAGATGTTCCAAAAGTTTACCATGTTCAGTAAGATTATTTCAATCTAAATAGAATGAAAGCATTTAGAGCTATTATTGCATTTTTTCAGGCCCTGCTTGCATTCATTGGGTTTGGGGTTATCGGTGTTGTATTATATTCAAGTTTTAAGTCTCCATATAATGTGATTCTGGCGTTAGCAGTTTGTATTCTTGGTTTGTACTTAAGTAGATCCATTTATATTATGATGAGAAGAAGAGGGGTTATAGCCGTAGTTTCCGGCGATAATGCTTCATATGATATGGATGTATTGGAACCAACAGCATCAAGTGGTGTGCAAAAATTAGCGCCAGAAGAATTGAAACAGCTTTTTCTTGAGAATAAGGTAGATTTCAATAATGGACTTAAGGTGTCAATTTGGGGTGATTGGGAAGGTAGAAAACTGGATGTAAGGCATATCGTAAATGTAGTAGAATATGATATTGAAAATAAATTGCTTACTATCGAATTCGATGACAACTGTCTTCTCAAAGTTAAAGGACCAAGTTTAATTCTTTGTTCGAGCAACTATTTAAAAATTGTAAAGGCCAAAGAAGTGGAATGGCAAATTGATATTGATTTCCCTCCAATTCATCAATACATCTATTTAAATAATGGGAAAGAAATAAAAACTTGGTCCAATACTACATGGAAACCACATGAGTTTGATATAGGAATCGGCATGGATGCAATATACTTACAGGGCTGAAATACACACATCAAAACCTTATATAAACCAATGTTTTTTATGGGATTTGTTTAAATCAAAACCTAATCCTTTGTATTTTAAGAATATGTATTGGTTTCTATTTTATCCAACTGTAACAATTTAACGATTGCCATGTCTTTATTAGGTATTAAGAAAAAGGTAGAATAAAAAAATACAATACTACATGAAAAATAAACTGATACTCTTATTGACTTTCATTTTCATTTTAAATCCGTTCATTGGAAATGCGTGTAGCATGTATAAAATAACCAAAGACGGAAAAACCATTGTTGGGAATAATGAAGACTGGTTAAGTCCGAACAGTAAGTTTTGGTTCGAAACAGGTAAGGACGGCCAATTTGGGGTCATGTATATGGGCCAACTGGATAATTTTGCCCAAGGAGCGATCAATGAGGCCGGTTTGGTCTTTGACGGATTTGCGAATCCGGAGCTACCTATTGAGAATACAGCTGGAAAAACTGAGGTGCCTATAGGGCAAGCGATAAGAACGATCATGCAAACGATGGATAATGTGGAAGAGGTGAAAGCTTATATATTGACTGTAAATCTAAGTTCCTTAACAGCTAGCCAAATCGTATTCGTTGATAAATCTGGAACCTATTTAATTGTGGAAGGGGATGAATTGATCATCGGGGAAGAAGAGGAAAAGGCCTTTTCAAATTTCTATTATTCACAGATAGAAACCGAAGAGGAAGTTGAATTGGAAAATTTTCAGGAAGGCATGAAATTTCTTAAATCTACCCAAGGAAATGCATCTATGGCCTATTGCAGTGATGTAATGAAAAGCCTTTCGAGCGATAAATTGTTCGGTACTCAGTATTCAACCATTTATGATCTGAACACCTTAAAGGTGAGAATTCATCTATTTCATGATTATTCACAGTTCATTGAACTCGATTTGCTGCAGGAATTGGGTAAAGGGGACCACAATGTAATGATACCGGATCTGTTTCCTGAAGAATCTTTGGGTCGCCAACATTATGAAAAGTACAATGATGTGGAAAACCCGGTAAAGTTCTTAGAAGAGTTGGTGGCTTCTTCCGAAGTAGTGACTGAAGAAGAACTTATGGAAATGGGTTTCAACTCCATCATAAACATGATCGGCTACGAATGGTTAAAAGATAGGAAGAATACCAAAGCGGCGATCAAGGTTTTCGAATATGGTACCACCATTATGCCGAATGACGCCAATTTATACGATAGTTTGGGAGAGGCCCACTTTATAAATGAAGAATACGGACAGGCCCAATTGAATTATGAAAAGTCCTTATCGTTGAATCCTGACAATGATAATGCCAAGGAGTTTCTTCTTAAGATCGCTTCAAGAAAATTGGAATGAATACCTACTTGGGATGGGTAAAGGATTTTTAATGTCAATATAGGTGCCCACAGAGGATGTTTTTTGATGTTGATTTGATCGTATTTCCCATATCAAAACCATCAATCAATTACCTTATCTTTGTACATCTAAACAAGAAGATGTCCCTAACACTGCTTTCATCCCCTTTACAGGGTTTTACCGATTTTAGGTTTCGCAATGCCTTCCATCATTATTTTGGTGGTATTGACACCTTTTATGCACCCTACATTCGATTGAACGGGAAGCTAAAGATAAAGCAGTCCTACCAGAACGATCTGTCACCGGAAAACAATACCACCTTGGAAGTGATTCCACAGGTGATGACCAACGATCCCGATGAGTTCATGTTCGTTGTCAATTACGTACAAAGTCTGGGGTATAAAGAACTGAACTGGAACTTAGGCTGCCCTTATCCCATGGTCACCAAATCGGGTATGGGCTCTGGCTTAATTTGCAATCCCACAAGAATCAACGAGATCTTGCATAAGGCCCATAATGAATCGGATATCGTGGTTTCCATGAAAATGAGGATGGGGTACGAAAATGCGGAGGAAATCCTGCATACTTTTCCGATCTTAGATCAATATCCACTAAAGAACATTGCCATACATGCGAGAATCGGTAAGCAACTTTACAAAGGACCGGTAGATTTGGATGCTTTTGAAAAATGCATCGGCAGCACCAAACACAAACTATATTATAATGGGGATATTACCAGTGTTGCCGCCTATAAGGCCGTAAAGGAACGTTTTACGACCATTGATCATTTTATGATCGGTCGTGGTTTGATCGCAGATCCTTTTTTACCAAGTATGATCAAAAACGATACCACGGAATATCCTAAAGACCGATGGGACATTTTTGCGGAATTCCATGATACCATTTACCAACAATACGATGAGTACCTGTCAGGGCCCACACCTATAAAAATGAAGATGTTGGGATTTTGGGAGTATTTTTCACAAACTACATCAAATCCGCATAAAACATACAAAGCCATTAAAAAGGCTTCGAACCCTTTTAAATATAGGCAAGCGGTAAACCAAATTATAAATACCGAGAAGAAAGTAAAAAACTCTTTTTAATAATCAAAGGTCATGTTTTATAGTCCATTTACTTATCCTAACTTCGTTTCGGTCAAACAAAATCAGTTTATAGCAATACAGGAAGGTTTATGAGAATAAAGATTGATGGATTCATACTATCCGTTATCGCGGTAATTGGCTTGGCCTATCTTTTCCCACAGTGGGGAACCCAGGAAAGTAAGATTCCCATCGACACCATAAGTGCTATTGGAATTTCATTGATATTCTTTTTTTACGGACTTAAATTGAGTCCGGCGAAACTGAAGGCCGGAGTAAAAAATTGGAGGCTGCACCTTCTTGTACAAGCATCTACATTTCTGATATTTCCCTTATTGGTCTTGGTATTTCGGCCACTTGTTCAAAATGAGGAACAAGAGATCATCTGGTTGGCGTTTTTTTTCTTGGCTGCATTACCATCTACCGTATCGTCATCGGTGGTCATGGTCTCCATTGCAAAGGGCAATATACCTGCGGCCATTTTCAATGCCAGTATCTCCGGAATCATAGGGGTTGTCCTTACCCCTTTATGGATGGGGCTGTTCGTGCACAATGCCCAAACGGATTTCGATTTTACCGATATCTACATAAAACTCATTGTGCAAATAATTTTACCCGTCATCTTCGGAGTGGTTTTACAACGTTTTTTCGGGCAATTGGCACAAAAATATACGAAGCAATTGACCCTGTTCGATAAATCGGTGATCTTGTTGATCATTTATAAAAGTTTCGCCCGGTCGTTCGATGGGGACATCTTCAGTTCGGTTTCCTTGATCGATTTGTTGTTGCTCCTTATTTCCGTTTTGGTGTTGTTCGCTACCCTGTTCTTTCTGACCGGATTCTTGGCCAAGAAAATGAAATTCAATATCGGAGATCAGATAACTGCCCAGTTTTGCGGAACTAAAAAATCATTGGTTCACGGAACCGTATTCTCTAAAATCATATTTGGTAACATCCCTACGATTGGTATTATCCTTTTACCACTTATGTTGTTCCATGCCATACAGTTATTGATCATCAGTATGGTAGCCTCGAAAAGAGGGTTGGAAGATAGGGAAGCATAGCCTTTTCCCAAACTTGTTGGGGCATTGATCTAGATAGGTTTATAGGTGCTTGCGGCATTGATTTAAAGAATGAAAATTCCACTGCCAATACATTGTTAATAATCGGTTGTTCATTTGACCAAAACAACAAACATTCCTTAACTTTATATCGTATTTGAACATAAGGTGCGATATTGATTTTTAGCATTTTTAAAAAGGGAATATGAGTAGTAAAACCGAATTAAAAACCTACCGATTTGCGTCATCATCCTATCATATCCTTCCAGGAACTTCGGATTACCATTGTGTAAAACACGATGTGCGTTTAAAACATAATTACCCCTTTCATATCGAGGTCGGAACCATTAAGGACAATGTTCATATTAAGGATATCAGTGTTGAAGAAAATAGGAATTTCGAATATCAGGTCGTACAACCGTTAGGAAGTGAAAATACCAAAAAAGTGACTTTCCTTTTCCACGGTTTCAATGAGAAGGACTGGTCAAAATATATGCCTTGGGCCAATGCCATTTGTGAAGGTACGGGCAGTAGTGTTGTTTTATTCCCAATAGCGTTTCATATGCAGCGGGCCCCTAAATATTGGAGCAGTAAGCGGGCCATGTTCAAGTTGAGCGAGGAAAGGAAAAATAGATACCCCAACGTTGTGCAATCGACGTTATCCAACGTTGCCATTAGTATGCGGGTACATGCCATGCCACAGCGGTTCATATGGTCAGGATTACAGACGTACTATGATGTGATCCAGTTGATCGAAGAATGCAAAGCAGGACGGCATCCGTATATCCTTAAGGATTTTGAGTTTGATATTTTCGCATATTCCATCGGTGGTTTTCTTTCCCAAATTCTCAAATTGACCAATTACAAGGGATATTTCTCCAATACAAAGGTTTGTTTATTCTGTAGCGGTTTCACATTTAACCGCCTATCCCCGGTATCAAAATTCATTCTTGATAGCGAAGCCAATGTTGCCTTGTATTCATTTTTGGTAGAGCATTTTGACAAGTTCCTGCAAAAAGACGATTTACTGCATCATTATATCCAGGAAGACCATATAGAGGGTGAGGTACTGCTTTCCATGCTCAATTATCAAAAGGGTAGGACCTTAAGGGAAGGACTCTTGCGAAAATATGAAAAGGATATATATGCGATAACGCTTCAAAAAGATACGGTAGTACCCTCTTTTGAAGTGATCAATACCCTCCAAGGGGCGTATCGTGATATTGACATAAAAGTTGATGAGGTAGATTTTGACAGGGTGTATACCCATGAAAATCCTTTTCCTTCAAATACTGGAAACAACGAACAGATCATGGCCGATTTTACCCGGGTTTTTGCCAAGGTCTGTGCTTTTTATAATAATTAGGCTTCTGTTCATCCGGCATTGGAACAGCCTTAAAATAATCGGTGTTCAAAATACCGTGTATAGGGTGGTCACGATTTTTCCCTTATGGTCGTTCGAGAGCACGGACACTAATTGTTTTTCTTCTTTTATTTTTAGATTGAACGGAGGGTGCAATAGGTTCAATCCGCTTTGTTTTTTGATTCGGATGCCTTGTCCAGAGATTATATCCATATTGGGTGTAAAATCCCCTTCAGGAATATGTTCGGTCAGAACAACATATTTATAGCCGTACAATTTACGGACTACGGCCCCAACTTCGGCATTCGACAAATGTTGAAGTACCTGTCTGACTATGGCACAATCCCCATCGGGTAGTTCATCCACGGCGATATCCAAACAACGGAATTCCAGGTTCTTGTTCATGAACCGTTCTTTATTATGGGCGATCAGGTCGGGAACAATATCCACCGCGATATATTTTTTGGCATAACCCACCAGTTCTTTCCCGACATTAAAATCCCCACAGCCTAGATCACATACCGTAAGTGGTTGTTCAAAAGCGGACAAGAACGTTGATAAAGCGGCTATATAAGGTTGTACGGCTTCTGGATCATGGGAACCGTTACCAGAGTAGTAAGAGGAGGTTTCCCCGCCCCAAAGGTTCATGGCATAAACCTGCTCCATGGCATCTTTTGTGGGCCAAGGCTTCTTTGTTCTTTGGAAGGGTTTTTCTTTGTTGTTCATGAATAAGGGCCAGAATAGTCTGAAACCAAATATAAAAATAAAGGGTATAAGGTACAGGGACCTTCACATTAATTTCAAAACCCATATTTTCGTGAAAGTTTAAATGGGTCGTTGCGACCAAATTCATTTCAAAACCGAATACGATCATCATTGAAACACCCTAAATACGTACTTCCCGTCATTGTGATCTCCCAATTTTGCTGTACCTCCCTTTGGTTTGCAGGTAACGGTGTCATCAATGACCTTGCACATAGTTTTGGTCTTGATGGTGATGCCATGGGACATTTGACCTCGGCCGTACAGTTCGGTTTTATCATCGGTACCTTGATTTTTGCAGTGTTGGCCATTGCCGACCGATATTCCCCTTCAAAGGTATTTATGGTCAGTGCCGTTCTTGGGGCAGCTTTTAATTTAGGGGTTATTTGGGAAGGCAACGATTTATCCAGTTTGCTTACCCTTCGTTTTCTTACCGGTTTTTTTCTTGCCGGTATCTATCCGGTGGGAATGAAAATTGCCGCGGACCATTATGAAAAAGGCCTTGGCAAGTCACTCGGATTTTTAGTGGGCGCCTTGGTCGTAGGTACGGCATTCCCGCATCTCCTAAAAGACCTAACGGGAGCATATCCGTGGAAATCCGTCCTCATGGCAACTTCGTCCCTAGCGGTGTTCGGTGGACTCTTAATGGTTCTGGTAGTGCCCGATGGCCCGTATCGGAAGGCGGCACAACGAACGGAGCTTTCCGCCTGTGTCAGCGTGTTTAAGAACAAGGAATTCCGTGCAGTGGCATTTGGTTATTTCGGTCATATGTGGGAGCTTTATGCCTTTTGGGCCTTTGTACCCATTATGCTCCAGAAGTATGGTCTGTCACATTCAACGGCAAATTTCAATATTCCCTTGTTATCGTTCGTGATCATAAGTATGGGCGGACTCGCTTGTGTCTTGGGAGGGTATATATCAGAAATGGTCGGCAGCAAACGCACGGCTTTTATCGCATTGTTCTTATCGGGTGCATGTTGTTTGGTTTCACCTATGGTCTTTGATAGTGGATCCCCAAGTTTGTTTATAGGGTTTCTTATATTTTGGGGCATGGTCGTAATTACCGATTCCCCATTGTTCTCTACCCTGGTGGCCCAAAATGCCCCGGCGGAACTAAAGGGTACCGCACTTACCATCGTTAATTGTATAGGCTTTGCGATAACCATTATCAGTATCCAGGGCATTACGGCAATCATGACGATTACAGAATCCAATAGTTTGTACGTTATTTTGGCCATAGGTCCTATTTTGGGTTTGATCGCCTTACGGAAGAATATAAGCCTACTGATACCCAAAGGGGCATGACCCTAAATCCTACTTAAGTTGCACAACCACAAAAGATTATCCTTATTTTTTAATTTTGATCGGTATACGTATTTTAGTGAATAACAAACACCAAATACAATGAAAGCAGCAGTTTATACCTCTTATGGCCCGCCCAATGTTCTTCAGTTGACAGAGGTGGATAAGCCCCAGCCCAAGGAAAATGAAATTCTTATCAAAATACATGCGGCAACCGTTACCGCAGGGGATGTAAGATTGCGGGCATCGGATTTCCCACCCTTGTTTTGGCTTCCGGCACGGTTGATATTCGGCCTGTTTAAACCGAAAAAGAAAATTTTAGGGCATGAATTGTCCGGGACCATCGAAGCGATCGGAAAGAACGTCACGAAATTCAAGGTAGGGGACAAGGTTTTCGGGACCACGACCATGTTGCCCACAGGCTCCTATGCCGAATATATTTGCCTACCTGAGGAATGGAAACATGGGGTTTTGTCCATAAAACCGGATAATCTGGGATTTAAGGAAGCTGCGGCCTTACCCATTGGGGCAATGACCGCCATGTACCTTCTGGATAAGGCCAGTTTAAATAAAGGACAAAAGGTTTTGGTCTATGGGGCTTCCGGGAGTGTGGGCAGCTATGCCGTTCAGTTGGCAAAACAGCAAGATGCCATGGTAACGGCCGTTTGTAGCGGCCCTAATTTTGATATGGTAAGGTCATTGGGTGCCGATGATGTATTGGATTATAAAAAAGAAGACTATTCGGAAAGCCATGAAAAATTCGATATCGTTTTTGATGCCGTAGGCAAAACTGCAAAATCAAAGGCAAAAAAGGTGCTCAAAGAGGGAGGTGCTTTCGTTACGATCAAAATGCTGACAAAAGAGAAGATCGAAAACCTTGGGCGTATAAAACAATTGGCGGAAGCCGGAAAGCTAAAACCGTTTTTAGACAGAACCTTCGGACTCAATGAAATCGTTGCGGCACATGAGTATGTTGACCTAGGAAGGAAAAGGGGCAATGTGGTCATTGAAATAGTTCAATAAAGCGAATGATCCAAGGTGCGATGGTAAGCAGTAAATTATTGAATATACTATTTCATAATGCACTTCCGCTCGCAACATTCCAAAAAAGGGTAACACCGCATAAAAAACCCAAAATAAGTTCAATTCCTTGATGTAGTCCAATACCTTTGTAATAGCAAAATGTCGCTATTGGCAAAGCATGGATAATAGTAGTTGTATGAAAAAATGGATCTTGATTATAGCGATGGTCATCTGCCATCAAACGATCTTTTCAAACGATCTGGATAAACTCAAACAAAACGTAAGGGATTTTTATTTGCTTGAAAAGGTGAGTAACGCCGAAGTGGCCCACTTACTTGAGGGAATGAAGGGGGATTTTTCTTTTGGAGACATCGATTACGATATGCACCGAAGAAGTAATTGGAAACCGCGGGAACATTTGAAACGACTTATTAAACTCGCCATTGCCTATGAAGATGTGAACAGCGATTATTACCAGCAAGATCATTTGGCAGAGGCAATCGTTGGCGGACTGAATTATTGGAGCTACCATGATTTTTATAGCGACAACTGGTGGCATCAGGAAATTGGGGTTCCCCAAAGTATTGGGCCTACGCTTATCATTTGTGAAAAGATCATTCCCGATTCCACGATGGTGAGGTCTTTGAAAGTGATGGACAAGTCCAAAATCAAGATGACGGGTCAAAATAAGATATGGCTCAGTGGTAATGTATTTATGCGCGAACTGGTTCGTGGCAATAGGGATTTGATGACGGCCGCCGCCGATACGATCAAATCCGTCGTAGTGCCATCAAAACCCTATGAAGAAGGTATTCAACCCGATTATTCCTTTCACCAACACGGTCCCCAACCCCAATTAGGGAACTACGGATTGCATTTTGCCGAGGACATTGTAAAGTGGATGTTCATTTTCGATAAAACGGGTATCGCCTTTTCTTCAGAGAAGGTAGACCTTATGCGCAATTTCATGTTCCAGGCGCAGCAAAAAGTCAATTATAAAGGAAAATACGAGCTTTTGGCAACGGGACGACAACTTTTCCCGGAGAGGGTGAACGGCGAAAAATATCGAGGGCCAAAATCAAAATACGATCTTTATAAAAACCTTGAGCGCATATTCAACTTGTTCGATTCCCATGAGAATCCAACCGGTCCCCCCAAGGAGTATGTCCATTTTCGAAATTCGGATTATAGCCTGTATCGCACAAACGGATTTTTCTCGCCCGTACGTATGTCTTCCCAACGGGTAATAGGTGCTGAGGCTGGCAACGGCGAAAACCTAATGGGCTATCATCTGGGTGATGGTACCAACCTGATCTATCGCAGGGGAGACGAATACCATGAAATTTATCCGGTATGGAACTGGAGGAAATTACCCGGCACCACTACGGTACAGGATACTGTACCACTTCCCGTTTTGACATGGTCTGGATATAGGAACGGCTCCCATTTTACGGGAGGCCTACAGAGTGATTGGGGCGGGATTTCCGCTTTTGAATATCGACGGGATAGCCTAAAAGCGAATAAATCCTATTTTTTCAAGGACAATACGGTCTATGCCTTGGGTTCGGCCATTGGTACCGATAGGGATTTTGAGGTGGTGACCACCATCAATCAATGTTATAAAAAAGGTCCGGTGATCATTAACAAGAAGAAGGGCAAAATCACTTCCGTTTGGCATGATAGTATTGCATATGTGAACCTCGGAAAGCAACAATTGAAGGTTCAGCAAGGTATACAGACCGGTAATTGGAAAAAGATATTGACTTGGCAAACGGATACCCTTATATCAAAAGAGGTTTTTGACCTGGAAGTGGATCATGGCATACGACCAAAGAACGCAAAATATGCTTATGTAAGTATCGTGGGTGTTTCTGAAAAGGAAGCGGAAAAAGCGATAAAAAAGGAATTGGGGCGAATACTGGTGCATAGCGGGGCGGTACATGCCCTAAGTTTTGATCAGGGGAAGAACATAGCCATCAGTGCGTTTAAGCCTAGTGAAGTGCCCATAGGGCATAAACAACAATTGAAAATCAATTCTCCCTGTTTATTGAATCTTTATAAACTTGAACGAGGATGGAAGATAGAAGCGGTGGATCCAACCCAGATGCTTGAAAAGCTTTCCTTCGGAATATCAGGAAAATATAAGGTTAAAGGTTCTCAGGTTTCGAAAATTGACGGGAACGTAACTTATTTCGAAATAACACTTCCATCGGAGAATGATAATAAAGGAATGAAGGCATCCGTTATTCTGATGTTGGAATAACATAATAGATCAAGAAACAAATGGTAGAGATCAAAGTAGCATTTTACGTTTTAGGGGCATTGTTCGGGATAAAGAACAGTCGTATCGCAGCGGAAAAAACGTTGGTTACCATAGACCCGATTGCCAAGACCATCGTAATTGTCGAAGAAGACCTTTTTACGGTGATTCAGGAAGAAAACGATAGTGTTCTCGTAAGCGAAGAGTTCCTCAAGATCCAGAAGAGGGATTGGATTCCAGAAATACAGGGGTATGATGAAAAATCGGTGGAGTTCTATACCGATGAAAACAATCT
Source organism: Maribacter sp. TH_r10 (assembly GCF_033101095.1). Lineage (NCBI taxonomy): Bacteria > Pseudomonadati > Bacteroidota > Flavobacteriia > Flavobacteriales > Flavobacteriaceae > Maribacter > Maribacter sp. TH_r10. Next base: position 74,245 of record NZ_JAWMPY010000008.1, on the reverse strand, counting down.
ACTCAATGCAAAGGTCGTTTTAAAGTACAACACCTTTGAGGATCTAAATACCTATGCTTTGGGTGTTGCTCCCAATGGGGATTATTCATTGATACAGGTACCGAATTGGAATGTAGAGAGTACTGACGGTCAATTAAACGATATGTATTGGAACTTTGATGCAAGCAAACCTTTTTCCTTTACGATGGAAGCCTATAAGGACATGCCCGAAAAATATAGGGCCGATAAAGTTAGTCTTACTGCCATTTGGGAAGCTGCGAATAAAGGGTAAACCTTTGGGTTTCGGGAAATAGCAACATCTTCATTCTTAGGTTACTACATTACTTGGTTAAGGGCAATTTTCAATGAAGTGAGTAAAGTTTTCCACCATTTCAACAAAAATATTTTTGTGTGTAATTTTTATTATCGTAATATTGCAATGAATAGATGTATGAATAAGAATCATATCTGGTCAAGGTGTCGTTGGTTGTTGGAAAATGTAGCTCGAAGGTAAAGCAAAAAGGTCGCCTCATAAGGGTTATCATTTAATGACAAGGGGAAACATTCGATTTTTTTGCACTAATTAATCGTTTTATTGCAATAAAGGAATAGTAAACAATCAAAATCCCATATACAATGAAAACTAAAATGACAATGCTTACCATGTTCGTATTACTGAGCTTTATGCAGGCCGTGAATGCGCAAAAGTTAAAAGACAGAATTAAAGAATCGGTCGTGGAAATCGGAACCACATTTATCGAAATCCCGGAGGACCGTTTAAAACTCCTGGATCAGATTGCCTTTACAATGATTAGAAAAAGGGATGACAAAGGAATCGCCCATGTCGTTTTGGTAGATGCCAACAACCATGAACTCAGTCAGCTTTCCATGGTTTGGCTTACTACCGGGATACTTTACTACGGCCATGTAGATCTTTTCCAAATACAATCCGCAGGCTTAGCAGCGGATAATCAAAAAATACCAGGGCTACGACAACTCAAGGAATATGGGTTTACATTAAAGGACAACCAAAAAAATGGGGTTATGGGGTACAGGTTAAAATACGGTTCTGGCAGTTGGGAGGTTTATGGGAAATCATTGAGCGACCTTCAGGTACCCGAAGGGATAGCCATTAAGATTTTCCTTCAAGATAACCTTATCGACAATTCAATTGATAACAATCTAGTTTTAGATTCTACGGATTCCTCCAATATCGCTAAAGAAATGCTCTATTTGGCGACACGAATAAATAATTTATTAATGCGAAATCAGAAAAAACAACAACTATGAGACTATCGAAAATAAAAGAAATCTTGGGCAAGTCAGAGACCTTGGCCTTTGAATTACCGAACGGGGAATTGGTCCCAAGACATTTTCATGTGACCGAAGTAGGGAAGGTCACCAAAAACTTCATCGATTGCGGGGGTACGGTACGTAAGGAAGAAGTGGTGAACTTTCAACTATGGCAGGCCGATGATTACGACCATAGGCTGCATCCTGAAAAATTGGTGCATATCATAGAACTTTCAGAAAAGGTTCTGGGCATCGGGGATTTGGAAATAGAGGTGGAGTACCAAGGGGATACCATTGGTAAATTCGGTTTGGATCATGATGGCACCAATTTCTTATTGACCACAAAGCAGACCGATTGCCTGGCCAAGGACAATTGTGGTATTCCCGCAGTGAAACCGAAATTGAAACTTTCGGAAATTCAGGCGGCAACTTCCTGCGCTCCTGGTAGCGGTTGTTGTTAGTCTGGGGATAAATTCCCTTACAACATGATCAAAAATAGGCCATAGCAATAGGTCTGTTCCATGGTATAGGATCTTGTTTTAGTGCTAGTAGTTTCGGCCCCAAAGGCAAGCGTATGGATCATGATGGTATTTTGGGGGTAAAAACCATCATTTGTTATACCTTTGGGGTACGATTCAAGCGGTATGTTCCTTATATCGACTTCCATTGTATATAATGGTTCTTGTTATGTTTGGCGTGGTATGGCAAGACCGGTAGAAATGACTACGTTGCGCCACCGATTTTTTTTGGATTTATGGACACTTGGACATTGGCCGCCATTATAATGTTGATCGCATTCGTAATGACAATGACAGGTCGCGGAGGCGGCAATTTTTATGTACTCACCCTGGTATTGGCAGGGATCGATATGAACCTTTCCGCATCTACCGGGCAATTTATCCTAATGTCTTCTTCCTTAATGGCCACCATTCTCTTCAGTCGCCAAAAAATGAACCATTGGAAACTCACCATCCTTTTGGGGGTTTTGATTTTCGTTTCGGCAATGAGCGGTGGGTATCTGGGACATTATTTTAATGAAAGAATGTTGAAGATCGTTTTTGCCGTGGTCATGTTCCTGGCCGCCATCCTAATGCTGAGAAAACCTAAAAAGCACCTGAAGAGCGATCGTAAATGGATCGTTTCCCTAACCTCCAATAACGAGGAATACCATGTAAACCTTTTGATAACCGTTCCCGTGGTTTTGCTCACCGGTTTTATTTCGGGTATGGTAGGGGTTTCTGGGGGTTCTTTCTTAGTGCCTTTAATGTTGCTCACCATGAGTGTGCCCATGCATATTGCCGTAGGCACATCGACCACTTTGGTCACCATTTCGGCGGCAGCTGGTTTTTTCGGGCATTTGGGTGCCGGGGTGTTTTACCCACAATTGGCCGTTCCCCTTGCATTGGGTGGACTGGTAGGCGGATTCTTAGGTGCTAAACTGGCGGTGAAATCAAAACCAAAAAACCTTAAATACCTCTTTGCAGGCACACAACTGGTGGCTTCCGTGATTATGATCTACAACGTTTTATAAGACCTTGGTACCATTTCTATTTCGGTACTTTCTTCAATACTTCAAAATGGACTACCAAAATTATATTCGGGAATCATAACCGTTGCCATACTTTTTTATGCAAAACGATTATCTTTCGAACGAAATAGAAATCCCTCACCATGAAAAAAACCGCTTTTATTCTGCTCCTGACCTTGATTTTTTCCTGCAAGGACAACAATAAACGTAATCAAGGTCCCGAAGATGGGCAGCGTCCATCGGCTAGCCAGATCATTTCGGATTTCGATACCGATAAGGACGGAAAACTGTCCCAAGAGGAAGTTGGCGGACCCCTTGTTGAGGAATTTTCAAATATAGATACGGATAAGGACGGATTCTTGACCGAAAGCGAATTGGAAAACGGGCCCAAACCCCCACCACCGATGGAGCAACATGAAAACAGTGTAAGTCCAGATGACTTCGATACCACCGTAAAGTCCGTTCCCGTAAATACGGATTTTCTTATCAAAGAGAACATCATAGGGGAAATCGCCCAGGATACGATGGTCTTATCGGGCGTGGAAACCCTTTGTTATGTGATAAAGACCCATTCACGGGCCACCGAACATCAGATGGGGCCTTGGTGCCCACTGCATATTGAAGACGGTATGGAAAAAGCGGGCATTTGGTTCCAAGATGGGAAAGTCTATGATGTATCGGGGCATTTTATCGCCAATTTGGATGAGTTCTATAACGATGATAAATGGAAAATGTATAACGAGGACGGTACCATAAACGTCACCTTGACCAAGGAAGCCTGTTTGGCCGCTGCAAAGCCCGATGTTGATGAAGCCTACAACAACTATTGTGTGGAATGTATGCCCGATTTTTTCAAGGATCAGGTAACCACCTTTGTGATTCCCGTACAACCACAATACCTCACCACCGCCCAAAGTTTTGGTAGGGGAGGCATAGGAATGGCCTTCAATGGGGTAAATTATGATCCTCCGGCACCTACACACGCCATATTGGCTGCACATACCATTGCTCCCTTAGATGATCATGGCGGACATGTAAATCCGCATGGGGGCTATCATTACCATGCCGTTACGGGTTCTACCAAGGAAATTGTCCAGGAAGATGTGCATGCTCCCATGTTGGGCTATGCCATAGACGGATTCGGAATTTATGCCTTGTTGGATAAAAACGGGGACAAACCCGAAAACTTGGACGAATGTGGGGGGCACTCCGATGAAATTCGAGGCTACCATTACCATGCCGGGGAACCTGGGGGCAACCAGATCATAAGTTGCTTACACGGCCTACCGGGCTATACCGAGGTAGAGGAGTAAGAAACCACATTCCTGATTTTTTTAAGGGTTTTTTTAGATGGATGGCATTCCGTCTGTCTTAAAGATCGAAACTTGTTGATAAGCCGCTCATGCAAAACCTCTTGCCGATAACCTAAATCGGGGGATTCGTGATGAATCATATTTTGCGTGAAATTAAAAAGGAACACCACTCTACGTGAACATTTTGGGATTTAGCTATTACCAAAAAACGTATTTGTTTTATGACAATAATGAGAAATGCGCGAGGGTTTTTTATGGGTATCATGAAAAGGGATGTAAATCGTTAATAATGAGTAATTCTTTTGTTAGTTTGTATTAGCGCACGGTAGAAAAAAGCATTGACGGCCCCTTGAACCGTACCCTAAAAAACCAAACCAAACTCTAATGAATAAAGTCTTCAATCTGTGCTATGCCGCACTTTTTATGCTTACCTCTTGTCAGGATTTCGGCATACTGTTCAAAGATGCCCTATGTATCGAGAACATATCGATCATTGACCCCGAAGAAGGATTAAAGAACAATCAGACCCTTGTCATCAAAGAGGGGAAGATCTTTCAGATAACGCCTACCGAAGAAATACGGTTATCCAAGAAGAATACCATTGTTGATGGTACGGGAAAATTCATGATTCCCGGGTTATGGGATGCCCATATGCATTTTTCGTACATCAAGGAAATGGCGCCCCATATGTTCAATTTGTTCCTGGCGAACGGTATTACCAGTGTACGGGATACGGGAGGCGATATTTCCTTTGTCAATAAATGGAAACAACTGTCATTGGCCAACCCTACCGATGCCCCTAGGGTAATGGTCGCAGGTCCGCTTTTAGACGGTATGCCCAATGTTTATGATGGTAGTGACCCCGGACACCCGCCACTTTCAGAGGGTTTAAGATCTTTAAATGATGTAAGGGACAAGGTGAATGAGTTGGACAGTCTAGAGGTAGATTTCCTAAAGGCATATGAAATGTTGTCACCCGAGCAATTTATCTTGATCAACGAGCTGGCAAAGGAAAAAGGACTTAAGGTTACTGGCCATGTTCCTTTAAGTATGGATGTGATAAGTGCATCGAACGCAGGTATGAACAGTATGGAACATTTACGAAACCTGGAACTGTCCTGCGCCTCCAATGCCGACGAACTTTTGGCAGAGCGAAATGAACTTTTGACCCTTGGGAAAGATGAAAAAGGGGCTGCCCTCCGTTCCAAAATACATAACGAACAACGACAACGGGCCATTGAGAACTATGACCCGGAAAAGGCCAAGGAAATTTTGGCCGTCCTCGCAAAAAATGACACCTGGCAAATTCCGACCCTGGCATTGAGCACGGGGTTCGTAAAAAGGCCGTTCACCCAAGAAAAGTGGCAAGAAGATTTTAAATATTTGCCCGAATATATTGAACGGGACTGGAAAAGGAACATAGAGTTGTTCTCAAAAAATGAAATCACCCCTTTTAGGATCGAGTATGTAAAATGGTTGATGAACATGACCTTGAACATACATAAATCCGGGATCAATATGATGGCCGGCACCGATTGTCCCATCTTCTTTTTGACCCCCGGAGCTAGCTTACACGAGGAATTGGCCGTTTTGGTAGAAGCCGGACTCACCCCATTACAGGTTTTAAAAACCGCTACGGTAAATCCCGCAAAGTATTTTGATATGGAAGAAGAACTCGGGAACGTAAGAACGGGGCATTGGGCAGATTTGGTGATCCTTGATGCCAACCCCTTGGAGGATATAAAACATACCAAGCTCATACATGCCGTGGTGAAACAAGGAAAGTATTATGACCGTACGGCTCTCGATGGCTTATTGCAAGAGTTGAGTGCCAAGGAAACTGAGATTAAAGAGAACCTATAGAAATAGACTTGTATTTTATATGATTTTGGTTGATAACTCTTGATAACTGGGTTATGCCATTAATAGTATTTGCCTTACTTTAGAAGTGTGATTGAAAGCACCGTTTTGTAAACTCCCGAAAACGGTCATGAACGGAAAGCCAGCTAAAAAAACCAATGCCCTTTTTTTGTAGGGCGAAGCTTTGATCAAACGTTTTACACACACCGGTACCAGTATCCCAAAAGGGCGCACCCCCTTGATCGGACTTCCCAATCCTCTTGTGGAAGCCCTAATTCGTTACATTTTTACATCCCTATTTTCTCTTTGTTCTCATGGCAATAAGGGCAAGACCATCTTGTTGCAAACAAGACAGTTACGAAAATATTTTGAAATGGCTTTACGCTTTTCTGTAAGGTATAGTTTTAAAAAAGTGATAGGTTGCAATAGTCTTGTATGCCCTAATTTTGGGGATATATGGGTTTATTTTATAGGTATAAATAAGTTGTAAATAATGCAAAAAAAACTAACAAGAATTAAGAATTAATGACATCAAAAAGTTTTGAAAAACATAGCATATTTGACAGGTCAAACCCCGCTCTGCGAAGTCTGTGACTTCGTAGCGTATTGCGTGAATACGTGACCAAAGTGAAATACCCCAGCGTAATGATATGGTGCGAAGTTGCAAACTTCCTCCGCTAGCGTGAGCATCCTGTACTGAGTGAAGTCGAAGCATCACGCTCGTGCCGTGCCAGTGAAAAATGTAATTTTAAACAAATTACTTTTTAAGCTTAATACACTAAACAAAATTTCTAAATACTCTGATTATGACCAAATCTATTAAATTTTATAATTTTTTTATCAGTCTACTTGCATTTACAATCATTTCTTGTTCATCTTCGTCAAACGATCCTGAAATAGTACCGGAAATTTTGAATGGGGAACCTAGTGATTTTTCGCTTTTGGCAGTAGAAAATAATGCTTTGGACATATCACTTAAGCCTACTTTTATTTGGGAGAATTCCATTGATCCGGAAAGTGGCATAATTCGATATAATTTTTTATTAGATACAATAAATCCACCTGAAATACTTTTGTTTGAAAATATAGAAAGTACATCTTTAGACTTAATTACTCCATTAGGTCTGAGCAAAAAGTATTATTGGCAAGTTGAAGCGAAGGATGAAAAAAACGCCATAACAAAAAGTACAGTATCAACATTTTCGACTGTCGATTTATTGATTCCAAATTCACCAGAAGTTGAAAATGCTGGTTTTCCCATAAGAAATGGTCATCGCTGTGTGGTTTTCAAAAATAAAATATGGGTTATTGGTGGCAGCTATGGGGGTTATCTAAATGATATATGGAATAGTGATAACGGAATAGACTGGGTGCTCGTAACTGATAGTCCAAATTTTTCGGGAAGAACTGGTTTTACTTTAACCGTTTTTAATAATAAAATGTGGCTAATTGCAGGATATGCTGGTTTCCGAACGAATGACGTTTGGAGTAGCGAAGATGGCATAAATTGGATTCAAGTTACTCCAAATGCAGATTTTCCGGAAAGAACGGAGCATTCGAGTTTGGTATATGACAATAAATTATGGGTAATAGGAGGTAGTCCAAAGAATCAAGATTCAATTTTCGCCAATGATGTTTGGTATACTGAAAATGGTATTGAATGGGTTATGGCAACTGAATCTGCACAATTCGAACCACGTTCTGATCATTCTAGTGTCGTTTTTGATGGAAAAATATGGGTGATAGGAGGAAACATAGCTTCTAGTCAACCTATAGGAGATGCTTGGTATAGTAGTGACGGGGTTTCTTGGGAAAAAGCAACTTCCGAAAACAATGTCTTTCCTGGTCGTGTAGGCCAATTTAGTGTAGTTTTTGACAATAAAATATGGCTCTTTGGTGGTTTTAGATATGGAGGCTCTGGATATCAGAATGATATATGGTTTAGTACAGATGGGAGTGATTGGTACGAAGTTATAAGTAATGGTCCTTATACAAAAAGATCTGGGTCAGATGGAGCCATTTTTCAGGATAAAATATGGATGATTGCAGGCGGAAGGCACTTAAATTTAAGTGGTTCATATAATACAAATGATATTTGGTCATTTGGAAAGAAATTCAATTGAAATTGAAAAAGCATTTATTATAATAACTGCCCCTCGCTAACGCGAGCAGCCTGTGCTGAGCGAATTTGAAGCATCACGCTCGTCCCGCTCTGCGAAGTCTGTGACTTCGTAGCGTGTTGAGTAAGTAATTGAGTAAGTGACAAGAGTGAAATAGCCCAGCTTAATGTTATGGTGCGAAGTTTAAAACTTCGTACAGCCGAAAAATATTTTAAATAAAACCCGTTAGCACATAGTATAAGAAAAGCCAAACCACGATGACCAAAACCAAATTTTTAATCGTTATCTCCCTAATGTTCATTTCCAATTTCACTTTTGGTCAGCATCAGGAAATAGAGGACCTTGTGAGCAAAGGAATTGAATTACATGACAAAGGGGAATATAAAAAAGCTATAGAAACTTATCAAAAAGCTTTACGTATTGACCCCGATTCAGGCCTTATCAATTACGAAATCGCATTCTCCTATCTTTCTGACAAAGACTATAAAAATGCTGAAATATATAGTAAAAAGGTCATTGATTTACAAAACGATCATCTTTTACTGGGCTACATCACATATGGGAATGCATTGGATATGCAAGGTAAAACTGAAGAGGCAATAAAGTCTTATGAAAAGGCTATGAAAGATTTTGACCATTATCTGCTGTATTACAATCATGCCATTACTTGCTTAAATTCAGGGGATACCGATAAAGCTTATGATTCCGCTTTAAAGGCAATTATAAATAATTCCGCTCATGCCAGTAGTCACTTGATTTTAAGTAAAATAATGGAAAAGAAAGGTTCCAGGATAAAAGCGATGCTTCCACTTTACTTTTTTTTACTTATTGAACCAAATTCCAATAGATCGGGAATCGAATATGAAAGTTTAAGGAAGTATATAGACCATGGTGTTTCCCAAACGTTGGAAAATAATATAAATATTGTCGTTCCCATGAACAATGACGCTGATTTCGGAGCTGCGGAAATGATGATTAGTTTATCAAAAGCATCGAACAGTTTGGAGGATAATAAAGGGAAATCGGATTTAGAACTATTTTCAGAAAACAATGAAAGGCTGTTCAAGATTTTAGGGGAATTAAAAAAGGACAATTCAGGATTCTGGTGGGATTTATATGTTCCGTTTTTTTATGACATGACAAATGAAAACCTAACAAAACCATTCAGCTATTATATATCACTTTCAAAAGGGGAAGAGGTTACCAAATGGATCGATGAAAATAATATTGAATTTGAAAAATTTTCGAATTGGATAGCCAAATAAAATATGGTGACGCTAGGGCAAGCATCTTGATCGTGTCGTGCCCTATGAAATTGTTGCACGTTTAGAAACAAGTTGTTTGTAGTATTGACTAAACTTAACTAAAAATAGAATTAATAAATGACCAAATTACAATCTGAAATTATTGATCTAAAATCGGATTTAAAAAAGTTACGGGTTTTATTAATCATATTAACTCTTTTTCATTTTGTGTATTTGATTGTTGTTTTTACGGATCCGAAATTATGGCTTAAACTAGACTATGACTACAAGGCCAACTGGCTGATTTTAGGACTTCATCTTATTGTTGCGGGGATTTTTATCTGGTTCAACTGGAAAAAAATGCCTATTCCAAGAAAAACTAAATCAAACAATACTTTCCTGATTTTATTTTTAGGAATAATCGGAATGTGGTTATGGATTCCTAATAAACGAGAAATGAAAAAACTGTTGAAGTTGTAAAATAACATTTGGCTCACGCGAGCGTTATCTTACCCCCGCTCTACAAAGTCCGTGACTTCGTAGCGTATTGTGTAAGTACGTGAAAATGTGACAAGAGTGAAATACGTGGCATAATGTTGTGGTACGTAGTTACAAACTTTACATAGCTGATTATAATAAACTTTTTGTACCTTAAGAGGTAATTTAATGGCGTATTTATGCGATTATGAGGTAGTTGGCGGTCATTTAAATAATGAAAGGGTTTTAAGGAACAATCAAGTGTTATGGAAAAAGGGTATAGAAATATTGGATATATTTTTTTACTGTTCATCCCATTAACATTTTTAGGGTTTTATAAAACGTATTTTGTCTTATCACCGGAATATGAAGGAACAGTGGATTTGTATACGCACCTTCATGCGTTGGTAGCTTCCATTTGGATTACGCTTTTAATCACACAACCGTTACTGATTAGATATAGGAATTTTAAACTACATCGCTTTTTTGGAAAAATTTCCTACGTCGTTTTTTTCGCTTTAATACTTTCTTTTATACCGCAAATGATTAAGGAATACGGGAAGAACCTTATTCCGTTAAACGCCGGTTTTGACATTGTACTCTTGGTATTGTTCTATACCCTTGCCATAAAACATAAGAACAAAGTTGCTGTTCACATGCGATATATGATAGCCATTGCATTGATTTTTTTGGGACCGACATTAGGAAGGATTATCTTTATTTTATTGGGATGGGAGGGTTTAGGTTCTTTCAATATCCCATATGTAGCTGTCATTGGTATTCTTTTCGGTTTAATAATTTGGGATAAAAGGAATAATAGAACCTATAAACCGTATGTAGTAGCGGTAATAGCTTTCGCTATCTATTTGATTGCGCTGTATACCATTAATGTGAATTTATAAGAAAAGTAATCCCATGAACTACCGATAGTACTTGGCGCCACTGCTATCAAGAGCATGATGCTCATGATCCCGCTCTACGAAGTTTGCAACTTCGCACCAGTACGAATACAAGCGTAGGAGGGTAGTGGATTAAACTAAAAAATATGAATTGGACTACGTTTTTCGCTTTGTTTTTATTGATATCGATCACCGGTTGTACTAACCATTATAATGATACCATTGCATGGATGGATAATCTTGAATCTGGAATGAATATTGAAGCCGTTCGGGAATCGGAACCTGATTTTGTGGAAATTGATTGGCAAAATCCACAAACCGTTGGAAATGAAAAATGGTATGTGGTAAACAAAATAAAGGGAAATAATGATGTCCTACATATGACCCATTATTTGGTTTTTGTTGAGAATGAATACCAATATCGGGAATCAAAAAAATAAAAAAGCGGGCACACAACCGTACCTATATTCCTTCTTGGCCGCATTGCAAAGTCTGTGACTTCGTAGTGTATTGTGTAAGTACGTGAATACGTGATAAGAGCGAATTAGCGCAGCTTCATGGTATGGTGCAAAGTTGCAAACTTCGCAAAGCTGATTTCTTTGGACAAGCAAAGAAGTTTAGACGGATTTATCTTTTCTTTAAACCTACCATCAATACGACACCAAATATCATTGGGGGGTGATCTCCTTCTGTAGTGTAGTCGGTATGGCCGTTAAGAATTATTGAAGCCTTGGAAATAATTTAGGCCATAGTGACGGTTCCAAAAATCCCAAAATTTTTGGAAACACCTAATGAAGGAGTGTCTTTTCTTTGCTTCGTTTCTTTGGACAAGCAAAGAAATGAAGAAAGAGGTTTTCAAGAACCTCCTTCCTGGATTTCTTAAAAAACCAGTATGAACCCCGCTTTGCGAAGTCTGTGACTTCGTAGCGTATTGCGTAAGTACTTGGATAAGTGACAAGAGTGAAATAGCCCAGCCTAGTGTTATGGTGCGAAGTTGCAAACTTCGCACAGCCGAATAACCAAATATAATAGGTGCTCCGTAGAACGGGCATCATGCTCGTGCCCAGAAATGGCAAGTATAAAATCGAAAAGAAAGTTAATGTATATTTGAAAGAACCCCCTAAATGACGCATGACAAAAAAACGGGTTAGCCGAAAACCGATTAAGAGTAGGCACTAAACCATCAGAATTATGAAAAAACCAACCAACCGCCTAAACGTTTTAGTGCTACTTTTTGTATTGGCTTTAAGCTTTCAAAGCTGTGAACAGCAACAAAAAGAAGAAACAAAAGAAGTTGAAAAAGAAGTTTTGGTGCAATCGGAGAAACCCGAATATTTTCTCTTGCGACCAGAAGTGGAAAAAGCATATGGCTATTCCCACGCCGTAAAAATCGGGAATAGCATAAAAATTTCTGGCGCAGTGAGTATGGATGACGAAGGAAATCCGACTGCCGTTGGCGATATAGAACAGCAGATGAAAAATTGTTATGCAGACTTGAATAAAATATTGGAACACTATGGTTGCACCTTCGATGATGTGGTCAAAGAAGACATTTTCACAACTGACATGGCACAAATGCTCGAAAAATCGGCCTACCGGGCAGAAATTTACAAGAATGGCTTTCCTACGGGTACATGGCTAGAGGTAAAAGGTTTGGCAATTCCTGAATTTATGGTTGAAATAGAACTCGAAGTACATAAATCGGAATAAAGGTACGCACGCACAACAGCTCTACGAAGTCCGTGACTTCGTAGCGTATTGCGTAAGTAAGTGACATGAGTGAAATAGCTAAGAACTGTCAGGTAAAACCAATCCGAACTTTATAAACAAATGAAATACATAAAGACAGATACTGAATACGAACCTAAAATTACGGGAAGTCCGAATGGAGTTTATTCAGTTGAAATCAAAGAAAAGAAATCATTTAAATCAAAAGGAGAAAGAAATTATTTCAACGAATTTGTCAAAAAAAATAACGAAGATATCAGAAGAGTTTATGAACAGAATTTTGTTAAGATTGACAATAAGAGAATTACTGAAATAATTTACTTCCCTTCATATAAAAAAGCTAAAAATATTGACGTTGTTCAATATTGTCCTTTTCAAATGGGTTTTCAGTTATTAATTTCTGAGAAAGCATATGAAATCCTAAAAAAGTATAGAATACCAGCTTACAATATTATACCCTCCAAGATTGAAACTTTTGATAAGAAGTACTTTATGATAGGATTTTCAATGATTGAAAATAAAAATATTGACTTTAATAAATCTAAGTTTTACGACTTTAAACTGGAAAAAGAAATAGTTTACAAAAACAATAATGATTATGCTGAAATAAATTTCTCAAGATATCCTTTAGAAACATATCTAAAAGAGAGGTACAACTACGATATCATAAATCTGCAAGGAGAAGGAATTTATTTTTCAGAAGACCTAATAACGGCATTAGAAAAAAATGGAATAATTGGGTTTGTCAGGAAAAAGTCGATTCTATATAATGAAACTGAATGACAAAAAACCGTACAGCTAACAGTACCTATCAGAAATAGCGCGTAAAGTTCTAAATTTAAATCCCGCTCTACGAATTCCGTGACTTCGTAGCGTATGGCGTAAGTAAGTAACAAGAGTGAAATAGCTCAGCTTAATAATATGGAGCGAAGTTGCAAACTTCGTACAACCCTAAATGAAAGATCATTACTATCATAGTCCAAGATCCCTTGGGCAAAATACGGCCGTAAAATATGCGGAACTAGTTCGTAAAGGGCTAGCTTAAAAACAATAAAAATGATAATTTTGATGAGGTTTTAGAAAACCAAGTCGTACTAAATTAGGGGAGGCTTACCGTTTAGGCTAGGTCCTTACTGTGCAGTACATTACATAAAATGAAAACCTACATCAAGAATTATGAAAAAGGAAAGTCCTAAATTTAAAATCGCTTTACATTTTTATTATAAGCATATTGTTGCCATTTGTCTAATAGGTATGTTTTATTCCTGTAAAGAGAAGACCAACCTACCAGAGGAAATAACACAATTGGAATATACCGAAACGCATGATGTAAACACTCAAGCCTTTAATCTAGTCGGTAAATGGAAAATGGATTCTATTTGGACCCTGAAAGATGATAAAAAGATAAAACCAAGAATCGGTTTAATCAACATCTGCTGGACATTTGATAAAAATAATAATTGGCAACTGGAAAGTGGTCCCGTTAATGCGAAAATAGAAAACAATGAGGTGGAATTGAGCAATCCAATGAATAAACTCAAATCGAAATATACCGTAACCGATAGCATTTTAACTTTGAGGTCCTTAGACCTTAAATATAAAATATTGGAAATTGATTCAACTAAAATTTATATGAAATCGCTTGGGGTAATCAATGAAGCCTACAAGTTTGTTTCCGTTACACCATAAAAAGCCAACAGGTGCACATAAAATATTGGGACAATAGGGCAACAAATTGGATACAAAAAATAAATGCATTGTTAAAATCTGATACTGTGAACATGACATCGGATGTAAAAATGGTACGGGTCTTATTCATACTAGCAACTCTTTTTTTTTAGAATAAATTTCATTTCGTTGTTTCTCCCATAGCTTTTTCCATTATTCCTATATTTGGGTGTACCAACGAAACCCATATGATGAAAAGACTATTTCCATTATTTCTGCTCCTTATTTCCATTTCCGTTTTTGCCCAAAAAAAGGCCCTTGACCATTCCGATTATGCCTTGTGGAATACGATCAAAGATGCAACTTTGGCACCGGACGGTGCCCATGTCCTGTATTCCTTGGAAAAAGGGGAGAAGGATAATTTCCTAAAAGTGAAAAATAGTCAAGGCAATACGATTTTTGAACATGAGCGAAGTTCAAAAGGGATGTTCACCTATGATTCCAACTATGTACTGTTCACCATCAAAGCCTGGAAAGACAGTGTAATTGCCATGAAGAGCAGAAAGGTGAAAAAGAAAGACCTTCCCAAGGACTCACTGGGTATCTTGAACCTCAAGACTAATAGTGTGACTAAGATCGGGAATGTAAAGTCGTACAAACTTCCTGAAGAATGGTCGGGCTATGTGGCGTATCAATTGGAGGAAATAACCAAGAAAAAGGAGAAGGATGACGATGGGGAGGAAGAAAAAGATTCCGTCCCAGAAAAAAAGGATAAGAAAAAGAAACCCAAAAAAGTAGGTAAAAAAACCGGCTATCATGTGGTATTGCGTAATCTGGAAACCCAAAAAGAGGATACCTTGAAATTCGTCACCCATTTCACCTTTGCAAAAAAAGGAAAATGGTTTGCCTACACTTCTACCGGTATTGATAAAGAGGCCGATGCAGGTGCCTATGTCATCCATCTTGAAAATGGGGAAAAGACCAACATCCATAGCGCCAAGAAAGCAAAATACAATCAACTGCAGTTCAGTGAGTCGGGCAAACAGTTAGGTTTCGTTGTCGATACCGATACGACAAAAATTCAGGTGAGGCCCAACGCCTTATATCTATGGACAGAAGGAAAAGCCATGGCTGAAAAACTGGTCGATTCCGAATCCGCACCTAAAGGGTATCTCGTATCTTCCGATGGTGAAGTGAGCTTCTCCAAAGACGAATCAAAACTGTTCTTCGGGTTGCGTAAACCCCCGATCGTCAAAGATACCACCCTGACCGATGAAGAAATCGTAAACGTTGAGGTATGGACGTACGATGAGCCACAACTCTATACCGTTCAAGAACTACAATTGAAAAACGATACCATACGATCGTACCAAACCGCTGTTCATCTCAAAGATAAAAAGTTGGTGCCCTTGGCAATGGCCGAATATCCGAACAGTGAACTTGGGGATGAGGGCAATGCAACCTATGCACTCGTGGGCACAACGAAACCCTACGAATTGGAAAGTCAATGGAAGGGTTATCGAGAAAATGACTACGTGGTCATCAATACCGTAACAGGCGAGACCAAAATGGAGGTAAAAAAATCACCCAGAATGAAGCTTAGTCCAAAGGCAAAATACACCTTTGGCTATAATGCCATTGACAGTACCTGGTTTACATATGACATTGATTCAAAAGCCTACACGGCGTTGACCAAGGGGAAGGTCTTTTATGATGAATTGAACGATTCCCCCAAATTTCCATCACCTTATGGGTTGGCCGGTTTTACTGAAAATGATGCTTCGATCATTTTGTACGACCGCTATGACCTCTGGGAATTCGACCCTAAATCAGGTTCGGGAAACCGATTGACCAAAGGCCGTGAAACCAAAACGAGATACCGTTACGTGCAACTTGATGAAGAGGAACGCTTTTTAAATCCAAAAGGAAAATGGCTGTTGAGTACGTTCAATGAGGAAACCAAAAATTCGGGTTATGCCTCGTATACCCCTAAAAGCAAAAAGTTGGTTTCCTTGATTTCGGGTCCCTTTCGGTATGCGAACGTAAAAAAAGCGAAATTGAGCGATCGGTTGCTGTTTACCAAAGAATCTTTTCAAGTGTTCCCCGATCTGCATACGAGCGACATGGGTTTTAAAAAGACAACCCTGCTCAGTAATGCCAACCCACAACAAAAGGACTACAACTGGGGTACGATCGAGTTGGTTGATTTTACCTCACTCGATGGTAAAGCTTTAAAGGGACTGTTGGTGAAACCTGAAAATTTTGACCCCAAGAAGAAGTATCCCATGCTGGTGAACTTCTATGAACGCAGTACGGACAACCTATTTCGCCATAGGGCACCAAGGGCCGAAAGATCATCGATCAACTATAGTTTTTATACCAGTCGTGGGTATGTGATCTTTAATCCCGATGTCGAATATCGTGTGGGGTATCCAGGCGAGAGTGCCTACAATTGTGTGATTCCGGGCATCACTTCCTTGATCGAAAAAGGGTTTGTCGATACAAATAATATCGGTGTGCAAGGACACAGTTGGGGTGGTTACCAAATCGCTTATCTCGTTACGAAAACCGATATTTTCAAAGCCGCGGAATCCGGTGCACCCGTACCCAATATGATCAGTGCTTATGGCGGAATCCGTTGGTGGTCAGGGCTTAGTCGCCAGTTTCAATACGAGCATACGCAAAGTAGGATCGGTGGTACGCCTTGGGAATACCCTGCACGGTATATAGAAAACTCCCCCATCTTCAATATAGACAAGATAAATACCCCGCTGTTGATCATGCATAATGATGCGGACGGACATGTTCCTTGGTACCAGGGCATCGAATTTTTCGTAAGCCTTCGTCGTTTGGGAAAACCTTCATGGTTCCTGAATTACAATGGGGAACCGCATTGGCCGTTAAAACTTCAAAACCGAAAGGATTTCAATATTCGGATGGCACAGTTTTTCGATTATTATTTAAAAGGCGCACCAAAACCCGTTTGGATGCAAAGAGGGGTACCTGCCATGGAAAAAGGGGTAAATCAGGGATTGGAGCTTATAGGGGCTGAAGAGTAGTTGTTTTATTTCGGCTCTTAGGCATGGAAAAAAATGGAAGTATCGTAATTGGACACGACGATTGTTATAACCGAATTTAAACACAAAGGGTCAGGTTTATTTAAAAAAAATACCCTAAGAGCCTGACTCTGCTAATACGAACACCTTGAACCTAAATTTTACCATAGAATGATAAACCTTTTTTTCAAACCAATTCTTTTAATTTTTCTATTGATTTGTAGTGTTGGTACTTCACCCAAAATAAAAGCATCAAAAAATAAAAATCTCGTTAAAACTTTTATCAAAGCAAGAAACGATTATGACATTGAAAAAGTGGGTGCTTTGATTGATGAAGGTTATAGTGAAACCTTTATTGACGGAAGTAAGGAAATAGAAAACAAAGATCAATTGATCGATAGGGTTTTATGGGGAAAAGAACTTGAATCACGAATAAAATTATTGGATATACAGTCTAACGGAAAAACAATTATCACAATTGAAGAAAGCTCTAATTTTATTGATATAGCCCTGAAGAGAAAACCTCGAAAGTTTAAAATCATCTATGGTTTTGTAAATGGGAAAATTCATCATCAAAGCATTGATACCTTAGCGGGTTATCATCTTATTACAAAATACAATGCCGGTAAGTACGAGGAATTTACAGCATATTGTGAACAAAATAACCTGATTTACAACGGTAATTCATTAAATCAAGAATTTGGAATGCATTTAAGAAAGGTACTCGAGCAGTATAGAACAGAAAATGAATAAATACGTGAAGCACCGGTAATCCCTTCTGGCACGAGTAGCCTTTATAGAAAGAAATAGAAGCATCAGGCTCGTGCTCATTAAGGATGTCCATATCTTGAAACCCTTCAAAACACCAAGATCGTCAATTTAAAATTGCACCCAATAGGCAATCTGATATATACAATTAATATAACTGCGATTAAAAACAATGAAAATTATTATGTTCATTTGCGATAATTCTATTAATTGCAATTCCAGTTAACATAAATATCGATTATTGAGAACATTATAGCTGTATGGATACAATATTTACGAAGGAACCGGAATTACTTCATATAAAGTTAAACGGTAGTTTTGATCTGGATTCTTTTATAGAATTATTAATAAAAATAGGCACTGAGGATAAAAATAAGGTTATCATAGACGCAACTGATCTGCAAAACACCGATATTTCGTATGATATTAGATATGAACTTATTGTTGCTGCTAAAGAATACCTGAATGAAGAAACAAAATATGCAGTTGTATGGCCACCAAAAGACATCAACAATTTTATAATCATTAATCTAAATCGTTTCGGTGTTACCATTCAGATATTCCCTAAATTGGCCAAAGCAAAAAAATGGCTATTGAGCCTTTCCTGAATACAAAACCGTAACCCAGACTATTGCGGGTATATTTCGTGTTTACCGTTTTAGGACTGGTAATAATAAAGAACCTTTTGAATGATAAACCCTATTAAAGATGCCATTGCGGCCAACGACTTTATTTTAATGGAAGGTGCCGTGATAGAGGTTTTACGTCGTGGCGGGAAGGTTTCCTTGCATCCGGATCTTCTGAACGCTCCATTGATTTATGATAGGGAAGGGGAGAATGCGCTTTCATCTATTTTCAACGGTTATATTGCTATTGCCCAAAAAAATGATGTTCCCTTTTTCATGTGCACCCCAACTTGGCGTGCGAATAAGGCAAATGTGCAAAAGTCGGGCATAAAAGAGTCCGTTAATCGTGATGCCGTAAGGTTCATGAAAAAGCTGCGGGACAATGCGGGTGATTTTAGTGAAAAAATAATGATCGGTGGAACCGTGGGCCCCAAAAATGATTGTTATACCCCTACCGATGGACTTTCAAAAGAAGAGGCGGAAGAATTCCATGCTTGGCAGCTATCGGAATTACAAAAAGGGGGTGCGGATTTCATAATTGCCGAAACCCTTCCCAATGTTCAGGAGGCATTGGGATTGGCAAGTGCTGCATCGAATCTGAACCTTGATTATATCATAAGTTTTGTGATCGGGAGAAACGGTAAAATTTTGGACGGAACGTCTTTGTCGGATGCCATGCAGCTGATCGATAATTCGGTTGGCAAGGTGCCATTGGGATATGCGATCAATTGTGCGCATCCTTCCTTTTTATGTGCGGAAAGCCAACCCAAGGAAATCTATGGTAGGTTGATCGCCTTTTTAGGGAATGCTTCGGCATTGGATCATTGCGATCTTGAAAATTCCGAGTGCCTACATGTGGACAATGTAAGCGAGTGGGGAGACGAAATGTTGCGATTGAACCGTGAATTCGGGATAAAGATACTAGGTGGTTGTTGTGGCACGGACCAAAGACATTTGGAGTATTTGACAAAGAATTAGTGGAATATGTCATTTCGACAATGTGAGGAACGAGCCATACCCATATCTTGATGTGATTCCGCTACGTGCCTCATTCGTAATGACACTCGGACTTTAAAAAGTTTTCCGGCCTATTTTCATTTTCGTAGTAAATCGATAAATTTCCACAGCTTCTATAAACACCCCTAATAAGAACTTCTTTCATAAAGTCGCGCATAAGGAAAAAGGCTGTGGCCTTGATAACTTTCCATGAAATGGTGATAAAACCAAGGGGAGGATTTTTATTTAAAATTTTAAAAAACGATTGACTTTTTAAAAATAACCCCCTCTTTTCTATAAACCAACACGTAATTAATTTCATTTTCCATAGCGTAGTATTCTGGTGTACTTTGCAATGGCCATTCTTCCGTTCTTATACGTATTAATTTATTTGGCCATTCTTCAAAACTTTCAGAAGGACTTACTTTTTTTAAACCTTTTAACCATTTGTCGATATTTTCGGGATTCACCTTTACCACATATCTATAATCCTTATACCCAGCCGTTAATAAAGTATGTATAGTAAAGGTGAATCCATTCGAATTATGGAGTAGGAACTCTGCATTTTCAAAATCACTATAAGCAGTAATTTCTTTTTTAAGAACATTGACCCTTTCCTCTTTTGTTCCGTAATTTATACTGTACAGCTCATCTTTTATGTTCTTTTCTGCACAACCATATAAAACGAAAATAAATAGAAAGTAGGCAATAAATGGTCTTTTCATTTCATTAAAGGATTGATAATGTAAAAATAAAAAATCCGTTGCGCTTTATATTTAAAATTCACCTTTGATTTCAATGCCATTAACCGTGTTTGGGGCCAAAAGTTAGTCGATGGGTTTTCCGGCCTATTTTTCCGGTTTCTAAGATTTATAGAAATTAAAACAACTTTTCGTTCTTAGGTTCTTAATGAAGCAATGCAAAAAAGAGCAAATTTCAATAAATAAAAAGGAACGAAATCGTAATTTTATGGCAAGAAAACACAAGAAAAGTTCCCAATACCCAACAAATGAAACCGATACCAACAACCATACTATTAGTTATCATCTTTTTTCTGTTGAATGCCTGTAAAACTTTGAAAACATATGAAGCCCGGCCAAAAATGACAACGACCGATTTGATTGTCTTTCAAGATGGAAAAGAAACCGTGGTTCATAAACCCATTGAGACAGTAAAAATCGGTAAAAAGGAATTCTCGCTTCGGTTTTTTAACAAGCGATACGATCCAGAAAACAAAATATTACATACCGCGCGAATAGCGGCTTTTAAAGACCCCTCGCAATTGGATAAGGTGAATGTTGGCATGTCAATGTCCGATGTTCCTTATTTTAGTGGAGGTACCGGTTTGGCGGCCAATAGTAACATTGGGTATGATAAATTAAGGCTGCGAAATGATGCGCACCATTATACGTATTACACAAATGAGGATAGAAAAAGATTAAATCTTTTAGAGGAAAACGGGGAGCTTTTGAAGTTGGAATTCGATATTCTTGCACTTTACTACAACGATACGGATTATAAAATGTCCGACCCTCAATTGAAAGCGTTCTACATCGCATTTTTAATAGACAGGAACCTAAACGGAATCATTGACAAGGGGGAGCTGAAAAAATTGACTTTAAAATTTAAATAAACGACTATAGATTATAGTACTTGGCAATCCATCTATACTATGGGGCAAGAAACAAGAACGATTTTATATCATAGATACCACAACACATGAAATACACTTTTTTGTTTCTTTTGCTTCTTTGTTCTATGTTTGGTAACGCTCAAAAAAGGGATATTGAACCTTATGTGAACTTTCTGGAAAATGTAGAAAGGAAATCAGCCAAGGATTATATCATAGAGCAGTTCAAAGACCATGATATCGTTATTCTTTGTGAAAGGGACCATCGCGATTTAACACAATATGAACTGATAAAGGAGGTCCTGTCAGATGACTATTTTAAAAAGCATGTAAAGAACCTATTTACCGAAATCGGTGTCATAAACCTTCAACCTGAAATCACGGAATTTTTAAAGACCAAGGGATTGGACAGCCTGTATGTGGAAAACAAATTGAAAGAGTTCCAATTCAATTCCAGTTTTTGGGTCCTATGGGAAAAATACAACTATCAATATTTGTTGAGGACAATTTACGACATCAACAATAGTTCCGATAATCAGATTTCCTATTATCCTTCAGATTCCGAATTCGATTGGCAAAAGGTAGATAATTTGGAAGAATATGTTAGGGAACAGGATTTTGAAATAGAGCCAAGGGATAGTATAATGGCCTATAACATCATCAATACTTTTGAAAGATTAAGGCCAAATAAGGATAAAAAGGCCCTCGTTATACTAAATTACAGACATGCCTTTAAGATGCATGTCCCTCGAAATAATGGGGAAATACAGGAGAATGCCGCAAAATACCTCTTCGATTATTTCGGTGATAGGGCAACGAATATTTTGATCCATCAAGCGGTTTTCAGGAAAAAAGAAAAAGACTATTCGTATGCTTTGATTCAGAACGGAAAATGGGATGCCTCGTTCAAGGCCTTGAATTTGGAAGATATAGGCTTTGACCTTTCGAGAACTGCTTTTGGTAGGGATAGCCTAGACCTGTGGCCAGTAGCTTCTTCCTACACATATGAGGATACTTTTGACGGATTTGTTTTTTATAGGCCCATTGAGGATTATCAACTTGTTTCTTACTTTGATGGATTTATACCAAAAGAAAGGGAAGAAGAATTTTTTAGGCGCTTCAGAATTCATTTAGCGTACCAAGAAGACACGGTTACGCTTGAAAAGCTGAAAGATGCCGATTTCAGAAAAGCGGTATTGATCGAAATGAATACAAAAAAGGTAAGAAGGTATCCTAATATAGAGGAATTGATAGGGGCTAGGGACGATTTTTTAAAGGATTAGTATAGAACGGCATCATCTTTAGGAGAAATAGAATAATTTGGGAATAACAATGTACTACTCAATGTTCGACCAGGGGATTGGTTGATTTATGAATATTATTTAGAACTAAACCCTTTTAGTTATTGTGTTTTAAAAAAAGTATTAATTACAAGATCAGACCACTTTCTTTCCTTATTTGATATATGAAAATCGATAGTTTACAACATTTCTTACAAAATTAATCTAAACTATCTTTGTTTTGTAGGTGAATTTAAAAATGGGCGATTATGTATACTGAGATTTATTTAGTGGATGACATGGAAATGGTGAACTTGGTGCATCAAGTATTGATAAGAAAGCTTGGGCTTGAAGACAAAACAAAGTCTTTTACCGACCCTGAAGAGGCTTTGGATGACCTACGTTTCAATGTAAAGAAGTCTGAACCGATATTGGTTTTATTGGATATCAGTATGCCAGTGATGAGCGGATATGAATTTTTGGAATTCATGGTACTGGAAGATTTCCCTACCAACATCGATGTTATGATAGTAACTTCTTCCCAATCGGAGGATGATAGAACGTTGGCCGAACAATTTCCCCAATATGTATTGGATTATGTTGCCAAACCTCTACAGATTGAAAAACTAAGAAAATATACCGAAAAAAAGCGTAGTGCCTAATATATTAGGTATTACGAAGTCTTCAATTTTATCCCGATTTACGGATTTATAGCAAATTCATAAAAAGGTTAAAGGAGATATAGACGACTTTGGTTCATTAAAAATCGACTTTTTTGAACGGATAAAATTTGCCCTTCGGTTATTCTGAAACCAGAATAACCATGCAGGGCTTTTTTTTGTGTATTTTTTTAGGTAATACTGGTGAAAATTGTACTTTTCAGGTGTAAGAGCCGACCGTTCGGAATGGTGAAAACCATAATACCCTTAAAATGAAGAATACGTATTTATTTCTCCTACTTGTTGTACTATTTTTATCCTGTAAATCCTCTTCCAATTTATCGGCACCGGCATTGACCCAAAATTCGGAAGCTTCCCTTCAAAAACCTTATGTTATTATGGTTTCCTTGGACGGATTTCGTTGGGATTACGTTGAAAAGTATAAGCCCCCATATCTCACGGAATTTATACGGAACGGGGTAAAGGCCGAGTCGTTGATACCTTCTTTTCCATCGAAAACATTCCCGAACCATTATACCATAGCCACAGGAATGTATCCTGATAAACATGGTATCATAAGTAATAATTTTTACAGTTATAAAAAAGGGATGGACTATAAAATGGGTAATAGGGAAATTGTTGAGGATGGTACATTTTATGGTGGAACTCCTATCTGGGTACAGGCCGATAAGGGCAATATGGTATCTGCCAGTTACTTTTTCGTAGGTTCAGAAGCAAATATTCAAGGTAAATTCCCGACCTATTATCATAAATACGACGGAAGTATAAAGAATGAGGTGCGGGTTGCCGAAACCTTAAAGTGGTTGGCCTTGCCCGAAAAGGAACGCCCACATATGATTACCTTGTATTTCTCGGATATGGACGATACGGGTCACCGATACGGTCCGGACAATCAGGAACAAATAAAAAAGGCCCTTTATGCATTGGATGAAAATTTGGGGGCCCTGTTCAAGGGTGTTGGGGCAACGGAGTTACCCGTGAATATCATCGTAGTTTCTGATCATGGCATGGCAACCTTGGAAACCAAGAACATGATGGCTGTGGAGGATTTGGAGAACGACGAATTGTTTACCATAATCAATAGTGGGGCGATACTAAACGTTCATCCAAAAGGCACTACGACCGTGGAAACTGTTTATGATTACTTAAAGGAGAGGGAAAGCAATTTTAAAGTTTTCATGACCCAAGACACTCCCGGTTTTGAGTATACCCCCAAAAATAAAGATTGGGGAAGCATTCAGGTTATTCCCGATCTGGGGTATTATTTCTCAAGCTCCCAAAGAATTCAAATGTTGAACGAAAAATCGATCAGTACCATCGGGGTTCATGGGTATGACCCTAAGTATAATGATATGCACGGTATTTTCTATGCCAACGGACCCGCATTTAAAAAAGGGTATGTTGCCCCTTCTGTAAAGAACATCCATATCTACCCTTTAATTTGTGAGATTTTAGGTCTGGATATTCCCAGTGATATTGATGGGGATTTAAATGAAATAAAAAGTGTTCTGAAAACCGACTAATCCATTATCTACCTTAATTCCGATTTCATGAACCCATGACAATGGCTAGAGGACGGAATACTGTTTTCATGGACCAATTAAACGGCAAACTTTCCAGAAGTAGAATTACCCGTTCTTATGGCAAATACTATTGGCAATCCAATCCAATTTCATAAATAAGGGGAGAACTTGTTTTTTGAATCATGATGTTCAAATTCAACAAGCAGGGCTATTTTGTATAGAATATTAACCTGTAAATGGTATTTTTTATATAAATAGGGCAATATGAATCACAATAAGGTTAATTTTGTTTCATTTTTATTCATAGAAGGCACTATCTTTGAAAATATTTTAGACTATGCTTTTAAATAAACCGGTATATAAAAAATTAAACTCTGAGTTTGGGAATTCAATTCTGATGGTGCAACGTACCGAGAGGTTGGATAGTAAAACTGCCTTTTGGCACTTTCATCCGGAATTGGAGTTACACTATGTGAATAAAGGACATGGAAAACGACATGTAGGAAACCATATCTCTTATTTTAATAATAGTCAGCTACTTTTAATAGGGGAGAACTTGCCACATAAGGGGTTTACCGATGGTATAACCAACAATGGCATGGAAACCATTATACAATTCAAGAAAGACTTCTTAGGGGATGCCTTTTTTGATATCCCTGAAATGAAAAATATCAAAACCCTTTTTGAGAAGGCAAATAAAGGATTGTTGTTCAATCCGATCGTCAAGAAGGAAATAGGTCCGAAAATTGAGGAATTGGTAAATTATCAAGGATATGAGAAAATCATTAAGTTTTTGGATGTACTCCACGATTTGTCCCTATCCGATGATTATAGAATACTGAATCCGGAAGGATTCAATTTTGAGGTGGAACCACAGAACACTTTAAAAATAGATATCATTTATAAATACGTAAATAACAATTTTAAAAATCAGATCGCTTTGGAAGAAGTTGCGGACGCGGTAAGTATGACCGTTCCTTCTTTTTGTAGATATTTTAAAAGAGTAACAGGAAAGACCTTCACGAAATTGGTCAATGAATATCGAATTGTACATGCCACTAAATTAATTCAGGAAAGCCAACTGGGTATTACCGATATATGTTACGAATGTGGTTTCAACAGTTTTTCACACTTTAATAAAATGTTCAAGGAAATTACAGGGGAAAGTGCTTCTAAATACAGGAGTAATTTAAAGACCCTTGTTCAGTAGCGAATAGCGTATTGCCCAACCTGTACAAATTCATTTTGCTATAGAAGGGAACGATCGAATAAGTTAACGAACAGGTGCCAATACCTACAAAAATAATTTTTGTGAGCAAGGTGTTCATGACTCGGTTATATAGTATGCTTTATGATTTTTAGAAGGTTCTATAAAGACGTTATTTTCTTCATCCCGTAGCATCCTTGATGTTCATGGTCCGGGCAAACATTGTTTAAATCATAGGCTGCCGTAAATTTTGGGGTATTACGGTTTCTTATATAAGCCTACTTTAAAGTATCTTTAACCAATAAAGAGGTTAATACGTACTATACAATGAAATTGATTTTTGGTCTTCTTTTTACGCTATTGATCATACCTTCCCCGTTAAGTAGTCAAAACTTAGTACCCCCGATCAACAATTATAAGGTTTTCGAATATCAGGCCGATAGTAAGAACTGGGGGGTGTCGACTAATGACGAAGGGGAATTGTTCGTAGCGAACAATAGTGGTTTATTGCATTTTAATGGTGAAAAATGGCAACTTTACAAACTTCCGAACAATACTACGATACGTTCAGTTGCGGTGATTCATGGTAAAATATTCACAGGGTCTTATGAAGAGTTCGGTTATTGGGTAAAGAATGAGTTCGGGGTATTAACGTATACCTCACTTACACATTTGATCAAAGACCATGTTTTTACAAGTGAGGAGTTCTGGCAAATTTTACCCCAAGGCGACAAGGTACTGTTTAGGTCGTTCAATGCCATTTATATTTTTAAGGATGATAATATCACTGTAATAGACCCTTCATTCGTAGTATCGCAAATAACTACCTATGGGGATAGGATTTTGATTGCGGGGGGTATTGCCGGACTTTTTGAACTCATTGATGGGGAGATAAAAAATTTGGCAGGTTATGATATCTTGTTGAACAAGTCCATAATAGATATGGATGAAATTGAAGCAGGCCTCTTGATCGGTACAAAAAGAAACGGGTGTTATATTCTCAGGGATGGGAAAATCATGCCTTTCAATACTGGAATCAATCAGGAATTGAAACAATATCAACTTAATCAGATCTTGCCACTACCAGGGAATAAAATTGCATTTGGGACCATTAAAAACGGTATCTATATCTATGATCAAGAAAAGCAAAACCATCAGAAGTTAAATAGGCAAGTAGGGCTGCAGAACAATACCGTCCTTGCCATGACCTTGTTTAAAGACCAATTATGGGTGGGATTGGATAATGGTATCGATCACATTAGGTTGAATTATCCTATTACTTATTATACGGATTATTTGGGGGCAGTGGGTACGGTTTACGATTTGGTTGAATATGAGGATATCCTTTATATGGCAAGTAATACCGGTATTTATTATTTTAAGGATAATGAAGTTCAGTTCGTTGAAGGTTCACAAGGGCATGTTTGGGATTTGAACGTTACCCACGGGGAACTCTTCTGTGGCCATAATACGGGTACCTATAGGGTTAAAGAGCAAATGTTCGATAAAATTTCCGATATCTCAGGGGGGTATCAGATCGTTAAGGTACCGGAATCCGATTCGTCATTTATTCAAGGTACATATGTAGGTTTGGCCAAATATGAAAAGGATCAAAGCAATAAATGGATCGTGACACCCATAGAGGGCATGGACAAACCATCTAAATTCCTTTGTTTTGAAGATACCCACACCTTATGGGTAGCCCACCCATCAAAAGGATTGTTCAGGATCGTATTGAATGACTCTTATGATAAGGTCGTGGAAAAGATTGAATTCAATAAAGGGGAAATACCTACCAATTATAACGTAAAGGTATATAATATTAGAAATCAGATTGCCTTCAACATTGCAGGGGTGTGGCATAGATATGATCCGATTTTGAAAACCATAGGGCGCTTTAAGGAATTTCAAAAGTATAACCATAAGGATCTTGTTCACCATGATGATGACTTTTTCTGGTTTATCGATAATGAAGGCTCCAAGGAAGTGCTGTTTACTGATTTAGGGGATGTGAGTTTCGTGTTGGACGATATTCAGTTACAGCAACGACTAACTCCCGAGGCAGAGGAAATCATTAAATTGAACGATTCAATATATTGTTTTACCCTAAATGATGGCTTTGGGCAGTTGAACACCTATAAATTTAAAAGGCAGTTTGAAAATTTTGAATTGCCCAGCCCAAAACTTGTTTCCTTTGAAGATAATGGAAACACCTATGCATTGAACAGTGATCATTTTGGCATTCCTTATAAATTCGCACAGGATATAACCATAAACATTGCATCGCCCGCCCTTCCCCAAGCTAAATATTACTATGAGTTAAAGGGGAGAAGGAACCAAAAAGGTAATATTGAGAATGGAATCATTTCTTTTCAAAATATTTCGTACGGCACCTATGATTTGGATGTGTACACCGTAAGTATAGACAATGAACGCTCAAAGGCCAATACCATTCACTTTCAAATTTACCCCCCTTGGTATCTATCTAAATTGAGCATTGTTCTGTACTGCATGGCCTTGATCGGTATTTTAATGGCGGTAAGAAAGTACAACCTACTCAAATTGGAGAAAAAGCATCTTAAATTAAAGGCCGAATTTATCAAAGATCAAGAAAAGATGTTGGCCAAAAGGGAAAAGGAAGAATTGGAGAAAGAGATAAAACTAAAACAAAAGGAACTGGCCAGGATTACCATGAACATGGCAGAAAAGAACAAAGTGATCCTTGAGCTTAAGGAAATGCTCATAGTTAATAAAAATCAGTTCGCCAGCCAAAAACGCTTTAACTCCTTCATTAAAAAATTGGATAATTCGATAAGGGATGATGAGGATTGGAAGCATTTTGAGGTCAATTTCAAGGAACTGCATGAAGATTTTTTCGAAAATCTATTGAAAATGTACCCGAAACTCACCCCAAAGGACCTTAAGTTATGTGCTTATTTGAAAATGAACCTGGCATCAAAGGAAATTGCCCCGTTGATGGCGATTTCGAATAGAGGGGTAGAAATACATCGGTACCGCCTTCGAAAGAAATTGGGAATAGATAGTTCCCAGCACCTTTCCAACTTCTTGATTAAATTCAATTAACCTTTTTTATGGCGTGTACTGCTAATTCACCATAAAAACGCCATACATCATTACTACATCAATATGTTAAATTTTAGTAATGAATTAACATATCAACTACTGCAATTATCCGTTTTACGGGGTATTTCAAGGGGTATGGCCATGATGTAGTTTTTATGTACCCCCGTAATGTACAGCCACCTACTTCTTATTACTAATTTGGTAAAAATTAAAACTAATAATTAAACTTTATTCAAAATGAGAAATACAATATTAGCAATACTGCTTTTTTTGTTTCAAATAACAGTCTTCTACGGGCAGGATGTTATTACGGTAAGCGGTATGGTTTCTGATAGCCAAGGGGTACCTTTACCTGGGGCTAGTGTTGTGGTCCTAGGGACTACTACAGGTACACAAACCGATTTTGATGGTAACTTTATGTTGGCAAACGTTTCATCAGATGCAATTTTGTCGATCAGTTATGTTGGTTTTTTGGCGCAGCAAGTTGCTGTTGATGGAAAAACCACTTTATCCATTTCCTTATTGGAAGATACCCAAGCTCTAGAAGAGGTGGTGGTTGTGGGGTATGGTACCCAGAAAAAATCGGACCTTACCAGTGCCATCGTATCGGTCGATACAGAGAGTCTTGAGAAAGTTCCGACCGGGCAATTGATGCAGGCGGTTCAAGGTAAAGCAGCCGGTGTTCAAATAAGTAGCCTTGGTTCTCCAGGCGAATCCCCGGAAATCATTATTAGGGGAGTAAACTCCGTTTATGGGGATTCTACCCCATTATTCGTAGTGGATGGGGTTTTCTTCGATAGTATCGATTTCTTGAATGCCAGTGAAATCGAGAGTATGTCTATATTAAAAGATGCTTCTGCATCTGCCATTTATGGGGTAGAGGCGTCAAATGGTGTAATCTTGATTACTACCAAGGGAGGCAAATTCAATAAAAATGCAAGTATTACCTATACGGGTTATACAGGGGTGCAAACGGCCCAGAATGTGCTGCAAATGGCAAACTCGGAACAGTTTGTGAATTTTGCCTTGGAGTCCGGGTCCGAATCTGAAATAGCTAGTGTCGCAAGTGCCATGCAACGTTTTGGACGAAGTAGGGTCAATCCTAATGTACCCGATGTGAATACGGATTGGTATGATGAGGTATTGAGAAAGGCCATGACGCAGAATCATGATATCTCTATAGATGGGGGTTCTGAGAATATAGCCTATTCCGTTGGGGGTAATTTCTTTTACCAAGACGGTATCCTCGATATGAAGAATAGTTACGAACGTTTTAATCTAAGGACCAAATTGGATATCAAGGCCAATGATTGGTTAAAAGTCGGGGGAAGTATGGTCTATAGCAATGCCACAAAATTCAATGATGAGGCTTCGGCATGGCAATTGGCCTATTTTGCCGTACCTATTTTGCCGGTTTATGATTATTTGTATACAGAGGCAGATCCCCTTCCTTATTCAGATGCAAGGGAAATTGGTTACAGAAGCAATCAAAACCCATTTCCAACGATGGACAATTCAGACCTTAGGAGTAAGATCCGTAGGACCGTAGCGAATTTTTATGCCGATTTTCAACTCATACCTGATCAATTGAACTTTAAAACCAGTTTATCCTATAATCATGCAGGTACCACAGGGCGTAACGTATATCTACCTTATTACGTAACCGACGATTATCAAAGAAGTGTTGAAGAATCATCGATAACAAGGAGTCAGGCTACCGATGAGTCCTATGTATTTGACAATGTGTTGACCTATCAGAACACCTTCGGTGAGCATGATCTAACCCTAATGGGAGGTATTTCCTATAGGGACAATTACGGAAGTTACTTTAGCACTCAAGGATATTTTGATCCCAGTGGGGCTTTCGTAAGGGATAAAGAACAGACTTGGTACTTAGAGAACACCTCTACGGATAGCCAGACTTCAACAGACTCTACTAATGATGGTGTTTACCCATACAGAAATTATGGATTCTCATATTTTGGAAGGGCTGCTTATAAGTATAAAGACCGCTATTTGGCCTATGCGACCTATAGGGCAGAAGGGACCAATAAATATGACGAGACCTATGTTTATTTACCTGCGTTTGGTTTGGGTTGGGTCGTATCGGAGGAATCTTTTATGAAAGATGTAGGTTTTGTCGATTACCTCAAATTAAGGGGTGGCTGGGGTCGCTTGGCCAATGGTTCGGTACCCGCCTCAGATGGGGGCGTGGGATCTAGTACGGTACAGACCGTTTTTAATGATCAATATTACACAGGAACCCAGTTCGAAACGATTTCGGATGATATTAGCTGGGAGTTTACCGAAGAAACGAATATTGGTATATCTGCCAAGTTTCTTGATAATCGACTGTCTTTGGAAGCTGATTATTTTATAAAGGATACCAAGGATATGGTAATACCTTTGTCTCCTCTCGTAGGGACCGAGGTCAGTTACCAAAACGTAGGTAGTGTAAGGAATAAAGGATTGGAGTTGGCCGTTGGATGGAGCGGGAAGATAGGTAATGATTTTGGATACGCTGTCAACGCCAACTTTAGTAAAATAGAAAATGAGGTCACCGACCTTTATACACAACCCTATATTGAACGAGGCTCTGCGGAATTCAGGCAGATGATCATCGAGGGGCAACCCATAGATGTTTTTTATGGATATGATATTGAAGGGGTTTACCAAACGCAAGCTGAAATCGATGCCGATCCAGTGGCACAAGTTGCCATTGCAAGTGGTACCGATATTGCCCCAGGATACTTTAAGTACAGGGATGTTGACGATAATGGTGAGTTGGATGCCGATGATAGGGTATACCTAGGCGCCCCGGTACCGGATTATTTTTATGGAGGCAGTATCAATTTAAATTATAAAAATTGGGATTTCACAACCTCTTTCTATGGTCAAGGCGGCAATGTGATCTTGAACAGGAACAGGGCCGAAGTCATTTGGACCACCGGTAGGAATATTGATGCCGAATTGGCTAAAAATAGATGGACGGGTGAAGGGTCTACCAATGCCTTCCCTTCTTCTGAAGGATATAGACAATCTTGGAACCAAAAACTTTCCAGTTTCTTCTTACAGGAGGGCGATTTTATAAGGATTCAGAACATACAGTTAGCATACACCCTTAAGAACGATAAATTACCTGAAATCCGTTTTTCACTTACGGCGGATAGACCTTTTTTATGGACCAAGGGTTACAATGGCTTTAATCCCGAAGTTGGCTTCGATGGTATAGACAGTCAAACCTACCCAATTCCTTCTACGTATTCTTTTGGAATGAATATAAAATTATAATCATATAAAAATATCGGACAAATGAAATCAACGATTTATATAAAATGTTTACTTCTTGTTTGCGGTTTGTACTTGGCAAGCTGTGACAATAAGTTAGACGAAGACGCAGAACTTAGGTCGTATCAAAATGATATTGATTACTCTAGTGAGGATGGTGCTTATGGGGCCCTTGTGGGGGCTTACCAAACCTTCCAGAGTGTTGGCTGGGAACAGATCCCGTTAATAGCCGTAAGAGGGGATGATGTGAATGCAGGAGGTCTTGGGGACCAACAAGGCTTTGCGGATACCGATAATTATACCTACGATTACAATTATTGGATGTACAATTCCCTTTGGGAAAACTGGTTTCAGGATATTACGCAGATAACATCCCAGATAGAGCAGTTGGAACTGTATAGGGAAGCAGGGGTCAATAGTGGTTTAATAGATCAATACATTGCTGAGGCCAAGACTTTGAGAGCTTTTATTACATTGGAACTATCTAGGGTCTTTGGAGATGTATATAAGATTGAAAGTACTGACCAGACGGCCATTACGGTAGAAACCAAAGATGATTTGATGCAATGGATATCCGATCAGATGAATGAGGCGATTCCGGATTTATTGGATGTGGCACCTAGCAATAGAGCCGATATCCCTGGCGGAATCACCAAATACACAGCTTTGGCGGTACAGGCTATGGCCAAATTGGAACTAAAAGATTATCAGGGTGTTGCAGATGCCACAGGGGCAATCATCAACTCCGGTAAATTTGTGCTCTATGATGATTTTTATCAATTGTTCAAGATACCCGGAAAATTATGTAATGAGAATATCCTAGAGATTCAATATTCCGATTTTGGTCAATCTTCAGGTGATAATGAAGCACATTTATTTGCATTTTATGGTCCTCAAAACTGGACTGCGGCAGTACCTGAAGCTACCAGCGGTTGGGGATTTTACGAACCTAGTTTTAAGTTCATCAAATTTATGCTCGACCGTGGGGAAACCATTAGGTTAGAGACCAGTGTTTTGTTTACTGATCGTGGGATAGATGAAATACAAACAGATTCCGATTACTCCGATTTACCAGACTTTGTCAGCAATACCACTAGGGATGGGGATATTATAAATGATTATTCCAGGGCCTATTTCGCGAGTGGTAAGCACTATTTGCCCTCAATCCAATTAACTGAAGGTAGAACAACCTATGGTACAAATAAGAATTATACGGTAATCCGTTATGCAGAAGTTCTTTTAATGTATGCGGAAGCATTGACACGTGGTGCCTCGGGTACAGCAGGATCTGCCGATGATGCCGTGAATTTAATCAGGACTAGGGCAGATATGGGCACCTTAAGCGGGGTTACCAGCGATGATGTAATGGACGAGAAATTTGCAGAATTGGCCATGGAATGGGGAATACGGTATTATGATATGATACGATTAGGGAAAACATCGGAATTGAGCTATGATGGTAGAACCTTTACCGAGGACAAGGCATATTTGCCCTATCCATTGGAACAATTGGATGTAAGTCCAATACTAGACGATTATAATAACCAAAATAACTAAACGAAATCATGAAAAATATTATAAAATCAATTTGGTTTGTTCTAGGACTCTTGGTGGTCTCATGTGATGATGGTATTGACCCATTAACGTATGTTGATCCAGGAGAGGATGCCACGGCTCCCCAAATCACGATAAATTCACCTACCGATGGTATGGAGATCAAAGTCTTTGAAGATGTAACCGTTTTAGATGTTAGTATAGAGGTTACCGACGATATTGAGATCAAGGATATCATCGTATCATTGGATAATACTGAAATTGCTTCATTTAATAGTTTTTTGGATTATAGGATTGCCATTGAGGAATTTACCTATGACAACCTTGAAAATGGTAGCCACACCCTTACGGTAACGGCTAATGACCTCGATGGTAAAACTTCGACTACCTCAGTAGCTTTTTCTAAAGAACCACCTTATACACCGTTATTTGATGGAGAATCTTTCTATATGGCCTTTGATGGGGATTATAGGGATCAGATAGGTTTCCAATTGGCAACCGAGGTCGGCACCCCAGGATTCCTTAATCCGGGATATGAGGGCATAGGGGCTTATTTGGGGGCTACCGATTCATATTTGACCTTCCCGTCAGAAGGTCTGATGTCCGATGAATTCAGTGCTACTTTTTGGTATAAAATCGATGCGGATCCCTTGGATGCGGGAATATTGGTAATTAGTGATGATGATGACCGTAAACAAGGACTTAGGTTGTTTCGCGAAGATAATGGGGATGATCAACGAATTAAATTGAACGTTGGTACCGGTATAGGGGAAAGTTGGAATGATGGTGATCTCCTGGATCCATCATTGGGACAATGGGTTCATATAGCCATTACGATTTCAAGTACTAAAAACACTATATATTTCAATGGTGTAGAGGTAAACTCCTCTGATATGTCGGCTCCCATAGATTGGACGGGTTGCGAAGAGTTCACAATTGCCTCAGGTGGTGATACATTCAGTTATTGGGGACACGGATCGGACAATAGTGCTATAGATGAACTTAGGTTTTACACAAAAGCGCTGTCTACAGACGAAGTAGTTAATATTTACGGAGGGGAATTGGAAGAGGAATATTTTGGTTCAACTTTATATATGCCTTTCGATGGTTCCCATACCGATTTGGTGAATAATACAGTACCAACGATTGTAGGAACTCCTGGTTTTACAGATGAAAGTAAAGTAGGGACAAATGCTTATGCCGGTGCAACTGATTCTTATCTCACCCTTCCGATAACCGGGTTGTTCGGCACTCAATTCAGTGGGGCATTTTGGTACAAAGTAAGTGCGGACGCCGATAGGGCAGGGATTTTAACCGTTGCTCCACCTATGATCGGTACGGACAATGATCTTTCTGCTGGCTTTAGGTTGTTCAGGGAAGGGGATTCCAGTGAACAACGAATAAAAATTCATGTTGGGGCTGTTGAAGACAACGTATGGAATGATGGTGATGTAATCGATGTTACCGCAGGGGAATGGGTTCATATAGCGTTCACGGTATCTGAAACCGAGACCAAGATCTATTTCAACGGTACCGCCGTGGCCAATACGGGTGACATGACCGATAAGACCATGAATTGGGACAACTGTTCCATTTTGTCCATTGGTTCCGGAGCACCCAATTATATAGGTTGGAACCATCTATCGGATACCAGTTATATAGACGAGCTTTATTTGTTCGATAGGGTTCTGTCCATTGAGGAAATACAGGCCTTAATGGAATAGTGGTGGGTAAGAAAATTTGAGTTGAGTTAGTTTGAGTTAGTTTTTAATATATTTTATGAGATTTATTTTGATTACAATGGCCGTTACAAGTTTGTTTGTTAGTTGTAGCGGTCATTCTTCTAAAAAGAAAAAAGCAGAATCGGAATCGAAAGTCGATACTTGGTATTTGTCCGAGAACAACCAATTGATGGATACTTTGCAAAAACAGACCTTCGAATATTTTTGGGAAGGAGCGGAACCTATTTCAGGTCTTGCCCGGGAACGTATTCATTTAGATAATATTTACCCTACCCACGATAAGGATATTATTACCATTGGCGGTTCAGGTTTTGGGCTTATGGCCATTCTGGTAGGTGTTGAGCGTGGTTTTATAACTAGGGAACAAGCGTTGGAACGTTATGAACGAGCCATTGATTTTTTGGCAAAGGCAGATCGTTTTCATGGTGCATGGCCCCATTGGCTGATGCCCTCTGGTAAAGTGGCCCCTTTTAGTGCCAAGGATGATGGTGGGGATTTGGTAGAGACCGCATTTTTGATACAAGGGATGTTGACCGTTAAAGAGTATTTTAATGATGGAAATGACAGGGAAAAAGAGTTGGCCAATAAAATTCAAAAGCTTTGGGAAGAAGTTGAATGGGATTGGTATACCCAAGGAGGTCAAAACGTGCTGTATTGGCATTGGTCGCCTACACACGGTTGGGAAATGAATTTTCCGGTAGGTGGGTATAATGAAGCCTTGATCATGTATGTATTGGCGGCGGCATCACCAACCCATGCCATAAACAAAGAAGTGTATGAACAGGGATGGGCAAGAAATGGGGCTATCCAAAAAGATACCGTTTTTTATGGCCTACCAACTATACTAGACCATTATGAGCATGATGCTTCACCGGTGGGACCATTATTCTGGGCACATTATTCGTACTTAGGATTGGATTCCAACGGACTCACGGATCAATACGGTGATTATGAAAAATTGAATGTGAACCACGCCCGGATCCAGTATAAATATGCTGTGGACAATCCCAATGATTATAAAGAATATGGTGAAAATTGTTGGGGGCTAACCTCTAGTTATTCCATAAATGGTTATGCCGGTCATAGGCCCGATCACGATTTAAGTGTAATTTCCCCTACTGCGGCCCTTTCATCCATGCCGTATACGCCCAAGGAAAGTACGCAGTTCTTAAAATATTTGTATAAGGAACAAGATTCTTTAATCGGTAAATACGGGCCTTATGATGCTTTTAGTCTTGAAAAAAAATGGTATTTGCCCCGATATTTGGCCATTGATCAAGGACCTATACCAGTGATGATAGAAAACTATAGATCAGGGATGTTGTGGAAGTTGTTCATGAAGAATGAAGAGGTACTGAACGGACTAAAAAAATTGGGATTCAATTCACCATATTTAAATAATAATGAATAAGACCCTAGGTTATTACCTTTTAACGATATTGATATTATGGTCCTGTTCCGGTAGTGATGATTATACCTATGTTCCAACAGAATTACCGAATGAGTCGGAGGAAACCGTTGATGAACCCGAAATCACCGATGCGGAATTGTTGGATCTTATCCAGGAAACCACCTTTAAATATTTTTGGGATTTTGCCGAGGTCAATTCCGGTTGTGCCCGGGAGCGTTACCATCCGTTTGATACTTCCAATAATGCCAATGTGGTGACCACGGGGGGTACCGGATTTGGATTGATGGCCATTATTGTCGGTATCGAAAGGGGATTTATCTCGAGGGAGGAAGGAGTGGAACGATTTGATAAAATACTGTCCTTTTTAGCTGCTGCGGACCGATTTCATGGGGCTTGGCCCCATTGGATCAACGGTACATCCGGGGAAGTGATCCCTTTTAGTACCGAGGATGATGGAGGTGATTTGGTAGAAACCGCCTTTTTGGCACAAGGACTTATTTGTGTATATGAGTATTTAAAGGAGGGAACCGATAGTGAACGATTATTGGCAGAAAAGGCCAATGATTTGTGGAAAGGGGTAGAGTGGGATTGGTATACCCAGGATCAGGAGGTTCTGTATTGGCATTGGAGTCCGACCTATGATTTCTCCATCAATATGGAACTCACGGGGTACAATGAGGTATTGATCGCTTATGTAATGGCGGCCGCATCTTCGGATCATGGTATCGGCAAAGAGGTCTATACCTCTGGTTGGGCTTCTAATGGGGGGGTATTATCGTCGAATACTGCCTATGGTTATCCGCTCTTGGTTAAGCACAATGGTGCGGAAAATTATGGCGGACCTTTGTTTTGGTCCCACTATTCCTATCTAGGGCTTAATCCAAAGGAATTATCTGATGATTATGTGAATTATTGGAACGTTAATCTAAACCATTCTAAAATCAACTACAATCATTGTGTTGAAAACCCAAACGAATATGAGGGGTATGGGGAAGATTGTTGGGGGCTTACAGCGAGTTATTCTCGAAATTCAGATGGTACTACCGGCTATGCGGCCCATAAGCCCGAAAACGATCTTGGGGTTATTTCCCCGACGGCGGCCATAAGTGCCATGCCCTATACACCCGATGAATCTATGGCGGCATTGCGATATTTTTATAAAAACAAGGATAAATTATTGGGTGTTGCAGGGTTTTATGATGCCTTTAGCCCCGAATATGATTATTGGGTGGCAGAGGCTTATTTGGCCATTGACCAAGGTCCACAGATCATCATGATAGAAAACTATAGAACAGGATTATTGTGGAACCTTTATATGCAAAATACTGATGTAAAGGCTGGTCTTGATAAATTAGGTTTTAATTATGCCGGGAAATAGTCTATACTTTTTCAGAACCCAAAAATATTATCATGGTTATTCTCTCAATAAAGAACGATTACAAATGAAGAAAACAAAAGTCTTACTACCATTCATATTATTTTTATTGGTTCTTGTTGCCACAAGGGCACAGGAACAAACCCCTATTCCGGAAGTGGAAGAGCTTTTGGGCAAAATGACCTTACAAGAGAAAATAGGACAATTGAATTTGGTGACCCCTGGGGGTGGTATTGCTACCGGGGCCGTTGTTAGTGAAAATGTGGAAGCCAAGATAAAGGCTGGGCAAGTTGGGGCCCTCTTTGGGATTGCCGGACCCGAGAAAATCAAAAAGGCCCAAGAATATGCAGTAAATGAAACCCGCTTGGGTATTCCATTGTTCTTTGGATCCGATATTATACATGGATATAGAACTACATTTCCCATCCCGTTGGGACTATCCTCAAGTTGGGATATGGATTTAATAGGGGAGGTTGCCCGTATTTCGGCCTCGGAAGCTACCGCGGACGGAATCAATTGGAATTTTTCCCCAATGGTAGACATTGCCCGTGATCCCAGATGGGGTCGCGTTGCGGAAGGAGCAGGGGAAGACCCCTATTTGGGTAGTGCTATTGCACAGGCCATGGTCAAAGGGTATCAAGGTGCCGACTTAACCGCAGCCAATACCATGATCGCATGTGTTAAGCACTTTGCATTATATGGAGCTCCGGAAGCGGGTCGTGATTATAATTCCGTGGATATGGGTAGGTTGAAAATGTACAATCAATACTTGCCACCCTATAAAGCGGCCATTGATGCCGGTGTTGCAAGTGTAATGACCTCCTTTAATGATGTAGACGGTATCCCGGCAACGGGTAATAAATGGTTATTGACAGAATTGTTGAGAAATGAATGGGGATTTAATGGGTTTGTAGTTTCGGACTATACCTCTGTAGGTGAAATGATCGAACATGGTATGGGTGATATGCAACAAGTTTCCGCCTTGGCACTCAAAGCAGGGTTGGATATGGATATGGTTAGTGAGGGTTTATTGAATACCCTTGAAAAATCCGTTGATCAGGACATTGTTTCGGAAGAAGAGATAACCAATGCCTGTAGAAGGATTTTAGAAGCCAAGTACAAATTGGGACTTTTTGAAGATCCTTATCGTTATATAAATCCCAAACGTGCAAAAAAGGAAATACTTACCCAGGAAAATAGAAAAACCGCAAGGGAGTTTGCAGCACGATCCTTTGTACTGTTAAAAAACCACAATGAAATCCTTCCATTAAAAAAAGAAGCTAAAATAGCATTGGTGGGCCCTTTGGCGGATAGTAGGAGCAATATGTTGGGTACTTGGTCGCCAACAGGAAAGCATGAATTAGCCGTAACCATTATCGAAGGATTCAGAAATGTGGCCCCAAAGGCCAAAATCAATTATGCAAAAGGGTCCAATATTGTTGATGATAAAGATTACGCAAAACGCATCAATGTATTTGGCCAACGTATCGACATCGATAAGCGATCACCGGAAATCATGTTAAGGGAAGCCATTGAAGCTGCCGAAGCATCGGATGTGGTGGTGACAGTGGTAGGGGAGGCCACGGAGATGAGTGGTGAATCGTCAAGTAGAACGGATATTTCCATTCCCGAAGAGCAGAAAAAATTGATACGTGCCATGGTGGCAACGGGCAAACCCGTGGTTTTGGTTTTAATGAGCGGTCGTCCCCTAACAATTCCAGAGGAGTTTGAACTTCCAGTTTCCATCCTACAAGTATGGCACCCCGGAATCGAAGCCGGAAATGCAATAGCGGATGTGGTTTTCGGTGACTATAATCCTTCAGGGAAATTAACTTCGACTTGGCCTAGGAACATTGGTCAAATACCTATTTATCATAGTATGAAGCGAACCGGTAGACCATCTTCTACACCTGATGCATATGAAAAATTCAAGTCTAATTATCTCGATGTTTCCAATGCTCCTTTGATTCCGTTCGGTTTTGGTCTGAGTTATACCAAGTTTGCATACTCGGATCTTAAAGTAAGTAAAAATGAAATCGGTTTTGGGGAAGATTTGGACGTAAGTGTAACTGTCAAGAACACCGGTGATATGGATGGGGAAGAAGTGGTTCAATTATATCTACGTGATGTGGTAAGAAGTGTAACTCCCCCAGGAAAGCAGTTGAAAGGGTTTAAAAAAATCTTTTTGAAAAAAGGGGAAACCAAAAGAGTCACCTTGACCTTACGCCCCGATGATCTTAAATTTTATAATAGCAGTTTAGAGTTTGTGGCGGAACCAGGTGATTTTGAGGTTTTTGTTGGAACGAATTCCGAGAAAACCTTAAAAACAGGCTTTACACTCAAAAAGTGACCAGATGTTTAAAAAGGTATTGTATTTCTCGATTATGGGGTTATTGTTCCTTAGTTGTAAGGATAGGACCAAAGATACGGAAGAGGAAAAGAATCCTCCGAACATCATCTTTATTATGGCAGATGATCATGCTGCACAGGCCATTAGCGCTTATGGGCATGAATTGGGGAAATTGGCCCCAACCCCGAATATTGATCGGTTAGCCGATAATGGAGCCCTTTTTACGAATAGTTTCTGCACCAATGCGATCTGCGGGCCCAGTAGGGCAGTGATTCTGACAGGAAAGTTTAGCCATATCAATGGTTTTCGTATGAACGGTGATAAGTTCGATGGGAGTCAACCCACCTTACCCAAATACTTAAAGCAAATAGGATATAAAACAGCAGTAATAGGTAAATGGCACCTTAATGGGGAACCAATGGGATTTGATTATTGGGATATCTTAAATGACCAGGGAAACTACTACAATCCCGAATTTATCAAAGGCAAGGATACAACACTTACCTATGGCTATGCTACGGATTTGATTACAGAAAAAGGATTGGATTGGTTAAAAAGTGAAACAGGTTCTGGGAAACCTTTTTTCTTGATGCTGCATCAAAAGGCACCACATAGGAATTGGATGCCGGCATTGAGACATTTAAATAAGTATGATTCTGTTACATTTCCATTGCCAAGTACTTATTTCGCTTCCCATAAAGGGCAACAGGCCGCTTCGGAACAGTTGCAGACCATTTACAAGGATATGTACGAAGGGCATGATTTAAAAATGAGCAAGGAGTTGGGTAGTGATGAATTGGCTCATAACCCATGGACCACCGATTTTGACCGCATGACCCCTGAACAAAGAAAACAGTGGAACTCGGCGTATAGGGATAAGAATGATACTTTTCATAAGGCAAAACTTTCAGGAAAAGAGTTGGCCGAATGGAAAGGACAACGTTATTTACAGGAATATTTGGCTACTATAGCAGCTGTTGATGAAGGTGTGGGTAAAGTCCTTGACTACCTTAAGGAATCCGGTTTGGAAAAAAATACATTGGTGGTATATACCTCCGATCAGGGATTCTTTTTAGGTGAAAAAGGTTGGTTCGATAAACGATTCATGTATGAAGAATCATTGAGAATGCCTTTGTTGATGCAATTGCCAGAAATCATAAAACCGGGGACACGAATAACGGGAATGGTCCAGAACTTGGATTTTGCCCCAACGTTTCTCGATTTGGCCGGAGGACATGAATATACCCAAAATATGCAAGGGGAATCATTCAAGGCACTGTTAGAGGGAAAAACAGAAGATTTTAAAAACGTGATTTATTATCATTATTATGACTACCCTGCATTTCATATGGTTAAAAGACATTATGGGGTACGTACTAAACGCTATAAGTTGATACATTTTTATGATGATATCGATAGTTGGGAATTTTATGATTTGAACAAAGATTCCCTTGAATTGCATAATGCGATAAATGAACCATCTTACAAGGACATTATCGTTGATTTAAGACAAAAGCTCGATAGTGTCCAAAAACATTATGGAGTATCGGCCAAAGAGTTCGAAACCAGTCCCAAAGAAAAAGTAGATAAGGCTTATGATCAATTTAAAAGATTAAGGGGAATACCTATGAAATAGATTTTTTGTTAGCCTTGGATAAATGATTTATTAGAACAATACCGATTATTATCGGCCATGCGATGATAAACATTCGTTATATCTTGAAGTGCGTTTTGTTCCTTTTATCCAAAAACGCCAAAGGTACTGTCAATATATATTTCGCAATAAGATACCAAGTAATCCTAGAAATCCTAACCCTACTTTTTTTGTAGGGTTCGGTTATGTTTTACCTTTTAAACTGGTATAAATTCGATTACTCCTCAGAATAAAAATTCGATAACCTTCGTTTTATATTTTCTATTGCGGAGAAATGGGTACGCTCCGTTCTTCTGTTTTAAATCTATAATTAAACCCATCTTAAAAAATTCAGTCTTATATATAAATAAAGGTTTTTATGAGACAAACGGTATTAATTATCATGATTTGCTTGCTTTGTGTTCATTGCTCAAAAAAGGATGATGATGTTGCTATTGAAAGCCCAAATTCGGAAATTGATGTCAGGGTTGGCGATTTTTCGGTAAACTATGTAAATCCCGAAATTTCACCACGGGATAATTATATGATTTGGATGGAGCTTGATACCATCAATGGTGTGACAGGAAAAGTCTGGCAATGTGGTTTAGATCCAGAGACAGGAGATTTAATTCCCGCGGATGGTAAAGGATATAGTCCTTTTACTTCTAATATTTATGCCCGTCCTGCAGATTGGGGAATAGATAATCTAGGTGTTTTTTATGTTGGGGCTACAGATTATGGACAAATAATAATGGTGAGACCAACAAGTCCTACTTCTGCATCTGTTGTCAATATTGAGGCGCCCATTGACAATAAGAGAAGAGTATTCTATCCTTCACAACTTCCTAACGAAAACAAAAGATTCGTGCTTTATATATTAAATGATGTTATCAATGGGTTTTCTTCGAATTATCCTCAAAACACAAAATTTCAGTTGAGACTTCTAGATTTGGACAATCCAACAAATGATTATTTAATAGAAGAGCAACCGAGTGTCTTTCCCTTGATTGTACCAATGGATGTCATTGTTCCGAGATGGGTCAAAGGTAGTTCGTTTCTTACCTATGGTTATAAAGATATAAATGGCATCGTGCAAGCAAAGGAATACAATGCACTTAAACCGACCGATCCCGCAATTCCAGTAACAAATGATTCATCTAATAAAGTTGATGGAAATACTGTGCTCAACCCATCGAATGGGAGTCAATATTTTATTAGTGGTATAAATTCTACAAATACGGCACATATTTATAAAAGATCGTCGTTCGGGGCTATGTTCGTTCAAAATGAAGTTGTTACACCAACATCGGTAAATCTTGACGCGCCCGCTTTGAACCAGTCGCATGAACCTATTATTTTTAATGGGCAGTTTTATTCGGCATTTCAAATTAATAATAGCGGAAATAATTTTGCACAAACCGCATTTAACAAACCCGGGGAAATTTGGTTAACTACCGTGGATAATCCAAACCAACAAATGTGGCTTTTAAGTGACTTTGATATTACGCTTAATGTATCCGAACCAGAAGCTTATGTCGGTAATGAAAAAGTATGGGTGTTCTACTCTGCAGCTACATTAGATGATTCCCCTTCGTTTATAAATAGAAAGTACCAATTGAGAAGATGTGAAACACCAATAAATCAATAACATTGAACGCAGACATGGTATTACGGACTTTATTTGATGGTTATACTTTACTGAAAAAAACAGACATTGGATAAAAACACGCACTACCTGCGACACCTGGTAAAATTTATTGCGAGTGCTGACCAATTTACGAATCCCGACGCATCGGGACTAGTAGAATTGGTATGTGGTTCGTATGTGCTAAATTAGGTCTTTATACCACAGAGCTAACCTTGAACAAACATATTGTAAGGCATTAAAATATCTGCATATATGAACTTATTTGACCATTTGGCAATTACTTTTGAAAGTATCGTGGCCGATGTTGGAATTGCGGAATTGAAAACACTATTGGATGTGGAACAAAAAAGTTTTTCCCTTCAATGGCTTTCGGATAATAAGTT
This sequence comes from Maribacter sp. TH_r10, assembly GCF_033101095.1. Taxonomy (NCBI): domain Bacteria; kingdom Pseudomonadati; phylum Bacteroidota; class Flavobacteriia; order Flavobacteriales; family Flavobacteriaceae; genus Maribacter; species Maribacter sp. TH_r10. Next base: position 29,902 of record NZ_JAWMPY010000008.1, on the reverse strand, counting down.
CATGATAAGCTTGAATTCCTCTATTGGAACGAACTATGTTTTTGATATAAATAACAATGCGAAAAGTGCGGTAATAGCATATGGAACACTGTCTGAATTAACAGAGGATAAGACGGATATAGTATTAGTCACAAAGTTTAAGTACGGATTGCTTATGATCCTGGTTATTCCTATAATCATGTTGATTCTTGAGCTTACAATGGATTTAGGGATACCCGTGCCTTTTTACTTTGTTTTTCCTTTGGTCTTTATCTTGGTTCTATTTATCTTCAGGAGCGAGGAAAAAAGACTCTATCGCAATTTCAGGGAATATCTATACTCTGAAAACCATAAGGTATGATCGTTTTAATAATGGGAAACGTCATTGGCCTCTCCTAAACGGAAATCCCTGTTTTTTGGCAATGACCTGGTATTGAACGGATTAGTCCTGTATTGCCAACACCCCAATTTACCCATTGCTAACACGGCTGCCGTACAACAGGTTATGGCCGAACCATATACATAACAACATTGAATCCCGATGGGAACTTGAAAATGGGAATGAAAATATTAGTTCTTTGAGTGAAGTGAGGTGCAAGAAAAATAATATTTTCTGACCCTTCTACCCTCCAGGATAGTTGGGTCCGCAATGTACGCTATGTTTTTCAGTGTATGCATGGGCACTTTTAAAGTTCTATAAAGACTTTTCCGGAAAATGTATACCTACTTCCTTAAAATATATACATATTCAAAAGCCTTTCAATAGAAATTTGCAATGTAATCTTAAAAAGAAGAACCATGGCAAATTCTAAACTTGGGATATTAGTAAACTTATTTCTTCCGCAACGAAGAAAACCTAATCCCGAATATGCAATCCCTGAAAAGTACAAAAATTTAGAAGGAAAAACCATTGTTTTTACCGGAGGGACTGACGGTATGGGGCGTGTGGCGGTAGAAATGCTTTATGAAATGGGAGCTCATGTTGTAGTTCTTGGGCGCAATAAAACAAAAATAGAAAATGTAATCAATGAAATAATCAAAACCGGAGGTTCAGGTAAATTAGGTTTTCAAATTTGCGATTTGGCTTCTATGGATAGTGTTAAAAATTGTGCTGAACAAATTTTAGCACAGTATAGCAAAATTGATGTTTTAATTAATAATGCTGGTATCAATATGACAAAACCAACATTTACTTCTGATGGTTTTGAGACCAATTGGGCAGTCAATTATTTAGGAGGTTTTCTATTAACTAAGCTTTTACTTCCAAGAATCCAACAGTCATCACCTTCGCGTATTGTGAATCTTACGACCAATACCGCCTTTATCGACCATATTGATTTTGATGATATACAATCAAAACCAAACTTTGATACGGGTGATGCCTATACGCAAGCAAAACTCTCGATGAACATGTTTTCTATTGATTTGGCTAAAAAGCTTGAAGGAACGGGAGTAACTGTAAATTATCTGTATCCAGGATATATAAAATCAAATCTACTGAGCAACCTTGAAGGGCCAGAAAAGATGATGCAGTTTTTTATGAATGTAATGGCATCGCCTACAGAAGTAGGTGCAGACCGGATTATTCGATTAGCAATTTCATCTGAGTACGAAGGCAAAACGGGTGTTTATGTCTATGAAGATATAATCAAACCTCCACACAAGGAGGCTCAAATTGAATCTAAGCGAAATCACTTGAAAAAGATTAGTGAAAAGGCACTGAAAAAGTGGTTGTAAGAAAACAATCAAGTAATACGGAAAAAGTATACATCCTTCCCTAAAATATATACATGCGAGCCTATCCGATTATGGAAATTTATAGCGTACAAAATTTTAAAATAAAGTAAAATGGAAAATCGAGAGGAAACATTAAAAACAGAAAAGTTCATTAGAAAGAATGTAACCTTTAAAAGTGTTGGTTCTACTATTGAGGGTCATCTTTACTTCCCTGTAGATACCGACTTTAATATGAAATATCCGGCTATTGTTACCGGAGGACCAATGGCAACTATCAAAGAACAGTCACCTGGTGTTTTTGCCAAAGCTTTGGCCGAAAGGGGTTTTATTGTTTTGGCCTTTGACTACAGGACTTTTGGAGAGAGTGAAGGGGAACCCAGACAGTACGAAGACCCAGCATCGAAGACAGAAGATATACAAAATGCGATTAGCTTTTTAGTTGCCCATAAAAATGTTGATAGTAATCGTATTGGTGCTTTGGGAATATGTAATAGCTCATCATACATAGCCGATGCATTGCAAAGTAATAGACGAGTAAAGGCTTTTGGTACTGTCAGTGGTCACTTTAGCTTGCGCGAAGCAACGGTTACAAACCCCTTAGTGCCTGAAGAAATGAGAAAGGCTATGTATGCTAAATCAGAAGAAGCAAGACAGCAGTACTTTGAAACAGGAATCGCTGTGCCCGATGATATGCTTATGCCCGATATGAACGAAGCGCCACCTGTAGAAGCTGGGATTTTTATTTGTGAACAATACGATTATTATTTTCGTCGTAGAGAAGCGGAATGGCCAACTTACACCAACCACCTGGTGCCTTTTTCATTTGGGCAGATTGCACGCTCACATGGCCTCGACTATGCTGGCCAAATAGCTATTCCTTATCTAGGTGTTGTGGGAGAGAAAGCCTTTACACGTGAATTTACTGAGCGCTTTATTAAAGCGAAAACACATGGACCTGCTGAAATTAAAATCATAAAGAACGGTACTCATTTTAGCACCTACGACAAGCCAGAATATGTAGCAGAAGGAGCTGATGCTTTAAGCGCATTCTTCAATAAACACTTAGTTTGATCAATTCCGGAAAAAGTATTCGTCAATCCTTAAAATGTATTCAAGTACGAATGCCTAAATTATGAAATTTGCAGGGTAATATTTATTAAATGGAAGACGATGGCAGAGTCAAAAACCACATTCGAGTTCACTCATTTCTATCCAGGGTTTGAACCACGGAAGTTTTGGGAATTTCATGTAGACCATGAATGGTATACCCAGTCTGATATAATGATCGGTGAGGTTGCATTACTCAAAGAAGGTGAAGGACACCCATCAGGTTTGGGAGCGGTACGAAAACTAACCATCGGAAATATAAAGCTTGAAGAAGATATTGTTGGCTATGATGCTCCCAATTATTTTAGTTATGCGGTCCGCCCCGGTGGAATGCCGGTAAAAAACTATGTAGGTGAGTTCTTCTTTGAATCTAAGGATAATGGACTACTTCTAACCTATAAAGGTAGTTTTTCCCCCAAACCATTTGGCACAAATTGGTTGTTCAAATACATATTTAGTTCACGTATGCGTAAAATGGTGCCTATTTGGGAAAAGGGTTATAAGGTGTATCATAAATTGTAGTTCAACGGAATAAAAAAGAGAATAAAATGGAAAATTCACAAAAGCAATTAGAAGAAAACAAAGCTATAGTAAATGCAGTATTTAAAGCCATTACAGATGGTAACTGGAGTTATGTAACAGAAACATTTGCCGATGATGCGAAAGTTTGGGTAGCTGGTGATATGCCTATTTCAGGGAATCACACCAAAGATTTTGTACGAGGTTTAGAAGCAGGAAATCCGGCTATGTTTCCCAATGGAATGTCTCTTACTCCAAAAGCTATGACTGCCGAAGGCGACCGTGTTGCTGTTGAAGCTGAAACCTATGGAGAGCATTTTAGCGGCAAAACATATAACAACTTTTTCCATTTTTTATTAGTAATACGTGATGGTAAAATACAGGAGTGGAAAGAGTATATGGATACGAAACATGCCAGCTATACATTCTTTGGGGAATAAGCGTGATAATCGAAAGTTTTACGGCGGGCCCTGGGACTGGATAAACCGCAGCAGTTAAACCGAAAGCAAGGGATTCAAAAGATTTCAGCAATGCATTTTATATTGGGTTCAACCAAGAAATTTTCAATAGGCACTTCAAGTACGGCATTTAAGCCAAAAATAGCTGCTGACGAAGTAAATGTATTCTAGGGAGGTACTGGTTGTTATGGTTAAGACGGCTTATTATTACCTTATAATAAATAAATAAAGGAACAGCTGCTAATTTTATTGGCTTGAACATAGGGATGGCAGGGCATGAAAGTCTTCAATGGCTTTCAAGTAAAATTATCATTCGGGGAAGTAACAAATATCAAAACCTAAAAGTTCATAAAGCATTATTTTTATAGTATGGAAAGTATAATCAATATAAATCTAATTTCCGAAGTACATAAGGTATTGGAACTCCAAAGTCCGCAGCACCCCCTAATTTCGATTTTTTCTACAAGTGATAATCCTAATGTTGAAGTGCACAATGGTAAATATAGGGTAAACCTCTATATGATAAGTCTAAAAACGATGAAGTCGTGCGAAATGCTTTATGGTCGTAATTCTTACGATTATCAAGAAGGAACTTTGATCTATACTGCTCCTGGGCAGGTTATTTCTTTTGAAGCTGGACAAGAAAATAGTGTGGAAAAAGAAGAAGGTTGGACAATTGTGTTTCATCCCGACCTGATCAGGCATTCGAATCTCGCCCATACCATTTCTAAATATTTATTTTTTGATTATGGAACCCATGAAGCTTTGCATGTATCGGAAAAAGAAAAACGTATTCTCCTTGAACTGATCAATAATATTAAAAGAGAGATTAGTGATAATATAGATAAGCATTCCCAAGAACTCATTAACATTAACTTAGAAAGTTTGTTAAAGTACAGTAACCGCTTTTATGACCGTCAGTTTTATACAAGAACAAACCTTAATAAAGGCTACCTGGTTCGATTTGAAAAATTCCTGAAAGATTATTTTGCATCGGGGTTATTAATAAATCAAGGCCTACCGACAGTACAACAATGCGGGGAGGCTCTCAATATGTCGGGCTACTATTTGAGTGATCTGTTAAAGGTGGAAACCGGGAAAAGTACAAAAGAACATATTACATTGTATATGGTTGAGCAGGCTAAAACAAAACTTCTGGGATCAAACTCATCTGTTAGTGAAATTGCTTTCGATTTTGGTTTTGAATATCCACAGCATTTCAGCAAACTTTTTAAATCGAAAACAGGATACAGCCCAACGGAATACAGAACTTTAAACTAGAAACGAAATGAAAGCTATAATAACAGGTTCAACAGGAATGTTGGGTAAAGGGGTTTTACTGGAGTGTATTGATGACCCTTCGGTAGATCAGGTATTACTTATTAATCGAAAACATTTAGATATATCCCATCCCAAGGTTAAAGAAGTTATTCATAAAGATTTCAGGGACTTTACCTCAATAAAAGGGCAACTTGAAGGTTACGATGCATGTTTTCATTGTATGGGAGTGTCAAGTGCCGGAATGAGCGAAGAAAAATTTACTGAAATTACATATACCATGTCAAAAGCTTTAGCAACAGTATTATATAGCATAAACCCTAACATGGTTTTTAATTATGTGTCGGGAGCAGGTACTGATAGTACAGAGGAAAGTAGCACAATGTGGGCACGTGTAAAAGGTAAAACCGAAAATATGATTTTGAATATGGGGTTTAAAGATGCCTATATGTTTCGTCCTGGGGCTATTTTACCAGAACGTGGTACAAAATCGAATACAAAATTATACCATATGCTCTATGTTGTTACCCGTCCATTATTTCCATTAATGAAGCGGATGAAATCGGTCACTACAACCACAAGAATAGGTAGGGCAATGATTAATTTATACGATCACCCTCAATCATTGAAGCATTTGGAAGGGGCTGATATTAATATGGTGGCAGATATTCAGTAGATAAATCCACCTCAATCCACCAAAAAGTATACAACATTCGAAAATTTGTATACGTACCTTAGACCAGATGCATCCGATCTTTGTCCTATTCTTTAAAACATATAAAACAGGCAACAATGCAGACAAATACATTTGGCAAAAAAGGGTGGACACCCGATAGAATCAAAAATTTAAAAGGCAAAACATACGTCATAACCGGCACTACAAGTGGAACAGGGTTTGAAGCAGCCAAAATCTTGCTATCAAAAGGAGCAAAGGTGGTAATGCTCAATAGAAACCAAAAAAAATCAGAAGATACTATTGCAGTTTTAAAACAAGAACTTGGTAATGCTATAGATGTAACATCCATACAAATGGATTTGGCTGAGCAAGCTTCCATTAAAAAAGCGGCTGGGGAAGTTCTTGAAACAGTATCGAAGATTGATGCACTAATTTGTAATGCTGCAATTGCCCAAGTGCCCAAACAAACATTTACGGTTGATGGTTTTGAAAGCCAACTTGGCGTAAACCACTACGGCAACTTTTTATTGCAAGGAATGCTTTATCCACAAATTGAAGCATCTGAAGGTAGAATAGTCGTTGTTGGTAGTATGGGGTATAATCTAGGAATCAAAACCATACAGTTCGATGATATGAACTGGGACAGGAACTATGGTCCCAATGATGTATACAGCCAAAGTAAGTTAGCACAGATCATGTGTGTTTACGAATTACAGGATAGATTAAAAAAAGCCGGGAAAACCAATGTAAAAGTGTATGCCTGCCATCCAGGTGCTTCCAGAACTTCACTCATTAAGACCAGCGGCAGTTTAATGACACGCTTTATTTGGCAATTAATGAAGTTGTCCCCATTGGTACAATCAGCGGAAAAAGGCGCTTATCCACAAGTGATGTGTGCCACAGAACCGAACCTTGATCAAAATGGTTTTTACGGCCCAACTGGTAGAAATAACTGGACAGGTCCCGTAGGAGAACATAAATTGGAGCCACACGCCAAAGATAAAGCGGTAGCCAAGAGACTATGGGAACTTTCAGAAAAGGAAACAGGTGTAAAATGGAATATCTAAATTTGTAATATGCAACATTTCAAAACATTATCATCGTATTTGGATTATATAGGACTGCCTAGACCAGAGCACCCTATGTTGAGTGTGTTCAATTCAAAAGGTGATGGTTATTTGCCTTGTCCAAGGGAAAGTTCACCACCTATTACAAATGATTGTTATTCCATTAGTTTTAAAAAATATGTAGACGGAAATTTAAACTATGGTAGAACAAAGTATGATTTTACGAACGGGGCTTTGATATGTATTGCACCGAGACAAGTGTTACAATGGGACAATAGTGTGGTCTTTGAGCAAAAAGGTTTTTCAATAAACTTTCACGAAGATTTTTTAAAAGGAACCGAACTTGCACAACAGATCAAAAAATACGGTTTCTTTTCGTACGCGGTAAATGAAGCGTTACACCTTTCCCCCAAAGAAGAAAAGCAGTTGGGGTCCATAGTGGAAAATATTGAGATAGAGTATCAAAACAACCACGATGCATTTAGTAAAGACATTATTGTTTCCCATTTGGACACGTTATTAAAATATGCCAATCGATTTTATGAAAGACAGTTTTTAAACAGGAAAGAACTGTCTAATGATTTATTGGAAAAGTTCAATAAGCAAATATCGATTTATTTAGAATCCGGTCAACTACAGGAAAAGGGTATTCCGAGCATAGAACAAATCGCGGATGAAATGTCGGTATCACAACGTTATTTAAGTGATACACTTAAAAAAGAAACGGGTAAAACCACAACAGAGCATTTACACTTGCATTTAATAGATGAAGCAAAGAATATTTTATTACAACCCGACAAGAGTATTTCAGAAGTGGCTTATGAATTAGGGTTTGAATATCCACCTTATTTTTCTAGATTGTTTAAAAAGAAAGAAGGTATAAGTCCAACCGAATTTAGAGATAAATATAAACTTAATTAAGCTATGGAATTATTAAAATTAGCCACTGAATGGGCGAAATCCGAAGTTTTTTCAACACGTTTCTTCATCCTTTTTGCACTTTTGTTTTTAGTTGGAAGCGTTGGGTTTTGGCAGTTGGGAAAAACGGATTTGGCAAAGGCATACATTATACCGACATTGGTGGCAGGTGTTTTACTTATGACCATAGGACTTGGTTTATTTTACACCAACAAATCAAGGATTACCCAATTTGAAAATGCTTTTAATGCTGATGCTCCTGCCTTTTACCAATCTGAAATTGAACGTACCGAAAGTACATTAAAGGAATACACAGTTGTTTTCAAGGTCATTCCAATTCTAATAATTATTGCCGCATTAATAATATTACTCATTAATGCACCAACTTGGCGGGCTATTGGTATCACAACAATTGCCATGCTAATCATCATCATGTTAGTTGACGGAACCGCATACGCAAGAATGGAAACTTACCATAAAGAATTGAAATTGATGAATATAGGAATTGAAGTCGAAAAATAACTGTACATATCATTTTAAACCTTTATATAAGGCTTTTCTCTGACAAAAGAGACCGAAATATGCCACCGTTAGAGGTTTTCTCACTTCCTTACTTTTATTTAACTACGTTTAAAACTTTCTGTAAAATGAAAAACCCATAACTCTCGTTATGGGTTTCTTTTTGCGGAGAAAGAGGAACTATCCTAAAGTTTCTAACTAGCCGAAATACAGTAATTTATCGTATTTGGTAGATGTTTTACGCACCGATTTACGCACCGAACATGTAACTGTATGATAAACAGTGTTTTAAACTGGTGTTTTTTTGAAAACAGAACGCGAGTTTCAAATTCTTGATAAAAAGAATAATAGCTCATCAACCAATCTGGAAAAATATTATTTTTCAAACTTTAACATTCATTCAATGAAAATTATGAAGTTTGGATTGTTTTTTCTTAAACTTCTAAAGCTAAAATATTGTTTACAATAAATGGGTAATTCTTATTGCATTCTAATTCAGAAATGTGGTATATAATTTTGATTGATTTGGTATGTGTATTTTATTTAAAAATTTACTAACAGAATCCTGCATCATTTATTTAATATAGTTAAACGGCACTATTAACAATAAACCTAAAAAATAGTGATTAAAATCATTAATCGGATACGGCGAAACAATGCTATTTTATATTAATGCTATTAAGAAAAAACCCCTTTACAGTAATTTTCATTACTATAAAGGGGATACTAGTGACTAACTCAATAAACTCTAACTATAATATTTCCATTTTTATTCTACGAATATTCATAGATTAATAGGGCTGATTTCTAACCGGGTCATTAAGTATATGACCAACACCATTGGAAAAGACGTAGTTGTGGTTACGTACGTTTTCATTCCAACCTCCAGAATAAGCTGAACTTGGTAATGGAGCACCTCTGTCATTTACTTTGATATCCCAATCTTCATCCCTACTATAAGCAATTAAGCCATCATCACCGGGAACGAGTGTTTGAAAAACGTAAAAGGTCCCGGTAACCCCTAAAGTTGGAACTTGCAGAACATAATCCATAGTGATGTGATATTTTAGTATTGTTCTTAGTTTTTCCAGTTTTTCCGGTGTATCCACAAACTCCATCAACTCATCCGGAGTTAGGTTGGTTTCAGCATCTTCCAAAGCCGTACCACTAAGACCAGTCACTATTTGATTGACATTTCCTGCTCCTTTGAAAGCATTATTGTTCAATAACAAATAGGTTCTTAGCGTATCCGCAGTTTGATTAAAGACATCGATCATTTCCGCTTTCCTTATGGCCGCTTCCATATATTGAAAGTGTTCGCCATCTAAGGTGCCATCTTCATTTACACCATTTAAAGACTCAATAAATTCCCATGCGGTATTATTTTCAAATGGATCTGAAAATACGGCTCCACTTTCGAAATTATAGGTGTCCTGAACCTCTAGGTCACATGAAATGAGCGATATACCTATGCATAGTAGTAATACAAATTTTATTTTAACAAATGTTTTCATACGTATTATTTTTTTTATTTTAATATCCTGCATTTTGAGATAATAAAGGATTTTCCAAGAGATGGTCGTTATGAATTGGCCATAATAATCGCTCTTGGGTCAATGGATCAGAAATACCCCTAGCTTGTATAATAGGAGTCAAAGTTTCTATGGCCTTATCATTTCTGACCAAATCCCACCATCTTTTAGCTTCACCAAATAATTCAAAGCGACGTTCCTCTAATATAAAATCAAGACGTTCAGCTTGGGTTGCCCCAAATTCCATTGCATCCACTTGGGGTAATTGCCTTGCCGTTCTGATATCATTTATGAGCTCCAATGCCCTTGTTCCGTCGGCATTAAGATCATTCTCAATTTCGGCCAATAATAGAATCATATCAGCATAACGGTACACTACTACGTCGGTTTCATCCTCATTGGAAGGATACACCGTATCACCCCATTTTCCAGTTTTTGCCTCTCCTGTAAGAAGTGAACCTAATCCGGAGTAACCACTTTGGCGAGAATAAAAATATCTCCAATCCCCATAATTAAATCGTTCTTCTTCCATGGTACCCCCCATACCATCGTCTACAATCACTGTTCTTGTGGTAGCGGGATCAACACCAGGATATTTTGTTACCCATGCTGTTGAGTCTGTAGGAAACTTTTCGACCCACTTAGCTTCAACGTCGGGCGACATAAGGTAGGATGGAATTCCACCACGGAATAATTGCGCAATTCCCGATCTGTTCGGATTTCCTGAGCCAGCTTCTTCGCCTACAGCATCATATTTAATGGAAAAAATCAATTCCGGTCCCGTTTGTATCTTTCCAAAGGGTTCATCATCGGTATTACTATTGTAAAACAGATCCCTCCATTCCTGTGGTGTTGTAACCAAACGGTGCGTTCCTAGGTCGATTAAGGATTCTATTGCCGTTTTTGCCTTTGGATAATCTTTTAAATACAGATATACCTCGGCTTGAAGCGCATAAATGCTTGATTTGGAAAATCTAAATTCAGCAGACGGGATTGTGCTAAGTTCTTGAGCTCTGATCATATCAGGAATAACTATATCATTGATTATCGTGCTGGCATCGGTAACTGGTTTGAATGAATCATCGAATCCGTTAACAGGCTCTGTAAAAACGGGAACATCGCCCCAAACCCTCACTGCATCAAAGTACGATTTTGCCCTAATAGCAAGTGCCTCTGCAACGTAATCTTCATTATACCCAACAATATTTGGAGCATTGTTGATTACCGCATTGGCTCTAAGTACCGTAGCGTACAAATCTCCCCACCTAGCAGCTCCGTTCCCTGCAGATATTACGTTATTGGCTATTTCATCGTTATTTGCACTGGCACCTGTTGGCAAATGATTATCGGCCCTAAATTCGCCCCAATAAAAATATTGATCTTTATAGAATGCCTGCATCCCATCATAGACAGATGTTAATGCTGCGAACAAATCATCATTGTTTTCATAAAATGAGTCCTTGCCTATATCACTAATAGGCTCTTCATCTACCAAATCATCACATGACCATGCTCCAATCATAAGTACTAAAGCACATGTGGCAATTTTAAAGTTCTTTAAATCTTTATATTTTATATATTTCAACATAGCTCTTTTTTTTAAAATTGAAATTTAACACCTAAAATGATTTCTCTATCATTAGGGTACCTTAACTGGTCCATATTGGGTGTTAAGGCACTTCCCCTGTTACCTAACTCCGGGTTATAACCTTTATAATTTGTCCAAGTTATTAGATTGTTCACGGCAAAATTCATGGATGCCCCTTTTACACCAGGTATCTTATCAATAACTTTTTGATCAAAAATGTAGTTGAATCGAATATATCTCCATTTGATAAAACTACCATCAGATACAAAAAAGCTGTTAGGTTTTAAACGATTTTGAGGTACCCTGTCCAATCTTGGATAAATGGTCTCATCTCCAGGTTCGAACCAAGCTCCATAAACACGTTCCGGTCCTGGACTCTCGGCACCCGCCGCTAGGTCATTCCTGTCTTCGTCCCATCTACTATAAATATCATGGTTTAAACTAAAATCAAATAGCAAGCTGACACTTAAATTTTTATATCTTAAATCATGGGAAAAACCACCATAGGTCGTTGCCAAACCATTACCTAATATTTGCCTGTCATCTGCGGTGATATTAAAGTCACCATCCAGGTCCTCCCAAATAATATCCCCGCCTTCAGGAGTTCTCCCATTTACCTTTATTTTATTAACGGTATCGGTATATTCAGCACCATTCAATGTATAATTTGTGAAATTACCGTCTCCATCAAAGTTTGGAGTTAAACGAGTACCATCATCGGTATATGCATTGGACTCAGTATATTGGTAAACTCCTTGGTTTTTGTAACCATAAATATTGCCAATGGGCTCACCTTCTCGAACCAAATACCTTCCTCCGGGATAAAATTCGGTTCCACCATCTAACTTGGTAACTTCATTTTCAAGAAAACCAATATTGAAATTACTACTCCATGTAAAGTCTTTAGAATCTATAATGGTTCCTGTGATACTAAAATCAATACCCCTGTTATCAACGGCACCTACATTTCTTAGAATACCACTATAACCTGATTCTTCGGGTAATGGCGTTGTTGCTAAAAGACCGGTAGTCTTCTTTTGCCAGAGGTCAAGATTAATATCGACCCTGTTTTTGAGTATTGAAAGATCAAGACCTAGGTTGGTAGATTCTGTTTCCTCCCATGATAATTCTGGGTTTGCCAAAGAACTTTGAGGCCCAATCCCTGAATTGCCATTATAAGATTGCCCAGCTACTAAAACTTCGGTAAAATTATAGTTACCAATTCGTTCATTACCTGTTACACCCCAACTTCCCCTTACCAAAAGGTTGTTTATGAGTTCACTGTCCTTTAAGAAGTTCTCATTACTGATTCTCCAACCCAAAGTGGCCGAAGGAAACACACCATATTCATTTTCATCACCGAATCTTGATGAACCATCACGGCGAATGGTACCTCCTATTAGGTATTTGTCGGCGAAATCATAATTGAACCCAGCAAATAGTGAAAATAGATTATGCCTTTCGTTGGCATTATTATCGCCAGTAATGGAACCCGGTGATGCATTGTTCAAGGTCTGAACATATGAGTTGTTGAGTATTCTTGATCTAAAATCGGTATACTCAATGAAGTATTTTTGGATTTGCATACCCCCAAAGGCCCCTAAATCATGATCACCCCATCTATTTTTATAATTTAGGAAGTTTTCTTGTTGAATATCGTAGGTCATATCTTGAAGTAACCTTGCCTGATCATTACCTGTTTCGATTCTATTGGCAATAAGTTTCGTGTCAAACTGATCTTGTTTTCTAAATCTCCAATTTACACCCAATGTAGATTTGATCGTAAGTTTTGGTAAAACTTCCAATTGTGCATAATTAAAAACCTGGATTCGAAAATCCCTATCATCCCTAACCTGCAAATTGGCAAAAGCCAAAGGGTTTTTACGTCCACCAATCGTTGGTGTATACGAACCATTTGGTTCGTACAAAGGTAGATAGGGCAACCTTTCCACAAGATGGGTGAAAATACCCCCCTCTGTCAATCCTGATTTGTCTTGGTTGGTTAAGGCCAACCTTGTTCCTAATTTAAATTTTTTAGATACATTGGCATCTAACTTTAACTGGGTGTTTATTCTTTTATAATCACTATTGATTACTACCCCTTCTTCGTATAGATAGCCGGTATTCCATAAAAATCTAACCTTATCACTACCACCACTAATTGAAAAGTTTGTTTGGGTTCTTACTGCCGGTCTAGTAAGCATAGATTGTAAATCGTAATCATTTCTTCGAAGTAAGCTTAAAGAATCCCGTTCTAAACGAGGTAAAGTTTCTAAATTACCCGCTCTTTTTTTCTCAAGTAAAAATCGTTCTTCGGTATTTACGACAGGTAAATCCCCGACTAAAGAATTAAACCCCGTAGTTTGGCTTACTTCTATCTTTAAATCACCTGATTTACCCGATTTGGTTGTAATGAGAACAACCCCGTTGGCTGCCTTAGAACCATAAATCGCTGCGGTAGCCCCATCTTTTAACACCTCTAATGAAGCAATGTCGTTGGGGTCGATATTGTCAATATCATCCAATTGCTGGCCATCAACAACGTATAAGGGAGAAGTTCCACTACCAAAAGTAGAGACACCACGTATACGAATATCAAACCCTTGCCCTGGACCATTGTTGCTCAAAATCTGAACCCCGGCCAATTTTCCTTGTACGGCATCAAAGGCCTGTACAGGTGAGGCTTGCACAATCGATTCCGCTTTGACCGACGCAATTGAACCAAGTACTTTTTTACGTTCAACTGGGGCATAACCAATAACCACAACCTCTTCTAAAGCTTGGGTGTCTTCTTCTAACGTTACATTAATGTTAGAAGTATTCACTGTAATCTCTTGCGTATCAAATCCGATATAGGAAAATAACAATACCTTAGAACCCTCTTTAAGGGTTATGGCATAGTTGCCGTCAAAATCAGTTGATACTCCGTTCGTTGTTCCCTTCTGTACAATGTTTACTCCAGGAATGGGTTCTCCATTGACATCGGTTACCGATCCCGCTACTGATTTTACCTGCGCAAAAGCAGTAGAAATAGATAACATGCAGAAAACCATTGTCATCAAAACAGGTAACATTGTAAAACGCAATCGTCTGTTACACTTTTTTTTCATTTCAAGTTAATTTATTAATTGTTAGACTAGTTTTAATACACTAAAAAAGGGAGGTTTTATTTTACAATCCTTAACAAAACCTTGTTTTTTTTAGTGAATTCTTAACAATATTATTAACTTAAATTTATGAGTCCATCCTGTACTATACTGTGAGGTAAAAAAAGTGAAATTGTTCATTGAAAATTTACGGAACGGTAAAAGCTTCAAAATACGGTTTTTTACAGAATTCTATGGATTACGTAATAAAAACAACGATAACAACATTGTTCGGATAGGGGAAAGTATTTTGTATGTGTTAAAGGATATTATGTTATAATGAAAAACGATCTATAAAGTTAAATTCATTTTTTACTTCTATTCTTTTGTTATTTAAGATCATCTTGGCAGCTTCTTCTCCCATTTTTTTAAAGTTGGTACTCATAACGGTAATCCCGAGTAACTCTTTCAAGGGCGTGTCATTATAGGAAATAATACCAATATCCTCACCCATCTTATAGTGCCTGTCCCTAACTTGTTTGACTAAATGTACAAGATCGTCTTCCTCGATTATGATATAAAGATCTTTTAATTGTAGTTCCATGCCTTCATAAATCTCATCCAGAATCTCGTAATCCATATTATGCTGAATACAAAATCTTTTAAAGCCCGTAACGATTCCTTTAGGATAAGGATAAACCGATTTGTTGGGATAAACCAGCATGATCTTTCTATAGTTCTTTAATTTGTCATAAGCAGCGGTCAATGCTTTGAAAATGTCTTCGGTAAAATCCTGGTAAATCCTTCCAGCCTCTTTACTTAGACTTTTTAGGTTCCTATCCATGATGATCAATTTACCATTGGGAATGGAATGGATAGCCTTTAGGATTTCATCTGTACACCCCATATGTTGTAAATCCTCATTTTTAAAATGGGGCATGATTACATAGTAGTCATAAAAATCTTTCTTTTTTTCCAAAATATTACTGAATACCAAAGGTTCGCAATGATATATGTCAAGGTCAACATTGGCATTTGTACCCAATGAATTCACGAATGTATTGAAGATGTGCATTTTATATGTACTTAATTTATTGATTAAAAAAAGCACATTAACCTTAATGGATAGATCGGTCTTTGCTATATAATACCCTTTACCTTTTACTGAAACGATTATTCTCTTTTCTTTTAAGAGACCATAAGCCTTCTCAACGGTATCCCTAGACAATAAATACTCTTCACTTACTTCATTTATCGAAGGTATTCTTTCGCCCATTCCAAGTGTTCCGTTATTGATACCATTTATTATGGAATCCATAACTTGTTTGTATTTAGGAATCCGTGAATCGGTATTTATCAAAAAACGATTAAGTCTTTCCAAGATTTATTGCTTTGGGGTTTATTTAGGTTGTCGCCTGTCGACAATCATTTCGATGTATAAAGGTATATATTTATTATGGAATTTACTTAAAAATACCTGTCAGCATAGTACAGGATGCAATGTTGCAGGTCAAACTTTAATTTCGTCAATGAGCAAATTAATAAAAAACAAAGTCCAATGCAGGTAAAAGAATTTAAATATGTAGATTATCTATGGGATGATTCGAAAGCGGGTAAGCTTGGGGATGATCAGGTTGAACTGTTTCTTTATCGTTCGAATATTTTAGGGGCAGATTTAAGAATTACAAATTATGGTGGTGGTAATACAAGCTGTAAGACCATTGAAAAAGATCCTTTGACCAATGAGGATGTCGAGGTCATGTGGATCAAGGGTTCAGGCGGTGATATAGGTACATTGACCAAGTCTGGGATTGCTGGTCTTTATACAGAACGTTTACGTAATTTGAAAAACGTATACGGCGGGCTTTCAGATGAAGATCGTATGGTCGGTCTTTTCAACCATTGTATATACGATTTGGATAGTAAAGCACCATCTATTGATACTCCATTGCATGGTTTATTGCCTTTTAAACACATAGATCATCTGCATCCAGATGCGCTTATTGCCGTAGCAGCGGCAAAAGATAGCGCGAAAGTAACCAAAGAGATATGGGGTGATACCATGGGATGGGTACCATGGCAAAGACCTGGTTTTGATTTAGGACTACAGTTAGAGAAATGTTTGAACGACAATCCGGGAATTCGTGGAATTGTGTTGGGCAGTCATGGATTGTTCACTTGGGGCGATACTTCTTACGAGTGTTATATGAACAGTCTAGAGGTTATCGAAATGGCCTCTGAATTTATAGAAAGAAAGATTAAAGAGAAAGGAAGTGTATTCGGAGGACAAAAAATCGATAGCCTTCCTAAAGAGGAACGTTCTAAAAAAGCGGCCGAGCTTATGCCGTTGCTAAGAGGTCTTTGTTCTTCGGAAAATAGGATGATAGGGCATTTCACAGATAGTGATGTTGTACTGGAATATATAAACAGTAATGACCTTGCCAGATTGGCCCCGATGGGAACATCCTGTCCCGATCACTTTTTGCGTACCAAGATCCAGCCTTTAGTTTTGGGTTTGGATAAGCAAGAAGATTTATCCGATAGAAAAGCTGTACTTGAAAAATTACAACCGGCATTCGATAAGTATAGAAAAGAGTATAAGGAGTATTACGATAATCACAAGCGAGATAATAGTCCAGGAATGAGGGATGCCAATCCTGTAATCATTATATATCCGGGTGTAGGAATGTTCAGTTTTGCCAAGAACAAACAGACCACCCGTGTGGCCAGCGAATTCTATGTGAACGCCATTAATGTAATGCGGGGTGCAGAAGCCATTACGGAATATACGGCCCTACCTAGACAGGAGGCTTTTGATATTGAATATTGGCTATTGGAAGAGGCCAAGCTGCAGCGTATGCCAAAAGAAAAACCCTTATCCCGAAAAGTAGCCCTTGTTACTGGTGCAGGTGGTGGTATTGGTAAGGCCATCGCTGATAAACTCGCAGACGAAGGTGCAAACGTAGTTTTGACCGATATTGCGGAAGACAGATTAAAAGAGGCTTTGAACACCTATGGGAGGGATACGGCAGCTTATGCAGTTTGTGATGTAACAAAAAGCGAGTCTATTTCCGAAGCATTTACAAAAGCTTGTTTAGAATTTGGAGGTGTGGATATCGTGGTACATAGTGCCGGATTGGCGATTTCCAAACCATTGGCAGATACAACTGAAAAAGACTGGGATATTCTTCAGAATGTTTTGGTCAAGGGGCAATTTGAATTGGCCAAACAGGGGGTAGGCGTAATGCGCGACCAAGACCTAGGTGGTGATTTCATTAGTATAGCAAGTAAGAACGGATTGGTTTCAGGGCCCAACAATGTTGGGTATGGTACGGCAAAAGCTGCCCAGCAACATATGTCACGACTATTGGCCGCGGAATTGGGAGGTGATAAAATCCGGGTTAACACTGTAAATCCTGATGGGGTCATAGTCGGCAGTAAGATTTGGGAAGGTGATTGGGCCGAAGGCCGTGCCAAAGCCTATGGTATTACTGTTGATGAATTACCGGCCCATTATGCCAAAAGAAATCTACTGAACGAAATTATTTATCCTGAGGATATTGCAAAAGGTGTTTTTGCCTGTGTCGGTATTTTGGATAAGACAACAGGGAATATCATCAATGTGGATGGCGGAATGGCCAACGCATTTGTAAGATAGTATTAGTTTTTGTTAGTTTTTTTCAAGCTTCTTAGGGTGTAGGCCCTTTGAAGCTTATTTTAGAAAAGAAAGTAATTATATTATGAGAATAAATAAAGATCAAATAGAAGAACAGAACAAAGAAAATCTTTCATCACATCGTGATAGATTTAATTTTTTGGGAGATACTTTGTCAAAGGATGATAAAGATGTTAATACAATTATTCAAAAGCTTGAGAAATTCCAAGTTGCCATACCAAGTTGGGCATTGGGAGCAGGTGGTACAAGGTTTGGGCGTTTTGGCTTTCAGGGAGAGCCAAGCACACTGGAACAAAAAATTGATGATGTAGGGTTATTGCATAAATTAACACAAACTGCTGGGGCAATTTCGCTTCATATACCATGGGATGTGCCTAAGGATTATGCTGCGATAAAGGAATTGGCGAATTCCCATGATATTGTTTTCGATGCCGTAAACTCTAACACCTTCCAAGATCAAAAAGATGCAGCGGAAAGCTATAAATACGGTTCCTTGTCCAATACCAGTAAAGGTTCCCGTGAGCAGGCAATAGCCCATAACATCGAGGTAATTAAAATAGGGGACAAGCTAGGTTCAAAAAGCTTAACGGTATGGTTGGCCGATGGTGCCAATTTCCCAGGGCAGAGCAACTTTCAGACCGCATTGAACCATACCCAGGATAGTTTAAAAGATATTTATAAGGCATTGCCGAACGATTGGAAACTCTTTATAGAATATAAACCGTACGAACCAAATTTTTACAGTACCGTGATTCAAGATTGGGGAACCTCGTTCATGTTGGCCAATGAGTGCGGTGAGAAAGCATTCAGTTTGGTAGACCTAGGGCACCATTTACCCAATACCAATATAGAACAAATCGTTTCTACCCTTATGCTGAAGGGAAAATTGGGCGGTTTTCATTTCAATGATAGTAAATACGGGGATGATGACCTAACGGTAGGTAGCGTTAAGCCCTATGCACTTTTCTTGATTTTCAATGCATTAGTTTATGGTATGGAGAACAATCCCCAGAACCCATATCCTGCTTGGATGATCGACGCCAGCCATAACGTTAAGGATCCTTTGGAAGATTTGATCCAATCCTTAGAGGCAATCCAAGAAGCCTATGCGAAAGCGTTATTGGTAGATCAGAAATTATTGACTGAAGCTCAACTTAACCATGATGTTGTAAGATGTCAAGAAATTCTTCAAGATGCCTATCGTACCGATGTAAGGCCATTGTTGGAAAAAGCGAGGTTGAATAGCGGAGGGGTTATAAGCCCTATCAATGCTTACAGGTCCTTGACGGTAAGAAAAGAACTAATAAAAGAAAGAGGGGCCAATTCTGTAGCGACGGGATTATAATCAACAAGTATATAAATGGATGTCACCGCAGTATTCGATATAGGAAAAACCAATAAAAAATTCTTTCTTTTTGATAAGGATTACCAAGAGGTTTACCGTGATTATACCAAATTTGAAACCATTGAGGATGAAGACGGTTATCCGACTGAAAATCTTCAAGCGTTACAGACTTGGCTTAAGGAGGTGTTCGATAAGATATTGGTCGAAAAGGAATATAACATTACCGCTATTAATTTTTCTACCTATGGGGCAAGTTTGGTCCATTTAGATGAAAATGGGGAGGTTTTGACACCATTATACAATTATACCAAACCGTTGGATAAGAAGTATATTGACTCCTTTTTTGAGAAGTATGGACCTGAAATGGATTTTGCCGTTGCTACGGGGTCATCGAATTCCGGAATGCTCAATTCGGGCATGCAGTTGTATTGGCTAAAACAGACCAAGCCAGAGATTTTTAAAAAGATTAAATATTCACTTCACCTTCCACAATATATCAGCTATGTGTTCACTGGGATTCCGATAAGCGAATATACCAGTATCGGTTGCCATACGGCTTTGTGGGATTATGGCAAAAGGGATTATCACGATTGGGTATATGCAGAAGGCATACATCGCATACTGCCGCCCATCGTTTCCACAGAGACCAGTATGAATATGAACTATAACGGAAAACGGATTAAGATCGGCGTTGGGATCCATGATAGCTCGGCCGCTCTTTTGCCGTATGTACGAAGTGAAAAGGAGAAGTTCGTTTTGGTTTCTACAGGAACCTGGAGCATTGCGTTGAACCCTTTTTCCAATGCGTCATTGACTAAAGGGGATATTGAGAAAGAGTGTATTAATTATATGCGTATTAACGGAAAGCCTGTAAAGTCTTCCCGTATGTTCTTAGGCAATGAGTACAATCTTCAAGTACAGAATCTTTCCAAACATTTTAATGTACATAAGGATTATCACAAATGTGTTGATTTTAATCAAGATACCTATTTTAAAATACTAAAGGATTTTAAACCGATGTTTCGATGGATCAGTTTTGAAACTAAAGAAATGCCTTTAGATACCAAGATTCCTTACGATAGTTTTGAACAAGCCTACCATCATTTAATGGTAGAGTTGGTATTGTTGCAAGTAGAGAGTATTGAAATTGCTACCAGTGGGGATACGATACAAAAATTATATATCGATGGTGGTTTTAGCGACAACAGGGTCTATATAAAATTATTATCCCATTATTTAAGAAACATGGAACTTAGAACCACCGATTCGGCCTTGGGTTCAGCATTGGGAGCGGCCATTGCCATTTCGGACTCCAAATTGGATTCAAAGTTCCTTAAAAAGAATTACTCGTTAAAAAAACACGTACCATTTATAATCAGCTGAACAAGCTAAAATTGAAAACAAATGTCAAAGAATATAACATTAGTACACCCGAGAGATCAAATTACCACTGTCATCAGTAGAATATATAAAAGGGGTATGACCACCACATCGGGTGGTAATATTTCTATTATCGATGAAAATGGAGACATATGGGTAACGCCCTCCGCAATTGATAAAGGCTCTTTACGTGCCTCCGATATTATCTGTGTAAAAAAGGACGGAACCGTAATAGGGGATCATAAACCTTCATCTGAGTTTCCTTTTCACAAAGCGATTTATGAAGCCAGACCAGATGTTAAGTCAGTAATACATGCCCATCCACCGGCATTGGTTTCGTTCAGTATCGTACGACAGATACCGAATACCAACATTATTTCCCAGGCTAAACATATCTGCGGCCCAATTGGCTACGCAGAATATAAGTTGCCCGGAAGTGAAGATTTGGGTGAGGTAATTGCCGATGAATTCAAAAAAGGGTTCAAGGCCGTTATTATGGAGAATCATGGTACTGTTTTGGGAGGAAGTGATCTCACAGATGCATTTAAGCGTTTTGAAACATTGGAATTTTGTGCCCGTACGATACTTTATGGCACTCAAATAGGTACTCCTAACTATTTGACCGATGATCAAATTGATCAATTTGAAGCTCAAGTACCTTCGATGATGCCTGCAATGGAAAAGGTGGAATACCCTTCGGATGAAGTCGAAAAACGTTTGGAAATTTGCAATATTGTGAGGCGTGCTTGTGAGCAAGGCTTAATGATAAGTTCATACGGTACCGCTTCTATGCGATGGAAAGGGAACGACTTTTTAATTACCCCGACCGACGTAAATCGCTGGGATATTGATATCGATGATGTGGTTCAAATAAAGGATGGTAAACGGGAAGGAGGGAAAACACCGAGCAGGGCAACCTGGATACATCAGGAGATATACAATAAAAACCCAGAGGTGAACTCCATTATCATGACCCAATCACCTTATTTAATGGCTTTTGGAGTAACAAAGACCTATTTGAACGTACGTACGATTCCTGAAAGTTGGATCTTTTTACAAGATATTCCAACAATAGAATATGGTAGCCATTTTAAAACGAACGCTGATTCCAAGATTACCGAAAATTGTACCACGGCCCTTATCATAGAAAATGATTCGATAATGATAACGGGAGATAAATTATTACAGACCTTTGATTATCTGGAAGTTGCTGAATTTAGTGCCAAATCAATTGTTTTGGGTACTTCTTTAGGTCAAATGGTGCCCATTAACGATGATCAAGTAGAAGATTTAAGAAAGAAATTTTTAACATAAACATCCACATTAAAATAGATTTTTCCATAGCATGAAACAGTATAATCAATATATCAACGGACAGTTTGTAAAATCCTCCTCGACAACGATAATAGAAGTTATAAACCCTTGTACTGAAGAAGTCATTAGCACCATACCAACTGGTTCTGTCGAAGATGCTAACTTGGCTTTGGAAGCTGCAAATGAGGCGCAGCCTGCATGGGAAGCACTCCCAGCCATAAAAAGGGCCTCTTTTTTGCACAAGATGGCAACGGTTATTAGGGAAAATAGGATTTTCTTGGCAGAAACCTTGGCCACCGAACAAGCTAAGGTCATCGGATTAGCACAAATAGAAATAGATGTAACCGCTGATTATTTTGATTATTATGCTGCTTGGGCAAGAAGAATAGAAGGGGAAATCATTCAAAGTGATAATGAAAAGGAACATATATTTCTTCATAAGGCCCCTATTGGGGTGGCAGTGGGAATATGCCCTTGGAATTTCCCATTTTTCGTTATGGCCCGAAAGGTTGCCGCTTCACTAATAACAGGGAATACCTGCGTTTTGAAACCAAGTTCCGAAGCACCGAATACAATCATGGAATTTGCTGATTTTATTAAGGATATAGGACTACCGAACGGTGTTTTGAATTTTGTTTGTGGTTCAGGGAGAATCATTGGAAATGCCCTTTCAAAAAGTCCTATTACAGGAATCGTGAGTTTAACGGGAAGTGTTTCGGCCGGACAACAAATTATTACGGCTTCCGCGGAGAATATTACAAAAGTATCGTTAGAGTTGGGAGGTAAGGCTCCTGCAATTGTTTGCGCCGATGCTAATATGGAATTGGCTGTAAATTCAATAGTTTCCTCGAAGGTTATTTTTAGTGGTCAAGTTTGTAACTGTGCAGAAAGGGCTTATGTAGAAGAAAGTATCTATGACGAGTTTGTGGAAAAACTCACTAAAAAAATCAGTGAGGTCGTCATAGAAGATGCTTTGACCGGAACAAATGCCGATATGAGCAGCTTGGTATCAAAAAGCCAATTGGATAAAATTACCGAGATGGTTGATTTTGCCAAAAAAGAAGGTGCCGAGGTATTGATAGGTGGTAAAAGACCTGAAAAATTTGAGAAAGGTTTTTATTATGAGCCTACCATATTGACCAATTGTAAACAAGATATGGATATTATTCAGGAAGAGGTCTTTGGTCCCGTACTACCTGTAATGAAATTCAGTTCGTTGGATGAGGCGATAGCATTATCCAATGATTGCCAATTTGGCTTAACCTCTTCTGTTTTTTCTGAAAACTATAATAATATTATGCGTGCCACCACGGGCTTACATTTTGGTGAAACCTATGTGAACAGAGAGCATTTTGAAGCGATTCAAGGTTTTCACGCAGGTTGGAAAAAATCAGGAATCGGTGGTGCAGATGGTAAGCATGGTATGGAAGAATACCTGCAGACGAAAGTAGTTTATGCCAAGTATTATTAATACGTTTTAAACATATCATATAAAAAAACCCAACTAACTTTAGTTGGGTTTTATTTTTTCAAATCAATATGACGGTCAAACTTATGGCACCTTGTGCACCTATGACCAGACATTGCTCTATATCGGCCGTTTTAGACGGTCCTGATAAGAAGAGCCCGAATCTCCTTTCCCTTTTACCAATGATCTCATAAGCATGCAACAGATGTAGATATAATTGATCTTTAGGTAGGACAATAACCAAATCATTGGTAATAAAAGGCAATGCCCGGACGACTATTTCATTTTCCGATATCCATACAGCTCCGTTTTCGGCAACCCCCAAAGATCCTTTAATAATGGCTAAATCTATGGAATTAAGTTCGTGGGGGTCTGTTTTTCCTGAAATTTGAACGGTACCCAATGAACATTCATCGGCCACTGATACTATTTTTTCAGCGTTAGGGTACATCTTTTTGATCTCTACGTCAATATCTTGTGGATCCACTTCTTTAATGTTACCTCCTACTAGGTTAACATTATTTTTGAAAACCTCTATTAGATTTACTTCTTCCGTAAATTGGGTTACATCAATTTCCGGGATAGAAAGTAAGTCGGGCTTATTGTTTTTAATTGATTTTAATATTGCTTCCCTACCCATTGTTTTTACTTCTTTTTTTATACCAGTCATCAAAATTTTCGTTTTTGACTTCGGGCAGATCACGTGCCTTTCCCCATGCATTCAATTTGGAATAAATCAATGATTTCGGGGCGTATTTTAATGCGAATCTAGCTGATTTCCCAATAAAGCTGTACAAACCGGGTTTTGAAAATACGGTTCCGGTCATTTTTAAGATAGATTTTTTAACCACAGGTTGTGGCTGTTCTTTTACAATGATCTGTCGCCATTTATAGAGCTGTTCGTGAATGTTGATTTTAACAGGACAAACATTGGAACAAGAACCACATAACGTTGATGCGAATGGTAAAGAGCTATGTTTCTTTAAATCTTTTCCTGGAGATAAAATAGAACCTATAGGCCCTGGAATAGTGGCATCATAACTGTGACCTCCACTACGTCTGTAAATAGGGCAAGTGTTCATACATGCACCACATCTGATACAATGTAACGAGGCCCTAAAATCTTCCCTGCTCAATTGTTCCGTTCTTCCATTGTCCACAATGACAATATGTATTTCTTTACCTTCAGTAGGTTTATTGAAATGGGAAGAATAGGTAGTAATGGGCTGTCCTGTTGCACTTCTTGCCAAAAGGCGTAGGAATATGCCCAAATGCCCTTCCTTGGGAATTATTTTCTCAATCCCCATGCAGGCAATATGTACCTTCGCCAAATGGGCGCCCATGTCCGCATTACCTTCATTCGTACAAACTACAAAACCACCGGTATCGGCAACTGCAAAATTAACACCGGTTATCGCTACATCGGCATTTAAAAATTTGCCTCTAAGGTGTTTTCTTGCTGCATTGGTAAGGTACTCGGGGTCTCCTTGGCTGGCCTTTGTCCCAAGATGTTCTTGAAAGAGAACGTCTACTTCCTCTTTGGTTTTGTGTATGGCGGGCAATACAATATGGCTAGGTGGCTCTTTTGCCAATTGCACAATGCGTTCCCCTAAGTCCGTATCAATGACCTCAATTCCTTTTTCTTCCAAATAGGGATTTAAATGGCATTCTTCAGTAAGCATAGACTTACTTTTCACAACCTTTTCAGCCTTATGGTCTTTTAGTATTTCGTGAATAATGGTATTGTGTTCTTCAGCGTCTGAAGCCCAATGTACTTTTATGCCGTTCTGTAGGGCATTTTGTTCAAACTGTATCAAATACTCATCCAAATTCGATAATACGTGGGCTTTAATGCCAGATGCCGAATCCCTTAAATGTTCCCAACCTTTAACGTTATGGGCAGAATTATCCCTTTTCTCCCGCACATACCATAAAGCTTTATCGTGCCAATTTACCTTGGCTTCGTTCTTATTGAATATTTCTGCCTGTTTTGCGTGACTCATGCCTCTACATACTAGTATTTAAAATTTCAGCTATATGCATTACTTTCAAAGGCTGTTTGTTCCTGTTGATCAAGCCCTCCATATGCATTAAACAGGAATGATCCGCCCCTGTGATTACTTCTACTCCGCTATCTAGATGATCATGGATACGATCTTTTCCCATTTTTACTGATATTGCTTCCTCGAATACGGAAAATGTACCCCCAAATCCACAACATTCATCCTTTCGGGTTAAGGGCATTAGTTCCAGCCCTTTAACTTGGTTCAATAATTCTTCTTCCGTGGAATAATACGGATCCATTCTTTCTGAACATGAACCTAGTTTTAGTCCTCTTAAACCATGGCAACTTTTATGCAGGCCCACCTTATGGGGGAATGATGCGCCGACATCGGTAATACCCAACACTTTCACTATGAATTCGCACATTTCGTAAGCGTTGTTCCTCACTTTTATAACATCGGGTGTTTGCTCTAAAATATCAAAATGATGCTTAACATGATAGATACAACTTCCCGAAGGACCTACGATATAGTCATATTCCTTGAAATTTTCAACGAAAACCTGACAAGCTCCTTTGGAATCCTCCTCATAACCTGAATTTCCCAGTGGCTGGCCACAACAGGTTTGTCCCTGTGGATAGTATACGGTGACACCCAATTTCTCTAATAATTCTAAAGTAGCAATCCCTACTTGGGGATACAATTGATTAATATAACACGGAATAAATAAGCCTACTTTCATTTTTATGATTACATTTTGGCCATAAGAAATTAAAATGGCATATGGCTGGAAATAAAATTAATCCAATTAATGGCCTTAACTGTCCTGTAGCACCCTGTAAAAATGAACAGGTATAATTGTATTTTTTTCCTGAATCGAATTGATAGCGGTACAGTGCAGGATAGAGTTTTGTAATCCAAACGCTATCTTCGTTTTTACTATTTTAATTCAACAAAGACAGTTATTAATTGTCCGATATGTTTTAGACCGGTTTGGGTCTTTAACGGTTAAAAAAGGAAATCTATTTTAATTAAATGCTTTTATCAACTAAACCAAACAAAGAATGGGCCAATACAATATTGAAGAAGAAGTGGAAATTGCAGCAGGGGGGGAGTTTGAAAGAGAACGAGTTCCACAATCTAAATTAAAGGGTTGGAAAAGTTTTTTGGGAATGTATGCAGGAGAACATGCCGCCGGAACCGAATTCATGATCGGCCCATTGTTTCTTACCGCTGGTGTTAGCGCATTTGATTTAATTGTGGGACTGTTGATAGGAAACCTTCTTGCGGTATTGAGTTGGCGTTTTTTAACGGCAAAAATTGCAGTTGATAATAGATTTACCTTGTATTACCAATTAGAAAAGATCTGTGGTAAAAAGTTGGTGACGGCATATAATCTTGCCAATGGAATCCTATTCTGTTTCTTGGCAGGTTCTATGATCACCGTATCCGCTACCGCAGTGGGGATTCCTTTTGATATGGAAATGCCCAAACTAACCGATACCATGCCCAATGGGATGACATGGGTTATAATCGTTATTATTATTGGAGCGGTAATTTCTTTAATCGCTTCTAAAGGTTATGACACGGTTTCGAAAGCAGCCAACTATATGTCACCGATAATCGTCCTTGCTTTTATTGCCTGTGGAATCGTTGCTATGAACCAATTGGGGGTTAAAGGTTTTGATGATTTTTGGAATATATGGGGAGAAGGTTCTGATCCTTTTCCTGGACAAATAAAATATACGTTTTGGCATGTTGTTATTTGGTCTTGGTTTGCAAATGCTGCCATGCATATTGGAATGTCGGATCTATCGGTTTTCAGATTTGCAAAAAACCCAAATGCTGGATGGACAACTGCTGCAGGTATGTATGTGGGCCATTATATGGCATGGATCGCGGCGGCTTTACTTTATGCTGTTTATCTTAAGTCTCCAGAAGCACAGGCATTTTTATCTAATGGGGAAGCTCCTCCTGTGGCACCAGGTCCTTTAGCGAACAACGCCATTGGCATGTTAGGTATCATTGCTGTTGTCTTGGCAGGGTGGACCACCGCTAACCCAACCATTTACAGGGCAGGTTTGGCCTTCCAGGCGATTATTCCCAGAGTATCGACATTTTGGGTTACGATCATTGCAGGAACCGTTGCCACCGTTGCAGGACTTTTTCCTGCATTTGCCATGAAATTATTGGGCTTTGTTGCGCTTTACGGATTTATCCTTGCGCCTTTCGGAGCAGTTATAGTGTTTGAACACTTCTTTTATAAAAAAGCCGGAATTGTCAAAAACTATGCGGAGAAAGCTAACATATCTTTCAATGCCTCTGTATTTTGGGCTTGGGCCATTAGCTTTGGACTATTCTATTTTATTTCAGTAAAGTATGACGTGTTCTTGTCCTTTGTTACCTTACCTGCATGGTTACTTTGTGGAGTGTTATTCTTACTGTTAAGTAAACGTTTTCAGCGCAATACTTAAATAGAATTAATCACTTGTTAAAATACAACCTTTTTTTTGCCCTAATAAAAATGCCAGATTATTGATGAAATAGAAAAGGGTATATAACTATTGTGGTTATTTAATATTAAATAAAGGACTGAAATATTTGTATGGTCAAATTGATTACTAATGTAGTAAAAATGTCCTTGGATTTTCTGGAAAAATTTAATCCTTCTTTAGTATTTTCATGGTATAAGGTAATTCATAAAACAATACTACATAGGCATCACCTTAAGTTTATATTGTTCAATGTTGTATACAAAATATCAATACTAATATGAATTCCCCTAAAAGGACTTTTTTGCTTGACGGGCTAAACAGAATATAAGTTATGGGGTAGCTATATATCAAGGTTTTAGTGTAAAGCGGAAAACAATAAGGTGTTGTAATGCTAGGCTTGATATGGGACCTGTTCCTTAGTTAATGTTCGAAGATTCGATTATTTACATAATTAATAGGAAGTCAACAATACATAAAAAAATAAAACAAGCTAAATAATAGCTTGCTTTATTTTTTGCGTAATGGAATTTCAATTCTTCACTTTATCGTAAAAAGCAAAGGATTTTTTAAACAATCTGAAAAACGACTTAAATAGGCTTGCCATTCCACCTTATTGTTATACTGACCACTCTTTTTCCATCCAAAACCGGTGTAATATACCGCTTTATTGTTTTCGGTCTTTATATGTGCAAAAAGATTACTTTCATCCTTCCTTTCGGTTACATAATCCTCGTAACCTACCATTTTATCTACAGGAACAACAATTCCCGTTCCCAGTTCAGAATCTTGGAGCGGCTCCCAATAACTTATCCATCCTTTTTCCTCATTCACATCCCTTTCCCCTTCTTTTTCGTGTAAGGTAAGTCCGGCGGAAATAGTGTCTGTCCCTTTTAATGTAACTTCAAATCTGGATAAATTATTCCCATAATCCAAAGAAATCTTTTTTTCTTCTGAAATTTTTTCGCCGGCTGCATTCCAATCCGCATAAGTTAAAACAAAACTTGTTCGTATTGGACCTGTGCTTAGGGTTTTCCATGAAGTGAAATTTCTTGAAATATAATACGTAGTATCCATTTTCTTGGCAATACCACCAACACCCCTACTAACACCAACATGAAAATTGTCGAGACCTTCACCAGTATCTTTGTGGTAACTACCACCGCCGGAAAGATCTTTCTTATACCATTTATTGATGATGGGATAATCTACCCGTTTAAGCCAAGCATCTATTCCGCTGGACAAGGTACCTCCTTTTACCCCGTCCTCGATCATTTTTTGGGCCGTAGGACCGTAAGTTCGAAAAGCGACCCTATTGTTCTCCCAAGCATAATCATCGGTTCTTTCTGGCACAAATCTCGAATAGCAGGCAGGATCAACATCCGTTTTAACCGTATCCAATTCATCAGAGACTACCACTTCGAAAGTTCTTTCCGCATTGGCTTTGATTTCAGGCTGAAACAATACTTCATCCAGAACACCATCACCATTGGAATCGACCTTCTGGGAAACTAGATTTTTGCCTGTTGAAACGTCCTTTATTACAATATTGTTTTCCGAACTATCCAGTTCGAGTGCTGAAATAGGAATACTGACCGTTTCAAAGGCACGGTCAAAATCCATGGTATTTTTCACTACGATTTTTTTATTGGACTGTGCCCCTTCACCACAGGACAAAAGCAATGTTGCCGCACAAAACAGTATATATAATTTATTCATAACCGGTTGTTTTTTAGTTTTCATTTGATGGTTTACCGATA
>NZ_JAWMPY010000007.1:0-201751 GCF_033101095.1 Maribacter sp. TH_r10 | reverse complement strand
AGGTGTGGTTGGTTCTATCTGAAAGGTAAAAACTACCATCGTTTGCTACTTGATCTATAGCTATTCCTGCTGAATAATTTAAAACTTGAGAGCCTGGTAAGTCAACAGTTAATGTAGTTGTTTGTGTGTTAGTTACAGCACGAACAAAACCAGTACCGGCGGGATTAGTATCTGTTATTAATAATCGGTCGTTAGTAGGGTCGTAAGCTATGTCCCTTGGACCTAAAAAAGAAGCACTAGCATTAGCACCATCCACAAGGTTGATAGTTCCGTTACCTGCATAGGTACTCACGGTTCGTAAACTAGGGTCATCATTCATAGCAATGGCACGAATACTACCATTTTCCGTATCTGCAACATACATTATATTATTACGGATAAGCAAACCTGTAGGATACCTAAATTGCGCAACACTTGCATCACCATCAATAAATCCTCCTGAACCGCCTATACCTGCATAGGTAGTTACTTGTCCGTCGGCAATTTTACGTATGATGTGGTTGCCTGAATCTGAAATGTAAATATTTCCTGCATCATCTAAAGCAATATCTCCAAAACTACTAAAGCGAGCAGTAGCATACGCACCATCTTGATAGCCTTCGGCATTGCCTCCTAAAAGCGTGGTAACTTCTTTATTTACCGGGTTTACCATGCGTATGGATTTTGAACCACTATCGGCAATATATACTACGGTACCATCTGTTGAAGTGGCTACGGCTTGCGGATAGTTAAGCTGCCCAAAGGTACCATTGGCATTGCCTTGTGTGCCATCACCAGCGAGTAACTGCATATTTACGGGTAGGTTTGAAACCGGTTGGTCGCAATTAGAGCCTGTAAAACCAGGTTCGCAATTACAGAAACAATCTCCATTATCGGCTGTTTGTTGGGTGCCGTTTGCGCAGTTTAAGGTGTCGCAAGGGTCTATGTTTGCACAATACGTAAATTTTGCTCTGGTATCGAGAGGTAAATCTAAAAAAACAGGATTGTTTGCAGAAATAACACCGAATCTATAACGTTTACGTTGAAAATCACCAAGTTCGATATCTGAATTCTCATAGCTGTTAGGTACTGGAACAGCAAATGGCTCTCCGAAATGATATTTCACTTCTAGTTGAGAAAGATATTTGCTTCCTCTACTTTTGCTAAGTGTTGTTCCCCCTTCTGGATGTCTTACCATAAAGCCATATAATCCATTTAATTCTAAAATATTTGCTTCTTCATACTCCATTACCTTTTGTATAAAATACAAATTAGAACTTTCGTTTAATTCTATTGTAGGAATGCAATAGCCATCGTATCTTTTATTGTTAGATACAGTATGACTTACGATGCCTTCACCCATATTCCAAGGGATAGTTTCTGTGTATAATATATCATCTCTACACTCCTTTAACTCTAAAGTATTATCCTCTAAAAAAGAAATGGATAACGTGTAAGAATCAGCAAAATTAGTTTCATTAGGAAACCATTGAAAAGCAGGTGTTGTATAATTTGACCCAGTAATGTATCCACGACCAACATGGTACTTCGAAAATATTCCATCAGGTTCTTCTGTAAGAAACTGCACTAAAAAAAAGGGGCTGTTATTGATTAGCCATTGACGATTTCTTTCTGCAAAATTGTTTTCAACTTCTAATAATTCAGGGTTTGTTGGTATACACGCTGAGAATAACGAAATGACCACAAAAAATAGCAGTGTTATTTTTAAATTTTTCATACTATTATTTTTTAAACTGGTAGGTCAATTTTAAAGGCATAAATACTTGCCATAAGCGGTTTTTATTATTTAGCTGTACTACGCCATCATTAGTTTTCAAGAAGTTAGACAATGGAATATCGGCCGTTAATCCAACAGAAACCGCAAGTGTATTGGTAATAGCTTTGTTAAGCTCTACACCAATATTACTAGATATATAGCCTTTATTGTACCAAGGGTATTGCTGTGCTTTGTACAAATCATTATCCTTACTACCCAAATAAAAATGGTATTGCATACCTGCCATAAGGTTAATATTTATATTTTCTGAAGACAGTTTATAAACCGCCTGCACAGGCACAGACAAATAATAAACTGGGATAGCGTATTTAACAGTGGTTGTTTCAACAGTTTCTTCTTCGGGCGAATTATAGAAAACGCCTACTTCGTGATACTGTGTGGTTAGCCAATTTACACCCAATCTTACTCCCCAAGTATTGTTAAAAAAATAGGTACCTTCTAGTCCTCCTC
The DNA here is from genome assembly GCF_033101095.1 of Maribacter sp. TH_r10. Taxonomy (NCBI): domain Bacteria; kingdom Pseudomonadati; phylum Bacteroidota; class Flavobacteriia; order Flavobacteriales; family Flavobacteriaceae; genus Maribacter; species Maribacter sp. TH_r10. The sequence continues at coordinate 199,524 of NZ_JAWMPY010000007.1, read as the reverse complement.
GAAATGCAAAAGAAACAGGGATTGTTGTGTTATCATAAACAGCATTATCAATAGCTCCACGAGATAAACCTGGTTGTAGGTTGAGTGCAACCTCTATAGATTGTGCGTGGAGCAAAGTGCTACATGAGAATAAAAGTAGCATGCCCAATGTTTTTATAGTATTCATTTATGTTTTTTTAATATTTTTTTTAGTGATTGTCCTTGTATTTTCTCAGTAATATTAATATGAGAACTAGCCTTGTTTATGATTGACTTTTTAACTTATTTGTATTTTGTTGGATTTCTGTTTTCATCGTCTATTGTATTTATTAAAGATGTAATTACTTTATCTAATTTTAATACAATTTCATTGTCAGTTAGTTTTCCATTTTTATTAATTTTTCCTTTCACTCCTTGAATTAATAATTTCGAATTTTCAGGAAGAATTGTTTCTACTGTTGTTAAAACAAGGTCTAGAGATTCAAATGCCTTTTCTCCAGATGATGCAGCAACAATCATTGCTACAGGTTTACTGGAAAATAGTGTGGTTGAAACATTCCATTCAATTACATTTTTTAGACATCCCGGAAGACTAAAAACATATTCGGGTGTACAAAAAATGATACCCTCTGATTTTTTGATTAGCTCCCTCAATTCAAATACAGAACTTGGAAGCTGTTCTTCTAATTCAGGGTTAAAGTGTGGTAAATCGCTTATTTTATCATAAATACATAATTCGATGTTATCATGATATTTTTCTTTTATAAATTCTAAGATTGATAGACTTGAAGATGTTGACTTTGTACTTCCTGAAATCCCTAAAACTTTTACCTTTTGTTTTTTCATCTTTCTTTTTGTTTAACTAGATACTGGTTAATCAACAATTACACTAAAGTCTTTTCCAATAACGTAAGATGTGCCACCACTACTGCCACTACCTATGCCTGTGTAGCTGTTCCGATAAAAAGAAGTGCCCGATTGTTTTGCTAATTGATAAAGATTAAAAGAAGCGTATTGCCCTTCGTAACCACCATTGCCTTGTGCATCTACCCAGTATCTCCCTGGTATAACCTTAAAGAATTGTTGTAAATAGGCAACGTCTTTCCAATGGAGCTCCCTATTGTTTACAAATACATTTGTATTGCCGTTTGAGGCATTGGCTTTAAGTGTGCCATTAAATGGCATATTAGGCAAGACGAAACCTAATCCCGGACCTCCTTTTAGGCCCCAAGCCCCTGTATATTTATCGTACCAATAACTACCGCTGACCACCTTAATATTGTAATATGACGAAAGTTGACTCAATGTTTTTTGAGGAACCCGAACATCGTTTACATATACGTTATCCTGTACTGGTGAGGTAGCCGACATCAACAACATAAGAAACAGTACTATAGCGAAAAATCCGGTTACAAAAGCCATTACCAAAAAGAATGGGTAATGCTTTCTTTTTTTTCGGGTTCCCGGGCTTTTACAATAATAGGTCAATGTAATCGTATTCATTTGTTTTCGTTTTTATTTGGTGTTACTTTAAAATCAGTTTACTTTGAATCCTTCCCTAAACCAAGTGTTTATGGTAGGCACATCATAATCGGTATTCCAATTGAATTTTGATTGTTTCATTATGGCCGTAATAAACCCGTCGATACTTGCCGATCCCCCCACCGAAGTTTGATATACCTCAAGTGTCCTATCTGGGGAATTAAATGCGGGAAGTGTACTGGAAGCACCATCATTGGTAAGATTTTCCCAAGTGGCTAAACTTGCATAAGTTGTACCTATTTGAAACCATTTATCCGTTGTTAAGGGACTATAATAGCTATTCCGTGAAAACGTATAATTGCTTACGTTTGTGGGAAACCCCATTAAAACCGCATTGAAGTTAGAGGCGACAACAGTGTTCTTTTTGAAAAGGATATTGGATTTATCGCTATTGCTATCAATGGACCCTAATAAAGGGAGTCCAGACCTTAGGTTGTATATGGTATTATCCTGAATAGTAACATCCTTAGACACCCCCGAAACACGGATAGCGAAGGTATTGCCGATCTGTGCATCGGGCTGATTCAAGAACAGGTTGTTTTGTACATTTCCGGTATCCCAATCATCGATGTCTAGATACCACGCCAAGCCCCTTGTCGTTGGTTTAGATCTTCCTATATTGAGCATGACATTATTCACGATACCAATATCCTTGAAACGGTATGAGGCAATTGGATCATTTCCTCCCATGCTAATCCCTATTTCACCATCGACATACAGATTGTCTTCCAAAGTGATTGCAGAAGCACTTCCTGGTCCGTTATCGGCAGTGAACTTGGTTCCAATACTTGATCCCCTTGAGAAAAAATTCCCCTTAAAAGTGGCATTGTGCAAACTAGTACCATAAAAATTATGATTAAAAAAGGTGGCCTGCCCCCCTGCTTCTGCATTGTTAAAGGGGGGAATGGCCTGTACCAACCAACCATTGTGATCAAAGACATTTCCCTCTATCAGTACCGACTCGCAAAAAGCCATATAAATTCCCTGACTATGGGCATTATCCGAATAGTTATTAGTAATTATATTTCTACGGATGCTAATGTTCTGCGGAGGTTGTTCCCCTTGAACAATATTGTTCTCATAAAAATCAAAAACGCAATCCTCAATAGTCAAATTATTCCCGGGGTTATCCGCCTTCCTAAAAAAGTAAAAACCCGGACTACCTGAATAAGAAACAAATTCATTTGTTTGCGGATTGCGCGTATGGGCATAAAAAGCTATCCCTGAAACAATGATGTTTTGGAAGCTAAGCACTTGAGGTATGCCCGGGTTTCCTCCGGTTTTAAGCAACGGCCTTTCTTTACTATCACCATAACTGGCTACAACAAAAGGTTCATTGATCAAAGCACCCGATTTTATGACCAAACTTTCGTTAAAAACATCCCCTCTTTTCAACAAGACCCAATCGGATGAATTGTCTCTAGCCAAGGCCATAGCCGAGGCAATTGTTTTTTTTGGGGTGACGGGACTTTCACCATCATTTTGATCATTCCCTTCCGAGGAGCTAACATAATAGATACGGGTATCAGAAGCCGGTTCTATAACGGTCCAACCATTTTCGAGACTTCCTGTGGCAAGTCCGCCCTCGGTACAATCATCGATTCCGGTACAACCTAGATCGTTGGACCAATCCACAAGTCCGTCACCGTCATTGTCTATACCATCATTGCATTCGCATTCGTTATTAATTGGATCGACCTTTGGATCGTTCTTTTTTGGTGCATTGGGGCTATCATCATGTGAACATGACCATGCTAAAATGAATACACCTATCAGGATAGTGATTTTTTGTTTCTTCATAACAGATTGATTTGGGAACAGTTATGAAACAAATTTCAAAAAAAAACCTTGGCTATTTGTACTTACAACCAGCCAATCCTAAAAATGGCTGAAAACTACTAAAACGAAAAAAGCGGATACTAATATTACAGGTTTGCGCCTAAGCCCATCCTTTTTGAATGGCATATCGCACCAATTCCGCACTATTTTTAAGATGCAATTTTGATAATATATTCTGTCGATGCGATTCGATGGTATGTTTACTTAAAAACAGTTTTTCGGCAATCTCTTTGGTAGTGTTCCCTGCTACAATAAGCTGAACGACTTCCTTTTCACGAGGAGATATATTGGAGTTCTGGTTCAGCCCCCTTAAATCATCCAACATTAAGGTAGCCACTTCGGGGGTATAATAACTTCCCTTTTCATGCAACTGGGCAATTGCTTGGATCAGCGTTTCCTTGCCCGTATCTTTTTGTAAGTAACCATCTGCCCCGGCCTTAATTATATTTTTAATGAATTCAGCCGTTTTGTGCATGGTGAGTGCCAACACCTTAATATTAAATCCCCGTTTTTTCAAGGTTCTCAATACCTCAAAACCATCCATATCGGGCATTTCTATATCCAACAAAAGAATATCCGGAAGTCGATCATCCAGAAGTTCCAAAATTTCCTTACCCGTAGAAGCTTCTCCCATGATGTGGATGTCCTTTTCTTCCTTCAACAAGGAAATAAGGCCTTCCCTGAACATCCTGTGGTCGTCGGCAATAAGTAGGTTGATCATTGTTATACCGGTATTTGTATATTAAACGTTGTTCCCCTTCCTTGTGAGGAATCAATATCAAGCGTACCCTTTAACTGTTCTATACGATTCTTGATATTACTGATTCCCATACCTCCATTACTGGCATGATCATAACCCTTACCATCATCTTCCAACATTAAGCTTACATGTTTGGCATACTTGTTCAAATAAATGGTCAGGTTTTTGGCTTGGGCATGTTTCAGTACATTCTGTATCACTTCTTGGGTAATCCTATATAATTGTATTTCTTTGGTAGGATCAATTCTTTGCTCCATATTATGGGCGTATAATTGGGCGTTGATGTGATCTTTATCTATTTGGTCCAAGATCGATTGAATACCAGAGACCAATCCGAACTTAATAAGTTCGCTCGGCATTAGGTTATGTGAAATACGCCTTACCTTATCACTGGTTTTCGAAACTGTTTCAATGGTTCCCAAAAGGTCCTGTTTGGAAATATTCTCTTTGTCCGAAGCGACTTCCAATTTATTTTTTATCAACGCCAAAGAACCTCCAATACTATCGTGAAGATCTTGGGCAATACGTTTTCTTTCCATGTTCTGTGTTTCTGAAATCGCATCGATCAGCTCATTTTGTCTTTTGTTTTTCGTACGCTGTTTAAACAATAAGAAAACGAGCACTGACATAGCAACGACCCCCATGGCAGTAGCGCCAAGCCATTTCACCTGTTGCCTTTGTTCTTTTATAAGGGTTTCGTTTTTTAATTTTTGCTCTGAAAGGGTCGCTATTTCCTTCTCCTTTTTTTCGGTTTCGTATTTTGCTTCCAACTCGCTTATATTTTTAAGATAGTTTTCATTTGAAATACTATCCTTCCATTTTTCGAAATATGTCCTGTTCTCATATGCAGCTTTATAATTTCCCATTCTAGAATAGGTTTCGGCATAAGCCAAATAAATATGTTTATAAGCATCTTTATAATCAATTTTTTCTGCTCTGGCCTTTGCCGAATCTAACAGGGATATTGCTTTTTTATATTGGTTTGTTTTCGCCTCAAGAACCGCCAAATTATTTAACGTAAGTACAACTCCAATGTCATCTTTTATTTGACTACTGATTTTTTTGGATTCCAATTGACACTTTTTAGCATCTTCATATTTTTCTAAAGATTCATAAAGTATTCCCAGATTCATTAAACCTATAGCTACATGAAATTTTTCACCCATTTCTCGGTGCATTTCTATAGATTTTTTATAGACTTCAAGGGCTTTTTCGGGTTCATTATTAGCTCGATAAACAATACCCAAATTGCCGTAACTATTAGCTATATAATTTTTATAGTTGTTCTTTAAGCTAATCGCTAAAGCTTTGTTATAAAATTCCAAAGCTTTATTTTTTTCGTCCAAGTATCTATATATATTCCCTAAGTTGCTGAGAGAAACTACAGCACGATAACTATTTCCGTTTTTTTCTGATACAGCCAATGCTTTTAAATGTGCTTCAGCTGCTTCATCATGTCGAGATAAACTATGCAGTATCAATCCATAATTGTCCAAGGTTTTTGTTTTTTCTAAATCACTTGCCTTATCTATAAAGTCTAATGCAATTGTTATTACTTCCATGGATTTTTTAGTGTTCCCTCTATCAAACCAATACATGGCTAATAAATTAAGCCCTTGGTGTTCTTTTTTATCTAATTTTAAATATGTACTTAAATCTATACCTTTATGAATATACTCTAAAGAAGAATCCGGCTCATTCCTATATGCCGTACTTAATTGATAGTTAAGGTTTACCCTAGTACTATCTTTCCCTTGTTTTTTCAACAAGTTCTTTAGACTATCGATTTCAGTCCCTTGTGAGCATACGTTACAAATGCTAAAAAGAACAAAAGCAAATAGCATTAATATTTTAAAGAGTTTATTCACTACTATTTTTCCATGAAAATACAAATTGTTTTGAAATTCGATTTTTTATAAGGGTTTCCTAAGCAATGCATATAGAAACTTAGGCTTCAAAAAGTACCAAAGACGGCTGTCCTCTAGGGTAGATCATCACATACCCGCCTTTATCCCATCATAAATGCCGTGAACCCTCTTTTAAGTTTCCAAGGCACCAATAGGCTTTCCTTTGGAACTCGGAAAAAGGAAGTGAATTATTTGTCGTGGGGTTGAACACCGTCTGACAAGGGTTTCACGATAAAGACCTTAACAATATCATAGTTATTGGCCTTCCCAATGTCTCTGCTATCTATTGATGAACTCACTATATTTATCCTTGGAATATTTTCGAGGAGTAATTTCACAAATTCATACGAGAATTCCCATCCATCCATAATGGGCATATTCAAATCCAAGAAAATAACATCGGGTAATTGCTCGCCCTGACGCGAACATGGTTCGGTCAGGGTATAATTCAATTAGGAGAATCGAAGATTCTCTTTCTCATTATGGGGCCGACTGGTTTTGACAGCGAGACCAATGGCAATGTAAGCATGTCGAGCGCTGGGATACAGCTCGTTAATATCATTATCCACACTTTTAATTGGCAAAAACAACTACGCTCTTGCCGCTTAATCTGAATTATAGTAAGATTAGCCTCGTCCCTACAAAGTAGGGAAGCGAGATGTTCCTGAATAGCCTCTGTCGACGGCGATTCAATCCGGAGCACCATAAATGTCGATATAAGGATGGTATTCGCTTTGGTACCATCACCAAAATCTAAAGAAGCTAAGTATGTATTAGGCTGTTTCCGGTCAGGTACATATCGAAAACCAAATGGAAATTAAACATGTAGAAAGCTTTGTAATTGCAGAACAGAAGCTTTAGGGCGCAACGCAGTTAACCCCTCCGGCACCACTCCAAAAGCCACCTTCGGGTGGTTTTTTGCGTTACGCCTTCGAGAGTCAAAGGCCAGCGCACCCAAACTTATCTTGGGCTTGACAAGGGGCTACCCATTCAACTATTTTGAAAAAGATCCTCAAGTAGTGCAAATGATAAGGGTTTCGAAATAAAATCCTTTACGATATCATAGCTTTTGGCTTTTTCTATGTCCCTTTCCGCAATGGAAGAACTTACGATATAAACTACAGGTTTAATGGTGAAAGGTAATTTTATGAATTCATCCAAAAATTCCCACCCGTTCATAATGGGCATATTTAAATCCAAGAAAATCACTTCTGGATAAGGCTCTTCGGATTTGATCATTGATCCAAGATTATCCAAGGCTTCTTGACCGTCTTCGTAAACCACGATATTAGAACAAAAATTACTATTATAATTCAATAATATCTTGGTTCCGTAAACGTAAATCGGGTCATCATCGATAATACATACTGTGTCCTTCTTCATTACAATAAAAAAATATTAAAGACACTAATATCTTAACTTTTTGGTCACTTCTGCCATACCATGTTTTTATTCATGATCCTAACTAAAATATCCCAAATAGAAGCTTTGGTCTTTCTCGGGGTAAACAATTTATTTCAAATGTAGTACTTTTCTTATATTTTCAAAATAAATGTAAAATAAAATCACATATTATATAGCAAACGAATTGTTTACAGTTATTTAATTTTCAATAGTTAATAAATTACAAGTGTAATTATTCACTTTTTTATGGTTTGGTATTTGCAAAACTTATAGTTTTCTTTAAATGCTATTATCAGACCCGATCATTTAAATATTGATTAAAAAAAATCTAAAAACTAGGCCTTGAACTTTTTTGTTGTTTGCCTTTTAAAAAACAGAAAACGACATTCGATGACAAATCACACAAAAACAAAATCAATAAGAGATTATTACTATTCTGAAAAAAAAGTTTTCCAAAAAAAGTTCCAAATTTAAATAACACTCAGGTGCTCTTAAACGTTAAAAAAAGTCCAGATATTTAAATGAATGCAGACCTGTAGGTTTAAAATCATTTCTGTGTAACCACCCCAACCTCCCCAAAGGAAGTTCGATAATCTTCACCAGTCACTTTAATGCCCCTTAATTTTATGTACCTACCTCGGGTGGGGCTAAACGGTATTCTTTGTTCTATACGATTATTTACGATATTATCGAACTCTCCCCTCACTACCCTTTTCCATCTTCTATTATCAGGACTCACATAAAACTCATAATTGGTAATAACCCCAAACGGATATCGATCTTGCATGGGCATATAGGTAAAGCCTTTTAAATTATGAGGCTTACCTAAATCTATGATTACTTCCTGTATCGTCGTAACCCCTTTCTCAGTTGCCCAAAAAGTATTCGGGTCATCGTCTATCAATTTCTTGGCCTCTATCATATTGCCCGTGGTTGTGTGCACTATTTCCCACTGGGTCTTTGGTATATCAAAATACTTGCTTGCTATCTCTGTACTAGTCTTTGTTTCCGGGTCATAGGCCATGTATGTCACAGTTTTAGGCTCATTGACCTTGAAAGGTTTTTCGTATTTTAGACTGGAAGTAGTAGGAATGCTTCCGTCCAAGGTATAATAGACCTCTATGCCCGGATCGGGAACTGACATACTCACAAATCCGTCTCGGTTTCGTTCAATAACCGGAACCGTCAATAGTTTCGGCGCTTTGTACAATTCAATATTCGACAAGGCTATCGGACCTTTGGCAGCCATAACCTGAACCTTGATTTTTTCTGCCTTAATCGCTTTAAACCTAAGGATACGTTTATACCCTATGGTGGTCTGCCCATCTATTTCGCGCCATTTACCATCAACTTGCGCCGATATGATAAAATTTTCAATACGTTGCCCTAGAGGTATATATTCTTGCAATAAGATACGATTTACACTAGTAGGCTCATCGAACTCCATTATGAGGGAAGCACTGGTAACCCCATCATTGGTTGCCCAGTATGTTTCGGGATTTGAGTCATTTACATTAGAGGCCTTGAAATGGTCATCATTCCCGCGTTCATCCGTAGCTTCCGTCTTTAAGCCTTGAGCCAGATCCTTTTCAAAATCCATATCCAATTGCCGGCGTAGGGCCATTAACCTTTCCACGTCCTTTTCATGTACCAATCCACGTTTATCAACGGGCAAGTTCAATAACAAAGATGAATTTCTTCCAACGGAATGGTAATAGATATCTATCAAATGGGTCAAAGTCTTTACCTGATGGTCCTCATCAGGGTGATAATACCAGCCAGGACGAATGGATACATCGGCTTCTGCCGGCAACCAATGGGTACCATCTTCATGCCCTGATCGCAACTCCATATAACGGGGCCAACCGGGATAGATTTCCTTTCTGCGCATAAGGCTCCAGTTGGTCTCATCGGCCCATCCTTCCTCATTGCCTACCCAACGAACATCAGGTCCGGCATCACTGAAAATAACGGCATTCGGCTGCAATTTCCGTACAATGTCAATGGTTTTGCCCCATTCATAATACGTTTTATTGTCTATGGTTCGGGTTTCTTCGGCTCCCCCGTAGTAGCCTGAACCTCCGTTGGCCCCATCGAACCATACCTCGAATATTTCGCCATAATTAGACAACAATTCCCGCAATTGCTCATGAAAATCATCTACATACGATGCTTGACCGTAATCCTTATGGTTCCTATCCCAAGGGGAAAGATACACCCCGAATTTAAGTCCATATTGCTTACAGGCTTGCGAGAGTTCCTTTACTACATCCCCTTTCCCATTTTCCCAAGGTGAATGCTTTACCGAGTGTTCTGTTGTTTTTGATGGCCAAAGACAAAAACCATCATGATGCTTTGCCGTTAATATTATCCCTTTCATCCCAGCTTCCTTTGCCACTTTCGCCCATTGCCCGGCATCCAACTCAGATGGATTGAATTGTTCAGGCTTCTCACCACCCGTTCCCCATTCCCTATTGGTGAAGGTATTCATGTTAAAATGGATAAAGGCATAGTATTCCAGCTCTTGCCAAGCCAACTGCCGTTCCGAAGGTAGGGGCCCCAAGGGTTTTGGTGACTCAATTTCATCACAGGCTTGCATAGAGACCAAAAGCAATAAAACCAATATCCTAAATTTTACCATACCCATCTTAGTATCAAAATATTAATGACTAATCCACCCTACTTCAAAACAAAAACCATCCTCTATTTCCTAAGTAGAAAGGCCCTACTTGTCTCAATTTAATAAATTAATGTGAACTTTACACTTACAATAGTCCATTATCCTGCGGTCCCTTCCTTATAGCGATATAAAGAAATCCCAAAAAAAGAAGTGTTATCCGTTCATTTAAAAAGTTTCCCATAACTTTAAACTTCCATTCTAACTAGAACCTTATTTGTACACCATAGTAGATATAGAGACCACCGGAAACGGTATCAAAGGAAACAAAATCACGGAAATCTCCATTTTTAAATATGATGGATATGAAATTGTTGATGAATTCACCTCTTTGGTCAATCCTGAGTGTGAAATACCTTATTTCATCACCGGCTTAACGGGTATAGACAATGACATGGTTCGCACTGCCCCGAAATTGGTCGATATTGCGGACAACATCCTTGAAATAACGAAAGAAACCATTTTTGTGGCCCATAGCGTGGGTTTTGACTACAATGTGATAAAAAATGAATTCAGTTCCCTTGGGCTGGATTTTGTGCGCAAAAAACTATGTACGGTTCGCTTATCCCGAAAATTGATTCCCGGATACAATTCGTATAGCTTGGGTAAACTCTGCTCTGCATTGAATATTCCTTTGACCGATAGGCATAGGGCCCGGGGAGATGCCCATGCCACAACCTTATTATTTCAAAAATTATTACGAACCCAAGGTGCGGAAGATGTTTTCAAAACCTTCTTAAACTCCCGTTCACAGGAAAAGACCTTGCCCCCTGCCTTGCCCAAGCATATTTATGACGAATTGCCCACCACACCGGGTATTTATTATTTTAAAAATGCAAAAGGAAAGATCATTTATGTAGGTAAGGCCATCAACATTAAAAAAAGGGTATTGAGCCATTTCTATGATAAAGCTACCAAAGAAATACAAATGTGTGCCGAAACAGCAGATATTGACCATGAACTTTCAGGAAGCGACTTAGTTGCGCTATTAATGGAATCCGCAGCCATAAAACACCATTATCCCGAATATAATCGCTCCCAAAAAAGAAATGTACAGCGATACGGAATTTTCTGCTATGAGGATCGAAACGGTATTTTTCATTTGGCTTTCAATAAATTAAAACTGGCCCCGAACCCAATTGCCATCTTTTATAATACCACGGATTGCCGATTATATCTGGAAGAAGTCTGTAGGACTTTCTCTTTATGCGCAAAATTTTGCCATTTACAAGAAAACGTTGAGAGTTGTTCACATTACCGTATACAACAATGCGAGGGTATATGTCGTGGTAAGGAGAACATTGAAACTTATAACGGTAAAGTGAAACGGGCCATTGGCCAAATGAAGGATAAAAGTCAAAGCTACGTAATTCAGGAAAAAGGAAGAAACTACAATGAAAATGCCTTTGTCATGGTTAAAAACGGCATTTATTCGGGTTACGGCTTCGTTAACAAAGATATTCAGGTCAATACTTCTGAAGACTTGGAGGCATTTTTAATTCCCCAGAACAATACCTTGGAAACCGAACGTATTGTTCAATCCTATCTCACTAGAAATCCGGAAAAAGCAAAACAACTACTCCCGTCCGATACCGAATGAAACTAATCGTTCAATTTGTTGTACATGCGAATAACGAATATGATCCATATCATGAATATGACCGCTACGATAATAGAGTAAATAAGGATGAACTCCATTATTTTCTATATTTTAAGTAGTTCATAAAACCTAAAATCGTAGGTGCCCAGAAGGCAATGAAAATAGCATCCAATTTATCGCCGGTAAGAAAAACCACTTCAGAAACCACGATAATCGAAAGAACTACGAGCAATAGAATACAGTTCATTAGGCCAATGCGTTCAACAAAGTTTTTTATCATGATGGATGAATTATAGTTTTAAATATAAACTATTAAAACATATAAGTGAACCAAAAACCGTAAAATAAACTTGCAGGATTCATGACACACCTGACGAGGGAAGAGCAGGAATCGAAGATAAACCTAGAATAAAAGAATGGAATCAAGGCCTAATTTTTGTCTTTTTTACCGCTGTTCATAAAAATAAGAAGTGTTACGACCAAACCAATCACCACTGCTCCGAAAACACCGATCATTATTATTCCATTGCCCCAATTCACTAATGGTAGTATATATGCCATGTTAGTTTATTTTATATCAAATTTTAGTAAAAATAACTTTCTACAACAATCCAAAATATGATAAAAATCAGCTACTTACAAATTGGGTTTTCCAAAATATAGGGACAACTACCTTTTTTTACTACATGTATCAACACCAAAAATCCCATACAACGGACAAAAGCCGACTAAACTTGTTAGCACAAAGATAGCCGCCAGTGCCAACAAAATATAGGCAAAGGTATCGGTAACCACTTCAAAATATACCAAAAGGCCAGCTATTAAAGCAACTACTACCCTAATTAATTTATCGGTACCTCCCATATTCTTCTTCATAAGAATCAAAATTTAGTTACAGCATAATCGATTATAAATACTACAATTGAAACCAAACAGAAGCATAAAAGACATGCCATCGCAATTCTTATGCCTTTAGGTGCTTTCATTTACAATGTCGTTGGACAAACATAATTGGTTACATTAATACCGGATTCTTTTATCGCCGCAAAGCCCTCTGAGATATCTATGATATTATGAATACCCCTACTTTTTAAGATCGAAGCGGCAATAACCGAACGATAGCCCCCTGCACAATGCACTAAAAATGTTTTGTCTATGGGGAATTCCGCCAAATGTTGGTTCAAGAAATCCAAAGGTGTATTGTGGGCATCCACGACATGTTCGGACAGGTACTCACTTGCTTTACGCACATCGAATACCGGTATTTTTCCAGCATTGATATCCTCGCTTACCTCATGTGCGGTTACCGCCGTAATGGTATCGTAATCCTTACCTTCGTTCTTCCATGCATTGAACCCTCCTTTTAAATAACCCAAGGTACCATCAAAGCCCACTCGTGATAAACGAATCACGGCCTCTTTCTCCTTACCTTCCGGGGCCACCAACAAAATAGGTTGCTTCACATCTGCTATCAATGCCCCAACCCATGGAGCAAAATCACCATTAAGACCTATAAAGATAGAACGGGGAATATGCCCTTTGACAAATTCATCTTGATGCCTTACATCCAAAACCAACGCACCAGTACCATTGGCCGCGATTTCAAATTCATCGGGAGACAAGGCGGTATTTCCTCGCTCAAGAACATCACCGATATCTTCATACCCTTCTTTGTTCATCTTTACGTTCAAAGGGAAATATTTTGGTGGAGGCAATAACCCTTCTGTGACCTCTTCTACAAACTCTTGCTTGGTCATATTTGCACGCAAGGCATAATTCATCTTTTTCTGGTTGCCCAAAGTATCCACTGTTTCTTTCATCATGTTCTTACCACAGGCCGAACCTGCACCATGTGCCGGATAAACAGTTACATCATCTGCCAAGGTCATTATTTTAGTACGTAGACTGTCATACAAAAGACCAGCCAAATCCTCTTGGGTCATATCCGCAGCTTTTTGGGCCAAGTCAGGACGACCAACATCCCCCAAAAACAAAGTATCCCCTGAAAATATAGCATGATCCTTACCCGATGCATCCTTTAGGAGATAGGTGGTACTCTCCATCGTATGTCCAGGGGTATGAAGAACTTTTATTGTAAGGTCCCCTAATTTAAACTCTTGGTTATCCTCCGCAATTATGGCTTCAAATGACGGATTTGCCAATGGACCATAAACGATAGAAGCCCCCGTCTCTTTGGCCAAAGTAACGTGCCCACTTACAAAATCGGCATGAAAATGGGTTTCGAAAATATACTTGATCTTGGCATTATCGTCCTTAGCCCTTTGGATATAAGGCTCAACCTCACGCAACGGGTCAATGATGGCCGCCTCACCATTACTTTCTATATAATAAGCCCCTTGGGCCAAACAACCGGTATAAATCTGTTCTATTTTCATCTTTTTCCTGTCCAAATTTGTTCAAAAATAAGCTTTTATACGTCTATGCATTGTAACAAAGGTTACTATAAAAATCCCCTTTGATGTGCGATTTTTTGGTTTGTTTCCCTTATACTTTCCGGATTATTGAAACATGCCACCGCTTCTTTAGTCCTCACAAAGAGGTAATCCTTACCCAAAACCTCTATAATACCACTACTGAAAATAATATCCCTTATAGGACCTATGGCCCCTGCTATATAAAATTGGATATCACGATGGTGCAACTCCTCGATTACAGATATGAGCATATTCGCAGCGGTAGAATCAATATAGTTCATAGGCTCGGCATTCAGTATCACCCCTTTCAGCGCCTTTCCTTTTGCATTGACCTCTTGCATTAGTTTTTTCTTGAAATAATTCTTGTTCCCGAAAAACAATTGGGAATCAAAACGTACGATTAGCAAATCGTCCCTTATTTCAATATCCTCACCGAAACGGTTGATGTTCTTGTAATAATCCGAACCACGTACCCTGCCCAAAACGGCAAAGTGCGGTTTTGATATACGGTACACCATCAACAACAACGAAATAAGAACCCCAATAAGCACACCTTCCTTGATACCCACAAAAAGAGTAATCAAAAAGGTCAGCATCAAAACCACATACTCATCCTTTCTATATTTCAACAAGGTTTTAGGATAACCAAAATCTATTAAACCAAAAACGGACACCATGATTATACTTGCCAAGACCGCATTGGGCAAGTAATAGAAAAGCGGGGTCAAAAACAAAAGGGTCACCACCACCAAGATAACACTGAACAAGGCAAAACCATTGGTTTTACCTCCAGCATCCCCACTGATAGCAGAACGGGAAAAACTAGCCGTTACCGGATAAGCCTGAAAGAACGAACCCACAATATTAGAAGCACCTAAGGCAACCAGCTCTTGGTTGGCATCTATACGGTCTTCTTTGTTCTTTTCTTCCATGGATTTACCTATGGAAATCGTCTCCAGATAACCGACCAAAGCCAAGGTCAGGGCCATTGGCCATAGCGCCATTCCTTTTTCAAAATCAAAATCGGGCAATTTAAAACTTGGCAATCCTTTGGGAATCTCGCCAACAATTTGCACTCCATACTCTTGAAGATCCATTAAATAAACGGCCAAAACACCCAATACGACCACTATCAGAACGGATGGGATTTTCTTGCTCCACTTTTTCAATACCACTATTACGATAATACCGATAACCCCAATGGCAAAATCATAAGGATTGGTATCACCTATTTTCTGTAGAACATTGTACGTTAGTTCATGCATCATACTGCTTCGTTCAATATCGACACCTAGCAGATGTTTTAACTGACTAAAGATTATGATACAGGCCGCTCCCGATGTAAAACCGCTTATTACGGGTCTTGATAAAAAATTGACCAAAAAGCCCATTCTCAAAAAGCCCAGCAACAATTGAATCGATCCTACCATAAAGGCCAAAAAAATGGCCATGGCGATATAGTTCTCGACCCCGGTTATGGCCAATGCCCCTAAACCGGCCGCGACCAAAAGGGAATCCATCGCAACGGGACCTATAGCCAGCTGTCGGGAAGTTCCTAAGAACATATAAACCAATAGTGGAAAAACGGATGCATAAAGACCATATACCGGCGGAAGACCGGCAACCATGGCATAGGCCATTCCTTGTGGGATAAGGATTATACCCACAGTGAGTCCGGCTACCAAATCTTTTACCAAATAACCTTTGTGGTATTCGGGCATCCAATCTACAAAAGGAAAAAACTTTCGCATTGGTCAAATTTAAACAAATCACTCAGCACTAGTGAAAAATTATATCAATAGTATTATATAAACAGTACCAAAACAAAATGACCTTAAAGTTCCACTATCCCTATCTCCCAAAAAAGTAGTGCCCCCTTGCTTTAAGGCCTATCTAAAACCCCTTCAATTTTTACCGGACCGCCCATAGTGGTTCAAAAAAATCAAACCACCTTTTCAAAGGCGACCAATTTACCGATTTCAAGATCTAAAAGCCTTAATTTCTCCCTATTGTGCTCCAAATCCTCCAAAACCTTATTCCTCGTTTGCATAAAGGCCTCTGTTGACGATTTGAAAATGGACTCATAATAAGTAATACCTTGATTTAGGTTCTTTACGAAAGTAGCAAAATAGTTTTCTTGCTTTTTGTTTACTATTTCCTTGACTTCCCCTATCTTATTTTTTAGGTAATCGATATAGATAGAAAGTTCCTTTACGAACATATTGGGACGAACACAATCGGTAATTACATTGGTCCTTCCATAGATATGATCGGTCATTTCCTTTAAACCCATCAATTTGGAGAAATAGGCCATATTAGGTCCCGGACAAACGGAAACCCCTTCGCCTTCTACCTTGGTGTCGATATTATTCACCATTAATGCCGATGTACCCAAACCAACGCAGATACAAGATTTCTCCACGATTTTATCAAACTGTTGTTGGTAATCATCTTTAGGTAAACCCTGTTCATCCAATTGTTTTAATTTCAAGTGCTGATACTGTCTGGAAGCAACACAGATATCCTTTTCTGTAAATTCATGGTTTAAGGACACATATTTTCGTGGACAGGAACTACCCGGCCTACCCTTTGCAATCAACGCTGCTTTTTCAACATCCTTGGTATTGCCCCTAAGACTGTTGAAAGGCACGCCCAAAGGTGATATATTGCTCAAATAAAGATCGTTTTCCTTAGCGGCCATTAATTTCTCCATGGTGGCATCATCCACGGTTGTGGCCTCCGGTACCAAAAGAAAAGGTGTTCCCCAACCTACGGAATCCAACTCATAGGTATCGATAAGGAATTGATGTTCTTCGGCCGTCCCGACCCCACCCTGGGCCGTAATCTTCAGTGGCAAAGTCGTTTCGGGAACAATGGTATTTTTATTTTGCAAGGCTTGTACCAATACTTCAAAAGTAGATGAGATCAATTCATCCCGTTTTTCTTTGAATTCTTGCAGTACAGGCCCCAGCAAATAACCATCGGTCGCGAAGGCATGCCCTCCGCAATTCAATCCTGACTCTATACGGTATTCTGATACCCAAAGTCCTTTTTTAGCCAAGAATTTCCCCTGGATCATCGCTGAACGAAAATCGCTCACCTTTAAAACGATCTTCTTTTTCAGGAACCCCTCTTTGGTCGGATAAAAATCCTTGAATTTTTCCATATAGCCATATAACCTTGGGCTCATACCTGCTGAAAGAATCACGGAAGAATGAAGGTCACTTTCGGCAAACCCCCTAAGTGCGGCATGGGCATCATTATACTCAGACGGTAATTTCTCACCTTTCGAATAATTGACCTTATCCACTTTCGTCATGATATTCACATCGATACTCCCAAGTGGCAAATGATCTTTCAACCAATTACCTGCATCATGGATATTTATTTTATCCGTAAGGTGCTTCAATTCTTTTTTCAACGAATTACCATCGGGCAACATACCCATATATTTTTTCAATTCGTTACCCTTGTTGATGGTCGTATCTTTTAATTCCTCGAATTTTTTCTCTGTCAATGTATTGATGAGATTGAGATATGATGTAATCCGCTTTGCGCGAAAGTCCTCTATTTTATCCGTTATCTCTTTATAAGGCATCTCATGTAACTCACAGTACATTTTCCTTAACTTTTCAAGAAGGATGTCATCGACCAGGGAAATAACCGAGTCAATACCATATTGAGCGACTTTCAAAGGGGAATCAATCGTGAATCCTATGCCCATAACAGGAATATGGAAAGAATGTGCTTTTTTCATTAGTTAAAATTTTTAATTAATCTGAAAATAAGCGTAATACAAAATCACTGTTTAGACCAAACGTCTCGCTTTCGCATAAAAAAATTAATTATTCGGTTTGGTAAACAAAAAATTAATTTTGTTCATGCTCATTTCATAAACTCATTGATTGTTAGGTTGAACGGGGATCAAAACCCGCATTCGGCATCTTTAAAATTGCCAAAAGGAAACAAACCTAACCGGTGTAAATGACAAATAATATGACATTTGTCATACTACACCATTTGACTCAAGATTTTTTCAAAGCAAACGCTATTTTCAATTCCGGCATATTGCCCGTAGTTGGGAATGATCATGTAGTTATTTCTGGTATATAATTGAATGGCCTCTGGTTGTTTTTTTCCGGTTTCAAGAACGCATTTTCCATAGGACATTTCCGCGGCCCAATTTTCGAGCTCCGCCAATATTTTGGAAGCATACCCTTTTCCCCTGTACCCAGGCAAAGTGTACATTCGTTTAACCTCCATGATTTTGGGTGTCATTTCCTTAATTGCCCCACAACCACAAGGGGTGTCATTTTCATAAAGCACAATAGCATACTTAATGGCATCTATGGCATTGAATTGATGGTAAAAGTCATGATCTTCACCATCACGAATGGCCAAATCCGCATCTAGCAATTTCACAAGATGTTTAAAATCCGTATTTCCCGAATTCGTCCTTACCAACCGTATCATATCTATTCGCGAACTTTACCTGTGAACATACTTGCTTTCGAATTAAAGGGATTACCATCAGAGCGCCTCATCA
Organism: Maribacter sp. TH_r10; assembly: GCF_033101095.1. Classification (NCBI taxonomy): domain Bacteria; kingdom Pseudomonadati; phylum Bacteroidota; class Flavobacteriia; order Flavobacteriales; family Flavobacteriaceae; genus Maribacter; species Maribacter sp. TH_r10. Next base: position 180,835 of record NZ_JAWMPY010000007.1, on the reverse strand, counting down.
ATACGATTTGCCCTGCATGCCAAACCGCATCTTCGATAGGTCCGTTTATCTGATACCAAAAAGGGTATTCGGTTAGGCCTTCTTCTTTTTTATAAACAATATTATGAGCCGCCAAATCCTCAGAAACCCTGAACAAATCACTTGCCATTTTCAGATTTGTTAATGTCATTGATCTTAATTCCTTTATTTGCGGTTTTACCCGTTCAATGGTAAGGTCATTGGGTTCTTTTTTGGCCGAATTCAGGATAATCAACGATAATCCATGAACATGCTCCATGGTCTCGGCAATGCTCCTCCCGTTTTCACTGGGCCTATATTCCAAATTCCCTTCGGTGAGTCCTTCAGTAGCCCAATAATATCTAAACCCCAAACCATCGATCATCCGGGACACGACCGCTCCCGCTGAATAATCTTCAGGTGCTTCGGGAATCGTAGCATATGGCACATCATTCTCCATAGTTTCCTGTGCATTAAGGTTTACAAACACCGTTAAGATAAAAAGTCCCAAATAATTTTTCACGAATCTTGTTTTATTTTTTAGGTTGCAAATTCACCTTGAAGTTACCATTATCCGCATTCAAGTGGAAAAAGCCCTTATGAAGTTCTTTTTGTTCCACGTCATACGGGTAGAAGGTTATGGGTTCTATACAAACCATATTATCAACTTCTGTCCAGAGCATGAAATGACCAAAACCCTCTGTCGAAATCACCAAACTTTGTTCATCGCTCAACAGGATGGATTCACAATTCGGAATCTGCATGGCCCTACTCCCGACCTCGATAATTTCCGGAATACCAATAACCTTCCCATTTGCTTTTATACCCACATTTTCACCAAGCAACTTAAAAGCAGGATGGTAGCCCAACATAAAAGGCATACCTTGCTCCCCTTCAATCGTAAAGGAAATATACAGGCCATCTTTTTTTAGCCGGAAGGACTTTTTAAAGCTAAAATCATAAGGCCAGAACAATTCAGCTGCGGTGGACTTATCCGGATATTTAGAATTCTTAACCTTGGTATTGGCTTTATATTCCTTCACCAATTCCACCGAATCTTCCGTTTTTTCAACAACTATATAATCCAACTCACGAAGCAATCCGTGCTGATCTTGAACCGCATTACCTTTTGGTGTTTCTACAGAAAAACCCGCATCGGCCGTTGGGCCAATGATCGGAAACATTTCGGTATCCGAATTTCGCCAACCCGGACTCCCTTTTTGATGAATGAACTCATAGCCCCCTACATTGTAACTTACCAGTTCGCCAGCATCTATTTTTACTGTTTGTAAATCAAATTTTAAGTTCACCATCCTCTATTCATTAATAAGTCTATAAATAAGTACCGCTGTTCGTTTGGTCAGCGCCTCTATTGTATTCAAATTTACCGTCTCCTCAGGAGTATGCGCCCCAGTGCCCATGGTTCCCAAACCATCTAAACAATCTACATAGGCTGCTACGAACGAGGTATCGGCAGCACCACGTTTCCCCGGATCATAGGCAATGACCTCCCCTTGTTTTAGATCCAAACTCACTTGGTTCAATTGCTTTAACAAAGCCTTGTTCCCTTCCGTAGGTCCCATAGCAGGGTAACTATCCTCGAATTTTATCTCAGCCGTTGTATGGGGAAGATTATCGGCCACGATCTCTCGCATTTTCTCTCGCGCATTTTCCTTTTGCTCTTCCGAAATAAAACGCAGACCTCCTTTTACCACGGCAGTTTGTGCAACTACATTACTTTTTCCGAAGGCATTCCCTTTTCCCGTTTTAACATCATAGTCCAAAAACGTACCTCCCAATAAAACACCAGGGTTAAAAGTTAAATATTCTTCACCTCGAACTTCATTATAAAATCGGTTTAGAATCCTCGACATTTCAAATATCGCACCCGCACCGACCTCTTCACTGAAAATACCGGAAGAATGCGAGCGTTTCCCTTTCACCTCAACTTCCCAACCTGATGATCCCCTACGGGCAACGGTTGCATAATTAAAGCCCGTGGAAGTTTCAAAACCCAAAGCTATGTCGCTACGTTTAGCTGCATCTACCAAATCTTTTCTACTTATTTCCAAAGGCTTTCCACTACTCTCTTCGTCACCGGTAAAGGCAACGATAATCTGGGCATCACCCAACAAACCATTTTCCTTTAAGGCGCGTAAAGCATAAAGAATGATAACGTTACCACCTTTCATGTCATTTCCGCCTGGCGCATGGGCAATACTGTCATTGACCATCTCAAAGGTTTGGAACGGACTATCTTCTTCAAAGACCGTATCTAAATGCCCGATCAATAATAATCTTTTACCTTTTGTTCCTTTTGTTTCCGCGAATAAATGTCCGGCACGGTTCATTTCCGCAGGCATACCAAACCAAGTTGTTTCAAAATCAATGGCTTCGAAGGCATCATTAAATACTTGCCCCACTTCTTTGACTCCTTCTAAATTCAGTGTCCCACTATTAATGTTCACTGTTTTTTCCAAAAAAGAAATCGCTTCCGAATTGTTCTTTTCGACGGTTTTTATCAATTTCTTTTCTGTCTTGGAAAGCTTTTGAGCCGAAGTTTGAAAACAAAATAATGATATTGAAAGGACTGCAATGAGTAATCTTTTATTCATGGTTTTTGAAATTAAGTGTATCTCTATGATCGGTTTTTCTATTCAAATTTTATGGCCTTGACCGGACTTATCCTTGTAATGATATAAGAGGGTACCAACAGCATCAACAAACATAGGATCAATACACCCAGGTTAAGGAGTACAACAGTGACTACATCAATATGAACCGGAATATATTCCATATAATATTCTTGAGGATTAGGGAATTTCAGAAATCGGTATTTCCCCTGTAACCATATAAAACCCAACCCCAGGAGATTGCCCCAAAAAAGTCCGACGGCGATCAAATAAGCGGCATTGTAAAGGAATATTTTCCGAATACTCCAGTTTCCCGTTCCCAAAGCTTTTAAAATTCCGATCATCTGGGTCCGTTCTAGGATCAACACCAAAAGAGCTGTAATCATATTAATACCACCAACGATAATCATGATACCTATGATCAGGGCTATATTAAAATCGAACAACCCGATCCATTCGAAAATCTTATAATACTTATTCGTAATCGTTTGGGTATCTAAATTTGATAAGATCTTACCATAGATTTCCCTGTTTTTTTGTTCCAAATCATCAAAACCATTGAGAAAAACTTCAAAATTACCTACTTGGTTCTCATCCCATTTGTTCATGCGTTGAATATGGCGAATATCAACAAAAACGTACATACCATCGATCTCTTCAAAACCACTATCGTAAATAGCAACCACTTTGAACCGCCTTTGGTTCGGTTTCAAAGGATCTTCCTCTTTAGGAAAGAATGCCGAGAAAGAATCCCCGACCTTCAAATGCAACCTATTGGCCATTAATTTGGACAGTAACACCTCGGTATTCAAATCCCCAGAGTAATCTGGCAATACTCCATCTACCAAGTATTCTTTGAAAATATCCCAATTAAAATCGGACCCTACCCCTTTGGCTATAAACCCCTCGAAAGTCTCTTCAGTTCTTATTATACCCCCTTTGGTAGCTACCGCTTGAACATGCACAATACCATCGACAATTGTGAAATTAGGATAAAAATCCTGCTCCTTTGAAACGGGCACCAACGAAACATCCGAATTGTTGTTGTCATAATTATATATCTGGATATGGCCATTGAAGGCAGCAACTTTTTCACGAATCTTGTGCTTAAGTCCGACCCCGGTGGCTATAGCGATCAGCATCATAAAAACACTAATGGAAATAGCGGCAATCGCTATTTTTATTATTGGCGCAGATATGCTAATTTTATGCTCCTTACCCCTAATGAGTCGTTTGGCTATAAAATATTCTAAATTCAAATTATGGCATTTTTATCCAGTTTCAAAAATACAGTTTTCTTATGGGTTTTAATTATGTCAGGCTGTGGAAACACCGAAAAACAGCCTAAAAATAGAATTGACGCAAATATTGGGAGCAACCAAGAGGTTGAAATAAAACCGATTGTGGTCGCAGCAAACAGTACCGAAGATTACATAGGACTTCAGAAAGGGAAAAAAGTCGGCGTGGTAGCGAACATCACAAGTGTTATCTTCAAAGAAGATGGACACACACATCTTGTAGATTCCCTCTTGAGCCGTGATATCGATATTAAAAAGGTATTTGCACCAGAACACGGATTTCGCGGACAGGCAGATGCCGGTGAAAAAGTAAAGGATGGCCTAGACACCAAAACAGGGTTACCCTTGATTTCACTCTATGGAAAAAACCGTAAACCCTCCAAAGAACTTTTACAGGATATAGATATTATCTTATTCGATATACAAGACGTGGGAGTTCGTTTTTATACCTATATCGCCACACTTCAATTGGTAATGGAAGCATGTGCCGAAAATGATATCCCCATTGTGGTTCTAGATCGCCCCAATCCAAACGGACATTATGTAGATGGGCCAACCATGGAAACAGCACATACGGGTTTTTTGGGTATGACCACCATTCCTTTAGTCTATGGTATGACCATAGGGGAATATGCCCAAATGATCAATGAAGAAGGATGGCTTACAGACAAGGTCAAGGCTAACCTAACTGTTATCCCCTTGAAAAATTACTCCCACGATTCGCAATATAGCCTTCCTATTCGGCCTTCCCCCAACCTACCTAACGATACCGCCATTAACCTTTATCCGAGTTTAGGTTTGTTCGAAGGCACCAACATCAATGCCGGTCGGGGTTCCGAATTTCAATTTCAACGATATGGAGCCTCATTCCTGGATAGCACACAATACGATTTCAAATACCGACCAACACCTAACTTCGGCTCAAAAAGCCCTAAGGAAAATGGAAAGATCTGCTATGGAATGGATCTTTCAGAAACTCCTAGAATGAACGAGGTATCAATGAAGTGGATCATCGATGCTTATGAAAACTCAACGGATAAATCCAAATTCTTCATTACGGACGGATTTACAAAACATGCCGGAACTACCAAATTACAGGAACAAATACAAGCCGGACAATCAGAAGCACAAATAAAGGCCTCTTGGCAAGAAGATTTAGAAAAATTCAAGGCTATTAGGAAAAAACATCTCTTATACGAATAAGCCTTTCAAGGATTTATTTTCACCCGACAACTTTTAAAATCCAAGGATACACAAACCATAATTTTAAACAATTATCTAAAATCCCACACGTTATCTTTAATACTAACGTCGTGAAAAAATGCAAGCACTTAATTCCCAAATCAGTAAGCTTATTAAGCTAATGGTTTTCTGTACAGTAACGTTCACTTTGACCAATTGCTCCAATGACGAAAATTTAGAACCGAGCATAGAAGTTCTAAATCCGTTGGAAAATCCAGAAAACGGTCCTGCCGCCGGAAATCCAGATGGAGACTCCCCAATCCCCGCAGAAGCTGGGACTGAAGATGTAACGAATCCCGACTCGATAGTCGGTGATGGCACTCCAGAAAGCTGTACGTGTGATGCTGTTGTTGATGCTGTCGCCAAAGGCGGTAAAATAACTTTTGATTGCGGTCCGGACCCAATCACCATTATTATGGACAAGACCGCCAAGGTATTCAACGATGCCAACAGGGATGTAATTATAGATGGAGGGGGTTTGGTTACCTTAAGTGGAAATGGAACTAATCGAATTTTGTACATGAACACCTGCGACCCCGATCAAGTATGGACAACCGATCATTGCCAGGATCAAGACCACCCTAGGCTAACGGTTCAAAATATCACCTTTGCAGATGGCAATTCGATCCATGAAACCGAATATGCTGGCGGTGGGGCTATTTGGGTACGAGGGGGAAGGTTCAAAGCCGTAAATTGTCGATTTTTCAATAATGTTTGTGCAAGTACCGGACCGGATGTTGGTGGTGGTGCCATTCGAGTATTTAGCCAGTATAACAATTTACCCGTGTATATCGTAAACAGCACTTTTGGCGGTATGCAAGGTTATGGGAACACAGGCTCCAACGGTGGGGCGTTAAGCAGTATCGGTGTCTCATGGACCATTATCAATAGTTTGTTCTCCTATAATAAAGCTATAGGAAATGGTGGAAATCCGGCCCAATCAGGAACACCGGGAGGTGGTAGTGGTGGCGCCATTTATAATGATGGAAATACCATGACCTTAACCGTTTTAGGATCATTGATAGAACAGAACGAGGTAATTGCCTATGGTTCATCCATATTTTTTGTCAGCAATGACCATTCCGGTAATATTAGAATAGACAACTCGGTAATCAGCAACAATATAGGAGGTTCATGGTATCCTGTTTACCCAAGTATTTCCATGCACAGTGATACGCCAATAGAAGTGACGAATTCAACCATTGAATAGGTTTAAGTCAACTTTCTCTTCATTTCTTCCACAATATTGAACGCGGCAGGGCAAATGGCAACGTTCTTCATGGTAAGATTACTGATCTGCTGAAATTTTTTGCGATCGGTATGCGGAAATTCCCGACATGCCTTGGGTCGAACATCATATATTGAACAAAGGTTATCCGCTCCCAAAAAAGTACAGGGCACTTCCTGTAAAACATAGTCACTGTCCTCATCGACCCGTAAAAATTGGCCAATGAATTTTTGGGGCTTCATTCTAAAAAACTTTGCAATGCGCTCAATATCATTATTGGTAAAAAGAGGTCCTGTGGTCTTACAACAATTGGCACAGTCCAAACAATCAGTTCGCTGAAATTCGGCCTCGTGCAATTCTTGCATCACATAGTCAAGATTCTTTGGTGGTCTCTTCTTTAATTTGGTGAAGAATTTCTTGTTTTCCTTATGCTTTTCAGCAGCTTTCTTAGGAAGTTGCTTTATAACCTCATCCATTCTTCAAAAGACTCATCGAAGTTTCGTACAAATCACGGCTCCATCCCTCGGATACCTTTGAAATTTCGGTCGTTAGCACTTCTTGTTTGCTTATTATCTTTTGACCAACAGCCGAGTTATAAAAAGTATTTAATTCCTCTTTGTGGGCCTCGGTCATTTTTGCGCGATCCGTAATCAATAAAACCCCGGCTTCCGATTTGTAAAAAGCTGCCATTTGTTTTATTTCCCCTTGGGTAAAATTAGCTTGGTAAATAGGAACCATTAAGTTCTTTATATCTGCCAATGCCTTCGTCTTATTCTCTTCCAAATACGCCCACCCCTGTTTATTACCTTCGTTCTTTGGGTAGCGCCCTTCCATCATGATCATCAATTGGTCATAGGCATATTCATATTGCTGCATACTACCATTGGATTCCAAATAATCCTTTACATCATTTGAGAAATCGGAGTCCTGGGCCATGAAGACCGTAGGGACAAAAAGAAAACAAAAAAATAATATTTTAAATTGCTGCATATTCGGTTTTTTATAACGGACTAAAAGCCCCAATTTTGTTTGCAAATTACGAATTATATGAACACCGATGTTTTCGGCTTGGCTCTAATGGATTATCTCAACGGCAATTACACCGAGGATATCGCTACCTATTCATCTTTGGATGAACAGGATACAATTCCCGTGCCATATCTGTTCAGGACCTATGACCAAATGCCGAAAATTGAACAAAAGGCTCTTGATCTATGTAAAGGTTCTGTTCTGGACATTGGGTGTGGGGCCGGTAGCCATAGTCTTTACCTGCAAGAAAAAGGTATTCAGGTCACGGCTCTTGACCATTCGGCAGGTGCTATTGAATGTTGTGGTTCAAGAGGGGTGAAAAATACCGTTTGCACTTCTATATTAGACCATAGGGGGCAAAAATACGATACCTTGCTCCTACTTATGAACGGCATTGGCATTGCAGGAAAGTTGGAGTTATTAAAAACCTATTTGGAACATTTTAAATCACTGATGCGACCAAATGGACAGATATTGTTGGATTCTTCGGATATCATTTATATGTTTGAGGATGAAGATGAGTCCGATGGGGATTGGAAACCCGAAATAGAAACCTATTACGGGGAAGTGGATTTCACCATGCAGTATAAAGGAGCCACAAGTTCATTATTCCCTTGGTTATACTTGGATTTTAACACCTTGAATAATGCAGCCTCAGATGCCAAACTGAAATGTGAACTCATATGTGAGGGTGAGCATTTCGATTATTTGGCCCGTTTAACACATTTATAATACCAATTCAATTCTTAATACGTTATTTTATAAAAACAAGCTATGAAAAATCGACTTTGGGCATTACTGTTTATATTTTTTGGGCTGATAAACAGTTGCTCAAAAGATTCGAACGATTCCGTTGATCAAAATAAAATAGATTATTCGGCCAATTATAAAACTTCTGGCGCTTCTGCCAATGATATCCTATCGAATAATACATTCGACAAGCTTAAAATAGAAATCGCATATGTAACCGGTTATAAACCCACAACAAATGCGATGACGGATTTTATTGCATTCCTTAAAAAATATTCCTTCAAAGAGGATATTGAATTGATATATACCGAACTGGATTCCCCAAACGAAGAAAAGTTGACGTTGGAGGAAATTGACGATCTGGAAAAAGAAAATAGAACTATCTACAATGATGGAAGCACCCTTGGCATTTATATATATTTTACCGATGCCCCTTCAGAAGACGATATAGAGGACGAAGACCTGGTTACCTTAGGTGCTGTATATTGGAATACCTCTATGGTCATTTATGAAGAAACCATTAGAACCTTGGCCAACAAAAGCTTTGCCGTTGATATCGACGATGTAGAAACCGCAACCTTAAACCACGAGTTCGGCCATTTGATGGGTCTTGTCAATATAGGCTCCACACCCGTAAACGACCATGAAGGGACTACGACAGATGATGACGGTAATGAAATTGGGGACAACCATTGTACCGAAGAAGGATGCCTTATGCGTGCTGAATTGCAATTTGGCACCAGTATGGGGAAATTTTTACAGAATAGGGCCGCCAAAGGTCTTGTTTCCATTCCCGAACTAGGCGATGAATGCGTTTTAGACCTGCAGGCCAATGGTGGTAGATAAATTTAACAGTACCACTTACCGGTGCTTACTTTTCACTGCTTACTGACTACTGACTCCGGTCTACGGAATATTCAGATACTTGTGCGTTTGTAAGGACACCTTCCATTTCGGGTTTTTCATAACAAAATCAACGATCATGGGCATCACTTTATCACGTACGCTCCATTCAGGTTGCAAGTACAGAATACAATCCTTATTCACCTTCGCCGCCTGCTCCTCTGCAAAAATAAAATCGTGCTTATTGTAAACGATCACCTTTAATTCATGTGCCTTATCATAGATTACACCTGTCGGTAATTTGTTTTTTTTCGGGGAAAGACAGATCCAATCCCATTCACCACTAAGCGGGTAGGCTCCGGAAGTCTCAATATGGGTCTGTACATTTTTCGCCTTCAATGCCTTGGTCAAAGGCCCCATATCCCATGTCAAAGGTTCACCTCCCGTTACGACAATCGTATCGGAATACGTCACCGCTTTTTCCACAATACTTTCAATAGCTGTTGGAGGATGTGTCTCGGCATTCCAACTTTCTTTCACATCACACCAATGACAGCCCACATCACAACCACCTACACGAATAAAATAAGCAGCGGTCCCTTTATGGAAACCTTCACCTTGAATGGTATAAAATTCCTCCATTAACGGAAGCATCAATCCCTTGTTTACCAATTCTAAAACATCATCTTTAATCATTTGGCAAAGATAGTACTTACCAATCGTTTTATTGTTGCCTAAAAATGCCCTATTTTTATCGAAAATTAGACCTTATGAGTACCAAAGACGAATTCTTTGCGCATATCGAAAAAGGATATGCCACAAAAGGAGATTCAATTACCATGGGAGCGGCGATGCTTAATGGTGAAGCCGTTACAAATGCCTTGGTTAAAATACCCCTAAAAACCTTGAACCGCCATGGTTTGATCGCAGGGGCAACAGGAACGGGAAAAACCAAAACGCTCCAGGTACTCGCCGAGAATTTATCGGATAAGGGAATTCCTGTTTTGCTGATGGATCTAAAAGGTGACCTTAGCGGACTCGCCCAGCCGAGCCCCGGACACCCAAAAATAGATGAACGGCATGCTAAAATCGGCATCCCTTTTGAAGCCAATAGTTTTCCTGTGGAAATACTTTCACTTTCAGAACAGGACGGTGTAAAATTACGTGCCACGGTTTCTGAATTCGGCCCTACACTCCTTTCCAGGATTTTGGATTTGACCGAAACCCAAGAAGGTATCGTTGCCGTGGTATTCAAATACTGCGATGACAACAAATTACCGCTACTGGATTTAAAGGATTTCAAAAAAGTACTTCAATACGCTACAGGAACGGGCAAAAAAGAATTCACCAAGGATTATGGTCGAATTTCAACAAGTTCTACAGGTACTATTTTACGTAAAATCATAGAATTGGAACAACAAGGTGCCGACCTGTTCTTTGGTGAAAAATCCTTCGAAGTAGATGATTTGACCCGAATCGATGAAAATGGCAGGGGATATATTAATATTCTACGTTTGACCGATATACAAGATCGCCCCAAATTGTTCTCTACATTCATGCTGAGCCTTTTGGCCGAGATATACGCAACCTTTCCTGAGCAGGGAGATAGTGATAGACCAGAACTTATCCTCTTCATAGATGAGGCACATTTGATTTTCAAGGAAGCTTCAAAAGCTTTACTAGATCAGATTGAAAGTATCGTAAAATTGATTCGTTCTAAAGGTATCGGCCTCTATTTCGTTACCCAAAACCCTACCGATGTACCGAATGAGGTACTTGCACAGTTGGGACTAAAAGTTCAGCACGCTTTACGTGCCTTTACCGCGAGGGACCGAAAGGCGATTAAATTAACAGCGGAAAACTATCCTATATCCGAATTCTATGACACAAAAGAGGTCTTGACTTCACTAGGAATCGGGGAGGCGCTGATATCGGCCTTGGATGAAAAAGGACGACCGACCCCATTGGCAGCCACGTTATTGCGCGCACCAATGAGCCGTATGGATGTTCTAACGGAAAAGGAATTGAACGCTGTCATCAAAAGTTCCGGTTTAGTACCTAAATACAATGAAGAAATCGATAGGGAAAGTGCCTACGAAATCTTGAATGAAAAAATAGAAAAAGCCGAGAAAGAGGCCGAAAAAGAAAAAGAAAAGCCAACAAGCAGAAGAACTACAACACGAAGGAGTACGAGGCAGAATCCCGTTATCAAAGTCTTGACCAGTGCCACGTTTATTCGTGGCGTATTAGGAGTGTTAAAAAAGGTAATGCGTTAATAGAAATGAAAAAGATAACTTTAGTTATGGGCATCTGTATCCTTGCGGTAATGGTACAATGCCAAAAAGAAAAGGATACGAGTTTCCTTATCACCAACAATAGTGTGGGTAAACTTGAAAAGATAAGTTTGGTTCGGGATCTGGACCTGATTTTCTATCAAGATTCCATCGTAAAGGACACCATGAAACTGGCTTCAGGACTAGGAGCAAGAAGTATAAAAGTATATGAAAAGGGAGGCAATCATTTATTGACCCTGACCCCTAGTTTAGATAGCATACCCAAAATACAGAATGTAAGGGTAAACGACCCCCGATTTGAAACCGAGAAAGGCATAGGCCTGAACAGCACCTTCAAGGATATCAAAGAAAAATATACGATTCAAAAAATCGTTACCTCAATAAACAACATCATCATTTTCGTAAAGGATAGTGATGTTTATTTTACCATAGACAAAAGCCAATTGCCCGAGAGCCTTAGATATGTTTCCAGCCCAAATATCGAAGCCGTTCAAGTTCCGGACAATGCAAAAATCAAATATTTGATGATCGCATGGGAATAGGCTACTGACCTAACCTATCCGTAACAAATGCCCACAATTCCTTACTGTTTAACATATGAGCAAAATCCTTAATAAGTACATCCCCATATTTTATGGTGCTTATTTTAATCTTTGGTCCCACATTGCAAAAAAAAAGGCAGCCGAAAAAGCCTTTATGCTATTCTGTACCCCTAGAAAAGGGAAGGTTCTCGATCTGCAACGGGAATTTTTGGATGAAGCCAAAAGCAATAGGATCAAAACAAACGGCCTTGAACTGCAGACCTATCAATGGAAAGGAAATAAAGAGACCGTACTTTTAATCCACGGATGGGAAAGCAATGTCTTTCGCTGGAGAAACCTTATTTCGTATTTAAAGAAAGAAGACTATAACATCATCGCATTTGACGCTCCCGCCCAAGGATATTCAACAGGCAAAATATTGAACGTTCCTTTGTATACGGAATGTACCCAAGCCATAATCGACCAATATAAGCCAAAATATGTCATAGGTCATTCTATGGGTGGCATGACCACTTTATATCATGAGGAAAAATACCCGAATAGGATTACGGAAAAGCTCATTACTATTGGTGCCCCTTCCGATCTCGAAGATATCATGAACCATTATCAAAGACTATTGCGTTTCAATGATAAGGTACTTGAAGGGTTAAATGAATACCTTAATGAAATTTACGGATTTGGGATCAAAGATTTTTCAACCTCGAAATTCAAAGGTCATTTACCTAAAAAAGGTCTGGTGATCCATGATAAGGAAGACCCGATAGCACCTTTCATCGCTTCGGAGAAGGTCCACGCCCAATGGGAGAACAGTTATTTATATATTACCAAAGGCCTAGGACATTCCATGCATCAGGATAATGTGAACCTAAAGATCATTGACTTTTTAAATACCTAGGAAAGCGGTATTTTTAAGGGGAATAATCCAGAATCATTTAAAGCGTTTAGACCAAAAACCTCTTTCCATGCAAAATATAGCTCCTTTCCATATTGCCATTCCCGTCCATAATTTAGATGAATGCCGCATCTTCTACAGGGAAGTCTTAAATTGTGAAGAAGGTCGTAGCAGCGACCACTGGGTAGATTTCAACCTATTCGGGCACCAATTGGTCATTCATTACAAACCTAAATCCGAAGAAGTACTGCACACCAATGCCGTAGATGGGAAAAATGTTCCCGTACCCCATTATGGTGTGGTTTTACCGTGGGAGGTTTTCAAAAGCTTTGCCGAGGAACTGAAAACTAAAGGAGTGGATTTTATCATTGAACCCTACATACGGTTTGAGGGGCTTGTAGGTGAACAAGCAACTATGTTCTTCTTAGATCCTGCCGGAAATGCACTGGAATTCAAGGCATTCAAGGATATGTCACAGTTGTTCGCGAAATAACGCAATTGATAGGTTCTGCACAACTGTATGTAGGTTGGGGTAGAATTGTCGATACCTATTACTCCTTTTTATTCTTAAATTTTTCCCGAAAATAAACGAACACCCCATATAAAAGTCCAAAAACGACGCCTTCCAAGATTTCCCTGATGATGACAGGTTGTGTATATTCCTTTTCCAATATCAAGGAAATTACCACGTACAGCACAATCGCCGCAGCTACTTGTATAAATAATCTTTTCTTGTTCATTCTATACTCTAATATTGATGGAAGGCTTGGGAAACAAATTGCAACACCTCAGGCAAGGATTGCCGCCAATACGTCCAACTATGGCCTCCTTCACGAACCCTATATTCATGGGGAACCTCTTTCTTTCGCATAGCGATATGAACCAAACTATTCCCTTCATATAAAAAATCATCGTCTCCACAATCAATGTACCACCGAACGGACTTCAAATCTTCAACCGAAACACTATCCATTAAATTCAACGCGTTATGCCTTCTAAAATATGCTACAACGTCCTCCTCGGAATGTTCCCCTTCAATAACAGGATATCTAGCTTTTTGTTCTTCCAAGGTCAAAGGACCAACATATGCACTTAACGGACAAGCAGAGGAAAACAATTCGGGATGGTGCATGGCGTACATGAAAGAACCTCCCCCTCCCATTGATAGTCCGGCTATGGCTCGAAACCTTTTTTCACCTTTTATACGATATTCCTGTTCAACATAGGGTAATAATTCCTCAAAAAAGAAATCCTCATATCGCCAATCGTCACCTTGATTAAAATACCCTCTTTTACCCGTATTCGCATCAGGCATTACAATAACCATGGGAGTGGCGGTACCATCCTTTATGGCGTTATCCGCAATTCTCAAAATCTCACCGAATTGCACCCAACCTGTTTGATCATCCCCCGCACCATGCAATAAATATAACACGGGATAACTTCGTTCAGAAGTCTCATAGTCCGGCGGCAGATAAACCGAATACTTACGCTCGCTTTTCAGGATTTTACTTTTCACGGTCAAATTATCGAAAACCTTACCGTTTTGGGCATTAGCCACAACCATACCCCCTAAGAAAAGACAAAATACCAGCTGAATTCTTTTAATACCAAACATGATTATCACCATTAAAAATATGAACTTACAAGGTAATGAAATATGGCCAGATTCTTTACCGGAATCATAATCTTCAGGACATAAAAATCAATTTATAAAACCATATAGGCCCTGCCCAGGCCCCACCCTATTTCGTAGAAATCAGGGAATGGGATTCCAGACAAAATACAAACCCAAAACCCTCTAAATATGTTCAAATTCTATTTATACCTCCAACTGCCCAAATCGGCCCCTTTTGGAGCACTTTCGGCAATGCGTTTCATGATTTTCGGTACGTACATGCTATTATAGTGCATACGACTAATGGCATTGGGTTGTTCTGGATCACCATTCCAACAATGCTCCGCCTTATCACCGTAGGTCACTTCTCCCCCATAATAGGGTTCCGTGGTACTTTCTAAAAAGTCTTCCATAAGATATACCGCATTGTTCAGGTAATAATTATCCATATCCCCACAATAAATATGGATCTTTCCTTTTAGTTGATTACCTAATTTATCCCAATCCCGTTCCAGAATATGTCGTAGATCGTAATTCTCTTTCCAATATTCAGCAACCTTATGATCTATATCCCCAGACATTTTATCCCATATACGAACAGGATATCCGTTTTCCCCTTGAGGTGAATAGGTAGCTTCCCAAATATCCCATTGTTGTCCCGATCTGGATTTATCGCCCAATACCAGCTCCAGATGATTTCCTTGGCGAAGCGTCGATTGGATTTGCCCTAGATAATTACGATGGGATGGCACTTCCAATTTTTTATGCTCACTGTCATAATAGTATGCATTATCATCTTCATAGATATTGGTAAGGCAATACGCCCTAAAATCAATCGGGTCGGGACAAGCTGCAAAACAACCATTATATTCTTCAGGATATTTCACCTGCACGGCCAAGGCTTCCCAGCCTCCTGTTGAACCTCCGTATAAAAATCGGGACCAACCTTCCCCCATACCACGGAACTGTTTTTCGATCTCAGGAATCAATTCATAAGTGATGGCATCGCCATAAGGACCTTGACTGGCCGAATTCACGGCATAGGAATCATCGTAATAAGGAGTAGGATGTTGTATTTCAACAATCAAAAAACGAGGAAAGTCAGGTTCGTTCCAGCGTTTAAAAAAATCGTAGGACTCCTGTGCCTGAACTATATTGTACCCTTCCATATCAAAACGTTCGGAATATTCAGGTTTCATATTCGGATCAGGTGGCGTGGTACTAAAACCTCCAAAATCGGAGGGGAAATGACCATGGAAGACCATTAGAGGATATTTGGCTTCAGGATGTTCATCAAAACCTTTAGGCAATAATATGTGGGCACCCAAATAGACATCCCTTCCCCAGAATTCGGACAATTTCTCCGATTTAACTTTTATATGCTTTATCCATTCGGTGTCAGCAGGTTCTTCAATAGGTGGAATAACCTCATCCATGACCACATTAACATCCTTGATACCCTCTTCTGTTACCGTGACCTTAAAAGGTTTACTATACAAATTGCCGGGTGACTTGTTCCATTGTTGTCCTTCACCATTATCCATCGGTAATTTAACCGTATGCCCGGTTGACAGATTAAAGGTCTCATACACATGGAGCAAGGCCTGTACATAATACTCCCCCGGAGGCACTTCCCCTAAACTTGGATAAGGATACCCAAAAACGCTATCGTCAAAAACCATGTTCTCCCCTGCCGCCATGCCATCAACATTGATTCCGAAAATCAATTGGGTATTGAGTCCGTCATTGATCTGAAACCGAGGTTCTTTTTCATTGTTACTGGAAAGCATAAGCAATAAACGCCCATCGAGTTTTTGGTTATTTACAGTTTCAGTAAAGGATACGGTAATCTTGTTCCGATTCATGTCTTTTGGACTTGATTGGCATCCAATTAAGCTAAAAAGAACAAGAAAGGATAAAGGAAAGAGGTTTTTCATAGGGCTGGTAGATTTTAACCAAAAAGGTACTCATTTACAGCCAACCAATCAAACCCTCAACATATGAACTAGATGCTTTCTAATTTATAGACAGGAATAACATGGTCGATTACGACCGTGATAACGTAAATGAGCTTAAGCCGGCACAATGCCCATTTTGTATAAAATATTGATTACATAAAAAAACCCCAATCTTTATAATTGGGGTTTTGATCTTAATTTTTCGGAATGGATATTACCAGATTTTTACCCTTTCTTCAGGAGCCAAATATAAAGAATCGCCTTCTTTGACATTAAAGGTCGTGTAAAATTCAGGAATGTTCCTGACCACGCCATTTACCCGAAAGTCTGCTGGGGAATGGGGATCGGTATTTATCTGAACCCGTAGTGATTCATCCCTTGCTTTGTTCCTCCAGGATTGGGCATACCCGATAAAAACGCGTTGATCTCCCGTAAAACCATCGATAATGGGAGATTCCTTATCCTCTAACGACATATTATAGGCTTTTAAAGCAATACTCAATCCGCCGAGATCCCCAATGTTCTCACCAAGGGTAAACTCACCGTTAATATACAAATCAGGCAAAACTTCAAAACCATTATATTGTTCGACCAATGCCGAAGTCCGCTTTTTAAACTCCTCTTTATCTGCTTCGGTCCACCAGTTACGCATGGCTCCATCCCCATCGAAAGTACTTCCCATATCATCAAAACCGTGACCGATCTCATGCCCAATAACGGCTCCAATAGAACCATAGTTAACCGCATCTTCAGCATTCAAATCAAAGAACGGAGGTTGCAAAATAGCCGCTGGGAAAACAATCTCGTTCATGGTCGGATTGTAGTAGGCATTTACGGTCTGTGGGGTCATTCCCCATTCGGTCTTATCAATGGGCTGGCCCAATTTGGCCAATTCCCTATCATATTCCATAAGTGAGGACCTTCTCAAATTACCGTAAAGATCATCTGCCTTTATTTCCAAATCGTAGGCCTTCCATGTATCAGGATATCCGATTTTCGGGGTAAACTTACTTAATTTATCCAAGGCCTCTTTTTTGGTGTCTTCACTCATCCATTCCAAATCCTTGATGCTTACCTCATACGCCTTTAATAGATTATCGACCAAGGTTTCCATTCGTTCCTTTGCTTCGGGCGGAAAATGTCTTTTTACATAAACCTTACCCACAACCTCACCCAATGTTCCATTTACGGTTGAGACACCTCTACGCCATAAAGGTCTTTGTTCTTTTGTCCCCCTAAGTTCTTTACTGAAAAATTCCCAGTTTTGATTATCCAAAGCTTCAGTTAATCGCATAGAACTAGCATCCAAAACACTCCATTTTAAATACGTTTTCCAAGTGTTCAAATCTGTTGATGTGATAATGCCATCAAGCGCCTTCGTATAATCCAACATAAGGACTCCCAATTTGTCTTGCTTGTCTAAACCGGCCTCGCTTAAAAAACCCTTCCAATTGAATTTGGGCATAATGTTAGACAAGGTATCCACTGGGAACATGTTATACAGCGCAACCAAATCACGGGTTTTTTCCTTTTCCATGTGTTTGGATGCAATTTCAGTTTCCAAATCCATCACTTTTTTTGCCGCAATCGCCCCATTAGGTAAATTGGCCAATTCGAACATCTTTTCAATGTGTGCTATATATTTGGATCGTAATTCCTTTGACCTTTCATCACCCTTTAGATAATACTCACGATCTGGCAACCCCAATCCAGCTTGCCAAGTGTACACCGTGTAAATGGTAGGGTCCTTGAAATCCTGATAAATAAAAATCCCCAAAGGAACATTTATCCCCACCTTGTTGGCGTAGGCAAAATAGGTGGCCAAGTCATCATAATCCTTAATCGCATCTATTTTGGCAAAATCTTCTATAAGCGGTGAAACCCCTAGTTCATTGCGCTTTTCAATATTCATGAAAGACTTATATAAATCGCCTACTTTTTGCTCATCGGAACCCTCATCGAAATCTCCGGAGGCCGATTCTTCAATTATCTTCTTTACATTATCCTCAGATTCTTCATGTACAATGTAACCAACACCATACGAGGACTTATCGGCCGGTATTTCGGTGTTTTTCACCCAGGTACCATTCACGTAGGCCGTGAAATTATCCCCTGGATTAACCAAGGTGTCCATATATTGTGTTAGAATTCCGGAAGTAACCGCTTTTTCAGGTTGTTCATCCTTGACCTCATTTTTACAGGAAACTCCAGTAAAAACGATTGCCAAAAATGTAGCTTTAAAGACAATTGAATTTTTCATTTATTGTTTTTTGAGTTAGATATGAAGTATGACGGTTCTTTTGGCATTTCGTTACAAAACCATCTTATAAATATACCCAAAACTGCAATAAAAGTTTTTCTACCTTCTACTTCTATGTCTTTCGCGGGCCAATAAGGTGTTTTTCATCAACATGGCAATGGTCATGGGACCAACCCCGCCGGGTACCGGTGTTATATAAGATGCCTTTTTACTCACATGCTCAAAATCGACATCCCCTGTAATGTAATACCCTTTTTCTTTGTTATCATCAGGAACACGGGTAATACCAACATCGATGATGACCACATCATCTTTCACCATTTCGGCCTTTAGGAATTTGGGTACGCCCAAGGCGGAGATAATAATATCGGCCTGTGAAGTAATCTGGGTGATATTTTTGGTTCTACTATGGGTGAGGGTTACCGTGGAGTTCCCTGGAAATCCCTTACGGCCCATTAGAATACTCATCGGGCGCCCAACAATATGGCTTCTACCAATAACTACGGTATGTTTACCTTGGGTCTCTACCCCATAACGTTCGAGCAATTCCAAAATACCGAATGGCGTTGCCGGAATAAAGGTGCTCATATCCAATGCCATTTTACCAAAGTTGGTAGGATGAAAACCATCTACATCCTTATCTGGATCAATGGCCATGATTACCTTTTGGGTATCTATTTGGTCAGGTAATGGTAATTGTACGATAAAACCATCGATATCGGTATTCTCATTCAACTCCTTTATCTTTTTCAACAATTCGATCTCAGAAGTAGTACTTGGCATTTGCACCAAGGTAGATTCAAAGCCGACCCGCTTGCACGAACGCACTTTACTACCGACATAAGTAAGGCTAGCCCCATCATTACCCACGATGATAGCTGCCAAATGAGGAACTTTCTCTCCCTTTTCCTTCATTTTGACGACCTCGGCCGCAATTTCATCCTTTATTTGATTTGAAATTTTCTTTCCGTCTAGAATTTCCATTGGTTCTATTTAGTTGGTTTTAAAATCAGGGACGCATTCCTTTCATGCCACCCATCATCTGCATCATTTTTTTACCGCCACCGCCTTGCATCATCTTCATCATTTTGCTCATTTGGTCAAATTGCTTTAATAGTTGGTTTACCTCTTGAATGGTTCTACCACTACCCTTGGCTATTCTCTTTTTTCTACTGGCGTTTAATTTTGATGGTGTAGAACGCTCATCCGGTGTCATCGAATGAATAATCGCTTCGATATGTTTAAAGGCGTCATCATCGATATCCAATCCCTTCAATGCTTTTCCTGCTCCGGGAATCATACCCATAAGATCTTTGATGTTACCCATTTTCTTGATCTGTTGGATCTGGTTAAGGAAGTCATCAAAACCGAACTTGTTCTTGGCGATTTTCTTTTGGATCTTTCGGGCCTCTTCCTCATCAAACTGTTCTTGGGCCCTTTCAACCAATGAAATCACGTCACCCATTCCCAAAATTCGATCGGCCATTCGCGAAGGATGGAAAACATCGATGGCTTCCATCTTCTCCCCGGTACCGATGAACTTAATAGGTTTATCTACCACGGATTTAATAGAAATGGCAGCACCACCACGGGTATCACCATCCAATTTGGTAAGGATCACCCCATCAAAATTCAGGACGTCGTTAAAGGCCTTTGCCGTATTTACGGCATCCTGACCGGTCATTGAATCTACAACGAACAAGGTTTCCTGTGGTTGTATGGCATCACGGATATTCGATATCTCGGTCATCATCTTCTCATCTACGGCCAAACGACCGGCGGTATCGATGATAACCACATTATGGCCATTTGCCTTGGCATGGGCAACACCGGCTTTAGCTATAGCTACCGGGTCATTATTTTCCCTGTCGGAATATACCTCAACACCGATTTGGTCACCAACCACATGCAACTGGTCAATTGCCGCAGGACGATAAACATCACAGGCTACCAATAAAGGTTTCTTTGTTTTCTTCGTTTTGAGATAATTCGCCAATTTGCCGGAGAAAGTGGTTTTACCCGAACCTTGTAGCCCCGACATTAAGATAATCGATGGTGCACCCGAAAGATTAACGCCTTCGGTCTCGCCACCCATAAGCTGTGTAAGCTCGTCTTTAACGATCTTGACCATTAACTGGCCCGGTTGCAAGGTGGTCAATACATCTTGCCCCAAGGCTTTCTCTTTTACCCGATTGGTAAATTCCTTGGCTATCTTAAAGTTGACATCCGCATCCAACAAAGCCCGACGGACTTCCTTGGTCGTTTCTGCAACATTGATTTCTGTAATCTGCCCATGTCCCTTAAGAACGTGCAGGGCCTTATCTAACTTTTCGCTTAAATTGTCGAACATATGCTTTCCTTATTAGCGGAGGATTGCAAAGTAAAGAAATATAGCGCCCCTAGGCAAGGGAGTGTTAATAACAATGGTCGATTGTTCAGTATTTAATTAATCGTTGATTACTTGACCCATTGATTATTAAAGACAAAAAAAGCACCCATTTAAAAATGGATGCTTTCAAAAACTGTGGGGCAAAAATAAGATCGATCTATTTTACAGTTCAAAGAATCAGATTAAATATTCACTTCAAAGTAATCTGTTCATCTGATTTTAAAATCTGAACCTTGTTCGCATTCCAAACTACAAAAGAAACCCCGATGCAATGTACATCGGGGAGTTCCAAATTTATTTCTTTTCGAAAACAAGACGGTCGTAACCATCATACTCATTCTCATGTTTAAGTTCTAAACGGTTTTCGGTGACCTCGACCACAAGGTAATCATTACCTAATGGATAGAAGTTACTATCCGATCCGAAACGAATGATCATTTCCAACTTACCATCACTGTTTCGATACACAAACCAATTACCTACACTGATCGCGATTGCATCTTGATCAAGTACGGAAATAGTACCATCAACATTGAATTCATAGGTAAAAACGCCATAGGCTTCGGTCAAAGGATCTTCATTTTGGGAAAACAAAGCCAGCTCCCATTGCGAATCATTGAAGAGTCCCCTGATCCAAGTTACATCATTATCGTTCTCATCGTTGTCACAGTTTCTTTCAAGAACCAATTCATAATCAGTCTCAGGAATTTCAAACTTCAACCTTTCGTTAGCTAAAGAAGACAATGGCCACTCGAAATCTACTCCCGGCTCATCCCCCATGGTAATGGCCATAACCAACCTACCTTGTTCATTGGTGGTAACATCCCATGTTCCTTCGGATATCGTATTGTCATTACTAAGTGTTACAACTCCTTCTGCCTCGAAGTTGAATTCGAAACCTAACAACCTTTTTACTTCTTGATCGTCATTGAAAACACGTTTAATTATCCAACTACATTCTTTTAAGGCTCCCCTCAAGGTATCGGGATCATCATTAATAACGTCGCAGCCACTTTTCAGGATTATCCTATCCCCATCACTTACATGTAGCTTAACCACTCCTTCTCCTTGATCATATAAGAACCATTCCAAATTAAAATCGACCAACGTCTCAAACTCCAATTTAAGAAGTAATCCGAATTCAGTTTCCCTAGTACTCCATGCACCTGTCATGTTATTTCCTTCCCAGTCTTTGACCGTTACCGAACCATCTTCATCAAAATTCATGACATAGTCTATGTATTGCTCGGTTTGCGATTGATCGTTCCTTTTCACCTCTTTGACCAATAAAGGACATTCTATCAAATAATCCTCTAAGCCCTCTTGGGTAAAATCATCATCGTTATAATCGTTGTCGTCGTCTTCATCGCAAAGATCTCTTGCATTTTCAATGGCGATGGCCAACTCTGCATTCGAATTCACAATGATTTCACTTTCGTCATAAAGCTTTAAGGTCACGGGGAAATCCATACTGACCAGATCATTCTCGCCCAAGCCGGCAAAGAACCGTCTAAGTTGTTTATCACTCTCTACAGAAACATTACCCGTGGTTTCATTGTTAAGGTTGAAAGTATAGATCGTAATCGGATAAACGAAGTCGATACATTCAATATCATCATCCTCACCTTCTTCTTTACATTCTTGGGCCATTTCCCTTAAATCATCGATTCCATCAATTGTGATTTCGGTATAATCAGCCAGTGTAATGGTAATTGGAAATATAATATCGAGAATATCCTCATCATCTTCCAATGAATCAAAGACCTCTTCGATAGCACCAAGATCTTCTATGCCATTAATGGTCAACTCAACCCCATTGACTTTTACCGTATACGGAAAATTGATATTGAAACAACTTGCCTCATCCACGATATTATCAAAAGACCCATCATTGGAGCAGGTATCCTCTATTAGTTTGGCCGTTGATGAACTTGCTGCAATCGCTTCCGTTTCAACACCTTCTTCCGGTAACGGTTCAAATTCTTCTTGACATGAAGTTAAACTCAACGCCATTACCAGTAGGCCTGTGTAAAATGCGTAACTAAAAAACTTTTTCATAACGATTTGGTATTTTGTTTGTACCCTCTTGAAACAACCCACTTAAAAAAAACCCTACCCTCTGTTTCATTTTTTTCAAATATCTTTGATACAAAACCAATGTTTTGAACAACGACACTAAGGACAACGTATGTAATGAAGAGGTATACAGCGAACTCTTCAAGGCCAATTCAAAAACGGTTTTCAATTACATATATTATAAATATGGGAATGAAGAAAAGGCTTATGATGCTGTACAAGAAGCTTTTGCGAGACTTTGGGAAAATTGCGGCAAAGTTGCCCCTGCCAAAGCAAAGGCCTATGTATACACTATAGCCAACAACCTTTATCTTAACGTGTTAAAGGCCGAGAAAGTTCGTTTAAAATATGCCGACCGGGTCAAAACCACCGACCATGAGACTCCGGAATATGTAATGGAAGAAGGAGAGTTCAATAAAAAGTTGGATAATGCATTGAACGGTCTGCCGGAAAATCAGCGTTTAACTTTTCTACTCAATAGGATCGACGGCAAAAAATATGCGGAAATCGCGGAAATGGAAGGGGTAAGTGTAAAAGCTATTGAAAAACGAATGCACTTGGCCTTAAAATCCTTGAGGAATCAGATTGAAGGGATTTAGTAAAGAAAGAACAGATATAACCCCGTATTAAGTAGGGTTTTTACAACCTTGATTGTTATAACATAGTAAAGCAAGAAATAATGCAAGAGAATTACTTGGCAAAATGGCTCAACAACGAACTCACTGAAGAAGAGCTCGCAGCATTCAAAAAATCTGACGAGTATGCTTCCTATGAGCGTATCGTAGGGGCCTCAAACTCCCTGGAAGCACCTGATTTTAATATTGATAGTGCCTTGGAGTCCGTCAAAAACAGAATAACCCTCAATGAACCGAGAGTAATTCGCTTAAAGCCTTTTAGAAGATTCTTGAAGGTTGCGGCCGCAGTTGCCGCTATCATGATCGGCTCTTATTTTTACTTGAATACTTTTGATGAAATTTTCACCACCCAATTTGCACAAAGTGAAGAAGTACTTCTTCCCGATTCCTCAAAAATAATAATGAATGCAGATTCGGAACTATCTTTCAGTTCTAAAAAATGGCATGAAAAAAGGAATGTATCCTTAAAAGGGGAGGCATTCTTTAAAGTGGCCAAAGGCAAACGTTTTACGGTATCCACAGAGCAAGGTACGGTGGCCGTTCTGGGCACACAATTCAATGTTGAAAATCGCGAGGGAATTTTCGAGGTCACTTGTTTCGAAGGCTTGGTAAGCGTAACTTATTATGGCAAAGAAACCAAATTGCCCGCCGGGACATCTTTCATGGTCATTGATGGAAATATCATTTCCGCGGAAAAACCAAATAGCCCAATGCCTTCATGGATCAATAAGGAAAGTAGTTTTAAAAGCATTCCCCTAAAATATGTTTTGGATGAATTTCAAAGACAACATGATGTAAAGGTCGAAACCCAAAATATAGACCTAAACAAAGTTTTTACCGGCACTTTTAGCAACACAGATACAGATTTGGCGTTACAAAGTATTAGCGTACCTTCTCAACTCAAGTTTAAATTAGAAGGAAATAAAGTGTTGTTCTATGCCGAAAGTGCTCCATAAACCACTTTTAACCATTGTAATCTGCCTACTGCCATTTTTTTTCTTCCAGAAGATAATGGCACAGGAAAACAATGCCGAACCCATACGCCTTACTACAGCAATCCATTCTATCGAAAAAGAATACAATATTAAATTCTCATATGTAGATGAAGATTTAAAAAACATATACATCCCACCGATTTCATCGAAGGAACTGCAAGACGTATTGGACCATATTCAAAACCACACCCAATTAAAGATAAAGCGACTGAATGAGCGCTATTATACTATTTCCAAAACCACGACCATTGATGTTTGCGCCAAGGTATTGGACAATTACAAAGAAAATACGGTAACCGGTTCCTCTGTAGAGGTTTTAGGAAGCGATATTGCATTGATTACTGATGATCAAGGGCAATTTCATTTAAAAGACATTCCAAGGAATTCCATATTACAGATAAAACATATAGGCTTTAAACCCCTGTTCATAGCTGCCGAAGAACTGATGAACCATAACCCTTGCAAAACATTGCTATTAGACTTGAATTATGAACAATTGAATGAAGTCATTGTTTATCAATTTTTGACCACGGGGCTTAGCAAAGAAATGGATGCCAGTATTCAAATGACCTCAAAGGATTTTGGTATCCTACCCGGATTGATAGAGCCCGATGTCTTGCAAACCATACAAGCATTACCAGGTATTGAAAGCATAGACGAAACCGTATCGAACATTAATATACGGGGAGGAACCAACGACCAAAACCTTATTCTCTGGGACGGGATTAAAATGTACCAGTCCGGCCATTTTTTTGGACTTATTTCCGCTTTTAACCCTTACCTCACCGACAAAGTGACTTTAATTAAAAATGGTACAAGTTCACAATACGGAGGTGGCGTTAGTGGTGTCCTTGATATTGAGTCCAAAAATGATATTACCGGTGATTTTTATGGAGGTGCAGGTTTCAATCTTATCAATGGTGATGTTTACGGAGAAATTCCCATAGCGGATAATGCCGCTTTTCAATTTTCGGCCCGCCGCTCATTGACCGATTTTTTTGACACCCCCACCTACAAACAATTTTTTGACAGGGCATTCCAGGATAGCCAGATCATAGGAGATACAGGACAGACTGAAGAAATAAAAAGAACGGAGGATTTCTACTTCTATGATTTTACGGGAAAATTTCTTTTCGATATAAATCCAGCGCATAAAATTAGAATCAGTTTTATCAATATTCACAATAATCTGGATTATTCAGAACAGGACCTCAGCGCCCCAAGCGAAACACAAAGTAGATTAAACCAAACCAATATTTCTTTCGGAGGGAGTTTGGAAAGCGAATGGAATACTGTTTTCTCCAGTAAAATAAACACTTATTACACTAGGTATAATTTAGATTCTGAGCACACCACCATAAATTCTCCCCAATTGTTATCACAAGAAAATGAAGTCATAGAAACCGGATTGAAGGCCAATACCTTTTATAAATTAAGCGAATCGTTGAATTGGCTGAATGGATATGAGTTTACAGAAACCGGGATTTTGAATTTTTCCGATGTAACACAACCGCCATACAGCAATAAAATAAAAGGGGTAATGAGGACACATGTCCTTTTTTCTGAAATGGAATACACATCTCCCAATACCAAGCTCTATGCCCGTGGGGGAATACGCCTTAATTACAACGAAAACCTGAATACCTTCAGTGAATTACGGCTAGAACCAAGACTCAATGTCAATTATGAATTCGCAGACCATTTGAAAATAGAACTACAGGGGGAATACAAAAACCAAACCACCCATCAGGTAGTTGATCTTGAGCAAAATTTTTTAGGCATAGAGAAACGCCGTTGGTATATTGCAGATCCGGATAACCCTTTGATACCATTACCCATAACCAAAAGTAAACAAGGTTCCATAGGTCTCAATTACGACCATCATAGTCTTTATGTAGGTCTTGAAGGTTTTTATAAAGATGTTAATGGCATAAGCGCAAGAACCCAAGGTTTTCAAAGTGAAGGGGAATTCAATGAGGAAATAGGCGGCTATACGGTAAAAGGCCTTGAATTTTTAATCAATAAAAAAACAAAGGATTACAGTTCATGGTTAAGTTATGGTTACAATGTGAACGATTATCATTTCAATGATATCGATCCCAGAAAGTTTCCGAATAACTTAGACATTAGACACACCATCACCTTTGCCGGGAATTACACCTATAATCAATTTAAATTTGGTGTAGGACTTAATTATAGAACAGGAAAACCATACACCCGACCTGATGCCGAAAACCCAGTGGACAACAATTTTTTCCCAAGTAGAATAGCCTTTGAAAAAACCAACAGTAGTAGATTGCCCGAATATCTTCGTGCAGATGCCTCTGCCATTTACAACTTTAATCTAACACCAAGAATCAAGGCCACCACCGGTATCTCGGTTTTGAATTTCATAAACAGAAAGAATATTTTGAATCGGTATTATCAAATTAATGAAAATGATGAAATCGAAACCATAGAAAATGTTTCTCTTGGCCTAACCCCCAATATAAGCTTCAGGGTAACCTTTTAGAACTATTAAAGTTGGGGCATTCTATAAAAACCAAAATTGAGCATCCGTTTAATGATTCGATATAATTTAGGAAACTGATTCTCGAATATCTCGGGCGTTTCCACGAAATTCTCTACGGCCACCGCGAAAAATTCATGCACATTGGTTTTACCATATGCCCTAAAATATCCCGATTCCTCCATCTTTAGGTTGAATTCAGGATTTTTGAACAACCACTTGATTTTTTTCAATCCCAAAAGGAAAACATAGGATCGCGTATAAAATTTATTGGCAACATTAAAGCTGATCGCATGGGCAAATTCATGTACGGCCAAATTCCTATTATCGTTCGGAATCCGAAACCCTTCCAATAAATGATCTGCCGAAAAAACAATGGTCTTCAAACCCGGATTATACTCCCCGTAATGGTCCTTTTTGGTAATTCGGGAATAATACTGAGTAGGGTAAACAATGACCCTTTTGATTGATAATATAAGAAAATCAGCCATTCCCAAAGTTAGCATTGCAGCAGTGGCACTTAATAATAAGGTTATCTTTTCCCTTTCCTCCACATCTTCATGAAAATCAATCTTTTTACGCTTTCTAAATCGCACTACCCTCTTTTTGAACTTTTCTTTTTTAGATATGGAAAGTTGATTGAAAAAAGGTAATTCTGAAGCGATCAAACGTTCTTCTTGTTTCGTCAACGGAGGAATCCTTTTGAATGGATTCAAAAAAAACAGGTCCAATGTATAAAAAACGATGTACAAAAAGTAACCGAACGGCATGGCCAAGAAAAGTAACGGTACAATATCTTCCGCCGAAATCAATACATTTATGACCCCTACCATTTACATACGTTCAGGAACCTGTATCCCCAAAAGTAAAAATGCGGATTGGATTACCTCCCCCACCTTTTTGGACAATTGTACACGAAGTATTTTTCTTTGAACGTCAGATTCACCCAAAATGGAAACCTGTTGGTAGAATGAATTGAATTCCTTCACCAGATCATAAGTGTAATTGGCAATCAATGCCGGACTATAATTTTCAGCCGCCAATTGAATAACCTCTGGAAACAATTGAATTTGTTTTAAAAGCTCCTTTTCCTTTATATGCAATTCCATGGAAGAATCAACCGTGGTTGTCCAGACATCCTGGATTTCATTGGCCTTTCTTAAGATAGATTGTATTCGCGCATAGGTATATTGGATAAACGGACCTGTATTTCCTTGAAAATCCACCGATTCTTCGGGATCGAACAAAATACGTTTTTTGGGATCCACCTTTAATATGTAATATTTTAAGGCCCCCAAACCTATCATTTTGTACAACTCCTGTTTTTCAGTTTCGGAATAGTCTTCCAACTTACCCAACTCCTCGGATATCGTGGCGGCCGTTTGGGACATATCATCCATAAGATCATCGGCATCTACTACTGTACCTTCCCTACTTTTCATTTTCCCACTAGGCAAATCGACCATTCCGTAACTTAAATGGTGTAATCTTTCTGCCCATGCAAAACCTAATTTTTTCAGGATCAAAAACAATACCTTAAAATGATAATCCTGTTCATTCCCCACTGTATAGACCATTCCGGTAATATCAGGGTAATCTTTTACACGCTGTATCGCAGTACCTATATCCTGGGTCATATACACCGCAGTCCCATCTGAGCGCAGAACAATTTTTTCATCGAGACCTTCATCAGTAAGATCGATCCAAACACTGCCATCCTCTTTTTTATAAAACACCCCTTTTTCCAATCCTTCAGCAACAACATCCTTCCCTAGAAGGTAGGTGTCACTTTCAAAATACAATTGATCAAAGTCGACCCCAAGGTTTTTATATGTTTCTTCAAAACCTTTGTAGACCCAGCCGTTCATTCGTTTCCATAGATCAACGACCTCATCGTCACCAGCTTCCCATTTACGCAACATTTTTTGGGCTTCTATCAAAATGGGGGCTTCTTTCTCCGCGATTTCCTTATCGCTACCTTTTGCAACCATTTCCGCGATCTCTTCTTTATAAGCCTTATCGAATGCCACATAATAATTGCCGACTAACTTATCTCCCTTTAATCCGGAACTTTCAGGTGTTTCCCCATTACCGAAGCGTTGCCAGGCCAACATACTTTTACAAATATGTATACCACGATCGTTGATGATCTGTGTCTTGTACACTTTTCTACCCGATGCCTTTAAAATCTCGGCGACGGAATATCCCAATAAATTATTACGAATATGACCCAAATGCAACGGCTTATTGGTGTTGGGAGAGGAGTACTCGACCATTACCGCCTCATTACCGGTTTCCTGAGTATATCCAAAATCACCTTTATCCTTTATCTTATTGAAAAAACCAAGATAATAAGTATCGCTAATTACAATATTCAAAAATCCCTTGACAACATTAAAGCCTGATACTGCCTCAACGTTATTTTGAAGAAACTCCCCAACCTGTTTACCGATCAGTTCCGGATTACCCTTAACGAAACGGAGCATCGGAAATACCACAACAGTGACATCACCTTCAAAATCTTTTCGGGTAGGTTGAAACTCAACAGTCGGCAATTCTACATTAAAAATTGAGTTAATCGCTTCTTTGACCTTGTCTGACAGGACTTCTTGAATGTTCATTTAACTATGGATTATGAGCTGCAAAACTAAACATTTTTTAAGGTTTAATAATGCAGCGATTCTCTAAATCGTTACTAATTGGTTAACTTTAGTACTGCTAATGAAAAAGAAACACTATGCTACTTAATGTTTCCTACAATCGTATTGAAATTACCGAAAAGATAGATAGGGAAGTTGGAAAACCGTTTACCCTTAAGGAACGTTGGGACATGGGCGGTATTGGGTCACCAAAATTGTTCATTACCGAGACCAGTCTCGAAATCAGGAATTTGTTGATTCTCGACAACAATTTAGATTGCTGCAACATCGAATTGCGCCCCAAAGGAATTATAGTAGGGTTCCGTTCCTTATTGGAATCCTATGCATTGGTTATCCCTTTTTATAAATTAAGCATTTACAAGGGTAATTTGGCTGTATATTCAATTTACCGGGACCATCACTTCATTAAAGTACGATCCGACACCAAAGCGATCCAAAAGTTCTTTAAGAAAATATTGGATTACAGAACCGACAACAAACCCACTTCAATCGAGGACTTATGAAAATATTGCTCACAGGTGCCAATGGCTATATTGGAATGCGATTATTACCAAACCTACTTGAGTTAGGACACGAGGTCATCTGTGCGGTCAGGGACAAAAATCGTTTTTCGATTGATGAACAGACCAAAGAGCGGGTTCAGATTATCGAATTGGATTTCTTAAAAGTATTTTCTACCGGAAGTATTCCAAAGAACATTGATATTGCCTACTACCTTATACATTCCATGAGTTCCTCTACATCTGACTTTGATGAAAAAGAGGCCCAATCGGCCATTGCATTTAATAGATATATGGCCGAAACCAATGTAAAACAGGTGGTTTATTTGAGCGGTATCGTAAATGATGAAAAACTATCGAAACATTTGAGTTCACGAAAAAACGTCGAGGAAATCCTGTACCAAGGAGATTTTAACTTAACCGTTTTACGAGCCGGTATCATTGTAGGCTCAGGAAGTTCCTCTTTTGAGATCATTCGTGACCTCTGCGAGAAATTACCTTTTATGATCACCCCAAAATGGGTGTTGACCAAAACCCAACCTATTGCCATTAGGGATGTAATTCGATTTTTAACGGGGGTAATCGGCAATGAAAAAACCTATAATGACTCTTTTGATATTGGAGGGCCCGATGTACTGACCTATAAAGAGATGCTGCATCAATACGCCAAATCACGGGGATTTAAGAATTGGATCGTAACCGTACCGATCATGACCCCCAAGTTATCTTCCTATTGGCTATATTTCGTTACTTCAACATCTTATAAATTAGCTGTTAATCTTGTTGATAGTATGAAGATGGAAGTCGTAGCAAAGGACCACAGGTTACAAGATATTCTGGGAATCGAAACCCATAGTTATAAGGAAGCCATTGCAATGGCCTTTAAAAAAATAGAACAGAACCTTGTTGTTAGTAGTTGGAAGGATAGTATGGTCAGTGGTCGTTTTGATAGGAATCTGGAAAAATACATACAGGTTCCAAAATTCGGTGTTCTAAAAGACGTACAGAAACGAAAAGTCATTAACGAACAGGCCGTATTGGATAACATCTGGAAAATAGGTGGTGATAATGGATGGTACTACGGCAATTGGCTCTGGAAAATCAGAGGGTTCCTAGATAAGGTGAATGGTGGTGTTGGACTTAGAAGGGGACGAACCCACCCCGACAAGATCTTCCCTGGCGACGCTTTGGATTTCTGGAGGGTCCTCCTTGCCGATAAAGAAGCCAAAAGACTTTTGCTTTTTGCCGAAATGAAACTACCGGGAGAGGCATGGCTCGAATTTAGAATAGACGAAAACAATATACTGCACCAAACCGCTACGTTCAGACCTCGAGGATTGAAAGGCCGACTATACTGGTACAGCATTGTTCCCTTTCATTATTTTATCTTTGGCGGAATGATTAGAAATATAACCAAAACAGAATAATAATATCATGTACCCAAAAAACTTATAATCAGGATACTATAACCTTAAATTTCAAACTCCTATCAAATACCTTAGGCTTTTGGCAAGAACACCTCCGCCATCATACACCTTGCACTACCACCTCCACAGGTTTCGATGGTATCCAACGGACTATGGATGATTTCGCAACGCTTTTCTATTTGTGCTAATTGACCTGAATCAAGACTGTTGTATGCCGCAGAACTCATCACCAAAAAACGTTTATCATCGCTACCAAGGACTTCTAACATATTACCAGCGAATTGATGCATTTGAGCTTCGGATATCCTAATAAGCTCTTTGCCATCCTTTTTCAAATGCTCGATGACATTTTTACGCTCTTTCTTATCATCGATGGAATCTAAACAGATTATGGCAAAATCTTCGCCCAAAGCCATCATCACATTGGTATGGTAAATCGGTAGTCGCTGACCTTCAACGGTTTGATTAGCCGTAAATATTACAGGAAAACAGTCAAAATCCTCACAAAATTCAATGATCAATTCCTCATGTGCCCTATCGGATAGGGCACAATACACCTTTTGGTTCACCCTATCCATTAAGATACTACCGGTACCCTCCAAAAAAACGTCTTGTTCTTCTGCAGAAGTATAATCCACTATATCTTTTATTTTGAATCCATTTTCCTCAAGAACATCCAAAATATCTTCCCTACGTTCATTTCGCCTGTTCTCCGCGAACATGGGATATATAACAACATTGCCGCTTTCGTGAAAAGATATCCAGTTATTCGGAAAAATAGAATCCGGAGTATCATATTCATTAGTATCATCTATAACTATGACATGTACCCCTTTGCCCCTCAATGTATTTACGAAAGTATCGAATTCATCCTGGGCATTTTTATTTATGGTCTGATTTTTCAACTCCATTTCCTCCATGAAATAATTATTCACGGCCGTTTGCTCGTTCATCCTGAAATTGATCGGGCGAATCATCAATATGGTATTGGTAATCTGTTTCATTTCAAATGGAATTTGGGCAAAAATAGCTTTTTGCTCGGCTATTGACTATTTAAAAACACAAAAATGAGCTAGTATGTTAAGAATACAACTATTCACGTATCAAAGGCATGGTACTACATCGAAGTAATCCCCCTTGCTTTGAGATTTCAGCATACGGTATTTCCTCGACCGTAAACCCTTGTTCTCTTAACCAGATGTTCAATCGTGTGAAGTTTTTTTCAGAAACGACAACATCGGGCGCAATTGAAAATACATTACAGCACATTTGATACATTTCATCTGCATTGATTTCAAAAATGTTTTCCTTTCCAAAATAAGCCACCAACCATTCGTACTCTTCCTTAACCAAAAATCCGTTCTTGTGAATGATTGCTTTATTTTTCCCAACGGGTTGAAAGCAACAATCCAAGTGCAGTGCATTTTCCCTTGGATTCGTGATCGACTTTCTCAACTCAAAAGATTTGACCTTCTTATTCGGAAACATCTTCCTTACATATTCCACACCTTCCTTGTTTGTACGTGCAGTTATATAATCAGGATAATCACTTCCGGTATAAGTTCCGATAAAGATATAATCGTTCCAAGGCATTACATCGCCCCCTTCTATATGGACTTCTTGTGGTGGATAGAGTATTTTTTTCTCATCGATCTTATCGATTACATGTTTAATGGCTTCAAATTCTTCTTCGCGATCCGGAAGAATATTGGCCTTTACCAAGGTATCATCAATAACAAAAGCTATATCACGGGAAAAAATCTGGTTACAATCCTCAAGTACTTTCGGGCGAAATACTTTGACTCCATATTTTTTAAACACTTCCGCAAATGCTTCCATTTCCCTAACCATATCCTTTTCTAACGGATATGTTCCTGCCATAATATGTTCTAAGGATTTTGGATCATATGCTTCTTCCGGTAATGGCACAGGCCCACACTTTTTAGCGGTACCTAACACAACGACCTTCAACTTTGAGGTTTCATTATTTACATGTAAATCTAGCATCATCAAATTTTGGCCAAATATAGCCATTCGGTTTCTTTGCCCATAAAAAAACACCCTATTCTAATTAAGAAAAGGGTGCTTATATTTGTACTAAGTAGATACCTACCTCTCTTCCAATGGTTTAAAAGGTCTGTAGGTTTCTCCAATATAAACTTGTCTTGGTCTACCGATAGGTTCATGATTCAATCTCATTTCCCTCCACTGTGCAATCCATCCTGGAAGTCGACCCATCGCGAACATAACGGTGAACATTTCCCTCGGAATACCCAAGGCCCTATATATGATTCCTGAGTAGAAATCAACATTAGGATATAAATTACGCTTCACAAAATAAGGATCTTCCAAAGCTACTTTCTCCAATCTCTTGGCAATATCCAAAATAGGATCCACGATACCTAAATCTTCAAGGACCTCATCGGCCGCCTTTTTTATTATCCTTGCCCTTGGGTCAAAATTCTTATAAACACGGTGACCAAAGCCCATTAATCTAAACTCATCGTTTTTATCCTTTGCCTTAGCCATATATTTATGGGTATCGCCACCATCTTTCTGTATACCCTCTAACATTTCTATCACAGCTTGGTTCGCACCTCCGTGCAACGGCCCCCAAAGGGCAGAAATACCGGCAGACAATGAAACGAACAATCCTGCATGGGAAGAACCGGTGATTCTAACCGCAGAAGTTGAACAATTCTGCTCATGATCGGCATGAAGAATCAACAATTTATCTAGGGCATCGATTATTATTTTGTTGCACTTATATTCCTTACTCGGCTTTTTGAACATCATTTTATGAAGATTTTCAACATAGCCCAAATTATCATCACCATAGTCAAGCGGCAAGCCTTTCTTTTTACGCATGGTCC
Source organism: Maribacter sp. TH_r10 (assembly GCF_033101095.1). Lineage (NCBI taxonomy): Bacteria > Pseudomonadati > Bacteroidota > Flavobacteriia > Flavobacteriales > Flavobacteriaceae > Maribacter > Maribacter sp. TH_r10. The sequence goes on along the minus strand of NZ_JAWMPY010000007.1, from coordinate 146,187 downwards.
AAGCGACCAAAACGGGGAACTTACCTAAAATCTTAACAATGGAATGGTACATATCCTTCTCTGATGAGATATTCACCGATGTAGGATTAAAAGCGATCAAAGCACTTGTCAAGGATGACAAAACCCCCATTGGATGCGCCGATTTTGGAAAACCATCCAAAATCTTTTTCATTTCCTCATCTACTTGGGATTCGGCTTTTATATCCTCGTGAAAAGTATTTAATTGTTCTTTGTTCGGTAATTCACCAAATATCAACAAATAGGCAACCTCAAGAAAATCGGCCTTTTCTGCCAACTCTTCAATCGCGTATCCCCTGTATCTAAGCATTCCTTTTTCACCATCCAAAAAAGTTATTGCACTCTCACAAGAACCTGTATTCTTAAATCCTGGATCGATGGTTATCATCCCTGTGGACGACCTTAATGATTTGATATCGATGGCCAATTCGTTCTCAGAATCTTTAATAACTGGAAATTCATATCTCTTACCATCGTATTCAAGAATTGCTTTGTCTGACATTTTTATATTTTAATGAATTTAATTAAGCGGTAAATTTAAACAAAACGCTTCATTTTAACAATTCCGCAATTGTTAATAATCTACTTAAGGATTACTATTGGGTTTTTAAGTAAAAATGTATCAAAAATGGACTAAGAACCACATAAATATAACGACTTATAATAGGCATCGACCGACTTTTTCCAGGTGAACCTCACTTTTTTGGCGTCATTTTGAATTTTTTTCCATAGCGCTTTATCATTGTTGTAAATATCCAATATCAAATCGAAAGAAGCTACCATATTCCTGATTTTTTCATCATAGGTGTTTCCATCGAAACTAAACCCTGTCTTCATATGTTCCACGGTATCCTTCAATCCACCTGTATGATGTACCAAACAAGGATGCCCATTCCTCATGGCCAGCATTTGGCTTATTCCACAAGGCTCGAACAAACTAGGCATAAAATATAGGTCAGATTCCATATAAATAGAATCAATCACATCCTCCGATTGTCCATTAATGAAAATCAAGTTCTCGTATTCATAACTGATAGATCGCAGTAATTCCTCATATTCCGGAGCCCCTGTACCCAAAATCATAAGAATACCATTTTGCTCTTCCAACTTTTTCAGTATTTCGAAAAGAGCTTCAGGAGATCGTTTAAAGAAATAAAATTTCTGCTCAGTTAACCTCGCGACACTTGAGACGATAAAACTGGGTGGTTTGCTTAAGAACTTAACCACTTTCTCGCCAGTATGGGCCAAAAAATCGGCTTTATACTTCTTTGACTCTTCTTGCAACCATTGAAAAATGGCCTTTATTATATTTTTGTAAATCTGATTTTCTTTTGCTACCCGGATATTGGAATAATTACTTCCATTTAGAATACCGAACAACCTACCTTCATTATCCGCCTTTTGCAAATCCAATTCAAGACCTTCACCTCCTATAAATTCGGGTGGAGCACTTGGCAACAACACATCTTCTTTGTAAGACGGTGAAACGGTATGCACGGCATCTGCAAAACGAATGCCCACTGCCATAAGATTAATACAATCCTGATACCTATAATCCTTTAATTGTTCAGTATCATAATCAATATCGCGAAACCAATTTCGTAACGATGCATAATTATTCTCAAAAGGGCGAATTCCTTGTATGGCCAAATTATGTATACTATATACAAATCTGATTTTCTTTAGATCGGTATATGCAGGATGGAATGTCTTAAGGAATAAAACCAGACTTGAGTGCCAATCGTGCATATGTACGATATCCAAATCACCAAATGCCCCTTGTTTTATTGCCTCGGCAACTGCCGTACAGAAAATTACATATTTTACAAAATCAGAATAAAAAGGCTCTACAGGATTATTATGATAGATCTGGGCAATATCCCCAGCCTCTATTTCGGGGTGATGAATTACATAATGGGTAATATTCGGATATTCTTTCTTGGGAACAACCTCATATAACTCTGCTATATAGATCGTACCCCTCAACTCAAAATGAAGATTGGTTTTGAAGGTACCACCTTTATGCAACCTGCTATACGCTGGCACAACAACATGTGCCTTATCTCCCCTTTCTGAAATTTGTCTAGGTACATCACGAACAACATCGCCCATACCACCAGCCTTACACTTATATAGCCCATCGTTTTCCGCGGCTACAAAAAGAAAATTAGTCATGCAATAGAGAAATCATTAATTAGTAGTCAATATTCTATTAAGTTAGGTAAACTTACGCATAAGGCCAAAAAAAAAGCCTTTCATTCGAAAGGCTTTTTTGAATCTTTTCAGATTACTGATTTACTTTAAAAGCTTTCTCTTGCGGAAAATAGGCCGTAGTCCCTAATTCTTCCTCAATACGAAGCAATTGGTTGTATTTTGCCATCCTATCTGAACGGGAAGCAGAACCGGTTTTAATTTGACCGGTATTCAATGCTACTGCCAAATCAGCAATGGTATTGTCTTCTGTTTCACCTGAACGGTGAGACATTACAGAAGTGTAACCAGCATCTTTAGCCATGTTCACTGCAGCAATGGTCTCAGTTAAAGAACCGATTTGGTTTACTTTGATCAAGATAGAGTTAGCAATACCATTCTCAATACCTTTTGACAAACGTTCTACGTTAGTTACATAAAGGTCGTCACCAACCAATTGCACTTTATCGCCGATCATATCTGTCAATACTTTCCAACCGTCCCAGTCGTTTTCATCCATACCGTCCTCGATTGAAATAATTGGATACTTTTCACAAAGTTCAGCCAAATATTTAGCCTGCTCTTCCGAAGTACGAACAGCACCTTTATCACCTTCGAATTTTGTATAATCGTATTTACCGTTTTCGTAGAATTCGGCAGAAGCACAGTCCAATGCTATCTTAACATCACTACCAAATTTATATCCGGCATTTTCAACAGCTTTACCGATAGTTTCAATAGCATCCTCAGTACCATCCAAAGTAGGTGCAAAACCACCTTCATCACCAACAGCGGTACTTAGGTTTCTATCATGCAATACTTTTTTCAGATTGTGGAATATTTCAGTACCCATTTGCATGGCATGTGAAAAAGTCTTTGCCTTCACAGGCATGATCATAAATTCCTGGAAAGCGATCGGGGCATCTGAATGCGACCCACCGTTAATGATGTTCATCATAGGAACCGGAAGGGTATTGGCACTGACACCACCTACATATCTATATAAGGAAATTCCCAATTCATTGGCAGCAGCTTTAGCAGCAGCCAAGGAAACTCCCAAAATTGCATTAGCACCAAGTTTTGATTTGTTTGGCGTACCATCCAAATCTATCATGGTTTGATCTATAAGGTTCTGCTCAAAAACGGACATTCCCAAGATTTCCTCTGCGATTACCGTATTTACATTTTCAACAGCTTTGCTGACTCCTTTACCCATAAAAGCACTACCACCATCGCGAAGTTCAACCGCCTCATGCTCTCCTGTAGAAGCTCCGGAAGGAACCGCTGCACGACCCATAACACCATTTTCTGTAATTACATCAACTTCTACTGTTGGATTGCCCCGAGAATCTAATATCTGTCTTGCGTGGACACTAAGAATAATACTCATATTAATTTGTTTTTAGTATTGATTTTTGAAAGCACAAAGATACAAAACAACGAGGTTTTAGGGTGTCTTTATAGCCTATATTTACATGAAAATAACAATACTTTAAACTTCTGTTTTTTCTATAGTTGAATTCTGGATCAATTCAATGAATTGATCGAACAGATATTCCGCATCATGCGGCCCTGGACTTGCTTCAGGGTGATATTGCACAGAAAAAACATCTTTATTTTTCATGCGCAAACCGGCTACCGTATGGTCATTAAGATGTACATGGGTAATTTCCAGTTCCGGATGGTTTTCGGTCTCCTCCCGATCAATGGCGAAACCATGGTTCTGGCTTGTAATTTCCCCTTTACCGGTTAACAGGTTCATCACCGGATGGTTTATTCCTCGATGCCCATTGTGCATTTTATAAGTAGAAACCCCATTGGCCAACGCAATTACCTGGTGCCCTAAACATATACCAAAAAGTGGCTTATTACTTTCTATGATATCCTTAGCCGTTTTGATGGCACTTTTTAATGGCTCTGGGTCCCCAGGACCATTTGAGATAAAATAACCGTCAGGGTTCCACTCGCTCATTTCTTTAAAACTTGTGTCGTACGGAAATACTTTAATATAACAGTCCCTCTTTGCTAGGTTTCGAAGAATATTCTTTTTAATACCTATGTCCAAGGCAGAAACTTTGTAAGTTGCATTTTCATCACCAACAAAGTAAGCTTCTTTCGTCGAAACCTTTGAAGCAAGTTCCAAGCCTTTCATACTAGGCATTTCCAGAAGCTCTTCCTTAAGTCTTTCTACTTGGTCAACTTCTGTTGATATTACCGCGTTCATAGCACCATTATCACGGATGTAACTCACCAAAGCCCTAGTATCTACATCAGAAATGGCAAGGGTATTGTTGTTTTCCAAAAATTGCAATAGCCCCATATCCGCGACTGGACGGGAATAATCATAGCTGAAATTTTTACAGATCAATCCGGCGATCTTTACCGAATCAGATTCTACCTCTTCGGCATTAGTACCATAATTACCGATATGGGCATTGGTAGTTACCATAAGTTGCCCAAAGTAGGATGGATCGGTAAAAATCTCTTGATACCCGGTCATTCCGGTGTTAAAACATACTTCGCCGAAGGATGTCCCCTCTTTTCCACCAACGGATTTTCCATGGAAGATAGTTCCATCAGCCAATAACAACAATGCTCTTTTCTTGGTTTGATACTTCATACTATTATCTCGATAATTTAATTTCACAAATAAACATAAAAAAAGGATAAACTGTAAAGTTTATCCTTTTGTAAATATTATTAGTTAATAACATTCTATTCTTCTGAATCGTCAGATTTGTTATCAGCCACAGGAACCGGCGGCACTTCAGCCTTGGTACCTCCACCTCTTCTACTTCTTCTTGTAGTTTTCTTCTTAGGCTTATCCGCATTGTAAATTTCATTGAAATCCACCAATTCGATCATTGCCATATCAGCGTTATCACCTAAACGATTTCCTAATTTGATGATCCTAGTATAACCACCTGGTCTATCACCAACTTTTTCAGATACTTCACTGAACAATTCAGCAACGGCCAATTTGTTTCTTAAGTATTTAAAAACGATACGTCTATTATGTGTGCCCTTATCTGCAGTTTGGTTGTTTTCCGCTTTTGATTTGGTAATCAAAGGCTCAACGAACTGTTTTAAAGCCTTAGCTTTGGCTACAGTAGTATTAATTCTCTTATGCTCGATCAAGGAACAGGCCATATTAGCCAACATCGCTTTTCTATGCGCTGCCTTTCTTCCTAAATGATTAACTTTCTTTCCGTGTCTCATTACTTCTTTTTTATCATCTTGCTACCAAATCCCGACAATCAACATCAAGAGAGCAAAATATGATTATTTAATCTTTGTCTAATTTATATTTTGATAGATCCATACCGAAGCTAAGACCCTTATTGATAACCAACTCCTCTAATTCAGTCAAGGATTTCTTTCCGAAATTCCTGAACTTCATCAAATCGTTTTTATTGAAGGAAACTAAATCACCCAAAGTATCGACTTCCGCCGCTTTTAAACAATTCAAGGCACGGACTGAAAGATCCATATCCACTAATTTGGTTTTCAACAACTGACGCATATGTAAGGATTCCTCATCATAAGTTTCAGTTTGGGCAATTTCATCAGCCTCTAATGTAATACGCTCATCTGAGAATAACATGAAATGATGAATCAAAACCTTAGCACCTTCTGTCAATGCATCTTTTGGGTGGATCGACCCATCGGTAACGATTTCAAAAACCAATTTCTCATAATCGGTTTTTTGTTCTACCCTAAAGTTCTCAATACTGTATTTTACATTTTTTATTGGTGTAAAAATCGAATCAACTGCAATAGTCCCTAAAGCGGCATTTGATTTTTTATTTTCCTCAGCAGGAACATATCCCCTTCCTTTATCAATAACTATTTCCATATTGATAGCGACTTTGGAATCCATGTTACAGATAACCAAATCAGGATTTAGAACTTGATAACCGGATATGAATTTTTGAAAATCACCTGCAGTCATTTGATCTTTACCACTTACGGATATAGAAACCACCTCTGCTTCAGAATCCTCGATCTGTTTTTTGAAACGAACTTGCTTTAAGTTCAGTATAATCTCGGTAACATCTTCTACAACACCAGGTATAACCGAGAACTCATGTTCAACTTTGTCAATTCTAACCGAAGTAATCGCGTGGCCTTCCAAAGATGAAAGCAATACTCTTCTTAATGCATTCCCAATGGTTAATCCGTAGCCAGGTTCCAATGGTCGAAATTCAAATTTCCCTTCGAAATCTGAAGAATCGATCATTATTACTTTATCGGGTTTCTGAAAATTAAATAATGCCATAATTGGATCAGTGTTGTTTTATTTTGAGTATAACTCGACTATTAATTGTTCCTTGATATTCTCAGGAATCTGAATTCTTTCCGGAATCGAAACAAAAGTTCCTTCTTTCTTTTCAGAATTCCAGGTAATCCATTCATACACATGATTGCTCGTTGCCAAAGAATCTTGAATAGTTTGCAAAGACTTTGATTTTTCCCTTACACCAACAACATCACCTGCCTTTAGAGAATAAGAAGGTATATCTACCAACTCACCGTTAACAGTAATATGCCTATGTGAAACCAATTGCCTTGCTCCTCTTCTAGAAGTGGATATACCCATTCTGTAAACAACATTGTCAAGTCTAGATTCGCATAATTGCAAAAGAACCTCACCCGTTACTCCTTTACTTCTATTCGCACTGGAGAACAGATTTCTAAATTGACGTTCTAAAATACCATAGGTATATTTTGCTTTTTGTTTCTCCATCAACTGAACTGCGTATTCAGATTTTTTACCTCTACGCCTATTTTGTCCGTGTTGTCCTGGAGGATAATTTTTCTTTTCAAAAGACTTGTCGTCTCCAAAAATCGCTTCACCGAATTTACGGGCGATTTTACTTTTTGGTCCTGTGTATCTTGCCATCTTCTTTAAATTTGGAAATGTGATTATGAATTAAGGCTTTATCCTTCGATAATCGTAACTACACTTCCTATGAATTACTTTTTATTAAACTCTTCTTCTTTTTGGTGGTCTACAGCCATTGTGTGGCATTGGGGTAACATCGATGATTTCAGTAACCTCGATCCCAGCATTATGAATAGAACGAATTGCAGATTCCCTACCATTACCTGGTCCCTTAACATATACCTTTACTTTTCTAAGACCGGCTTCATGGGCTACCTTCGCACAATCCTCCGCAGCAACCTGTGCAGCATAAGGAGTGTTCTTTTTAGACCCTCTAAAACCTTGTTTACCGGCTGATGACCAAGAAATAACATCTCCCTTTTTATTGGTCAATGAAATAATGATATTATTGAAAGATGCCGTAACGTGAGCTTCCCCGACCGCATCAACTATAACCTTACGTTTCTTAGCCGCTTTTGCATTTGACTTTGCCATAATCTGCTACTTATTATTTAGTTGCCTTTTTCTTGTTGGCGACTGTTTTTCTTTTTCCTTTACGGGTTCTAGAGTTGTTTTTGGTCCTTTGCCCTCTCAATGGCAGACCGGCTCTATGGCGAATACCCCTATAACAACCAATATCCATTAAACGCTTAATGTTCAATTGGGTCTCTGATCGCAATTCACCTTCTATGGTAAATAAGGCTACCGCCTCACGAATACGACCGATTTCATCATCGTTCCAGTCGGACACTTTAGTATCTTCACTAACTTGTGCCTTTTCTAAAATCTCTTTAGCTCTACTTTTTCCAATACCAAAAATATAGGTAAGGGCTATAACCCCTCTTTTCTGTTTTGGTATATCTATACCTGCAATTCTTGCCATAATTATCCTTGTCTTTGTTTAAATCTAGGATTCTTTTTGTTGATTACGTACAACCTGCCTTTCCTGCGTACTATTTTGCAATCGGCACTTCTTTTTTTTACTGAAGCTCTAACTTTCATCTTACTTTCTTAATATCTATATGTAATTCTCGCTTTGGTAAGGTCATATGGACTCATTTCCAATTTAACCTTGTCACCGGGAAGCAATTTTATATAATGCATTCTCATTTTTCCTGAAATATGTGCTGTGACCACATGGCCATTTTCCAATTCCACTCGAAACATTGCATTGGAAAGGGCCTCTATAATAGACCCATCTTGTTCTATTGCTGCTTGTTTAGCCATAACTTATGCTACTTTCCTGTTTTTACCGGATTTCATTAGACCATCATAATGCCTATTCAACAAATACGCATTAACCTGTTGCACGGTATCAATGGCCACACCTACCATAATCAATAACGAAGTTCCACCATAAAACATGGCCCAACCGGATTGAACATCCATAAGCTTAACCACAATGGCAGGTAATACCGCCAAAAGTGCCAAGAATACAGATCCAGGTAAAGTGATCAATGACATGATCTTATCTAAAAAATCACCAGTTTCTTTTCCTGGCCTAATTCCGGGAATAAATCCTCCGCTCCTTTTTAGGTCATCGGCCATTTTATTCGTAGGAACAGTTATAGCCGTATAGAAGTAGGTGAAAATTATAATCAATAGTGCAAATAAAATGTTATAAGCCAAACCGAATATATCCTGAAACTGCACTTCCATCCATTGCCCAACAGCAGTATCATTAAACGTTCTACCTAACAAACCTGGTGCGAACATGATTGCTTGAGCAAAGATTATAGGCATTACACCCGATGCATTCAATTTTAAAGGAATATATTGCCTAGACCCCATAATGTTCTTTTCATACCCTCCAGACGCCGTTCTTCTTGCATATTGCACAGGTATCTGCCTTGTGGCCATGACCAATAATATACTGGCCAAAATCACCAAGAACCAAAGAATAACCTCAATTAAAATGAACATCAAACCTCCATTATTGTTGGCCGTTCTAGAAATAAACTCCTGAACGAAAGATTGTGGCAATCTAGCTATAATACCAACCATGATCAATAAGGAAATACCATTACCAATACCTTTATCGGTAATTTTTTCACCCAACCACATAGCGAACACACATCCCGTTACCAATATAATCACAGAAGGAACTATAAAATCCAATCCTTTTCCAAGAACGAAAGCACTATCAGGAACACCCAATGCACCAAGGCTATACAAATAAGCAGGTGCTTGTACTATACAGATACCTATGGTCAACCATCTTGTAATCTGATTGATGGTTTTTCTACCACTCTCACCCTCTTTCTGCAATTTCTGCAAATACGGTATAGCGATACCCATCAACTGCACCACAATTGAAGCCGAGATATATGGCATGATACCCAAAGCAAAAACGGAAGCATTGGCAAAGGCCCCTCCTGTAAATGCGTTTAAAATACCTAGTATACCACTGTCCGTACTTGAACTCAATTCCGCCAATTGCGCGGTATCAATACCTGGAAGAACTATTTGACAACCAAAGCGGTATACCAAAAGAAGACCTAAGGTGATCATTATTCGATTCCTTAGCTCTTCAATCTTCCAAATATTGGATAGTGTCTCGAAAAATTTCTTCATAGTAGTGTATTATCTGCTTATAAATTTATTGCTTCTCCGCCAGCTGCTTCAATAGCTGCTTTTGCAGTAGCTGTAAACTTATGTACTGATATTTTCAAAGAAGCCTTTAACTCTCCTCCTCCTAAAATCTTTACCAAATCGTTTTTCCTTACCAAACCGTTCTCTACAAGGTTATCAAAAGTAACTTCATCCTTGATGACCTTGTTGTCTACCAATTCTTGAAGTTTATCAAGATTGATCCCTTTATATTCTTTTCTGTTGATGTTGGTAAACCCGAACTTAGGAACACGTCTTTGCAAAGGCATTTGACCACCTTCAAAACCCATTTTCTTAGAATAACCGGACCTGGACTTGGCACCTTTGTGACCTCTGGTTGCAGTTCCTCCTTTACCGGAACCTTGACCTCTTCCTACCCTTTTGCCATCTCTATTGACAGCACCTTCAGCTGGTGTTAAATTACTTAAATTCATTACACAGGTATGTATATTAAGCTTCCTCTGTGGAAACTAAGTGTTTAACTTTATCTATCATGCCAAGTATATTTGGCGTGGCATCATGTTCTACAATCTGGCCAATCTTATGTAGTCCCAAAGCTTCCAAAGTCCTTTTTTGGTTCTGAGGACGCTTTATACTACTCTTTAACTGTTTTACTTTAATCTTTGCCATTTTCTTTTTAGTATTTGGTATCTAGATCTTTGGTCATAATGACCCAATTAAAAACCTTATGGTTTCAACTATTTACCTATTACCCGAATTTATCCTTTAAATACTTTTTCCAATGATACCCCTCTTTGTTTGGCTACCGTACTGGCTCCCCTTAATTGTAAAAGAGCATCGAAAGTAGCTTTAACTACGTTGTGTGGATTGGAAGAACCTTGGGACTTAGATAACACATCATGTACACCAACTGCCTCCAATACCGCTCTTACGGCACCACCTGCAATTACTCCTGTACCATGGGATGCAGGCTGAATATAAACTCTTGCCCCTCCAAATTTCCCTTTTTGCTCATGGGGAAGTGTATGTTTATCCAAAGGAATTCTTATAAGGTTCTTTTTAGCGTCCTCGATAGCTTTGGCAATAGCCGTGGCAACCTCTTTGGATTTACCCAAACCATGACCAACCACGCCGGCTTCATCACCTACCACTACGATAGCAGAAAAGCCGAATGCCCTACCACCTTTGGTTACTTTGGTTACCCTTTGTACACCAACCAACCTATCTTTTAGCTCTAAACCTCCTGGCTTAACAGTTTCTACGTTTTTGTATTTCTGGTACATACTATTTATTAAAATTTTAGTCCTGCTTCCCTTGCTCCGTCAGCGAGTGATTTAACCCTACCGTGATATAGATTGCCACCTCTATCGAAAGCAACTTTATCTATTCCGGCATTTACACATTTTTCAGCAATTGTCTTACCGACCAATTTGGCTATTTCAGATTTGCTACCTTTAGCAGATGCCAAATCCTTGTCTCTAGATGAAGCAGCACATAAAGTAGTTCCTTTATTATCATCGATTACTTGGACGTAGATACCCGTATTACTTCTAAATACAGCTAATCTCGGCCTTTCAGCGGTTCCGAAAGAGACCTTTCTGATTCTCCTTCTAATTCTAAATTTTCTCTGAGTCTTTGATAATCCCATGACACTAATTATTAAGCTGATTTACCTGCTTTTCTTCTTAATAGTTCACCTACGAACTTGATTCCTTTACCTTTGTAAGGTTCTGGCTTACGGAAAGAACGAATCTTGGCCGCTACCTGCCCTACCAACTGTTTGTCAAAAGAGGTAAGTTTTATGATCGGGTTCTTCCCTTTTTCAGAAGTAGTCTCAATTTTAACTTCAGGAGCAATATCCATAACGATGTTATGTGAAAAACCTAAAGCTAAATCTAACTTTTGTCCTTGATGGCTTGCTCTATAACCAACCCCTACCAATTCCAATTCTTTGGTCCAACCTTTAGAAACACCTTCTACCATGTTCAAAACAAGCGATCTATAAAGACCATGCTTAGCTTTATGCTCTTTTGAATCAGATGGTCTTGTAACCCAAGCTTGTCCGTCTTCAATCTTTATAGCCACACCAGAAAAATCTTGGGTCAATTCACCCAACTTACCTTTTACAGTAACAACATTCTCTTTAACATCTATAGTTACTCCTTCTGGAATTGCTATCGGATTATTACCTATTCTTGACATTTTTTTACTCTTTATATAGTATTAATACACATAGCATAAAACCTCGCCACCTACGTTCTCTTTCTTGGCCTGCTTACTGGTCATTACTCCATGAGAAGTTGAAACGATCGCAATTCCCAAACCATTAAGTACCCTTGGCATATCGCTGGAATTCGCATATTTACGCAAACCTGGCTTACTGATGCGCTGTATTCTTTTAATCACAGGTTCTTTAGTGGCCTTGTCATATTTCAAAGCTATTTTAATAGAACCCTGTACTTGATCTTCTTCAAATTTATAACTCAAGATATATCCTTGATCGAACAATATCTTAGTTATCTCTTTCTTAACGTTAGAAGCAGGAATCTCAACCACTCTATGGCCTGCCGAACTGGCATTTCTTACTCGTGTTAAATAATCTGCTATAGTATCTGTTACCATTTTTATATAATTCGGTGACGGTTTTTAGCATTATTGCTAAACCTGAAACCAGTTTATTAATTTCTTATTACCAGCTGGCCTTTTTAACTCCGGGTATAAGACCTTGATTGGCCATTTCCCTGAAAGTTACCCTTGAAATACCAAATGTCCTCATATACCCTTTAGGTCTTCCGGTCAGCTTACAACGATTGTGCATACGAACAGGAGAAGCGTTTTTTGGCAATTTTTGAAGTGCTTCATAGTCACCAGCTTCTTTCAAAGCTTTACGCTTTTCAGCGTACTTAGCAACTGTTCTCGCCCTTTTTCTTTCACGGGCCTTCATTGATTCTTTAGCCATACTAATTCTTTTTAAAAGGTAATCCTAATTCTGTTAATAATGATTTTGCTTCTTTGTCGGTTGGCGCAGAAGTGACAAAGGTAATATCCATACCATTTATCCTGTTGATCTTGTCAATATTTATTTCCGGGAAGATAATTTGTTCGGTAACTCCCAAACTATAATTTCCACGACCGTCAAAACCCGTTGCACGTATTCCTTGAAAATCCCTTACCCTTGGCAAAGCCGAGGTAACCAATCGATCTAAGAATTCATACATCTTCTCACCACGTAAGGTTACTTTAGCCCCAATAGGCATTCCTTTTCGTAATTTAAATGCAGCTACATCCTTCTTAGACATCGTGGAGACCGCTTTCTGACCGGTAATCATAGTCAATTCATCAACAGCGTGATCAATCAACTTTTTATCGGCCACGGCAGCACCTACACCTCTACTTACCACGATTTTCTCTAATTTAGGCACTTGCATTACATTTTTGTAACCAAATTCCTCCTTAAGCGCATCTACGATACGCTCACTGTACTCTTTTTTTAATCTTGCAACGTAAGCCATAACTAAATTACTTCATTGGATTTTTTAGAAAACCTAACCTTCTTACCATCGCGAACTTCCAATCCTACCCTAGTAGTATCGTTCGATTTTGAATCGATCAACGATAGATTGGAAATATGGATAGGAGCTTCCTTCTTCACAATACCACCTTGAGGGTTGTTCGCACTTGGCTTCTCATGCTTGGAAACCATGTTGGCACCTTCAACGATAGCCTTATTTTTTTCGATAAACACCTTAGTAACTTTACCTTCGGTACCTTTATGGTCTCCGGCAATGATCCTTACGGTATCTCCTGTTCTTATCTTTAACTTTTTCATCGTAGTCTTAAATATTAAAGTACCTCTGGGGCCAATGATACAATTTTCATGAATTGCTTATCACGCAATTCCCTTGCAACAGGTCCGAATACACGTGTACCCCTCATTTCACCGGTTGGGTTCAATAATACGCAAGCATTGTCATCAAAACGAATATATGAACCATCCGGTCTTCTAACTTCTTTTTTTGTTCTTACCACAACCGCGGTAGAAACTGCTCCTTTTTTGATGCCACCATTCGGCGTAGCCTCTTTCACGGCAACAACGATCTTGTCACCAATTGAAGCATATCTTCTTTTTGTACCACCCAGAACTCTAATGGTCAAAACCTCTTTTGCTCCAGTATTGTCTGCTACCTTTAGTCTTGATTCTTGCTGTAACATATTATTTAGCTCTTTCTAGGATTTCTACTAACCTCCAACATTTGGTCTTACTCATGGGACGGGTCTCCATAATCTTTACGGTATCACCAATATTGCAATCGTTTTTCTCGTCGTGGGCAACATATTTCTTTGTTTTCAACACGAACTTACCGTACATAGGGTGCTTAACTCTTTTTACTTCGGACACAACAATGGATTTTTCCATTTTGTCACTAGTAACAACCCCTACTCTCTCTTTTCTTAAGTTTCTTTTTTCCATAAAGCAGAACCAATTATTGGTTTTCCCTTTTAGTTAATTCAGTAGCTAATCTTGCAACCGTTCTTCTTACTTTCCTGATCTGAAGTGGATTCTCCAAAGGAGTTACAAAATGTGCCATTTTTAAATCGGCATGCTGCTTCTTATACTCAGCTAGCTTCTCCGTAAGTTCTTCGACCGATAATTTTTGTACTTCTAAATTTTTCATGATTCCTTACGATTAATTCTGATCCGTATAATCCCTTGCAACAACAAATTTCGTTTTTACAGGTAATTTCTGAGCCGCTAAACGCAAGGCTTCCTTCGCAATTTCTTGGCTTACTCCACCAACTTCGAACATAACCCTTCCTGGTTTAACCACAGCCACGAAATATTCAGGAGCACCTTTACCTTTACCCATACGTACCTCCAAGGGCTTCTTGGTAATAGGCTTATCTGGGAATATCTTTATCCACAATTGACCTTCCCTTTTCATATACCTTGTTGCAGCGATACGCGCAGCTTCGATTTGACGGGAAGTCAAAAATGATGAATCCAAGGATTTAATGCCAAACATACCATTCGAAAGCTGATGACCCCTTCCGGAGTTACCCTTCATCCGGCCTTTCTGCATTTTACGAAACTTGGTTCTTTTCGGTTGTAACATTTCTTTAGTTCTTTAAAAAATTACTTTCTACGACGTTGCTTTCTTTGACCGTCCTGTTTTCCACCTTTTCCACTTTGGCCTTTTTGCATTCCGACCAACGGGGAAAGTTCCCTCTTACCATAAACCTCACCTTTCATGATCCAAACTTTGATACCTAATCTTCCATAGGTAGTATGGGCTTCATGTAAAGCATAATCTATATCTGCTCTAAAAGTGGATAATGGAATACGACCATCTTTATAAGACTCAGACCTTGCCATTTCAGCACCGTTCAAACGTCCTGAAATCTGCACTTTAATTCCTTCAGCATTCATTCTCATAGCTGCAGCAATCGACATTTTAATAGCCCTTCTGAATGAAATTCTACTCTCGATCTGCCTTGCAATACTTGCAGCAACCAAATTCGCATCTACTTCAGGTCTTTTGATCTCGTAGATATTGATCTGAACCTCTTTATTGGTAATCTTCTTTAATTCCTCTTTAAGTTTATCAACT
Organism: Maribacter sp. TH_r10; assembly: GCF_033101095.1. Classification (NCBI taxonomy): domain Bacteria; kingdom Pseudomonadati; phylum Bacteroidota; class Flavobacteriia; order Flavobacteriales; family Flavobacteriaceae; genus Maribacter; species Maribacter sp. TH_r10. Next base: position 130,914 of record NZ_JAWMPY010000007.1, on the reverse strand, counting down.
TCCTGACCACCTTTCCCGATAATGATACCAGGCCTAGCAGTGGTAACCGTAATAGTGATTAACTTTAAGGTTCTTTCAATTATTACCCTAGACACACTTGCCTTTGAAAGACGCGCATGTATGTACTTACGTATTTTGTCGTCTTCAGCCAGCTTATCACCATAATCATTTCCACCGTACCAGTTAGATTCCCATCCTCTGATAATTCCAAGACGATTTCCTATTGGATTTGTTTTCTGTCCCATTCTAGCTTGCTGTATTATTATTAGACCCCAAAACCAATGTCACATGGTTTGAACGTTTTCTTATTCTATGCGCTCTACCTTGTGGGGCTGGTCGCAATCTTTTCAACATAGTACCACTATCGACCCTTACTTCTTTGACGATAAGGTCAGCATCTTCCAAACTAGAATCCTCATTCTTAGCTTGCCAGTTAGCCAAAGCCGATAAAAGCAATTTCTCTAATTTTCGAGAAGCTTCCTTTGAGTTGAATTTCAAGATAGCCAATGCCTTCTCTACTTCAACCCCTCTAATTAAATCAGCTACCAATCTCATCTTTCTAGGTGATGTAGGACAGTTGTTCAATTTGGCGAAAGCCATTTGTTTTTTTTCAGCCTTGATTCTTTCGGCCATTTGTCTTTTTCGAACTCCCATAGCTTACTTTTTACCTTTATTCTTTGCCCCTGCATGACCCCTAAAAGATCTCGTCGGAGAAAATTCGCCTAATTTGTGACCTACCATGTTTTCAGTAACATATACTGGAACAAATTGTCTACCGTTGTGTACTGCTATTGTCAACCCTACGAAATCCGGTGTAATCATTGAAGCCCTAGACCAAGTCTTGATAACGCTTTTCTTACCCGAGGATACACTTTGTTGGATTTTATTTTCCAAACTATAATGAACGTAAGGTCCTTTTTTTAATGAACGTGCCATTTCTTTTTCTTTTTATTTCTTTCTACGTTCTAATATATATCTATTCGTACTCTTAGTCTTAGAACGAGTCCTAAAGCCTTTAGCAGGAATTCCGTTTTTAGATCGTGGGTGACCTCCTGAAGCCCTACCTTCACCACCACCCATTGGGTGATCAACAGGGTTCATAGCTACCGGCCTTGTCCTTGGCCTTCTACCCAACCATCTACTTCTACCAGCTTTTCCAGACACCAATAACTGATGATCGGAATTCGAGATAGCACCTATAGTGGCCATACACTCGGACAATATCAATCTTGTTTCCCCAGATGGCATTTTAACGGTAACAAACTTACCTTCCTTAGCCATTAACTGAGCAAAAGTACCAGCACTTCTGGCCATTACAGACCCTTGCCCTGGACGCAACTCTATACAAGAAATAATAGTACCCAAAGGAATATTCTTTAACGGCAATGCGTTTCCGATTTCTGGAGCCACATTATCACCGGAAGATACAGTTTGACCAACTTGCAAACCATTTTGGGCAATAACATATCGTTTCTCCCCATCCGTATATTCCAACAAAGCTAAAAATGCCGTTCTGTTTGGATCATATTGAATTGATTTCACAGTAGAAGCAACATCCTGCTTATCCCTTTTGAAATCAACAACTCGATACCTTCTTTTATGACCCCCACCTCTATGGCGCATGGTCATTTTTCCTTGACTGTTTCTACCTCCGGACTTTTTTAACGGAGCGAGTAAGCTCTTCTCCGGCTTATCAGTAGTAATGGAGTCAAATCCATTTACTACTCTAAAACGCTGTCCTGGAGTGATTGGTTTTAATTTTCTAACTGACATTTTTTGTCTTTATAGATTACTGTAAAAATCAATTATATCACCTTCTACAACATCAACAATCGCTTTCTTAACTGCGTTTGTCTTTCCATGCTGAATTCCGGTCTTAGTATATCTCGTCTTTCTGGTAGGACCATAATTCATGGTTCTTACCTTTTTGACAGAGACACCATAAGTTGCTTCAACAGCATCTTTGATTTGAATTTTGTTCGCCTTAGGATCCACAACGAAACCATAACGATTATGCAACTCGCTATCCGCAGTCATTTTTTCCGTTATAATTGGCTTTATCAACACACTCATGGCTTCCTATTTATTTAAGTTCGTTTCAATTCCTTCCAAAGAACCTTCCAACAATACGATATTATTTGCGTTCAATATTTTGTAAGTGCTTAATTCTGTGTTAGTTACAACTTCAGAGCGCTCCAAATTACGCGAAGACAAATATACACCATTATTTGAATCACCCAACACAATTAAAGATTTTTTGTTTTCCAAACCTAAAGACTTTAAAATTTGCACAAAATCCTTTGTTTTCGGGGTATCAAAATCAAAATCCTCAACAACCATTACAGAATTCTCTTTTGTCTTAAGACTCAAGGCGGATTTCCTGGCTAAACGTTTTAAATTTTTATTCAATTTTTGGGTATAATCCTTAGGTCTTGGGCCAAATATTCGACCACCACCTCTGAATATGGGAGATTTGATACTACCGGCCCTAGCGGTACCAGTACCTTTTTGTTTTTTAATCTTCCTTGTACTACCGGCAATCTCACCACGTTCTTTAGCCTTGTGGGTACCTTGTCTTTGATGCGCCAAATACTGCTTAACATCAAGGTAAATTGCGTGATTGTTCGGTTCTATGGCGAAAACAGTATCGGAAAGGTCTACCTTTCTACCTGTTTCTTTTCCTTTAATATCTAAAACTGCTACTTTCATTACTGCCACCTTTTAATGGTTACATAAGCATTCTTATGACCAGGAACACAACCTTTAACAACTAAAAGATTTTTCTCTGGAACTACTTTTAAAACTTTCAGGTTCTGAACTGTCACTTTTTCACCACCCATTCTACCGGCCATTTTCATACCCTTGAATACTCTTGCAGGATAAGAAGCGGCACCGATGGAACCAGGGGCCCTTAGTCTGTTATGTTGACCGTGCGTAGCCTGTCCAACACCTCCAAAACCGTGTCTTTTAACAACACCTTGAAAACCTTTTCCTTTTGATGTTCCTATAACATCAACAAATTCACCTTCTACAAACACATCAACACCTACGGTGTCCCCTAGTTTGTATTCACCTTCAAAACCTTGGAATTCAGCGACTTTTTTCTTGGGAGAAGTACCTGCTTTCTTAAAATGGCCCAGTTCGGCCTTGATTGCACGTTTTTCTGCCTTGTCATCGAAACCAAGCTGAAGGGCATTATACCCGTCGACCTCTTCGGTTCTGACTTGGGTAATTACGCATGGCCCTGCTTCAATGACAGTACAAGGAATATTCTTCCCGTTCTCGTCGAAGATGCTGGTCATACCTACTTTTTTACCTATTAACCCAGACATATTATTACTATTTATTAATTACTATTAATTCTTTTCAAAAAAACAGGGCCAAAAATAATTCAGCCCTGAATTTATCTTTGATTCCGTTTTTCCCTCGCACGCAGCTTGGGACATGTTACCCTGAACTTCATTCAGAGTCCGTTTTTCAAATTTTAGGTCTTGAAACTAACAATTTACCTGAAATGTTTGCCCAACACCCTTCCTCTTAAAAAAAGAGGAATCTGTAATCCTTATACCTTGATCTCAACTTCAACACCACTAGGAAGCTCTAACTTCATTAAGGCATCGATAGTTTTGGATGAAGAACTATAAATATCCAACAAACGCTTATAAGAGCTTAATTGGAATTGTTCCCTTGACTTTTTGTTCACGTGTGGCGAACGCAACACGGTAAAAATCTTTTTATGCGTTGGCAAAGGTATTGGCCCTGTAACAACAGCACCCGTAGTCTTTACCGTTTTAACGATTTTTTCTGCAGACTTATCTACTAGATTATGATCGTATGACTTTAGTTTTATTCTGATTTTTTGACTCATCTTCTTAAAATTAAGCGGTTACGCCTTTAGCTGCTTTAATTACTTCATCTGCAATATTAGAGGGTGTTTCCGCATAGTGCGAGAACTCCATAGTAGATGTTGCCCTACCGGATGAAAGTGTTCTCAAAGAAGTAACATAACCGAACATCTCTGAAAGAGGCACAGTACCCTTTACAACTTTAGAACCGGCCCTATCACTCATATCTGAAATAGTACCCCTTCTTCGGTTTAAATCCCCAACGATATCACCCATGTTTTCTTCAGGAGTCAATACCTCAAGCTTCATAATAGGCTCCATGATTACGGCACCAGCAGCTTTACCTGCCGCTTTATAACCCATTTTTGCAGCCAACTCAAAAGACAATGCATCCGAATCCACTGGGTGGAAAGAACCGTCTTTAAGCACAACCTTCATGGTATCCATTTCATACCCTGCAAGAGGGCCATTTTTCATTGCCGCGATAAAACCTTTCTCTACGGACGGTATAAATTCTTTTGGAATACGACCACCTTTGATTTCATCAACAAACTGAAGACCATCTCCTTCGAAATCCTCATCAGCAGGCCCCATTTCAAATACAATATCACCGAATTTACCTCTACCACCGGATTGCTTTTTATAAGTTTCCCTATGTGATGCAGTCTTGGTAAGTGCTTCTTTATACTCTACCTGAGGTTCACCTTGGTTTACCTCTACTTTGAATTCACGTCTTAAACGATCAACGATAATATCTAAATGAAGCTCTCCCATTCCGGATATAATTGTTTGACCTGAAGATTCGTCGGTCTTTACTTGGAAAGTTGGATCCTCTTCAGCCAATTTAGCCAAAGCCATACCCAATTTATCCACATCAACCTTGGTTTTAGGCTCAACAGCTATACCAATTACAGGATCAGGAAAATCCATACTTTCAAGTACGATAGGATGTTTTTCAGCCGACATGGTATCCCCGGTTTTAATATCTTTAAAACCTACGGCCGCACCTATATCCCCTGCTTCGATATAATCGATAGCATTTTGTTTATTGGAATGCATTTGGTATATACGAGAAATTCGTTCTTTTTTACCAGACCTATTGTTCAAAATATACGAACCAGCATCCAATCTTCCAGAATAAGTTCTAAAGAAAGCCAACCTACCCACAAAAGGATCGGTCGCAATTTTGAACGCCAAAGCAGCAAATGGCTCCTTTACATCTGGCTTACGGGTTTCTGGCTTCTCCGTATCGGGATTAATACCAACGATATCATCCTTATCCAAAGGAGAAGGCAAATACCTACAAACGGCATCCAATAAAAACTGAACCCCTTTATTTTTAAATGAAGAACCGCAAATCATAGGAATAATAGCCCTATCCATAACGGCAGCCCTTAATGCAGCATGTACTTCTTCTTCAGTAATGGAATCTTCATCCTCGAAGAATTTTTCCATTAAGTTTTCATCATACTCCGCTACGGCTTCGATCAAGGCAGCACGGTATTCATGTACCTCTTCCTTCATCTCCTCTGGAATATCCACAACATCAAAGGTGGAACCAAAATTCTCATCGTGCCAAATAATGGCCCTGTTTTTGGCCAAATCAACGATACCCCTAAAATCAGCTTCTTCACCAATAGGCAAAACAATAGGCACAGCATTGGAACCTAACATTTCCTTTACCTGCTTGCTAACCATTAAAAAGTTAGACCCTTGACGGTCCATCTTATTAACGAAACCAATCCTTGGAACCTTATAGTTGTCTGCCAACCTCCAGTTCGTCTCAGACTGAGGCTCAACACCATCAACAGCACTGAACAAGAAGACCAATCCATCAAGAACACGCAATGAACGATTCACCTCCACAGTAAAATCAACGTGTCCCGGAGTATCAATAATATTAAAATGATAAGGTTTTGTCTCATCAGTAACCTTACCATTCTTCATTGGGAAGTTCCACTCACATGTTGTCGCAGCAGAAGTAATGGTAATACCACGTTCCTGCTCCTGCTCCATCCAATCCATAGTGGCAGCACCATCGTGCACCTCTCCTATCTTATGACTAACCCCCGTATAAAACAAAATACGTTCGGTAGTCGTAGTTTTTCCAGCATCAATATGCGCTGCAATACCTATATTCCTTGTATATTTTAAATCTCTTGCCATTTCTGATTAAAATCTAAAGTGAGAGAATGCTTTGTTTGCTTCGGCCATCTTGTGCGTATCAACCCTTTTCTTAACAGCAGCGCCTTCTTCTTTTGAAGCCGCCAAAATCTCAGCAGCCAACTTTTGGGCCATACCTTTCTCATTACGCTTACGCGCAAAACTGATAAGCCACTTCATTGCTGTGGAAATTTTCCTGTCCGGTCTGATTTGCATAGGAATCTGGAAGGTAGCCCCACCAACTCTCCTACTTCTTACCTCTACATGAGGCATAACATTGGAAAGCGCGTCTTTCCACAACTCCAATGCCGTTTTCTCCTCATCCGTATTTTTAGATTCTACAATATCTATCGCATCATAAAATACACTGAATGCCACTGACTTCTTACCGTCCCACATCATCATATTGACGAAACGAGTCACCAATTGATCGTTAAACCTTGGATCTGGTAATATCGGTCTTTTCTTTGCCTGTCTTTTTCTCATTACTGTCTTTTAAAAAAGTTTAGATTACTTCTTAGGTCTTTTTGCTCCATACTTAGACCTACGCTGGGTTCTTCCAGCAACACCAGCAGTATCCAAGGCACCTCGGACAATATGATATCTAACACCTGGCAAATCTTTTACTCTTCCGCCTCTTACCAATACTATCGAGTGCTCTTGCAAGTTGTGTCCTTCACCTGGAATGTAAGCGTTCACTTCCTTTCCATTGGTCAACCTTACCCTTGCAACTTTACGCATTGCAGAGTTTGGCTTCTTGGGAGTAGTTGTATATACCCTAGTACATACACCCCTCCTTTGAGGACACGAATCCAAAGCAGCCGATTTACTCTTCTTGGTAATCGAGGCCCTTCCTTTTCGTACTAATTGTGAAATTGTTGGCATACTATATATAATGTATAAATATTTTACCCTTCGTTTAAGGGCTGGCAAATGTAGTAATATTTCATTATAATTCAAACACATATGAATTAATTTTGAAGTTTTTTTTGACCACGTTCTTCAATTGGCCTTGGCCCGTTTTCAGAACAACGTTGTCTTCCTTACTATTAACTCAAAATCCCACGCTACATTAAATGCATACTTTATTGTAATTTATCTTACTTTTTGCTGAGCTTTTCAATGTTTTTTACCATTTCCTCAGTTTGCTCAAATTATTTTAAACTATCCCTATTTTATAACAATTCATATTACATTAGTTGCATTATTTACACAAAAACCTAAAATATTATTAAAATAAACTTGCATTATTAACTTTATATTAAGATTTTAGCCGCCAACTAATTCAAATATTATAAAAATGAAAACAAATTTAAGAGGAATCTTAACGCTGCTCTTGGCGTTTGTTGTGCACATTACGTTTGCACAGGAAAAAACGATTTCCGGTACGATAACAGACCAAGATGGTCTGCCGCTTCCGGGGGTCAATGTTGTTGTACTTGGCACCACAACTGGAACACAGTCCGATTTTGACGGACTCTATTCAATTAGTGCTTCGGAAGGACAAACACTCCTTTTTACTTATGTAGGTCAAAAAGACGTAAGAAAAGTTATTGGTGTTGGCAACACTATTAGCATCCAAATGGAAGATGACGCACAAGCACTTGAAGAGGTTGTTGTTGTTGCTCAAAACATTAAAAGGGAAGCCGGTTCCTTAGGTTATGCTGTTAGTGACGTTGGCGGAGAACAAATCGAGGAACGCGCACAAGGCGATATCGGTAGAATACTTCAAGGTAAAGCCGCAGGTGTAAACATAACCGCTACCAACGGTGTTTCTGGTTCGGGTACCAATTTCATCATACGGGGTTACACCTCATTATCAGGAAGCAACCAACCTCTTTTTATTGTAGATGGTGTTCCTTTTGACGGTGGCGCTAACGAACAATCCGATTTTTTTGACAGCGCGGGAGAATCCAGTAGATTTTTGGATTTAGATCCTAATTCCATTGAAAACGTTAAAGTACTTAAAGGATTAAGTGCAACAGTACTTTACGGAGAAAGAGGTAGAAATGGTGTTGTACTTATAACCACAAAGAGTGGGAGTTCAAAAGCAACCGCGAAGAAACTAGAGGTAACAGCCAGTTCTTCCTATTTTATTAGTGAAGCCGTACTCCCTAAATTCCAAACACAATATGGCGGTGGTTTTCATCAAGCTTTCGGTTTTTTCTTCAGTAACTGGGGACCTGATTTCGCAGACACTAGAGAATTTCCATATGGAGCGAACTTTAGAGGAATTGACACAGATGGCACAGTTTTAGTTAGACACCCATTTGATGCTATTGCTGACCAATCTTTAATCGTTGGGTTTGAAGATTTAGCAGCCTCCAACTACCGATACCAAAACTATAACAGCGTACAGCAATTTTTTAGAACCGGTGGAGTTTCCACTAATTCAATCAACTTAAGGGGAGCTACTGAAAATGCCACTTATAATGTGAACATGGGTCATTTAGAGGACAAAGGTTTTACCCCTGGAAACAAGGTAATACGGAATAACATCGGAATCGGTGGTTCTGCTAATTTAACTAACAAGATTACCGTTAGCGGTACATTGAATTATGCAAATACCGATTATAGAACCCCTCCAATCTCTGCATCCGCAGGTAGTGGTACCGTTGGTGACGGTTCATCAGTATTTGGTGATGTAATGTACACACCAAGAGGAGTTGACTTATTCGGACTTCCATATCAAACTGCTGATGGACGAAGTATCTATTACCGTTCCGGTAACGATATTCAAAATCCAAGATGGACCGTGGCAAATGCCAAGACAACTCAAAATACGGAACGTGTTTATGGAAATCTAAGTTTTAATTACCAACTTACTGAAAATCTTGGCGTATCATACCAACTAGGACTTGATACCTACACGGAATTCGGAACTTATGGTCAAAATGCTGGTGGTGTTGATGGCGACCCAACGGGTATCTATAGAACTACCACTGTCAAGAATAAGATATGGAACCATGCCGTTAACTTTAGTTATAATAAAGACTTTAGCGAAGATTTGAATTTACAGGCAGTTCTAGGAGCTTCTTCCCGTCAGGATTCTTTCTTCAGGGACGGGGTTGAAAGCACAGATCAATTGGCTTTTGGTGTACTTAAACATTTTAACTTCGTTAACCACTCAACAGTAAACAGTTTTACCGGTTTGGACATTGCCCGCGAACAATTAGAAAACCAAACAGGTATTTATGCTGATATTACCCTAGGCTATAAATCAGGACTTTTCTTGAACCTTGCGGCCCGTAATGATTGGAGTTCTACTTTGGAACGTGATAATTATAGCATCTTTTATCCTGCGGCAAGTCTTTCTTTTATACCCACTAAATTTATAGATGGTATGATTAGTGAAAACTTCCTGAGCAGTCTTAAAATGCGAGTAGGTTACGGTACTTCGGCAGGATTCCCTGACCCTTATGGTACAAGGAACACATTAGCCTTAACATCTAGGGATTTTGTTACGTCTGCAGGTAGTGTTTTATCCAGTAATGCGGTATCTAACCGATTAGGTAATCCGAATCTAAAAGCAGAAACCGTTTCAGAATTGGAAGCGGGTATCGATGCCCAATTTTTCCAAAACCGATTATCATTGAATGTCAGTGTTTATAAAAAGACCGCTGAGGATTTGATAACCGATCAAAATCTTGATCCTTCAACAGGTTTCACCGTAACAAGGATCAATGCAGGTTCATTGGAAACCAAAGGTATTGAAGTTGATTTTGATTTTACACCAATAAGTACTCCAAACTTTAGATGGAACCTTGCAGGAAATTTCTTTGCAGATGAAAGTGTAATCACAGAGCTCCCTGCAGGTACTGAACAAATCGTTCTAACCAGTTCTATTGGAGGCCGTCCAGCTAACTACGCTATCGAAGGTCAGCCTTACGGTGTCCTACTAGGCCGTGCAACTTTAAAAGATGACGCAGGAAATAGAATCGTAGCGGCAAGTGGAGAATACTTGGTTGGAAATGATTTAGAAGTTATTGGCGACCCCAACCCAGATTGGAATGCCGGTATTACTTCGACTTTCACTTTTAAGAACTTTACTCTTTCCGCAAACGTATTATATCGTCATGGCGGGGATATCTTCTCCCAAACTGCAGCTACTTTATTGGGCCGTGGTACGGTAGCCGTTGCAGGAATTGACCGCGAGTCTACTTATATCCTCCCTGGAGTTTTAGAAGATGGTTCTCCTAATAACATCCAAGTAACTGCAACAACACTTGGATTCAATACAATCGGATTTAGTGACGGTAACGATTTACAAATTTATGATGGATCCACCCTAAGATTGAACGAAGTTAGTCTTAGTTATGATTTACCTGCCAAATTTTTAGACAAAACCCCTTTTGGCAAACTTAGTTTTACATTAAGTGGAAACAACATTTGGTATAAAGCATTTAATTTCCCGGAAGATGTAAGATTTGACACGAACACCCTAAGTACAGGAGTTGGAAACGGACAGGGGATTGACTATATCACAGGACCTAGCTCTAGAAGATATGGACTTAGTGTTAAAGCAACATTTTAATAATAAACTTTATAAACTTAAAGAAAATGTTAAGACAATATAAAAAACATATATCCAAAGGCTTAGGCATACTAATGCTATCCTTTGGTTTCAACTCCTGCGAAACAACGGAGTTGCAAATTCTAGACAATCCTAATGCACTGACACCTTCCCAAGCAGACGCTGACTTATTCCTTAATTCAGTAGAAATAGGATTAGCGACCTTTTTCGATGGTGATACCCAAGGAATATCAGAACAAGGAATGGAAGTAACAAGAATGTTACATATGTTCGGCCCTACATATACCAATGCATACGCAGGTAGTGATTTCGACGAAAATTGGACAGAAGCGTATGCCGAAGTTCTTGCTGATATTAGAGCTATGGAGGAAGTTGCTGAAGAAGCAGGACTCTATACCCATATAGGTATAGGTAAGGCAATTGAGGCATACGTGGTTATGACCCTTGTAGACAACTATGGCGACATACCCTATTCAGAAGCTTTAGCGGGCGCCGATAACACCAACCCTGCATTAGATGATGATGCCGCTGTGTATTCAGCAGTAGAATCTTTACTTGATGAAGCCTTGGCAGAATTCAATAAAGAAGAGCTTACAGGCCCAACATCTGATTTATTTTATGGTGGAGACGAAGCTAAATGGATAAAATTCGTAAATACATTAAAATTGAAATTATACATCCAAACTCGTTTAGTAGACTCTAGCGTTGGTGGTAAAATCAATAGTTTGGTGAATGGTGGAAATTTAATATTATCGGAAGCCGACGATTTTGCATTTACTTATTCAACGACAGATGCCAACCCAGATAGTAGACACCCAATCTTTGCACGTAACTTTAACGTTGCTGCCGATGTTGCCGATTATATGTCCAATTCATATATGGTTAGGATAAAAGATGAATACGGTGGTACCGACCCTAGAACTAGATATTACTTCTATAGACAATCTTTAGATTTCACTGAAGACCCGAACGAAGCAGAATGTATAACACAACCAAGACCTTCCCATTACTCTTCTAGCGATGTTTTCTGTAATCCTGGAGATGGGTATTGGGGACGTGACCATGCAGATGACGATGGTATTCCACCAGATGGCGGTATTAGATCAACTTGGGGCGTATACCCAATAGGTGGCTTATTTGACGACAGTAGAGGCGAAGCTATACCAGGAAGGAACATAGGTTTACAAGGTGCCGGTCTATCTCCGATAATGCTATCTTCTTTTACCAACTTTATGTTGGCCGAAGGTGTATTAACAGCAGGGGTTACCGGAGATGCAAGAGCTTATCTTGAAGCTGGAGTTAGAGCCTCGATTGCCAAAGTCCAAGCAGTTGGTGAAGGTGTTGATTATCTAGAAGACATTGTTGTAGCTGATGACCCGGACACAGAAGATGTAGATGAAGAAAAAACCGTTCGAGACCTATATGTACCTGACGCTGATGATGTTGATCGATATGTGAATTTCGTATTAGCAGCTTACGATGCCGCGTCTGGCGAGGACAGGGTAGAAATTGTTGTTAACGAATATTTCAAAGCCCTTTTTGGAAACGGTGTAGAAGCCTATAACACGTATAGAAGAACAGGTTTCCCATCAGATATGCAACCTACTTTATTAGAGAGCCCTGGTGATTTCATCAATTCTTTCCTTTATCCAGATGAATTGGTAAATCAAAACTCAAGCGCAAGCCAAAAAGCTAGCCAAGCAGTTCGTGTTTTCTGGGCTGAAGGTGGACCAACATTGGAATAAAAATAATTTTAAGAAAAAAATATAATCATGAAAAAAATAAATAAACTTTTCTTATTTCTACCTCTATTGGTCTTGATATTCGGCTGCGAGGATGAGGATAAGAACCCGTTTCCATTAGATATATTGGAACAAGCAGCAGTTTTAAGAACTATTGATTTGGTTAGCCCTGCTAACATCAATAAAAATGACCCAGGAAGTTCTGAGTTTTTTGTAGAAGTCGAGGCAGATGATTTTCAGAACAATACCAGATTCTCTTCTATGGAGGTATATATTTCCTTAGTCGATAATTTTGTTGACCGTGATGGCGAAACCGAAACGGAACTTGATGATGAAGACATCAGCATTTCAGATGTTCTATTCACCACCGTATCCGCTTCCGAATTTACTATTTCGAGTGAAAGTGGAAAACCTAGATACACGGTATCTTTTACTGGTGCCGAAGCGATTTCCGCTTTAAACATCGGGGACAACCTACCAAAGGTAGATGGAGGTGACATTATCAGAGTGCGTTTAGCAATGATTTTAGAAGACGGATCCGTTTACACAAGCACCAACGTAAATGGTAACGTAACAGGTCAATTCTTTGCTTCTGGGTTTAGGTATGACAATACTGTTGTTTGCGTCTTACCTTCCCCACCTGCTGGCGATTATACTCTTGTAATGCAAGATTCATATGGTGACGGTTGGCAGACTTCTAACGGGAATGGAGGACCTGGTATCACCATTACCTTATCTAATGGAGAAATACTTGAAGCAGGTCTTTGCTCTGCATACGAAACAACCTATGATTGTACAGCCGGTGACGGATTTGCCGGAACTACGACGGTAACAATTCCTGAAGGTCTTACATCCGCAGATTGGTATTTCCCAGGTGATTTTTACGCAGAAATATCATTTCAAATCTACGCCCCAAGTGGTAATTTGATAGCTTCATATGGTGTAGGCTCTGGTGAAGGATTAATCCCACTGAACTTATGTAATGAATAATAATTAGGTATAACATATTATACCTAAAATAATTAAGCCGTTCTAGTATTAGAACGGCTTTTTTATTTTAGGAATTAAACCTAAAAAACATGCCTAACAACTAATTTTAAATTAATAATTGTATTTCCCTATATGACCATTTCATAAGTATATTTTACCCCCTAAATCCTATAACGATTAATGTTTTTTTGGAAAAATACTTTATCATAAAAACAACCTCCACTTAATAAGGCATTAAGAAGAGTTAGGAGTCAATATACAATACCTCTTCTTGAAATACATAGTATACTACTACCAATATATTTACATTCTATTTTATTTTCCTGCAAGTACACCCTTATTTAAATAAAAAGAATATGCTTAAATTTATTCAAATCAAAACCTTTTATACTTAACTCATTTCAATTTAAATGAAATTCGATAAGTTTAAATTTTTTGTCCATGAAAACTAGATGTTGGCCCGATTTTTGAGCTTATTATTTGATTAACAACCCATTATAAAACACATTAATTATGATCAAACTAAAAAAAATCATTCCTGTATGCCTTATAGCACTTTTAACTTCAGCTACGAATTTTGCCCAATATGGCAATGTCAATGGTCGACAATCCAATGCGAACTTTGAGGCTAATTTAGCCGCCAACAATGTTCTAAGGGGCAGGGATTTATTACAGGATGTTTTGAAACAAAAAAACAACAATGAGCTGTCTCTCTCCGAAATTGAAGGCAACCCTTATCTAAATGAAAATTTTTTAAAGGGCAGACTAATGTACAAAGACAGCATAGAACTTGGGGAGTACCTAATGCGATATCATTCATTTGCCGATGAATTTGAAATCAGCAATGCAGAAGGACCCGGATTCCTAAATAAAGCTGACTATTTAAGGGTAAACTTAGCTGGTGATAGTTATAGACCCTTAAATTATATTGATGAAAATGGAGAAATTAAAAAAGGTTTTTTTATCATTAAATCAGAAGGACCAAAAGCCAGTCTTTTCTTAAGAAAATACAAAAAAGTGAAACCTGCACAAGAGGCAAAAACAAGTTTTCATAAAGCAACTCCAGCTAAATTCTTAGCATATGAAAACTATTTTTTAAAGTTTGGCAATGAAGCTCCTTTTGAAATTAAACTAAAAAAAGGTAAATTCATAAAGCTTTTCCCAGAAAACCAAGATAGACTCAAAAAATACATAAAAACAAACAATCTAAATTTAGAAGAAGAAAAGGATGCTATTACTTTAATCGATTACTACAATTCACTTCCTTAATATAAAGCAAATATTTAAAAACAAATACCATTCAGATACAACTGAATGGTTTTTTTATGCCTTAATTAGATATGTATTTAGCAACTAAACAATAGAAAAATAAATATGACATCTAACAAAATGAAATATACTCCATTCGAAGCTTAGCCACAAAACATCACAACACTTCCAAACCAGATATCTTACTATTAAACCAAGAAACTATAATTTAACACTAAAAGTTACAGCTGAACTCCAATCAGCAAACACCAAATTTAAATACTTCCTAAGAACAAGTAGAATCCTCTATTTAAAAGAATACCCTAACACAATAGAAAAATTTATAACAACGATATCGCAACATTTTACCTCTTTTTAAACCATAGACACCTCTTACTTAACAGTAAATTCCTTTACTATTAACATTGCTGAAAACTATATCAACCCAAATCTTGCGTAGAATAACACTTATATAGTAGAACAATTAACGTAAACCAAAGAAATACAAAATTCAGAAAACACCTAGCCAAGCAATTATCATTTACCATTATTCTCAACAATCGCACCTATTAACAACACTTAATGAGCAACTGAGCTTATTTCTTTATATTTTGTTTATTTCTTATGTTAATTTATTGTTTTTAAGCAATTATATCAATTATTGTATCAACAAAAATAAACCGCTGTAATTCAATTAATTAGCCATATTCTTAATTATAAGGGCTTTTTTTTATTGTATTTTTATTTATATCGTTATTTATTGTATATATAATAATGCTAAACACATTTAACTAACAATGTTATAATTTTCACAACACTTCCTTAATGTTTAACTAACATTTATAGGAATATTAACGTGAATTTGTGAATTTTGCCTTTGCTAAATCAAATAATTATAAAAAATGAGAACAAATTTAAGTGGAATCCTAGCGCTAATTTTAGCGCTTGTTGTGCACATTTCTTTTGCACAAGAGAAATCGATTTCCGGTAATGTCACGGACCAAGACGGTCTACCATTGCCCGGGGTCAACATTTTAATTAAAAATACCACTCGTGGTACGCAAACTGACTTTGATGGTAATTACGTCATTAAGGCTAACGTAGGACAAACATTGGTTTTCTCTTACATTGGCTATAAAGACCAAAACCAAACCATAGGCAGTTCCAGTACAATAAGTGTTCAGATGGAGGAGGATGCACAAGCTTTGGAGGAAGTCATTGTGGTTGGCGCCTTTGGTGTCAAAAAACAAGCTAGATCAGTTGGTTACGCTACTACAAAAGTCGACTCAGATGAGTTGACCGAAGTTGCAACATCCAACCCTTTTGAAACCCTTTCAGGTAAAGTTGCCGGTGTAGATATTTCCGCTCCTTCACAACCTGGTGCCTCAGTTAAAGTTGTCTCAAGGGGATTTGGCTCGATTACTGGAAGCAACAACCCTCTTTATATTGTTGACGGGTCACCTATATTGGACCAAGCAAATGGTTCTTCAGGGTCAACCAGTTCTTTTGACGTTGGTTCCGGTCTCGTTGATATCGACCCGAACAATATCGAAAGTATTAACTTCTTAAAGGGTGCCTCAGCAACTGCACTCTACGGATCACGAGCTGCGAATGGTGCAATCTTAATTACCACAAAAAAGGGTAAAGGTAAAATCAATGTATCCATATCTTCTTCAATAGATTATAGCGAAGTAGGTAAACTTGTCGATTCACAACAACAATTCGGAACAGGTTGGTCAGGACAATCATACTCCAATGTAACCGGGGAAGGATCTTCCGCTGCAAGTAACGAAAATGGATCTTGGGGTGCTGCTTTTGACGGAGAAATGAGAGCATGGAGTCGAATCGTGGACAATACACAACTTATTAAACCTTATGAGGCCCTAGAAGACAACCTAAGGGAGTTCTTCGATGTTGGCAACACATACACTAACTCCATTACTATTGGAGGTGGCGGTGAAAATTCCAATGTTTCATTCACTTATTCAAGAGTGGATTCTGATGGTGTATTCCCAACAGATTCAGATTCTTTTGAAAAAGATAACTTTGGACTTACAGCTGGAATGAACTTTGACAAACTTAGTGTACAAGCTACGGCCAACTACACACACAAAGATCAATGGGCCGTTCCTACGGGTCAAGGTGACGATGCCAGTTTTGGTAAATCTCTTATGCAAGAATTGATACAAATGCCGAATGACGTTAGTCTTGTCGACATGGAAGACCAATCCAATATCTTCAATACACCCAGTTATTTTTACACACCTTACGCAACCAATCCTTATACAACTTTAGAAAGCAATAAAGTTCATTCGCTTAAGGATAGGTTCTTCGGTAATGTTAATCTTCAATATCGTTACAATGATAATTTGAGCTTTACTTTTCAAGTAGGTGGTGATGTTGAAAATGAATACATTAAAAGAACCGGAGCCATTATAGAATATATAGAAGGCTCCCCTCAAAATTTGGCAGGTGCCAATGAAGTTGTTGGTGCTGTTGGGGAATACAAGTACACTAACAAAGAATTAGATGCTTATTTCAACATCAATTACAACAAAGACCTTAGTGATGATCTTACTTTAAGTACTTTAATTGGTTATAACTACAACCAACGAAGCGGTGACAACTTATCAGTTGTTGTAACTGATTTGGATTTACCGGATTATTATGAATTGAGCAACTCAGCCTCTACCCCATCATTAACACAAAACGATTACCTCAGAAGGGTTTTTGGTTTGTACGGAAGTGCTGAATTTGGTTACCAAAACAAATATTTCCTAACCTTAACTGCTAGGAATGACTTTTCATCTACACTACCAGTAGAAAATAACTCTTACTTCTATCCTTCCGCTTCATTGGCTGCGGTTGTATTAGATACAAATTCATCATTTATAAAATTAAGAGGGGGCTTGGCTCAAATAGGTAACGATACCAACATGTATCAAATCTATTCTACTGCAGGCCAAGCATATAACCAAGGTTACTTTGGTGCGATAGAATACCCATTTGGAGGCATCAACAGTTATGAAATCTTAGGAACTATCGAAAACCAAGAATTAAAACCTGAAA
The DNA here is from genome assembly GCF_033101095.1 of Maribacter sp. TH_r10. Taxonomy (NCBI): domain Bacteria; kingdom Pseudomonadati; phylum Bacteroidota; class Flavobacteriia; order Flavobacteriales; family Flavobacteriaceae; genus Maribacter; species Maribacter sp. TH_r10. The sequence goes on along the minus strand of NZ_JAWMPY010000007.1, from coordinate 113,323 downwards.
CAACTACAGAAGTAGAGTTAGGTTTTGAAAGCCGATTCTTTAACAGTAGGTTAGGATTGGATGTTGCCTTCTACAATCGTCAGACAGACGACCTTATCGTAAGTCTTGATGTACCTAGATCAACAGGATATTCAAGTATAACAGGAAACTTTGTAGACCTTCGTAATAGAGGTGTAGAACTTACGTTGACAGCAAGACCAATTGTTACCAACGATTTTAAATGGGACTTAACATATACTTTCACTAAAAACGAAAGTGAAGTTACCGATGTTGCCGGTGACCAAGATAAAATTTCCATCTATAGTGCCTACAACATAAACTTCTATGCCGAAAAAGGGAAACCACTTGGTGCATTTTATGGGCCAACACCTGACACAACGGAAGACGGTCAAATAATAGCCGACGCCGATACAGGTTATTACACTTACGATGGTGAAGAAGATTATTTAGGGTCATCACAAAGGGATTTCGTAATGGGATTGCAAAACTCATTTACCTATAAAAATTTCAAATTCTCTTTTAATTGGGATTGGAAAAAAGGAGGAAAAATGTATTCTTACACTAAACGCCTAAGTTATTTTGTTGGAAACGCTCAGGAAACCACTTATAACGACAGACAGCCTTTCATTATCCCTAATTCAGTTGTAGATAATGGTGATGGTACATACAGTGAAAATTCAACGTACGTAGATTACGAAGATGTCACTGGTTTTTACAATGCTTCTAACAATCCCGCTATCGAAGGTGAATCTGTTATTGACAAATCTTTCATTAGATTACGTCAAATGTCTTTAGGTTACAGCTTACCTAAGTCCTTTGTTGAATCCGTAGGTTTAAGCTCTATGTCGTTTTCTTTATACGGAAAGAACCTTTTCTTATGGACTCCAAGCGACAATACTTATGTTGATCCAGAAACAACGACCTATGGTCGAGGTATTCGTAGTGAATTTGGTGAATTTGCAACCAACCCTTCTCAAAGGTCATACGGAGCCACTGTAAAACTATCATTCTAAAAAGAACAACGATGAAAAAAACATTTTTATATAGCATAATGCTTTTCACAGGGTTACTATTGTATACTTCTTGTGACAATGAACTTGACATTAATTCTGATCCGGATTTATTAACCCCGGAACAAATTCCTATGGCCTCGGAATTGCCAACTTCCGAAACTGGAATAGCAGCAGCAGCAGGTACGTATTTTGCGATTCCAGGAGGATTTTGGAGTCAATTTTGGACACAAAGTGCAGTTGCCAACCAATACGTGACTGTTGATGATTATTCATTGACAAACACCCATGCTTTCTTTAATTCAGGCTGGTCTCAAATGTATGATGCCCTAACGGATATCAGAAACATCAAGGCTAACGCTGAAGCTGACGGGAACTGGAATTATTATTTGATAGCATCTACTTTGGAAGCTTATTCCTTCCAATTATTGGCCGATTACTTTGAGTCGGTACCTTACAGCCAAGCAAACGACCCTTCTATTTTAACCCCTGAGTTCGAAAGTTCTGAAGAAATATACAACCTAATGGCCTCTAGCTTAAATTCAGCATTGGCAAAGGACCTATCTTCTTCACCCGCAGATGATGTTCCCGGGGAAACAGACTTTTTGTTCAGTGGTGATATGGAACAATGGACAAGATTTGCAAATACTTTATTATTGCGAATCTATCTTAGACAATCAAATGCACGACCTACTGTAGCAGAAGCCGGAGTTCAATCTTTAATCAATTCTGGAGCTCTTTTCCTTGATGAATCAGCAGCTATTACACAATTTGTTGATGAGGCAAGTAGAAGTAACCCACTATATGAAAACGAAAAAAGACAGTTGAATGTGGGTACTAACCTAAGGGCAAGTAATACAATGGGTTCATTTTTAGTTGATAACTCAGACCCCAGATTAGCTAACTTTTACGATGGGACAACATTCCAAATCCAAGGTGATTTCGAAGATGGATCAAGTGATGCATCCGTAGTTGTTCTTGAAGCTACAGCCCCATTTTATTTTATTTCCAAAGCAGAAAGTAAATTTTTACAGGCAGAAGCTCGAGTAAGGTATATGGGTGGCACAGGAGCCAAAGAACTTTATGACGAAGGCGTCATTGCCGCTTTTGAACAATTTGAATTGGATGGCACTTCTTTTGTTTCCGGTTCTTATGCTTATCCTGATGGTTCCGATGAAGAAAACATCAAAGCGATAATCACACAAAAATGGGTTTCCTTTTTTCCTGGAAATGGCTTCGAAAGCTTTATTGAACAAAATAGAACGGGCTATCCTGCTATAAGTAGTGTTGATGGTGATGACCTTTCTTATGTTCCTGGCGAACTTACTTATTCTGTAGAAGGAACAACTGGCGGATTATTTCCAAGAAGGTTCTTGTTCCCTCTAGATGAAACACAAAGAAATACCAACACCCCTAGCCAAATTGCCATCACTGAAAAGACATGGTACGCTAACTAAAAAACTATAAAATGAAAAATAAATTAATCGTAATATTTGCGTTTGCATTCGGGTTATTTACCTCGTGCTCATCTGATGATGATACCGCAGACGTTTCAAAACTGACATCATTTCCTTTAATCACACTAAATGGTGATACGGAAATGTTCATTACCGAAGGAGAAGAATATGTGGAACCTGGAGCAAATGCCACTGAAGCAGGTTCAGAAATTGAACTTACAACAAGCTTCGAATCAGGAACATATAGAGCAATTAGTGGATTGGATACAGATGTATCCGATCAATACATTATTGAATATTCAGCTACAAACCAAGATGGTTTTGATGGAAGTGCTTTTAGAACCATTTGGGTAGCGGGAGACGGCGATTTCAACTCAAGTATTGAAGGCCTATATACATCTACCGTTACTAGAAACGGATCTAGTACAAGAAGTGACATGCAGTATATAATAGTATGGAAAAACGAAGATGGTTCCTATGGCGTTAGTGATGCTATCGGGGGCTGGTACGATTTTGGATCCGGTTATGGAAGTGCTTATGCTGCTAAAGGCCTTTCTTTTGATTTTGATTTAACTTCAAATACTTTCACTAGTGGCACTGAATCAACGTTACCATGGGGCGGAACCGTTTACATGACTTCATTGTCAATAGACCCATCAGCCAAAACTATCAACTTCGTAACTGACTGGGATTATGCTGGAACAGTTGCTGCCTATAGTTTTGATGTAACTTTAACAAAGGTTGAATTTTAAAAAATTATCTAATGAAAAATATATTTAAAAATAATATTCTTGCAAGGGCAATTCTCTTTGTTTCCTTACTGTCTTTGGCCGTTTCTTGTGATGAGCATGAGGATTTGGATGTTGGTACAACTGCTCTAGTGGAAGCCAGTGGAGATTGGTATGTAGAGTTTTTAATAGACGGCGTTGATGTATATGGCTTAGGTTATAACTTACTAACGACTAGCAATAGCGCCGATGAAACTTCAATATGGATAGATGATCATGCCAACATTTGGCAATTCAAGGCGAAATGCCCAATAGACATTGAAAGTCTTAAATTCGATGGTTCAGATCTTGAAAGTAGTGTAGACGGTTATGATGTAACCTTACAGATAACCAATGGTACAATTATCAAAGATGGTGCTACTTCAACAGGAGGAAATGTAGTTGACAGTATATATTTTGAAGCTGAATTTTCTGATGATCCTGGAACCATATATCAGTTTGCAGGTTACAAAAGAACAGGATTAGCCGAGGACGAACATTAATCCGTTCAACCAAATATTAAACAAAACCACCTCAATCGAGGTGGTTTTTTTATTTACCTTTGCCAAATGCAAAAACCCACTCAAATTTACGGTATAAGAGCCGTCATAGAAGCTATTAACGCAGGTGAGGCCATTGATAAGATCTTTATTCAAAAAGGGCTTAAAGGTGATTTATCGAAAGAATTGGAAGGCCTAATCCGTAAGAACGGGATAAATGCCTCTTACGTTCCGCCAGAGAAGCTATATAAACTCACCAAGAACAACCATCAGGGGGTTATCGCAAATATTTCACCGATTACCTTTTACGAGCTTGAAACCCTTGTCGAAAAGGTAATAGAAAACAAAGAGGCCCCTTTGTTCCTGTTGCTCGACCAACTTTCCGATGTGCGAAATTTCGGGGCCATTATCAGAACGGCTGAATGTACAGGTGTTGATGGCATAATCATCCAAAAGAAAGGTGCCGCACCCGTAACCGCGGACACCATCAAAACTTCTGCCGGTGCTGCCTTTAAAGTGCCTATTGCGAAAGTGGACCATATCAAAGACGCGGTCTATTACCTCCAAGCTTCCGGAATTTCAGTTACGGTAGCAACAGAAAAAACCAATGACACCATATATGATGTTTCCTTTAAGAAACCTTCTGCCATTGTTATGGGATCTGAAGATAAAGGTGTTTCACCTTCAGTCATTAAAGCGGCGGATTATACAGCAAAACTACCGTTATTGGGTGAGATAGAATCTTTGAACGTATCGGTCGCATGTGGAGTTTTTCTTTACGAGGTTGTTCGCCAAAGAATGGATTGATCAATCCTTTGCGGCATTCCCTCCATCCTTCGTCTTGTAGTGATAGGTTATCCGAACGGGCTCATCTTCTTGATGGATTTCTTCCGGTTTTCTTTCAATAAAATTACCGTCTTCATCAAAATGCCTTAAGAATTCGTCGGCATCCTCATTATAATCTTCATGTTCCCAATCGAACTTTTTGGATGATGGGGTATTCGCTTTTATGAAAAAGGCAAGTAGAAGTCCAGCTAGAAAACCTCCCAGATGTCCTTCCCAGGAAATACCATCCTTGATGGGAAAAACATACCAAAGAAGGCTTCCGTAAATAAAAACCACTACCAATGACAATGCAACCAACCGATAATATTTTGAAAAAATACCCTTGAAAAATATAAAACTGGCCAATACATAGATAATTCCACTTACCCCAATATGGTAAGATGGCCTTCCTACAGCCCAAGTAAACAGCCCGGAGAACAACAAGCCATATACCAATACTTTTATGGCGATATCCTTGTAGAAATAAAACAGGGAGGCGGTTAATATGGCTAATGGTATGGTGTTGTTATACAAATGTTCAACAGAACCATGGATAAACGGGCTGAATAAAACCCCTCTCAACCCTTTCAATGATCTGGGGTATACCCCAAAATGGTTAAAATTGGTATGCAGCTGCAGCTCTAACCAAAAAACGGCCCATATCAATATTACCCCTATCAAAGGGGCAACCACTACCGAATTGGTGAACTTAAAATAGTTGCTTTCAGACATTATCCTAAAATAATTCTATTATAAACAAAAAACCTACCGTAATCGATAAACATGATAAATTGTCATTTATTCCCTATTGTCACCTTCAATTGTTTACAATACTATATGGTAAGAAACGGATCAATCGTAACTTTGTTTTAAATTTACCCCATGAATGAACCATTGGCAGAAAGGGTACGCCCTAAAACCTTAGATGAGTATATTAGTCAAAACCATTTGGTTGGGGAGCAGGGTTCATTGACCCATCAGATAAAAAAAGGGATTATTCCGTCGTTGATTCTTTGGGGACCTCCAGGGACAGGAAAGACCACACTGGCCAATATCATAGCCCAAGAGAGCAAAAGACCCTTTTATACCCTTAGTGCCATAAACAGCGGGGTAAAGGATATTCGTGAAGTCATTGACAAGGCCAAACAAAGTGGTGGACTCTTTACTTCTAAAAACCCCATTTTATTTATTGATGAAATACATAGGTTCAGTAAATCGCAGCAAGATTCCTTATTAGGCGCCGTTGAAAAAGGATGGGTGACTTTGATCGGGGCCACTACCGAAAATCCCAGCTTTGAGGTAATTCCGGCTTTATTATCACGATGCCAAGTCTATGTCTTGAATGCCTTTGGCAAAGAAGACCTTGAAGCGCTTCTATCAAGGGCCATGCAGCAGGATGCTGTATTAAAATCAAAAAAAATAATACTTCAAGAAACAGAGGCTTTACTACGCTTATCGGGTGGTGATGGGCGTAAACTATTGAACATCTTTGAATTGGTCGTAAATTCGGAACAATCCGACAGTATTACAATTACGAACGAGTTGGTTTTGGGCAAAGTACAAAGCAACACCGTTCTTTATGACAAAACCGGGGAACAGCATTATGACATTATCTCGGCCTTTATCAAATCGATACGCGGTAGTGACCCCAATGGTGCGGTATATTGGTTGGCACGAATGATCGAAGGCGGGGAAGACCTAAAGTTCATTGCCCGTAGAATGTTGATTTCCGCATCAGAGGATATAGGATTGGCAAACCCTACGGCATTGGTCATTGCCAACAATACTTTTCAGGCGGTTACGACAATCGGCTATCCGGAAGCTCGGATTATCTTAAGCCAATGTGCCATTTATCTTGCCACTTCGGCAAAAAGCAATGCCAGCTATATGGCCATCAATATGGCCCAACAGACCGTTAAACAGACAGGAAACCTATCCGTTCCGCTTGCCTTACGTAATGCCCCGACAAAATTAATGAAAGATTTAGGGTATGGTAAAGACTACAAATATGCCCATGAATATGAAAACAATTTCGTGGATGAGGAGTTTTTACCAGAAGAACTAACCGGAACCAGTTTCTACAAACCCGGTAAAAACCCACGTGAAAACGCCATCGATGAGTTTTTGAAAAAACGATGGAAAGGCAAATATGACCTTTAGAATTTTATATTCAATTCCTCAGTTGTCATCTTACCGTTTGTATTATACTCCAAATACCATTTACCATCTTTTTTGAACACCATACCATTGGCCCCATTTTCATTGGCAACTGAAAAAACATCGGGCATGGAAGTCCGATATATTTTTAAACGTATTTTAGGGGTGCTATCTACAAGCTGATAACCGTTTTCTATTTCCTGAGCGTAAAGTATACCGGAATAATCTTCCTTTTCAGCCATAACCACCGATTCAACAGGCTCTGATTTTTTAATAGTCGACGTTACAGGCTCCTTGCTTTTGTAAGATTGGTTTTCGGGGGTGGCAACCTGCTGAACAACCGCAACATTCGGCTTGTTCTTCGGCACAACCGGTTTATCCCCTACCTCAGCAGGAACAACCACTGCGGAAACCATCTCCGTTCCTGACGGGGAATACTTATAATTAGAGTCTTTAATAGTTGAAAAGGCTTCTGTCAATGCTTCCCTATAGGAACTCTCATATTGTTTCTCCTTGCTAGTTCCCATAATGGTCGTAAGCACCTCTTTCGAAGCACAGTCTTTCAAAGTAATCGATGTTTTTGTGGTGAACATCGAGGACTCATCATTAATAAAAACCTGCAATCCCAAACAGCGATTACGCTCCAGATCAGGAGGCATGGCATCATCATAAACAGCATCGAAGCCATTCTGGGTGAAGAGATACTTAACCAAGGTACTGGTTTTATATTGGTTCTCCTTTTTAAAAGCATCGAACTTTTTGGGTACGATGACATATTTATAGGCGTTTAAATTTTCTTGGGAATACCCATAGGATATACCAAAAACAACAAGCAATACGATAAGTTTTTTCATGAAATCCGTTCTATCATTTCTTACCCCAAGATATGATATTTAATCCGAATTGAAAAGATGTATAATTACTATCTGCTATATTACTATAAGCGAGTAAATTATCTGCCATTAGATAGAAATTAACAGGACCAGCTTGGATGCTTGCCCCTAGCCCAACATTGGTAAATGTGAATTTATCGGCGGTATAAGTCGCTTTCATGGTCATAAAGTTGCCGAATCTTCTTTGATAAAAAGCCGTAATCGCACTTTGGGGGCCCCTTGGCCTATTGATCATATAAAGCTGACCTCCGATGCTATTCCTGTATTTGATAATGTTACGACTTTTACCACCTGTTCGGTAATCACAATCGCATGATGCGGCCCCTTGCATGGGTTCCCCAAAATTATACCTAATGGAGCCATATAGTTTTGTTGGCCTAAAAGTAACATAAGAGCTATACTCTTTTTCAAAAGGAATGAATTCCTCTACATCATCTACTAAATTTTGCCAAAAATCCTGATTTGGATCCACCAGGGCATCGGGTAATATGATCTCCATACCTTCAATAGTCGCCTCACCTTGCAAAGTAAAATTCTCAACATCGTTGGCATGGTATATAAATCCAAGATCCAACAAACTACCGGTAACGACCGTTTGGGGATTTAAATAATAGGTAAAACCCAAATCGACACCTAAGCCGAGATTACCCCCGAACAAACCTCTTTCTATAATCGTTGCGGCAACATCGTCATCATCCAATGCATGGTCTATGGCATTTACCCCAGATGTACGTAATTCCATATCGGCATTCAAAGTACTGGCATAAATATTGTTTTCACCTTCGGTGGTTACAAAATACCCATCATTATGCACTGAATTGAAATCAAAAATACTGGAATATATTTTCCCTCTAGCCCCAAGGATCAAATCCTTGTTCATCTGTTTATTGACACCAAAATGGAATACATTGAGCATTTCACCCCTTGTTTTCAAATGACTCAGATCAAAACGTTCATTAAGTCGGTCCGCGTTACCGTCATAACCTAAAATGGCATAATCACGAAACCAATACCCTATGGCATCCCCTTCATTATATAACCCGAAAGAATAAAATACACTGGGGTCCTTACCGCGAAACCCGCCACTGAATATTTCCAATTGATAGGTACCACTCAACTCATCCTGAACGGACATACCGTAAATGGCCCGGTCACGAACCTTATCATTGATATCGAGTCCATCATCGGCAAAAATATCATTGACAGAAATTCCACTGGATCCAGCTTGAAAAGAAATACCGGATAAGGCCGGGATACCTGCATACCAAGAAAAATCGGTTTCCATACCGGGATTGATCATCAAAGCTTGGGGAACCTCGTTAAAATCATATAACAACTGTTTGTTTTGGGCATGCATACTTATACCGGCCAAAAACAGGGTTATGACTAAAAATCTCTTTATTATCATCCTTTAATGCGAACAGTGAATTTACCGCTACTCTTTAAGGTTACCATGGGATCGTCTTGCGAAGAAGTGCTTACATTATCCCCATTATTGGTAGCGGTCACAGAAATACTCGAAGTATTTCGGATTATATTTAAGCTACGGCCAGAAGGGCCATAGGCTATTTCCCTTTGTAAAACAGCAGTAGGTTCGGAGGGCAAAACAAATTGTTCAGTATCCAAGACCGCTCCTGCTTCATCCAAAAACTCTATTTGAATCTCGATAGGTTTGCTGGTCGTATTCTCCACATTATAGGTGATTACCCCTTCCAAAACACGATCAGCGAAAATATCCTCGCTGAAAGCATCGAAGTTAAAATCTTGGGAATATGTATAACCAGAAGGCAAAAGATTTATGGCACTTTCCGGAACCTCTAAATAAAGCACACTGGCCTCATAGGTCGGGGTTACACTAAGATCATCATATTGATTGAAATCTTGTTCCTCAACACAGGAAAAAAGCAGCATTGCAGCAAGAACAGCATATAAATACCTACCTGACTTTTTCATTGTTCATAACCTTTTATCGACAAAAAGCATATAATGTTATACTATGTATAACTCTACAAATAACTTTTTATTTCACCCAAATCATGAATCATTTGACAAATTTCGTGGTCTGGCTCGTTATGTGCGTTAAAGTGTAAGGTTTGGAGCCCTACCGCCTTGGCCCCAAGGATATCGGCCTCTAAACTATCACCGATCATCATGGCCTTTTCCGAGGTGGTTTTTGCCTTTTCCAATGCCATTTCAAAAATCAATGGATTCGGTTTTTTAACTCCGGCCATTTCCGAGTTCACTACTTGATCGAAAAAATCACGGATATGGGCGTTCTTCAGCTTCCTTTCCTGTACTTCATGAAACCCGTTGGTAATAATATGCAATTTGTATTTTGGCTTCAAATACTCGAGCACCTCGATCGCATTGGGAAAAAGATGGTTGAAAGTCGAGAGGTTTTCTATATAATCGATTGCCAGTTGATCGATCGTATCATCTGACACCCCATATTTCAATTTATCGAATACTTTTTTCAATCGTTGGTATCGCAATTCTGATTTGGTGACTTTTTCATCCCTATAGAGTTTCCAATAGGCAAGGTTTATGGGGATATATATCTCAAGAAAGTCATTAAGGTCAACATCGACCTGATTGGCTTTCAAGATCCGCTCAAAAGTAAGTGCCGAATTCTTTTCAAAGTCCCACAGGGTATGGTCCAAGTCAAAAAAAACATCTGAAACCTTTTCGTTATACATGGTAGTTCTTTATTATTTCCTCATAGGTTTCTTTCCAATCTATATGGTGTTCATCACCTAAAATCTCGTTAGAAAATACCGTGATCAAAGCTCCATTTACTTTTTTCACTTCTTGGTACAATGCCTTTACCTTCTCTAAAATACTATGAAAAGACGCTTCATCCTGAAGGGCGTAATCCTGAAATGCAAAAGAATGTACCCTAATAGGCTGTTGTAATTCCATATTGATATCATACAGATAAAAAGGAAATGAAGTACCGGCCCTAAAGCCTATTTCATGGGTATATCCCATGGTAAAATCATCAGTGAACTCAGCATCGACCAAATTTCTATAGGTCTGTGGCACATCTACCCTATTATATCGCATCCTCACATAATCAACCTGCCTATTGATAACGTTCGAAAGGTCCTTTTTCTCTTTCCTCAATAATTCAACATCATTGAAAGAACTATAAGATGCTGCCAAGGAAACCTTACAATAATCGGCTATTGATTTTATCAAAAAGCGAAAATTGTTATTATTGGGGGATACGTTCTTGTCATAGGTGGAATATGAAGCGAACTGAAAAAAGAACTTACAGTTAAGATCATATTCCTTCCTTTTTTGAATAAGGAAATCAAAATTATCATAAGGATCTTTCTTAGGATTGAACCAGACCACGACCCTTTCATATAAACGTTTTAGCCTAAAATTGGCCAAATCGAGTAAAAAACCTGCAAGACTGCGGGTAAATCCACGGTGCGCATAGCAATGGGAAGTGGTAACATCGATGATCGAAGTGTATTTATAGGTTGGTTTTTTGACTTCCATATCAGGAAAACGCTCGAGTAACCTATCCAATAATTTATTCGCCCAAATATCTACAACAGGAAGGGTAAGGAAATTATTTTGGTACGCTAAACTATCCTTTGGGGAAAACCTACCATGCATGTCCTTTACATGGGGCAAGTATTCCTCATACCTTGAAAGCAAATAGAAACTGGCAGAAAATATGTCGAAAGGCAGGGCACTGTTCTCACCCGTAGAAAAAAAACAGGGAACACCTTCCCAATCGGAAACGTTGATTTGGATATCATTGATACCTTGTTCAAAAAGAAGATCGTTGCTCCGCACAAAGAACTCATTTTGCAAAGGTTGTTTCGTATAGGTAATCTTAGCCCCTGAATGCTTGATAAAGTCTTCGACCTTTGTGGTATAGGATACCTTTATCCCAAGTATCCTGGTAAATACCTGGCGCATAACGTAACTAAACCGTGGTGTAATTTTATGCGTATAGATCAGTAACATTTATGTCCTAAGTATTTATAAAATAGATTGATCGGCAAAACTAAAGTAATCCTTTTGGGTAATGATCAAATGGTCCAATATTTTTATATCCAAGGCCAAGGCGGCATTCTTAAGTTTTTGTGTCAGTTGTTTATCGGCATTGCTCGGCCTTAAGCCACCTGATGGGTGGTTATGTGCCAAAATAAGTCCGACAGCCCCTAACTCCAGCGCTTGTTTCATGACCAAGCGAACATCTACCAATGTTCCTGTGATGCCCCCTTTGCTCAATTGTGCCATGTGAATTACCTTATTGGAATTGTTCAGGTACACGATCCAAAATTCCTCATGGGGCAATTCGCCCAAATGGGGTTGTAAAAGTTCAAAAGCATCCTTACTACTAGATATTTTTGTAATTTTCTGGGCATCTTCCCCTCTTCGTCTTCGGCCTATTTCCAAAGCGGCGGCAATGGTAACGGCTTTAGCTTCCCCAATTCCCTTGAATTGCATCAACTGTTTAATGGAGAGTTTCCCCAATTCATTAAGGTTATTGTTCACAGAAGCCAATATACGTTTTGAAAGCTCAACTGCACTTTCATCCCTACTACCAGACCCGATCAAAATAGCGATCAGTTCAGCATCGGATAAAACGGATTTACCCTTTTGAACCAATTTTTCCCTTGGCTTATCATCATCTGACCAGTGCTTTATGGAAAAGGAAGTTGGCTTGTCTTGCATTTGTTAAAGATAGTCAACAAATAATTTCGATACGAAAATACCTGAAAAAAGATATTTAATTGCCTTGAACCAATGCTTTTACCGATGAGAGATCCAACCCACCATAATTACCCGAACTCATTAACAATAAAACGGAATTGCCATAATCCTGACCAAACACGAAATCTTTAAAGGCTTCCGATTCGGTGAAGATTTTTAAATCATCCCGATCAAAAGCTTCTGAAATTTGTTCTGGAGTAACCTCTTTCAATTTTTTGATCTTTACCGATTCCGGTAAAAAGAAAACAACCGCTTCATCGGCAGCATCCAACGCTCCCTTATATTCCTTTAGAAAATCGGCATTGAAGCTACTATAGGTATGCAGTTCCAGACAAGCGATTACCTTTCTATCAGGATACTGCTCCTTTACCGCATTGGTAGTGGCCATCACCTTACTAGGTGAGTGTGCAAAATCCTTATACACAACCGCGGTATTGGATTCCGCAATTTTCTCCAATCGCTTAGATGCACCTGAAAACGTACCGATGGCCTCATAAAAATCATCCTCATCGACCCCCATGTTCTGACAAATCCACTTAGCACCTGCCAAATTACTCAGGTTATGCTTCCCGAAAACCTCTATGGGCATAGGACCTTCCGGTGTTTCAAGCAGTGTTTGACCATCTTCAACGGAATACTCCGGAGTACGGTAAGGTAACTTTCTGATTGTATTTTCTGAGGCTTCGACTACCTTTTTCACTTCAGGATCCTCCTCATTATATGTAACACTTCCTCCCTTAACGATACTATCAACGAAAATCTGAAATTGTTCCACGTAGTTCTCAAAAGTAGGAAACACGTTAATATGGTCCCAAGCAATACCACTCAACAAAGCGATATTAGGTTTGTAAAGATGGAATTTCGGCCTTCTGTCAATTGGTGAGGAAAGGTACTCATCCCCTTCCAGGACAATAAAATCGTTCTCCTCGGTCAAATGTACCATACGGTCAAACCCATCCAATTGGGCCCCGACCATATAATCGACTTCGATACCATGATAATTCAATACATGTAAGATCATCGAGGTAATGGTCGTCTTCCCATGACTGCCCCCAATGACCACACGGGTTTTATCCTTGGATTGCTCATACAGGAATTCAGGATAGGAATAAATGGTAACACCTAATTCCTGTGCCTTTAATAACTCAGGGTTATCCGGTTTGGCATGCATCCCAAGAATAACGGCATCCAATCCCGCATGTATTTTATCAGGAAACCAACCAAACTCCTCCGGGAGTAGATTTTTTTCGGCCAACCTGGTTTTTGAAGGTTCAAAAATGATATCATCACTTCCTGAAATGATATATCCTTTATGGTGAAGCGCTAAGGCAAGATTGTGCATGGCACTACCTCCTATGGCGATAAAATGTATTTGCATGAAAATCTAATTATGAGGCAAAGATAGGCATTGCCGTCCCGAAAAAAAACCTCAAAACCTACTCCTGTACATCAATTCAAATTACCCACAAAATCCACCTTTTTTCGATGAAATACACAAATTTTAAAAAATCTAGCTACTGTTTTTGTAAGATTCACCCTTCATATACATTCGTTTACAACATTTATTATACCACACTTAATCACCGATATACATTTGTTCTTGGGTAAAATCCATTTTACCATTAACAACATAGAATGACCAATTTAAATTTAATGAAGACCTTATTGCAATTAGCTTTCGTACTTTGCATATTGCTCTTCTCAACAAAAACCATGGCACAATGCGCAGGTACCGACAACACGGTGACCATATGCACAAAAGATGCCGATGAGACCAACAAAACATTTGACCTTTTTACCCAATTAGGAGGTAGTCCCACTACCGGAGGCACATGGTCTACCAACGATCCCGCTAATTTTTATGCGTTAGACCGAAACACCGGTATCCTAAATCTTTGGGATGTTAAAAATTCTGGCCAGCATGAGTTCACTTATACGAATGATTGTAGTGGAAACGTGGAATCCGCAACCATTACAATCAATTTGGGCGGATACCCCGGGGAAGACAATATCGATGGTTCGGCAGATGCATGTGGTGACGACCCCAGAGTAAATCTACACGGTTATATTGGTGATGAAACAGAAGGTAAATTCCAAGATTTCAATGGAACCTGGGATGCCGTGACACCAGAAGCGGCCCCTTATTTATCACTCAACTTTTTCGATGCGGCATCGGCTGGTCCTGGTATATACGAATTTACGCATACCGTACCCGCTGTTGGTCCTTGTCCTAGCCGTCAGGCACGATTAATTTTAGAAGTACAAAGACCTGCCAATTCAGGTATCGGTTCAAATCTAACGGTCTGTACAACAGATGACCTATCAGGTTATACGGATTTTAATTTAAATGGCCTGCTTGAAGACGAAGATATAAACGGGACTTGGTCCGAAGGACCAAATACGGATCAATTATCCGACCTTACCGACCAAAATATAGACATACAAGCGATTAGGGATCGCCATACTTATGGCACTTTCACTTTCACTTACACCGTTTACCCTTCACATGCGGTATGTGACATTCATAGAACCCAAGTAGAAATTACGATACTGCCCACATTGATCGCAACAATGAACGCATCCAATTTCTGTTCGGGCGACACTAAATATCGAATAGATATCACCGATTATGACGATACCTTGATCGGCAATGGCACCTATTCCGTCACTTACGGATTAAGTTCCGCAAGTGGAACAAATTCAGAAACCACTGCCTTGATACTGAACAATGACAAAACCGGCTCTTTTCAAATTGATGCCAATCTTGTACAGACGAACGAGACCACTACCCTTTCCATTATATCTTTAGGAGAGGATGTTTGTCCGGACATTCAGGTATCGCCCATACAGTTCATTGAAACGGACCCCATGGTAGATGTAACCGATGCTTGTGAAGCAAATTCCGTTTCAGTTACCTTGAGCGATATCTTTGACCCGTCATACAATTTGGCCAATGGCACCTATGATGTCAATTATACGATAACCGCACCAAGTGGCACTGAAACCGTGCACCAAGCAAATGCTATCGCTTTTAGTTCTGGTCGTGCGAACTTCACCATTCCTGCTACCCAAATTCTAGAAACTGGGGAATACACTTTTAATTTTGAAGTGGAAAACGGTTTTCCATTGGATTGTGAAATAACCGATACGGCAATGATCACGCCCATACCCGAAGCAATTGATTTGAATCTTCTGGTCGATAATTCTTGCAATGCTACCAGTATAGATGTAATGGTCAGTGCCCCTACTCTGGATGACGGTGCATATGAAGTGACCTACGAAGTAATCTCCCAAGAGACAAATACCATACTTATTAATAACTCGATAAATTTTAATGGTGGTACCGCGGACTATGAAATTGATGTTACCACCCTTGAACAGGGCAATTATACGGTAACCGTAAAGAGCACACAGAACGATACCACTCCGTGTAGAACGGAATTTGATTTTGAGATAAGTGAGAATTTTGCCGTTGAAGGTGTGCCGGCCTTACCTGAAGCCGAAGCTGTACAAACATTTTGTTTGGCCGAATATTCACCAGGATTACCAACCCTACAGGATATCATAGTAATCGCCAATGGTGAAATGTTATTTTATGACACTGCTACCGATATGGATATTCTTCCGTTAGATACCGAACTTGTCGATGGTGAAGATTATTTTATATCGAACATAGACCCGAACAACAACTGTGAAGGTTCTGACAGAATTCAAGTTACCGTTAACCTTTCTGACCCGGAATCGCCCACCTTACTGGCTGGAAACCCTACTTTTTGTGGTTCTGAAAATCCGACAGTGACCGATTTGAATACAAGCGTATCCAGCAGCGGGGAAATTGTATGGTACGAATCCGCCACCGACGGAACAGCACTGAGCAATGACACTGCCCTTACCAATGGAAAAAGTTACTATGCTGCAACAGAAATTAACGGACTTTGCCAAAGTTCGGAGAGAATAGAGATAACACCCACTGTATATGAACTTGAAGCGGCTACTTTGGAATTTTCCACATTGGCGCTTTGCGGATTGGACGATCCTACGATTACAGATTTACGTGAAGCCGAGAGCGATTCTTCTTATACCGTGCTTTGGTATGATACACCCGAAAATGGCACTCCTTTGGACGATAGCACTTTATTGACTACAGGTACAACGTATTATGCGGAAAGCTACAATCCGGATACGGGTTGTATGAACCCTGAACGAATGGCCATTACCATTGACCTTACGAACTGTGAACCCGAGGATTACGGTTTTTTCATCCCTGACGGATTTTCACCAAACGGAGATGGCCGCAATGATACTTTTTTTGTACCAAACATCGAAGTCATCTTTCCCGAATTCACCTTGGAAATACTAAACCGCTATGGCACATCCTTGTTCAAAGGAGATAGGAACAAACCCGCTTGGAACGGGAAAAACGGAAACAACACCGCCCCGAACGGCGTGTATTTCTACATTATTGACTATAACAAAGAAGGTCACACCCCAGTTCAGGGCAGATTGTACCTCAACCGCTAAACCATGAAAAAAATACACCATTATTTTATTTTCCTGATATTAGTGTGTGCCATGGGCTATGGGCAACAAGACCCTCAATACACACAGTACATGTACAACATGAGCGTTGTAAACCCAGCCTATACCACCAATGAAGTGGGTATGCTCAATTTAGGTGCACTATACCGCTCACAATGGAAAAATGCCGTGGGCAGTCCCAAAACACTTACATTTTTCGCACATGCCCCTATGAGCGATAAAATTGAAATGGGCCTTTCTTTCATTACTGACGATATCGGTGATGGTGCCCTAAAGGAAAACAACATCTATGCTGATTTTGCTTATATATTGAAATTGGATGAAAAAAGTAATCTCTCATTGGGCCTTAAAGGCGGTATTACCACTTTTGAGACCAATTTCAACGGTTTTATGCTTCCTGAATTTCAGGATGACCCCGCTTTCAATGAAAACATGAACAGCACTTTCCCGAATATTGGTATCGGTGCTTTTTACCATCGTGAACATTTTTATGCAGGAATCTCCGCCCCCAACCTGCTAACCACAAAACATCTTGAGAACGAAAACGGCATTAATCGTATTGGTTCAGAGAACATCCATGTTTTTATAACCTCTGGTTATGTTTATGAATTGAATACGGACGTGAAAATAAAACCTTCGGTACTCGCTAAAATGGTACAAGGTTCTCCATTGACTTTCGATGTTTCACTCAACGCTCTTTTCTTGGACCGTTTTGAAGGCGGATTATCCTATCGTTTGGAAGATTCGGTAAGTGCCATGTTCAATATTGCGGCCACACCAGGATTACGAATAGGCTATGCTTATGATTACACACTATCTAACCTGAGTACGTACAGTTCCGGTTCCCACGAAATATTTGTTCTTTTTAACCTCGATTTACTTGGCCTAGGCAAAGGATACGACAAATCACCAAGATTCTACTAAACATGAAAAAAACACTCTTCATATTGTTTATTCTGGGTCTTACGGTGCAAACCTATGGCCAACAAGAACTTAAACGGGCAAACACTTATTTTGAACGCGCCTATTATAGCGATGCCATTCCACTTTATGAGCAATTGCTACCGAGAAACAAAAGCTCAAAACTCATAAAAAACCTTGCGGATTGTTATTACCATACGTTCAACATGAAGGCAGCGGCCCGATGGTACGGCTATCTAACTTCCAATTATGGTGAAAGTATTGATGAAAGCTATTATTTTAAACTGAACCAATCCCTCAAGGCAATAGGTGAATACGAAAAAGCAAACAATACACTCATCGATTTCTATACGGCAAAAGGTAAGCCTGACAAGGTTCTTACTATGCAGGAAGACTTCAACTATATTGAAAACGTACGTGCCATTGGGGAACGATTCAAAATACAAAACCTCAACATAAATACGTCTACATCGGAATTCGGTGCGGCACGCATAGATGCCAACTTGGTGTATAGTGCATCCCGAAAACACGCAATAGGTTTACCGAAATTATATCGCTGGAACAACGAAAAATACCTTGATATTTACAGTCATCCCATAGACAAACTAACCATGGGGGATAGTCTTAGCGTTTCATTGAGCAGTACCATCAATTCAAAATTGCACGAGGGCACTTTTGCGATGACCAAAGACCGACGAACAATCTATTTTACCAGAAACAGCAAGCAAAAAACCGAGGACGATAAAATCAGTAACCTTAAGATTTATCGCGCGGAATTAATTGATGGGGCTTGGAAAAATATTACCCCTTTACCTTTTAACGGTGATGATTTCTCCACGGAACACCCTGCTTTAAGTCCTGACGGAACAAAACTCTATTTCGCATCGGACCGTGAAGGGGGTTTTGGGTCTTTTGATCTCTATGTCGTAAGTATTCAAAAGGATGGTATCTTC
This sequence comes from Maribacter sp. TH_r10, assembly GCF_033101095.1. NCBI lineage: Bacteria > Pseudomonadati > Bacteroidota > Flavobacteriia > Flavobacteriales > Flavobacteriaceae > Maribacter > Maribacter sp. TH_r10. The sequence goes on along the minus strand of NZ_JAWMPY010000007.1, from coordinate 94,564 downwards.
GGAACCCCGCAAAATCTAGGTAAGGAAATCAATACCGATAAAAAAGAACAATTTCCGTTTATTGATGAAAACGGCAATCTATATTTTGCCTCTAACGGCCACCCAGGTTTTGGATTGTTGGATGTTTTCTTATCTAAATCCAAAAATGGAAGCTTTAAGAAACCCGATAACCTAGGATTACCGGTAAATAGCGGTTATGATGATTTTTCATTGTCACTGGATCCTAATTCGAATACCGGATATTTCTCATCCAATCGTCCCGGTGGAAAAGGTAGTGATGACATTTATTCCTTCTCGGAAACCAAACCACTTATCATCGAAGATTGCAAACAGTTCATTACCGGGGTCATTACCGACAAAACAACAAAAATTCCATTAGCCAATGCAACGGTGGAACTTTTGGATGCTGATGGAAATCTAATCGAAAAGATCACTACCACTACTGATGCTTCTTTCAAATTCGAAGTAACGTGTACCTTTGAATATCAATTAAAAGCTTTTAAGGAAGGTTATGAAGACAATTCAAAGACTATTATCACCGATACCGAAAGGGATGCGACAAAAGACGGCTCATTAGCGCTCTATTCCATTCAAAAACGGGAAGCCCAAAAGGCGAAGGAAATTAAAGCCAAAAAAGAGGCGGCGGAAAAAGAGGCATTGACAGAGAAAAAAAGACTGGAAGAACAAGAGAAAGTCGCCGAATTGGCACGCCTTCAAAAAGAGAAAGAAAATACCATTAAACAAAAGGCCGAACAAGCACAAAAGGAGCGTGAGCGCCTCAAAAAGATTGATGCCATAATTGCCAAAGAAGATGCCATTGTTAAGGATAAAGAACGGATTGTCATCAAAACAGAAGAAATCCATTTCGATTATAGCCTTTGGTATTTACGGCGCGAATCGCGGGAGCGATTGGCGAAAGTCATTACCATAATGAAACAAAACCCTGGCATGGTCATAGAAATAGGCACACATACCGATATTCGAGGCAATGCGGAATACAATCGTGATCTTTCGCAGAAACGGGCCGACTCTGCCAAGGAATTCATGGTCAAAAACGGAATTGCGAAAGAACGTGTCATCGCAAAAGGATATGGGGAATCACAACCTATCGTAAAATGTGAAACCGAGGAAAGCTGTTCTGAAGAAGATCATGAATGGAACAGAAGGTGTGAACTCATAGTGGTCAAATGGGAATAACGCATCCCAATTGCCGAGTCCTGGAATAAAACAATAAGATAACATTCACCCCGGATTTTGCCCCAAGTCATATATGGCTTGGGGCTTTTTTATTTCTTTCGGTATTCTTTATATCTTCGTTACGGACAATTAAAGCAACGACCAAATTGAACATTAGAAAAGCAACAGAAACCGATATTGACCAAGTCTGGGACATATTCTCAAAAGTGATTGAAACTGGAGATACATACGTATTCAATCCCAATACACCTAAAAGAGATTTAACAAAGCATTGGTTTGCCGATTACATGCAAACTTATGTGCTTGAAGAAAATGGACAAATTCTTGGCACGTATATCATTAAACCGAACCAAATAGATTTAGGAAACCATATTGCAAATTGCAGTTATATGGTAAGTCCAAAAGCCCAAGGAAAAGGCATTGGAAAGAAACTTTGTGAACATTCCCTCAAAATAGCGAAGGAAAATAGTTTTGAAGGAATCCAATTCAATATTGTGGTAAGCACCAATAAAGGAGCTGTTGAATTATGGAAAAAATACGGATTTAAAATAATCGGAACTACGCCTAAAGGATTCAGACACGCTGAACTAGGATTGGTCGACACTTTTATTATGTTCAAAGATTTGAATGAATAACTTAAACTGTCTTTAAATGGTGTTACTAATATAACCGAAAAGTTTACATTTTCCTTCGGTACGTTTTAAACACAAACTATAAAAAAATTGCAACATGATCCTATCCAATATTCCTTCTAAAGAAATAATGCCCGGTTACCATGGTAAATTGGTGCACTCCGAAAACATGTCCATCGCCTTCTGGGAAGTCGAAAAAGGTGCGGAGGTCCCTGAACATTCCCATATGAACGAACAGATTATGCATGTTATAAAGGGTACCTTTGAATTTACTTTAGATGGAGTTACCGATGTGTATATTCCAGGAGATTTGGTAATCATTGCCCCGAATGTACCCCATAGCGGCAAGGCATTGACACCTTGTAAACTAATGGATGTTTTTAGCCCCACACGAGAAGAATATAAAATTTGAAAATTAACTTATGAATAGATTTTTATTTTCCTTATTTTCTTTCTGTTTATTATTGTCCTGTAAACAAGAAATTTCTAAAACAATAAACTATCCTAAGATAGATAACAGTAGAACAGATGTTGAAGAATTCGGTATCAAATATAATAACGACTACTCCAATTTAGAAGACATCAAAAAAGAGGTTAACCAAAATTGGTTCCTGAAACAAGACAGTCTTACGGCCGATTATTATAAATCTGTGGATAGAGAGAGCGCCTTCAATTATTTTAGCGATCTATATGTAGGGGATGATTACAATCGTTACCAGTACGAAGCATACAAAGAGCATAATTTTTATTGGTTGGACAACGATAGCACACAGGTGCTATTTAAAAGTGATTCTTCAGGTAAGGGTGAAATACCGGTTTTTTCCACCTCAATGGACAATACCGTCCATTTTTATTCCCCCCACCCCGACGGTTCAAAATTCATACTTTTCATCAGTGATGAAAAGGGGGATTTTTTAAAGGTGATCTCCACCGAAAGCGGCGATACATTATTCCAAACGGACAAGGACATGAACATGCAGCAGGCCTCTTGGGCCGTATGGGCCTCGACGGACCATATCGTATATACCGGATGGCCGCACACTGAAGATACACGGAATTCCTATATAGCCATGGCCGATATCCGTACCGGGGCCATAAAGGTCATATTCGACGGGGGTCAGGTCAAAGATTATGATCCCGAGGATTTTTTACGCCCGGACATATCCGTCGGATCGAACAAACTACAGGCGTTCGTCATTACCGCAAGCGAACATTTTACGGGATATAGCGCGGATATTTCCAATATAGAATCGGATTATACCTGGGAATATATATATGGCCAAAAGGACAGCATATTATATTGGCCAAAACAAAGGGGTGACAACATGTATTTCCTTAGATATAAGGGAGGAAAAAAAACATTGATGAGATCAACATTGGAATCAATGGGCGACCCCACCAAGGACGTGGTTCTATTCAAGCCGGAAAAAGAAGAGATGACCATTACCGATTATGCGGTTTCCGAAAAAAATGTTTATGCCATTACTTCAAAGAACGGGATGGATGAGACTTTATATTATGTCGATAACCAAGGAAAATCTGAAATAATAGAACTGGATTACCCTATTTCCGATATTCAATTTTACCATACATCCACCACATCAAATGAAATAACCATAATACAGAACGATTGGAAGTACAACCTTTCCTATTTAAGTATCAACGATTCATTGGAGATAAAGCCCCTTGATAAGCTAACCAGGAAAACCCCTGAATCCTTTAAGGATATCACTACGGAGATCATAGAGGTAGAATCCCATGATGGTACCATGGTCCCGATGACCATAGTCAGAAACAGGGAAAAAAAACAGGATGGCAAGGGTAAGGGGGTCGTTTATGCCTATGGGGCTTATGGTTTCTCAGTGGAACCTTTTTACGAAATGCCCCTTTTGGACTTTGTTTCCAAGGGAAATGTTTTCGCTGTTGCCCATGTAAGGGGCGGGGCCGAAAAAGGACTGAAATGGTACAAGGACGGAATCAAGGAAAAAAAATCCAATTCTTGGAAGGACCTCTTGTGGTGCTCCCAATATTTAAAGGACCAGGGTTATGTCGACAAAGACCGATTGGGGGTGTGGTGTTCCAGTGCAGGGGGCATTACCGCGGGAATGGCTGTTAACGAAAACCCTGATATGTTCAAGGCCTTTGTGGGGGCAGTTCCCACTTTGAACCCTTCGAGACTAGGATACCAAGAAAACTATGATGCCAGTGATTACGATTATGATTTCGGTGACATAAGTACCATTGATGGATTCAAATCACTCATGGCACTTGACCCGGTGGTTAATTTCAAAAAGAACACGGTTTACCCAAGTACGTTGATGATGTCAGGAGCATTGGACGAACAAATACCTCTATACAATACGGCCAAGTATATAGCATTGTTGCAGAATTACTGCCCCGATCCAAAACGCACCTACCTATTGGATGTTTACGAGGATGAAGGTCATTATGTTCCTCAAGAAACTTTTTCAGCAATGCTCTTTTTCAACAATGAATTATAAATTTTAAATATCCAATACTCCTGCAGTAGAGCTTTCAATAATATTCAATCTAACTTATACTTATATTCAATAAATTAATTGCTCATATGAACATTTCACTAATAGGTAAAAACGCATTGGTCGGCGGCAGTAGCCGAGGAATAGGAAAGGCCATCGCAGAACAATTGGCCAATAGCGGTGCCCGAGTAACACTTATGGCGCGGACCGAGGAAAAATTGAAAAACATCATTGCTTCATTGCCTACCCATAACGGCCAACACCATGATTATCTAGTGGTAGACTTCAATGATCTTGAAGCATATAAAACCACTATTACACGTTATTTTAAAAATAACACCATCGATATTTTGGTCAATAATACCCAGGGGCCCAAAGCCGGTGGGGCAATGGACGTGCATATAGATGATTACCAAACAGCGTTCGACCTGCTTTTCAAAAGCGTTGTTTATACAACGGAATTGGCTTTGGAGCATATGATCAAGAACCGATGGGGCCGTATCATCAATGTAGCTTCGGTTTCGGTTAAGGAACCCCTAAGTTATTTGGCCCTATCAAATTCCATTAGGGCGGCATTGGTTACATGGGCCAAAACTTTGGCAACGGATGTAGGCCCATATCAGATTACCGTGAACAGCGTTCTTACGGGTTATTTTGATACCGAACGCATAGCCCAGTTAAACGCTAAAAAAGCGGAACAGCTAGGTATTCACGAGAATGAAGTCCTTGCTGAAATGGAAACCAGAGTACCGGTCAGGAGAATCGGGGACCCAAAGGAATATGGATACCTTACCACCTTCTTAGCTTCAGATCAAGCCGCATATATAACAGGCACCCAAATCCCGATTGATGGGGGACTATTAAAAAGTCTTTAGACTTTGGCCAAACTATGGTAGGTGAGTCCTATTCACTAACGGAATAGTATCATTCCCTCATTTATCATTTTGATTGGCATTGATTTTGCTCAGTTTTGTTCTGTAATTTTATACTTATGAAAAATCTCATTGTAGTATTAACGGTAATCTTGTTTTCCCAAATGACGCACTCCCAAAAAAATAATGAATCGTACGATGTGTTATGGGAGGATGTTGCCCAATTCGAAAAGGAAGCCTTGACCAAATCTGCCTTGGAAGTCGTACGGAAAATATCAAAAAAGGCGAAAAAAGAAAACAATTCCGGTCAAATCATAAAGTCACTTTTATATACCTCCAAATACGCACTTACACTCGAGGAAGATGCCCAATTGACTATTATCAACGATTTCAAACAGGAAATATCGAAGGCGGAATCCCCCACCAAAAATGTTTTGGAAAGCTATTTGGCCAATCTATATTGGCAATATTTTCAACAAAACAGGTATCAATTTTACAATAGGACCAAGACTGAAACCAAAATAGATTCGGTCGATTTTAGAACGTGGGATGTTACGACTCTTTTTCAAGAGATAAAACATCACTTCGGTAATTCCCTGACTAATCCCAAGGCCTTACAAGAGATTGGGGTCGAAAGTTTTAAAGAGATCATAAACGACCAAAAAGGTTCGGAAACCTATCGCCCTACCCTATTTGATATTCTGGCCCACACGGCGTTGGAATTTTATAAGACCCAAGAAACGAACATCACCCGACCTGCGGACAAATTTGAAATCAGTGATCCTTCCCTTTTATGTGAGGCCCATGAATTTATAAAAGTAAAGGTGAACACAGAGGACAAAACCTCCCTACAGGCAAAAGCGCTTGAAGTATACCAGAAATTAATTGGTTTTCACCTCAACAATAACAATCTCATGGCAATGGTCGATGTAGATATTGAACGCCTTAAATATGTACATCAAAATGCGATTTTCCCAGATAAAGAATTACACTATCTGGAAGTTTTACAGAATTCTTCCTCCGGAATCGCCAACGTTAAGGTTGCAAATCTTTACCAATATGAAATCGCTTATTTGTACCAACAATGGGGAAGAACGTACCAAGCCAAAACCAACAATGAACATCAATGGAAATTGAAAGAGGCCGTTGCCATATGCGATGACATCATCAAGGAATCCCCAAAAGGCAAAGCAGCCGATAAAAGTAGGGACCTTAAGTCCAACATTCTTAAAACCAACCTACAACTCACGACGGAACGTTTTATCCCCATTAACCGACCTGCCCGGATATTGGTCAATTACAAAAACATTAAAGGATTAAAACTTTCTGCCTATACGATTACCCGCTCAGATCTGGAAAAACTGAATTCATTGTACCCAGAACCCAAAAAACTTGACTTCATCAAAAAATTGAAATTGGTGAAATCATGGGATACTGATTTAAAAAACGAGGGCGATTATCAAAACCATAGTACTGAGGCTCTTATCCCTGAGCTGAACAACGGCATTTACGTTATCCTGGCAACACCAAAAGATGAAAATACTTCATTTGCCTATTCCGATATTCAGGTTACCGATTTGGCCTTGGTCGAGACCCGCTCCCCATCGGAACATCGTTTTCAAGTTATCGACAGGAACAATGGCCAACCCAAAAAACAGGCAAAAGTAAAGTTTTCGTATCGAGAAAATTACGACGGAAAAACTTTGACAAAATCCTTCGTCACCGATGATCAGGGCCAAGTAAAAATTGCGTTACCCAATAAACAATGGACCCGCATTCATACCACGATAACCTCTGGGGATGATACGGCGTATTTTGGGGAGTATTATATCAATCAAAAAAGAAATACAAGCAACAAGTCGAATATAAATTACAATGCCTTTTTATTTACCGATAGAAGCATCTATAGACCGGGGCAACCCTTATATTTTAAGGGAATTGCCATTTCCCAACAAAATGGGGAATCCAATGTACAACCGAATACAACAATAACGGTTGCATTGCGTGACGCCAATTACCAAGAGATAAGCTTACAAGAATCAACGACCAATGAATTTGGTTCATTTACGGGGGAATTCATCCTGCCCAATAACGGACTCACTGGTAATTATTCTCTGCAAGTACGTTCAAAGGCCATTAATATAAATGGTGCTGCGAATTTCTCTGTGGAAGAGTACAAACGCCCAAAATTCGAAACGTCTTTTAACCCAATAACCTCATCGGTAAAAGTCAATGATAGCGTAGTGGTTTCAGGGAAGGCCATGGCCTATGCCGGAAGCGCTATAACCGATGCCAAAGTAACCTATAGGGTAAAACGTATCGTGAATTTCCCGAGATGGTATTATTGGTACCGACCTTATTTCAATAGCTCTCCCCAAGAAATAACCCATGGGGAAACGACCACTGATGCTTCTGGGAACTATGAAGTTAAATTTATGGCCATTCCCGACAAATCGGCCGATAGGGAAAGTATGCCCGTTTTCAATTATGAAATAAGCGCAGACGTTACCGATATTAACGGGGAAACACATAGTGCTACGACCACTGTCCGCGTAGGGTACCATACGTTAACCGCTAACATCGTGGTTGGCGAAACCATTGATAAGGATAAAAAAGACCATACAATTACCGTATATACCAATAACCTTAACGGTCAATCCGTACCTGCAAAGGGTACCCTGAAAATATACAAGCTGAAATCCCCTGCCCACGTATTGCGAAATAGGCCTTGGGAAGCCCCGGATTATGCCGGTTTCACCGAAGATGAATTTAGAAGGCTTTATCCGAATGATGCTTATACAAACGAAAATGACCAGACCCAATGGAAAAACGGGCAAATGGTAATGGAAAAATCTTTCGATACAGGTTCTTCCAATGAAATAAACCTTGGCAGCATTAAAAAATGGATTTCGGGGAAATACCGAATAACCCTTGAAACCAAGGATAAATTTGGACAAACGGTAAAAGACCTTACCCATACGACCCTTTTCAGTGGAAAGGACAAAACATTGGCGGACCATCAACTTTTCAGTATTAACACCGATAAGGATCAATACAAAATCGGGGAAACAGCTAGCATAACGCTATCATCAAGTTCGGAAAATTTGGCGGTAACATTGGCAATAGAGAAAGACCGAAAAATCATCGACACCCGAATAATTCGCCTCAACAACAATTCAAAAACCATTAAAATCCCAGTTGAGCATGGCGATTTAGGCGGATTTTCAATTAACTATGGTTTTTCAGCCTACAACTCCTTTATTTCGAACACCCTGCCCATTACGGTTCCTTATCCCAAAACCGATTTGGAGATCGAAACCTTGACCTTTAGGAACAAGATAAAACCAGGAACCGATGAAACATGGAGCTTTAAAATAAAAGGACCCGAAGGAGAAAAGGTATCGGCCGAAGTTCTAGCCAGTATGTACGATGCCTCTTTGGATACTTTTAGAAGCCACTACTGGAGTTTTTATCCCATACATAAGCCCTACTATTATTCTAACTATAACAGTAATGCATACCAAAGTTTTGGTAATGCCTCATTTTTGGTCCACAACGACCAATCCCATGAAAATTGGTATACCCCCCAACACTATGACTCCTTTAATTGGTTTGGTCTGCATTTTGGGTATAACTATGGTATGTACCTTCGAAAAAAGGTCATGAGAAGTGCCGCACCTATGATGGCAATGGACATGGCCGAAGGGGAAGCTTTGAATGAGGAAGTTTTGGATGACGTCGTCACTGGAAATTTGGTCTTTAAGGAAGAAACGAATGAACCTGAAGCGAAAAGTATTGAAGAAGACAAAGGTGATGTCCAAGTACGAACAAACCTGCAGGAAACGGCATTTTTCTTTCCCCAATTGCAAACCGACAAGGAGGGCAATGTATCATTCAGCTTTACCACACCCGAAGCTTTGACCCAATGGAAATTACAACTCTTGGCTCATACCAAGTCCTTACAAAGTGCGATGAGCACCTTGAAGACCGTTACTCAAAAGGAATTAATGGTTACACCCAATGTGCCCCGTTTTCTTCGTGAAGGAGACAAGATCACCATAAGTGCCAAAATCGCCAATCTTACTGAGAACAAATTGGAGGGACAGGCATTTATAGAGCTGATCGATGCCATTTCCGGAAAAGAAATTTCTACAGAACTTTTACTTTCCGACTCAAAAACAGGAGCAAAACAGGTTTCTTTTTCGGTGGATTCACTGGGGAACACCCAAGTTTCTTGGCAGCTTAGGATTCCTGCAGACCTGCAGGCCCTACAATATAAGATCATTGCGAAAGCCGGTGATTTCAGTGATGGAGAACAAAATATGCTCCCGGTTTTGACCAACCGTATGCTCGTAACCGAAACCTTACCCATGTGGGTTCGAAGCAACCAAACCAAGACTTTTACTTTGGATAAATTGAAGGACAATACCTCAACAACGCTCAAAAACCATAAACTTACCTTAGAAATAACCTCTAATCCTGCATGGTATGCCGTTCAGGCACTCCCCTACCTAATGGAGTACCCTTATGATTGCAACGAACAGGTTTTTTCAAGATATTACGCGAACTCATTAGCCAGTCATATCGCAAATAGTTCACCACGTATTCGTGAGGTTTTTGACCAATGGGCCAATTCAGATGCGTTATTGGGTAATTTGGAAAAGAACCAAGAATTGAAGGCACTCTTGATTCAGGAAACTCCCTGGCTACGGGATGCCCAATCGGAAACCGAACAGAAAAAACGCATTGCCCTATTGTTCAATATGAACAAGATGAAAGAAGAACAAGCCAATGCCTTGAACAAACTCCGACAAAACCAAATGTCCAATGGGGCATGGGCATGGTTTAAAGGTGGAAGGGAAAACCGTTTTATAACACAACATATCATTACAGGTCTTGGTCATTTAAAAAAGCTTTCGGTAGTAACCAATGAAGACAAAAAGCAGCACGAAATGGTTATTAAGGCCGTTCGCTATTTAGATAATGAGTTCCTTGAGGAATATGAACAGATGAAAAAATATGCGACCGATATCAATGATGATCACTTGAGCTATACACAAATGCATTATCTGTACATGCGAAGTTTCTTCGATGATATCAAAACCTCCAAAAAGGTTGCGAATATCATGGAATATTACAATGGTCAGGCCAAAAAGTATTGGACCAAAAGAAGTCTATATGCCAAAGGGATATTGGCTTTGGTGTTACACAGGAACAATGAACGATCAACTGCTGCCAAAATTCTACGTTCCCTGAAGGAAAACAGTATAAATTCAGAGGAAATGGGTATGTACTGGAAGGAAAACAACGGATCTTGGTATTGGCACCAAGCCCCAATTGAGACCCAGTCATTACTGATTGAAGCATTTTCGGAAATCGAAAATGACATTACCACCATCGACAATCTTAAAATATGGTTGTTGAAGAACAAACAGACCAATCAATGGAAAACCACTAAAGCAACGACCGATGCAGTTTACGCCCTATTACTCCAAGGTAGTGATTGGCTCTCGGTCACAGATGCCGTGGATGTTTTGGTCGGTGGTAAAAAAATAGAACCTTCAAAAATGGAAAATGTACGTGTTGAAGCCGGTACAGGTTATTACAAAACATCGTGGGCCAACAATGAAATCACCTCAGATTTAGGAAGCGTACAACTTACCAAAAAAGGGAAGGGTATTGCTTGGGGCGCACTTTACTGGCAGTATTTTGAGGACTTGGATAAAATAACATCGGCCAAAACCCCTTTACAACTAAAAAAGAAATTGTTTTTAAGAAACCATACCGATACCGGTGAGGAAATTTCAGAAATAACCCCTAAAACAGCTTTAAAGGTAGGGGATCTTGTACGGGTACGTATAGAGCTGCGCCCTGACCGGAATATGGAATTCGTTCATATGAAAGACATGCGAGCAGCAGGTTTGGAACCTACAAATGTACTTTCCCAATATAAATGGCAAGATGGACTCGGTTATTATGAAAGCACGAAAGATGCAAGTACCAATTTCTTTTTCGACTATTTACCAAAAGGTGTTTATGTATTCGAATATGACCTTAGGGTGAACAATGCCGGTAACTTCAGTAATGGGATTACGACCATCCAAAGCATGTATGCCCCTGAGTTCAGTAGCCATAGCGAGGGTGTCAGACTAAATATCAAATAACCAAAACCATCTTTAAGTTACTGAATACAAAGTATTTAACAGATAACAAAGAGATTAATTAATTCGTATATTTAGGATATCAACAACTAAATCAAATATTATGAATTCAAAAGTTTTTATGGTGCTGAGAATACTTCTCGGTCTTTTTGTTCTTGTTTTCGGGTTAAACAAGTTCTTTCACTTTATTCCAATGGAAGCCCCAACTGGTGACGCAGGTGCTTATTTTGCAGCTCTGATTTCCTCAAAAACAATGACGCTTGTCGCTATTGTTGAAATTGTTGGAGGCTTATCTTTATTGTTGAATAAATATGCCGCCCTCATGCTTCTTATTCTGATGAGTGTCTCAATAAATGCTGTATTGTTCCACGCTGTTCTGGATCCAGCCAATATTATGGGATCAGCTGTACTGCTTATCCTGAACATCGCATTGTTATTCTGTTATAAAGACAAGTATAGGGATTTACTGAACGGCTAAACTTTAAAATCAACAGCAAAAAACGGTTTTATTTGAATGGTGAAACCGTTTTATTATTTGGTCTTAGGCGGATATTTAGACAACACCCGATTTACTATCTCCAAAAGTTTGGCTTCGCGTTCTGTTGGGGAAAGGTTCTCATTGAAACTACTGACACTTATTGCCTGCCAAAACAGTTCTTCTTTTTGGCTATCTACAAAATCGAAAATGATTTCACGTTGCACTTTCGAAGATGTAATGGGAATTCCTACAGAAAGTCCACCACCAACATTTCTACCACCACCTCCTACGCCGAGCCCAACAGAGTTTCCATTGGCCGCTTGGTACATTTTACTTTGAATGTTGATTAAAAAATCGGGCTCTTCGGAAAGAAGTAACCCTTTATTCCGCATGGCAGCATCGAGCACCTTTATCAATCGTTTTTCTTCCAAATCGCCCAAACCGGTCTCCATATCATCATAATAGTTGTAGGTCGCATAATTGGTGAAATCGGTTTCATTTTGATAATCGGTTTGCACACGAACCGCCTGACAAGAAGTAAACAAAAGGGCCAATAATAAGTAGTGTAAGATTTTCATCGCCTATGCTTTTCCTAAAAGTAAAGAAAAATTAAGCTTTTTGTCCCTAACCTATGAAATTTTCGATTAACTGTTGAGCATCTTCCAAAGTCTATCCTTTAGCTCTTGAACCCCAAATTGGGATACTGAAGAAATGAACATATAGGGGATATCCTTGAAATCCTTATCGAGCTCAATCCTCATTTCATCCATCAACTCCGCATCGAGCATATCACTTTTTGAGATTGCGACCAATCTTTCCTTATCCAAAAGTTCGGGATTGTATCTGCGAAGCTCATCCAACAGAATTTCATATTCCTTACTAATATCATTACTATCTGCCGGTATCAAGAACAACAGCATTGCATTTCGTTCTATATGCCTTAGAAAATAATGACCTAGACCTTTGCCCTCGGCTGCCCCTTCGATAATTCCAGGAATATCGGCCATGACAAAGCTTTGGAAATCGCGGTGTTGAACTATACCCAAATTCGGTTTTAAGGTCGTAAACTCATAATTCGCTATTTTGGGCTTAGCGGACGTAATGGCGGCCAAAAGAGTAGATTTTCCGGCATTGGGAAAACCGACCAAACCAACATCGGCCAAAACTTTCAATTCCAGGATAATATCGACCTCTTGGCCTTTTACCCCAGATTGGGCATAACGCGGTGTTTGGTTCGTAGAGGTTTTAAAATGCCAATTACCTCGACCACCCATACCACCTTCTACCAGTATTCTTTCCTCTCCTTCTTCCGTAATCTCGAATAGGATCTCATTGGTTTCGCTATTTCTGAACACGGTCCCCAAAGGAACTTCCATATACACATCCTCGCCATCGGCTCCGGAACTCCTGTTCTTACTTCCGTGCCCACCATGACCTGCCTTAAAATGACGCTGGAACTTAAAGCCCACCAAGGTCCATAAGTTCTTATTGCCACGAACGATCACATGTCCGCCACGACCTCCATCACCTCCATCAGGGCCTCCTTTAGTGATATATTTTTCCCGATGCAAATGCACAGAACCCTTACCTCCATTCCCAGAGCTGGCATGGATCTTTACGTAATCAACAAAATTGCCTTCGGTCATTTTTAATTATAATTTGTCTTTATTGTAACATGTATTGAAGATATTCTTACATGTCAAAACATACAGTTCCCATAACTTGAAAAGTTCCTTATCCTAAAAAAAGGGAACTTTCAAAGGTCTACTATAATTCTTCTATCACCTTGCCCAAGCGACGGGTAATATCCTCTATAGCCCCGATACCGTTTACACTATGATATTTACCTTGCTTTTCATAAAACGCCTGTAAAGGAGCTGTTTTTTGATTGTATTCCTCGAATCGATTCCTTATTTTGGATTCGTCCTGATCATCGGTTCTACCACTTACCTTACCACGTTCCAATAAACGTTGAATCAAAATTTCATCGTCCGCATCGAGTGCAAGAGTGGCATCGATTTTCATATCCTTACTCTCTAAAAACTCGTCCAATGCCTGGGCCTGGGCCACAGTGCGTGGAAAACCATCAAAGATAAACCCGCTTGCATCCGAATGTTTTTCAACTTCGTCTTGCAACATTTTAATGGTTACCTCATCAGGAACCAAATCGCCTTTGTCCATATATGACTTGGCCAAAGTTCCCAACTCCGTACTATTTTTGATGTTATAACGAAAAACATCCCCAGTTGAGATATGTTTTAAATTGTATTGCTCTTTTAGAAATTCGGCTTGGGTACCTTTTCCTGCCCCGGGCTTGCCGAATAGCACTAGATTGATCATATGTTTTTGTTTTAATTGGTAAACTTCTCTTAGGTTTCGACCCAACTCATCATAATCCAGGCCATATCCCACTATGAATTTATCAGGGATGTCTATACCCACATAATCAATCGCATATTCCCCATTATATACTTCAGACTTGTAAAACAAGCTTGCAATCTTGTATTCCTTTACATTGGTCTTGTTGAAAAGGTGTACCAATTCTTTCAGCGTACGGCCAGAATCTATAATATCTTCCAATATTATCACACTCTTACCCTCTAAATTATCAGGTACGTCCAACAAAGTTTCTACGATTCCCGTCGAGGTCAAGCCTTGATAAGAACTTAATTTTATGAAAGACACCTCGCAGTTGTACTTATACTCCTTCAAGAAATCGGCCACGAACATAAACGACCCATTCAGGACACCTACAAAAACAGGGATTTCATCCTTATAATCATCAGCAACTTTTTGGGCGATAGATTTTACGGCCTCAAGAATCTGCTCCTCACTTAGAAAGGGTTTAAAATATTTATCGTGTAGTTTTATCAATGGTCTGGTTTTTTATAAGACGGCAAAGATACCATTTTGATTTCTCTTTTTGAATGACAACCCTTGAGTTTTAAGAATTCGATGTATTTTTGTTACAGTTTTCCGTCTAAACATAAACCCAAAGACACGATACAACACATGGATTATTTTTCTTCTGACTTTAAATTGGGAATTTTAGGTGGTGGACAATTGGGCAAAATGATGCTCTACGAAACCCGTAAATTCGACATCCATACCAAAGTGATGGATGCTTCCAAAGACGCTCCTTCCAGATTGGCCTGTAATGAGTTTGTCATCGGCGATCTCCTCGATTTCGAAGCGGTTTATGACTTTGGCAAAAAGGTAGATGTACTTACCATTGAAATCGAAAATGTGAATATTGCCGCCCTTGAGAAATTGGAACACGAAGGAATAAAAGTATACCCGCCCACAAAAGCACTTAAAATAATACAGAACAAGGCCAAACAAAAGTTGTTCTATATCGATAATGATATACCTACCGCGCCTTTCTCCCGTTTCGCATATGCCAGTGAGATGAAAGACAGTGTGGAACATGAAAGCCTGGAATTCCCTTTTGTTTGGAAAAGTGCCCAATTCGGCTATGACGGCCAAGGGGTAAAGATCATACGAAATATGGAGGATCTGGAAGGATTGCCTCCGGGGGAATGCATAACCGAGGAAATGATTCCGTTCAAAAACGAACTTGCGGTCATCGTAGCCCGTAACGTAAAAGGGGATGTTATTACATATCCTGTTGTTGAGATGGAGTTTCACCCGGAAGCCAACCAGGTGGAGTATGTCATATGCCCTGCCCGTATTGATGGGAAAGTGGCCGAAAAAGCCCGTGAAATCGCCTTGAAAGTATCACACAAAATACAGCATGTAGGACTTTTGGCCGTAGAAATGTTCCAGACCAAAGAGGATGAAATCTTGGTCAATGAAGTAGCTCCAAGGCCCCACAATAGTGGACACTATAGTATAGAAGCCAGTTACACCAACCAGTTTGAGCAGCATATTCGTAGTATTTTGGACCTCCCATTGGGCAATACAGATAGTAAGGTCGCAGGAATCATGGTGAACTTGGTCGGTGTCGAAGGACATACAGGTGATGTTGTATACCAAAATATTGAAGAAATATTAAAGCTGGATGGTGTTACACCACATATTTATGGTAAAAGACAAACAAGGCCATTTAGAAAAATGGGACACGTTACCATTGTAAACGAAGACCTTAAGGAAGCCCGAAAAATTGCCCAACAAGTAAAAGAAACGATTAAAGTAATAGCGCGAAATGCGCATTGAACAAATACCAAAGCCTAAATAACTAACGTAACCTGGTTTTAAAATTTGAATATTATGAGCAAAGTAGCCATAGTTATGGGAAGCACTAGCGACCTACCGGTAATGCAAGATGCCATTGACATCCTAAAGGGTTTTGATATCGAAATCGAAGTTGATATCGTTTCGGCCCACCGTACGCCTGAAAAATTATTCGACTTTAGTAAAAACGCACATAAAAACGGAATTTCGGTTATTATTGCTGGAGCTGGAGGTGCGGCCCACCTTCCCGGTATGGTCGCCTCAATGTCCCCATTACCGGTTATCGGGGTTCCTGTAAAAAGCAGCAATTCGATAGATGGATGGGATTCCGTCCTTTCCATTCTTCAAATGCCCGGTGGCGTACCTGTAGCCACGGTAGCCCTGAACGGAGCAAAAAATGCGGGAATCCTTGCGGCACAGATTATCGGTAGTTCCGATAAATGCGTTCTCGATAAAATAATCCTTTACAAAGAAGGATTAAAACAAAAGGTGATCGATGGTGCGGAAAAAGTAAAGGAGATTAAATAAAGAAAATACCACAACACATTAATTTTTATGAGCAACCCACTTCTTCAATCTTTCGATACAGCACCTTTTTCAAAAATAAAAAACGAGCATTTTAAGCCCGCCTTTATGCAAGCTATCGAAGATGCACGTGCTGAAATAGATGCAATAACCAAAAACACCGATGCCCCAACCTTTATAAACACCATCGAGGCCTTGGAATTTTCAGGACAACAACTGGATAGGGTTTCCAGTGTTTTCTTTAACCTGAATTCGGCCGAGACCAATGAGGAAATCCAGGAAATCGCACAGGAGGTTTCTCCTTTGCTTTCTGAATTCAGTAATGACATTACGCTGAACGAAGCTCTTTTCAAGAGAATCAAAGCCGTTTATGACCAAAAGAGCGAGCTTGATCTTACTATTGAGCAAGACACACTTCTTGACAAGAAATACAAAAGTTTCAGCCGAAATGGCGCCAATTTACCGGATGATAAAAAGAAACGGCTCCGAGAGATAGATACCGAACTTTCCAAACTTAAATTAAAATTCGGGGAAAACGTTTTGGCCGAGACCAATGCATACGAATTGCATATTACCAACGAGAAAGAACTGGACGGGATGCCCGAGGGGGAAAAAGAGGCTGCGGCCCAAATGGCCAAAGCTAAAGATAAGGAAGGCTGGCTGGTAACCTTGGATTACCCCAGTTACATTCCATTCATGAAATATGCAAAAAACAGGGAGTTACGTAAAAAGCTATCCCTGGCTTTTGGCAGCAAAGGTTTTCACGGCAATGCATACGATAATCAGGAAAACGTACTTAAAATTGCCAATCTTCGACATGAACGGGCCATTCTATTAGGCTACCCATCCCATGCTCATTTTGTATTGGAAGAACGCATGGCGGAAACCCCGGAAAAAGTCCATGAATTCCTGAACGAGCTTTTGGTAAAGGCCAAACCCGCTGCGGAAAGGGAGTTCAAGGAATTGGAAGATTTTGCCAAAGACCTTGATAGTATAGACCATTTACAAAAATGGGACGGTTCTTATTATGCAGAGAAGTTAAAACAGAAACTTTTTGATTTGGATGACGAAAAGTTGAAACCCTATTTTAAGCTGGAAAACGTAATCGCCGGGGTCTTTAAAGTTGCAGAGAAATTGTTCGGACTAAAGTTTACCGAGGTCTATGATATCGACACCTACCATGAAGAGGTGAAAACGTTCCGCATAACCGACGAAAAAGGAAACTTTATCTCGTTGTTCTATGCCGATTTTCACCCGAGACCCGGAAAACGTGGCGGAGCTTGGATGACATCCTTTAAGCCCCAATATATAAAAGACGGCGAAAATGTTCGTCCACATATCTCCAATGTTTGTAATTTCACCCGTTCCACCCCTAGCAAACCTTCTTTACTGACCTTCAATGAAGTCACCACATTATTCCATGAATTTGGGCATGGCCTTCATGGTATGCTGGCCAACACCACCTACCCTAGCCTATCGGGCACTTCGGTGTATTGGGATTTTGTAGAATTGCCCAGTCAGGTAATGGAGAATTGGTGTTATGAAAAAGAAGCATTGGAACTTTTCGCCAAGCATTACGAAACCGGGGAAACCATTCCTATGGAATTGATTACCAAAATAAAGGAATCGGCCACCTTTCATGAAGGCATGGCCACCTTACGCCAATTGAGTTTTGGATTATTGGATATGGCTTGGCATGGTGCCGACCCTTCGAACATCAAAGATGTAAAGAGTCATGAAACTGAAGCCTTCAAAGGAACACAATTATATCCCGACACTCCAGAGACCTGCATGAGCACGGCGTTTTCCCATATTTTCCAAGGAGGCTATTCCTCAGGTTACTATAGCTACAAATGGGCAGAAGTATTGGATGCGGATGCATTTGCTTATTTTAAGGAGAAAGGAATATTCAATAAAGAGATTGCGACCAAATTCAAAGAGAACGTTCTTTCAAAAGGAGGTACGGAAAAACCTATGGTCTTGTACAAACGTTTCAGGGGTGCGGAACCTAAGGTTGAGGCCCTATTGGAAAGAGCAGGGTTATTGTAATTAAATACCTGATTTTGTTATTTCCTTTTAAAGGAAAAACACAAAAAACAGTCAATAGTAATGAAAGCCATTAATAGGAATATTTTCATATTAATGGCTTTCTTCCATTTTCAAATTGTCCCGGAAATAACTATTTCCGTGCATTTTCATAGGCCATATAACCGCCTTTTAGGTTATAAACCTCGCTATATCCCAATGAATCCAAGTATTTAGCGGCACTGGCACTTCGCCTACCACTGCGGCAATAGAGGTAAATCGTTTTATCCTTATCTATTTTTTCAAAGCCACTCACAAAACCATCATCCATCCAATCGATATTCACTGCATTATCCAAATGCCCTTCATTATATTCCTTAGGCGTTCTTACATCTACCAACAAAATGGTATCCAATTCCGTCCGGGCAACTTCCGTTATGTTTTTTTCCTTGATCTGTGAACAACCCAAGCCCACAAACAACACCATACCCATCAAAATAACTAATCTCATATAATATGCTCTTTTTTTCAAAAATAGGTATAATCATTAAATTTAATTTATTTTTGATGTCAGCAACAATTTCATGGCAGAACATCAATTACATCCTGAAACCTGGGTCGACAAATATGCAGACTATCTTTTTAATTATGCGGTGGGCAGGATCAGTGATGCCGAAATCGCAAAAGATCTTGTACAGGAAACCTTCTTCGCAGGACTAAAATCCGCAGCAAATTATAAAGGCACGGCAGCCGAACGCACATGGCTTATCGCCATTTTGAAAAGAAAGGTAATTGATTATTACCGTAAGATAAATTCCAATAAAGGCAAGGCCGAAGTACGCATGGGCTATAGCAGCCAAATGGATGCCGATGGCGATTGGCTTGAAGAACAGGTTGCCGACCCTTTGAGCATACTTGAAAACGACGATATAGAAAATGAAGAATTAGGCCTTGCGATTCAAGAATGCATCTCCAAACTTCCACAAAAACAATCCTTAGTATTTTCAATGAAAACAATTCAAGGAATGGACACCGAGGATATTTGTAAAGAACTAGGAATAAACCCGTCTAATCTCTGGGTAATGATCCACAGGGCCAGAACGGCCTTAATGGATTGCCTGAACAAAAATTGGTTTTAATTATGACGTGTGAAGAAGCAGCTATTATCTGCAATAAAGAACAATACAAGGAGGCGACTTTTACCGAAAAGTTCAAATTGATCGTACACCTTTTTTTCTGTAAAACCTGCTCCAAATTCTCTAAAAAAAACTCCGAACTCACATCACTTTGTAAAAAGGCACACTTGCACGCATTACCTGAAAAAGACAAGGTTAAAATGAAAAAAGAAATTGAGGAAAAAATCTAAAAGAGGTAAACCAGGACCCAAATAAATCCGCACCAAATAAGAGGAACGGCCTCTACCCAAAAAGAGGAAAAATATATGGATTGATTACGTTTGGTCACGAACATCAATCCACCTAAGACCAGAAAAAGAACACCTTTCGCGATCAATTCAATTTCCGTTATCAAATCCTTTAGATAGGTAAGACCAAAAAACATAACTACCAAAAAAGCGCCGAATACCTTAGTACGTGTTACACCCATGCGTTGGGGGATAGTCCTTAATTCCGGTTGATCATAAGCCAAATCCCTAATCTCAAAGGGAATCAACAACACCAATACCAGTAATATTCGCTGTACCACTTCTACCCAAACATCCCAACCCAAAACCATTTTAATTTCAACCAAGGGCAAAACAACGGTAATTCCGGACCACACCAAGGCCACAATAAAAATCTTAAGCCCACCAAGACTCCTCAAGTTCCTAGCCCTAGGCAAAACCGGCAAGGCATATAAACCTGTAAAAATGGCCAAAATAAATAGTATCAGCCATGTATCGGCACTTAAAAACCAACCGTGATAACATGCCATAATGAAGCAAATAAAACTAAAAAACTGAATGTTCTTATGGTATCTATTACCCACCAAAATATACTTTTTGGCCTCTATACCATATTTAATGAAATTATAATTGATGATCGTTCCAAAAAAGACAAAATAAAAAAGGTGGGATTCCAATTGAACATTAAAAAGAAATGAGGTAGCCATACACAAGGAAACGACGGCAAAAGCCACATGTATACTAGCATCTAAATAAAAATTGAACAGTCGCCCCATGTAGTTCATCGAGTAAATTTAACCAAACTGTTTATAACAGCTCTATATCGTTAAAAACTTTAGTCCAATACATACGTGCACGACTTAATTAAAACAGATAAAATCCCTAATTTTGCGCATCAAAAATTCGCAGATATGAGAACCGATTTGTTTGCTTTACGCCACATTGGAATCAACGAAGGAGACCTTGGGCAAATGCTCGAGACCGTAAGGGCTGAAAGTCTGGACCAAGTCATTGCCGAAACCATTCCTTCGGACATACGATTGGCACAACCGCTCCCTTTATCCGAGGCGATGAGCGAACACGATTTTCTTTCGCACATCAAGGCATTATCTTCCAAAAACAAACTTTTTAAGTCATACATAGGTTTAGGGTATCACGAATCGATTGTTCCCTCGGTCATTCAAAGGAACATTTTAGAGAATCCAGGTTGGTATACGGCCTATACCCCATACCAAGCCGAAATCGCACAAGGCCGTTTGGAGGCTCTTCTGAATTTTCAAACGGTAATAGCCGATCTTACCGGAATGGAACTTGCCAATGCTTCATTATTAGATGAAAGTACGGCCGCAGCAGAAGCCATGTCCATGTTGTTCGATGTCCGCTCCCGTCCCCAAAAGAAAGATGGGGTCATTAAATTCTTTGTGTCCGAGGAAGTTTTACCACAAACCTTATCCTTATTACAAACACGATCTACCCCTCTCGGCATAGAATTGGTTATTGGCGATCACGAAGAATTTGAGTTCGGGACTGACTTTTTTGGGGCATTGCTACAATATCCCGGCAAGTACGGAAAGGTTTATGATTACGCCTCGTTCGTTGAAAAAGCCAAAGAAAGCGAAATAAAAGTCGCGGTTGCTGCCGATATTTTAAGTTTGGTATTACTTACACCTCCTGGAGAATTCGGTGCGGATGTTGTTGTAGGCACCACCCAGCGTTTTGGAATTCCGTTAGGATACGGAGGGCCACACGCCGCTTTTTTCGCAACCAAGGAAACATACAAAAGAAATATACCGGGCAGGATCATTGGAATAACAAAAGATGCCGATGGGCAACCTGCCTTACGAATGGCATTACAGACCCGGGAACAACATATAAAACGGGATAAGGCAACTTCCAATATCTGTACCGCACAAGTGCTTTTGGCCGTGATGGCCGGAATGTATGCGGTTTATCATGGCCCAAAAGGATTACAATATATTGCCGAGCAAGTACACAGTAAAGCTAAAAAGCTGAATCAGGGACTTGCCCAGCAAGGATTTGAACAGGTGAACGAGACTTTTTTCGACACCCTGAAAATCAACGTTTCGGATACGACTTCACTTAAAGCCATTGCAGAAAGCAAAGGCATTAATTTTAATTACATCGATAAGCACACAGTATCCATTTCCATAAATGAAGCAACCGACGACAAGGACATAGAATCAATTCTTTCTTGTTTTTCCGAATTGAACCTTCCGAACCAAAGGAATTCATCGAAAGAAGTTTCAGGTGAGATCATTCCCGCCCTGTTAATGCGAAAATCCCCATTTCTTGAAAATGAGGTTTTCAATACCTATCATTCGGAAACCGAATTAATGCGTTACATCAAAAAACTGGAACGCAAGGACCTTTCGTTGAACCACTCCATGATTTCATTAGGGTCATGTACCATGAAATTGAACGCGGCCAGTGAGATGCTACCACTGAGTTGGGCCGAATGGGGCAATATTCACCCATTCGTACCTATTGAACAAGCAGAAGGATA
Source organism: Maribacter sp. TH_r10 (assembly GCF_033101095.1). Taxonomy (NCBI): domain Bacteria; kingdom Pseudomonadati; phylum Bacteroidota; class Flavobacteriia; order Flavobacteriales; family Flavobacteriaceae; genus Maribacter; species Maribacter sp. TH_r10. The sequence continues at coordinate 72,056 of NZ_JAWMPY010000007.1, read as the reverse complement.
CCAAGAAGTTCTTCGAGAACTGGAGAAAGACCTGACTACCATTACTGGCTTCGCCGGCACTTCATTACAACCAAATTCCGGGGCACAAGGCGAATACGCAGGACTAATGCTCATTAGGGCTTACCACAAATCACGAAAAGAAGAACATCGAAACATTTGTATAATCCCGGCTTCGGCCCACGGAACCAATCCTGCCTCTGCAGTGATGGCCGGTATGAAGGTTGTCGTTACCAAAACCGATGATAAAGGCAATATCGATATTGTTGATTTGGAAGAGAAAGCCAAACTACATTCCGAAAACCTAGCCGCGTTAATGGTTACATATCCTTCAACACACGGCGTATTTGAATCCTCTATAAAATATATTACCAAAATCATACACGAGTATGGTGGCCAAGTGTATATGGATGGTGCCAACATGAACGCCCAAGTGGGACTTACGAATCCCGCCACGATCGGCGCCGATGTTTGTCATTTGAACCTACACAAAACGTTTGCCATTCCGCATGGTGGTGGCGGTCCTGGTGTAGGACCTATTTGCGTTGCCGAACAGTTAAAACCGTTCCTTCCCGGCAATCCTCTGGTAAAAACAGGAGGAAGTAATGCCATAACCGCTATTTCGGGAGCTCCTTGGGGCAGTTCACTTGTATGCCTTATCTCTTATGCATATATTAAAATGTTAGGGGAAAAAGGATTGACGAACAGCACCAAAATAGCCATACTGAACGCCAATTATATAAAAGAACGCTTAAGCGGAAAGTATGAAGTACTCTATACCGGCGAAAATGGACGCGCCGCACACGAGATGATCATCGATTGCCGACCGTTTAAACAAAATGGCATCGAAGTAACCGACATAGCCAAGCGCCTTATGGACTATGGATTTCATGCCCCTACGGTTTCTTTCCCTGTTGCCGGAACGATAATGATCGAACCCACAGAAAGTGAAAGCAAGGCCGAATTAGACCGTTTTTGTGATGCTTTGATCGCCATTCGGAATGAGATCGAATCAGCTGCGGACAATCCCCAAAACAACCCCTTGAAAAACGCCCCGCACACCATGTCGATGCTAACGAGTGATGATTGGGAGTTTCCGTATAGCAGACAAGAAGCGGCTTTTCCTTTGCCCTATGTATCCGACAATAAGTTTTGGCCAACGGTAAGGAGGGTCGATGATGCCTATGGAGATCGTAATCTTATTTGCAGTTGCACACCCATTGAAGCCTATATTGAATCTGAATAAAATTATAAACCCCCGTAAACAAGTGCCTTTTTGTTAATCTTTAATACATTTGTTTACTAATTTATTTATATCAAATAATCTTGAACATCGTATTGTTACCCCGTTTTAAATCCCACGAAATTTAGGGATTGGGTAATTTGCGTAAAATTTTATCAATAATGAGCATAGCGATTACCGGAACAGGGTCCTTTAGACCTTCCATCATCATTGAAAACTCAAATTTCGAAAAAAATACATTCTTGAATACTGACGGTTCGATCATCGAAGGGCCGAATGAAGTCATCATAGAAAAATTCAAATCAATTACTGGCATCGAACAAAGACGCTACGCAAAAAATGAGCTGAACACTTCTGACCTTGGACACTTGGCAGCAGCGAAAGCTATTGAAAATGCTGGGATTGACAAAGAAACATTGGATTATATCATATTCGCCCATAATTTCGGTGATGTTTCACCTGGCAAAATACAAGGTGACACCCTCCCTAGCCTTGCGACCCGCGTAAAACATAAATTGGACATCAAAAACCCTAAATGCATAGCTTATGACATGCTTTTCGGTTGCCCTGGTTGGATCGAAGGCGTTATACAGGCCAACGCTTTCATAAAAGCGGGAATGGCAAAAAGATGTTTGGTCATAGGCGCCGATACCCTATCAAGGGTCGTAGATGAATATGACCGTGACACCATGCTATACTCTGACGGTGCGGGTGCGGCAATCATAGAGGAAACTGAGGGTAAGGGACAATTTCTTAACCATGAAACCGCAACTTATGCCAACGACGAAGCCTTTTATTTGTTCTTCGGTGAATCATATAACAAGGATATTAAGGAAGATAGACGTTACATTAAAATGTATGGTCGAAAAATCTATGAGTTCGCCATTTCCCATGTGCCACAGGCCATGAAAGAATGCTTGGATAAAACAGGAAGGGATATTTCGGAAGTCAAAAAAATATTCATTCACCAGGCCAATGAAAAAATGGACGAGGCCATTGTAAAACGGTTCTATAGACAATATAAACTTAAACCCCCTACAGGTATTATGCCTATGACCATTGGTAGATTGGGAAACAGTTCCGTTGCCACGATACCCACCCTTTACGATAAAGTAAGAAAAGGGAACATAGAAGGCCATAGCATAGAAAAAGGTGATGTGGTCCTATTTGCCAGCGTAGGTGCCGGTATGAACATCAATGCCATGGTATACGAAGTATAAATAGTTCAAAAACGGCTTAAATAAAGAATTGCAGAGGTATTTGGTTATGCCTCTGCATATTTTTTTAACTTCGTACCAACAATACATTGCACAACCTAATTTTGGTTATTTCAACTTACTGTCCATTTTAGATGTACGAAAAAACTTTTCCCAATAAACGATTCGAAAAAACCCTTTCTTTCCTAGAAAGACATATCACTACCCAAGAAACGATTTTGGATTTAGGGGTCGAAAATCCTTTTTCAAAAATCATGAAAGAGCATGGATATACGGTCAGTAACACCAAAGGAGAGGATTTAGACTTGAACTTCGACACCATATCCAACAGCAATACCGATGTTGTCACGGCCTTTGAGATCTTTGAACACCTTATCGCCCCTTTCAATGTGCTACGAGAAATAAAGGCGAACAAACTCGTTGCAAGTATTCCGTTACGCTTGTGGTTTTCACCTGCCTATCAAAGCAAGACCGACCCTTGGGACAGACACTATCACGAATTTGAGGATTGGCAATTTGACTGGCTATTGGAAAAGGCCGGATGGAAAATAATGGACAGGGATAAATGGACGAACCCTGTTAAAAAAATCGGTTTTAGACCCCTCTTACGAAGCTTTACCCCAAGATATTATATCATTTATGCCGAAAGGATAAGAAAGGCAAAGTAAAAAACACTGACTTGAAGTACTACATTGTTATACCCGCGCATAATGAAGAGGCTTTTTTAGAAAAAACCTTAAGCTCATTATCCGAACAGACCCTTCTTCCCAAAAAAGTAATCATTGTCAATGATAATTCTACCGACAATACCGAAGCTATAATCGATACCTACTGCGAGGGATACGGTTTTTATCAAAAATTGAACACAAGCTCCTCTAAGGAACACCTTCCCGGAAGTAAGGTCATCAATGCTTTCAGAAAAGGGTTGGCGCTTTTGGATGACGATTATGACTTTATCGTAAAACTCGATGCCGACTTAATCCTTCCCAAAAATTATTTTGAATCCATTGCCTCGGTTTTCAACGAAAACAAAAATATCGGTCTGGCCGGTGGGTTCGTTTATGAGCTCGATTCGAACAACGAATGGGTACTGAACCACCCCATGAACAAAAAACACGTCAGAGGGGCATTTAAAGCCTATACAAAGACATGTTTCAAAAGTATCGGCGGACTCAAAAACGCAATGGGTTGGGATACCATTGATGAATTATTGACCCAGTACCATGGTTTTGAAATAGCTACCTTGGATGAATTGAAAGTAAAGCATCTTCGCCCAACAGGAAAAGCCTACAATGCCAAAGCGAAACTCATGCAAGGTGAAGCCATGTACGCGATGGATTATGGATTTTGGCTAACTTTAATAGCTTCTTTCAAAATGGCGTTGAAACAGAAAAACCCGAAAACCCTTTATCATAATATGAAGGGCTATTTTAAGGCGAAGAAGACGCAGCATCAAAAAATGGTATCACCGGAAGAAGGAAAATTCATCCGTAGTTTAAGATGGAAGGGGATCCGGAAAAAGATTATCGGGTAAACAAAAAAAACCACCCTAACATTATCGCCAGGATGGTCTTTCAAAATTTTAAGTTCTATTCCTAGAAGCCTAATTCCTTTTTAACTTCAGGAAGAAGGTCTTTTCCTTTAGCGACTATCAATCCACCACCGGCTTGGGCATCGATCACATAATCGAACCCTTGGGCCGCAGCTACTTTTTCAATAGCGGCTTTGGCTTTTTCAGAGATTGGGGCGAACAATTCGGCTTGCTTTTTCTGAAGCTCTTGTTGGGCATTCTGTTGTGCCTCACCAATGTTCTTTTCGAACACCTGTAACTCCTGGGCCCTTTTTTGGTTTTCCTCTTCGGATTTAGAGGCAGACTCATTGGAATACTGGGTATATTTATTCTTCAACTCGGTCATTGAACTTTCTATATCGGCCCTGTAGGTTTCCTGTAGTTTCTTTAATTCGGCCTCAGCGGATTTCATCTCGGGCATTTGCGATAAAAGCTGGGTTACGTCTATATGTGCCACTTTACTTTGAGCTTGAACAAAACTTGTCGCTGCTACGAACAAAACCAAGGCAACTACTATTTTCTTTACTTCTTTCATGATTTCTAATTAAAATATTTGAGTGTTAATTTAAGTTAATGATTCTTACTATTTATTTGGTCTCTTCCGTCTCTTCTTGATCGGATTCCTTATTTCTCTCCTCTTCTTTCGCTTTCTTCTTGGCCTCTCTCTCTTCCAAGAGTTTCTTTCTACGTTCGTCGTAAGCCTTTTTACGTTCCTCCCTTATCTTTAATTGTTCGGCCCTTTTCTCCTCTGCTGTCTTTGCTCGAGCTTCCTCGGCTTGTTTGGCCAATTCTATCCGCTCTTTAAGAGCATCGCTCATTTCCTCTTCCGCTGGGGCATCGTCCCCTTCAAAATCAGACAAACGATTTTTGGTGTCCGATTTTTTAGGTTTACTTATTTTTCTTGTCCTTGCTATACCCCGCAACACCAAATCACTGATGTCGTGTCTTTTTTCGGAATACAACATTACAACATCCGCAGATTTATCAAAAATAAAATCATACTTTTTATTGGCCCCTATTTTCTGTACTTCATTAAAGACCTGATCCTGTATGGGCTGGATCAATCTCCTTTTCTGTAACACAAGGTCTCCCTGAGGGCCAAAACGATCCTGCTGATACTCGATCATTTCTTTTTCAAGTATGAGTATTTCTTCCTCTCGCTCTTCGATCAATTCATTGGTCAAAAGCACCTTTTCGGCCATCAAATCCTTTTTCATTTGCTCAACGACACTTTGCTTTTGCTCTATCTCTACCTTCCACTTTTCAACCTTATTTTCCAATTGATCCGTGGCCTCGCGATATTCCTCGACATTCTCCAAGATGTATTCCATGTCTACATAGGCTATCCTAACTCCACGTTGGGCGAAAGTCTGGTATGCTGAAAGCACTATGGCGACTAGTAAAAGAACTTTTGTTTTTGGTTTCATTTTTGATTCCGTTTTAATACATAGAAAATATCGTGCCAAAAATACTAAAACTTTTAAAATGAATAGTTTAGACTATGCCACGATTCTTAAATTAAAACTGTTGACCGATAATGAAGTGTGTTTGCCATCCACTGGGACCTGTTGAACTAGATTGATAGTCTTCATCGAAACCATACCCAAAGTCTATTCCCAATAATCCGAATGCCGGCATAAATATCCTAAGCCCCACTCCGGCCGACCGTTTTATTTCAAACGGATTAAAGTCCTGAAAATTGTTGAAACCATTACCACCTTCTAAAAATGCCAATCCATAGATAGAGGCCGAAGGTTTTAAAGTAAGTGGGTATCTTAACTCCATAGAGAACTTATTATACAATAAAGCCCCATCAGACGAACCTGTATCAGGATTCAAAGGTGTCAATGCTTGGTTGTCATAACCTCTCAATTGAACCACATCCCTACCATCCAAGGTAAAGTTACCCATACCATCTCCACCTACATAGAAACGCTCAAAAGGCACATCGCCCACTGCACTGTTGTAGCTACCCAAGAACCCTAATTCAGCATTGGTCCTAAGTACCAGATCACCTACAAGGGTAGTGTACCAATCCCCTTTGAATTTAACTTTATAATATTCCAACCATCTGAAACGTTCTTGGTCAACTTCTTCCAAACGATCGGACTCTTCCGTAGTAAGCCCTTCTGAATATCTTTTATCGGTCAGCTCTTCACTCTCGTCTTTTAATTCCCTGAAATCCTTACTACTGAATAAGGAATAAGGAGGTGTGAATTTTCCGGTTATCTCAAAATTGGAACCTCCTCTCGGAAAGATCCTGCCACCTGCAGTGGCATTTCTGGAAATTCCCAAAGTATATGAAAAAGCATTGGAGCTACCGTTACCGAAGTTGAACAACCCCAAGTTATAATCGTTGAATTCATAACGTTGATATCCCAAAGAATGCGAAATCACGAAGAAATCATCGGGCCATTGCACCTTTTTGGCCAATCCGGCAGAGACTCCCGTAATCGAGAAGCCCCGATCTTTATCAACTTCTATGGATCCAGAACTGGAATAACTCGAACTGAACTGTTTCGTCTGGGACAATGACAAATTGAAACGAACCGGTTTTTTACCTCCCAACCAAGGCTCGGAAAAATTCAAACTATATACACGATACGTTCTACTTGCCTGCAAACGCACGGCAAAACTCTGGCCATCACCCATGGGTACCGGCTTATATGCTTCCCCATTGAAAATATTACGCAAAGAAAAATTACTGAACGAAAGTCCTAAAGTACCGATGAAACCACCGCCACCATAACCTCCTTGTAGTTCTATCTGGCTAGATCCCGATTCAACAAGACCGTAATCCAAATCCACGGTACCTTCATTAGGTTTAGGATTTATAATATCCGGTTTGATCTGCTCGGCATCGAAGAAACCAAGTTGCCCCAACTCACGAATACTCCTTATAATATCGGACTTGTTATATTTTTGACCTGGACGCGTTCTAAGCTCCCTGAAGATAACATGGTCATTGGTCTTATCATTACCGTTTATGGTAACGTGATCCAAGAAGGTTTCCTTACCTTCTACAATTCGAATTTCAAAATTAATGGTATCATTCTCCGCTGAAACCTCTACTGGATTGATACTTGAAAAAAGATACCCATTGTTTTGGTACAGACTGGTAACATCATTGGCATCAGGCTTGGTATCATCAGCGATACGTTCCCTTAAAAGTACACCATTATATGTAGAACCTTTTTTGATACCCAAAACCCTGCTTAACATCTGATCGGTATAAACACTATTACCAACGAAGTCGATATCCCCGAAATAGTACTTATTACCTTCCTCAACCTTGATTTTTATATTGATGTTGTTCTCATCAACGTTTTCTACGGTATCGGAAAGGATACGGGCATCCCTATAACCGTTTTCGGCATATTTATCTACAAGCAATGTCAAATCGGTCTCATAATCGTCTTTTATGAATTTCGATTTTTTCCAAAAACGACCCAGTTTCTTTTTCTTGGTATTTTTCAAGGCCTTGCGCAATTTTTTGGCAGGGATTTTATCATTGCCCTCAAAAATGATATCCTTTACTTTTACCTTATCCCCTTTATCAACATTGACGACCATGCTACGTGCATTGGTAGCCGAAGTATCTACCGCGGTTATAATATTGACCTTAGCATTCAAATACCCCTTCTTCTTGAATTGATTTTGAATATAATTCTTACTATTGGCAATAAGACTTTCGGTAATCTTCTTTCCTTTCTTAAGATCGGTATCCTTTAAGATCTCATCGACCTTTCTTTCTTTCACACCGTTCATTTTCACCTTTGACAAAGTAGGACGCTCAATGATATTAAGTTCAAGGAAAACATTGTCCCCTTGCACATCGGTCACATAAAAATCGATATCGGTAAAAAGCTCCAACCCCCATAGTTTGTTGATAATAGCACTGATCTGCTCCCCTGGAAGTGTAATGGGTTGACCTACCCGTAAACCGGTATAAGTCTTGACCGTTTGTTCATTATAACTTTGGAGACCTGTTACCTCAAGACCTCCCAAGATATATTTTTTACCATCTTCGTAAGAAACATCTTGCGCCGAGGTAATTGTTACGATAAAAAGTAATAAGAAAGTAATTAATGGTTCAAGGGACATGAACCTTTTCATATCGCTAGTTGAGTTGTTCGCTAGTTTTTCCAAATCTTCGTTCTCTGTTCTGGTAATCTATAATGGCCTCAATCAAATGTTGTTCCTTAAAATCGGGCCAATAGACATCAATGAAATATAATTCTGCATATGCAATTTGCCATAATAAAAAATTGCTTATCCGGTGTTCTCCACTGGTTCGGATTAGCAAGTCCACGTCAGGTAAATTGTGCGTGTAAAGATGGTTATTAATAATGGTTTCGTCAATATTTTCAGGAGAAATTATATTATTTTTAACTTTGACAGCAATCTGTTTAACAGCGTTCAACATTTCGTCCCGAGCCCCATAACTTAGTGCCAAAGTCAGGGTCATACCTGTATTTTCCTTGGTTTTTTCCATTACCTCCAAAAGTTCTTCGTAGGCATTTTTGGGCAATGCCTTAATATCCCCTATGGTATTGAAACGCACGTTGTTTTTATTAAAAGTCTTAAGCTCCTTTTTAAGGGAAGAAACCAAAAGCCTCATCAAGGTATCAATTTCATATTTAGGTCGATTCCAATTTTCGGTTGAAAAGGTATAAAGGGTAAGATAATCGATCCCGAACTTAACACAACTTTCGACGGTTCTCCTGACTGTAGTAACGCCATTCTCATGACCAAAAACCCTAAGCCGGCCTTTTTCTTTGGCCCAACGACCATTACCATCCATTATAATAGCTATATGCCTAGGTTTTTTCCGATCGTCGATTTCTTCGATTGTATTCATGTCAGTTTTACTCAAAACAATCGGAACATGGCTTTCTACCAAAGGTATATGTTAAGGTTACCCCGGAAAAAACGTACCAATCGTCACTAAAAATATTACCAAAATCAACATCCAATTGTTGATTCACATTCGACTTTTCAGGGTTATTGGCATCCAAGTTATCCGTAAAGGTATATCTGGCCCCTACTTCTGCCCCAATAACCAAGAACTGATTCAACCTCATTTTAAGACCTACGATCATAGGAATGGCCAAAGAGCCATCTTTTTGATCAAGGCTCAATTGCTGACCTGCATCTATGTAATCATAGTCATACCTGAAATAGGTGAATCCCGTATACAGGTATGGCGTAAACGCCGGCCCTAACTTGTGAAGGTTGTACTCCACAAAATTGAATTCCAAACCTGCCGAAGCCTCAAAAATGGAATTGTTTACCACATAACCCCTCTGCTGCCTATCGGTCAGGTTCGACTTTGAATCATCGGCCGTAAATTTACCATAAATTAAACTAGCACGCCAAGCATATCGCCTACTTTTATTCCATTTGAACAAACCACCCACGGCTATGTCGGAAGGTGAAATGAAGTTGGTCCTACCCACATCACCAATATTATTGGCCCCACCGAGAAAAGCCCCAATTTCATAAGTCTGTGCACTCAGCGAAGCACCAAGTAAAAAAAGAATCGAAAAAAAATAATTCTTCATAAATTCTACAACGTTTGCAAATTAACCTTCAAAAATGGATATATACCTTTATATTTTACACCCATGTCACCACATGTTAAACAACATTTGACCATAAATATTGTTTTCAAGGCCCTAATTGCGCTTATCCTCCCCCCACAATAATTTATTACGAAGTGTTTTCAAAAAACTCTCGGAAGTATATTCTATCATATTTATGGTGAAGTCCGACTTTCTTATTTCTATATCGGTTCCATTGGCCACTGTTGCGATTCGAGAATCCAAAGAAACCAGATGCTGATCTTCCCTACCGGAAACCTTCAAACGAATCACGGTGTCATCTGAAATCACCAAAGGTCTGGCATTTAAATTGTGCGGTGCTATTGGTGTCAATACCAAGGATTTTGCCGTAGGAACGATTACCGGACCGCCACAACTCAGTGAATAGCCCGTAGAACCAGTGGGAGTGGAAACAATTAAACCATCTGCCCAGTACGATGTTAAATACTCCCCATTGAGATGGGTTTCTATCGTGATCATGGAGGTGGTATCCTTTCTACTTACGGCAATCTCGTTCAAAGCAAAGTTAAGATCACCGATTTCATCATATTGTACCCCTTCATTGACTTCTATCAAACTTCTTTCGACAATCGAATATTCCCCTTGCAAAAATGCTTGTACCACTTTGCGCACATCTTCCTTTTTGAATGTGGAAAGAAATCCCAGCCTTCCCGTATTCACACCAACTATAGGTATTCCTAAATCACGCACAAAGGTCGTTGCCCTAAGAATGGTACCATCGCCCCCAAAACTGACGAACATGTCAAAAGAACTGTCCAACCCTGCGGTTTCAGAAAAAACCCCGTAGGCTTCCACATTCAATCTTTTGGACAAATGATGTTTAAATTGCTTTTCAATGACCACTGTTGCCGATTGCTTTTTGAGCTCATCCAAAAGTTCTTCTACATATTCCAGGGCATTGTCCTGGTACACCTGTCCGTATATGGCAACTTTCATGTATTTTCGTTTAATGGATTTTCAATAGCCAACACTACTGATGAGAAAAACGAAATCCATCTTACCTGATATATTCTTTTCATTAAACCCTCATGGATTAGCGATTTCACAAACAACCAAATTAACAGATTGTCTTTTACACATTCAAATACTTATTCAAATAGTCCGACCTTTGTTTCAGATCATCTATAAACTGATCATCTACATTCCCGAACAACACACTATAATTATAACGCCTGAACGTCTGTAGAACCTCGTTCATTGATTCACCGCTTATCTTAATCGTAATCTGAACCTCTTCATTGTTCATTTCGGATATAAAACCACCTATGAACTTACTATTGTTACTTTCAACGATCTGCACGATCTCACTAAAGGAATAATCTTTCAGTTCTTTACTAACGACCAATATACCGCCCGGTTCTGTAAAAAATGGCATTTCTATAAAAACACTCACGATATCGGTTATATCATAGTAGCCCAGGATCTCATCTTCGGCACCCAAGACAGGAACCAAATTAGCCTCGTTTCGGGCAAAGGTCTCTAGCACATCGAACCAACTGGTATCCTTTCGAACAAAAAACGACTCCAGGCTGTATTTGAAATCCTCAATTTTACGGCCCACATCAAAACTTTCCAAATCATTTTCATTGAACACCCCTATAAACCTTTTCTCATGCACAATGGCAACATGGGAATAGGTGTTTTCAACAAAGAACTGGACCAAACCCTCTAAAGGTTCATCGACCTCAAAAACAGGTATTGATGTTATAATGTGTGTTTGAATCTGCATAGCTTTAAATAAAACGCAAAATACTAATTAAATATATCAAAAGGCATGCCTATTTTGTATTTTTGCCTTTTAACATATGTTATATTTTCCCATGACGAAGCTTAGTGTAAATATCAACAAAATAGCCACCTTGAGAAATTCAAGAGGAGGCAATGTACCCGACGTACTAAAAGTCGCCAAGGATATTGAATCTTTTGGTGCCCAAGGAATAACCATACACCCTAGACCTGACGAAAGACACATTCGTTACCAGGATGCACGGGATTTAAAAAGTGCGGTCACGACTGAGTTCAATATTGAAGGTAACCCGATACAAAAATTCATTGATCTTGTTCTAGAGGTACAACCAACACAAGTAACCTTGGTACCCGACTCCATTGACGCCATTACCTCCAATGCAGGATGGGATACCATTACCCACAAAACTTTTTTAAAGGAGGTGATCGCGACCTTTAAACAAAACGGGATACGAACATCGATTTTCGTTGATGCCGACATCAAAATGGTAGAAGGGGCCGCGGAAACAGGAACAGACCGCATTGAACTTTACACGGAAAGCTACGCGGAAGCTTTTTCCAAAGGGCAAACAAATGGAATTTTACCGTTTATCAAGGCTGCAGAGGCGGCCACCAAATCGGATTTAGGCATAAATGCCGGCCATGACCTGAGTTTAGAGAACATAAAACATTTTAAAGAGAACATACCAAATTTGTTGGAAGTATCCATAGGGCATGCATTGATCTGTGAATCGCTCTACCTAGGATTGGAAAATGTTGTGAACATGTATTTGAACAAACTACGATGAATCCGATATTACATTCCAATATTTTAGGAACAGGGCAACCCCTTTTGATCCTACATGGTTTTTTAGGAATGTCGGATAACTGGAAAACCCTTGGCTCCCAATACGCTAAAGAGGGACTTCAAGTTCATTTGATAGACCAGCGTAACCATGGCAGAAGCTTCCATTCAGAAGAATTCAACTATGACATTCTTGCCGAAGACCTAAAAACCTATATCGAAGCCCACGATTTGGAAGATGTCATTATAATAGGACATTCCATGGGTGGAAAGACAGCGATGCAGTTTGCAATGAGCTACCCGAATTTACTCAGCAAATTGATAGTGGCCGATATCGCCCCAAAATATTACCCCCCGCACCACCAGTTCATCATCGACGGGCTGAACCAATTGGATTTCGACCAGATAAAATCAAGGGGACAGGCCGATTCAGAATTGAGCAAATACATACCAGAAATAGGCATACGCCAATTTTTACTTAAAAATCTTTATTGGATCGAGAAAGGAAAACTCGCATTTCGGTTCAACCTGAAGGTTTTAAGCAATAAAATGGAGGAAATTGGCGAAAATCTTAGTGCCACAGACCAAAATACAGGCCCTACCCTCTTTTTGCGCGGAGAAAAATCAGAGTATATAAGCCCTTCGGACAACGAGGTTATCCTAAGGCATTTTCCTAACGCCAGAATTGAGACCATCGACAAAGCAGGACACTGGTTACATGCAGAAAATCCCGTTCAGTTTTTCAATAAAACGATTGACTTCATAAAATCATAATAAATACCATCTTTTATTATGCGTGCATAATTTTTTTGCTCCATTTATTGCGAATGTGATAATTTTAATTAAATTTGGATTTATCCAGTTTAACTAATTAACTCAAACAACGCAATGAAAAAGTTCCTTTCAACACTGGCGATCTGTGCCTTATTATTTGTCTCCTGTAGTGATGATGACCCTGCAGTAGAGACCACGCCAACAGATAGCACCCCCATAACTTACACCAGTGGTTCTGCCGATTTTTCAAATTATGTTGCCGTTGGTAATTCACTTACTGCCGGCTATTCCGATGCCGCACTTTTTGTAGACGGTCAAACCAACTCCCTTCCTGCCATGTTAGCATCGAATTTTGCTTTGGTAGGTGGTGGCGACTTCAATATTCCATTCATGTCAGACAATCTTGGTGGCGCCTCTTTGGGTGGCACACCGATTTTAGGAAACAGATTGGTATTATCCTTTGCTTCAGGCTCACCGACCCCTACACCTGTAGAAGGTTCGGGATCCACGGAAATAACGAATACACTTTCAGGAACCTTTAACAACATGGGGGTTCCCGGGGCGAAAAGCTATCATTTAGGCGCTCCTGGTTATGGTAATGTCGCCGGGGTAGCCGATGGGTTGGCCAATCCGTATTTTGCAAGATTCGCATCAAGCGCCACCGCCACGGTGATCGGTGACGCCGTTGCACAAAACCCTACGTTCTTTTCCCTATGGATAGGAAACAATGACATATTAAGTTACGCTACGGGCGGTGGCGTGGGCGTTGACCAAAAAGATAATTTAGATCCATCTACTTACGGAAGCTCAGATATAACCGACCCTAACGTTTTCGCGAGTGTCTATGACGGACTTTTACAGGCATTAACAGCAAATGGTGCTGACGGGGTGGTTGCAAACATTCCGGATATTACCACCATACCTTATTTCACAACAGTTCCACACAACCCTTTAGACCCTACGAATCCTGATTTTGGACCACAAATTCCTACGCTAAACGCAACCTTCGCACAATTGAACGGGGTATTTGAATATTTAGGTGTTCCCGAGAGGGCAATCGAATTCTCAACTACCAGCGCTAGCTCACTAGTTATAAAAGATGATTCCTTAATGGATTTATCTGCCCAAATAACACAGGTTTTGGTCGGTGGTGGCCTTGACGCCGGTACTGCCGGAATATACGGTTACCTTTATGGTCAAGCACGTATGGCGAATGAAGACGACTTGATCGTGTTCCCTAGCCAAGCGGTAATTGCCCAATTGAACGAGGAAGCCTTTGCCACGCTACAAAATTTAGGCTTACCAGCTGCCAATGCAGGACAGTTGGCCGTTAACGGAATTACGTATCCTTTAGAAGACAAATGGGTACTTACCCCAGCAGAGCAAGAGCCCGTAGCTACCGCACATGCAGCTTATAACCAAACCATCGAAGCCTTGGCCAACCAATATGACCTCGCCTTTGTTGATGTTGCATCCTTTTTAACTACCGTTGCAAATGAAGGAATCCAATTACCGGACGGTAGTACATTAACCGCTACCTATGCAACAGGGGGGGGATTCTCCCTTGATGGTGTACACCCGTCACCAAGAGGCTATTCCCTATTGGCACTTCTATTCATAGATGCGATCAACACAAAGTACGGTTCCGATTTACCCGGCGTAAATCCTTTGGATTATAAAGGACTTTATATTAATTAATAGAAAATATCTTTTTACTTTTAAAGGTATCGGGAAACCCCGATACCTTTTTCAATTTATAAACATTTCATCTATGAAACTTATCTTACGAATTCTTCTTAGTGCCTTGGCAGTGGTCGTACTCTCCAAAATATTGCCAGGTGTCGGTGTAGACACCTACACAACTGCCATCATCGTTGCCATAGTCCTGAGTTTATTGAACTTTATCGTTAAACCGATTCTAGTGATATTGACCCTTCCCGTGACCATCCTGACCTTAGGACTTTTCTTATTGATCATCAATGCGATCATTATATTATTGGCTGATAATCTGATTACCGGGTTTTCCGTGGACAGTATTTGGTGGGCCCTTTTATTCAGCCTTCTACTTTCTTTTTTACAATCGATACTATTTTCATTATTGAAAGAAGACTGAATAAAACCATTTATAGTTTGGAATACAGCAACTTAAAAACTTGCTCGGGTATACAAAATGTACTACTTTTGCATGCCATTTAAATAAAATGGACTGAAATGCAAGGAAGGCCTCTCATTATTCAATATATGGGAGAACATGAAAAAATAACCCCTTTCTTCCGGTTTGCCCAAGCGAACATGAAGAAGGATGTATGCAAAATTAAGATACGCAAATGAACATCACGAAAGAGCAAATTGACGATTTAAACGCAGTTGTAAAAGTTGCCATTACCAAGGAAGACTATCAAGATAAGGTAGAAAGCATCCTTAATGATTATAGAAAACAGGCGAACATCCCTGGTTTCAGAAAAGGCCATGTTCCTATGGGCATGATCAAAAAACAATATGGCAAAGCGGTTTTGGTCGATGAGGTCAACAAACTACTTCAAGACAACCTCAACAAATACCTTACCGAGGAAAAATTGGACGTATTGGGAAATCCACTACCTAAACAACAGGATAATTTTGATTGGGACAATGACCAATTGGATTTTGAATTTGAATTAGGCCTTGCCCCATCTTTCGAAGTTCCCTTGAAGACCAAAAAAGCCTTGACGCAATATAAAATCGTCGCAGACGATAAAATGATCAACGAACAAGTTGAGCGTATTCAAAAACAATACGGTAAATTGGTGAGCCAAAACGAAATAGCCAAGGACTACGAGGTAATCGGCACATTTAAGAACGAAGAAGAGGAAATCGAAAACAAGACCACTTTAGAGTTGGACAAGGTCAAAAGCAAAACAGCTTTGAAAGCCTTGATCGGTAAAAAAATAGGTGATGAGGTCGTTCTTGCCACTAAAGGACTTTTCAAGGAAGATTACCTACTTTCAAGCGTTTTGGGTGTTTCCCAGGAAAAAGCAAAAGACTTGGATATTGAAGTAGCTTTCACCATTGAGGAAATCAATGAAAGGGAAGCTGCCGCACTTGACCAAGAATTATTTGACAAACTTTTCGGTAAGGACGCCATTAAATCGGAAGAAGAACTGAAAGCCCGTATCAAGGAAGATTCCGAAAAACAGTTTGAACAACAGTCCGACCAAAAATTATTGAATGATGTTACCGAATATTTCATAGAGAACATAAAATTCGACCTTCCATCTGAATTCTTGACCAAGTGGATCAAAACAACAGGGGAGCAACCGCTTTCCGATGACCAAGCAAGTGAGGAATATGAGAAATCAGAAAAAGGATTGCGCTACCAATTGATCGAAGGGAAAATCATTAAGGACAACGATATCCAAATCCAATTTGACGAACTTAAGGAGTTCGCCAAAGGATTCATAAAAACGCAAATGGCACAATTTGGCCAATTGGACCCTCAAGAAGAGGAATTGGATAATATAGCCGCCCGGGTTTTGGGTAACCAAGACGAGGTCAAAAGACTTTCTGAACAATTGATGAGCCAAAAATTGCTTACCCTTTATAAGGAAAAAGTAAATTTAAAGACTAAAGAAGTTACTTACGAAAACTTTGTTAAAGAAGTTTACGGATAAAATTTGGGCCAAAAAGCAAATTCCTTTGCTTTAAATGTCTCATTAAAATAAGTATCTTTACGGTGCCGAAGCGTTGTTTTCGGCACCTTTTTTATCTAAAATATTGAAGAAGAACCACATGGATTACGGAAAAGAGTTCAAAAATTACGCGATAAACCATCAGGGAATCAGTAGCATGTATTATGATAAGATCATGAGCAGCATGTACCCTATGAACATGACCCCAAACATTATTGAGGAAAGGCAATTGAACGCCATTGCCATGGACGTGTTCTCAAGATTGATGATGGATAGGATAATTTTCCTAGGAACGGGCATCAACGACCAAGTTGCGAACATCGTACAGGCCCAATTGTTGTTTTTGGAAAGTGCAGATGCCTCCAAGGACATTCAGATATATATTAACTCCCCTGGCGGAAGTGTTTATGCCGGTTTAGGCATCTACGACACCATGCAATTCATTAAACCCGATGTAGCTACGATCTGCACAGGAATGGCGGCTTCGATGGGCGCGGTTTTATTATGCGCCGGCGAAAAGGGAAAACGTAGTGGCCTTACCCACTCACGTGTTATGATCCACCAACCTATGGGCGGTGCACAAGGACAGGCAAGTGATATCGAAATAACTGCAAGGGAAATCCTTAAATTAAAGGATGAACTTTATGAGATTATCTCGAAGCATTCCGGTCAAACTTTGGAAAAAGTACAAGAAGATAGTGACAGGGATTACTGGATGAAAGCAGAAGAGGCCATGAAATATGGCATGATCGATGAGATCCTAGTAAGGGACAAGGAGTAATACCGACAAATTCAACAAATATCACCTCTGTTTCATAGGTGATAAACCAAAATCAAAATTCTATCGTTATTTTAGATAGAAAACTTATACTATGGCTAAAGAAAATTTAGAATGTTCTTTTTGTGGAAGGAAAAAACCGGAGACCAATCTTTTGATCGCCGGTCTGGATGCACATATATGTGATCGCTGTATCGAACAAGCCCACGGCATTGTTGCCGAGGAGTCAAATCAAGCCAAAAACAACGACCTATCTTCAGAATTGGTGCTGAAAAAACCAATGGAGATCAAGAATTTTTTGGATACTTTCATCATAGGGCAAGAACAGACTAAGAAAGTAATGTCGGTTGCCGTGTACAACCACTACAAAAGATTACTACAGCCTAGTAGCAAAGAAGATGATATTGAGATCCAAAAGAGTAACATTATCATGGTGGGCCAAACAGGCACAGGTAAGACCCTTATGGCAAAAACCATTGCAAAAATGCTCAATGTACCTTTGGCCATTGTCGATGCTACCGTACTTACCGAGGCAGGTTATGTAGGGGAGGACGTGGAAAGCATCTTAACGCGTTTATTACAGGCCGCCGATTATAATCTTGAGAAAGCTGAACGTGGAATCGTATTCATCGATGAAATAGATAAAATCGCCAGAAAAAGCGATAATCCATCTATAACCAGGGATGTTTCCGGGGAAGGTGTGCAACAAGGCCTTCTTAAATTATTGGAAGGAACAGTTGTGAATGTGCCACCTAAAGGAGGTAGAAAGCACCCAGACCAAAAGTTCATCGAGGTAAACACCGAAAATATACTTTTCATTGCAGGTGGTGCGTTTGACGGGATAGAAAGGGCGATAACCAAGCGTTTGAACATGCAAGCAGTAGGTTATAGTGCCTCCAAAGCCGATGAGCACATAGATGAGGACAATATTCTTCAATATATTATTCCAAAGGATTTAAAAGAGTTTGGACTTATTCCCGAGATCATAGGAAGATTACCGGTATTGACATTTATGAACCCATTAGATGAAAAAGCATTGCGGGCCATATTAACTGAGCCTAAAAATGCAATCATAAAACAATATGAGAAGTTATTTGCCATGGATGACATCACATTCACAATAACCGATCAGGCTTTGGATTACATCGTTAAAAAAGCAGTTGAATATAAATTGGGGGCCAGGGGACTTCGTTCTTTATGTGAAGCGATCTTTACAGATGCAATGTTCGAAATGCCCAGCAACGGGGAAACCGAATTCAAGGTTTCCAAACCTTATGCCGAAAATAAATTATCCTATGAAACCATTAAGAAACTAAAAGCGGTTTCTTAATACGGGTTACATTTACTTTTGGTTTACTTTCGATTTTGTGGGTTACCAGTGACAAGAGGTCTTTCGACACCTTTTTTATGACAGCATCATTGGCATAAAGCCTATGACCATAACTTTCGATGATTTCTTCCTTTATGCCGTGCATTTCGGAAAACCAATCATTTGTAGGTAATTCCGCATCTAAATCGCCGAACAACAACCTTGTAGGTGTTTTCGGGGCATTATTGAACTGATGTATCCGTTTAGGGGATATGGCATATAACGATTTCATCGGTAAACCTTTTAAACCAGCCTTCCACGCTATGGTCGCGCCGATACCAAAGGCCAAATAATGGCAAGGCCCCTTTTGCAATTTTACCAATTCCCCAACTGCAGTATCAATACCACCCTTAAAAAAAGCAGTATGTATCGTCTCTTCGGAATCCGTATCCAAATCCAATTTCGCCAAACGTTGACTATCTAAATAGGTAAGGTTAAAGTACTGCTGAAGGTAAACTAAATAAGAGTTGGCCCATATGCCCTTTTTAGCACCCCATGTATCCGATATTACAACAAGTCGTTCTGCCATGATGTTGATTAAAGGTTAGTTGAATTACTAATTTCACCCCTTAATTCCGAAAATCAACATTTATTGGTTTATCTGAAGTAATTCCTCGATATAGTCCCTTTTGTTCGACAATCTTGGTATCTTATGTTGCCCGCCCAACTTGTTTTTTGATTTAAGCCAATCATAGAACAGATTTTCCCTAGCTGCATGCACTTTAGGCATTTTCAAGGTAATGTTATTGTACCTTTTCGCTTCGTAATCAGAATTGAGGGATTTCAGTGCATTGTCCAAAACCTCGGTAAAATAATTCAGGTCATCAGGTGCTTTCCTGAATTCAATTATCCATTCATGGGCTCCTTTTTCCTTACCGACCATAAAAATCGGCGCTACCGTATAATCCTTGATCTCAGCCCCTGTTTTAGCACAGATTTGCTTAAGGGCTTCTTCTGCATTCTCAATGATCAACTCTTCCCCAAATACATTGATAAAATGCTTGGTTCTTCCGGTAATACGAATTCTATACGGACTAGTAGAAGTGAAACGAACCGTATCCCCTATCTTATATCGCCATAAGCCGGAATTGGTGGTAATGATAATCGCATAATTCGTATTCACTTTCACCTCCCAAAGTGGAATGGCCTTTTGTTCATTCGTTTTATAGGTATCCATCGGAATGAATTCATAAAAAATACCATAATCGAGCATCAATAAAAGGTCATCCGCATTATTTCTGTCCTGAATAGCGAAAAACCCTTCTGAAGCATTATAGATTTCGTAATACTTAAAACTTTTACGTGGCAATAAATTCTGGTATTGTTCTTTATAAGGAACAAAACTTACTCCCCCATGGAAATAAACCTCCAGATTTTCCCAAACTTGGAATAAATTATCTTTCCCTGATTCTTGAAGTACATTATTTAACAGCACCAACATCCAAGAGGGTACACCGGCCAAACTGGTAACATTCTCTTGGGTACTTTCATGAATGATCGCCTTGAGTTTACTCTCCCATTCACTCATGAGCGACACCTTGTTACTCGGTGTACTGCTGAACTCTGCCCAAAGCGGCATATTATCGATCAAGATAGCAGATAGATCCCCAAAGAAAGAATCGTTATCCTTATAAAGTTCCTTACTGCCGCCCAAACGAAGACTCTTACCTGTGAACAACTGGGAATTCTCATTATTGTTCAAATACAGGCACAAAAGATCCTTGCCAGATTTATAATGACAGTCTTCCAACGCCTCGGAACTTACCGGGATAAATTTACTTTTGGCATTTGTGGTACCACTACTTTTGGCAAACCATTTGATAGAGGTTGGCCAAAAAACATTTTGTTCCCCCTTTCTTGTTCGCTCAATCATTGGCTCTAACTCCTCATAAGAAATGATAGGCACACGTTCCCGAAAGCTTTGATAGTTTGTAATGGACTCAAAATCATAGGTTCTACCTATTTCCGTATCCTCGGCAATTTCGAGCAATTGATGTAACACCTCTTCCTGCACTTCGGCCGGATACTTCAAAAAAAGTTCTATCTGGTGATAGCGTTTCTTTAGCAACCAGCTTGCTATGGAATTAAATAAAGGTATGGGCATTTTTGGGTATCTTTAACAAGTTAAAAATAACCTATATAGTTATCATTTTCAAATAGAATACCGAATAAGAATCACGAATATGCAATACGAGGGAGTACTACGAAAAATGCAGACCGAAATGGGCAACCCCATTCAATATTACATGCTTTTTGAAGACGATTTTTTAAATGTGAACCAACTTCTGAACAAAGAAGTTCAAATAGAATTCATAAAATACCAATGTCTAAATTGTGGAAAGGACTTGCCCATTTTTAGACAAGGTTTTTGTAAATCTTGCTTTTTTGAAACGCCATCGGCCGGGGATTGGATCATGAGGCCCGAATTGAGTACGGCCCACCTCGGCAAAGAGGATCGTGACCTTGATTACGAAAAAAAGGCCCAACTGCAGCCACATATTGTTTATTTGGCCAATTCTAGCAACATAAAGGTCGGGGTAACGAGAAAATCACAAGTACCCACAAGATGGATTGACCAAGGTGCCCATGAGGCCATTGAAATCGTTGAAGTACCCAACCGATATTTGGCCGGCATTACCGAAGTTGCCCTTAAAGACCATATTGGTGACAAGACCAATTGGCGCAAGATGCTTACGAATAATGTCGACGATGAAGATCTGGTCACATGGCGTAATAAACTTAAGGAATACATTCCTGAAGAAGCAGTAGATTATTTTATCGATAATAACCAAGAAACCCACATGGAGTTTCCCGTGCTACAATATCCTGAAAAGGTAAAAAGCCTAAACCTTACCAAGACCCCTATCTATAAAGGGATATTAAAGGGCATAAAAGGGCAATACCTTATTTTCGAGGACAATACCGTTTTCAATGTTCGTAGCAGTGAGGGGTATTATGTTTCGATACGTGTTAGTTAACCGAATCCTTTTCCGCTTCAGTTTCCTTTTTCTTTTTACCACTCAATAGGCCGCCCAAGATATTCTTGGTTGCCTCCTTTACGGTAGTTTTGGCCGGAGTAGTTGTAGTAGTATCACTCTCTTGCACAACGGGATCTTTTTGGGATGTTTTACTGCCTCCCAAAATATTACCCAAAACCCCTTTAACAGCCTCTTTGGTGTCGTCTTGGGAAGTGGAGGTAGAATCTGTTTCCTTGGAGTTACCTCCCAATATATTGCCGATAAGCTCATTGGCTTTATCCTTTCCTTGGTTGAGCAGTTTCTGTTTTTGTATATCGATCAATTTCGTCGTTAAACTTTTAACACCAGAGGTTAAATCCGTATTGACCTCTGGACTAGTATAATTTCCCCCAATGGAAGCCGTAACCGGGATGGTAAGATTATCCAATTCCTTATCATCGATTTTGGCGATGAGTGAATTCACCTCATTCCCCAAATATTTTGCAGGAACATCCAAAGTAGCGGTATAGTTCAACTTTTTATCAAACGTATGGCTCCCATCGATATTAATGGCGATATCTTGATAAGCAATAGTGAACGGTTTAACTTTTACGATTCCGTTCTCAAAAGAAAGCGCGGTTTTCAAACCCTTAAGGTCCAGCTTATCCATATCAATGAAATTAAACTTACTGTCCAAGGCCGAAAGTACTTTGGCCTGACTTGTATTGACCTCTGGAGACAGCAATTCCGCCAACATATTACCCGTAATCGTCGTTAAATCCGGTGTAAAATCATTGTTCAAATTACCTGACAACGAAATATCTGAATTCAATTTACCTTGAATGGCGCTTGCAATCGGCGCCAGCACCTTGAACAATTCCAAAGATTTGAAACTTTCACCGATTCCCAATTGATCCATTCCCAATTTCATGGCAAAAGTGGGTGCTTCGTTCTTTGTGGAAACCTCCCCGTCAAAAGACACTTTCCCATTAAAAAGGGAAGAAGTCATATTACTAAGCACCGCTTTTTCATCAACGATCCTTAAATTACCCTTGACATCTTTTAAGGTTAGGTTATCATAAATCACTGTTGCTGCCGATGCATTTATCGTACAATCCAAAAACGATGGAATTTTCAACTGCTCTTCGGGATTCGGATTTTCATCCGTCGCCACGACATCTTCACTGCTCATGAAATCGTTGACCGCAAAAGTATTGGAAGACAGGTCGAATTTACCTTCTACTTTTTCATCATTGAACATAAAGCCCAAAAGGTTGTCTATGGTCCCTTTTGCCTTGAAGTCTGTCTGCCCTGTAGTCCCGTCTAACTCATTCAACGTTACGGTGGACGGATTAAAGGTCATGGACGTGGTCTTTAGCCTAACCGGGTTTTTAAGTTCCGGGGAACTATATTCAAAACCTGTAAGCTGCATTTTCCCAGAGGTCTTTGTGTTCTCATATCGTTCATTCTCAATAGAGGCCATGTCAAAGGCCGTAGTTACATCCGCATTTAATTTACCTGATAAGTCCATACCATCAGGTAGCGGATAAGCTTGGGAAATATTTGCAAGATCCATAATACCATCTAAATGGGCATTAACTTTGGTATTCCCCAACAGATCGGTGATTTTCGAAGTAAGATTGAACTTATCCCCATCAATCGTAAATGAGGCTTTTTTAATATCCACATAGGTATCCTTAGTTAAACCGGTAGCATTGTTCAAAGCTATGTTCAATTGAATATTCTTCACTGTTTTGGGTAAATCCGGGTATTTGAAGGATGCATTATCCGAGGCAATGGCAATTTTAAAAGTAGGAATATGCTCATCATCAACAATTCCTTTAAACTCCCCCGAAACGGAACACTCCCCAGTGGTGGTCACATTCTCGATATCTTTTGAATAGGCCTCAGGAATCAGGGCGAGGAAATTTTTAAAATCTGAAGAAGGCGCATTGAAATTGATATCGACCTCCTGATTATCTTCGTTTATCTTTACAAAACCGTCAAATACCAATGGCAATTGATTTACCACCGCCTCATTTTTCAAGAAGCTATATTTGTTTTCTTCAAGATCTACCCCAATCAAGGCGTCTAGCTTTATTGCGTTGTCATTGAGGTATTTTGTACTATCCATAGAGAACGAAACCAATGCTTCCGTGGTTGTATCAAATTCAGATTTGGCCAATGACAAATCCCCAGAACCTTTGTGCTGCAGATTACTCAAAACCAAGGTCATCCCTGCTACCAAATCATCATAAACTATTTTCGAATCGGTAATTTCATAGGATTGTAAGTCTAACGTAAACCCATCGGTTGCAGCGCCCTCAGAAGCATCACCTTCTTCCGATTTACCTACGTCATAGGAGGCTTCACCCTCTTCATTGACCTTTATATTCAAAAACGCACCATCAACCGTTAAGGATTTAATGGCAATCGCTTCCCCTTCGTTTTTGAAAAGTTGGCCAATTCCCATTTTTAAACCAACCTCTTTGGCAGCGAAAAGCGTATCACCCTCAAATGGGGCTTTATTCAAAAAGGAAACCCCTTTTAACGACACCTCGGCACTGGGAAAACTCTTGATCAGACTTAATTTGGCCTCCGAAAAATCCAATGTGGCATTGACATTATTATTGACATTGTTCTTTAGTATGTCACCAATTTTTGCTTCTAGAATAAAGGGAGCCGCAATAAGTACGCCCACAAATAGAAACACAACAACTCCTACTATTTTCAGGATTTTCTTTTTCATATTACAATAGCTTTTCGTTTAGGAATATAACTCAAGGATACTGGGATTATTTTATGCTTCTAAATTAATTTCCTCCCCAATTTTCAACCCAAAGCGTTTTCGTAAGAGATATACGAAAAAATACAGAAAAGGGGTGTCGAGAAATGCAATTAAAACTTTGAACAGAAAACCGCTGATTACCAACCCATAGAACATGTCCCATGGCAATACTTTGAACAGGCATAAAAGACCTACCACCGTAAACGTATCAATGAACTGCGACAAAAAGGTCGAGAAATTATTACGCAGCCACAAATGTTTACCCTTGGTCAACCTTTTCCAAAAATGGTATATGGCGATATCAACATATTGGGCAAACAAATAAGCCAGCATAGATGCTAAAACAGCAATGGGTGAAAGCGCAAACACCCTGCTGAAAACCTCATTGTTTACGGGAGAATATGTTACCGCTGGCACATTGTCGGCCAAAAGCACGATTCCCATGGAAAAAAAAGAAGCGAAAATACCAGCTGTTACAATCTGATTCGCCTTTTTCTTCCCATAAATCTCTGAAATAAGATCGGTAATCAGAAAAGTTATGGGATAGGGCAAAATACCGACTGAAATCTCAAAAAGGTTGGCGCCAAAAATACTGACATCCCCAAACGGTTTCCAATAAAAAAACTTTTGGAAAATCAAATTGGACACAACCAAAGAGGTAATGAACATGGCGCCCAAATAGAGGTAAACGGTAAAAGCAAGTTTTTTATCCTTTGGGACCATATATTATTTTATATCCAGAACAAAAGGCATTCTCGCCTGTATTCCTTTTTGTTCCATAGCAGATTTCATTTCTTCAAGGATACCATAGGTCTCTTCCCCAATTTCCTCTTTTATGATACTTTTTCCGATTTCTGATTTCGCTGCGCTCATATCTTCCATGAACCGCTCAAAGCCGGATTTATATTTAGGATACTTCTTGATTCCGTAAGTATTGATTTCTGCAAGTTCCGCTGCAGCTGCAATGGCATCATCCAAATTTCCCAATTCATCTACCAATCCCAATCTCTTGGCATCTGTCCCGCTCCATACACGTCCTTGGGCCAAACTATCGGCTTGGGCAACGGTAATATTACGACCTTTTGCCACACGATCCAAGAAGGTTTCATAAATCTCTTCGATACCATGTTGTACCACATTCCTGAAGTTATCGGTCATAGGTTCAAAAACGGAGTAATCGACCGAATTTTTGTTCGTTCCCACTTGTTCCGCATTGATTCCTATATCAGCAGCCAATTCGTTGATATTCGGAATGGTTCCGAAAACCCCGATAGAACCTGTTATCGTTGTTGGTTCGGCAAATATCTTATTGGCTCCGGCTGCAATGTAATAACCACCGGAAGCGGCAACATTACCCATTGAAACCACTATGGGCTTACTTTCTTTGGCCAACTCGATTTCGCGCCATATAATATCCGATGTCAAAGCACTCCCACCGGGCGAATCAACACGCAACACTATAGCCTTCACCTTATCGTCATCAACCGCTTTTTTCAACGCTTCGGTAATAATTCCCTGTCCAATCACATCCGGGCCTCCTTCACCATATAAGATATCCCCTTGGGCAAAAATCACGGCAACCTTATCATCCCCCTTATATATTGATTTTTTGTTGGCTCGTTTGGCATAGTCGACTACGGAGACCATATTCACCTCATCATCCTTACTTAGGGACAATGCGGATTGAAGTTTTGCCACATACTGATCATAGAAAAGCACATCATCTATCAATCCGGAAGCTTTTGCATATTTCGGTGATCTTCCCCCTAAGGTGTCGGCAATGACGTTCACATCGGCTTCACTAATATTCCTTCCATCCGAAATATCGGCGACCATGGTATTCCATAAAGAACTCAGTAGCTCCTTGATCTGGGTCCTGTTGGCATCACTCATTTCATTTGCCAAAAAAGGTTCTACGGCACTTTTATATTTACCGTGACGAATCACCTCCATCTTAACCCCTGTTTTTTCTTGAAGATCTTTGTAAAAAAGTACTTCGGAAGAAAGTCCTTTAAAATCCATCCCTCCAACCGGATTTAAAAACACGGAATCGGCCACGGTAGCCAAATAGTAATCCTTTTGCAAATAATAATCCGCAAAACTGTAGATGAACTTTCCACTTTCCTTAAAATCTTTCAAGGCTTTGCGCAATTCCTGTGTCTGGGCCAGGCCGGTCATCAGAAAATTATTATTGATACTTATCCCTTTAATATCATTATCTGTCTTGGCAAGTTCAATTGCATGCAGAACCTCGTCCAAACCCTGTGCTTGCCCAAAAAAACTAGCGAACGGATCCGCCTCATTTTCCCCCACATAGTCATTTACCGGTTGTTGCAATTGCAACTCCAAAATAGAGTTCGATTTGACCACAACACCTTCATCCGCACCACCAATAAGACTCACGAACATGATAAACATGACGAACATAATCCCGAAAGCGATCAGACACCCGAGAATGGCCGCTAAAAGATTTCTCAAAAAATTCATTTCAAACGTATTATTATTAGGAGCCAAAGATAACCAAAGTGAAATTGTTTTGTTTACTTTGCCCTAATATTATGAACGAACGTAAAAAGGCCTACATTTCTATTGGCAGTAACCTTGGCAACCGCCTTCAAAACCTGCAAAACGCCATATTTCAGATACATAACGAAATTGGCCCTGTACCTGCTATTTCCAAAGTCTTCGAAAGTGAATCATGGGGATTCGATGCAGATGATTTCCTAAATGCATGTATCACCATTGAAACCCATTTACCCCCTGAAGAACTGCTGGAAAAAATACTTTCCATTGAAAAAAAATTAGGCAGAAAGCGTAATTCTGAAAAAGGATATGCATCCAGGACCATCGATATCGATATTATATACTATGGAAATGAAAGGGTAAGGACCGATACTTTGACCATTCCCCACCCCAAGCTACAAGAGCGAAAGTTCGTTCTTTTGCCCCTTGCCGATATCGCCCCCCAATTTTACCATCCGATCCTTGGGAAGGACACCCGGAACCTGATACAGGAATGCAAAGACAAAGGTCGTGTTCACAAAACAACACAAAGGCTTTATAAAACCAGAGAGGAGTTATTCTCGAACCTCAGTTTTATGGCCATCGAAGGTAATATAGGCGCAGGAAAAACCACACTGTCCCATAAGATTGCGGAAGACTTCAACGGTAAGTTAGTTTTGGAACGCTTCGCGGACAACCCTTTTTTACCTAAATTCTATGAAGACCAAGGGCGTTATGCCTTTCCGTTGGAAATGTCATTTTTAGCGGATCGCTATCAACAATTTACCGATGATACCTCGCAGTTCGACCTATTCAAAAGTTTTATGGTCAGCGATTATGATATTTATAAATCGCTGATTTTCGCACAGGTCACTTTACAGAATGATGAGTTTGAACTTTACCGAAAACTCTTCAACCTTATGTACAAAGAAGTACAAAAACCGAAAATCTACGTTTACTTATACCAATCTACCGAAAGGCTCCTCGAAAACATCAAGAAGCGCGGAAGAGCCTATGAACAAAGCATTGAAGCTACTTATCTGAATAAGATAAACAAAGGTTATTTTGATTTCTTCAAGAGTTATCCGGAACAGAACACCCTTATTATAGATGTAGGGGATTTGGATTTCGTGGCCCGTTCGGAGGATTATGAAACCATAATCAGCAAGATTCAAGATTTTGCCTTGGACCTAAAATTTTAAGAAATATTTCACATATTACTTGTGTAAAACCATAGGTTTTCATTAATTAGCATCTGCTTAACGAGCAGCTGACTAACTCAAACTACATATCCGAAAAACCCTGGTGTAACCATCAGGGTTTTTTATTTATTGATTTTTGACCAAAAATCCCAAATTACGATTCCCGCGCTGACCGATATATTCAAGGAATGCTTGGTGCCATATTGCGGAATCTCCAGAACGTCATCACTCATATCAACCACTTCTTGACCAACCCCCTTTACCTCATTTCCGAAGACAAGTGCGTATTTGGCCTTTTCATCTACAGAAAATCCATTCAGTAGTTTGGCATTTTCAGCCTGTTCAACCGAAAGCACCTGATATCCCCCATCCTTTAATCGGGATACTAATTCCGAAGTACTTTCACAGTACTCCCAAGAAACACTTTCGGTGGCACCCAAGGCGGTTTTACGAATATCTTTATGAGGAGGGGTAGCGGTGATGCCACAGAGGTAAATTTTCTCGACCAAAAAGGCATCTGCGGTCCTGAACACCGAGCCAATATTGTTCAAACTGCGTATATTATCCAATATGATAACCAAAGGGGTTTTCTTCGCTTCCTTAAAAGCCTCAACATCCAATCGGTTCAATTCCTCATTCCTTAACTTGCGCATAGCTCTTTGATCTTATTCATTACAAACGCAAAAGGCCTGTAAACTTTTCCGAAAATATCAACAATCATTTTTAAACCCTATCAAAAACCGTACATTTCGCTTTTGATAGTTCGGGTACAAAAATAACTAATAAATCCACTTTTGGCAGACAAGAAGAAAACAAAGAAGGTCACCCCTTTAATGCAGCAGTACAACACCATCAAGACCAAATATCCTGATGCTTTACTTCTCTTTCGCGTGGGTGACTTTTATGAAACCTTTGGTGAAGATGCCGTAAAGGCCTCAAAGATTTTAGGAATTATCCTCACCCATCGTAATAATGGAGGGGACCGCACCGAACTTGCCGGTTTTCCGCACCATTCTTTGAACACCTACCTTCCAAAATTGGTAAAGGCCGGTCAACGGGTGGCCATATGCGACCAACTGGAAGACCCTAAACTTACCAAGAGCATTGTAAAACGTGGGGTTACCGAATTGGTCACACCTGGCGTGGCCCTTAACGATGACATTTTAAATGCCAAAACCAACAATTTCCTTTGCGCCGTACATTTCGGGAGAAAATTATTAGGGGTTTCCTTTTTGGATATATCTACCGGCGAATTTTTAGTCGCCGAAGGCAATGAGGAACAAATAGACAAATTACTCCAAAACCTGGAGCCCAATGAAATTTTGGTATCCAAGGCCCATAAAACCGAATTCCAATCCATTTTCGGCAAGCAGTTCCATACGTTTTTTACCGAAGATTGGTTATTCCAGGAAGATTATGCGCTGGAAACCCTCACCAATCATTTTAAGACCAATTCCTTAAAAGGTTTCGGCGTGGACCAATTGAGCAATGGCATCATTGCTTCGGGCGTAGTACTCCATTATCTGTCGGAAACACAACATAGACAGCTACAACATATCAATACCATAAAACGTATTGCCGAGGAAGAATACATATGGATGGACCGTTTTACCATCAAAAACCTTGAACTATACCATTCTACCAATACCAATGCGGTAACCCTATTGGAAGTTATAGACCATACGATTTCCCCGATGGGAGGTAGAATGTTGAAACGTTGGTTGGCCCTACCCTTAAAGAATATTGAAAAAATAAGAAGACGCCATCAGGTCATTTCTTATCTGACCAAGGATGAAACCGGATTTCAGAAACTACAGCACCACCTGAAGCAAATGGGTGATCTGGAGCGTTTGATCTCCAAAGTGGCAACGGGAAAAATAAACCCGAAGGAGGTCATCCAACTTAAAAATTCCTTGGAAGCCATCCTACCCATAAAACAACTTACGGCCAATTGTGACAATGAGGCGCTTAAGCTCATTGGGGACCAATTGCATTCCTGTGATATGCTCCGCAATAAAATCAAGGAAATGGTCAATGAGGAAGCCCCGGTCAACGTACTAAAGGGCAATGCCATTGCACGAGGGTATTCCGAAGAACTCGATGAACTTCGTGGTTTGGCCTTTTCCGGCAAGGAATATTTGGATAAAATGCTCGAAAGGGAGACCGAGAGAACCGGTATAACCTCATTGAAAATAGCATCGAACAATGTTTTCGGTTACTATATCGAGGTCAGGAACACCCATAAAGACAAAGTACCGGAAGAGTGGATCCGCAAACAGACCTTGGTCAATGCCGAGCGTTATATAACCGAAGAACTTAAAGAATACGAAGCAAAGATCCTTGGGGCCGAAGAACGCATCTTGCAATTGGAACAGCAATTGTTCTCCCAACTGGTCGTTTGGATGCAGGAATATATAATACCTGTACAGAACAATGCCTATCAAATAGCAACTTTGGACTGCCTCTGCGGTTTTACCCAACTGGCCAAGACCAATAATTATAACGAGCCTCAACTCAATGATTCTACCGAATTGGAAATCATTGGGGGTCGCCACCCAGTTATTGAAAAACAATTACCACTCGGGGAAGCATATATCACCAATGATGTGGTGCTCAATAGGGACAACCAACAGATCATTATGATCACAGGACCCAATATGAGTGGTAAATCGGCCATTTTGAGGCAAACGGCCTTAATCGTGTTGTTGGCCCAAATGGGTAGTTTCGTACCGGTGGAAAGTGCGAAAATCGGTTATGTGGACAAGATATTCACCCGGGTGGGCGCCAGTGACAATATTTCCATGGGCGAATCAACCTTTATGGTCGAAATGAACGAAACCGCTTCTATCTTAAACAACCTATCCGAGAGAAGTCTTATCCTTTTAGACGAAATTGGCCGTGGTACGAGCACTTACGACGGCATATCGATTGCTTGGGCCATATCGGAATATTTACATGAGCATCCTGCCCGTGCAAAAACACTTTTCGCCACACACTATCACGAACTGAATGAAATGGCCTCTACATTCGATCGCATAAAGAATTTCAACGTATCGGTCAAGGAAATGAAAGACAAGGTCCTTTTCTTACGCAAACTTACCCCAGGGGGTAGTGAACATAGTTTTGGAATCCATGTGGCAAAAATGGCCGGCATGCCCCAACAAGTGATTCTCAAAGCGAACAAACTTCTTAAAAAACTGGAAAAATCACATTCCAGTGAGGAGCTGACCGATAAGCTGCATGCCGTACAAGATGAGATGCAATTGAGTTTCTTTAATCTGGACGACCCCCTACTGGAACAGATAAAAGAGGAAATAATCCATTTGGACATCAACACCCTTACTCCGGTCGAGGCTTTGATGAAACTGAATGAAATTAAACGATTGCTCACCAAAAACAAAAAAGCTACTTCCTAAGTAATTTGTATAATAGAAACAAACCTACATAACTTTTAAAATCGAGCAGTTTTGGTATTTTAAGAGTGATAACCCCACCTGTTTCTAGGATTTAACAAGTTTGAACATTTTAAAAAGAATTTTCTTTGCGTTTTATAGAATTGTATTAAATTTGCATCCGCATCACAAACGATGTGACGTTCTTTAAAATGCGAAAATAGCTCAGTTGGTAGAGCATCACCTTGCCAAGGTGGAGGTCGCGGGTTCGAATCCCGTTTTTCGCTCAAAACGCTGCTTGTCAGCGTTTTTTTATTTAAGTTCGCCTTAAGTATTGGCCCCGAAGGCTTTCGGGAATCAACTAAAACTTAAAAAGGCCGGCCTAAAGGCTCGAGTGGTGGAATTGGTAGACACGTTGGACTTAAAATCCAATGGACATTAGTCCGTATGGGTTCAAGTCCCATCTCGAGTACAGATAGTTGAAAAAGTCCTGACAATAGTCGGGACTTTTTTGTTTCCGGTAACCGAGCCAAGCTAGCTTGGGTGAAGGTGGACGAAACAAAAAAGCCTCATGAAATGAGGACTTTTTCAACTTCAACATGTTCGTACGGGACTCACCGACGAAGGAGGTAATTCCCGTCTTAGAAATGACTTCCTATTTTTATTCTAATAAAAATTAGACCGCTTCACCACTTCCAACGGCATATATCCTTTATAAAATGAATGTATTCAAAAGTTACAAATAACCTAAAACAAACGTATCCTGTTCGGTACAATACTTTTTTGTATTGATCAAAAAAGTATCCAAAAAAATCTAGGCTGATTTTTAATTTCTTGAAATCTACAATCTTTCCACGGCCGCACCATCCAGGCCGCTTTCACTACCGTGAAATGCTCTTTGGATGGATTCCAAAAGCCCTAGTGGAAAGCCCTTGATTTCTTACCAAATTTAAAATAGGCCGCTTCACATCTATTTATGGCTACGACATTATATCGAAAGAACCGGTCTTTTCTTCCCAATAGGTTTGTGAGGCACTTGCAGAAAAAAATCTAAAAAAACAGCCTCTTGCATAACCCCATTCCCGAATCCTTGAAATCTTGTAGATATTTAAATGAGAACACATTTTTCTGTAGTATCCGCATCAAAATACATCAAAATAAAAATTTATGGCAAAAGTGAAATTGAAAAAACCGTTTATAAAACTAGGTCGTATATATTTACGTTACTATCATAAGGCATTGTTCCCCCAACGTATTGTAATACAAGTAAAACGTATTCCAGGCCAAACGTTTTTTAAACCTAAAAACACGGTCAGGAAGTAATTGATTTAATGGGCACTACAATTATTTATATGGTATGAGAAACAATTTACACTTTTCCAATCTATTGGAATTCTGGCTTCCAACTCAAATTTTATCGGTAAACAACACTTTTTTTGACGTCAACAGTGTAGTTCATCGAATAAACATATCTTTTCATCGACAATGTCTATTTTTTAAATAATTTTATGTTCCCAGATAGAATTTACATATTATTTAAATTACCTACATTGCTATGACCAACCGCCCCACCCCACTGATCCATTGTATGATAGTACTATGCATAATCTTACTGCACTTTTCTTGTTCTAAGGACAACGACCTCCTTACAGATTATGTGCTTTCAGAAACGCAGGATGCCATAAACATCTCGAACGTGGCTGTAGATGACTCTTTTCAGGTGTTTTCCAATACTGCTATGGTCCTCGATGTCTTGTCGAATGACACTTTTGAAAATGAAGCCGAGGTCATAATAACGGAAACCTCGACACCCTCTAACGGTACGGTGGTAATCAATGATGACGAGACCTTAACGTACACCCCCAATAGCGAAGTAACAGAACAACTAACGGAGGGTGAGGTCATGGATACGTTTACGTACAATACCGAAGCTCCCGATGCCAACGGATCAACAATTGCAGATACGGGAAGCGTCACCATTAAAGCTGGGGTAGACGGTAATTACCTATTCACAACGGAAGCCAAAAATATACTTAAAGAACGTTTTGAAAAAGGGTATGTCACGGGCCCAGGGTTTTCCGATGATATAACAAGAGCTATTAATGGAAAAGATTCATTTTTATCTTCACCTTCATCCAATAGACAAAACTTTGGCTCTAAATATAGCTATATATCAAATTCGATAAGACAAAACTTTCACTATGCAGCATTATATGCATATGCTACGGATGATATTCCTGTTGCGAATACCGTAATGACCGAATTGCTATCCACTGTAAAAGCAAACAGTATGAGCGAGTCTTATTGGGATACGAATCCTAATTTCGGAACTGATAATAATCTATGGGTGCAATCTACAGAAATAGGGAAGTTAATGGATTCTTATCATCTTATTGAAAATATACAGACTGTTTTATCCAATGCTGACAAAACAACTATAGAAGATTGGTTCAGTGATTATGCATTTCATGTTAAATCATGGATTGACCCTTATTACGACGGCTATTGGGGTAAAGATTGGGAGAACATTGGATTACAAAAATTTATGGGCGAAAATGAAACTAACGAAACAGAATACCAAACGGGCTATCCTATTGAAGATATAAACGGAAACCCTAACATGGATTATGCAATGGCAGGGGCGCAGAATAATTTTAACAATAGAATTTCAGAAAGTATAGCTTTTCTACATTCTTGGTCGATTAATTATGGGGACACAACGTATGAACACCTTACAAGGGAATGGTTTAAAAACGCCCTAAAATATGGATTGTTCCCTGATGGCACTTTTTGGGAATTGATAAGGAATAAGAATGTATATAACATTAATGCTCTTGGAGTTCATTATTCTTTTTCCACATTACAATCTATGGTAAAAATGGCGCATGAAGATGCCATGGCACAACATTATCCCGATGATTTATTATATGATTACGAAACCACTGAGGGGATTTTAAACGGATCCACGAATCTAACCCCTACAGCTCCAAATGGTTATGTCGGAAGTAGTACGACAGATGGTGTTACCCCAAAATCTTTAAAAACCTTTATAATGGGCCAATCTAAATATTACCGAAGTTCAGCCAAAGGCGGATGGAATGACATACGATTTTATGATGGCTCCCCTTTAAATATGACTGGTTTAAGCGAAAGGGATTATTCAATACCTCAGGCCATTGCCAATCTATACTACAAAGATCAGGACATCAAGGATTTCTATTTATACAATACAAGTGCAGGGTACCCATCAAAAAACAGTTATTTGGACGGAGTTTACCAAGGTTCTGATGGTGCTATAGGAAAATTTTTATTAGGCGCCGCATGGTTAGAAATGGAGGTGTATTTCTTTAACTAAACCTAGCGTTTACTTTATAACCAGCAGTTAATTACAACTTATTGCCCGTACTCTATTTTATATGGCCACATACAATTATACAAATAGCACGGGCCCTTAGCTGGGTAATAGCCTACATAAAAAAGAAAGTAGCGCCCCATAGTTGGGCCGCTGTGATCCTTACCCTTACACCAAAAATTCGCATACGCATAGGTTTTTTCATCTTTACCGATTATAAGAATATAGTTTAAGGAAAAAAGCGAAATTGAAGGGTTGTTGAATGACGTAAAAATGGGAAATAATGATATGTTTTCTACTATTGAAATAGCATAGCTATATCCTTTTGCCCAGCCCAGCCTTTGAATAGTGCCATATACAGCCACTTCGGAATAATACCCCTATAAATAAAAAGGGTCGGAGACCATAAAAATGGTACCCGACCCTTCATCTTTTTCTTAAAAACGGTCTCTATAAACTAAGCCCTTTACGGTTTTCTTTAAAAACTATGTTTTAACTTCTGCCAGAACCCGGGTTGGTCTTCCCCATATACATAGCCGTATTTACTACCATAGCCCAGATTGTCCAAGCCCACATCATTGAGTACGAAGTTCATGTTCTTTAATTTACCTTCCTTACTGGCATCCACCGCAAAATTAATGACGTTCTTTTTGGTAAACCCGGTACGTACCACATAGAGGGTTACATCGGCATATTTACTGATCAAAAAGGTATCGGCCAATAGCATGGATGGGGCCGTATCTACGAACACATAGTCGTATTCCGCTTCCAATTCCTGTAACATGGTTCCCATTTTATCCAACTGCAACAATTCGGCCGGGTTCGGGGGGATACTCCCCGAAGGCAAGAACTTTAGGTTGGGATGTTGTTCCGAGTCTTGGATCAAATGCTTCAGCTCCTGGTTTCGGCTTACCAAGTAGTCACTGACCCCCAGAACCTTGTTCAACCCATCTTTATAGCGCTGCAATTGCGGATTGCGTAAATCGGCGCCCACCACGATCACTTTCTTCCCGGTCGTCGCCAGGGTATGCGCGAGGTTCATCGTCGTAAATGTCTTCCCCTCCCCTTTTACCGTAGAGGTCACGAACACACAGACCCCCCCTTTTTTCGTATCGTGCTTTACCATGGTATATTGTAGGTTCGCCAAAACGATCCTACAGGATTCGGACAAGAGGGACCTACTGCTATTTAAATCGAGCTCTTTATCCTTACGGCCCAATTTAGGCAATTCCCCCAAAATGGGAATCCCTTTTACCTTTTTCTCCAAATCGCTACGGTTGCGTATTTTGTTGTTCAAGAGTTCTTTCCCCTCTATCACCATTACGGGCAGCAACAAACCGAGGAACAGGGCTATGGCCAAGGCCTTTTTAGGATTGGGCGAAACAGGGGAGTAATTGCTGTAGGCCTGATCTACCAATTTGGCTTTCGGCGCCCGTACCGTTAATTTTAAGGTATTCTCTTCCCTCTTCTGCAATAAATACAGGTATAACGATTCCTTTATGCCCTGTTGCCGCTCAATTCCCCGGAATTTACGTTCCTGACCCGGTACGGCGGATATCTGGGACCCCAGTCTTCCCGATTGCCTACGTAAATTACCACTTGAGATAAGCAGATTGTCACGCCTACCCTGTAAACTACTTCGAACACTGTTCTTCATCTGCGCTATCTGGGCATCCAAACGAACAATAATCGGGTTTTTTTCGGTGGATCCCGCCATAAGCCGGTTCCGTTGTACCACCATACTGTTATATTCGGCGATCAACTGGTTGACACTGGTTTCCTCAATACCGAGATTGGAAGGGAACAGCACCATTTGATCGGTATTCATATAATTCAACATCGAATTGGTAAGTTCCAATTGGGTCTGCACCTCTTGTTGCCGCTTATTGTATTCGCTAACGTTTTGAATGATCATATTGGATTCTGCCCCGATATCGGTAAGGCTATTGGCCGCCTTGAATTGTTCTTTGCCTGTTTCCACCGAATCCAACTCCCGATTGATGATGGCCAAACGCTCATCTATAAAATCAGCCGTGTTCTTGGCGATCAGGTTCTTTTCATCAATGGCGTCCCGATTGTATTCAAAAACCACTTGGTTCAAGACATCTTGGGCCTTCTTCGGAACGGCATCAATCAAACTCAATTGGATTAAGGTCGATTGGTCTTCGACCACCTCGACCTCTAATTTGCCCCGATATTGATTCACCACACTACCCAGGGATACAAATTTGATACGTACGGTCGTCCAAGCTTCGTCTTGGGCCATCCCCTCCATATCTTCCTTTTCCTGAATATTGAAATCCACATAATCGAGTTCCACCATCTGCCCCAAGTCGGTCTGCACCTCCTGTTCGGTGGCTTCATTGACCACGCTCAACTTGCCCCCGCCAAGATTATGCACTTTATATACATTACTTTCGCTTAAGATGGCCTTTTCGAGCCCCCGATCGTCCAATCGGAAAATCTCGACCTTGATCGGACTGAAATCATAGAGTTCTTTGGAAAGCAACTCCTCATCACTCCAATACTGCACGTTCAGATCCAGGGCCTTTACGGTGTTCCACATGATTCTTTTTGAGGTCAACAACCCCAGTTCATTACTGATACTATTGGTGGCCATACCCCCCATCATCCCCAAATCGACCATGGCCGATGGATCCGAACCCGTGCCCTTATCCTCATCTTTGATGATAATGGTCGAAACCGTCCGATAGGTGGGTTCGGTATATTTGAGATATAGGAATGCCATACCCACGGCCAAGCCCCCCACGATGATGAACCACGGCCAATACCGTAAATACCGATCCAATATTTCCCGTACATTGAATTCCGATTCTTCTTCCGCAATGGGTAAATATTTATACTGCTCCTTACTCATAAGTTATACGAAATTTAATTTCTGTTTATTTATAAATTCTTCTGTTTGTTAATGACCACCCCTATCCACAGTATTAAAACCATTCACAGTATACCTATGTAATTTCCCAGAGATATACAGATACGGTTCCTTTAGGCTATCTGAACTTTCTTTTTACAAATCATGCTTCGTTACCACTATCTGCGATTTCTTTAATCCCAAAATCTAAGACAATCGCGCAGTAACTACTGAGCTAGCCTACGACTTTTCGGAATATTCGTTGAACATTGAAATTCTTTGGTTGAAATACTCATTTACCTTTGACCTTTACCTTAATCAAGTACCCTCCAAAAACCAATCCGTAGTAGATATACCTTTTCCACATCCGCTTGGGCTCCTTTACCAAGCGGCCGAACCATTCAAGGCCCAGGTCCCTCCATACCTTACCGGGCCGTTCTACGGTACCCGCATAAAAATCAAAAACGGCACCTATGGCACAAATGGGGCCATTGACCACTAAGGCTTCTTTGTGCGCCATACTCCACTTTTCCTGTTTGGGGGCGGTCATCCCTACGAACAACACATCGGGTCGAAAGGTATTTACCGCGCTAATAATTTCGGCATTTTCCTCCGATGTAAATACTTTCTTATACGGGGGGGAATAACTCCCGACCCGTATATGGGGATATTCCTTGGCCAAACGTTGCTCGATTTTTTTCAGGGTTTCAGGGGCCGACCCCATATAAAAACAAGACCCCCCTTCTTCGTTCAATCGGTGTAGGAGGAAAGCATGTAGGTCTGCCCCGGCGATTTTCTTTATCCTTTTACCTTTAAGCCATTTTGCAGCGGCAACGATCCCTACCCCATCGGGCAACAACACATCGGAGGCATGTAATGCCTCTTTAAATAAAGGGTCTTTTTCGGCCATACAATACGAATATTGATTTACCGTATTGATGATCGTTTTACTTTTTGAATAAACAACGCCTAAATCATCGATAAAGACCTTATATCCCATGCATGTAAGGGTAGAAAATTTAGTCATATGTTATAACTTTTTGCATTTAATGTAAATAGATACTATCCTAAATAAATACTAATTTTAAATTATCAGCAATATAACTAACTTATTGACTACAATGGTATAGTGATGTGGTGCGTATTTTATCTAGTATAAGGCTAATTCTACCAACAAAATTGTTGCTCGTATGTACCAAGGCCAATACCCCTTATATTAAACCAAAATTACTGACAGTTTAAGTTCATTGGGCTCTTCTAGTACAGGCAAGTATTTCCATTTTTCCAATTAGGGAACTGTTATTCCAATAAATAAAATACCTGGATTGATGATATTTTTTTACAATTAATATATTTTCAAACAATCAATAAATATTCTAATCTTCTTGATAAATTTTTAATTGTATACTCCTATTGTATAATTCCAATACTTTTTTCACTTTTACAGTCCAAGAAAGTTCTATTTGGCGTTCTTTACAATTAATGGACATCTCCTTTAAAAGATGTCTGTTATTTTCTAAATAATTCAATTCTTTTGCAAAATCATTAACAGATATACTAGGATTTGACAAAGGTATTTTACGACCTACCTTATTGTCTATTACCGCACCAAAACCACAAGCATTAAAGCATAATACCGGAAGACGATTACTAATCGCTTCTAAAACAACAGTAGAAGTATCTTCACTAATGCTTGTAAAGAAAAAAAGCTGTGCTTTTCTCATTGTTTTCAATACAAGTTCGTTACTTTGGTTTCCATGCCAAACAACTTGTTCTAAAATACCCAAAGCATGAGCCAATTGTTTAACATCTTTTTCTTGGGCTGCAGTTCCTTTTCCAAAAACATTTAAAATAATTCTTTTGTTTTTTGTTTTGTTTATAGTTCTTAAAGCCAATGGTAACTGCTTTCTAAAATCAAATTTACCAACCCACATTACATGAAATTCATCATTATCAAAACGGTTATTAGAGATATCCTCTGTCACATAACAACCTGTTTCCGGAATTATTATACTTTCTAAATGTTTATGCTTCTTAATCGCATGATATGAATCTGGTATTGAACTAATCAAAAAATCTGCCCGTGTTAGAGCTTTTGTTACTCTTTTGTCATATTTAAGTTGTAAAACATTTAAAATATTTTTTAACCTACTGAATAACTTCATTTTGAAACCGGCATTCTCCAGATATGCAAGTGGCATCTGTTTTAACCCTCCTATTGGCCCCCAAATAAATGGAATATCCGTTATTTTCCATAAATACCCAGGTTCTCTAAAACCAATCATATTTAATTGATGCAGTACATCAATTTTATTTGTTTTTGTAATTTCCTTAGCTATTTGATAGGTCTTAAATTGCCATTTCCTGTAGTGTTTATAAAATCGCCAATCGCCCTGATTCCAACACATTGCTCTAATTTCAGCACTCACAGGATTGTAATGAAATGTCAAATTAGTCCCTTGAGGCAATTCCTTGACAGCTACTTCTATTTCCTTACGCCATTCTCCTTCGGTAATTACCGTTACTTTACAATAATTAGCCAAATTGATAATCCAATTCCAAGCCATTCCAGGTTCAGAACCCATATTCGGCGCGCAAGCATAAGCATTGATCAATACAGAAATCATAGTTTTATTTCAACAAATTATAGTTTATTAATCAACTTTTCATTGATAAATTCATCTATTAAAGGTAACAATGCAGCTGTTGGATTAATACCTCCTGATCGCGGTAAGATTCCCGTATTAACAAGTAACATATTATCGAATTCGGTATAATAATCTTCCATATCATCATAAAGAAACATCTTATGGGGATGGTATATGTCTTCCGTATTCTGAACATCAATTTCCTCCGCCAATACTTCAAAATCAACTTTAGAACGTGTCAGGTGACCAATAACCTCATCTTTTGCTTTTTTGTAAACTCCTGCTGCATCTTCTCCTATAGAATAGGTTACATCCAAACCTCTAATGCCAAATGCATCTTTTTCTTTTGAAAGGGAAATAAAACTATCCTCTGTTGGATTATCTATATCAATATATAAAAACCATTCATTTTTATATACATAAATACGACGATGAACCAAAACAGTCCAAGCAAAACCAATCGCCTGAGGAATACTAATTATGATATTTTTTAAGGCTTGTAGTGTAATCTGTTTTTTAAATAAAATAGTTTTTAAACTTTGAAAAAAAGGAAAATCCATATTAAATACAGGGTGCACATAAAAAGAACAATTGTTATATTCTCCAATAAGTCTTTTGGTAATCAATGAAAACCCTTTCATTTTAAAAACAAAATCCTCCTTACCGATATATGTACTCTTTTTAATCTTAAATATCTTTTGGGAAAGATGGTCTGAAAAATATACTTTCTTTTCAGGAATTATATCGGACGACAGTAAAATACGAGCACTTTCAAAAGCACCTGCAGTTAAAAAATAAAAATCAAAAGAACTTGATTTTTCAATACCATCCTTTATATAATAAACTTTTGTTATTCTTTTATCTCCATTGGTTTTTACATGCGATACACGGGCATTGGATATTATTGTTACTTGCTTCCGTTGTTGAATTTTAAAAATTTTAAAAAAATTCCTGTTAAATGCGCTTAACCAAACTCCCGTTTTTGTGAAAAGGACATCAGTAACAAATTTTTCACTATGTTCATTGGTGATATTAAATTTTTGAAGCATAGTATCTTTGTACTTTTCATTCAACTTAATAACATCGGACAAAAAGCGATTTGGATTTTTAAAATCGTTTTTTGTAAATGTTAACAATTGACCTCCCCATTTATCTGTTGCCCCACCAAAACCGAAATACCTTCCGTCACTTAACCCTTTATATATCCTTCTTTTCAGGTTTGATAAATAACCAATTTCCTTTTCACTTTTAATTGTAGCATCCCCAACATCGAATAGCGTGATGTTTGCATTGGGATACTTATTAAGTAAGGCGTCTATTGTATAACTTCCATATGCACCTGATCCAATTACACAAATATTCATATGCATTATTTAAAATGTTAATTGTAATTCATTTTCAGTAATCGATGAATCGTATTTTGATTCAATGAACTTACTCTCAATACGTACATAAAATGATGCTGGTAAAACACCAACTTTCAGACATAATTTTGCAGTACCCAACACTAACCATTTAGGCAGTGTTATTACGCGTTTATATCCAATGCCTTTAGCATATGCATATTTGGTAGTATTACTATTTGGTAAAAAAAGATATACTGGTTGCTTTGACTCTAAAGCTATAATTGCAATAACTGCCTTATGAATACTTTCACGTTTTACGATGGGCATAATTGCTTTTTTATGTCCTTTCAACAATATAAAACCGAATGGTAATTTTTTAATAAAAGGTGCAGCTCTGTCGGCTGACAACACATAACTTGGACGTATAAATGAAATTTGAAATGGCAAACCATTTAAAGATTCCAAATACGTATCCGTTGCTATTTTATTAGCGGCATACCCATTCTTATAGGTATTCGTTTCAATTGCTGTATTTTCATTTATTAATACCTCAGTGTTGGGATACACCATAATAGACGAAAAATGAAGTAATTGTTTTGCGTTTACGGTTTCACAAAACAAAACCAACCCCTTTATGAACGCTAAATTCTTTGATTCACCACCATCCTTAATAAGGATATAATTGATGATAACATCATAATTCTTTTCTAAGAATTTATTTTTCTTTAAATTAAGTACATCACCGAATACTTTATCCCCAACTCTTTTTTCCTGCCCTCTTGAAAAGCAATCTACCTGAAGACCATTTTGTATCATTTTTTCATACAGACCAGTTGCCACAAATGAACTACTGCCAACAATCAATATTTTTTTAGGCATGCTTATTTAAATAAACTAAATGCTTCATTCTCAAATCTTCATTTTCAAATCTATCCTTAATTTTTTTGGCCGGAACACCCCCCCATATTTCGCATTCTGGCACATTCT
The DNA here is from genome assembly GCF_033101095.1 of Maribacter sp. TH_r10. Classification (NCBI taxonomy): domain Bacteria; kingdom Pseudomonadati; phylum Bacteroidota; class Flavobacteriia; order Flavobacteriales; family Flavobacteriaceae; genus Maribacter; species Maribacter sp. TH_r10. Next base: position 29,237 of record NZ_JAWMPY010000007.1, on the reverse strand, counting down.
TATTAACCACAGACCCTGCAGCTATAATTGCTCCTTTGCCAATTGTAACCCCTGCCACAATAATTGCACTTGTACCTATCCAAACATCATCGTTCACAATAATAGGTTTATCAACACCCCGGCCTGCATGCCACATAGTAACTCCTGGTATATTAAAAATATGGTCGTTTTTTCCTACAAAATTAACCTTGCCTGCAATCAATATATTGTTACCGAAATGTGCATCCGTAGTAACCCACGTTCCTCTACCAAATTGTACATTGTTGCCAATTTTAATGTCTCTTTTAACGAAATGCGTTTTTCCCATTACCCGTACAAATCCGCTATACTCTACCCAAGGATATTTAATATTAAAACAGTACCAAGTTCTTAAAATATTAAAATAAAACCGCAAAGCAAATTTAAATTTACTACTACCCTGAGGCATATTGTTATATTCAATTTTTATCATGAAAAAATTTAGTTCACTTTATAAATTTCATAAAATACTTTAACATACTCACTAAAAGAAACCGGCATCAAATTCATTTTTTCTTTGCTATTTAATTTCCGGGTTCTTTCATAAAAAATATTCAAATTTTCCACAAATTGATGCTCATTTAAGGGATCAAACAGTAAACCATTAGATCTATTAACAAAATCTACCGCTCCTATGTATTTACTCGCCATTACTGGACAGCCAAATACCAAAGCTTCATTTACTACTGCCCCAAAGGGTTCAAACCTACTAGGAAGTACGTAAAAATTTGCTAGATCATACCAAGCATATAATTCCTTACCTGAACAAAAGCCGGCAAATATTACTTGATCTTCAATATTCAAATCTTTACATTTTTGTTTTAAATTTTCTTTTTCATTACCATCTCCAACCAATACAATCTTAAAACCACTATTCATCGATTTTGCAAAGGCTTCGAGTAATAGATCCAATCCTTTTACATTTTCCAGCCTACCGGTATATAATATAATTTTACTCTCTTTTAAGCCAAACTTATTAATGTAATTGTTTAAAATACTAGGGAAATACTGTCTATATTCAAGTAAGGTATCCGGGTTTTGTATGTTTGGACATATCTCTACTCTTAATCCTGAAAAATTGCCTTTGTAAAATTCTTTTACAGCCTTACTGTAAACCACCAAAGCATCTGCTACGGATAATACATATTTTCTAAAAAAAAATTTCACCCCTTTAACTCCTTCTGAAATAAAAGTATTATCCGATGTCGTTATAACATATTGAAAATTAAAATAGTTTAATTTTAAAAAGGTAGCCAAGATTATACTTACTGGTGAATACTCATGTGAAAAAACAATATCTGGCTTAATTGTTTTAATCAATTTGAAAATACCTAATCTGATAGGACGTTTACCTATTTTAAAACCATTCGTTAAAAATATATTTTCAATATCCTTGTCCAACCTATTCAATAAATCCTCTCTATCGTATTTGAAACCTTCAGTTTCGGCATTTGTGTACACAATAGTCAATTGGTAGTACTTTGCCATTTCATTAAAAACGTCTATACGCCAAGGTGGTAGATACTGAAAAAAAATTATTGCCTTCGGCTTTTTAAAATTCATTCTAAACTTTTAATTGTTTTCTTTAAACCGATCATCCAAACCTTAAAAACTAGACTTTATTTAAATCAATGATCATATGCAATGCCGTTATTAAAAAGGTAATACCATTATTCTTGGTGTTACATGCAATTTTACACCCCATTTAGGTTGAGCTGACAAAAAGTAACAAACTTCTGAATTTTCATTAATAAAAGGTTTGACATCTAAGTACTTTGACCCGGGAATCTAAAAAATTTGTGCTGTCACCAAATCATCTTCCAAAATGATGACCTAGTCTTATCGTTCCATTACTTTAGTCACTCCTCCAATAATAGAATTTGCCAGCCCTATGTTGTTGCTTCTATAATGCTTACTACCTTAAAACATCAACTGTTTTAAGAAAACGGTTCGATTTCCTCAATTCATTGCTCATCTTTCTGCAGTGCTCCATCTGAAAAAACAAATACATCGGATTCAGAAGTCAAGGTATTCTTTTGCAAAGCCGCTACTGTATTCTTTAAAGCATTTAACCTTTTATAGGCAAATAATAATACAGCTGCAGGCTTACTCATTTTCAATGGATTAAAGTTTCTTATTTTGAACCTAACTAGGGTGACAACTATTATTTATTATATTTTTCGAAGCCAACCTCCACTAAAAGACTTTTTAATTTGGCCTTTAAGGCCAATTTAGGCGTAAGTGGATTTATGGGTTGGCTCAACACCTCTGGCCATAGTATATTCATACTATCTCGATACATCGTATAATTAGGTTTACATCGGTATTTCGTATCTATATGTAGCATGATATCCAAAAGTTCCCTATTGTTAAAAGGGGTAAAAGTATCATGTACTAAATCCCACTCCATTTGACTTTGGGATTGCCAACTCCCTGTACTCACTTCCCAATGGAATAGATCCAGAATATTATATCCTTTGTTCACGGTACTTTCCTTTACCTCATCAAACCATTGATGCATACGATCTACAATAAACGGTATCCCTTTCCATTTGGGGTTAATGTTTAAAATATCATCTCCAGCGGTTAATTTGGGATGTTTTCCATTCTTGTAAAAAAAGCAACGGCCCGTTTCGGAACAACTTCCCTTAACGGAAACTACATCCTTTGTTAGTTTTTTTGAAATTCCATAGGCAATATAACCCCAATCATCCAGATGGGCCATGTCAGTACTTTCCAAGTAGCGTTTTTTAAAACGCTCGTCCAATTCTATCCTACAATCCAATTTCTTGTACTTTATACCCAATGTCTTCGAAAGTAGTGTAGGGATTTTGACATCATTGGATTCACAATTAAGATCTCTATACAAAAGAGTATAATATTGCATGTTTTCCGAAACATCCTTACTGGCACTTAACAATATCCTACTGTCATAACCACTGGTAAGCCCTAATGCTAAATTATATTTTTTACTGCCCGCAATCAAGGTCTGGCGCAGCAGTTCCGAGAATTTTCTTAAACCGGTTTCATAATCCCCTATTTCCAATTGTTCTAAAGGCCAATAGCGTATCTGTTGCATGGTAGCCGAATCCAAATAGTGGTTGGGCACCAAATGATGTACCTTTTCGTAGAGGGACGTACCACTTGGAAACCAATGCTCCTTGCTGTTCTTTACATACTCGGATTCAAAATAACTATAATAGCGCTCTTGTTTGGAAATCAAATCCCCTGTAACTAATTTTAATAGCAAGGGCTGGGATGCAAGGCAGAGTTGGCCCTCATATTGTGTATAAAAAAATGATTTAAGACCACAGGCGTCATTGAAAAAAACCAGACGTTCCCCTGTTTTAATTATGAGTACGTATCGCCCGACCAAACCGTAAAGTACTTTTGCGGTGTCTGATTCCGATGAGGCCTCCGCTATTTTATTAAGAATATCTAGCGTACTGAGTTCATGGTTTTTTGGATCCAGAACATGCCCTAATAAAAATATTTCCTTATCCGATCGTTTTGTTTGCGTTACGATTAAATCAGGATGTGTATATAAAAAATACGCCCCTAAGGTATATTGATTCCATTGAAGCAACCCATCCGTTGTAAATGGGCTTAACAAGAACTGTCTTCTAAATTTTAATCCATTCATTTCTTAAAAATTCTTTAACTACTACTATTGTCCGGTTTGAAAAAACCTTAAACAAATACACCTATACATGTATTAAAACCCTTGACAAGGGGAGTACTATACAGCACACAATACTGTTCCAAAAATATGCTAAAAACCACTGTACACACAACATCAATTATAAGAAGTAACTTATAAGGATCTAGAAGGATAAAATGTTTCGGCCATATTTTTAGTTTTCTCCTCCCAGACGAATTGTTTGCTATACTTAAACGTATTTTTTGCCATGGCCCCAAGCAATTCACAATCTTCGTTTAATCGTATTGTGGCTTGGGCAAAATCAGCTATGAACTGTTCTTCATCCCCCATGGGAATCTTAATGCCCCTACCCGGTTCGAATCCTTTTGAGGAATCACAGGCATGGGCGGAAAGTACTTCTTTTTGCATACTACCAATAAAGTACCAAACTTATTAAAAGGATTCAGAAAGCCGCCTTTTTCTCTTTCAATTTCTTTTTAAATCGATTAACTACTGTCGTGACGACCACCTGTACGGTCTTTGCCCATCCGTCTATACTAGCCGCAAATGCAATGGGGTGATACGACTTAAATGACAGTTGGTGCAATTCCTCCTTGGATAACCCCAAGACATACCTTAAATTATGGCGTAAAAACGGAAAACCGTGATTGCCGGTTTTAAAGGGAATACGGGTCAACAAGGTGGTATTTTTAAGGGCATTGTATTGTTTGATATCGAGAATGGACTTGGACGATTGAAAATAGAAATAATCCCTTTCGGTATCCAAGAAATCCTCAATGACAAAATATTTAGAGCGCTCTTGATCTTTATATCGAAACAGGATGGGATCCACCTTGGCGTTTGACCCCTCAATGATGACATTCAGGTTCAATTGGGCGTTAAAGGCATATACCCGATCTGCCCGCAACAGACTGCCATACAATAGGGCCGCAAATCCCCCCGCGGAACTTCCCATGACATACACTCTAAAACCTGAGGTCAATTCCCGTAAAAGTTCCCATAGCGCCTCGGGATTGTCGTGTTTTTCGCTGATCCCTTCGATATACCATTGTTTTTGTACATCGCGTAAAAAAATATGTTTTTTGGCGTATTGGATATAATTCCGCTGCCATTCAAACTTGTCCTTGGCTACAATACTATTTTCAAAGGCCTTTGGGGTGTTGGGGTAATAGAGGTCGTTACTACTAAAGTAAATGATACAAAGGTCTTCTTGGACAGCGGGACCCGAATGGAATTTGACCTTATAATTATCCGCTTCCCGGTATATCTTTTTTACGGCAGGGTCGTCAATCTGAAAAATAGGTTCTTTTTTTACTTCCACAAGTTCGGTATTAGTAATCGTAAATGAATGGAACAAAATTGTTTTATCGCCAAGAACCAGCCAAAATGCCGCTTCACATAAATAAAATAGTATTTGGGATGGCTATTGCCCAAGGGGGAGTACAAGGCCTTGATTCGCTCCTTTAAGGGTACGTGGGCATAACACCACTTAGGTAATAGCGCATTGCTTTCACAAGTTCCTAAATATCTTTTGGTCGTCACCAATTCAAAGCCCTTGTCCATAGCACGTTGACCATAATCAAAATCACCAATAGCATGCGGAAAGATCGGATCTAAATTCCCTACTTCATCATATACCGTTTTAGGCACCAATAAGCAATTGCCGTTTATATGGAAACAGGGTTGCACCTCACCATTAGGGATAACCGGGTTACCCGACTTATCACGGCCCCCATAGGTATAGTCACCGCTTTGCTCACCACAAAAAGCCGCACAGACCACAACCCCATCATTTCGTTCAATAGCACATTCCAAGAGTTCCTCCATGGCACTGGAATACAGGAAGGTATCATCGTTCAATAACACATAGTAATCATATTGGGCGGTCTTGGCCGCTGTCTCCCAAGCCAGATGCATGCCCCTGTTCCAATACAAACTCCCGGTACCTTGGATTACGGTGACTTCCGGAAACTTTTTTCGTACCGTTTCCCCTGTTCCATCCGTAGAACCATCGTCTACCAAAAAAACGTCCATACCTACATTGTCGGGAACCGTCTGCCATAGATTATCGAGACAAGCCAAGGTTTTTTGCTTCCTATTAAAACAGGTAAGCAATACGGCAATCTTATATTTCATCATTAAAACTGTTTTTTAACCCGCACTTTTTTCAAGGTGGCCTTTCTATAACGGATATCGAAAATACCCCTGGCCCAATACTTGAATTCCATATCGGTCATATTTCTAAAAGAGGAGGAAAAGCACATCCCGATCAGGATCCAAAGCAAAATATAAGAAAGGTCAAAACGGCTAAAATCCTCTACCCAAGCATAACTCCATCGAAAAGCCACATACAGCCCTAAAATTTTCATATACCAACTCTTGGAGCGATGAACCGCTAAGAATGTTGCTCGGAAAAAAACCAAGAAATATAGCACTACCCCAATCAACCCGGTCCAAGTAAACACATTCAAGACAGAAACCTCATTCGCATACCGCTCAAATTTACCCGTCTTGGTTTGGGCTTCGATTTCCGCGCCGAACAATTCAGAATCATTGCCCCGGGCCGGGGTACGCCCCAACCACACATACTCATTATATATAGCGGAAGCCAATACTTCTACATATAAACCGGTTCGGGTATCCGCGGTAAGATCCTCGGTTTCACCACTTTCTTGAACAGTGGTATAATCCCCTTTCATATATTGGTCTATTTTAAAGACATTAAAGGTACCGGTAAGCGCTAAAATAAAGAGTGTAATAGGCAACCCTAACAAGAGCAGTCGTCCTAAACCCAATAGTCTAACACCTACAAAAGGCCTTACATAAAACAACAGTCCGAATAAAAATGGAACTGCAAATTTAATCACGTTACTCCTGGCAGCGATACTGGCCGTAGCCGCGAACAATGCGATTCCCAAAAGGGCTATTTGCCATTTTCGTGTCAACAATGGCAAAAAGAGGAGCAAAACACTAATGGGAATCAAATAAACCCCCCATGCAATTGGGTATGTTATGGCCGTAAATAAAATAAATGCCGGAAGCAGGTATTTTATAAACACATTAAAAATAGTCTGTACCAACAACCTGTTGGTGCTTATAAAAATGGTTGTCGGTAGCAACAGCACAAAGCCCATAGTGAACAAGTTCTTCCATTCCCAATAATTCTCCGCCACAAAACCACCCCTTACTATACAGCTTATATTCCAATAGAGGTAGGCAAATATGATATAGGTTGTTTTGTTTGCGCGGTCATAAAACCTAGGCCTTACCTTCAAAATGAGGGCCAACACTAATACATCCATACCCCACCATAAAACGATGTTGCCAAGGGGCATGGTACCCCAAGGAGAAACTGTCTGTAATGCAATCAAAAACAATACAATAGTTAAAAATATTTTATCCTGTCTGGAAATCAACCTGAAATATTTTATTTTTTTATAGATACATTCCTTTTGAAAAGTAAAAAGTTTGTTTTACTCACCATAGTAAATTATTTCTTATATAAATCCATTATACCATCCACTCCTTTTCTCACTGAAAAATTATTTTTCACGAACACTTCTGCTCGATTTCCCATTTCCAGACGCATATTAGGCTCATAATATAATTGAAGTAGAGAACTTGCCAATTCCTTATAGTCAGGATTAATCAACAACCCGTTATCATCTTTATCTATCAAATCCCTTAAACCTGGTGAATTGTACAATACAGATGGTAAACCACTGGCCATTGCTTCTATTGCCGCAATACTCAAACCTTCAAATTGGGAGGGCATCAAATACACATCTGAAGCAATCAGATAATCTCTCACATTTTGCTTGTTTCCCAAAAATTTGATCTTGCCATATACACCTAACTGTTTTGCAAGATCTTTTTCTTCATTTTCGGTAAGTCCCTGACCTAAATGTAAATAGACACAATCAATTTTCTTATCTACAATGGCTAAAGCTTTAATGATATCATGATGATTTTTAACATAACTACAACCACCGCTTGAGATAATTACAAATTGATTTTTAGCTATGCCCAAAGATTCACGAATCTTGAATTTTTCTTCTAAATTCAATAATGGATAAAACTTAGTACTATCGTACCAATTATTCACGATATATGAATTGTTTTTATAATAATGTAATTCATTTTCATAGACACTCCTTCCAATAGTCTGAAATTTAACATTAAAAAATTTCGTTGCCGTATAACGTTCAAGAAAACCTTTGATCCATGTTAATTTTCGGTGTTTAAAATTATTATGAACTGTGCGAATCGTTCGGGTTCCCGATAGAAAACCTACCAAAGAAAAAAACCAAAAATGTTTTGAACGATGTATATGAATTACCTCTATATTATTGGTCTTTACAAATAAATAGACTTTTTGAAAATAGCTCATCAAACGTAGTGGGTTGGCTTCATTTATCGAAAGCTTCCTATAATGCACTTCAATATTCTCCGCTTCAAATTGAGGCAGGAAATCACCGATTTGTTCCCCAGTACTTAAGACCAACATTTCTACCCCTTTTTTTTGGAATAACGAGGCTGCATTGGCATACATGATCTCGGCCCCGGAAAATTTCAATTCATTAAAAATATGTAAAACGCGCATAATTTCTTTTTCCTATTAATATTCGTTAGTCCAATACACATTATTCTTAACAACTCTATTAGGGTTTCCTACAACAATGGATTTAGGCGGGATATCTTTGGAAACCAGGGTTCCCATTCCCACAATGCCTCCATCCCCAATTTTCACTCCTTTTAAAACAATCACGCGGCTCCCCACCCAAACGTTGTCGCCAATATGTATTGGTTTTTCCGTATTAATCTTTACGTTTTCCTCATTAAAGATACTATGGGTATCACTGGCCCAAACTTCAATATGGTCTGAAAAAAGACAATTCTCCCCTATATCCACAACATTTCCTTGGCCTACATTTACAATTCGGACACCACCAAAAGTGGTCCCCTTACCAATTTCCACTACATTATCCGACCCTCTTATAACTACATCTGCATTTCTTAGTTTAACATTCGGATGTAGAATCAGCTTATTATTTTCGCCATTGATGACAAGTTTTGAATTTTCAATGAGGTTATTTTTTGACTCTATAAGGTTACCCCTACCGGTAACTTTGATGTGATTTTTTGTCATATTTACCCCAACAAGACTAATTATATTGTCCCTGTCCTTTTTTATCCTAGTTAGGAAGAAGAAACCTGAATAAGTATCTTGAGACCCTCTTATTACGCAGAGGTATAAACCGTTCATGGCAGCAATAACTTTTTTAATCATTCTTGATTTATATTATTCTTTTGTTTACATAGTAAACAAGGAATCTTTGATTTGATTTACATTTTCGGGATCGTTTAGCCACCATTCGGAGTTTTCCAATGTTCTTCTGATGGCCTCTTCAAATCGATATTTTATTATTTTTGCCGGGACGCCCCCTACGATGGCATAAGCCGATACATCCTTTGAAACCACGGCCCCAGCAGCTACTACCGCTCCATTCCCTATGTGAACCCCATCCATGATAATCGCATTGGCACCGACCCAAACATCATGTCCAATTTGAATTGGGGTATATTCTTGAAATTCAACATCTTCATTGATCACCTGTATACCCAATGCATTTTGCTTCTTATAAAAAATGGGAGAGGTTGAAGGCAAGTGTAGCGGATGACTCCCTAAACCCATTTTCACATTATGGGCTATGGAACAATAATTACCAATTGTGGTATGTTGGAGCAACGTCCCATAATTGATATAAGAATAGGCTCCTATATGGCTATTGTTGATGGTACAATCATTACAGACATGTGCGTTTTGACCAATGGTAACATCCTCGGTAAAACTAGATCCCTTATCGATGATGGCTTGGGGAAACCGTCGTTTATTTTGAATATCCCGTGCCTTTTCATTGGCAAGCTCCAGTAAACCTTTTACTAAACCCAAGGGCAACCAAAATACTCTTGCTATTCTTTGTTTTAGCTTCATGTTGCAGCAATATTACCAATAACAGGCCCCTTCTACCACATTGGCGTTTTTAGGCTTTTCATTGTCTCTGGGGCGTACCCAATGTTCATTCATCAATTTAACATAACTCCCCACAGGTATACCCCATTCTTCAACGCCGTAATTGGGGTCTTCCCATCTATTGCCCTTAATACCAAACAATAATTGTAAACTTCCCCCTAAATGCACCGCTTTTTTACCGCTTCGCTTTACATGGGCCGCCAAGGGAAAACCATAGGCCCCGGCGCCGATCAAACAAATATCGTAATCAACCTTGTCTATCCCATTTTTCATATGGTCCAAGGCTTCAAACCAATCAGAAAAACGATTATCCATATTTCCGATACTTTGTACCGCGGGGATGGTGTACAATTCAAACTCGGGAAGTACTTCCTTATCAAATAATAGCTTTCTGTTTTTATATTGCGCTTCAATCGTTTTATGAAAAGGGTGTACCACCAATACTTTTTTATTTTCGAGTGCCTTTGTCCATGGGGTATCACTCCAAAAAGGTTCCAAGAGTCTTAGGTGCACTTTTTTTGCCGTTAGTCGGTTATCGACAAAACGCTCCTCGGCTAACCAAGACCCCAAAATATCGACAAGTAGTATATCCTGAAGCATTAATTCCGAAAATTGCTCGATCTTGGCAATGGTTTGGGGGAAAAACCCTGCGTTGGTGTGCATAAAACCTATTAAAGACTTATTCCACCACCAATCCGGTTGCCCCCCTTTAATGTACTCTAAAATGTTTTTTTTGTCATTGTTAACCCCAAGATAATTTACAACCGTACTGAGTTCAAACCCCCCAAAACGGGCAATCATACACGATTTTTTGGAGACCAAAGTATCATAAATTAATTGGGAAGCATTATCCGGGTCTTGTTCGCACCATACTAATTTAGTTTGCTGACCCATCAACTTTTGATAGATCTTACGGAGGGCTTTAATTATATATGTGGAGATATCAGTCATTATTATAAAAATACGAGATAAACTTATTCAATGAGATTTGCTATATTATTTTCAAGCCAATTCAATGATCTTGTCCTTTCAAATTCTATTTTATCTTCTATTTTGGAATAGTCAACAAAAAATTCCTCATCAGATTGAATCAATAAATCATTAGCGTTTTTAACCTGTCTATCAAATAAATCAAATTTATTGAGAACCGTTTCCATTCTTGAATTTCTCTGCGGATGTTTTATGGTTAAAAAACTTTTCCTAAAGTGAATTGCAAAAGCTAAACCGTGAAAGGAGCTTGTGCAAATAAAACTAGCATTCTTGAATAACGATAGAAACTCCCTTGGACCTGCCTCTTTAACAAAATAATCGACTTTAAAAGGAAAAGAAACACCCCCTGAAACCGCAACTACAGGTAAACCCAATCTTTTTTTTAGATTTATTATCAATTGGCGCGAAAGCTCTGAATTATCAAAACCATAATATAGAACATAATCTTCTTTGATCAATCTTTCCTTAGTTGCCAACTCCCCCCACTCTTTCGCATTCATTAAAAAGGTAGGATCTAGAACTTGAGTTGCTTCCAAGTCACAAGCTTCTTTAATGATTTGTACACCATCATCTTCCCTGACCGAAATAGCACTAAAACAAGACAATAATTCCTTTAGTCTGGAATTATATTTTTTATCAATATTTTTAGTTCCAAAACTAGAGGCATAGGATATTCTTTTTTCATCTTTGCCTAAAAAACCCAAGAAATAATACGGAGGATTTTGAAATCCACGCTGAAGATTCCACACTTGATCACTACCTACCAAGTGTAGATCAAAATTTGGTGGGTTATTATATATTTCTTCTATATTATAATACCTTTTCGTAAGTTTCATTAGACCATGAAACTCCCTAAATCTTTTATACTTTAATTGCAGTTTCGGATTTAGCCTCGCATACATATAAATCAGCAAAGGTTTCAGTTTTAATGCAAACGATTTGTTTTCATTTTTCTTCTCCTCTTCCCTTGTATATAAATTAATGAATTCCGAATCGTAGCCCAGCTTTTCCAAGGCCCTTTGGGTCCCATATGCTTGGAACATGGCTCCATAATTGTAAGCTGCATGAATTGTATAAATACCTATCCTCATTGTATTACTTTTAAAACTTTATCAACAGTTTGCCTAGGAGAAGCCGCAACTTCCAATCTCTCAGGTAAATACCCACTGGAAATCACTAAATGAACCTGTTCATTATCCGGAATTTCAAGTAATTTTCTTAATGCCCTATCGCCATCAACTGATACACACCAGTTTAAAGAACAAGCTCCGATTTTTTGTTGATGTAAAGCGTATAAAAATGACATCGTAAACAAACCGGCATTTAGCGCGGGCTCATTTCTTTCGGGAAAATTTTGAAAAAGGGATAAATTGGAGGTGATTACAAAAATGGTATTAGCTAAATGTCCGAAGCCTCTGTTACCACTTTGTAATTTGAGGATTTCAATTTTCTTGGCCTCGTCTTTAACGGCATATACTTTTATTGGCTGTCTATTACAGGAAGATGGTGACTTTTGGGCTACCTTAACACAATGTGCGATAATATCTTCTGGGATATCCTTTGAAGAATAATTGCGTACCGAATGACGTGTTATGGCAAATAAATCAAAAGCGGCATCTTTGTTTTTAAAGTACTCTTGTTCCGTATATAAGCACTGCTTTGATTGCTCCCTTATATTACATTTTTCATTTAGTGCTTCAATTCTCCTAATTAAATCTTCCTTGATTGAAAAATCATGTTTTTTATGAAAACCTAAATACTCATTCAATGTTTTTAAACTATATACAAATTCAAGTTCTTTAACAGAGTATCCCTGTGACAAATATTCTTCTAATAGGCCTATTAAATTAGGAACTTGGGCCGCTTGTCCAAAACCCAATCTTGTTTCCGGCATTGTCAACCCTTTTTCAATCACATGGTAGTTCATAATTAATTCTCCCTTGAATTTGTCAAGACTATTTTTTTTATTGATGTAGTTAAAGTGTTTGAAATAGCGACGGATATCGTATGAGAAATATTTGAACATCGCCAATAAGGCTCTAGTTTTCTTGTATAAATTCATTAGGCTTCTATTTTTTTTATTTTTTTTAAGGCATTTTTACCCATGGCCAACATTAGTATTTTTTCTGAATGGTTTAATCCAAAATTTAGGGACAAAACAATAAATGCCATTGAACTAATCGTGAGTACTAAAAACAATCGCATATAACTCTCCTGCATAAGCAAAACTGGTAGAAACGCCATAATCGACATCCCAACGACGACAAGAAATGCCTTGGTAATAACATCCGAAAAATAGGCCTTCACCGACATACCACAAATACGATGTGCGAAATAGATTCTTGAGAAGGACAAAGCCATTACCATAAAAATCAAGTTTACATAAATCATCTCCGGAACTGCACCCCATTTGAACATGATATAACTGACCGGAAGTAATAAAAGCCAAATTACTGATTCAATTTGTTGACTTCTCTTAATATTCCCTATAGCCCCAATAGCCGTCGGAAATGTAACGGTTAATTGCGACAATATTGACCTGAAAAGGTTAAGTCTACAAAAAATTATCGCAAATTCCGGTACATCTTTAAGCCATAAATTCAATATAAACGGCATTTCCACAATTATCGGTATTCCAAAAAAGGCCATCAAGAAAAATGATAATTTGTTACCCGCCATGGAGGCTTTTAACATTTTATCCCGGTTGTTCTCCCCTTCACTTTTAACAATCACCGGGTTTAACGCCTTAAGCATGGTAGTAGAAAAAGCCATTACTTGCCCTGTTATTTGAAGTGCAATGGCCTGGGCTGCATTAACGATAACCCCGAAAAACGAATTAATCAATATGGTCATCCCTTGCATGGTAATCATACTTGATGCACTGGTCAATAAAGACCATCCGGCAAAACTTGTCATTTCTTTAAAGATAGACCTACTATAGTATTTCTTTAAATTGATACGAACCTCATTATAAACCCTATGACAATACATCTGTTTAAAAAGCATTAAAATAACCGATAGGGTAGCCATTAACAAACCGTACACATACAATTTATCCACCATAGCATGTGTTATGTATATAGCTATTGTTAATTTCAAGACAACCTCCATGATTCTCAGAATGGCGACCAAAAACATATTCTCATGGGCATTGATCACGGCATCAAAGGGAACGGAAGCAATAGTAAAAAAGGTGCTGATTATTAAAAATTGATAAATCGATTTTGCTACATCCATTCGATCTGCAGCTATTTTCAATATTTCTTCAAAAAGATAATAGCCTACCCCCTCAAGTATGACAACCACAGCAATTGCAATAAGGAAGTGAAGTAGCAAACTAACATTGAAAATTTTCTTCTGATTTTCAAACTTCCCTTCCCCTTGGGCGAAAGACATAAAGCGTTGGGATGCCGTAGTCATAGCCGTATTTAGAAAAGTTAGCATTGCTATGGCCCCCCCTACTACATTGAAAATGCCAAAATCTTCTGCTCCCAGAGCCGCCAAAACCAAACGTGTGGCATATAAGGACATAACAACTGTTATGGCCATCTGCACATATAAAATACCCGTATTCTTAGCTACTCTTTTTGCTTGTTCCAAAATTTATTTTTTTTTATTCCCATGCTTTAACCATGGCTCCAACATTCCACAGAACATAAATCACTCAACTTATCAGATTTTAAGCACAATTGACATTTAAACCGTTACCCCCGAATAGACCGTACTTTGCTATTTAGTGCATTTAAAGATCTTCGTCGCCTTATTGTTCTGCCAAATTTCTCCCGACACCCATTTTGTAAACCAGCGTGTCCATAGCTGGTCTTGTTGCCCAAGGGGAGTACGGATCAAACGATAAAAATACCACACCAAAAAACTTAACGATACCATTTCGCCCCCTTCTTCAATCACAGTCAACACAAAACCGATACGGCGATGCCCCTCAAAGAAGCTTTGTACCAGATCCACCCCTACTGCAAAAAACAGGAAAATTCCCAAGAGCACGAAGATATCCAAAAACGATTTGCGAGTACCTTCAGAAGCTGATTTATAATGCCATAGGCAAAGACCGAAAAAAAACACTACCATGGTCGCCGTATAGGCCAACAAACCTAAATTTGAAGCCTTTACCCCAAACAACGAATGTAAATGAAGCAGATGGACAAAAAGCCAACGGGCCTGGTTGTGCAATTGAAAAATATCGTCTACCAATAAAAACCCAAACAATACCAGTAGGGGTAAATAAGCGAATCGTTTTTTACGCCCCATAAGGTAGGTTATAATTCCTATTACCCCAATGTACTTTACATATTGGAAACCTTCGGGGAAACCAAAGCCTTTGGCATCCAATAAGAATAAATCATATGCCCCTCCCAAAACCCATTCGGTATAGACATGCCCAAGGATAAACAGGACATCCAACAGGAGTATTACCCGTAATAAAACACCGGAACTCTTAATCGTTTTTATATTTAGCCAAGGAATAATGTTCATTGTACCATCAATAGGCCTTTTCCTCGCCCCGTACGGCATTAAAAACGGTGTCGAATATAATTCTTAAATCCAATAGGATGGACCATTTTTCTAAATAAAAGATATCATAACGCACTCTGTTCACGATATCGGACTGCTCAACGATTTCCCCTCGATATCCTTTTATCTGTGCCAAACCGGTAATTCCCGGTTTTAGAAAATGGCGAACCAAATATTTATCCACGGATTTTTCGTATTGTTCGGTATGGAACTCCATATGTGGCCTAGGCCCCACTACACTCATATCACCTAGAAGAACGTTGAAAAATTGAGGCAGTTCATCGATACTTGTTTTTCGTAATATTCTACCCAGGCGGGTAATCCGCATATCATTTTTGGTAGCCATTTGCGTATCGCTCTCCTTACTTTGCGTCATGGATCGGAATTTATAACACCAAAAGCTTTGGCGATTGACCCCATGCCTTTTTTGCTTAAAGAACAATGGGCCTTTAGAATCCAATTTCAAAAGGATAAAAACCAAAGGGGTAAGCCAAGAAAGCACGAATACAATGACCAGACTTGAAAACAAAATATCAAAAATTCGTTTCAACATTGTTGCGTACTCCACCTCTAACGGGGATGCCCTTAAATTCAATACGGGTACGCTATCATAAAGCTCTATGGACATGGCCCTTGATATCAATTCCTTATTATCCGGGATGATCTTGATCCGTTTTAAACTGTTATCTGCTATCGACATCAATTGCCGCAACTCTTCCTTAGATAAGCGAGAAGCCATACAATATACCTCATCGATATCATTTTCGAAAATATACGTAAAGGCGGTTTTAATATCCCCCAAATACGTAGGGCTTTTAGATTTGTAATTATCGAAATACCCTAAATACCGGTACCCAAAGTTCGAATTATCGAAGACGTTCCTTATTTTTTTCAAATTCTTGTCCCTGCCGATTACGACAACCTTTACAGTGTTGTGCCCTTGGGAACGATACTTGTTCCTTGCCCAAAAGAAAAACAATCTATACAGCGTGAACAGCGTACATATGAACAAATAGATCATTGTTAAATAATCTATGTTATACGAATCATTCCCCACCAATGCGAATAAGGCAAAATAAGCAAAGGCATAAAAAAAGAAGAGACGAAGAAAATTATTAAGATGGGTCATAAAACCTTCCCGCCTTGCTGTAGGATAAAAATCCAACATATGGGTCACCATCACCCATGTCGTATTCAAATAGACAACACTGAAAACATTAAGATACACCTCAGGAATAAACATATACAACAAAAAATTTATCGTTGCGATATGAAAAACCAAAGAGATGGGAATAATGAAATAGGAATTTTTCATTTTCATATACTTAAAATATAATATTCAATGAACAATCGTCAGGGCAATTCTAAAAAAACCATAGTTAAAAAAGCAAGGGGTATTTTGCCGCTTATGGCAAACAATAGGAAAAGACAGTACGTTCCGATTATTTTACCACCCTTGACCCTTATTCCATATCAAAATTTAGACCAATACATGATTAGCAAGCTTTGCGCAATTGACGATCCGGTTCTATAATGTTACCGTGTATACCATTCGTAAACTTTCTTAACCCCCTCTTCCAAAGCAATGGTATGTTTCCATCCGAGACCGTGTAATTTTGAAGGGTCGGTCAATTTTTTCATGGTGCCATCCGGTTTATCGGTATTGAAAAAGAGCACCCCCTTGAACCCAATACTTTCCTTGATGACTTGGGCAAGGTCTTTTATGGCGATATCCTCCCCGGTTCCGATATTGATATGCGTATTTCGGATTTCCCGGGCACCCTGGGCATAGCAATCTTTAAAATCCCTGTTCTCCATAAGAAAAACACAGGCATCGGCCATATCCTCGCTCCAAAGGAATTCGCGCATGGGGTTCCCCGTACCCCAGATTTCGAGATGTACCGAATTACCTTTGCGCTGTATGCCGTATTTATCGAGTACACTGTATATATCATCGGTATCGGCAGAGCCATCAACACCTTCTATGGGCAATTGGTCCAAATCTTTGCGAATGGCCTCCCAATCGTTATTTTCCAAGGCCTTTCCCAAATGCATTTTACGGATCAATGCAGGTAACACATGGGATTTTTCCAAATCAAAATTATCATTGGGGCCGTACAAATTCGTGGGCATTACCGATATAAAATTGGTACCGTACTGTAAATTATAACTCTCGCACATCTTTATACCCGCTATCTTGGCAATGGCATAAGGCTCATTGGTATATTCCAAAACATCGGTCAAAAGATAATCCTCTTTCATGGGTTGCGGGCAGTTCTTTGGATAAATACAGGTGCTCCCCAAGAACATGAGTTTCTTAACCCCATGCACATAAGCTTGGTGGATCACATTGTTTTGGATCATTAGGTTCGCATATATAAAATCGCCCCTATAGGTATTATTGGCCACAATACCCCCTACCTTGGCCGCTGCCAAAAACACATACTCCGGTTTTTCCGAAGTAAATAAACTTGCTACGGCGGTGCTATCGGTAAGGTCCAACTCTTTATGGGTACGTGTTATAAAATTCGAATACCCCTTGGCCTCTAGGTTTTTCAGTATGGCACTACCTACCAAACCCCTGTGGCCCGCGATATAGATTTTAGCGTCTTTCTTCATTTTTATCTTTTAAACCGTTAAAGACTATAAAAAGCCTATGGCCGGTAGCCATAGGCCCAAACATTATTTGATGTGTTCCCTTAACGGGAATCTATTCGTAATAGTTGAAGGTCTCATACCCTCCTTTTTTCAAATGCTGGTCTTTTTGCATGAGTTTCACATCGCTCTCCATCATATCCTTTACAAGGGCCTGAAGATCGTATTCAGGAATCCAACCCAACTTGGTGTTTGCCTTGGTGGCGTCCCCGATCAACAAATCTACCTCGGTAGGCCTAAAGTATTTAGGATCTACGGCCAATACCTCTTTTCCTATTTCCAATTGGAATTCAGGATTGGAGCACGCTTTTACATAGCCTTTCTCATTTACGCCCTCACCCTTAAATTCCAAGTCAATACCTACTTCAGCAAAAGCCATTCGCACAAAATCCCGTACTGGGGTAGTCTTACCCGTAGCGATTACCCAATCTTCCGCTTCTTCGGCCTGAAGGATCATCCACATCATTCGCACGTAATCCTTGGCATGGCCCCAATCCCTTTTGGCATCCAAATTACCCAAATACAACTTGTCTTGTAGTCCCAAAGCGATACGGGCTGCTGCCCTTGTAATCTTTCGTGTTACGAAAGTTTCCCCTCGAATCGGCGATTCGTGATTGAACAAAATACCGTTACAGGCATACATACCATAAGCTTCCCTATAATTAACGGTAATCCAATAGGCATACATCTTGGCCACAGCGTAAGGACTACGGGGGTAAAAAGGTGTGGTTTCCGATTGTGGTACTTCCTGTACCTTACCATATAATTCCGATGTGGATGCTTGATAAATACGTGTTTTCTTTTCCAAGCCCAATAAACGAACGGCATCCAAAATACGAAGCGTACCCAAACCATCGGCATTACCGGTATACTCAGGAACCTCGAACGATACTTGAACATGGCTCATTGCGGCCAAGTTATAGATTTCATCGGGTTGGATTTCTTGTATCAACCTTATAAGGTTGGTACTATCGGTCATATCACCATAGTGCAATATAAAATTACGGTGCTCCACATGGGGATCTTGGTATAAATGATCTACACGATCCGTATTGAACAAGGAGGCCCTTCTTTTGAGACCATGGACCTCATAGCCTTTTTTCAATAAGAACTCACTCAAATAAGCTCCATCCTGTCCCGTCACTCCGGTGATAAATGCTACTTTCATACTAAATGTTGAATTATGTTAAAGGTTATTTTTTTATTTGCTTAAGACCCACTACACATTATGGGTTTACTAGAAAATTTTATATGATATAATTGACAAATCCAATGAGGGGGAACATCGATTTTTTGGCTCTGAAACTTGAGTAGCAAGAAGCGCTACGCATTGTCAGCCACATAACCCTGGCGACAATTATTCTCTAAACTATTAATAATGGGACACTTATGACAATCCCGAACATTCCCCAAAATATTAGTATCCATTACGGGAAATTTTCAATTGCCGAAAATAAGAGGCATATTCCTTTAACGCAATATTTTAATTGAAACTCCTCTAAGATTTACGAAGTACATAATTTTAGAAATAATTGAATGAACATATAGAAGATATGCCCTCTTAACTTTGAGATATAGCAAATAGGAAATTGACCATAAAAAAACAAAGTCATGATATAATGCTCCTTTTTTTCGACAAAATGCAGATGTCAATTTAAAAAATCTACTAAAGCTATTGATTTTAAGCCAACTCTCATATAATCAATAGCTTAGAATATATCTTTTTCGAATAGTACAAGACTGTTAATATCAAAAAACCATAACATCATTGTATATCTTGGAGATCAAATAATTGAACTAAACCACATCTCTAATCTTGGCATTAAGAACCATCCCCAAACCAGGTATAATCAAACGAATCCGTTTTTTCCCCACTTCATGAATAATCGCCTTATGGTCTTTTAAAATGCCATTTTTAAGGTACAGTTCATCCCCAGGAATCAATTTGGTCAATGTAATATTCTCGACGGCATCATCATTCAACCATTGCTCTATCGCCCGAATTTCCTCATCCTTAACAATAGCGGGCTTTCCAAGCCAAAATAAATAACGCACTACACCATGTACTCCAAAAACCATTTGCCGTTCCCTATCCTTAAGACGGACGAACACATATGATTTAAACAAAGGGCTCTCCACGGTTTTTTTTCGATCGCTCCATTTTCGAATCTCCTTAACCAAAGGACAGTATACCTCCACGCCCATTGTTCGTAGCGTTTCGGCCACTTTTTTCTCAGATTTGGGTTTTACGTATAAGACATACCAATTCATAGATGTTGCTGTAATTTTTGAATTTACAAGAATAACGCGGTAATTCCAAAATTATTCCAACACATCTACTATTTAAATGACCGGCCTATCCCATGACAGTAACAAATAGGATTCAAGTTCCTTGATTTCACCATATATCTGAGGATGTTACCACATCGTTTCTTTACAGAAAAACAAAATGCTAAGAGAGCCCGGCTTATTTGTGAACAAAAATGCGGCAATCACCCAAACTATTCTGATATAAAATTTTTTATTATTCAATATTTTGTAAGTATTTTCTTTGCTTTTCATCGGATTAATATACGATTCGTCGTTATTTTACGTTATTCAGTAACAATCCCAAATCCAATGCTTATGTTACTTACACTACATTCCAAAAAGGAAAAAAACACATTGCGTAAATATTGGCCAGTGACCCACCGCGCCCATACTTCCCGTATACAACGATTTTGGGCCAATCTCGGCGTTATATTCCGTGAAAACTTTGTGGCCGAATACCCTATGCCAGATACGAAAAAAAGTATGGCCCCATACCCATACCACCCTCAAATGGATATCGATAAAATAGCACAGAACCAACTGGCCTATTCCAAATTGCTGTCTGAAAGAATGAACGCGGCACACCGGACGAAAAAGAAAGATAAAATCGTTTTACTTCATCGATAAGACCTATCGACGATACTATAAACAAAAAAGTCCTGACAAAAGTCGGGACTTTTTTGTTTCATTTACTCCCCTAACTTTTCCTAATTAGCTACCTTTATACCACACTATGCGAAAAATATTCACAAAGGGATTGGCAAAGAAAATAGGCGGACTCTTCGCTATTGGTTTCTTACTTATCCTTACCTGTAATGCGGTAATTGAATCGGGGGCAAAGGGCAAAACCTATTCCGGGCTGACCGCTATTCCCAAAAATAAGGTAGGTCTGGTTCTTGGTACCGCAAAAAAACTTGTTGGGGGCCAACCCAACCCTTATTATTCAAATCGCATACATGCTACCGTTGAACTTTATAAGGCCAATAAAATCGAATTCGTATTGGTGAGCGGAGACAATGGAACGATTTACTACAACGAACCTTCAACCATAAAAAAAGACCTTGTCGCCGAAGGGATTCCTTCCGAACGTATATTTTTGGATTATGCAGGGTTTAGAACCCTCGATTCCATGGTACGGGCCAATGTGGTCTTTGGTTTGGACAATGTAACGGTAATCTCCCAGAAATTCCATAACGAACGCGCTATTTACATCGCCAACCAAAAGGGACTGAACGCTATAGGATACAACGCAGAGGATATTTCTAGAAAGCAAGGGTTAAAGGTTCAGCTACGGGAATACCTGGCCAGGGTAAAGGTCTTTATTGACCTACTTATGAAAACGGAACCTAAATTCTATGGAAATCCGATTGAAATCAAATAACACCTTAGAACAACTGGCGCAAAAAATGTATTTTGGTGTACTTTTCCTAGCCTTATGACCCAATTAAAACTACTTATCAAAAACCTTGGTCCCGGGCTTTTGTTCGCCGGAATGGCCATTGGAACTTCCCATTTGGTGTTATCTACCAAAGCGGGTGCCCAATATGGTTGGATTATGGTCATACCCATTATTCTAGCCAATATTTTTAAATATCCTTTCTTTGAATTCGGGGTACGTTATACCAATATCACCAATACATCCTTGATTGAAGGGTATCTAAAGCGAGGCAAGGTCTTCTTGTGGTTTTACGCCTTGATCACTTTCGTTTCCACGTTTACCATTCTCGCGGCATTATACACAGTTACCGCCGGACTTTTCATCAATCTATTTAAAATAACCGATATCCCCATTAGTATGGTGGCATTGGTATTGTTTTTATTCATATCGGGATTATTGATCATCGGCAGGTATCGTTTCTTGGAAATCTCACTTAAACTTGTAGTTTCCCTTTTGTTCATCGCCTTAATGGTAACGACCGTCCTAGTGATGTTAAATGGCAGGGTTACCCCGGTAGCGGGATTTGAACCTATCCCGATTTTCAATGAAGTAGGTATTTTATTTTTAATCGGTTTAATGGGATGGATGCCCACTACGGTTGAAGCTTCCAGTTGGGTGAGCTTATGGAGTATTGAAAAATGGAAAAGCGGCAAATTGAAACCTTCCCTAAAAGATTCCCTTTTAGAATTCAACATCGGTTATATCCTTACCGGGACATTGGCCATTTTCTTTATGATCATAGGTTGGTTCACCCTTTATGGTACCAATACGATATTAAGTGGTAATGCCGTGAGTTTTGCGGATCAAGTAGTTCAATTGTTCACTACCCATATAGGCGCCTGGGCCTATATCTTCATAGCAACGGCAGCTTTTGCGACCATGTTCAGTACTTGCATGAGCGCCCATGATGCCATTGCCCGGGTAAGTGTTGATATCATAGATCTCTTGGCACCGAAAGTGAACTTAAAGAACAAAAAATGGCCTTTTGCCCTACTTGTCATTCTCTTATCACTAATCAATTTGACCGTGGTATTGGGTTTTAGTTCCAATATGGGGAAGTTGGTTGCCTTAGCGACTTTTGTATCTTTCGTGGTAGCTCCCATCATCGGCTACATGAACCTTAAAAACGTAATGAGCGCTGAAATTCCGAAACAACTAAGACCTACAAAAGGATTACAGGTATTGACTTACGCTGGCATTCTTTTCCTTGCCCTTTTTTCGGTTTACTATTTTTGGATGGTCATTTTCCAAGATTAAACGAAAACCACTTTAAGCCTCTGTTTAAAGCTCACTGGCATTGGTGACTATGATAAGTGACCTATCATTCTGTTTGTGCAGAAAATCCAAGCAATACACTCCATCACTACATTTGTTGACCAATTTCTCCTCCCCATAACCCACACTCGATACGATATTGGAGTTATCAACACCCTTACCAATAAGATATGCATATATGGCGTCTGCCCGCTTTTGCGAAAGTTTTAAATTGGTGCTTTTGGCCCCTTTACTGTTCGTATAGGTTTCAATGGCCAATTTCATTTGAGGGAAACGTTGTACGGCAGCTACTACCTTATCAAGTTCGGCAGCTATCTCCATGGTAATATCCGCCTTGTTCCTTGCAAAATAGAACTTCTGTAATCTTAGGACTTCCTTACCTTCCGTCTCGGTCAAAAGATCATCAATCAACGAAAGTGCTATGTTTATATTTTTTCCTTCCATTTCAGAATAATGGCTTTCTGTGTATGTAGTCGAAAATATGGAATACCGCTCTTTTGTGGATTTTATGGTAACTTGATCTTCCCATGGAATTTCAATCCTAAACACACCTTTTTCATTAGTATACACCTCTTTCAACACCTCACCGGCCTTATTCAACATCTGTACCTGCGCCTTGTTTATTCCTTGATCGTATCTTAAATCAGTGACCACACCCTTCAAGGAAAGGGTCTTCATACCCAATTCTTCCGCGATCTTGAACCCATAAATATCATCATTGCCTTTCCCTCCTGGCCTATTGGAAGAAAAGTACCCCATTAGACCGCCAGAGCCATCTTCTTTGATAATAAGTCCAAAATCATCAGCTGGAGTATTGATACCTTTACCCAAATTAATGGGAATACCATATGTGCCATCTGCATACATATTGGCCTTATACATGTCCATCCCCCCCAATCCGTAGAAAACATCGGATGAAAAATATAAGCTATTATTAAAAATATAAGGTGCTATCTCGTTTCCGGGGGTATTGATGCTAGGGCCTAAATTGCGAGGTGCACTCACTATCTGCCCATTGTTCGTAAGCACATAATAAATATCGGTTCCCCCATACCCATCTTCAAAATTGGCAGCAAAATACAACCTTGTTGTTTTGGAATCATAAAATGGATAATAGAATGATATACTGAAATCCATCAACAAATAACGCACATCCCCCTCAGTATCGGCCATGGCAATAGCCAAAGCATTTTTTCCCTTATCATCAAAACGAAGTTCTCCTTCATATGTATTCGAAGTAACGAAAAAGAGCTTATCCAATTCCTCCGAATAATATGGAGTGGCCTCATGGAATTCGCTATTGGGTATACCGACAAAAGGATTTGCATTCAGAACATTGCCATCGGCACGCAACCTGCTGATATAAATATCCAAATAGGCCTCACCAGTAGGTTTATACACTTCTTTTGACTTTTTTCCCCTTGAGCTGCTGAACAACAACCTGTCTTTATAAAAACTAGGGGCGAAATCGGCTTGCGGACTATTGGCATTTATGTTGATGGCCTGAAACCCATCATTGTCACTCTCGCCGGAAGCCAATAAACTATAATTAAATTCGGCATTTTCTAGCAATTCATTTGCAAATACATCGCGTTTTGTGCTCAAAAAAGATTTAACCCTTTCCACATCGGAGGTCTTTGCCAAACTCTGTAGCATCATATTAAAACGAAGGGTAGATGCAATGGTATCTTTTTTGTTCACATCCAAATATATCCTGGACGCTTCTTTATAATTACCCACCTTATAATAGGAATCCGCAAGATTCAACAATTGATCGTTCTTCAAGGGTGCTTTTGACATTTCCCGTTGATACTCCGCAATTGCATTTTTATAGTCATAGCCATAAAACAATATATCTGCCTTCGACTTTTCTTCTTGGGCCATTAAATTGGCCAAGATCATAAAACTGAATACTAGTAAAGCCTTTGTTTTCATGTATTTCTTTTCAATATTTTTTCCCATCACAAACAACCATTGATGATTTCTTTTACAACCTTTGGCTATTAGGGTTTACCTCGAAACCAGTTAAAAGAATCGTGGACTGTCTATTTGTTTTGGTTGGCCCTTGGCTTTGTTGATCTTGGGTTGCCTGCTACGTGCCGCTCCTCCTCCAAGATAAAATTTAAGTATAACCTCATGCGAACCATTGTTATAATCTCCCCAGCCATTGGTACTGTAATCATATGAATAGCCTACGAACATACTATCAGAGACCTGGAAACCTGCCAAACCACTTACCGCATTATCTACCCTATAAGATGCGCCCAATGTCAACACATCATTGATCAAGAAGTTAGATGACACATTCACATTAACCGGTGCCCCTTGAAGGTAATTGACCATAAAGGCGGGTTTAAATTTCAATTTTTTCGACAGATCGAAAACATATCCGCCAATAAAATTGAATTGTACTTTATCCTCGACCAAAACAGCAACCTCATCACCATAAATACCATTGGTAAGAAAATTTGGAATGGAAATACCGGTATACCAATTGTCGGCATACAGAAATGCCCCTGCCCCAATAGTAGGGTAAAATTTATTTACGGTCTGTTCATTAACCAAGGGTTCATTTTCTATTTCGAAATCCCCTTTACTATAGTCCACATTCAAGAAAGAACCCCCTACATCCAATCCAAAGGAAAGTTTGGTTTCGTCGGATACACTTACTTGATACGAATAGGCAACATCTACGTATGTTTGGGTAGACGGACCTAATTGATCACTGACCACGTTAAAGCCCAGACCCGTCTTATCGTTAGAGAAAGGAACATTGACCCCGAAACGCAATGTCCTGGGTGCCCCATCAACATCCAGCCATTGTGCACGGTACATTCCCATGATTTCCGGCTTCTCTACCGTACCCACATAGGCCGGGTTAAAACTGCCGATATTGTACATATACTGGGTATATTGGGGTTCTTTTTGCCCATGTACGGTAAAGGATACGGTTAATGCCAATATAAAGACTAAACAGACTGTTTTAAAAGAAGAAATATGTGTTCTGTAGTTCATCATTGTATTATCTTATGATTTGGATCCATCCTTTTTTAACCTCGGACCCATCACCTAAATCCAAAACATAGAAGTAAGTGCCCTTTGGTAATTGTTCGTTCTTGCGTGTACCGTCCCATGTATTATCATAGCCTTTGGTGGCGAACACCTGATTGCCGTAGCGGTCATAGATTTCCAACGTATTATCGGCATATTCAGGATCGGTAATACAATTTATATACAGAAAATCATTGGTACCATCGCCATTGGGTGAAAACTGGTTGAACAAGAAACCACATTCATTATTACTACGTTCCCCTATTTCGACGGTTACGGTTGCCTCATTATTACCAGTCTCAATATCAAATGGGGAAACCGCTGCAATCGTTGCCGTGTTTTCAAAAGTACCTGCCGTAATGGCGTTGACCAAAATAACAAGGCTTATACTTTCACGAGCACCCAATTCTGGAATATCCCAAATTCCCGTAACCTCATCATACACCCCTCCACCACTTGCGATAAAATGGGAAACATATTCAAAACCAGTCGCATCTAGCATCTCACTTACCTGAATATCACTCGCAATTTCGTCGGAAACATTGTTTAGTGTAACGGTAAATGTCAATTGCTCATTAATCCTTAAGTATTCTAAATTTGTTGTTTTTAGGATTTCCAAGTCTACGGTAGCCTCACAGAATTCACTATCAGGGTTCGGTAAGCACGGGTTTGTATTTGCCGGATCCAATTGATCAACGACCCCATCCATATCGGTATCCAGAATATTGGAATCCAAGGCATCGATAATACCATCTTCATCCCCGTCTAAGGGATCCGCGGAATCATCACCTACTTCGGTGGCATCGTCAATACCATCACCATCGGTATCCACTAGATTCGGGTCCGTACCCAAAACTGACTCTACACCATCAAAAAGTCCGTCACCATCCGTATCCACATCACAATCATTTACCGTAATGGTCACTTCCGAACTTACGTTTTCACAAAATGGCGGGGTTGCATCATCGGTGGTATACGTAAACACATAACTACCTTCGGTCAAACCTTCAAAATCAATAATATTATCACTACCCAAGACTATGGAGTTGGAAGGGTCTGTGGTCACACTCCATGAACCACTACTTTGCCCCGTTATCAAATCATCCAAATCCCTAATTGACGTGCCATTGGCCGCTATGCTACATGCTGAGGAATTCGTAACCGTACCTGCCGAGGGCGTAGGGTAAATCGTTGCTATAACTTCCTCTCGTTCAGACACACAGCCATTGGCCTCTGCTTCTACAAAATAAGAAGAGGTACTAGATATATTTCTCGTGATACTTGGTCCTGTGGCAATAGGAGTTGTGGCGGTTGCACTATCATACCAAGTAAATGTCGGTGGCTGATCCGCATCCGGTGCCCCACTGGCCGAAAGGGTCACTTCCCCTGCTCCGCAACGTTCATCACCCAAAGTCTCGGCGATTACAGGAATAGGGTTCAAGGTTAATTCGACCTCTATGGTACCACTGGCGCAATCATTGGCGGCATCATAAAAGAAACCGAAATACGAACCATCGTTTGTTGGGTTATTTACCTCTGCAGGAGTCAAATGTGCGTTTTCGTTCAAAGGATCGGAAAGTAAACTCCATGTCAATACGGTACCTGCCGGAGCAGTAGAATCGGTATAATCATTCAGACTCATTAAAGAACCGTCATCATATGTTAACGTGCCACAGAATATGGTTTGCACCTCGGTATTTAAAATGGGTGCCGCAACGCAATTGTCGTCATCTTCAATGGTTGCAATCCCCCTATTATCAATTATAGGAACAAATAAACTGGATGAATTGGACAATTCAACAAAAAAGGTTTCCGTAGACTCTAAAACATCATCATCAATTAATGTAATATTTATCGTCCTTGTTTGATTATTCCCCGATCCAAAAGTCACACTTCCTGAGGTAGCCGTGTAATCATCCCCAGAAACTGCCGTATCATCAGCCGTTTGATAAGTAACCGTTGTGCCAAAAAACACATTGCCATTTAAGGTAATAGTAAATGTTGCCGTACCATCCTCCTCGTTCACAAAAATATCATCAATAACCAAACCTGCGGAATCATCATCGGTAAAGCTGCTTTCCCCCACATTATCTGCAGCAAGGGCTGCATTAGAACTAGGATTACTTAATGTAACACTTACATCCTCATCGGACTCGACTACTGTATCCCCATTGGTAGTTACGGAAATCGTCTGGGAAAGAATGGTCGTACCTGCAGGAAAAGTCAATGTACCGGTATCGCTATCTTCATTGCCTCCACTTATGGTATAATCCACTGTAATTGCTGCCCCAGGATCGGAAGCATCAATACTTACTGTAAAATTCAATATAGCAGTCCCGGTATCACCTTCGTTGACCGCTGCTGGGTCGTTAACACTAATTGTTGAAGTATCATCACTTGTAATTGTTACCGTGGCACTTGAAGGCGTACCAACAACATAACCCGTACCTGCGTCCAAGGTTAAGGTAACCGTCTCAGAACCTTCGACCAACGCATCGTCAACCGGATTTATCGTAACTGTACCTGTTTGCTGTCCATTGGCTATCGGCACACTCGAACCTATATTTGCGTAGTCCGTAATGTGGGTCGCCGAACCTGACCGGGTAAAGTCCACTGTTATAGCACTCCCTGTGGTATTGATAAATCCCAAATCGACCGTAAAGGTCCCATTATCCGTAGTGCCTGCTTCGGCAGCAGTATTGTCAGGTGCTGTAATAGTCGCCGTATAATTGTCATTGTCAGTGATGTTCACAGTAGCATTCGAAGGCGTACCTATCACATAACCCGTGCCCATATCCAAGGTCAAGGTAACTGTCTCAGAGCCTTCGACCAATGAATCGTCTACAGGATCTATGGTAACTGTACCTGTCCGCTGTCCGTTATCTATTGCTACACTCGTACCTATATTCGCATAATCCGTAATGTGGGTCGCCGAACCTGACCGGTTAAAATTCACCATTATGGCACTGCCTGTGGTGTTTATCTCCCCCAAATCTACCGTAAAGGTCCCATTATTGACCGTTCCTGCTTCCGTAGCAGTATTGGCAGTCGCTATAATCGTAGCTGTAAAATTATCATCATCGGTATTTGTAACCAATACATTTGTAACATCCCCTGCTCCCAATACATCGTACACCGTATCTGCGGAGGTGACATCCCCCGTGTTAATAGTATAAGCCTGTGGCCCATCCACTATTCCATCATTCACTCCCGTAACCGTTACATCCACTCCCGAAGCCCAGGACGATACCGGAATTGTCACACTTAAAGGAACA
>NZ_JAWMPY010000006.1:0-219999 GCF_033101095.1 Maribacter sp. TH_r10 | reverse complement strand
GAGACCGATGATGTAGCATTATTCATATCATTTTTATTGTTTTTTTAAAGGTATTCATATGTTCGCTGCACTTGGAACGCCTGCGTCGACCAAAATCACTTCATCTCGTTTTGCCCCCGCTCCATCCCGCACACTGCTCTCGCAGATGTCGCCCGGTCTTTCGGAAATGCTACGTCATCGCAGCGCTATGACAGATTGCCATCGGGATAGGATGAGGGGTCACTGGCCGATAACGCCGCTACGGCTTTTCAACGCAACATATCAATACGCTATATGCAATTTATTCACCGTTGCTTGCTTATTTTACGGGTGTTC
This sequence comes from Maribacter sp. TH_r10, assembly GCF_033101095.1. Lineage (NCBI taxonomy): Bacteria > Pseudomonadati > Bacteroidota > Flavobacteriia > Flavobacteriales > Flavobacteriaceae > Maribacter > Maribacter sp. TH_r10. The sequence continues at coordinate 219,684 of NZ_JAWMPY010000006.1, read as the reverse complement.
ATCGGTCGCTTTGCTCGGTGGTACACATGATTTTATTCCCAATATAGCCGAAAACAAAAAAATGTTTTCCCTATATTTCCATAAAATAACGTGGACTTCACATAGCGCTGCGTTGGCAATAATTTAAAAAAAATTACAATCAACAACTTAGTATTTTTAAACACATGAAATACTTCTCCGTAAATCTATATAGAAAAATGCTTGATTGTGCCAAAGAGGAAGGCATGTCTGGAGAAGATTTTATGGATTTATCAACACCAATTAATGCCCTAAATCATTTGCAAGTGGTTTCGGCAGAAGAATTCTTAACCTTACATGAATTACTTGCTGATAAACTTGGACGCGGTTTTGCTGTAAGAGTGGGCCAAAAAATGATAATCAAAGATTACGGCGTTTTAGGACTTTCATGGCGCACTTGTTCTAGAGTAGGTGAGATTTTTGAACGTAGTGAACGCTACTTCAAACTATTATCCAATACATTTGATTGGCAAATTAAGAAGGAAGGAAGTGTTTCTCATATAGTACTCAATCGTGAAGCAAATAGAAAAGGAATGGAACTTTCAACTGAAGCTAGCCTTTCTGCTACAGTAGTAGTGCTGAAAGCCATGTCTGAGAAAAACATTTCTCCTATTCAGGTAAGTTTCAAACATAAAGAACCTAAGGATCTTACAAGTCATAAAAAAGCTTTTAATTGTCCTATCTTATTTGAACAATCGCAATACTCCATAAGTTATAGAACAGAAGATTTAAATTTAAGAACTGCTAAAGCAGATGCCAGCATTAATAGTTACCTTTTACAGCAAGTAGATGAAAAAACGAAAGGCATTAAAATTCCAGGCTCAAAATTTGTCCGAGATATTGAATCTCTAATAAAAGACGCTCTACCGACAGGAATTCCAAGTATTCATCATATTGCTGATCTAACTGCTATGAGTAATCGAACGCTGACGAGAAGACTTTCTGAAGCTGGCGTTACGTATCGTGACTTAATTAAAAAGACTCAAGAAACCATTGCAAAAGATATGCTCCGTAATACTACACAAAGCATTGGTGAAATTGCCTTCTTAACTGGTTTTTCCGAGCAAAGTGCGTTCAATCGTGCTTTCAAAAAATGGACAGATCTAACACCTTCAGAATTTAGAAAACCCAACTAAAATTATCCATTTGGCGTAAAATGTCAAAAGGTTGTCTTTAAGTGTCAAAAAAACCTTTTGAACCCTTCTCACCTTTGTACCATCAAATTAAGTAACTCATTCTGATGATGGTAACAATTTTAAAAATCTTAATAGTAATTATTGCAACACTTTTAGTTAATTCAAAGGATACTTATAAATCAATTGAAGCAAATAAAGAAGTACTGCTTCGTACTACTTAAACTATTCAGGTAGAAACTCTGGGGAGAAAGTTTTTCAAATTTTAGAAAACAAATACAACGTTTGCCATCGCAAACGAAACAAAAGACGCGTATTTACTAAAGAAAATATGGATACTTGGGCTAATGACATTTATAAACAAGTCTTTGTAAAAAAACGCATGCCAAAAGGAAGCAAATAAAGCTCCCTTTTATAGAATATCAAGAATTATTAGCCTGGATTTGGACGACTAAAAAATAAACTAAATGGAACTAAATTTTAAACTAACCGTATTGACGCTCAGTATCTTATTTACTGGACTAACCGCAGGATTGTGCTTTACATGGTCTAATTCCGTAACACCTGGTTTAGGTCGATTAGATGACTTAGGGTTTTTAAAAGCATTTCAAGCGATGAACAGGGCCATACTTAACCCAAGTTTTTTAATTGTGTTTATCGGTCCATGTTTATTACTTTTTGTAAATGCATTTGTATTCAAAAACACAAATAAGTTCGCATTTACTTCTTATTTGATTGCTGCGGTTCTGTTTTTTATAGGCGTGGGTCTGGTTACTGTTTTTAAGAACGTCCCACTCAATGAAATATTAGACAAAACGGTATTAGATACTGCCTCTAATGTGGAGTTGGCAGAATTACGAAAAACCTTTGAGAAGGCCTGGAATCGCTGGCATATCATCCGTACCGCATGCTCTTTTACCTCATTTACATTACTGGTTACAGGTCTAATATTCAACAAATAAAAACGAACAATCATGAAAAAATTAAGAGCCATTAGTATTGGAATTATTATCTGGATTATTGGAGTATGTGTATTTACACTCTCATCATATATCTTCATTTTAGAAGATGTAGAACAACAAGCCAATATGCTACTTTTTATTTCGGTAATGCCATTGGTCTGGTATGGAGCTAAGCAGTATTACAAGCAAGATATGAAGACTCATGGATATTGGGTAGGACAAACGTTCTTTTTAACGGCAACAGCCCTGGATGCTTTAATAACGGTTCCTTTTTTTGTCATCCCAAATGGAGGCTCCTATTATCAATTTTTTACAGATTTAGGATTTTGGCTTATTGGTGTAGAAATTATAGCAATAACAGTATTGTATTGGTACATCAAAACGGGAATAATTAAGAAACAAAATCAAACTACATAAAACGCAAATAATATGAAACAGAATATTTTAATTATCGGAGGCACCGGAAAAACCGGTCGCCGAGTCGCAGAAAATTTAAAGCAATCTGGACACAATGTGCGTATTGTAGGTAGAAAAACGAACCCTGTATTTGATTGGGAAAATCCTGAAACCTACGATGCTGCCTTAAAAGATATGGATAGGGCCTACATCGTGTATTATCCTGATTTAGCTGTACCTGGAGCAAGGGATGCCATTAGGAAACTAACTGAAAAAGCTTTAAAAGCGGGATTGGATAAAGTAGTGTTGCTTTCAGGTAAAGGTGAAACTGAAGCTGAAGCCTGTGAGGACATTGTTGCCATCTCAGGATTAAATTACACTTTAGTCAGAGCGTCATGGTTTAATCAGAATTTTAGTGAAGGAGCCTTTTTAGAATTTGTGCAGAATGGTACTGTAGCTCTTCCAATGCCAGAGGCTGAAATTCCGTTTGTAGATGTTGATGATATTGCAGATGTGGTTTCCAAAGTATTGGTAGATGATACTTTTAACGGAAAAACCATAACCGTAACAGGACCTCAAAAAAGGACCTTTAAGGAGGTGGTAGGCATTATGGCCGACGCCATAGATAAACCCATTCAATTTGTACCCATTTCCATTGATGAGTTTAAGGAAGGCATGAGTAAGGCAGGATTGCCTGATTCTTATGTTTGGCTCTTTGGTTATTTATTTAAAGAAGTATTAGGAAATGCAGAAAATCAAGAAGTTTCAGATGATTTTGCCAAAGTACTGGGTAGACCGGCTAAAGATTTTGAAACCTTTGCTAAGGAAACTGCGGCAACCGGAATTTGGAATTAGTGCAAAAAAGAATCAAAATGATATTAAAAAAGAGTACAATCACATTCGTCATTCTTTTGTATGCTATAGCAGTTCCTTTTTTAGAAATTAACAATACCCATGTTTTTAATCCAGATTGGACACCACATGCAAAAATCCATGAGGTATGGCAACTCATTACCAATTCTGCAATAGGAGTTTTATGTTTATGGTTAGTGTGGGTGAAAAAAGAGTTCAGGTTAAGCACAATTTTGAGCATGCTCATAACTGGTGGGTTTTTATTGGCTTACTTAATACAGGATTTCTATGGTGGCTCAATGAAATATTTAGACGGAAGTGAGAAAACTATTCTGGGTATCAATATCGGTGTGCTGGGATTTGGAATCGGGTTTGTGCTTTTGACATTGCTTTATTTCAGAAGTAGAAAAGAAACAAGTTTACAATAATGAAAACAAATTTAAAATTAATAATGACACTCTTATTTGTTCTATCTGCTATTCATTTAGTTGGGCAAAACAAGAGTAATCCTATTAATATCCATCAAATAGGAACTAGAATCGATAGCCTTTTAAATCATTATAATGAGAATGAACCAGGTGTTTCCATTGGTATTGTCAAGAACAATCAATTGATCTATGAAAAATACTTTGGATTGGCTAATCTTGATTATGAGATACCGATTCACCAAGAAACTTCTTTTCATGTGGCTTCAGTTTCAAAACAATTTACCGCATTCGCTATTCTCTTGCTTGAAGATGAAGGGAAACTGTCTTTGGACGATGATATTAGGATCTATCTTCCTGAGATGCATGAATTTGAGCCTAAAATAACCATTGCCCATTTGCTAAATCACACAAGCGGACTTAAAGATAAGTATAACCTATTACGCCTCTCTGGCTGGACGCTGGATGATGTCATTACCAATGAACAGGTATTGGAGCTTATTTTTAATCAAAAGACCTTAAATTTTAAACCCAACGAAAAGCATATGTATAGCAATGCCAACTATGCCTTGTTGGCAGAAATCGTAGCCAGAGTATCGAAGATGTCTTTTGCAGAATTTACGCGTAAGCACATTTTTGAACCCCTACAGATGTATGACTCAAAATTTGTAGATCAAAAAGGACAGGTGGTTAAAAACAAAAGCCTTTCCTATTTCAAAGTCGATTCAACTTACGTAGAAGACCTGTTTAACAACTTCAGTGTGGGTGCTACCAATTTGAACACGACAATTACAGATTTAAGTAAATGGGCCATTAATTATAACACAAAAAAAGTTGGTAGTGACCTCATCTTTAATAAAATGCAAACCTTACAGCATTTGAATAATGGAGAACTCTATGGCTATGCCAATGGTTTGTTTATTAATACCTATAAAGGGTTCAAACGTATAGAGCACAGTGGTCAAGACGCAAGTTATCAGGCCTATTTGGCAACCTTTCCAGAATTGAACTTGAGCGTGATTTTCACAAATATCAATGGTGGAATCAATGGTGCCAGAATGGTGTATGACATCATGGACATTTGTTTAGAACAATATGTTACCGATGAAACGGCTAAAAAGCCAACTGCAGAAAAATTGACTCATCAAAAACCAATATCAAAAACACCTGCAGAGTTAACAAGTTATGAGGGACATTATTGGGATGAAGGAGACAGCTATTCAAGAGAAATAAAAGTAGAAAACGACACCTTGCGTTTTATTACCAAGAATGGCAACACTGCCTTAGTGCCCGTAGGCGAACATGCTTTTGAAATGGATATTCATGACTATGTGGGTATCTCCTTTGCAAACAACCAGATGATTATGACACTGGATGATGGCTATCATATCATTTCAGAAAAATATACTCCTGCACAATACAATGCAACTACTCTTGAAGAATTTACCGGAAGATATTACAGCTCTGAACTGAATGCCTATTACTCGTTTTATGTAAAAGAAAATCAATTGGTTGCAAAACACACAAGACTGGGTGATTTCAAATTAACAGCCATTAAAAATGACTATTTCATCGGCAATAAAGGATCATTTCTAAAAGTGGTTTTTGTAAGAAACTCCTTTAATGATGTCATAGGTTTTGAAGTATCCAGCAGCAGAGCCAAAAATGTAGCGTTCAAAAAAATAAAATAATGAAAACTATATACTATACTTTGCTAATCTTGGTCTTCCTTTGTTTTTCTTGTACGAAAGAAAATCAGTCTAATTTAATGCTTTTAGATGCAAAGATTCCAACAGATACCCCTTTGATTTTTAGAAAAGGAATTATCTCTACCAATAACTACGAGTTTGCTATCACCTTTACTCCAGAAATGGACGAACTCTATTTTACACGGAGAAAACCTGGAGAAAACAACACAATTTATAGCATGCAGTTAGTTGACGATAAGTGGTCCAGTCCAAAACCAGCATTTTTTACAGCAACCGAAGGATGGGATTTTGAACCTCATATCAACCCAAAAGGGGATAAACTGTATTTTGGAAGTACACGACCTCTAAACGATACACTTAAGCTATCTGGATTGCACCAATGGTATAGTAAGAAAGAATCAAAGGGTTGGAGTACACCAATACCCTTGGAAAAACCATTCGTAGATAAATCTATAATCATGTACTTGACATCTACTGAAGAAGGTAATTTATACTTCACAACTGGAGAGAAGGGAGATGCTCCTGAAGATTGGGTTATTTACAACTCGATTCAAGAAGATTGTCAATACAAAAGTATTGATAGAATGGGTAAAGAGATAAACGCAAAGGGCAAATGGATTGCTCATTCATACATAGCTCCAGACGAAAGCTATATGATTTATGATTTTAAGAGTGATTCAGGTTATGGCGAAAGTGATTTATACATCAGCTTTAACAAAAATGGTGCCTGGACAAAGCCTTACAATCTTGGGCCTAAAATAAACACAGATCAAACTGAAATGGCGGCAAGTGTATCACCCGATGGCAAGTATTTATTTTTTCATAGAGGAGATGATACTGAGGGTAACATTTATTGGGTAGAGTTTAAACCAATAAAAGAAAAAATTAAAGAAGATGTGGGAAATAGATAACATCAATAAAAATGAATATAAAGAGGTGGTAAAGCTTTGGGAAGCTTCAGTTCGAGCAACACATGATTTTCTCAATGAAGAGGATATTGAATTTTTTAAGCCTCTAATTTTAAATACTTATTTAGATGCTGTTCAATTAAAATGCATTAGAATTAATAATAAAATAATTGGTTTTCTTGGAGTAGCTGATCATAATCTTGAAATGCTATTTATTCATCCTGATTTTAGAGGGAAAGGAATAGGTAAGACCTTATTGGAGTATGCCATTGAAAATTTAAACGTCACTAATGTAGATGTCAACGAGCAGAATGAACAAGCTGTTTGGTTTTACAAACATTGTGGCTTTGAAACCATAGGGCGCTCTGAATTGGATGCCTCTGGAAAACCATACCCCATTTTACACATGGTGTTTGCTTCAATAAAAAAATAGTTCTCAAATATGAGAAAAATAATTGATTTTAATACAGCAATCCTTGCGACCTTATGTATTCTAGGAATTCTTGCTCTCTTTCATATTGCTATATTAATTGGGATACTATTTTTTGAATATGTAACGCTAGATTTTTTGTGGGGAGGAAAAATAAAAACAGAAGCACAATTATTAAATTTTGAAATAGTTTCATTGCTAACTTCAGTCATATTCTTTTTTCTATTATTAATACGAACCAAGTTGCTAAATATTCCTAAACTATTAGGAATCTCAAGCATTGCAATGTGGGTGTTATTTGTCTTTTTCTCATTAAATACAATTGGTAACGCACTGGCCGCAACTACAATTGAAAAAATGTTTGCAATTGTCTCTGGAGTGTTGGCCCTTCTTTTTTTGAGGATAGCAGTAGAAAAAAAACAGTAAGCTTGATAAAATCATTAAATAAAAAATGAATAAAATAACAGTATTAATACTTTCAATTTTCATCTTATTCTCTTGTAAAAACAGTGACCTTTTAATTTCATTAGAAAATGGGTTGGTTATTGAAAATGCCCGAATTATATCTCCAGAAAATCAAACCTTATCATCAGCAAGCTATATCGTAATCGATGGAGATGATATTGTATTTATAGGAATTTATAAGCCTAATCTCAAAGGGACATTTAAAACAGTAGACGCAAAAGGTAAATATATCATTCCCGGACTTATCGATAGTCATGTCCATGTTACAGTTACTGATGCTTTATCAGATAAAGAGGAATTAGAAAACCCTGAGATTGTAAAAAGCTTTAGAAACCAACTACCAAAAAGCTATTTATATTTTGGTTATACCACCTTAATTGATTTGGGGGCCGCCAACCCCGACAGGTTGGTCGATTTTCAAAAAATGGAAATACGACCAGAGCTATATTATGCAGGTGGCGGTGCTGTAATCGGAAATGGCTATGGGCTGTCCAACTGGAAAGATGAGGTTCCCAATTTTGTTTATCAGGAGAACGAGGCTTATCCCTTTCCGGATAATTACGTAAAAGAAAACCATACCCCACAGGCCGTAGCCAAAAGAATAGCTGAATCCGGTGCAATTGTTTTAAAAACCTATTACGAACCAGGATTTGATCCTACACAACCACGTTTTCCGACTCCTTCCCAAACATTGATGTCTAATTTGAAAAGGGAAGCTCACAAAAACAACTTGGTTTTGGCGGTTCATGGAAATTCGCTGGAAGCCCATAGATTTTTGGCAGAGGCAGAAGTAGATGTTGTGGCCCATGGGTTGTGGAACTGGGGCAGCCACAGGTTAGATTCCACAATGGTACTTCCTAAGGAGATAAAAGACGTACTGGATGCGGAAATTAAAGGCAAGGTCGGTTATATGCCAACCTTGCAAGTAATCAATGGTTTGAGGGAGCTTACGGATTCCAATTACCTGAATGATTCCGAGTTGGAGCATGTATTGCCAAACGAGTTGATTACATATTACAAGGCAAACACCAATATAATGTATGCCAATGTATTTGGTAATGCCCCAAAAAATAGTATTGCAACCAATTTCAACCGTATCTCTGAACAAGGTAAGCTCAGCATGAAATATATGCATGACAATGGAGGAAAGTTATTGTTCGGCACGGATACACCGTCCTCCCCTACCTATGGGAATCCTCCCGGGTATAATGGCTATTTGGAAATGTTAGAAATGGAAAGTGCAGGAATTCCCTTGAACAAAATTTTGGCTATGGCAACCATAGAAAATGCGAAGGCATTTAAACTTGAAAACCTCTATGGTACTGTTGAGCAGGGGAAAAAGGCTAATCTATTGATTTTAAACAAAAACCCGTTTCAAGATATCACAGCATATAATGACATTTCGCAAGTAATTGTTCATGGAAACCTAATAAATAGAAGCGCGTTTTCAGCAAAAGCAATGGAAGAGTAAAATTTAAAAATATCGAAACCATGAAATTCAGAAAGGCGACCTCAGAAAATGTTCAGGCTATTGTAGAAATGATTGCGGACGACCCCTTGGGCAGTAAACGGGAAAATTATACCATCCCATTGCCCAAAACCTATTATGATGCCTTTGAGCGAATCGATGCTGACCCAAACCAAGAACTTATCGTGGTTGAAAACGACATTGGACAGGTCATCGCTGTTTTTCAAATGACGTTTATCCCTTATTTAACGTACCAAGGGGGCATAAGAGCACAAATCGAAGGAGTTCGCGTACATAAAGATCATCGAGGGCTTGGTATTGGAAAAACCATATTCCACTGGGCCATCCAAAGAGCGAAGGAACGTAACGCCCATGTATTGCAGTTGACCACCGACAAAAAACGTCCCGATGCCATTCGCTTTTATGAATCCCTTGGATTCAACGCCAGCCATGAAGGCATGAAAATGCATTTTTAAATAGATAGGAAAACTTTTGCCAACATGGTATAACCGCATTTACTCACCAATGTTGTACATAATGTGGACTTAACCCGAAACTTGTAACAAAGACTTTATCTAGGCTACTTACAACAAAACTATTAAAAATGAAAAAAATAATTTGCCTTGTACTGTTTGTACTGGGGGCTTCTACTCAAGCCACTAGCCAAGAAATACCATTGAGCCCACGAAACAATCCTGCCGATATGAATCTGCTTAAGTCGGAAATTTCGAAAATGTCTTGGTTTATGATTAAGGATTCAATCGAAATTAAAATAGGAGACATCGACACCGAAATTAGGAAAGAAAAGGACAGTGTATTTTTCATAACTACTGTAGTTATGAAACAATCACCTGGTAAATGGGTTGACAGCACTGTAGTTAGAACGCACAACTTTGGGCCTATTTACCATTCCTCATTCAATCAGCAAAGAGATATGGTTTTAAAATTTGACGAGAAAATAACAGGTTATTATTTAGATAAACAATCCAGCACTAAAACACAGATATCCGAAGAAGCGCACAAGCCCTTTTTTGACAGTAATATGTATCCTCAACTTATAAGGCTACTTCCTTTAAAAAATGGTTACTCAAACACTATTTCTATTTTCGACTATAATCCAAAATCAAAAATTGGAGTCATTACAGCAACAATAAAGAATACCGAAAAATCTACCACGGAACACAATGGAGAGTTAAAGCAGGTGTGGAAGGTTGAAACAACAGATGAGATTTCAGACAATTCCACTACAAGTACTTATTACATTGATATGTCAACAAGAAAAATACTAAAACAGGAAATTGATTTTGGTGGTAGAAAAATGATTATGAAGTTGATTGAATAAAATCAATATAAAGAAAGATAATGGTAGAAGAATATTTACAAAACATAAAAAAGCAATTTAAATCCTATAAGGAAGTTGCAGATAAAACTATTTTACAATTATCAGAAAAAGATTTGGGTTGGAAATATAATGAAGCAAGTAATGATATAGCTTGTATTATGATTCACCTATCCGAAAACATGCGTTCAAGATGGACAGATTTTTTTGAAAGTGACGGTGAAAAAGAATGGAGAAATAGAGAAAGTGAATTCAGCAAACAAAATTTAAATGCTATTGAACTAAAAGAAAAGTGGGAATTAGGTTGGAAATGTTTATTTGATGCCTTGGATAGTTTGGACGAAAATAATTTTGACAAAACAATTTTAATACGAAATAAGAAAGTAAAACTGATTGAAAGCATAACGCGACAAATGGCTCATTACCCATATCATATTGGACAAATCACATATATAGGGAAAATGATTTTAAATGAGAAATGGAAATCACCATCGATACCCAAAGGAAAATCTGTTGAATATATTAAAAGAGAATTCGAAAGAAATTTAAAATAAAACGAGCTATAACAAAACGTAACTGACCATTTGTGCACAAGCTGAAAGAACGATTAAAATAAATGAAAAGCATAGAATTTAAAATCGGAGTAGTTCCTAAAACATCAGAAATAATTGAGGTTTATGATAGTTCGGGAATTAAAAGGCCGACAAAAGATAGCGACCGAATAACTAAAATGTATAAAAATTCCAATCTGATTATAAGCGCGTGGCTAAATAATGAACTCATTGGAATATCACGCGCAATAACTGATTTTTGTTATGCTTGTTATTTGTCTGATTTAGCAGTGAAAAGTGAATACCAAAAAGAAGGAATTGGAAAACGACTAATTGAACTAACTGCAAAGGAGATCGGAAAAGAAACTGCGTTGATTTTACTTTCGGCACCGATTGCAATGGAATACTATCCTAAAATTGGGTTTGAAAAAGTTGAAAATGGATTTATCATACGGAGAACTGAATAAATTAATTTAGATACGAAAAAGCCTGATGGACAACACCATATATCCCTCATTGGTTGCTTAATCAAAGTTAAGCCATATACTAGACCGTTAGCAATTATTTTAGAGCCATCTATTCTTACTAAAAATCTTATATGAAATTTTCCTTTTGCAGAAATAAAATCACTTACCCCATCTTTTCTTTAACACTGTTTCTAATTATATCATGTTCCAATGACGATGACAACCAAACAAACGATATTTATTTGAATATTCCAGATATTCATTTTGAAACGAAATTAATTGAGCAAGGCATAGATTCAGACGGCATCGTTAATCAACAAATGTTAAAATCAGACGCTGAAGCAGTAAGCTCATTGGATCTAAACCTTTCTGCCAATTTTGGTGAAATAAGTGATTTAACAGGAATTGAGGGGTTTATAAACATAACATTCTTGTCTGCGGCAGGACAGGAAATCAATGATATTGATTTAAGCTTTAATACCAAGTTGGACACCTTATTTCTTAATGGAAATCATCTTACCAGTATTGACATTAGCAACAATCCAAATCTAATTTTATTGGATGTTCAGTCAAATGAACTTAGTACAATTAACGGGCTATCGAAATTAACAAATTTGAAAAAAATGAATTTATCCTTTAATAACTTTGAAGAAATTAATATTAAAAATGAATCTATTGAAGTGTTACTCATTAGTCATAACTTACTAAAAACTATTGACACTAATGATGCTTTAAACCTAAAAAACGTGCTCCTAATACTTAATCAACTTACAACAGTAGACTTTAGCTCTAATACATTATTAGAGACCTTGGCAATTTCTGGCAATATGCTTCAAAACATAAATCTTGAACATAATATTGGTTTAACGCACCTATATAGTTCAAGTAATTTACTAACTAGTCTTGATGTAAGCAACAATCTGGAATTAATTGACTTAAGGGTGGATAGGAATCCAAATTTAATCTGTATTAAAATTCAAAATAGTCAAGAAATCCCAACAGTTTCACTATCTGATTATCAGCAATTAAATGAAACTTGCAATTAAACATATTACCAACAATGTAACCGTTGCACAAGCCCTTGAACAGCAAAAAAAAGACCTCTTTTAAGCCCTTTTTAGGGGCTTTTTGTTTTTAGGACACTGGGCATTCTAGATTTTTAGGGGGGCCTACAAGTGTTCTTTCAAGTTCTTGGCACCTGTTTTTTATAAAAAATAACAAAGCAAGCATTCCCGCCCCACTTTTCGTTCGTTTTTCGATGAATTTCAGGTATTTCTTCAGGTTGTAGGCGATCGTCAATTAAAAATGGGCGAACCGCTTTTCTTGATACTCCTTTTCCCCCGCATACCTAAAGTTACGATCCATTTCCCGATCGGCAATGATCCACAATGACTTTTTTCTTAACTTGTGCAACAGGCACACCGTATATAATTTATTGCTAGTTCTAGCCTACTTACGAAAATCCTCTCGGATTTTCAGTTTGGTGTGTACTTGCAAAGTTAAGTGCTAAACCACGCAACAAACCATATACAAACACGATGATGTAGCATTATTCATATCATCTTCATTGATTTTTATAGGTATTCCTGTGTTCGCTGCGCTTGGAACGCCTGCGTCGACCAAAATCCCTTCATCTCGTTTTGCCCCCGCTCCTTCTCACACACTACTCTCGTAGATGTCGCCCTGTCCTATGGAAATGCAACATCATCGCAGCGTCATATGCAATTTAACATCGCTGCTTGCTTATCTTACGGGTGTTCATCGGTCGCTTTGCTCGGTGGTACACGTCATTTTATTCCCAACATCGTAGAAAACTTATAATGGTTTTCACTATATTTCCATAAAATAGCGTAGATTTCACATAGCGCTGTGTTAGGCATTAATTATGAAAAAAATTAATCTCCTTATAATCTTTGTAGTGGTAACAAGTTTTTCGTTGCCAAAAAAAATATTTCATCCATATGCAATAGCAATATCAGAATCGGAACTAATTATCGACGGAACAATTTCAAATGTTAGTTCTGACGAATACACATTTGAAATTAATGAGTTTGTGAAAGGAAAATCTCCTGACAATGTTAACGTGAAAATCTGGGAGGAATGGAGTTGTGATGCTAGAGTTGGAAAAATTGAAAAAGGACAACGTTTGTTACTTTTTCTTAAAAAAACGGACGGAAATGAGAATTGCTATTATCCCTTTAATGGCAGTACGGGTGAATTGTTTGTTTCTCACAATGGGTCGGTCAAAAGTTTTATAAGCAAATCTTTACCAAATGTGGAGCAACTAAAGAAAGGAATCAAAATGTTTCAAAGTGCGTATAAATTCAACGGGGATTTGAAACAAATCTTTGAGAAAGACAGGCACTTCGAAAAACTAGTCGAACAAAAAGAAATTGACCAGATGAAAACGGAAAATAAGTTCTTTAAATTCATTGTGGAAGAAGAACTTAAGTATTATCAAATCAAATAACTAATATCAACAACACCTATAAACAATAAGGGCTTCCGGCTTAATCGATAAGTCTGTGTATATTTATAAAGTCGCTAAATTGAATATTTCGCTGTCTCGTAATCTTTAATTTTAACTTTGGAAAAAAGAAAGAAAAAGCAAAACAAAAAGCTTTGGCTTCTTCGTCAAACGGAAACTGGCCAGCGCCCAACTCGCCCACTGCTAACGCAGACGGCGTAGCACTGTACTACGCTTATCCCAAACGTTATGTGCAATTTGACTACGTTACCAAGATTTGGTATTTTTTGGGTAAAATCATAGTCAAAATGGGAAAAAACACATCAATATCACGCGGCAATCATTTTGAGGATTTTATCAGAGAAGAAGTGAATTCTTGTAGATATAGATCGGTTAGCGAAGTTATTCGTTCCGCACTACGTTTGTTAGAACATGAAGAAAAAAAAGAAAGAGAACTTATAAAAGCCCTCGAAGTTGGAGAAAACAGCGGATTTGATGAAAACCTTGACCCACAACAGCATCTGAAAGAGTTACATCACAAACACTTATGAGTAAAAACAAGTATCGCATAAGCAAATAAGCGATAGAGTATTTAGACAAAATTTGGTTATATACACTTAACAAATGGTCTAAAGAACAAGCAGACAGATATTACGGTTTAATAATAGCAGAAATTGAATATATTTCGGATAACTCTCTCATTGGAAAATCCGCAGAGCAAACTCGAAAAAATTATAGAGCAACGAAAACCAAATCGCATCTAATTTTTTACAGAAAAGTTGAAAATGAAATTGTTGAAATCGTTAGAATTTTACATCAGAGAATGGATATTAAAAAACGACTGGAATAAAAAACTCCTCACAACATGAACTGGGCTAAAAAACAACTAAAACTTAGCTCAATCTGCCAGTATTCTCCCTATCATCTTCATTGATTTTTAAAGGTATTCATGTGTTCACTATGCAAGAACGTCTGCGTCGACCAAAATCCCTTCATCTCATTTTGCCACCGCTCCCTCCCGCACACTGCTCTCGCAGATGTTGCCCGGTTTTTTTGGAAATGCAACATCATCGCAGCGCTATGACAGATTGCTATTGGCATAGGATGAGAGGTGATAAGCGAATAACATGGACTACACATAGCACTGCGTTGTGCCTAATTAAAAAATTCCGTTTCATAAAATAATTAAGATCAAATGATTTTATCTTTGATAGTATCAAATGATAGTATCAAAAATAAAACCGCGCTACCGATTACATCTTCCATATTAAAATAAATAATTTCTATTTCAGAAAAAATAGGAGAAGTAATGAAGATGTGAAAGATTCACTGAAAGCAAGTAAAGGTTCTATTAATGGAAATGTAAACTTGTTACTAAATCGAAATAGCATTGAATAATCTTGGGAATATTTTGGAGAAAGGATTGCAATTTGATTTAGATACAGACAGTTTAAAGAAACAAAACCTAAATGAAATTCCAAATTATTATGAATTTATTGAAAATGAAATACCACTACTGAAAATTAAATGGGAGTAAAAAAACAAATAGAAATATGACCTTAGAAAAACAAATAGCTAAAATATTCAAACTTGATGGGGAGAGTTGGATGAAGCATACCAATCCTTGGTCTATATGGACAAGGTTTGCTACATTACCTTTTATAATTCTAGCTGTATGGTCAAGAATTTGGATTGGATGGTATTGTCTAATTCCGATTGCTATTCTTATTATTTGGATAATTATAAATCCAACCTTATTTAAGAAGCCAAAAAGCATAGAGAATTGGGGTGCAAAAGCCGTTTTAGGAGAAAGGTACTGGGCTGAACGAAAAACAGTATCAGTACCAAAACACCACTCTACACCAATTCTCATTCTAACCATATTACAAACTGTTGGCGGAATTATTTTAATGATAGGTTTATGGAAACTAGAAATAAACTTGACAATAATTGGTGCGATTACGGCTTATATGTCTAAAATGTGGTTTCTAGATAGAATGGTTTGGATATTTAGAGAAATGAAAACGAACACCCAACAACATATATAATTTATTGCCTCTTTTTGCTTACTTAAGAAAATCCTCACGGATTTTCCATTCGGTTTGTATTTGCTAATTTAGACACTGAAAAGAGGTCACGAAATCAAATACAAACACGTTGGAAAACAATAAAGCAGAACCCCTTTAATAAGCAAATCATGAAAAATATACTATTGTTTTTTGTTATCGTAATTCCATCATTGGTATGTGGACAAAAGCAGGAAACTTTAAGTGGGGTTTTATGGGGTAGGGTGAATAATTGTTACTCCATGTTTGAAGATATGGACGATGATGGGGTTCTTGATTTCAACAAGATCGATGACTCCCAAAACGGTTACCTAAAAATCTCTGGTAGCTGGCCAACTTGTGGATGTTCGTGTAATTCTACGGTTGGAGCCTATAAAAACAGTGAGGGTAAGTATGTAATCCTTCAATCAGATCAAGTAGAATGCAGTTGGGAAAGAAAAATCTCATCCAATCTGGACCTAAAAAAAGTTTTACCCATTGATTTTGGTATCAATAGTTTTACATCAGAACATATCGATAGCGAAAGCGACTATTCGGTTTTTTTTATTGACATTGAAATTCCTAGGATTGGAACAGATACCAAAGTTAAAATTGAATTGGTCCCCTTTGGATTAAGACCCAAAGGTGAAAATTTAATTTGTTATGGATACAAAGTAGAGGAACCTTATAAATTTCTCTATGGCATTAGAAATGTAGCAAAAGGAATATCAGACCCAAATACCATATCTTATTTATTAAACGGCTCTTTTGATAAAATATCATCTTCGGACAACACACTAATATCAAAATTACTTGGACCTGAAGATGATCGTTTTGAATCTATGGAAGAGTTGAACGAATATTTAAAAGAACTAAAGAATATTTATGATCTGTATTGCAAACTGAAAACCAATGAATTGATTCTGGGGTGGAATAGAAATGAATCAAGGTTTTTCATAAAAGGTACAGGAGAAAAAATACCTGAAATATCATTTAGGGAATTCTTGATAAATAATAGCTATTGGAGCTGGATGTGCTAAAAACACTATATAGGAATGCGCCTTTGGGGTATCGCTTGTGCAGACCCCGAACGTTGTCCATAGTTACACAATATGCTACCCCTACTTCAAAACCAATGAACTTTTTGCTTTCACGTCATTCGTATTAAAGTAAATTGAGTAAGATTTTGAGAAATATAGAAACTAGAAATTTGGCTACACGTACATTGGAAGTAAGCACCTTCTCCCCAAATCCCTATGAATTCTACTAAAATTCCGTTTTCTTTATCTAAATTAGTTTCACGACGGGTCTTGCGGCCCACCAAACCATGACATATACTTATGAAAAATGTAATACTAATTTTCATCTTATTGATAAGTACTGTTACGTATGCCCAAAAATCCAATCTTTCAATATTCAATAATCTTGTGGGAAAATCTTGGAAAGCAAGTGGAACTTGGGGAGACGGAAATAAATTCGATCAAGAAATCAGGTTTCATTTTTCATTGGATAGCACGATAGTCATAGCTGAATCGTATGGATACATCAATAAGGAACAAACTAAGACAGGATTGCGAAATCATGGAATAAGACAGTATGATAAAAATACCGATAGTATAAAATTTTGGGAATTCGATGTTTTCGGAGGATTGACCAAAGGAAGCGTTTATTCCGAAGGAAAGAATATTATATATCAATATACCTATGGAACCTCAACTGTTACCGATATGTGGGAGTATGTTGATGACTCCACCTATAATTTCAAAGTCGGATCTTATGAAAATGGTGAATGGAAACAAGTATATCTGAGCACTAAATTCAAAAAGGTCAAATAAAATCATGTTAAACGGTTATTCTTCATAGCCAATCCTAACCTATATCCTAATTTAGCGATGTCGGAATCTGCTGATTTTTAATTGGTTTGTATGCCAATTAGGTGTTAAAAAACACCTAACCTAACCACTTACAAATACATAATCCCTTATTTTTAAAAAGGCATTTTGTCATAATTACACCACGTCACCATTGGAGAAAAAATTTGGACTATCGCTACTATTGATCATATTGACTTCTATTTCAGGAATGGGTCAAGAAAGACCAAGAATATTGAAAGGTGCGGTAAAAAGCCTTAGGAATGATGTTTCCAATTTATTGATCGTCAACCTGAATTCTAAAAAATCCACGATTACCGATACTTTGGGCCTGTTCTCCATTGAAGTAAAACTGAAAGATACACTACAGGTTAGTGCGGTTCAATATCAAACGAAGGAATTCATTATTACCGATACGATCATTAATCAGAATTTAGTCGTCATAAACCTTTCAGAGAACGTTATCAATTTAAATGAAGTCACGGTTACCCCTTATAATCTAACAGGGAAAATAGACCTTGACATTGAGAGGCTTGGCCTTAAACCTGTTGTTACATCATCTTCATTAGGGTTACCAAATGCCAATATAGAGGTAATGACCCAAAGTGAACGTTTGCTCTTGGAAGCCGATAGAGGAAAATATGTTTATTATTATGGTATAGCACTAGTAATAAATACACATAAAATAATGAACAAGCTTTCTGGTAGAACCAAATCTTTCGAGGATATGATCGCACGTGATGAAAACATGGAACTGGAGAAGAAGATCATATCTAAGTTCTCAAAGAAAACACTATCGGAAAGTTTCGATATCCCCGAGGCGAACATCGACGGATTTCTTACGTATTGCCTGATCCAAGAAGATTTCCCAAGTCTGTCTAACAAGAGCACAACAGAGGTCTGGAAATATCTGAAAACAAAAAGCATGGCTTTCAAAGAAGCGGATTAATCAAAAGGCAGATTAGGTATATGATGAATTGTTCCGTAAAAAAAGGGGAAACAACACTAGCAGTTGTAGATGTAATTAATTCCCATAAAACAGATTTGCAATAAACAAGTAATCATTTCAATTTAACTTCCATTATTTAAATGAAACTAGGCCTTATCACAACATAGTCCGGCAAGAATGATCCATTTATGAACCGATAACCTAAAATATACCTAACCGAACCTCTTTACCCCTTATTTTGATTAAATCTATTGAACTAATGTGGTATCTTTATTTATAAATCAAACATACAAGCCGTTACCTTTAAAATATGGATTTAAAAACCGGTATCACTATACATCAAATTAGGAAGATAGTTTTGTTTGCAAAAGATTTTCAATAATGAATTCAACGTTCAAACTTCTGTGGACAACACCATAAAGGATTACAAATTTATATCTATCTAGCTCGTTTTTAATTTTCGCCCAATATGAAAAAAGCAACGGTTTTATCACTTTTAGTACTACTATTTTCAGCATGTAATTATGGTTTCAGCCAGGAATTGAAACTCAATGACCTAGAATATTTTGAGACGCAAGGTGTGAATGTACTAGTGTACAGCAACCTTTTTACAGGAGGTTTCAATGATGAGAAGACCGCCGGCATTGAATTGATTCATCATGGTGTCAGAACAGCACAAGGTGGGGCTGTTAGACTTTCCAGTACTCCAGAGCAGTGGGATCTTGTTCCTGAAATACCAACCCGAAAGGTAGATAAAGAATCGAAAAGCATTGAAGCTACATTAAGGTATGGAGATTACGATTTTGATTCACGCGTAGTTGTTACGGCTAAGGGTAAAGGTGTTGAGATTGCCATTTTCCTGGACAAACCGCTTCCTAAGGAACTTGAAGGGAGTGCCGGATTCAATCTAGAGTTTCTACCCTCTCAATATTGGGCAAAGACCTATCTGATGGATGGCCGTATAAATCGGTTTCCACGCTATGTGGTAGGCAACACTATAACGAGGCCCAATAGTGAAAAACTTAAACAATTCAAAGGGTACGTAACTTATGACGACAGAGGAACGGGCAGATTTATAGAGCCCTTACCCCTCGAAACCGGCCGTTCCATTATCCTTGCACCCGATAAACCAGAACGTTTGGTGAAAATCACCTCACATGAAGCAGATCTTATGCTATTCGATGGCCGCGTATTGGCCCAAAACGGATGGTTTGTAGTACGCAGTTTGCTTCCAGCAGGGAAAACAGGCAAGGTGTTGACCTGGACCGTTGAACCAAATGCCATAAACGATTGGGTAAGGGATCCGAATATCGGTTTCTCTCAGGTGGGTTATCTCCCCTCGCAACAAAAAGTAGCCGTCATAGAACTCGACAAACATGATAAACCCCTTGAAAAAGCATCGATTTACAAAATCGGTAACGATGGTAAGGCAACTGAAGTTTTCAGTGGCAATATCGCAACATGGGGAGACTATTATAAATACCACTACGTTAAATTCGATTTTTCTTCAGTCAATACTCCCGGTATATACTATATAAAGTATGGAAATTTTAAAACAAACAACTTTTTAATTGAAAACAACGTTTACGACAATATCACTGATGCCACAAGTGATATATGGATCCCCATACATATGAATCACATGTTCGTCAACGAGGCGTACAGGGTGTGGCACGGCGAGCCATTCAAGGAGGGTTATCTCCAGGCTCCACCGAATACCGATCACTTTGACCTGCATGGTCAAGGGCCAACAACCGATACAAAGTATAAGCCAATGGAAACGATTCCAGGGTTAAACGTTGGCGGTTTTTTCGATGCCGGGGATTTTGATATCGAGACAGGATCTAACATTGGTGTGGTACAGAACTTTGTTAAAACATGGGAATATTTTAAACCCTTGCGCGATCAGACTTTTGTTGATGAGAAACAGCGTTATGTTGATCTTCACCGTCCGGATGGAACCCCTGACATATTACAATTTATTGAGCATGGAACTCTGAACCTAGTGGCCCAGGCAGAGATTATCGGCCACATGGCACAAACACTTTCGAACTCTGTTTTAGATAATTACCATCACCTCGGTGACGCAGCATCGATAACAGACGGTCTCCCTTATAATCCGAACCTTGGTCCTTACGAAGTGGCCCCTGATGGCCAGTCGAGCGGAGTCAAGGATGATATGTGGGCATTTACAAGTCGTAATGCCGGTCTCGATCTTAGGGCAGCAACTATGTTTGCAGCGACAAGCCGGGTGTTGAAAGGATATAACGACGATCTTTCTGCAAGGACATTGCAACAATCAAAAAGACTCCTGAAGGAGGCTACGGAATTACTAGCCGAACAGCCGCAGGACAGCCTTGGGTGGAGAGCCATTTCAGCAAATATGACCACCAACTTGCAACTGTACATCTCAACCAAAGAACAACAATACAAAGATAAATTCCAGGAACTTTTATGGCCTGCACTTGATAAAAACGTAAGTTTTACCATATTGACCGCTTTGGAGGCCATACCTCACATGGATATCGCTTTTAAAGAAAAACTGCACCCATATGTAGTAAAATATAAAGAATATATAGACGAGCTTGAAAATGACAATCCATATGGAGTACCTATTGGCCTGGGTAATTGGGCACGGAGCGGAACCATAGTCAGTTTTGGTACCACCATCTGCTTTGCCAATAAATATTTTCCGGATATCATTGACGCCAGTCATGCTTTCAAGACTTCCAATTGGCTTTTTGGCCGCCATCCGTACCACAATTACTCCTTAGTGGCAGCGGTAGGTGCAGCACGTCCAAAAAAAGTGTTTTATGGTAATAACAGGGCAGATTTCTCATTTATTCCAGGAAATGTAGCCCCAGGAATATTGTTCAGAAAACCCGATCACTTTGAAAATTATGACGATTGGCCATTTCTTTGGGGACAAAACGAAGGCACAATTGGTGGTAATACCAACTATCTGATTTTTGGGTCGGCTTTTAAGAATTTAGTCAAATAACGGGTATTTCTTAATACTATATCAATCCTTGGACCAAAGACCGAAGTTGTTTTAAATTCGTAGATTCCATTAAAAAAGACATCATACGTTTTATTGCTGACCGTTACCAACGATAGATCATAACCACTTTATAAAAGCATTAAACCAATCGAAACCCATATTGCCCCCAAACTAATTGCTCCTGTACGGTTACAAGAGTATGGCGTAGGAATTTTCAATTCAGTACCGACAAAATCGGCATTAAAGAAGGCGATAAAAAAACAATTGGTAACGGTCAATGATGTTATAGCCACAACGGCAACTTATATCCATGGTGGGGAATATATACGCCTATCAATACCAGAAGTACAGGTGCCAAGAAAAAAACTGGTATTTCCCCTGCAGGTCCTATTTGAAGATGAATACCTAGCAGTAATCCATAAACCTGGTGGTATCCTTGTCAGCGGTAACGGTTTTAAGACCATTGCCCATGCTTTGGCACAGAACTTAAAAGAAAGTAACCTTCCCGATGCCACTACTCCCCAGCCCGTACATAGATTGGATTTTGCCACAACGGGCATTCTATTAGCAGGCAAAACAAGCGGCAGTATACGTGCTTTGAATAAATTATTTGAACAAAGTGCCATAATAAAAACCTACTATGCCGTTACTATTGGCGAAATGAACCAAAAAGGAATAATAACTACAGATATCGATGGCAAGAAATCG
Source organism: Maribacter sp. TH_r10 (assembly GCF_033101095.1). Taxonomy (NCBI): domain Bacteria; kingdom Pseudomonadati; phylum Bacteroidota; class Flavobacteriia; order Flavobacteriales; family Flavobacteriaceae; genus Maribacter; species Maribacter sp. TH_r10. Next base: position 197,520 of record NZ_JAWMPY010000006.1, on the reverse strand, counting down.
CGATCGAATTATACCCTTTGTAAATCCGTAGCTTCAGAAAGGTTCGGTACACTCAACTTGGTTAAACTTGAACCCCAAACTGGTCGTAGACATCAATTACGTAAGCATTTATCGAGTATCGGCAACCCGATATTGGGAGATAAGGATTATGGGATTGAAAATTTGATCCTTAATGGCAAAGGGCTGTACCTGCATGCTTATTCCCTGCAATTCATCCATCCGTTTACAAAGAAAGAATTGTACCTAACAGATGGCTTTCCCGAAAGGTTCAAAAAAATCTTCGGTCAATTGGAATAACTCAATTGATGTCCGAAAACAAATAGTAAAAACATTCCTTTTCAACATGTCATAAAAGCCAAGACGGTATAATATTCACTAAATTTGGTTGTCATTTAATCCAACTAAATCATGACCAAAATCCAATTTTTATTTAAATGTCTCCTACCCTATTTCCTGTTTTCAGTACCATTTCTGTTATTCTCCCAAACTACCGATAAATGGATTGACAAGAACGAGAATGAGAATTACACCGCACGCCATGAGTGTTCTTTTGTACAAGCCGGTGATTCCTTTTATTTATTAGGTGGAAGGGAAAATGCACAAACGTTGGAGGTGTACGATTTTGGGAATGATTCATGGAAAAAAGCGGGAAACAAAGTGCCGAAAGAATTCAATCATTTTCAAGCGACTTTTTATAAAGGTTTTGTATGGGTGATCGGTGCATTTAAGACCAACTCCTTCCCAAGGGAAATTCCTGAAGAAGCCATTTGGTTGTACCATCCTCCTACCGATCAATGGATACGGGGACCTGAAATTCCTGAAGACAGAAGAAGGGGTGGTGCCGGACTGGTCGTTTATAACGATGTTTTTTATTTGATTGGGGGAAATACCATAGGTCATGACGGTGGATACGTAAATTGGTTCGATGCCTACGACCCCAAAGAAAACAGCTGGACGGTTTTAGAAGATGCTTCCCAAAAACGGGATCATTTTCATGCTGCCATTATCGATGATGTGCTTTACGCCGTAGGTGGAAGACAATCTGGTGGTGAAGGCGGGGTTTTTTCACCACTGATCAGTATCGTTGACGTTTATGATTTTAAAACCAACAAATGGTCGACGTTGAAAAACGATTTACCTACACCTAGGGCTGCTCCGGGTATTATCGCGTTTAACAACGAATTATTCGTCATGGGTGGCGAAGGGGAAAAACAAGGTCCTGCGTTCAACATTGTGGAAGCCTATAACCCTAAAACAGAAAGTTGGACAGATAAAGCCCCCATGCACTACCCACGACATGGCACGCAGGCCATTTTATCCGGGGAAGGTATATATATTGCTGCCGGCTCCCCAACCAGAGGCGGGGGAAACCAACACCATATGGAGGTGTATCATAAAGACCAACCCTATGGCCAAAAATTAATCGCTTCCGAATTGGTCGTACCTAAAAAAGTAAAAATTGCGGAAGGCAACACCAAATCGATCACTGTTCACAATAAAAACGGTAATACGGGTAGTTTTGTCACTTCCATAAAGATATCCGGAGCGGCAAAAGACAATTTTGCTATTAAATCAAAGTCCGATAACTTTTTAGTTGACCCCAACGGTAAATTTGAGATTGAAATAGAACATCGGGGAAAAGTTGAAAACGGGAAAGCCTTTCTAGAGGTTTACTATAATGGTAACCTAAAGGAAACCATGGAAATACGAACAAAATAAATTTAATTATAACGTTAACAATCAATATCCAATGCACTATAAACTCATTTTCATTCTTATAATTTGCGGCTATTCCCTAGTAGGTCAGGAAACTAAAATTGAATGGAGTCCGGATTACCAAATAACGATCGAGGATTTCAAAGGGCCAAAATCGAAAATAAACCAAATAGGGAGTTCGGTTTATGTGCAATCGGGCGTTAGTATGGAATTAGCCGTACAAATGAGCAACTTTGAATTTATGTTCACTAAAAATTTCAATTCAAAAATAACATGTACTTTTCAAAAAGATGCCGCAACTCTAATAGCCCCCGACAGCATTAGGGCCGTACAATTGGCCAATCTGGTCCAATATGATTTTGACCTGTCTGAACTATACACCAGAAAGATCAGGAAAGAACTGTTCGAGAACAAAAAAACGTTCTCCAATGTCACCTTCTTTCAGCCATATTTTGACAAAATGATCGCGGAACGTAATAAAGTGAGCTCCAAGATTTATGCGGATACCGACTTTGGCACCAATACGGCTCTTCTAGAAAAAGAACATAAAGAAGTACTCAAAGAAATAGATTTACTATCCGATTATTGCAAAGCATGCAAACCTCCTAAGAAAAAGAATTAAAAAAAACACCAATGGAAATAAAAAATCCCATACTTCCGGGTTTCAACCCAGATCCTTCGATATTAAGGGTAGAAGATGATTACTATATTGCAACATCAACGTTCGAATGGTTTCCAGGTGTCCAGATCCACCATTCCAAAGATCTGGTCAATTGGAGGTTGTTAACCCATCCTCTTAATCGCACTTCCCAATTGAACATGGCCGGGAATCCAAATTCCTGTGGTGTTTGGGCTCCATGCCTTTCCTATGACAAGGGTACTTTTTATCTCATTTTTTCCGATGTGAAGACATTTAGGAGTCCGTTCAAGGATGTACATAATTACCTGGTTACCACCGACGATATCATGGGCGATTGGTCAGACCCCATTTATCTGAACAGTTCAGGTTTTGACCCTTCATTGTTCCATGACATCGATGGTCGAAAATGGTTGACCAACGTACTTTGGGACCACCGAAAAGGAAAGAATCCGTTTAGTGGAATCTTATTACAAGAGTATTCAACGGAGGAAAAAAAACTCATCGGCCCCATAACCAATATTTATCAAGGTACTGAAATAGGGCTGGTAGAAGGTTCACATATATATAAGAAAGACGGCTATTACTACCTCATGACCGCTGAGGGTGGCACGGTATATAAACATGCCGTTACCATGGCACGTTCAAAACAACTTGCCGGACCTTATGAAACCGATCCGGAAAATCCAATCTTAACATCATACAACAATCCGTCATTGGAATTACAGAGGGCCGGACACGCATCATTGGTAGAAACACAGACAGGGGAATGGTATTTGGCCCATTTATGTGGTAGATACCTTCCTTCTAGGGGAAGATGCATCATGGGACGTGAAACCGCCTTACAAAAGATGACATGGACACCCGACGGATGGCTGCGTTTGCAATGTGGTGGTAACGAACCCCAACTAACGGTCGCGGCCCCAAAACTTCCTGAATGCAAATGGGATGCCCTTCCTATAAGGGATGATTTTGATGATGATAAACTCAACATCAACTTTCAATTCCTAAGGGTAAAACTGGATTCTGAAAGTTATTCATTGACCGAACGACCCGGATATTTACGACTTAAGGGGCGGGAATCGATAAATTCGCACCATACCCAAGCATTAATAGTAAGACGACAACAAGCGTTTTGCTATTCTGCAGGCACATGTCTCGATTTTAACCCGGAAAGCTTTCAACAAATGGCAGGTTTAACCGCTTTTTACGATAATGAAAACTTCTATTACCTATATGTGACCCACGATGCCGAACATGGTAAATGTCTCGATATTATGAGCAGCGTAAAAGGGAATATTGATTTTCCGTTGGAAAAAAAGATTCCTTTGAACGAACATAAGGAAAGCTATCTTCGTCTAAATGTACGCTATGACAAACTGAATTTCCAATACTCGGAAGATGGTCAAAATTGGAAAGGCATAGGTCCCGATCTAGATTGCAGCACCTTGTCCGACGAATTTCAGGAAGGCGATAAGAATGCCACATTTACAGGGGCTTTTGTAGGTCTGTGCTGTCAAGATCTTACAGGAAGGAGACTACCGGCCGACTTTGATTATTTTGATTATAAAGAAACTAAAGCTTAGAAAAAGGTCTTGAAGTCACGATTTATCTTTTCAGGGATCGGCTGTCATGGAGACTAATGACAGGGCGTTTAAAATTAACGACACAAATTAGAACCACTTTTACTATCTTGTTTCCGCAACACATTGTTAATGTGTGTTTTTTAACCAATTATGCCAAACCCTTTGTGATAACCCGCCTAAAAAATGAATATAAACAGTATTCCTATCGATTTAAAGAACATAATCGATCCCGAACAACCAGATTTCATAGTAAGGACCAAAAGGAACTATCCGCGTAAGAAAGGTATGTCCATGCTGTTTTTTTCCTTGTTCTGGAATGCCTTCATCAGCATTTTTGTCATAGCCTTTATCGTTCCGTTGGTTTCTGGCCAGGAAGTACATTTCAAAACCAACGATGTACCCACCTCTGGTAGTTTGGAAAATTGGGAACCTGTATTGGTACCTAGTCTTATTATTGGTCTTTTTGTCGCTGTGGGCATTGGTATGCTCATTTGGGCGCTGGTCATGCTGTTTCAAAAAGGTGCATTTTTTGCTGGTACCGAAACCAGGCTTATAAAATACAGGAACGGAAAATTGACCGTAAAGGATTGGGAGCAGTTTTCAGGGAATATTGAAGTGAAGCAAAAAAATCTTTATGGAGACCTGGAAATGGAAATGAGAACGGGCAAAATGAAAAGTCGAAGTAAGGGTTCCGACAAATTCGTTCCCGATATCATTTATATCTCCGGAGTGAAGAATGTTTTCGATATCGAAAGGAAATGTCGTATCAGAATAAAGGAAAACGACCCAACTCCGGTAATTGCGGTTGATAACACAACCCCATAACCAAACCTTTAAGAATGGAAGATAAATACCAAGAAACATTCGACACTTGGAATAAAGTAGCCCCATTGTACGAGGAAAGATTCATGCAGCTGGATTTATACAATGACACCTATGATGTTTTCTGTGGGTTATGGTCCAAGCCCAGGGCTAGGGTTCTTGAAATTGGTTGTGGCCCCGGTAATATCACCCGTTATGTGAAAAACAACAATCCTAACAGTCATATAACGGCCATAGATGTTTCCACGAACATGGTAGAATTGGCAAAAAAGAATATTCCCGAGGTTGATTTTCGAATCATGGATTGTCGCAATTTACGGGATATCGGGAATTCGTTTGATGCTATCATTTGCGGATTTACAATACCGTACCTATCAAAACCAGATTGTTCCAAATTAATTTCTGATTGTAAGGAATTAATGAACAAAGAGGCGGTTCTCTATTTAAGTTTCGTACCTGGGGACTATGATAGATCGGGGTATATTACAGGTAGTAGTGGAGATAGAACCTATTTTTACTATCATGACCCAAAAGCCATCATAAAAGAATTGGACAAAAACTTTTTTTCGGTAATCCATAATATTGAAAAAGAATATCCCAAATCCGATGGTTCAACTGAAACACATACGATTATTATTGCCAAAAAATGAAAATGGCAGTCAACCATATTTAAATCAATCCCCATTTCAAAGATGCCCGCATTACGGTAAAATTTATGGTTTTCTTGTTAATTATACTACTTTCAGGCTCGCTTAGACTTTATGTTCTACGCAGATGGCTAGATGATTTAAATAATAGAAACAATAAACACCGATATAAAGGAAATAGGTTTTATCAATAAATTAAATGCCCTGTTTGCCCTTGTTATGGCGCTAAGTTTATAAATTTAGCCTCCCTTAAATGAATACGCGCTGATTTTCAACGATTTCTTCCTTACAAAGGTTCGTTGGCGAAAAGCTTAATCAAGAACCCTTAGTCAATACGAAGTGGAATGATCACACATACAAGCATCGAAAACGGTCTTTTCAAAGTAGAAACCGGACTTGAATCTTTGAATAAAAATATCTTCTGGATAGATTTGATCAATCCGACCAAGGAGGAAATAGAACGGATTGAAGAGTATTTTGGGGTAGAATTATTCACTTCCCAAGAAAGTGAAGAAATCGAATCGAGTTCCAAATACAACGAAACTGAAAATGAAATAGGGATCAACCTGAACTTTTTAAGAAAGGAAAACAACAAACATATTAATGATCCAGTCTCTTTTATCCTAAGGAAAGACTTTTTGATTACCCAGCGCGAACATGAATACAAAACCTTTCAAGACACTTATAAAAAGGTAAAATCGATACGGCCAAAAACCGGGATCGATGTATTTCTTACCATACTGGACACACGGATAGATTTTGATGCCGATTTAATCGAGAATATTACCGAACAGATTACCGGAATCAGTAGGGGGTTGGTTAAGGACAATACCATTGAGCGTGAAGTTTTACTGAAAATAACCACCTTTCAAGAATCCACCATTTCAATACGTGAAAACATCATTGAAAAACAACGCATACTTTCTGCCATATTGAAGAGTAAATTCTTTCCGCAAGAGGATTATGAAAATATCAGGGTAATGATCAAGGATGTTGGTTCTTTGTTAGACCATACCAGCTTTAACTTTGAACGCCTTGAGTTTCTACAAAACACGTTTTAAGGCTTGGTGGATATGGAACAAAACCGGATCATTAAGATCTTCACGGTGGTAACGGTAATTTTTATGCCCCCTACCCTGATCGCCAGTATGTATGGTATGAACTTTAAATTTATGCCGGAATTGGGTAAGACCTGGGGTTACCCTTTAGCAATAGGTTTAATGGTACTATCTTCTGTTTTGACGCTTTTGTTCTTTAAACGTAAAAGATGGCTCTGATACATGGCCTTTTTTAAATAAACCCTTACGGAAGAATAAAAAATATTGTGAAATTCTGAAATGGGTAGGACATTTTCAAGAACTTAACACTGGTCTAAAAATACACTTATTGCCAAAAACGATTGAACCCCGACTAATTACATCAAAACACCTTTCTACAAGGCTGTTACGTCTTTTCCTTTATCTCGTTTTCAAGTAGTTCACGACATTGTTTTCAATACGCTCCTGAATATTCGAAATATTGGCTTTTTCAAAAGATTCCCCGGTAATATTCTCGTAGAGTTCAATATAGCGCTCAGAAACCGTTTCAATATAGGCATCGGTCATTTCGGGTAAGGTTTGTCCTTCCAATCCCTGAAAACCATTACCGATCAACCATTGGCGAACAAACTCTTTCGAAAGTTGTTTTTGGGCCTCTCCCCTATTTTGTCTGTCCTGATAACCCTCGGCATAAAAATAACGTGAGGAATCGGGTGTATGTATTTCATCTATCAAAACGATTTTACCATCCTTGGTCTTTCCGAATTCATATTTGGTATCGACCAAAATCAATCCCCTAACGACAGCAATCTCGGTTCCCCTTTGGAACAATGCTTTCGTGTATTTCTCAAGCACAGCATAATCAGCTTCCGAAACAATTCCCCTTTTCAGGATATCCTCCTTTGAAATATCTTCATCATGATCGCCCATTTCTGCCTTTGTCGCCGGGGTAATTATGGGTTCGGGAAATTTATCGTTCTCTTTCATACCATCGGGCATGGGAACACCACAGAGCATTCTTTTGCCAGCCTTGTACTCCCGGGCCGCATGACCCGATAGATAACCACGTATAACCATTTCTACCTTAAAAGGCTCGCAAGCATGGCCCACGGCCACATTAGGGTCTGGGGTAGCCATTAACCAATTAGGAACAATATCGGCCGTATCTGCCATCATTTTAGTGGCGATTTGGTTTAAGATCTGTCCTTTATAGGGTATTCCCTTCGGCATTACCACATCAAAAGCTGAAAGTCTATCAGTGGCTATCATAACCATGATGTCATTTTCAAGACGGTACACCTCCCGCACTTTGCCTTTATAAACACTTTGTTGTCCTGGAAAATTGAAATTTGTATCGGTTATCGTATTACCCATAGTGAATGCTTAATTTTGATGTTCTATGCTTTTGTAAGCATCAATTACTTTTTTGACCAATTTATGACGGATGACATCCTTGTCATCTAAATAGATCATGGAGATTCCGTTGACATTGCCAAGAATCAACAAGGCCTCTTTTAACCCGGAAATCACCCTTCTAGGTAAATCTATCTGACCTGGATCACCTGTAATCAGGAATTTGGCATTTTTACCCATACGCGTAAGGAACATTTTCATTTGCGCATGTGTGGTATTCTGGGCTTCATCCAAGATAACAAAAGCATTATCCAAAGTTCGCCCCCTCATAAAGGCCATCGGTGCTATTTGAATGGTTCCGTTTTCAATAAAATGCGCTAATTTTTCAGCCGGGATCATATCTCTAAGAGCATCGTACAAAGGCTGCATATAGGGATCTAATTTTTCCTGAAGATCACCGGGCAAAAAACCTAGGTTTTCCCCTGCCTCAACTGCTGGGCGGGTCAAAATGATACGTTTTACCTGTTTTTCCTTGAGTGCCTTTACGGCCAAAGCGACTCCGGTATAGGTTTTACCCGTTCCTGCGGGACCAATGGCAAAGACCATATCGTTTTTAAGTGAGGCATCTACCAATCTACGTTGGTTAACGGTCTGGGCCTTGATCAAGCGACCGCTAACCCCATGTACCAGAACAGCTCCACTATTTTCAGGGGATTCATAATCCTCTTTTCCGTTACTGGTCAAAAGGCGTTCTATACTATTCTCGTCCAACTTATTGTATTTTATGAAATGTTGGGAAAGCATGTCGAACCTTTTGTCGAATTCCTCTAAAAGTTCCTCGTCTCCGTATACTTTTATTTTATTTCCCCGAGCTACTATCTTCAGTTTCGGGAAATACTTTTTAATGATATCAATATTTTCGTTTGCCTGTCCAAAAAACTCCCTTGGACTAATCTCGATAAGTTCTAGAATAAGTTCGTTCAAAAAATGGTGGGGTGTTAAATTAATGCCTGTAATAATAATTTCACTTGGCTGTTTTTTTGTTTAATTTTGTTTAACAAACTTAAGTAAAATTTAGGTTTGACGAATCAAAAACATATCAACATTGCTGTATGGCAATCATAACATTAACGACCGATTTTGGATTAAAAGATCATTTTGTAGGAGCTTTGAAGGGCGCTATCTACAAAGAACTCGCCGATGCAAGGATTGTTGATATTTCGCATAACGTTAGTCCGTTCAACATTCAAGAATGTGCATATATTCTTAAAAACTCTTATCAAAGCTTCCCAAAAGGCACCATTCATATCGTTGGTGTAGATTCGGAAGCCACTCCGGAAATAAAACATATTGTCGTACTTATCGACGGTCACTATTTCATTACGGCGGATAATGGGGTGATCGGTTTGATCATTTCCGAGATAAAGCCCCAAAAAGTCTTTGAGATCAACTTACCCAATACCGAAAATGGCCCTTTTCCCGTGTTGGATGTTTTTGTGAAAGTGGCCTGCCATATAGTTAGAGGGGGTACCTTGGAGGTTGTTGGCAAGTCGTTGGATACTTTGAAAGACCTTAGGGACTTTTCACCACGTATCGCCGATGATGGTAAAAAAATCATAGGCAGTATCATTTATATAGACAACTATGGCAATGTGGTGACAAATATTCAAAAAAGTCTTTTCGAGGCCTATAGAAAAGGACGCTCCTTCGAATTGCACGCAAGAACCAGTTTGATTACTAAAATCCTCAATAATTACAGTGAAATCGTTAATTATGAATTAGATCGTAACAGAAGAAAAGGTGCCGGTGACCTGCTCGCGCTTTTTAATTCTTCAGGGTATATTGAATTGGCAATCTATAAAAGTAACCTGAAAACCGTTGGTGGGGCCTCCACTTTATTAGGGTTGGATTATAGGGATACCGTGACGATAAATTTTTTATAAATGCTGGTACGTATCGTAAAACTGACATTCAAGACAGAACATATACACGAATTTGAGGGAATTTTTGAAGCTTCGAATGAATTGATAAGCAATTTTGAAGGATGTATTTCTGTTGATTTATTACAGGACATTGCAAACCCCAACGTCTTTTTCACCTATAGCCATTGGCAAAGTGAAGATCATTTGAATGCCTATCGAAATTCGAAAGTATTCAAAACAATTTGGGGCAAAACCAAAATATTGTTCAGTGACAAACCGGAAGCATGGAGTTTGCAAAAAAGGCATTGAGAAAAAAATGTACCATATATTCGGGGTTTGGCAATTTGGATTTCTTAGACTTATAAACATTACAAATGAATGGGGAATAAGATTTTTTTTGTCCGATATTCGATACCGTGTTTTTAAAATATGACCCACTGTACTATTTACGGTCGATACCAACGTTTTTACCTGCATGCGGATCATTGTTTTATTTTAATTAAGGGACATACATACGGAAAGGTGAGTGTTGATAAGTTTGTTTCCTTAAAAAGGACAATTAAAATATCTTTGTTTGATTGCGTAAGGCATGTTCAATAAAATTTAAGGGTGCATGGCCAGTAAAAAAAAATCGAACAAAAAGTAATTCAGAAAAAAAGAACATCGAATGAAATTTATAGTATCCAGTACTTATTTACTAAAACAACTTCAGGTTTTAGGTGGGGTCATCAATAACAGTAACACCCTTCCGATCTTGGACAATTTCCTTTTTGATTTACAGCAGAATAAATTGACGGTTTCAGCCTCCGATTTAGAAACCACAATGAGCACTGTTCTCGAAGTAGATTCTGACAACGAAGGAACCATTGCGGTACCCGCAAAATTATTATTGGAGACCTTAAAGACCTTTCCGGAACAACCATTGACTTTTGTTGTGGAAGATAACAACACTGTTGAAATAAGCAGTAACCATGGTAAATATGCCTTGGCATATGCAGATGGGGCAGAATTCCCCAAGGCTGTTGAATTGGCCAACCCCAGTTCTACCGTTATTATGGGCGATATTCTGGCCACCGCCATCAATAAGACCATTTTCGCTGCCGGGAATGATGACCTTAGACCGGTAATGAGCGGTGTGTTCTTTCAGTTTTCCCCTGAGCATTTGACCTTTGTGGCCACAGATGCCCATAAATTGGTGAAATACCAAAGAGCGGACGTTACCGCTTCCCAAGTGGCAGAATTCATCATGCCCAAAAAACCATTGAACTTATTAAAAGGGATTTTGGCTGGTAGTGAATCCGAAGTTACCATTGAATACAATGACAGTAATGCCAAGTTCAGTTTTGAGAACACCGAACTGATCTGTAGATTGATAGATGGAAAATACCCGAATTATGAAGCGGTGATTCCAAAGGAAAATCCCAATAAATTGACCATTGCCAGAAATCAATTCCTAAGTTCAGTTAGGCGAGTATCTATATTCTCTAACAAAACCACACACCAGATCAGGTTAAAGATCGCTGGTGCGGAATTGAATATTTCAGCCGAGGACATTGATTATAGCAATAAGGCCGAAGAACGTTTAACCTGTTCTTACCATGGAGATGACATGCAGATCGGCTTCAATTCAAGGTTTTTGACCGAAATGTTGAACAACTTGAATTCCGATGAAGTATCCTTGGAAATGAGTTTACCCAACAGGGCAGGTATCCTAACCCCTACAGATGGTTTGGATGAAGGCGAACATGTGACCATGTTGGTTATGCCGGTAATGTTGAACAGCTAAGAAATCATCGACCACATTCCAAATAAGAAAGACCACTGAGATAGTGGTCTTTTTTTATTTTAAGTAAAAATGTTTCTTAAGCAATAAATCGGATCGTTCCGAAGTAACTTGGTGATTCCCCATTACTGGCCCGTACGGCATTCACAATGGGCATGATCAAGGAAAGCATCCCTGCGAAAACCAACAGTAATATTCCCAGACCCAATAAAAGGATACTCGGTATACCTATTACCAAATAAAGGATAAGACTCAATTGTAGGTTAATGACAGATTTACCATGTTCGTTCATTCCAAGAACCGCATCCTTATTGGTAAGCCAAAGGATCAGGGGTACAATAAGACCTCCAAACCCCGTTACATAATCTAAATATTGGGTCAAATGTGTAATGACCAAAAGTTGCCGATCTTCTCGAAAAGTGATGTTTTTGCTTATAATTTCCATTTTTTTGATTGATTTTAGATGAATAACTATATATAAGACGCAAAAACAAAGTTTTTGTTACAAAGAACCCTAAGGCTATTTATCCTTATTGAGTTTATTAAGTTTTACCTTATCCTTGGCTATTGAAGCCTTAAGTTTTTCTTTCTTAGCCTCCATCTTCTCAATATCAACAGGAGATAATTTACCTTTTGCCTTTCCTTTTTCCAATTTATCCTCTAAGGATACTATTTTACGTTCATTTTTAGCAATGGCTTTTTGCTTTTCCCTTATACTTTGATCCAATTTATCGGCCTGTTTCTTTTTCTTGGCTTCCTTTTTCGCTTCTTTCTCTTTTTTAGCGGCTTTCTTTTCTTCTTTTTCGACCTTTTTGATTACCGCTTTCCGCTCTAACTCGGCCTCCTTTTCTATATCGGAAGTGTTACGGACTTCGGTTTGTGCCGATGATACCTGAAAGGCAATGACAAATAATAAAGTGAAGATAATCTGTTTCATTCTAATAAAATTATATGGTTAATGTTGGGGCGAATATATAAAATTCAATGATTGCTATTCAATATTATAACACGACGTTAACAGCCATGAAATATAGCCTTGATTTGCCTATTTTTGCCTTAAAATAACATCTCATGAATTCTATGGATACTATTGTTGCGTTAGCGACACCTGCAGGTGCTGGGGCCATTGCCGTAATTCGGGTATCGGGCAAGGATGCCATTACATTGGCCAATAGTGTATTTACATCCATTCATGGGAAGGATCTTACCCAGCAGAAAAGTCATACGATTCATTTAGGCCATATTATGGATGGAAAGAAAACCTTGGACGAGGTCTTACTTTCCGTGTTCAAAGGCCCTAATTCCTATACAGGGGAAAATGTAATCGAAATATCCTGTCACGGATCACCCTATATTCAACAACAGATCATCCAATTGTTCCTTCGTAAGGGATGCCGAATGGCCGATGCGGGGGAATTTACCCTTCGTGCCTTCTTGAACGGAAAGCTGGACTTGAGTCAGGCAGAAGCCGTAGCCGATTTAATTTCAAGTGAAAACGAAGCATCACACCAAATAGCCATGCAGCAAATGCGTGGTGGTTTCAGTAACGAAATCAAAATGTTGCGGGACGAACTATTGAATTTTGCCTCCTTGATCGAACTCGAACTCGATTTTGCCGAAGAAGATGTTGAATTTGCCGACCGTTCCCAATTCAAGGCACTTTTAAATAGGATCCAAGAAGTCCTGAAAAGATTGATCGACTCTTTTGCTGTCGGTAATGTGATCAAAAACGGAATTCCCGTGGCTATTGTCGGGGAACCCAATGTAGGTAAATCAACGCTACTGAATTCCCTGTTGAACGAAGAGCGCGCCATAGTTTCCGATATTGCAGGTACGACCCGCGACGCCATTGAGGATGAAATGAACATTGGGGGTATTGGTTTCCGTTTCATTGATACCGCAGGTATTCGCGAGACCAAGGACGTGGTCGAAAATATCGGCATAAAAAAAACCTTTGAAAAAATAACCCAGGCCCAGGTAGTCCTGTTTCTTCATAGTGCCGAAGAATTCAAAAAGTCGGAAATAGACCTTAAAAGCCTACAGACCGAAGTTGGTAAAATAGCCACCAAACATCCAGATAAACCTTTAGTTATCCTAGTGAATAAAATCGATATTCTAAGTGAAAAGGAAAGGGAATCCCTAAAGCAACTCCTTACCAATGTCGATGGTACTACCTTTCAAATGATTTCTGCCAAAACCGGTGAGGGAGTCGAAGCCCTAAAAAACCAACTTCTGCATTTTGTGAATACCGGTGCCTTGCGAAACAATGAGACCATTGTCACCAATACCCGCCACTATGATGCCCTTTTAAAAGCATTGGAAGAAGTACAAAAAGTTCAATTCGGACTCGATAATGGGATATCCGGAGATCTTTTGGCCATAGATATTCGCCAAGCCTTGTACCATTTTGGTGAGATTACCGGTGAGATCACCTCTGATGACCTCTTGGGAAATATCTTTGCAAATTTCTGTATCGGGAAATAACCATTACAAAAAAATGCCTTGGAATCGCTCAATTTATCAATACTTTCAACCAATTAAATTATAGTATGCCCAAAAAAGTAATAACATTCGGAGAAGTAATGATGCGATTGTCCCCACCGGGGTATTCAAAATTTTCCCAAGCAACTTCTTTTGATCTTGTTTATGGGGGTGGCGAGGCAAATGTAGCCATATCATTGGCCTATCTTGGTATGAAAGCGGCCCATGTAACCCGTTTCCCTGATAACGCACTTGGTAAGGCGGCCACACAATTCTTACGTAAACATTGGTTGAGCTCCGAACACATTATCTATGGTGGAAATATGATAGGCAAGTATTTTCTGGAAAAAGGTGCCGTTCATAGATCTAGTGAAGTCATTTATGAAAGGGAAGGGTCTTCCTTTTCTTTAATAGAACCTTCGATGATCGATTGGGAAGTTGTTCTTAAAGATGCGGATTGGTTTCATTGGACAGGAATAACACCGGCCATTTCCGATGGGGCCGCAATGTGTTGTTTGGAAGCCATTAAAACCGCGAACAGAATGGGCATAACCGTTTCAGGGGATATTAATTCCCGTAAAAATATGTGGAAGTATGGGAAAACCATGCAAGAAGTAATGCCGAAATTGGTAGAGCATTGTGATATTGTAATCACTAGCAGTCGGGGCATTCATGAGATGTTCAACATTGGACAAACCGGGGACAAATTTCGGTTTATGGCCAAACAACTAATGGAAACCTTTCCAAGAATCAAAAAAGTAGTGGGAAAGACCAGAAGATCCATAAGTGCATCACACCAACAAATTCAAGGTAAAATGTGGAACGGTACGGAATATATCAAAACCGAGACCTTGAACGTTACCCACGTTGTGGATCGTGTGGGCACGGGAGATGCATATGCAGCCGGACTAATTTATGGTCTATTGCATTATGGGAAAGATATGCAAGCATTGGACTTTGCCACTGCGGCATGTGCCCTTAAACATACAATTTTGGGCGATGTGAATATCGTATCCTTAGACAACGTAATAAGCTTGATGAGGGGTGATACTTCTGGGGCCATTCGAAGATAACAGGGCACTTTCATTAATTGGGAAAGAACAGTATACCCAAACCTAATTCAACGATCTAAATTCATTGGGGGAATACCCAACCCTTTGTTTAAAAAGTCGGCTAAAATGCTGTGGATATTTAAAGCCAAGTTCATAAGCCACCTCACTTATTGACTTTGCCGGATCAAAAACCTTCTCCTTGGCAACCTCTATCAATTTATCCTGAATATATTCCTGTGCGGATTTCCCGGTTTCCTTTTTGACCATATCCCCAAAATAATTGGAAGAAAGATGAAGTTGATCGGCAAAATATCCTACAGAAGGTGTACCATGTTTTTGTGGTTTGTCCGATGTAAAATAGTTCATCAACAAACTGTCGAACTCCTGTAAAGAACCCTTATTTACATTCTCCCTTGTAAGGAATTGACGGTCATAAAAACGCACACAATAATCCAGAAAAAGCTCAATGTTGGCCACAATCAATTTTTTACTGTGCTTATCTAGATTCTGATCAAGTTCAAATTGAATTTTTTCGAATAGCCCCAATATCACTTTTCTTTCCCTTGCAGAAAGATGGAGCGCCTCTTTGGTCGAATATGAGAAAAAATTATAGTTGTCCATTTTTTTTCCTAAATCGGTTCCCAATAGCAAATCCGGATGAAATAACAATGCGTATCCTTTAGGTACGTAATTGGGATCATAATCACCTAATTCAATCGTTTGGTTAGGACTCAAAAAAACAAGGGTACCCTCATCATAATCATAGGGTTTACCTCCATAGGTGATCTTACACCCCATAGCATCCTTTAAAAATATGGCGTAACACTTATAATGAAAGGCATCATATCCATCATTGGTATATCCTTCTTCGCCCAAATCATTAAAATCGATTATCCCTACCAACGGGTGCAACACCACACATCTGCGCAATTTAAAATAATCGGCAACCGAATTTACATGTAAAATATTAGCCATAACCCAATTTAATTTAAGTAAATATAAGATATTGGATATCAGTATTTAAAACAACAATCGTAAAATCCGTAATAATGGTATGAACATCCGTAATCTGGGTATTACTTAACGGGTATCCAATCAATACTTTTGGAATATGGTTACGGACAAATCCAGAATAACATATAATCTAAATCTAAAAAAGGTTCTTTTAACAGGTGCCCTATTGTTTGGGTTTAATATTGCCTTAGGCCAAAATGTCCAAAAAAGCCATATGGCCAAATACATCACGGAAGAAATTGTATTGGACGGTAATATGAATGAAGCTGTTTGGGAAGAAGCTGAAACAGGTGGGCACTTTTGGCAATACTTTCCTTCCGATAACGAGCAGGCCAAATACCAATCAAGTTTCAAAATTCTTTATTCCAAAAAAACCCTCTTTATAGGCGTTCGTGCCGAAGCGGCAAATGGCAACTATGTGGTTTCCTCTCTAAAAAGGGATTTTAGTGCATTGACCAATGATAATTTTTCTTTGTTGTTCGACACTTTCAGTGATGGCAATACGGCTTTCTTTTTTGGGGTTACCCCTTACGGAGTGCGACGGGAAGGTTTGGTCTCTGCAGGTGGCGATGATTTTAACAACACCTGGGATGTAAAATGGCAAGCAGAGGCCCAGCGCTTCGATGACCATTACACTATAGAGATCGCCATACCCTTTACCTCACTAAAATTTGCGGAGGGTTCTACAAAATGGCGCTTTCGTCCCTATCGCTGGAACCACCAATCTAACGAACAAACCACTTGGAACCGTATACCCCAACAGCAAAAACTCTCAAGCTTGGCCTATATGGGGGAACTCAGATTTGAAAATCCCCTAGGCAAATCGAGAACCCCCTTCGCCTTAATACCTTATTTTAATACACTCAGTGATAAAGACTATGTGACCGATGACTCCAAAACAGATTTAAAAGTCGGTGGTGACGCCAAAATTGCAATTGGTGATGGTATGAACCTTGACCTTACATTTAACCCCGATTTCAGTAATGTCGAAGTAGATGATATTTTCACCAATCTAACACGTTTTGAAATTTTATTACCTGAAAAACGACAATTCTTCATTGATAATAGTGATCTATTTTCTTCTTTTGGAAATTACTTCAGTGAAGGCAGTCCGTTTTTTTCTAGGCGAATTGGATTGGCAAGGGATCCTTCCGGGAATTTAATCCAAAATCGAATAATTGCCGGTGCCCGTCTTAGTGGAAACTTAAACAAAGATTGGCGGTTAGGATTTTTAAACCTTCAGACCGAAGAAGACCCCGATAATGAAATTGCCTCTGACAACAATATGATGTTCGCCTTGCAAAGAAAGTTGGGAAGCCGCTCCAATATTGGGGTTTTCATAGTGAACAGACAGACTTTTGGAGACTATGTTTTCTTGGATGACAGTGAAAGATATAACAGGGTAATCGGGGCTGACTATAATTTGGCGACCCAAGATAATACATGGGCGGGTAGGTTCTATGTACATAAGTCGTTTCAACCAAACGATTCTAAAGGTAATCTTGCTTCACAAGCCGCCTTGGTTTACAACAAGAACAATTGGTATATCGGAAGTGAGGCATTTTATGTAAATGAAGGTTTTCAGGCAGATTTAGGGTATATGCCCCGAAAAGATATTTTTAAGTTCGGAACATTGGTCCAACGGTATTTGTATCCCAAAAACAGGGATTTTTTGAACAGACATAGTTTTCAGGTTATTTATAACGACTACTGGAAACCAAGCAGTGATTTTAAAAAAACGGACAATCGAATAATCGCATCTTGGATTGCTGAATTTAAAAATCAATCCGATTTAACCTTAGGTTATTCCAATGAATACATTTTTCTTTCCAATGAATTTGACCCAACCCGTTCAGAGAATGCCGTACCATTACCCATCAACTCTGACTATCGCTTTAACCGATTCAATTTTGAATACCAATCAAACAACACTAAACTGCTCACCTATGGGGCCAATGCCACTGTGGGTAGTTTTTACAATGGGGATATTGTCTCTTTAGGAGGACAAATTGCGTATAGAATACAACCTTGGATGCAGTTTAGCATGGCGATTGATTATGACGGGATTCGACTACCAGAACCTTATGAAAGTGCCGATATTTGGTTGGTTACGCCCAGAATGAACGTGACCTTCAACAAAAAGCTGTTCTGGTCTACATTGATACAATACAGCAATCAACGAAACAATCTGGGTATCAATTCTCGCCTCCAATGGCGTTTTGCTCCGTTGTCAGATCTATATTTGGTCTACAACGATAATTATTTCACCGAAATTTTCGCCCCTAGGTTTCGGTCCATCAACCTAAAACTTACTTATTGGTTGAATCTTTAAAATAATCGATATGGATAAAAAAGCCTAATTTGTAGTTTGAATAAATCCTAAGTATTGCCATCATGAAAAATACGTTAACGTTAAAATTGCTAACCTGTCTGATCTCTCTGATGAGCCTTACCCTTTATTCAAATGTAGGTGAACCCAAAGTCCTGACAGCGAAAGAAAAATCAATAGTTACCATTTCGACACTGACCGCAAATGGAGATTTGGAAAATCTTAAAACGGCCATTACCGATGGACTAGAAGTGGGTTTAACAGTAAATGAAATCAAAGAGGTTATCGTGCATATTTATGCCTATTGTGGTTTTCCACGAAGTATTAGAGGACTCCAAACGGCAATTGCGGTTCTGGATGAACGAAAGGCGCGAGGTATCATCGATGATATGGGAAAAGAAGCTTCCCTTATCAAGGACAATAGGCCTAAGTATGATCGTGGTAAAGAAAACTTGGAAAAACTGGTCAATGCAAAGTTGAACGGACCCCAAAAAGCATATGCCCAGTTCTCCCCAGAGATAGAGGTTTTCTTAAAAGAACATCTCTTCGCCGATATATTTGAACGCGATGTACTCAATTTTAGACAACGTGAACTTGTCACGGTAGCAGCCCTCATTGCCGTAGGCAAGGTAGAACCCATGATACGCTCCCATATGAATATCTGTTTGGTACAAGGAATAACCCCGAATCAACTATCTCATTTGGTTAAAATTACGGAGCAATACATCAAAAAGAATAAAACAAGCGCAGCAAAACAAGTATTGGATCAATTACTCGATAGTCTTAAACTTTCTATCGAAGATGCTGACGAAAACAAAAGGGACAAACCAAAAGAAACCAAATCGGAATTCATCATCCGCATTTCAGAAATAGAAGTACATCCCGAATTTCTTAACGAGTACAAGGCTATTTTGAAGGAAGAAGCAGCAGCTTCAGTAGAATTAGAGGCCGGGGTCATCTCTATTTTTCCCATGTTTGAGGAAGAAAAACCTTGTCATTTAAGGATTTTGGAAATCTATGCCGATTTAGGCGCATATGAATCCCACCTGCAAACACCGCATTTCAAACATTATAAAACCTCAACGGTTAAAATGGTAAAGTCATTGCGGCTAGTGGATATGGAAAGTTTGGATGTAGAAACCATGGATGGAATATTCAAAAAATCAAAACAATGAAAAAACCAATTGCACTACTTGGAATAGTACTTGCTTCATTAGTACCTCTTAATCATCTAAGGGCACAAACTTCCGAAAAGCAAGAGCCGATTATGATAGAGAGACAAGGTAGCTTTGCCATTGGTGGTTCGGTCATAAAGAATCCTGGCACGTTTGACCCTATAGAGCGAACACCGGAAGGTCAGACTTTTCATGGTGACCATGCCTACGTTTTTTACCAAATACCTGTAGAAACCCGAAAATACCCCTTGGTCATGTGGCATGGTTTCGGTCAATTTTCGAAAACATGGGAAACTACACCTGACGGACGGGAAGGCTACCAGAACATATTTTTACGACGTGGTTACAGCGTTTATTTAATGAACCAACCAAGAAGGGGAAATGCAGGCCGAAGTACAGAACAAGCTACCATTATACCTACCCCGGATGAGCAATTCTGGTTCAATATATTTCGAATTGGTGAATGGCCTAACTATTTCCCAGAAGTACAGTTTGCCAAAGATGAGGAAACCTTGAATCAATATTTTAGGCAAATCACCCCTAATATCGGAGGATTTGATAAGGAGGTGGTTACTGATGCCGCATCCCAACTTTTTGATAAAATCGGGGAAGGTATTCTCGTTACCCACTCACATTCAGGAGGTTTCGGATGGGCAACCGCTATAAAAAACCCGAAAATAAAAGCCATTGTTTCTTATGAACCTGGCTCGGGTTTCCTTTTTCCAGAAGGTGAAGTCCCTTCCCCTATTGCAAATTCAGCAGGTCAATTAGAAGCTCTCGGTGTTCCCAAGGAAGAATTTTTAAAACTGACGAAGATCCCTATCATTATATACTATGGCGACAATATTCCTGAGAAGCCCGATCCAAATCCTGGAATCGATGGCTGGCGTGCAAGATTGGAAATGGCAAGACTATGGAGCGACACCGTAAACAAACATGGCGGAGATGTAACGGTTGTACACCTACCGGAAATCGGAATCAAAGGCAATACCCATTTCCCGTTTTCCGACTTGAACAACGTGCAAATTGCGAACTTAATGTCAAGTTGGCTACAAGAGAAAAAACTGGATTAATATCCATAAAATAAAACAACAATGAAAAAATCAAAGACAAAAGTATTTGTGTTTATGTGCATACTAATCAGTCTTCAATGGTCCGTTGCACAAGAAGTTGACACAAAAAAAGAAATCAAAGAACTTTCAATGAAAAAGTGGCAATGGATGGCGGACAAAAATGCTGACAGTCTTGCCATTCTTTTCCATGATAAGGCCAAATTCGTTCATATGGGAGGCACATGGGGCAAGGACCGTGAAGTGGATATCATCAAAAGTGGAGGCATTCATTACAAAAAGGCAGATGTACATGAAGTGATGATAGAAGTGCTGAATGAATTCACCGCAATAATCTGGAACCGAATTACCCTTGTGGCCGTTGTCGGGGGTAATGAAGTAACAAATCCGTTTATGGTAACAGAAGTGTATACCAAAGAAAACGATACTTGGAAACTGGCCGATTTGACCTTTAGCAAACTTCTGGTTCGGGAGTAAGTGGGTGGAATAATATCAAAGAAATAAACAACCCTATGAGATCTAATGTAATCATACTGTTAATGGCCACTACCCTAATTTTGAATATAGCCTGTAAAATCGATTCCCCAAAAAACAAGGATTCAACTATCGAATCTTCCGCTTTACTATATGATAAAGGAATGAAGATAGAAAATAGCAATTTTATCGGCAATGCTTTTTTAACCGGATTGGTCAAGGCGGATAGTATCAATACCAATGCAGTGGGTAATGTTTATTTTGAGCCCGGAGCTAGAAGTAACTGGCATCTTCACCCGGCCGGACAAATTCTACTTGTAACTGATGGCGAAGGATACTATCAAGAAGAAGGAAGCCCCAAACGGATATTAAAAAGGGGTAATGTGGTCAAATGCCCTGCAAATACCCCTCATTGGCATGGTGCCAGTATTGATAGGGAATTTGTACAAATAGCAATAACGGGTAGACAATATGGCCCTACGGAATGGCTACGTCCTGTTACCGACGAGGAATATAATTCACTAACAAGTACAGAATAATCAATTGCCTCATATACATTGTATAATATAAACATTCAAAATTAAAATTGAACACAACCTGTTTACGCTAAGGGGTTGATTATTAATTCAATAAGTATTTAACATTTTTTTAATCAACACCTTAACAATCCTACTGGTTTATCTAGGATTATATTTCGTAACTTCAACTCATTCATTCACTTATACTTAAATCATGGCTAGTTTTAATTTGAATATCAACGGAAAATCGCAACAAGTGGAAGTTGACCCCTCTACCCCTATTCTTTGGGTACTGCGTGATCATCTTGATCTTGTCGGCACTAAGTACGGATGCGGCATTGCCCAGTGTGGTTCGTGTACCATACACGTAAATGGAATGGCGGTAAGATCCTGTCAATTGCCTGTTTCCGCTGTCGGCAATCAAGAAATCACTACAATTGAAGGCTTATCGGAAAATGTTGACCACCCCGTTCAAAAAGCTTGGTTAGAACATGATGTTTATCAATGCGGGTATTGCCAAGCCGGACAGATAATGTCGGCCACCGCATTATTGAACAGCAATCCGAATCCCACCGATGAGGAAATCGAAGGTTCCATGAATGGCAACATCTGTCGTTGTGGTACATACACCAGAATAAAAAAGGCTATAAAAACAGCGGCATCCAATATGGAAAACGCTTAAAATTACCTTCTACAACCTAAAAAAATAAAAATGACACGTATTAAGACCTCCTATAATCGACGCTCTTTTATGAAGATATCCGCAGCCGCAAGTGGGGGAATGCTCATCGGCTTTAGCTGGCTCAATGGTTGCGTACCTGCTACTCCGGATAAAAAAACCGGATTGGCCGTTCCTAAAGAATGGTTTGATATCAATGGCTATATAAAAATAGGGGATACCGGAGTGGTGACCATTTATTCCCCCAATCCCGAAATCGGTCAAAATGTAAAGACCTCAATGCCCATGATCGTTGCAGAAGAACTCGACATACCTTGGGAAAATGTCATTGTTGAACAGGCACCTCTGAACACTGGGTTCTATCAAAATCAATTCGCAGGTGGAAGTCTTTCTATACGATTGAGCTGGAACGCCCTTCGAATGGCAGGTGCTACAGGTAGGAGAATGCTAATGGAGGCTGCTGCCAAAGAATGGGGACTAGCAGTTTCCGATGTGGATGCCAAGGATGGAATGATTCATGAAAACAATGGTGAGCGCTCCGTCTCATATGGTGAAATAGCTTCGAAAGCAGTAGGTATTGAAATTCCCGAAGAAGTTGAACTTAAGGAAATAAAAGATTTCAAACTGATAGGTACCAGCAAAAAAAATGTAGATGGCAAGAAAATATTAAAAGGTGAACCTTTATTCGGATTGGATTTTAAGAGGAAAGGCATGAAAATTGCCATGATACAGCACCCACCCGCGTTTGGTATGACAGTGAAGGATTTCAATGTCGATGAAATCAAGAACATGCCAGGGGTTACCGATGCATTTATTATTGACACTACGTTGCCAGAACCAGGAATGTTCGATGAAAAAGGGTTTTTACAACTTATCGCCATTGTCGGGGAATCCACTTGGCCATTGATGCAAGCCAAAAAGGCCATTAAGGCCAATTGGGAAACCGTTGGTGCATTGGAAGATTCCGAAACCCACACCAAACGCTTGGAAAAAGCCCTGGAATCGGGGAAAGCAAGTGAAATACGAAAAGACGGTAATCCAGATGCCGCCTTCAAAAAAGCAGCCAAAGTTATAGAACGAACCTATAGCGCCCCTTTCATTGCCCACAACACGATGGAGCCTATGAATTTCTTTGCCCATGTCACCGAAAATTCCGCGGAGCTCATTGGTCCTACCCAAACCCCAGAGGCAATGGAGAAATCGGTATCAAAACTTTTGGATATGCCCATCGAGAATATTACGGTGAACATGACCCGGATCGGTGGTGGTTTCGGAAGAAGGCTCTATGTAAATTTTGGGGTCGAGGCTGCTGCTATTTCCAAGAAAATCGGCGCTCCGGTAAAATTGATATATACCAGGGAAGATGATATGTCCCAAGGAACGTACAGACCCACCTATAGGTCCAGGTATAAGGCCGGATTGGATGAAAACAATAACCTTATCGCTTTTTCCGTCAAAGGTGCGGGATTACCAGAAAGCCCAGTATTTCCGAAACGTTTTCCTGCAGGAGCAGTTGAAAACTATGTAGCGGAAAGAATTCATGGGGAAACCAATATTACAACCGGGGCATGGAGGGCCCCAAGATCTAATTTTACCGCAGGGGCCGAACAATCGTTTTTAGATGAAGTAGCAGAACTGGCCGGTAAGGACCCTATAGATTTTAGATTGGAACTGTTTGAAAGGGCCATGAACAATCCCGTTGGTGAAGAACATGATTATGAGGCGGAACGCTATGCCGGCGTTTTGAAAATGGTAAAAGAAAAATCGAATTGGGGAGAAGAAAAACCAGGGGTATACCGAGGCGTGGCCGCCTATTTTTGCCATTCCAGCTATGTTGCCGAAGTCTTTGACATGATAATGGTAAACGGACAACCGAAAATCAAAAAAGTGTGGTGCGCCGTTGATTGTGGTATTGTCGTGAACAGGGATGCGGCCAAGAATATGGTCGAAGGAGGGGTTATCGATGGTATAGGACATTCAATGTTCAGTAAACTGACCTTTGCCAATGGTGCGGCCAGTGAAATGAATTTTGATAGGTACCAATTGATACGCCATTCCCAAGTACCCGAAGAAATCGAAGTGTTCTTCGTGGAGAATGAAATAGCCCCGACCGGATTGGGAGAACCAGGTCTTCCCCCTGCAATCGGAGCATTGGCCAATGCCATGTACAAAGCCACGGGACAACGGTATTACCATCAACCTTTTGCAACGGAACGGCAGGTAATCGGCTAAAAAACCAATATACAACGTAATAAAAAAGGAGGGTATATAAATCCCAAATCTTATAAAAAACTTTCAGTAAACCGCTCAAAATGGCAGGTATACCCATTAGGGTTGCGCACCAAATAATCTTGATGTTCAGGTTCTGCCGGCCAAAACGTCGTATAGGGTTCCAAGGTCGTCACAACTTTCCCTTCCCATTTTTGTGAGGCGTCAACAATGGCCATGACTTCCTGCGCTTGTTCTTTTTCCTCTTCATTCTGAAAAAAAATGGCCGAACGGTAACTAGAGCCCAAATCGTTCCCTTGCCTATCAATGGTTGTGGGGTTGTGCATCCGAAAGAAATAATCCAGCAGCTCTTTAAATGTGGTAACTGAAGGGTCATAAGTGATTTCTATACCTTCGGCATGACCGGGGTGATTCTTATAGGTAGGGTGTTCATTTTCCCCACCGATATATCCTACTTCGGTATCCTTTACTCCAGGGCGTGTTCTAAAAAGTTCTTCCATTCCCCAAAAACACCCACCGGCTATATATGCTTTTTTATCGTTGTTCATCATCTAAGAATTTAATTGTAATGCAATATCAATATAACGGGAATGTTAGTCAATTTTAATTTCAAAAAATTACATATTGATGTGATTATTTACATCTTTTTTAATTGACCATCACCTTAATTCAAAAGAAATAAACCTACGAACTACAGGACAACATAGAACAGCCTACTTTGTTCCTTGCCCATTCGGGACGTTTGGCAAACCATTTGCCGCTATAGGGCTGCTCATCATAAGGCTTCTTCAAGAGATTGAAAAGTTCATCTAAAATAGTGTAGTCCCCTTTATCGGCGGCATCAATGGCCAATTGAGCCATATAATTGCGAAGTACGTACTTAGGATTTACGGCATTCATTCCTGCAACCCGTTCAACGTCGTTTTTCCCCTCTAATTTCAATCGTACCCTATAAGCCGAGAACCACTCTTTCCATTGTCTTGAAACTTCACCTTTAATGTCTTCAGGATGGTAAAAAGCATCTTTTATCAAATCCAATCCATCATTGGAATCATCTCCTTTAAAACCAGTAAGCAATCTAAAGAAGATAGTCATATCGGTTTCTGAAAGTTGTAGTACATCTTCCAGTTTATCTACCAAATCCTGATCATTTTCATCTGTCTTATATAAACCTAACTTAGATTTCATCATGTTCAAATAAGCTACTTTCAACTCATCTTGATATTCTGCAAGTACGGCCTGTAGGGGTTCTACTTCTTCAATAAGTGGATATAAGGCATTTGCTAGTTTCAACAGGTTCCATAGAACAACCTGAGGTTGGGTGCCATACCTATAACGCTTATGTGCTTTATCGGTTGTATTGGGTGTCCACCCGTGATCATACCCTTCTAACCATCCATAAGGGCCATAATCAATGGTAAGGCCTAAAATGGACATATTATCGGTATTCATTACCCCATGTACAAAACCTACACGTTGCCAATGCATCACCATTTCCAGGCTTTTCACGGCAACTTCCTTAAAAAAAGCCAAATAAGTATCCTTGGAAGGTTTGCCCAAATATGAAAAATAGTGCTTTATGGTAAAATCAGTTAATTTACGCAATGTTTTCACATCATCCTGTGCCGCCAATATCTCAAAATTACCAAAACGGATAAAGGATGGTGACACACGGCATACGATGGCACCTTTTTCATAAGCAGGATTACCATCGTACATGACATCCCGAAGCACTTGGTCTCCGCTTAAGATCAAAGATAGTGCCCTTGTTGTAGGTACACCAAGGTGGTACATGGCCTCACTACAAAGATATTCCCGAATGGAAGAACGTAAAACGGCCAAGCCATCTGCAGTTCTAGAATAAGGGGTCTCCCCTGCCCCTTTGAGCTGAAGCGCCCATGTTTTACCATTATTTTCTACCTCGGCAAGGTTTATGGCCCGACCGTCACCCAACTGTCCTGCCCAATTCCCAAACTGATGTCCGCCATAGCACATGGCATAGGGTTTTGTTCCTTTCATTACTTTGGCACCCGAGAATACGTTTAAAAAATCTTTTGACTTAATAGAATTCATTATCCCAAGCGCCTCTCCCATTTCTGGAGAAACATGCACCAATGAAGGATTGGAAGGCTTTTTTGGGGTAACATAAGAGAAACATGCGTTGCGTACTTGTCTTCTTGTATTCTGCTCATTAGGATCCGCCGGAAGCTCCTTATTGAATTTATCCGCTATGTTGAGTTTTAATTTCAATTTATAAATTTATCAAATAAAGGTACAACCTTGGAAATATCATTGACTTCGATTTTTCAAAGATTCATCCTTTGTTTCCTTATTGTTCTTAATAGGTTAGTAATATAAGATATAAAACAATACTAGAATTTTAGTTAAAAATAATTTATCAAAACATTATTTTTTGAACTCCAAACAAAAACCCCGTTTTAAGTACAATAATTTTGTAACCTAGGTTACACAGAGGTAGTTATCATGATAAATGTCATGAGATTTGGTTTTCTAAGTCTTTAAATTTGGTAGAATACATACTAATATAAATTCTTATGGAAACCTTAACAGAAATAAAAAAAAGAGTATTCCTATTTGGAGATAAAAAAGCTGATGGGAACAGTAAAATGAAAAACCTTCTAGGAGGTAAAGGGGCCAACTTAGCCGAAATGAGCGCAATTGGTATACCCGTGCCCCCAGGATTCACAATTACCACAGAGGTATGTACGGAATATAACACCCTAGGGAAAGATACCGTGATCAATGAACTTAAGGAAAGTGTTGAATCGGCTATCGAATCCATCGAAAAAACAATGGGCACTAAATTCGGGGATTCCGAGAATCCATTGTTGATTTCCGTACGATCCGGTGCTCGGGTTTCCATGCCGGGAATGATGGACACCGTTCTTAACCTTGGACTTAACGACCAAGCAGTACTAGGCTTGGTAAAGAAAACCAATAACGAGCGATTTGCATGGGATTCATACCGTAGATTCATTCAAATGTACGGTGGTGTTGTTCTAGGAATGAAACCCCATACCAAAGAAGATATTGATCCTTTTGAGGAAATAATGGAACACCTTAAGGATAAAAGAAATATAGAGTTGGATACTGAATTCACGGTTCAGGATTTACAGGATTTGGTCTATGACTTCAAAGATGCCGTAAAAAAACGAACCGGTCATGATTTTCCTACCGATCCTTGGGATCAATTATGGGGAGCGGTAATGGCCGTTTTTGATAGTTGGAACGGTGATAGGGCCAAATATTATCGTAAAATGCATAATTATCCCAGTGATTGGGGAACGGCTGTGAATGTACAGGCTATGGTTTTCGGTAATATGGGAACCAATTCAGGAACCGGGGTATGTTTTACAAGGGATGCAGGTACGGGAGAGAATGTTTTTAATGGCGAATACCTGATTGATGCTCAAGGAGAGGATGTTGTAGCCGGGGTAAGAACACCACAACAGATTACAAAATTGGGATCACAACGTTGGGCAGAACTAGCTAAGGTTGAAGAAGCGGATAGAGCTGAGAATTATCCTTCTTTGGAAGAATTGATGCCTTCTATATATGCCGAACTCAATGAGTACCAACAAAAACTGGAAGACCATTACTCCGATATGCAAGATATGGAGTTTACCATCCAAGACGGTAAATTGTGGATCCTACAAACCCGAATAGGTAAGCGAACCGGTGCCGCAATGGTCAAAATAGCGATGGACCTCTTTAAAGAAGGAGTTATAGATGAAAAAGAAACCTTATTACGTATTGAGCCCAATAAATTGGATGAATTATTGCATCCTGTCTTTGATACTAAAGCCTTGAAAAGGGCCAATGTAATTGCACAAGGGTTACCTGCATCCCCAGGTGCGGCAACCGGTCAGATCGTTTTCTTTGCTGATGAGGCCAAAAAATTCAAGAATACCATATTAACACGTATAGAAACATCACCTGAGGATTTAGAGGGTATGAATGTCGCTAAGGGAATCTTAACCGCTCGTGGGGGTATGACCTCCCATGCAGCCGTTGTGGCACGTGGTATGGGCAAATGTTGTGTTTCAGGGGCAGGAGCCTTAAAAATCGATTATAAGAATAGGGTTCTAAGGGTCGATGGCAAGGAATTTCATGAAGGGGATTGGATTTCCCTAAATGGATCTACAGGGAACATCATCGAAGGTAAAGTCGCCACTATGGAACCCGAATTAAGTGGTGAATTTGGGGAGATTATGGAACTTTCGGATAAATACAGTACCATGGAAGTGCGTACAAATGCCGACACCCCCAAAGATGCGGCCATCGCAAGAAACTTCGGGGCACAAGGTATCGGGCTCACAAGAACGGAACATATGTTCTTTGAAGTAGACCGGATTAAAGCCATGCGTGAAATGATATTGGCCGATACAGTTAAAGGAAGAAAACATGCGTTGGAAGAATTACTTCCCATGCAACGAAGTGACTTTGAGGGTATCTTCGAAGCTATGCAAGGGTTACCGGTAACCGTTCGTTTATTGGATCCACCATTACATGAATTTGTTCCCCATCAATTGGCAACACAAAAAGAATTGGCCGAAGACATGCATATTTCCTTGGCGGCAGTCAAAAATAAAGTAGCCGAACTACAGGAATTCAATCCCATGTTGGGACATAGGGGATGTAGGCTAGGTAACACCTACCCTGAAATTACGGAAACGCAGACCAGGGCGATCATAGAGGCTGCATTGAACTTAAAGGAAAAAGGCATAGTGGCCAAACCTGAAATCATGGTGCCGCTCGTAGGAACCGCTAATGAGTTCATAGAACAGAAAAAGATCATTACCGAAACTGCCAATAAAGTTTTTAAAGAAAGAAATGACAGCATCGAGTATTTGGTCGGTACTATGATCGAGATTCCACGTGCCGCATTAATGGCCGATAAGATTGCCGAACATGCGGATTTCTTTTCTTTTGGAACCAATGATTTAACACAGATGACCTTGGGCTATTCCAGGGACGATGCCGGTAAATTCTTAAATGTATACCTTGAAAAAGGAATCCTTACCCACGATCCTTTCGAAGTATTGGATCAAGAAGGCGTTGGCCAACTAGTGGAAATGGGAACGTTAAGGGGCAGAAGCACCAAACCGAACCTAAAAGTAGGTATTTGTGGTGAGCATGGTGGAGAACCAAGCTCAGTGGAATTCTGTAACAAAACAGGTATGAACTATGTTAGTTGTTCGCCCTTTAGAGTGCCTATAGCAAGACTTTCCGCTGCTCAGGCCGCCATTAAAGCAAAAGCTTAATGAAGGTTATTAATAGTTAGAATAAAGGCTTTACAAGACTGTAAAGCCTTTTTTGTTTTACAACCTAAAGGTTCATCAATAGCTGTAACAGTCAAAATAGAAGTACTATATTTGTTGTTTCCAAACTACACGGTTGTAGTGTAGCTACAAATTAATTTGAATAATGTTTGACTTTTTCAAAAAGAAAAATTTTCTAGTCGATTATTTAGAAGGTTTTATTGATATTCACAATCACATCTTACCGGGTATTGATGATGGGTCAAAAAATGTTGATGAATCCATTGAGCTGATCCAAGGCTTTGGGGAAATCGGAGTTACCGATTTCATTGCAACGCCACACATTATGAACAATTATTACCCGAACGATCCAAAATCCATTAAGGACGCTTTGATTGTTGTAAAAAATGAATTGATACAACACAAATTGAAAGATGTCTCTATTCGGGCCGCAGCCGAACATATGATCGATGACAATTTTGAAGCTATTCTGGAACGGGATGAGATCATGCCATTGGGAGGCAATTACCTCTTGGTTGAGATGTCTTATTTACAGGCTTCCATCAATTTTGAGGAGGCGTTGGAAAAAATCAGGCAGAAAGGGTATTTCACCATCTTGGCCCACCCGGAAAGATACCTTTACCTACATTCAAAGATGGGGTCCCATAAAGCATATAAAAAGCAGGGAGTACTCTATCAGTTGAACTTACTTTCATTAAGCAAGTACTATGGAAAAGAAGTACAACAAATGGCAATGAAATTATTGAGTAAGGGATTAATAGACTTTGCTGCGACCGATGTTCATAATAAACGGCAATTGAACAGTCTTAAGGAAGTACAGGTAGATACCAAAACATTGGAACTACTAAAACCTATACTCCTTAAAACCAATAATTCATTTTAGAAAAAGAAATTATTATAAGACTTAATTAATTAGAAATCAACTTCATAATTATTACTATTCTTTTAGGTACCAAGAAAAACCTTCAACAAGAATACTCTTGAGGTGTTATATAATATTACCTAATTAAGACTTGTAAAGTGATAAGACCTTTTATATGAACATGGCCCCAAATTACTTACTTAAAGTATTCTTATTTAGCCTCTAGTCAAAAAGAAATTCAACCGTCTTTATGTAAGAAAGGCATTTCAACTCATTCGTAAAATATATAAACTATCCAAAGCCTGTTTGGACTTATTATTAAACAAATTCATAATTGGCATAAGTTTTGAACAGGTAATTGTGACCATTAATAACAAACCTAAGACTGAACCTTAAAAACAATCGAAGCTCCTTAAAAACTCAGATTATTACTGAAAAAATGATACACATCATTTCCCTTGACACATCATCATTTTAACTTTCATCCCAAAACATTGATGTACTTAACAAAATGGTAAAATCAATCGAAATATGAAGGATAAGTGTCGATAACATGTTTTTTTCGTATTTAATCGAAAATTAACCAGCAAACATATTGAAGTGCAATATCTTCGATGTAAGTTTCCCATAAAACCAATTATTTTTTTAATACACTAGATACTAGATATTTGAAACAAAACTAACCAAACACTTTTTATGGACTACTTAATTGACTTATTTTCCAACATTTACGTTTTAGCTGGACTTTCAGTAATAGTGGCTTTTTTGTCATCCATACGCATGTTCCCTGTTATCATTTATATTGTTAGAACAAAAAACATAATGGATGAGCCCGGTGGAAGAAAAGTACATTCTGAAAAAATTCCGACTTTTGGGGGCGTTGGGCTATTTGCTTCATTTGCCTTAGCTATCATCTTATTTGGCATGTCCATTGGATTGGAGCATAAAGACCTAATAAAACTTTTATCCCTTTTAGCGGCGACCATTCTGTTATTATTCATGGGGATTAAAGATGATTTAATCGCAATTCCACCAAAGAAAAAATTATCTTCTCAATTAATTGCATCTGGCATAGTTATATTTATGACCGATGTCCGAATCATGGATTTTCAAGGATTATTCGGCATAGGTGAATTGCCTTATTTAGTTTCGGTCTTATTTACTTTCTTTGTTTTTATTTTAGTAATAAACGCTTTTAATCTTATTGATGGTATTGACGGTTTAGCCGGTTCAATTGCCTTAATCGGCTCCTGTACCTTAGGCATATTTTTCTTACAGAACGATCAGTCCCTGTTGGCATTGGTATCTTTTGTATTAATAGGTTCTCTATTAGGTTTTCTAAGGTTCAATTTATCGAAATCTAGATCAAAAAAATTATTCATGGGAGATTCCGGGTCAATGTTCATAGGTTTTCTATTGGCTTATTTGGGAATTTCATTCTTGGCAGTCAATGCATCTGTAAATATTCCAATGCCTACCACAAATGCTCCGATTCTACTACTTACCATTTTATCCTTCCCCCTTTTGGACACCCTTAGAGTGTTTATTATTCGATTAAGTGAAAAACGCAGTCCTTTTAGTCCTGATCGAAACCATATTCATCACCGCCTATTGAATCTCGATATGTCGCATAGAAAATCTACCTTATTTATAGTTAATTCCAATTGGTTGGTAATAGGTACGGCTTTTATGGTTCAAGATTTGAATATTAACCTGCAATTAGTAATTTGTCTAATGATGATGGTAGTACTTTACCTCTCCCCTTATCTGCCGTTTGTTGAAAGCTTTCTTCGTCAAAAAGTCTCAAAGAAAAAAGACCTTCTGATAAAATTGAATGGCAATGATATTAAAAATGAAGTCCCTGAAACGAAAGGTTCACTTGAACCTGATCTTGAATGTGAAATTACTGAAAATGAAAATTCTGAAGTTTTAAAAGTAGCCAATAGTAATATAAATTACTCAAAAGAAAAAGACTCTGAATTACAAAAAATCATTGACAAAAGGGCTTCAATTTTAAAAAAGACGACTGTTCTTGAATAATTATTACAAACACCCATTAACTAAAAACCCAAGAAAATATTGACAAATAGGTTCATTATAAAACCAAGGGTTTTTTTGTCTAAATTAATACGAAATACCTATTTTTAATTTCCTGCCATATATTTTACCAAATAATTCATGTAAAAAAAGATTTAACATACCAACAAAATCGGTTTCAGCTTTTTAAATTGAGTTTATAGTTCATAATTATAGCATTCCGATTTCTAAATAAGACAAAAAAAGGAAAGAATATTATTTGATTTTAATCGTTTAACATTACGATGATAATATAATTAATCAATTAAGACATGCCAGAAAAAAGAAATGCCAGAAAATCAATATTAATAACCGGAGGGGCTGGTTTTATAGGTTCCCACGTAGTCCGAAGGTTTGTCAACAATTATCCTGAATATCATATATATAATTTGGATGCCTTGACATATGCCGGAAATTTAGAAAATCTAATGGATATAGAAGAAAAAGAAAATTACACTTTTCTTCAAGGAGACATTACCAATGAAAAATATATCAACACGATTTTTGATGAATATCATTTTGACAGTATAATACATTTAGCTGCGGAGTCCCATGTCGATCGATCCATAAAAGACCCTCTAGCTTTTGCCAAAACCAATATTTTAGGCACCATGATACTTTTAAATGCATTTAAATCACAATGGCAGGATAATTGGGAAGGTAAACTATTCTATCATGTAAGTACAGATGAAGTTTATGGTACATTGGGAAAAACCGGATTATTTACTGAGTCAACTTCCTATGACCCTAATTCCCCGTATTCATCATCAAAAGCTAGTTCTGACCATTTTGTAAGGGCATATGGCGAAACATACAATCTTCCATATGTGATTACCAACTGCTCTAACAATTATGGGGCAAATCAATTTCCCGAAAAGCTAATTCCATTGTTTATACACAACATTATCAATAATAAACAACTGCCCGTATATGGTGATGGGGATTATACAAGGGATTGGTTATATGTAATCGACCACGCGATAGCCATTGACCTTGTTTTTCATAAAGGTATAAATCATGAGACCTATAATATTGGTGGTTTTAATGAATGGAAGAATATTGACTTGGTGAAATTACTTTGCCAACAAATGGACGAAAAATTGGGTCGTGAGAAAGGAAGTAGCGAGCAGTTGATCACTTTCGTCAAAGATAGGCCTGGCCATGACCTACGATATGCGATTGACGCAACCAAAATAAACAAGGAATTGGGCTGGAGCCCAACCGTCACTTTTGAAGAAGGTCTAGCAAATACTATTGATTGGTATTTAAACAACGAAGAATGGCTAAACAATGTAACCAGTGGAGCCTACCAAAAATATTATACATTACAATATAAATAAAAATGAAAGGAATAGTATTAGCGGGAGGTTCAGGCACAAGATTATACCCTTTAACCAAGGGTACGTCAAAACAATTATTACCTATCAATGATAAACCGATGATTTATTATCCCATATCGGTATTAATGTTGGCCGGAATCAAAGAGATATTGATTATCTCCACACCATTGGATTTACCGCGCTTCAAACAACTTTTAGGTGATGGATCTGATTTTGGGATAGTTTTTGAATATAAGGAGCAGCCTTCCCCTGACGGTCTTGCCCAAGCCTTTATTATTGGAGAAGATTTTATCGGTAACGATGACGTATGTTTGGTTTTAGGAGACAATATTTTTTATGGTCACGGATTTACCGATTTATTATCCAAATCACTGACCAATGTAAAAGAAGAAAATAAAGCCACCGTATTTGGGTATTATGTACAGGACCCTGAGCGATATGGGGTTGTTGAATTCGATAAGAGTGGAAAAGCGTTAAGTATAGAGGAGAAACCCTTAAAACCCAAAAGCCCCTATGCTGTTGTCGGCCTTTATTTTTATCCCAATAGTGTGGTGAAAATTGCAAAAAATGTTAAACCGAGCCATAGGGGAGAATTGGAAATAACTTCTGTGAACAAAGCTTATTTGGATAAAGATAACTTAAAAGTGGAAATCATGGGAAGAGGTTATGCATGGTTGGATACAGGCACCCATGAATCCCTATTGGAGGCATCTAACTATATACAGACCATAGAAAACAGGCAAGGACTTAAAGTTGCCTGCTTAGAGGAAATTGCTTATCAAAAGGGATATATCTCCAAAGGTCAATTATTGAAATTAGCTGAACCATTGAAAAAGAATAATTATGGTAAATATTTAATACAGCGTGCTGAAGAATATTAATATGAATTTCAAAAGATTGGAAATACCGGATGTTGTATTATGTGAACCCAAAGTTTTTGGGGATGAACGAGGCTATTTTACCGAAACCTTTCGAGAGGACCGGCTTACAGAGTTTTTGGGTTACAAGGTAGATTTTTGTCAGGACAACGAATCAAAGTCTACCTATGGCGTTATTAGGGGCCTTCATTATCAAATGCCCCCTTTTGCCCAAACCAAACTTGTTCGCGCCATCAAAGGTAGAGTATTAGATGTTGCTGTTGATGTCAGAAAAGGCTCACCAACTTTTGGAAAGCATGTAGCTGTGGAGTTAAACGAAGAGAATAAAAGACAATTATTTATACCAAGAGGGTTTGCCCATGGCTTTGTTGTATTAAGCGAAGAAGCCCTATTCGCCTATAAAGTTGATAATTATTACAGTAAGGAAAGTGAACAAGGAATTGCTTTTGACGATGAAGCACTTGGAATTGACTGGAAAATAAACAGGGATTTACTTGAACATTCTTTAAAGGATTCACAATTGCCTTTATTTGAAGGAGCTGAATATTTTGATTTCAAAACCAAATGCTATGAATAATATATTGGTGACCGGCGCTAATGGTCAATTAGGTTCTGAAATACGCGCTTTAAGTACAAATTATCCTAGGAACAACTTTATGTTTACGGATTTTTCCCAATTGGATATTACAAATCATTCCGATGTAAAGAATTTTATAGAAGCCCATAATACAACAGTAATTATTAATTGTGCTGCTTATACTGCTGTTGATAAGGCAGAGTCAGATGAGGTCAAGGCAAACGAAATAAATAATTTGGCTGTCCAAAATATGGCCGAAATCGCAAAAAAAAAGAATGTGAAATTGATACATATCTCAACGGATTATGTATTCGATGGAAATGGACACCAACCTTATCAGGAAGACGACCTTCCCAACCCCCAAAATGTTTACGGTAAAACCAAGTTGGAAGGAGAACAAGCCATGCAAATGATAAATCCTGATAAATCTATAATAATTCGAACTTCTTGGGTGTATTCCAGTTTTGGTGCAAATTTTGTTAAAACTATGTTGAGGCTTGGAAAGGAACGAGATCAATTGGGAATAATTGCTGATCAGATCGGCTCCCCTACGTATGCCAGGGATTTGGCAGCGACCATCTTAAATATCCTACCTAAGTTGGAAAACAAAAATGTGGAAGTTTACCATTTTTCAAATGAAGGAGTCTGTAGTTGGTATGATTTTGCCAAGGCTATTTTTGAATTGGAAAAAACACTAATCAAAGTAAATCCTATTGAAACCATAGATTACCCTACACCAGCTACAAGACCGTTTTATAGCATAATGAATAAACGTAAGATCAAGGATACTTTTGAATTGGATATTCCATATTGGAAAGAATCTTTACAGTCTTGTTTGCAACATATGCATGAATTAATATTGGATAAATCAAAATAAGGGTTTAGAGACCTTTCAACTTAATTGACGTATTATATGATCCAATTTTAAAAACAATACAATCGAAAAATGATCAATGACGAGCCTAGAATTATTGAACTCCCAAAAATATTGGATGATAGGGGAAATTTAAGCTTTTTTGAAAACAGCAAACAGATTCCTTTTGATATTAAAAGAACATATTGGATTTATGATGTACCTGGTGGTGAGATTAGAGGGGAACATGCCTTTAAAACTTCTACCGAATTCATAATTGCGTTATCAGGAAGTTTTGATGTTATACTAAGTGATGGGGAAAATGAAATGAAATTTAGTTTAAACCGTTCTTATTATGGTATATATGTCCCCAATTTGTATTGGAGAAGAATAGAGAACTATTCCACGAACTCCTTGTCTTTGATTGTTTCTTCTATTCCATATGACGAACAGGATTACATTAGGGACTTTAACAGTTTTAAACGAATTAGAAATGAAACTAAAGCGAAATACGGTCTTTGATTGCTCGGTAATCGATATTTCGAAAGTACATTCGGAATCTGGAAATATTACCGTTGTAGAAAATAATAAAAATATTCCATTTGCAGTTGAAAGAATCTATTACTTATATGATGTACCCGGTGGGGAAACCCGAGGTGGGCATGCCCATTATGAACTGGAACAATATATTATAGCTGCCAGTGGAAGTTTTGATGTTATTATCGACGATGGTATAAATAGAAAAACGGTGTCCCTGAACAGACCTAACCTGGCTTTACATATTGTACCAGGGCTTTGGCGAGAATTGAATAATTTTTCTTCTGGCTCCATATCAATGGTACTAGCTTCCCATGTTTTTGAAGAAAGCGATTATATTAGGGATTATAATTCTTTTTTAGAATATAGAAAATAATCAAAATGCAAGGTTTAGAAGCAATAACGGTCAGAAAATATAAAAAAGGGGATAAGGAAATTTGGGATGATTTTATCGATCATTCCAAAAATTCCACTTTTTTATTCAAACGGGATTTTATGGATTATCATAAAGACCGCTTTAACGATTGTTCGTTGATTGTTTTTGAAAACGATGTAACGGTAGCCGCCTTTCCTGCACATAGAGTTGATGAGTATACCATAGCCTCTCATTTTGGTCTAAGTTATGGTGGCATAATACTCCGCAAAACTGAAACACTTTATAAAACCCTCCAGATAGTCTATAAAATACTCTACGTTCTAAAAGAAAACCATATCAATAAGATTATTTATAAATCATTCCATAAGTTTTATAATTCAATAGGTGCTGAAGAAATAACCTATGCCAAATTTTTGGTCAAAGCAAAGCTTACCGTAAGGCAATTTTCATCCGTAATCAATTTAAATGATAAACTGGAAATGAATAGAACTCGATTGAGACTTGTCAGAAGGGCAAAAAAATTGGGTGTGGTGATTAAGGAAGTAGACACCTTCCATGAATATTGGAACCAAATATTGATGCCGAACCTAAAAGACAAATATAATGCCAAGCCTGCCCATACCGTTGAGGAAATCATAAGGTTACATAAATCGTTCCCCAGCAACATTCGCCAATTCAATGCGTACTTAAATAATACCATTGTCGCAGGCGCAACAATTTTTGAAACGACTAACGTTGTTCGCGTGCAGTATAATTCAGCCAATGATGAAGGAAGGCAGTCAGGCGCATCTGACCTTCTTTATTTTGAATTAATTGAAAACAATTTCAAACATAAAAATTACTTTGATTTTGGAAGCTCCTTTGATTGTAATGGCCTTAACCTTGGATTACTTAAATGGAAAGAAAGTTTTGGAGCAAGGGCATTTTCAATCGATACCTTTGAAATAGAAACAAAAAATTACCACTTATTGGAAAAAGATTTAATTTTTAATAATCAAAAAGTTGTATTAAACTACCACCATTAAGGTGCCCATGACATAACCCATAAGTAAGTTCTCGTTAATTTTACTGATGTTATTGCATTTAGGGCCTGACAATCACTTTTTCGCAAACAGAATTAATAACATTAAAAAAACACCGATGATCGATAGAAAAAAAATAATAGATGAAATTTTGCCAACAACTGCCTATGGTTGTTATTTCAGATTGGTTGAAATTGAAGATGCCGAATTCATTCTTTCGTTGCGAAACAATGAAAAATTAGCCAGATATATCAATAGGACGAGTTCCAAACTCGAAGACCAGATTAATTGGCTCAAAGAATATAAGATCAGGGAAAAAGAGGGTAAGGACCTTTATTTTATGTGTTTAAAAGAAGACAAAAAAACAAGATTGGGCTTAAATAGGTTATATGATATCTCAGGGGACATTTGCGAATATGGCAGTTGGTTATATGGTCCGGAAGCTGTTTCTAATGAAGCCGTTCTCGGGGATTTGTTCATTAAATCACTAGCTTATGAAAAACTTGGATTTAAGACACTTACTATGTCGACCATGAAAAAGAACATAAGTGTTATGAGATATACCAAATCTTTTAACCCCAGGTTTATCAAAGAGGATGAAATAAGTGAATATTTCGAATTAGAGTATGACGATTGGGATGCCCAAAGAAAAAAGTATTTGAAAATATTTCTTAAAGAGGACAAAAAATAATCTCATAAATATCGAATTCCGTAACTTATAAATAAATCCATTTCCCTAAACAATATTTTGATGATTTTCACTAAACTTACTGTAAACTGATTTTAGTAATCAATTCCAATTTATAGCGTAATTTGTATGCAATTGGGATGTTATATTTTATTAATCTCTAAACATGATATTTTTAAATTTAGCGTTAGCATAAAAAAGATAATCAATCGATAAAACATCCGATATGGCGAAAAATTTCATACAGATTAAAAAAAACCTAAAAAAGGACTTTTCTGGATTAAAGACCATAAAGTTAGCCATTTTGGGGGATACCGCAACTCAATTCTTGAGCCAAGCCTTAAAAGGCACTGGCTATGACTATGGATATAATTTCGATCTTTGGGAAGCGGATTTCAATCAAATAGAACGGCAAGTATTCGATCTTTCTTCCGAGTTTTACGAATTTAAACCGGACATCGTTGTAATATTTCGTTCTTCCCATAAACTATTGGGGAAATACAATAAGCTCAAGCCAGCTAAACACTCAGCTTTGGCTAACGATGAATTGGAGATCATAGATTCCATTTACAACAATATCACAAATCATCTTTCGGCAAAAATCATTTATTATAATTATACTGAAATCGACGATTCTATTTTCGGAAATTATGCCAATAAGACACCTTCTTCATTTGTATTCCAATTAAGGAAACTGAACTTTGAACTCATGTTGTCGGCATCCGAAAAGCCCAATTTGTTCCTATGTGATATTTCCTCGCTTCAAAACCAAAAAGGTAAATCGACCGTTTTCCAACCCTCCCTTTATATAAGTACGGAGATGGTTTTAAGCATCGACATTCTACCCAAAGTAGCCCATAAGACCATTGACCTGATCAGGGCTTTATATGGTAAAATAAAGAAGTGTATAATCCTCGATTTGGACAATACAACCTGGGGTGGGGTTATAGGTGATGATGGACTAGAGAATATTCAAATAGGAAGCTTGGGTATCGGAAAGGCCTTTTCCGAATTTCAATATTGGGTCAAAAAATTAAAGGACCGCGGTATTATTGTTGCCGTTTGCAGTAAAAATACTGAGTCAATTGCAAAAGAGCCCTTTGAAAAACATCCTGATATGGTTTTACGTCTAAAGGATATTTCTGTCTTTAAGGCAAATTGGGACAATAAGGTTGATAACATTCGACAGATT
Organism: Maribacter sp. TH_r10; assembly: GCF_033101095.1. NCBI lineage: Bacteria > Pseudomonadati > Bacteroidota > Flavobacteriia > Flavobacteriales > Flavobacteriaceae > Maribacter > Maribacter sp. TH_r10. Next base: position 157,292 of record NZ_JAWMPY010000006.1, on the reverse strand, counting down.
CAGAGCATCTTGAATATCGGTTTCGATTCCATGGTGTTTTTAGACGATAATCCTTTCGAAAGAAGTATCGTTAAGGAGAACATTCCTGAAATCACCGTGCCCGAATTGCCTGAAGACCCTGCCAATTATCTTGAATATTTATATAGTTTGAATCTTTTTGAAACAGTGTCCTTTTCCAGTGAAGATTCAGAGAGAACCAAATTATACCAAATCGAAGCTGAAAGGGTTAAGGAGTTCCAAAAATTTACTAGTGAAGATGATTTCTTGAAGAATTTAGAAATGCATTCCAAGATTGAACCTTTCAACAAGTTCAATACACCTAGGGTAGCCCAATTATCCCAAAGGACAAATCAGTTCAACCTTAGGACAATACGATATACTGAAGCGGATATTGAACGAATATCAAAATCCGATGATTATGCGACGTTTACCTTTACCTTAGATGATAAATTCGGCGAAAATGGCTTAATCTGCGCAATTATACTGAAAAAAGAAGATCATAATACACTGTTCATTGACACGTGGTTTATGAGCTGTAGGGTCTTAAAGCGTGGCATGGAAAAATTCGTTTTGAACACCATTGTGGATTACGCCAAAGAAAACGGTTTTACAATCTTAAAAGGGGAACACATACCCACCGCTAAAAATGTTTTGGTAAAAGACCATTATACAGATTTGGGATTTCTAAAAAATGGTGCTTTTTTCTCCCTCATGGTAGATGAGTATAAAAATATTAAAAGTTTTATAAAAATTAAGGAATAGATTATATGACACGAAACGACATATTAAAACAAATCAATCAGATTTTCATTGAGACATTGGACAATGAGGAGATTACACTTACGGAAAATACACAAGCGTCGGATGTTGACGAATGGGATTCCTTAATGCACGTGTTATTGGTTGATGCAATGGAAAAACATTTCAATCTCCGCTTTAAGGCTAGTGATATCCAAAATTGGAACAATGTTGGGGAAATTATTGATTCGATCAACCATGATTTACATTGATTCAACTAAGAAAAATCATTATTTAGTATTCAATATTTAATTTTGTTCCCCGGCTAGCAATAAAGGCTCTCCTTACTAAAGAAGAACTAACGCGTTTCAAAAAAAAATAACCCTTTTAAATAAAGGCATCATGAATTTAAAATTTAAGAACAAGAAAATCACCGGCATTCTGACCATCTTGCCAGAAAAAGAAGTCAAATTTGAAGATGAAATCGAGAATTATGATTTTACCCGCCGACAATCAATGAAATTAAAATTGGTAATGGGCTTTAATAAGCGAAGGGTAGTCAAAAAAGGAACTACCGTTTCAGACCTTTGTATATTTGGCTTAAATTATCTATTTGACAAAAACTTGTTACAAAAGGACGATATTGATGCGCTAATTTTGGTAACAGAATCCCCGGATTATTTCATGCCGGCCACAAGTCATGTGATTCATGGTATGCTAGACTTAAAAAAAGATATTTATCTCGATGACATTACCCAAGGGTGCTCTGGTTATTCATTTGGATTGAATAAGGCGTTTATGCTACTCGAACAAGAGGAAATAAAAAAAGTAGTCGTTTTAAATGCCGATATCATGAGTACCAAAGTATCCAAACATGATAGGAGTAGTGCCCCCTTAACAGGTGATGGAGCAGCAATAACCATCGTTGAAAATGATGATGCGGGGAATAGCATTTATGGTGCGGTTAAAGCGGATGGGCAAGGTGTAGATGCCTTGATCATTCCTGCTGGGGCATTCAAGTTACCTTCTTCCAATGAGACGGCTAAATTAGAAAAAGATAAGGCAGGGAATTTAAAAGCCTTGGATCATATCTCCATGAAAGGGGATGATGTTTTTAATTTTGTTCAGCGTGAAGTACCTCCAATGATCGATACATTATTGGAAAAGGCCGGTAAAAGCAAAGACGATGTGGATTATTTCATGTTTCACCAGCCCAATAAATTCATGGTAAAACAATTGGCCAATGCCATGGGTGTTTCCGACGAAAAAATGCCCAACAATCTCGTTGAGAACTTTGGTAATTCAGCCAGTGTTACAGTACCTGCGCTTATCTCCTTTAATCTTGGCGATAAACTAAAAAATGAATCCTTCCTTATTTGTATGGCTGGATTCGGTAATGGCCTAAGTTGGTCCTCCCTGCTTATGGATATAGGGAATTTAAACTTTTGTAAAATAATTGAATATAAATAATATGGAAGAATATTTAGCCACAATGTCTGAAATTTTAGACGTCGAAAGTGTGGAACTCAGTGATCATCTCACCTCGTTCGAAACTTGGGATTCACTAACCAATTTGGCCTTGATCGCCCATTTTTCAAGTGAATATAATATCTCATTGTCCGCTGAGGAAATAGAAAATGCAGAAACCATTCAAGGCTTAAAAGAATTGATAGACTCAAGGAGATAATAGATTTTGAACTTATAAAAAATAAGGAATCCACATTAGTCAATTTTTAAAATCCCCCTTATTGATTTTTCCAAGTAAAGTATTTTTAAATGTTGCATGTAAGCACATAAAAACACCTTGCTATTAAACCTTAAAAAATAAATTTTGTGATTAAATTTTTAGATCTTCAAAAAATCAATGCCCAGTTTGCCACTGAGTTAAAGGAAGCTTCCCAAAGGGTAATTGACTCTGGTTGGTATTTATTGGGGGCTGAATTGGCTACATTCGAGCGTGATTATGCCGAATATTGTGGTGCCAAGAATGTTATTGGTGTCGCTAACGGGTTAGATGCCCTACGAATGATCCTTAAAGGATATATAGAACTCGATCTTATCAAAAAAGGGGATGAGATCATTGTTCCTGCGAACACATACATAGCTTCAGTTTTGGCCATCACTGATAATGATCTGATTCCCGTTTTTGTAGAGCCCAATCTTAAGACCTACAATTTGGATTCCTCAAAAATCGAAGCTGCCATCACCAAAAAAACGAAGGCTATATTAACCGTGCATTTGTACGGTCAAATTTCGATTGACCAACAGATGTTGGATATTTGTGCCAAACATGGTTTAAAACTTATCGAGGATGCGGCTCAATCGCATGGAGCTCAATGGCAGGACAAAATATCAGGGGCAATTGGCGATGCTGCGGGACATAGTTTCTATCCAGGCAAAAACCTTGGTGGTCTTGGTGATGCGGGGGCTATTACCACCAATGATGAGGAATTGGCCACTATTACTAAGGCGCTTGGAAATTATGGGTCGATTAAAAAATATGAGAATATATATCAAGGGCTCAATTCCAGACTGGATGAAATACAAGCTGCTTTTTTAAGTGTAAAATTAAAACACATCAAAAAGGACATCGCGGCAAGAAGAAAAGTTGCCAACTATTATCTACAGAACATTACGAACCCATCGATAGTATTACCAGAAGTGGTTCATAAAGACGGTCATGTTTGGCATTTGTTCGTGATTCGTACTGAAAATCGCGACAAACTTCAAAAACACCTTCATGAACAAGGGATACAAACGCTGATCCATTACCCAATCCCCCCCCATAAACAAGAGGCTTATAGCCATTATAACCACTTACGTCTTCCCATTACCGAACGCATACACGAAGAGGTATTGAGTTTACCCATTAGTGCAGTGATGACAGAAATTGAAATTGAAAAAGTGGTAGACGCCGTAAATAAATATAATGGTTAAAAACGATAATGAATCGGAAAAAGTAGGTGGTTATCGACAGATTATGAAAGCGACCTCCATTTTTGGGGGGGTACAGGTGTTTAACATCATTATTTCCATCATTAGATCTAAGGTAATTGCCGTTTTATTGGGCCCCACTGGTATGGGTATCGCCGGCTTATTGACTTCAACCACAGCCCTTATAGGTTCTCTTACCAACTTTGGTTTGGGAGTTAGTTCGGTAAAGGATATTGCCGCCGCCAATGAAACCAAGGATGACTTGGAAATTTCTAAAGTGGTTGTTGTGGTTAGGCGCTTGGTATGGTTTACAGGCCTATTAGGTGCTTTAATCACCCTCATACTTGCTCCCTGGTTAAGTGAGTTGTCCTTTGGAAATAGCGATTATACCATTGCTTTTTTATGGCTTTCCATCACCCTCCTTTTTAATCAGTTGACGAGTGGGCAAAATGTATTACTACAAGGGTTGCGTAAATTAAACTTTCTTGCCAAGGCCAACATGTTCGGTTCGGCCCTTGGGTTATTGGTATCCTTCCCTCTGTATTATTATTTTGAAATTAGGGGTATCGTGCCTGCCTTGATTTTAACCACCATAATCACCTTCCTTGTCAACCTATATTTTTCCAATAAGATACCTATCCAAAAGATCCAGGTTACTTTAAGCGAAACCAAAACTCAGGGCAAAGGCATGATGCTTATGGGTTTTATGTTAAGTTTAAGTGGCATAATGACCGTAGGCTCTTCCTATGTGGTACGAATTTTTATAAGTAATACCGGAGGTGTTGATGATGTGGGATTCTTTAATGCGGCCTTTGCCATTATCAATACCTATGTCGGTCTCGTATTTACGGCCATGGCTACGGATTATTACCCTAGGCTTTCAGGAGTTGCCCAAGACAATAAAAAGGCTACTTTATTAATAAACCAGCAGGCAGATATTGCCATTTTGATTTTAGCCCCTGTATTGGCCGTATTCATCATTTTTATCAATTGGGTTGTTATTTTACTGTATTCCACAAAATTTGCCCCGATCGATTCCATGTTACATTGGATGGCTTTGGGCATGTTCTTTAAGGCAGCCAGCTGGTCCATTTCCTTTATTTTACTGGCCAAGGGAGCCTCAAAAGTATTTTTTTGGAACGAATTGATCGCCAACATCTATGGGCTCGGATTAAATCTTTTAGGGTATTATCTCTTTGGATTGGAAGGCTTGGGCATCTCCTTCTTGATCAATTATGTGCTTTACCTAGTTCAAGTTTTTATATTAGCTAGGTATAAATATGGATTTAAATTCAATACTGATTTCCATAAAATTTTTGTTATCCAATTCATATCCGCAATGAGTTGTTTTTTTATTATAAAATTCACTCCCCTACCCTATTCTTATATATACGGGACACCAATTATACTATTCTCGGCCTGGTATTCGTTTAAAGAACTGGATAAACGCATGGATCTTAAGGAACTATTGGGGAAAATAACTAAAAAGAAATAATGACAATAGATAGGTCAATAAAAGAAATAAAACCCAAAAATCAATTACTTCCGGATAAACCCTTGGTCTCCATTATTGTAGTCACCTACAATTCGGCCAAATATGTTTTGGAAACTTTAGAAAGCGCCAAGGATCAAACGTATACCCATTGTGAACTCATTATCACGGATGACGGCTCCAAAGATGACACTTTACAAATTTGCTCTCATTGGCTTGCTGAAAACAAGGATAATTTTGTTCGTACAGAATTGATCCGTGTGGAAAAAAATTCAGGAATCCCTGCCAATTGCAATCGAGGTCTAAAGGCAGCACAAGGATCTTGGATTAAATTGATAGCAGGGGACGATATGCTTCTGCCCACTTGCATAAGTGATTGCCTTGCTTATACCAATGAAAACAATGTGGCGGTTTTAGCAGGGCAAATGCAACCTTTCTCTGTAGATTCCAATGGTACTGAAAAACTCCATCCATTATTGCCCTTAGGACAATTTATACCTTTTTTTGCACTTAATGCCAACCAGCAGAACAAATACCTTCTTAAAGGGAGTTTTAATTTTGCACCTACCGTATTTTTCAATAAAGCTATATTGGATGAAGTTGAGGGGTTTGATGAACGCTATCGGTTCTTTGAAGATCTCCCGATGTGGTTAAAACTGACCTCAAGAGGACACAAAATAAACTATAACAATACCTGCTTGGTCAAATATCGAATTAACCACGATAGTATGGTCAATCGGGAAAAGGATTTTTATAATCCAACCTTTATGCAATGTATGTGGGATTTTCGAAAAACCTATGTATATCCAAAAATAGGCTTTTGGAATATCCTTTATTATCAAGAGGAATTAGTATTTTGGTGTAAATACCTGATAATAATACATTTATTAAAAAACAAGAGAAATAATTTAACTAAGAGAATCGACAAATATTCCTTTTATTTCATTCTTAATAGTTATATAAACAAAATAAAGAAGATTTTAAAGTGAAAGATTTAGATTTTACCTATTGTAAATTCAAACCCAGATAGGCCAAAAAAACTCATAAATGAAAATATTATTTTTCTGCGATGAATACCCACCCGCTAAAACGGGTGGTATAGGTAGCGCTACAAAAATTGTGGCAGAAGAGCTGGTAAAAAGAGGGCATGAGATTTTTGTGGTGGGTAATTATGATTATTCCTGTAACCTACCCTATTTTAGTATTATCAATGATGTTAAAATATTTAGATTAAAGTGTTTTTCTTATTCTAAATTTGTCCCCAACAAACTCTTGAAATATATTAATTATCTCCTAACTCGAACAGGTATTTTTTCGTACCTGTCCGAATTAAATATCAAAAAAACCGAAGATTTCATCTTAGAGTTGATTAAGATTGAAAAAATCGACTTAATAGAATTGGTTGATTTCACAAAACTGATAAAAAATTTAAAAAAGGTTATTGAGTTTAAAAGATTTCCTATTCCCACCATATTAAGGGTTCATGGTTGCAAATCCTTTTTTGAATACTATCAAGATAAAATACAACCTATCACTTTAGCAAATGACACTGCTAATTTTAAACGTGCAGATGTATATTTAGCGGTAAGTCATTTTATATCTACATTCATTATAGAAACACTAAACATAAATAAGAAGAAGGTTAATATGATTTACAATCCTATTGATTCTTTTTTCCTAGAAAATAAATCTTTTAATAAAATCAATACTCAGAACATTTTATTTGTCGGTAAAATTATCGAAACGAAAGGTGCCTTTTCTTTAATAAAAGCTTTTAATATTATTGCAACAATATATCCAGACATAAAATTAATTATGATTGGAGGTGGTGAGTTGGATAAAGGAATGTCCTTGGTCAATGAAAAATATGTGAATAGAGTGGAGTTCAGGGGCTATGTACAAAGGGAACAAATTAGAAAGGAAATCGATCAATGCAAATTTGCGGTTGTTCCTTCTTACTTTGAATCGATGGGTATGGTGGCTATAGAAATTATGGCCAGGGGTAAGGCCTTAATATTTACCAATCGTTCAGCTGGTCCAGAAATGATTAAGCATAATTTTGATGGGCTATTAGTTGACCCTACAAACGTTGATGATATTGTTGATAAGATGAAAAAATTATTGATCAATGACCAATTGCGTATATCAATTGAAAGCAATGCAAGGAAAAAAATAAAAAATCATTTTTCACAAAAGATGATTGTCGACCAGTTGGAAACATTTTATAAAGCCACGATTCATAATATGAATAGAGGGATTAAATGATTTTAACAGCTAATGCGCACAGGCTATGACAGAATATATCAAAAATAAAATATTTCATTTACGAAAAAGACTTGGCACCTTAGGTTCAAGGCATTATATTCAATATTTAAAAGACAAGGGAGTTTCTATTGGTGATAATTTTATCATTAAAGGAGATATTAATTCCATTCTAATTGATGTAACAAGACCTTCTTTAGTTAAAATAGGTGACAATGTTGCTGTTAATCACAATTTTAAATTGCTTACCCATGATTTTGTTTCAAGAATTTTCATTAGAAAATTCAATGAGTTCATTCCTTCCTCGGGGCAAGTTGTTATTGGAAATAACGTAAGCTTTGGGATGGATTGTACGGTATTAAAAAATGTTACTATTGGTGATAATTGCTTTATCGGAATCGGATCGATAGTCTCCAAGGATATACCTTCAAACTCAATTGCTGCTGGTTCACCAGCCAAAGTAATATGTACTATTGATGAATATTTTGAAAAGCGCAAATTACTTCAAGTTGAAGAAGCTTTTGCCTATGCCCGTAGCATTAAGGAACGATTTGGAAGGAGACCGGTAATAGAAGACTTTTGGGAGGAATTCCCTTTGTTCGTTAATGGAAATGAGGTTTCCAAATTCCCTATGTTACCTATAGAATTTCAACTTGGTGATGCTTATGAGAATTGGGTACATGATCACAGGGCTCCATTTAATGGTTTTGATGATTTTTTAAATAAAGCTGGTTTATAGATAAAATAAGTATCATTCCGTTTTACATGAAATTTTAAATACAAAATTATTTCCCTTCTAAAAACCAATATTCTCAAATTATGGAAATGACAGCCATGGTTATTTCAAAGCTCAAAAAATCCATAAACATTTCAACACATAGAAAGTATGAGCCAATATATTACAACTAGAAAGCTGCCAAAAGTAAGCATTATTGTACCCATTTATAATGTGGAACCCTATCTGTCCCGCTGTATGGATTCTTTATTGGGGCAAACCTTGGAAGACATCGAAATCATAATGATCGATGATGAATCTCCGGATAATTGTCCTCGATTATGTGATGATTACGCGGCGCGGGATTCCCGAATTAAAGTCCTCCATAAAAAAAATGGCGGATTGGGTTATGCCCGGAATTCAGGGCTGGATATCGCTACCGGGCAATACGTTGCTTTTCTGGATTCCGATGATTTTGTTGATTTGGACATGTATGAGATACTCTATAAAACCGCCGTTAAACACGATTTGGATACCGTATATTCCGGATGCACCAGATTGGATGACAACCTCAAAACCACAGCTGTTTACAAAATCCCTGAACTCGAGTTGCTTTCCTCTCCCGATGAGATCCATAATGTGATACTAAACATGATTGCAACAGAACCTTCGAATCCAATAGAACGAAAATACGAGATGTCAACATGCTTTAGTATCTATTCTAGGGAATTGATTGAAAAATACCGAATCCGTTTCCTTTCTGAACGTAAATGTCTCTCCGAGGATATCATCTTTAATATGGATTATTTGTCAAAGGCCCAAAATTTGGCATTTGTTCCACAAGCCTTCTATTATTATTGTCATAACGGAAGTTCCCTTACAAGAACGTTTCGTGATGATTCCTTTGAGAGACAGAAAAAGCTTTATTATCTCATTGAAAATCGATTAAAAGCCATGCACGTTGTCCCCTCACTTTATAAAACCCGACTGGATAAATTCTTTATCGGATATATTAAGTTTAATTTAAATCGGATTGCAAAGGCAGATATTCCCTATTTTCGTAAAAGGCTATTAGTGCGTGAAATGTGCGATGATCCTATTTTGGATGCAATGGATAACTTTCCTATAAAGGAGATGCCTTTAAAACAACGAATAATCTTCTCTTTGATCAGAAACCAAAGTATAAATTCCCTATTATTGCTGTACCGATGGTTTCGAAGTTAATTAAGCTTATTTTACACCCATAAAAAGATGTTACAAAGCTTTGTCGTATATGGCGGCCTCTTTATCGCAATGTTTCTATTGAACCTCAAATACGTTGCCTTACCTAGGGACAAATACAAGGGTAAATTCCCTTTTTTGGAACCTGGATTACTACTTTCCCTTTTGCTTTTTGCCATAATAAGCGGATTACGATACCAAGTCGGGGTAGATTACATTACGTATCAATTTATATTTGGCCGAATTAAATCACAACCCTATAATTTACATTTTCCAGAGTATGAAACAGGATTTGTTTGGTTACTGAAATTATTTGCGAATGCCGATTTTCACTATACCTTAATGTTTGGCATTTTTGCCTTTATACAGATTTTCTTTATCTATTACGCTTTTCGAAAACAACGTTTTTTATATCCGATACTGGCCTTTGTCATTATGACCGTATTTTATTTTACAATGATGAACGCAATAAGGCAAAGTATTGCTTGGTGTATCCTATTTTCTGCTATTCCCTATGCCAATAAAAAGGATTTTCCTAAATACGCCCTATTGACCCTCATGGCTTATTTATTCCATAAATCGGCATTACTTTTCATCCCTATTTTTTTTATCGCCTATCCTGAAAAAGGCTTTCTTAGGAGTATTCCTCTACAATTAGGACTATTATTTAGTGCGATTCTTTTAGGGGAAACCTCTTTTATAGACATTTTTATAGATCAAATGCAGTATGTGGTGAATCTTATCGGATACGGGGAACGATATGGAAACCTTAGCGAAGTATTAAGCAATTTTCAAACCAATTATAGCAAAGGAGCCCGCTATTTTGGTCCTTTTGTTATCTATGTCACTGCTATCTTTTATAGCAAAGAAATGAAGGAATTTTTCACATCTAAATCGTTTGTTAAATTCTATAATTTGTTTTTTATCGGGGCCTTATTATTTTTTCTAACTTATCAAAGTATGCTTTTGCAACGCCCATCCCGCTATTTTATCGTAATGCAACTGCCTATTACAGCCTATTTGATTTATTATTTATGGAAAAGACCCAATAGAAGACCTATTGATCTTTTTGTACTTTGGGGAATAGTACTAATTCATATCCTAATATGGTACGCTTTCATTAAATCCAACTTTTACACCCAATACCTATTCTATTGGGAAAATTTACTTTTTATTAGACCGTCATTATGACACTTATTTAAAGTAATTTTTTGATCTTTAAATTATATTATTTTAACTTTTTACCAACTATATTTTGAAAATACTTTTAATCAATAATTACCACTATGCCCGAGGAGGTGCCGACACCGTATATTTAAACACCGGTAAATTGTTAAAGAATAACGGAAATGAAGTTATCTACTTTAGCACCACTGATGAACAAAACCAAAAAGAAGGCCAGAACATTTTTTTTATAGCTCCCTTTAATACCGGATTAACCCACTTACCGCGTTTCTTTTATTCTCAAAAGGCCTTTCTAAACCTCAAAAGTTTAATATCTAAAGAGAGACCAGACGTAGCCCATGTCCACATCTTTTATGGGCAATTGACAAATGCTGTAATAAAAGCCTTAAAGGATAATAATATTCCAATCGTAATGACAATACATGATTATCGCATACTTTGTCCAATCAATATAATGCTGAATAACAATGAAAAAATATGCGAGAAATGCGCAGGAGGCAAATATTATAATTCAGCCCTATATAAATGCAATAAAAGTAATTTCTTGTTTAGCACAGTTTCTGCAATGGAATCCTATTTTAGAGACATCTTTTTTGATTATAAAAAAAATATCGATCATTTTATAATGGTAAGTGAGTTTATTAAGAATAAGCATGTAGAATATTATCCTTCATTAAAAGAGAAGTCTTCTACACTTTACAATTTTAAAGATTTTGAGGATCGTAAACTCAACACTGAAAAAAATGGAAATCTATTATACTTTGGACGCCTATCCAAAGAAAAGGGCATTATGACTTTACTTAAGGCCCTTCGATTACTTCCGAACATAACACTAAAGATTGTAGGGACAGGTCCTATGGAAAATGAAATAAAAGATTTCCTTTCAAAGAATAAAATGCATAATATAAAATTGTTGGGATATTGTAAAGGTGATGTTTTATGGTCAAATATTGAAAAATCAAATTTTTCGGTAATTCCTTCGGAATGGTACGAAAACAATCCCATGACCGTGATAGAAAGTCTACAATTAGGGACTCCCGTTATAGGGGCGAAAATCGGTGGTATTCCAGAAATAGTACGTTCTGAACATGGCTTTATTTTTAATTCTGGGTCTGTTGAAGACCTAAAAAACACCATTGAACGAGCTTTTGCTTTAAACATCGAAGATTATAAGCAAATGCAATTAAACGGAATTAACTTTGCCCAAACAAAATTTGCAGCAAAAAGCCATTATAGCACATTAATGGGTATTTATAAGAAAACCATTAATAGTTATAATAAAAATTAATTAAAATCCTTATCTCTAATAATTGTTAAATAGCTTATGGGTTGGATTTAAATAAAATGGATTAATGTACTTCCTAAAATGTAATTAAGGATTAATATCGATTTAAAATGAATAAACGTTTAAATATTTTTAAAATGTACAATATTTAGATATAATAAAAGTTTTAATTCCATACTAAATTAAGCTATTTCCATAGCTATTCATAAACAGTGTCACAAAAAACCTATCAAACTATCTATCCTACTAATTGTCTTTTTAAGGGCACATTAATGTTTATCAACAACATTAAGAAAATGTTTACAATAAAATTAATTATGTTTCATAAAAAACACTAATAAAAAATCCCATTAATTATGAAAAAAAAGATTTACATTGCCGGATCTGGCGGAATGCTAGGAGAAGCTTTTTACACCCAATTTAAAGATGACTATATCATCAAATGTTCTGATATTGATGTTAATGAACCTTGGCTATCCTTTTTAGACTTTAGGGATTTTGAGGCCTATAAAAAGGAACTGGAAGAATTTAAACCGGATTACCTGTTCCATCTAGGAGCTTATACCGATTTGGAATATTGCGAGGAACATGTAGACGATACATATGCCACGAACACTATGGCGGTTGAAAATGCCGTGTATTTGGCCAATGCCATGGATATACCCTTGCTCTATATCAGTACAGCTGGTATCTTTGATGGCAAACAAGATCTTTATGACGATTGGGATCTCCCGAATCCGTTAGGAGTCTATGCCCGATCCAAATACATGGGCGAGCGTTTTGTTTGTGAAAATGCCAATCGCTTCGTTATTTGCCGAGCTGGTTGGATGATGGGATCCGGTCCTAAAAAAGACAAAAAATTCATTCAAAAATTGATGAAACAACTCAAAGACGGTAACAAAGAGCTGTTCATCGTAAACGATAAGGATGGTACCCCTACCTACACTCAGGATTTTGCAAAGACCGTTAAAAACTTGATTGAGAAGGAGTATTGGGGCTTGTACAATTGTGTCTGTGGTGGCGAAACCAGTAGGTTGGAAGTTGCCGAAGAATTGGTCAACCTGCTTGGACTCAAAGATGAGATTAAAATAACCTCGGTAAGTTCCGATCACTTTAAAGATGTGTACTATGCCGAACGCCCACCTTCTGAACGATTGGTTACCAAGAAATTAAACCTTAGGGGAGTCAATGAAATGCGGGATTGGCGTATCGCCCTAAAAGAATATATAGAAGGCTATTACCAAGATTATATATAGGAATGACTAAAAAGAAAAAGGTAGCAATTATAGGGTCAGTGGGTTTACCTGCCAATTATGGAGGGTTTGAAACCATGGTCTATTATTTAACTAAGGAAAAAAACTCAGAATTTGACATTACAGTATTCTGTGAAGGTGTTCCAAAAGAAAAACGCCTTCCCGAATATCATGGGTGTACCTTAAAATACCTACCTTTTAAAGCCAATGGTGGTCAGAGTATCCTATATGATATCACCGCCATGGGTCTTAGTTGGTTTACTTTTGATATCCTCTTGATTTTAGGGACCCCAGGATGCATCATTTTACCTTTTTTCAAGCTTTTTAAAAAACCCAACATCGTGGTTAATTTTGGAGGTTTGGAATGGAAGCGGGATAAATGGGGGGCTTTCGGGAAATGGTATCTCAAACTAACCGAGAAACTGGCCATAAAACATTCCTCGGTAATTGTCGCCGATAATCAACATTTTTGTGACTATATCGAAGAGGAATATCAAAAGAAGAGTGCACTTATTGAATACGGAGGTGACCATACCGCCAAAAAACCATTGGACCCCAAACTATTGGAAAAATACCCTTATTTAAAGGGTGCATATGATGTTAGTGTTTCCAGGGCCCAAGTCGATAATAATTTGCATATGGTCTTAGAAGCCTATACCCAACTTCCTGATCGCAATTTAGTTTTGGTTTCGAATTATGACAAGTTCGAATATGGGCGGGAATTAAAAGTAAAGTATGCCGGTTACCCAAATATCTATATGCAAGATGCGGTGTATGACCTGTATGAATTGGATGTGATTCGGAGTAATGCATCGCTTTATATTCACAGTCATACGTTCTGTGGCACGGCACCTTCTTTGGTAGAGGCTATGAGCCTTAATTTACCCATTATCGCATTTAGCGTACCTACCAATCATTTTACAACGGAAGAAAAAGCCTTATACTTTTCCAACTCCAATGAACTGGTTAATAGCCTAAAAAATCTTTCCCCAATCAAATTGAAGGACAATGCTCTAAATATGTCAGAAATTGCGGAACGGAGATATACCTGGACGGGTATATCAAACAAGTATGCCAAGGTTTTTAACCAGTAGATTTTAATCATCAAACTATTTTAAATTTTATAGGACTATCCCATAGAGTGCATGAATAGAAAATAGTGGGCCATTGCCCCGTTATTTTTTTAGTTTAATTTTATTATACATCAATAAATAAGAGACACTATTCAGTAATAACCTTCTAAAGTAGTTCAAGACCGGGGATGAACTCAACGATTTTTTGAAGGAACTCCAAAAACAGAATATTTAGAAAAAAGTACTAAGGATGTAAGCTTCCCCTAATTAGAACTGCTTAGTTTTCTAAAACTTCATTAAAGTTATTGTTTTTAATTCTTTTGGGGCTAGCCCCAAAAGAATTAAGTTCCGCGTATTTTACGGGCGGTATTTTACCCAAGGCATCGTGGGGCCTATGATGGTTATAATCGTTCATCCAGATCTGTGTCTGTTCCCTTACCTGGTCTAGGTTTTCAAAGATATATTTGTTCAGCACCCCACATCTATAGCTTCCGTTGAACCTTTCCACATAAGCATTTTGGGTCGGCTTGCCCGGTTGGATATATTTGAACTCTATCCCGTGCATCTGGCTCCAATCGTTCGTTATATGGGCTATGAACTCCGGGCCGTTGTCCATGCGGATCCTCTTTGGCTTTCCTTTTTTATTGATAAGGTGGTTCAGTACCCAGACAACGCGATTGCTGGTCAAGGAAAAGTCGACTTCTATATGAAGTGCTTCTCGATTAAAATCATCGATGACGTTGAACGACCTGAAGCGTCTCTTGTTTTCCAGGACATCGGTCACAAAGTCCATACTCCAAGTGTGGTTAAGTCCATCAGGTACCTCTAAGGGCTCTTTCACCCTTGCGGGTAAACGTTTCTTCACCTTTCTTCTCAATGGCAGCCCAAGGGCCTTATAGATACGATGGACCCGTTTATGGCCATGGCTTCCCTTCATTGCGCAAACGATCGTAAGCCTTCCAAAAACCTTCCTCCGAATGTTCTTCGGTCTTTTGCCGCAAAGCATCCTCTATTTCGGTGTCGTCTTTCGGCAAAGGTTTATAATAATAGACGCTCCTGCTCATATTTAGGACACGGCACGCCCTGCTGATACCGTAATGAACAAGTTCTTTGGCAATAATGCGCTTACGGCAAGGCTTCATAGCTTTTTTTCGATGATCACCTTAGCCATTTGATGGTCCAAAGCCAAGTTGGCGTGCATCTGCTTGAGCTTGCGGTTCTCTTCTTCCAGTTCCTTTATGCGCCTGAGCTCCTTGCCGCTCATTCCGGCGTACTTCGAACGCCACTTGTAAAAAGCGGCCGAACTCACACCATTTTAACGGGTTATATCCGCAACGGTCTTGCCATTATCGAACTCTTTTAAAATCTTCGCGTTCTGCGTGGATGAAAATCTACTCTTCCTCATAATACTGTTTAAAATTAAGATTATTATTCTACTTTTAAACAGTTCGGTTTTAAGGGAGGAAGCTTACATACCTGTTAATAATCCAACAACAATTTTTAAATCCCTTTTCAGTATATCAAAAACAATAACCAAATAACTTCAAAACCCCAGCAGAGCGATATAATTTCAAAAAATCAGTTAATTCAAAAACATTTCAGTAAAATTCCTTGTAATGTTACGTGTATTCATTTTTAAAATCTTTTGGCAGAACTATTATTACTAGTGGTAACATCGCCTGTAGCAATAATTGCACTCCAACCATAATGCGTAATATCATTATTAGAAACATTACAATTAACTGCTTCACTTAGATGAATTCCATGTCCACCATTGTTAACACCTTCTGCTATTTCAACATGCGAAGTACTTTGACCTGATGTAACATCCTCAAAACCACCCCAACCAGTATCGATTTCATTACTAGAAATATCACAATTAGTACATCCGGCAATACGAATACCTGAACCTTGCCATTGGGAATAAATTTTATTGTTCTTTATTACTAAATTAATTCTATTTCCACCTACACCAACAATACCACCTTGAACTTTCCAAAGAGTATTGTTTTCTATCAAAATATTTTCATGTACTGCACTTGAATCTAAAGAATCAAAACCAGATCCTATAATTATTCCTGGAGAGTGATTTTTATTTTTTAAAGTGCAACCACGAATTATAATATTGTATGTGCTTCCCCTATATAAAGCAATTGGTTCAGACCAAGCATGACCATCAACATAATGGTTTTCGATTAGTCCGTTTCGCATATAACTATCAGGATTTCCCACGGTTAATATGGAACAATCTGTATTAATACTCCTACTATTGGTGATTTCAAATCCATCTACATTTTTAGTCCATATATTTCCTGACCAACTATTACGTCCGGTCATATTATCTATCTTCCAATTATTAGAATTTTGGATTAGAAAGTTACCCGTCCCTTCCTGTGCATAACCTGCAACTAAATCACTACCCCCTAAATAAGAATTACCACCATTTCCATCTATGGTCATATCCCTAAATTCCCAATTATCGGCTTTGGAAGCCTGCAAAATTTGCCCACTTTTAATCTCAGGTTGTGGGTAAATACTGATTATAGACGAACTAATACTATCATTCCCTATCAATTCCCCTTTTATTATAATATTTGATTTAACAAAAAGCCTAGTATCACTTGATGGAATCTCTGACAACATATAAGTTCCAGAAGGAAAATACAATACCTTTTTGTTAGAAGGTGTGCTCGCTGCAGAAGCTTCATCTATCGCCTTTTGGATGGCCGTCCTATCATCCGAAACCCCATCCCCCTTTGCGCCAAAATCTTTCACATTAAAATCAAATTGTAAACTGGTTTTTGATTCTTCCGATACCGTAACCGTAACATTCCCCGTTTCCGTACTTACCGTGGCATCTTCATTGGCCACTTCTACAGTATAGGTAAAGGAATCCTCTACTCCCTCGGTAAGATCGGCATCGGGAGTATAGGTAATGGTATCGTCTTCATTAACCACTACAGTACCATTGGCCGGTTCTGTAGCATCAATTATTTCAACATTCTCTTGGTTTTCAAGATTATCATTGGATAATACATCAAGGACCAAACTACTTTGACGAGATACGGTAAACGAATCATCTACTAAATAAGAATTCAAGAGGGTTTCCTCTGTTTCTGAAATCACATAATCCGTTAGAAGATCCGAATCCTTGGAACAGGAACTGTTTAAAATTAAAACAAAACAAAGCAAGAGTAGGGTACGTGGGGATAAAAAATTTAAAGTCATGGGGATTTAATGATTAAGTATTATATTAAGTACTATTTGGGTTTATAAAAATATTTAAATTTTACTTACTAACGACGAAATACATCTTATTTTCGATGAACTGCATCTTTTAACAATAATACTTATACGGCTGCATTCCTTAGTTTAGATCTTTACAAATTTTTTATTCGATGAACGGCAGCTTTTTTTAACATTATGGTTAAAAATCAAGTGATTTTATAAAACATTTCCCACTATTAATTAAATGGCATATAATGGTTGTTACCTTTTTAAATAAAAAAAACTTACTTCATTTAACGATGAAATACTAGCTTAAATAACGAATTAAGAACAATATTGGTAATACGTTCGTCGTTTCGTATAATATTCACCCACTATGAATAAGATCAAAAATTATCGGTGCACACTTTTTATCCTTATTAGTATAGGTCTACTTTGTTCGTATCTGCTATGGAAATCTTGCAAGCCTGTTTTGAAAGTATCGGAAAGCGCCAGTACCAAGGAATGGGTAAGCCTCTTCAATGGTAAGGATTTCAATAATTGGGATTTATTGCTTCGAGATGGCCTACCTGAAGAAATTTCCAAGGTTTTTACCATAGACAAGGATAGCTCCATTCATTTTTATCGGGACATACCTGATGGCCAAGGTGCCGAGACCCGAAAAAATGCCACCCATGGCTTAATGGTTACTAAACGCAATTACAGTAAGTACCACTTAAAATTTGAATACAAATGGGGGAAAAAACTGGTCAATGATTTTATTGAAAACCAATATGACGCGGGGGTATACTTTCATATTACGCAATTGCGGTTCTTCCCTAGCGGAATACAGTATCAAATTAGATACGACCACTTGAAAAATATCAATTATTCCGGAGAATTAAGGTCGCATATAAAAGCACAATGGTACTCAACGGATGGTAATTTTTTTGCCTTACCACACCTTGGGGGGATACTAAGACCTATTTCCAGTGATGGATGGGGCGTAGGTGGCGTTAATCAAAAAGCAAATGCCCACGGTCTTGATAATGAATGGAACCAATGTGAAATTATTGTCATGGGCAATGAGTATGTTATCTTTAAACTCAATGGCCAAGTAGTAAACATGTTGGTCAATTTAAATATAAACGAAGGTCCTATTGCCCTTGAAGCAGAAACAGGTGAGATTTTTTGGCAGAATATTGAAATCAAAGAATTTGAACACTCAGTGCCCATGGTTGAATTTCTTTTAGAATAACCGTATATTCCATTCATAAAACCGGGGTATTAAACACATTCCTACTCAAATTATATTTTCCACCATTTTTTTGTCGATTTCCCGTAGCCGTAGCCATATTTACCGCCATAACCCAAATTAGACTCCTTAACCCCATTGACAATAAAGGACAAACCTTTTAGTTTCCCTTCCTTTTGCAATTTAATTGGGTAATCTAAGACTTTCAGCTCGGTAACTCCTGCTCGGGTCACATATAAAATCTGATCGGCAAACTCACTAATTAGCAAGGTATCAGTGACTACCATTAAAGGTGCCGTATCCACCACAATGTAATCATACTGGTCAACAACCTCATCCAACAATTCCTTCATACGGCCATTCATCAAAAGCTCAGCAGGATTCGGTGGAATTTTCCCCGAATAGATAACATCCACAGTCTGTTCATGGGCCAACATGCTAGAAACTATATCGCTACTAGTTAAGGTCTTATCCACTAAATACTCTGTAAGTCCATTTTTTCCTTTTTCCCTCTTTGCTTTACCCAATTCATCGACGTTCTTACCCGAATAGAACTGATATATTTTGGGGTTACGAATATCCGCCCCTATCAATAAAACCTTTTTATCGGTATTCGCAAAAATCATAGCCAAATTGGAAGAAACCAAAGTTTTTCCTTCCCCAGACACACTGGAAGTAATGTAAATAATATTACCTTTTGTTTCTTTCTCAGCATGGGACTTAATGATATAATCCAAATTGGTTCGTAGAATTCGCAAAGATTCTGCCAATACGGTGCGTTCTCCCAATTTAACCAACGAATTCTCTTTTTTTGAGATTTTAGGAAGTTCCGCCAATACCGGAATATTTCCAGTCAATTTTTCCAAATCCACCTTATTGTGTATTTTATTATCCAACAATTCATGAACATAAATTACGGTGAATGGAACTAACAATCCCAAAAACAAAGCCGCTAACATTACGATCTTTTTCTTAGGTGAAATCGGAAATGTACTTACAGGAAATGCACTGTCCACAATCTTGGACTTAGCTGAAGAGGATGCAAAAGTTATCTGGGCCTCCTCCCGTTTTTGAAGTAAATATAGATATAATGACTCCGTCGTCTGCTGTTGCCTCGCTATATCCCTTAAGGCACTTTCATTTTTCGGGGCCGAATAAATCCGCGAATTGATTTTGGACAAACGGTTACTCAAACTATTAACCTGAAGCCCTAAATTATTCGTCATCCCATTTAAACTGGAACGCATACTGCGTTTAAGCCCCTCCAACTGTTGATCCAAATTAACGATGATAGGGTTCTTCTCATTGGAACTTTCCAACAACCGCTTTCGTTGTAATGCCAATTCATTGTATTTTGCCGTGGTGTTGGCAATAGAGGCATCTTCCAACCCAACATTCGAAGGAAGAACCTCATAACCCTCTTCATTCTCAATAATCTCTTTCATTGAAGAAGCTATCTCCAATTGGATCGAGGCATTCTGCAATTGTTCCTGGTTTTCGGCCCCAATACTAAGGTTCAGGCTGTTTTGTGTAGCCACATCCGTAATACCCCTACCCGATTTGAATTCAACAGCCGATTGATCAGCAGAGGATAGTTCAACAGAAATTTTAGCTATTCGATCATCTATAAAACTGGAGGTCCGATCCGCTATGGCCTTTTTATCTTCAATGGCATTCTGGTTGTAGTTTGATATCAAGGAGTTGATAACATCCTCTGCGCGCTGAATTATTGGATCATTCAAGACAATGGTTATAATCTTGGATTGGGCATCCGTATAGGAAACTATTAAACTTTTTTGATATTGTTCTGCAACGGAAGCAACAGAACTTACAGAAACAGCATATTTATTTGTCCCTAACTTAGGTATGTTCTTAGTATTTGGTGTTACAATAATATCACCTGCAGGGGAAGCAATGGTTTTTCCATAGGAAAAACTCATAAAAGGGCCATCATCGTTCTCGGAATATTCAAAAGTTGTTTCATTTACAAGATTAACAAAAAAATGTGCCTGTGAATTGTTCACAATGGAATCGGGAGCGAGATAATTGATATTGAACGGTGGATTCGGATTTTTATAAATCCCGGTTTTTTTAATGTTACCCAAGGCCGTTATGGTTTTATTCAAACCAAGCTCTTGAACCACGTCTATTAAAGTAGATCTAGCTACAAGTACTTCAATTTCATCTTCGATTCGATTACCTACCCCTCCAAAAACATCCAAGTCCTGAAACACATTCAATTGGGATGATCCCTTCTCATCCTCTAAAATCTGGATTTTTGCTTGTACCGAATAAAGAGGAACCGCATAACGTGTATAAATATAACCTAGTATCATCGCAAATAACCCAGCGACCACAAACCATTTCCATCGCCTTACATAAGGTTTGATCATTTCTCTATAGTCCATATTCGAAGATAAAAGATTACTCATCGGGCTTTAAATTATTTTTAAATAGAATAAATTAGATCTTATTATCTAGTAAGGATTATAACTGTGGAGGTAATTAAAATTGAGGCAATGGAAATTGCGATATTGGCCCTATTATCCAAAGAGGAGGCAGTAATACCCGATTTATTGGGCTCCACATAAACCACATCATTCTGGGTGAGGTAAAAAACCGGGGATTTCACCATATCCTTGGAGGTAAGATTAATACGGTTATACACCTTGGTACCATTAAAATCCCGTATGACCAAAACGTTTTGACGCACCCCTCGAATGGTTAAGTCTCCAGCCAAACCTAGGGCTTCCAAAATTGTTATTTGTTCCCCGTTGACAGGATAAGTCCCGGGTTTATTTACTTCTCCCAAAACCGTAACCGTAAAGTTTTTTAATCGGATATTGATAATCGGGTCTTTCAAATAATCCGATAAGCGTTCCCTTAACAACAATCGCAATTCATCGGGAGAGAGTCCTTCTATCTTTAATTTACCAATTACCGGAAAATCAATTTCCCCGGCCTGATCCACTAAATAATCTACTTGCTCTGGCATATAACCGCTTTCAGGATTACCGCCATACAGATTAAAGGGGGCACTGGCCTCGGGATTCAAAGAAGAAACGTGGATCGAAACCAAATCATCAACCTTAAACTTGGAAACAAAATCATTATTATTGACCAATGTTTCAAAATCACCCGTATCCTGGAAATACACGACCTCTTTCCTAGAAGCACAGGATGTAATAATAAGGCCCGCAAGTAGTATGAAAAAATAGTGATTGAATTTTCTTGACATTTTATTGAATTTAGTTTACAATTATAATAAAAAAATAGGTTTGAATTACCTTCTTAACTGGTTTATTCCCAACTTACTTTTTATTCTCTTTAAATTATTCAGCCCCTTAACTAAAAGGTAATTTCTTTTTGATATACCAATTAACCTAAAATAATCAGGTGCAACATTGGAGCGATAATTATTCGTAATAGTTTTTGAAAAAAAACCAAACATTCTTTTGCAATATAAAATGCTAATTTAAAACGTTAAAAATCCGTAACCACCTAAAAGTTGATAGATTTCGGTGAAGTCTTTAAATAATCGATTAAGCGTAAAAAACACAAAAACAAACCCTTGTACGGTTTCTCAATTAATTTAAATAAATTATATCCGCAAATATTTCATTTTCATATGATATGATAGCGGACAGAAAATAAGGAAATCCAGAAAAGCCTACTAGTGAACAAATCTTTTAAGGGGTTACGTTAAAATATTTGGTTAATTACATACTTTTGAATTTCTTATTAACTAAAAATACAATCTAGGATGAAGATTTTAGTAACCGGAGCTGCTGGTTTTATCGGCTTTCATGTCTCAAAAAAATTAATAAGCCTTGGCCATAAGGTGGTCGGTCTAGACAATATCAATGACTATTACGATGTTAACCTCAAATATGAAAGGCTTAAGCAGCTAGGAATCAATAAGAAGGGTGCTGAAATTTTCGACACACCTAGCCAGAGTGATTCACACCCAGACCCCGACACATTCAATTTTATCAGAATGCATCTTGAGAATAAAGAAAGATTGGAAGAACTTTTTAAAAATGAAAAATTCGATGTGGTCTGTAACTTAGCTGCCCAAGCAGGAGTACGTTATAGTTTGGAAAACCCGAGTGCTTATATCAATAGCAATATTGTAGGCTTTATGAACATTCTGGAATGTTGTCGTCATTTTAACATTCAACACTTAGTGTACGCCAGTAGTTCCAGTGTTTATGGTCTAAATGAAAAAATCCCTTTCGAGACAAGCGACAGTGTTGACCACCCCATCAGTATTTATGCAGCTACGAAAAAAAGCAATGAGCTTATGGCCCATACTTACAGTCATTTGTATGGTTTACCTACAACCGGCTTGCGCTTCTTTACCGTTTATGGTCCTTGGGGCCGACCAGACATGGCCATATATCTTTTTGCCGATGCCATGACCAACGGCAAACCCATCAAAGTTTTTAACCAAGGCAAGATGGAACGGGATTTTACCTATATTGATGATATCGTTGAAGGGGTTACCCGTATTATCGAAAAAAAACCTGTTGATCGTCAAACAAATAAAGATTTATATAAAATATACAATATCGGCAACAACAAATCCGTTAAACTGATGGATTTCATTGAGGCCATAGAAATTAGTTTGGGTATAGCCGCAAAGAAAGAAATGTTACCCATGCAGCCCGGTGATGTAGCGGCAACCTGGGCCAATGTAGATGATTTAATAAAAGACTATGCTTATCAACCCAATACACCAATTAAAAAAGGTATTGAATCCTTTATTAAATGGTATAAAAATTATAATAAAATCTAATTATAAACAAAAAAATTAAAAACCACATTATATCTAAAAGAATACCTTTATCAATTGAACTAAGAATTACCGTTAGTGAAAAATATAAACTGGTTTTGCTTCAATACTTTTAACAAAAGTAAAATCAGGCCCATTAATTAAACTACCTGCAAATAATGGACTTTTTTTATGCCGTTAAAGTGTTCTCAAGATATTTTGCGATATTTGTTCAAAAAAAATTATATGAAAGAAATAACAAAAATTTGTTGTATAGGTGCTGGTTATGTAGGCGGACCAACTATGTCGGTGATTGCAAAGCAATGTCCGAATATTGAAGTTACCGTAGTGGACATCAATCAAAACAGGATTGATCAATGGAACGACGAAAATTTAGATAACCTACCCATCTATGAACCGGGCCTTAAAGAAATCGTGGCTGAAACCAGAGGTAAAAACCTTTTCTTTTCCACGGAAGTGGATAAGGCTATCGATGAAGCACAACTGATTTTCATTTCTGTAAACACCCCGACCAAAACCTACGGAAAAGGAAAGGGACAGGCCGCAGATTTAAAATACATTGAGCTATGCGCCAGAAATATCGCACGTGTATCCAAAGACGATAAGATCGTGGTTGAAAAATCGACTTTACCCGTACGTACTGCGAGTGCCATCAAAAGTATCTTACAGAATACAGGGAACGGCGTTAATTTCGAAATACTCTCAAATCCGGAGTTTTTAGCCGAAGGTACTGCCATTGATGATCTTTTGAATGCAGACCGTGTACTCATTGGTGGTGATGAGACCCCATCGGGACAGGAAGCAAAAGATGCCCTTAGTGCCATTTATCTGCAATGGTTACCTAAAGATAGGGTTTTACAGACCAATGTGTGGTCATCGGAATTATCTAAATTGGTCGCGAATGCCTTTCTTGCTCAAAGGGTTTCTTCTATAAATTCAATATCAGCACTTTGTGAAAAAACCGACGCCAATATTTCGGAAGTTTCCAGAGCCATAGGCTTTGATAGTAGGATTGGATCCAAATTCCTGAATTCCTCCGTAGGTTTCGGGGGTTCCTGTTTTCAGAAAGATATATTGAACCTTGTTTATATAGCCAGAAGTTTTGGACTACCGGAAGTTGCCGATTATTGGGAACAGGTCATCATTATGAACGATTACCAGAAAAAACGTTTCGCAGAAAATATTATCACGACCCTATACAATACGGTTTCGGGTAAAAAAATCGTATTCTATGGTTGGGCATTCAAAAAAGACACCAATGACACTCGGGAATCCGCTGCGATCTATGTGGCCGACGCCTTATTGGACGAACAGGCGGAAATCGTGGTATATGACCCAAAAGTACCCGCAGAAAGGATATATGCAGACCTTGATTACTTGAATACAAGGAGCCCTGAGGAAAACAGACGACTTTTAAAAGTGGTCAAAGATCCTTCCGAAGCGGTTGAGGATGCCCATGCAGTTGCCGTGCTTACGGAATGGGATGAGTTCAAAACATACGATTGGAAAGCCATCTACGATAAAATGCTGAAACCAGCTTTTGTTTTCGATGGAAGACGTTTGTTGGATAATGAAAAAATGAAAACCTTAGGATTTGATTATTACAAAATAGGGCAATCATAAAATCCTTCACGAAATACAATTGATTACAAGCTTTTATGGTTTAAGATTGATTAGCCTACTTCAAATGTCGCTTTGAATCATTAGACTACAACATCGATTATCCCCAAGGTATTCAATCCTAAGGAAGTTATGGATTGGTTTTGAACAGAATTAAAGTAGTAAGTTTGTGATTACTTAATATGTTAATGAAGAACTCAAAAATGGTCATTCCTAAGATTGCTGTTATTGGCCTTGGTTATGTAGGTTTGCCATTGGCCAGATTATTTGGAACAAAATATCCTGTAGTAGGTTTTGACATCGATTTAAATCGGGTTACCCAAATACAATCAGGCACTGACAAGACTTTAGAAATCGAAGAAACAATTTTACAAAAAGTACTTCGAAATAGTCCTAATATGAAAACTGGATTATACTGTACCAATAATATACAGGATATTAAGGATTGTAATTTCTATATTGTAACGGTACCAACACCTGTTGACAGCATCAATAGACCAGTACTCGACAACTTATTCAAAGCCAGTGAGACAGTTGGAATGGTTCTTAAACCTGGAGATATAGTCATTTATGAATCTACTGTTTACCCAGGGGCTACTGAGGAGGAATGTGTCCCTATTCTTGAAAAGACAAGTAGATTAATATTCAATATTGATTTTTTCGTGGGTTATTCCCCTGAAAGAATTAACCCTGGAGATAAGGAACATACTATTGAAAAAATATTGAAGGTTACTTCCGGATCCACAATGGAAATTGCAGAACAAATTGATAATTTATATGCCTCCGTAATTAAAGCTGGCACATATCGCGCCCCATCAATAAAGGTAGCTGAAGCAGCAAAAGTCATTGAAAATTCACAGCGAGATATCAATATTGCATTTGTAAACGAATTGGCTAAAATATTTAATTTAATGGGTATTGATACCCATGCCGTGTTAAAAGCGGCTAGTACTAAATGGAATTTTCTTCCATTTAAGCCAGGATTAGTTGGAGGACATTGCATTGGTGTAGACCCCTATTATTTAACCCAGAAGGCACAAGAATTTGGATATCATCCAGAGATTATTCTTGCTGGGCGACGCATGAATGATGGAATGGGCAAATACGTGGCTTCAGAAGTGGTAAAATTAATGGTGCAAAATGACATTAAGGTCAAGGACTCCCAAATTCTCGTATTAGGAATTACGTTTAAAGAAAACTGTCCTGATGTTCGAAACACCAAAGCTGTAGATGTCGTAAAGGAATTGGGCAGTTATGGTGCAAAAGTAACCATCTATGATCCATGGGCAATGGCAAAGGAAGTTAAACGTGAATATGGAATAGATACCACAAAAGTAATTCCAAAAGGAAGATTCGATGCTATTGTATTGACCGTAGCCCACAAACAGTATCTAGAAACTAAATTTAAAGACCTACTTAATCCCAATGGAATTCTGTATGATATAAAAGACTTTTTGAGCGAGGAAGTGGATGGTAGACTTTAAATCATAACATACTACAACCTTCCATATAACAACTTACGTTAGCATCAATACTTTTTTCTCGAATTTCAAGAATAGTTATATACGACAACAATAGTCACAATATCAATTAAAAAACCATTTGAATTTTTTAAGCCAATTAAAACTTCACTACCTCAAACTCAGATCTTCTATTCAGCCTATGCTTACTTTCAGAACAACGGACGGTACCATCACATTCATTAACCAATTGGGTCTCTCCAAAAGCCTCTATTTGCAATCTATCCGTGGTTATTCCTTGAGCTACCAAATACTCCAAAGTGTGTTCGGCCCTTTGTTCCGATAACCATAAATTATAGGATGCCGCACCCCTGGAGTCGGTATGGGCCCCAATCAAGATGGTTACTGTAGGGTTCTCTTTAAGGATTACGACCAATTGGTCTAATTTCTTCCTGTATGACGCATTCAAAAAAGACGATTCAAAATCAAAATAAACATTACCTAAGGCAGCGATAGCGTCCTTTACCCCTTGTTTACGCTGATTTTCGGCATCAATTTCCGCTGCCAATCTAGCTCTTTCCTTTTCTTGGGCCAAACGTTCCGCCAGAGCGGCCTCGTCTTTGATACGTTGCTCATTGGCCAAGGAATCCGCAATGCGCTGTTTTTCCTTTTCCATTGCCTGGATCAATGCCAGTTTCTCCTCCCCTTTTTTAGAAAGTCCTTTTTCAATTCCGAATTGATACACCACTCCAGCAGCGTGTTGAATGTGATTGGTAGCCTCATCATTGCCCATAGCCCATTTTCCCGAAGAACTTAGGTCTATGCCCCAACGATCAGAGAACCATGCCCTAAAACCTACTACGGCATTGTAAGTGCCCCTTGTTTGATCATTGGCGTCGGTATATCCTGCCCCAACCCCAACGTATGGGTCGAACCAACCGGTCTCCCCTATCAATTTGTTCAGATCATAAGTCAATCTAGCATCCAGTCCCAGATAGGTAGTTTCTTTCGTATTTACCCTGCGGTCTATGGTTTTACCCATTTTATACTTATTGTAGGTTCCAATAGCCTCCAAACCCAACCCATTCTTGAAATACCTGCCTATACTTACCCTGGAAGGAAAGGCAACGGCATTCCATTGTTCATCAACAGAAAACAACTGATCGAAAACATCACCGGAATCATCTACGATATTGTAACCGATACCGAACATCCAAGAGCTTTGAACAATACTATCCTTTGAGGTGAGTTGTAATTCGTCTTGTGAAAAAATCGGAGTGCAGGCAAGCATTGAACATACCAATGCACACATCATACTTTTCTTCATAGGTTAAAATTTAGGCTTTAAAAAAACAAAGTAATCAGTAAATAAAGCCCCCTACAAATAAGTTGTTTGAACTGCACGGATTTTCGTTAGGTTACATAAAAAATGTCATAATTATCATCTTACTGCTCTTTCTGAAAAGTGATTCTTTTAGATGTCAATGGTATTTTATACACACTAAACGGACTTACGGTGACTGAAGATGTACCTTTTTTTTTCATTTTGGTAACAGACGACCGCAACCTTATCTCTTTGTCATTTTCATTGGCAATAGACCATAAAACCTGTTCCCCCAGAGGTTGCTCCCCTGGGCAATGGATCAAAACCATGTCTTTGGTGAAGTCGACAACCGGTATGGGAATCCCTGGTTTTCGCGTTCTATTGATCTTTGAAAAGAATTTTTGTAAAGATTTTTGGTCCCTTATTATCAGTGTTTCCGAAGTATCGGCCCCACTGTAATTATCTTGAAGTAACAAGATTAAACCTTCTTTTGATGAATTTGACCCGTTCCCATCCCCCATGGTTGTTTTTTTCTGTCCGTTACAGGAAAAAAGAACTATAAAAACAAATACAGGTAAATATCTCATCTTACTTTACCATCTCATTCATTCGGGTATTATACGCTTTTAAGTAGATGGTCTCGTACATCGGCAGGACATTCAAAATATCGAATTTGGCAGCCACTTTTACAGCATTCTGCTTGAATTTCTCCAAGGTTTCATCATCCCGTAAGATTTTCAAAGCGTTACTGGCCATTTCGTCAACATCACCGACATCGCTTAAATACCCTGTCACACCTTGTATGTTGACCTCTGGGATACCACCTGCATTACTGGAGATTACCGGAACCCTATTGATCATAGCCTCCAAAGCCGCCAAACCAAAACTTTCCGCTTTCGAGGGTAGTAAGAACAAATCTGAAAAACACAATATCCTGTCTATTTCATTACTGTTCCCTAAAAAATGTACCTTATCGATAATACCTAATTGCTCGCACATGAATTCCGCATTTTCCTTCTCTGGCCCCTCACCTACCATAACCAATTTGGCCGGAATTTCCTGTTGGATCTTATTGAATATTTTGATTACATCGGGAATATGCTTTACAGCCCTAAAATTACTGATATGCGTAACGATACGCTCATTATCCTGAGCCATCATGGATCGTTGACAATCGGTGTATGATGCATTCTCATACTTTGATTTATCGATAAAATTGGGAACTACCTCAATTTCCTTCTCAATATCAAAGAATTCCAATGTTCGCTGTTTTAAATTCTCGGAAACCGCGGTTACCACATCAGATTGATTGATACTGAAATTTACGGCCGTCTTATAAAATGGATGTTTACCTACTAGAGTAATATCAGTGCCATGCAACGTTGTTATCATTGGCAGGTAGATTCCCTCTTCCTCCAACATTTTTTTTGCCATATATCCTGCATAGGCATGGGGTATGGCATAATGAACGTGCAATAAATCTATCCCGAATAATTTAACCGTATCGACCAATTTACTGGACAAAGCCAATTCATACGGCTGATAATGGAATAAAGGATATTCAGGCACATGTACCTCATGAAAGTGTATGCGCTGACTCAACAAGTCCAAACGTACGGGCTGGCGATAAGTTACGAAATGTACTTCATGCCCCCTATCGGCCAATGCTATGCCCAATTCGGTGGCCACAACACCACTTCCTCCAAATGTTGGGTAACAAACTATTGCTATTTTCACTCGTTGAGAATTTTATATTATTCGATAAAAAAGAAATAAGGATAAATCCTATTCGATCTTAGTCGGTATTCTATGATTTCCTTAATAAAAAAAACAATCATTCTATCATAAATACGAATTGACCTCCTAAAAATGCAATCTCATTTTTACAAAACTACTTTTTAATTGATAATAGCATCGTAAATAGCTTGCTGAATCCTAGTTCTTAACGCAGATTTAACTAAAAGGGTGTTCGATGAAGACGGGTAGGTTCTGTTCGATAAAAAAACATAAACGATTTCCTCCTCTGGATCGGCCCAAGTAAAGGTACCCGTAAAACCGCTATGACCAAAACTCTTTCTAGAAACACATCCGCAAGTTGGGCCACTTTCCTTCAACTGTGGTTTATCAAATCCAACCCCCC
This sequence comes from Maribacter sp. TH_r10, assembly GCF_033101095.1. Taxonomy (NCBI): domain Bacteria; kingdom Pseudomonadati; phylum Bacteroidota; class Flavobacteriia; order Flavobacteriales; family Flavobacteriaceae; genus Maribacter; species Maribacter sp. TH_r10. Next base: position 127,333 of record NZ_JAWMPY010000006.1, on the reverse strand, counting down.
TTCGTACGTTCTTATCGCAAAAGTAGCAGGTATTGAATTTTTTTATGGTCCTCCCATCCAAAAACCGAGTTCCTCCATATTCACCTCCTTGTAGGTACATTTGCATGATCTTTGCAACATCATTGGCATTACTGAACAGTCCTGCATGTCCACCTACGCCACCTTGCATGGCCGCACCCATATCGTGCACATAACCTTGCACTGTTTGATAACGATAATATTTATCTACCTCTGTAGGCACAATCCTATTTTTTGGAAATTTTTCCAACGGATTATAACTGGTATCCATGGCCCCCAAAGGTTTATACAGAAAATCGTCCGCCAATTTATCCAAACGGGTCTTATAGGTGTCTTCTATATATTTTTTCATTACATAATAAGTGACATCACTATACCGATATCGGTTCGATTTCAGGTCCTGTCTGCCTATTCTATTGTAAATGGAATCCTTATAAGCATCGGTCAAATAGAGATTGTCGGTTACTTTGATACTGAATCCTGGGGTTGGCTTGTTCCTATAAAACTCTGAAGAAGGTTTTCTTTTTTCATCCAATGTACTGACATAAAAAGCTATCCAAGCCGGTAAACGCCCATAATGCGACAATGCCTTTAAAACGGTCACGTTCTTAATCGCGGTATCGGAATATTCGGGTATTAGATCCTGAAAAGTATCGTTCAAGGCGATCTTTCCCGTTTCCTCCATTTTCATTAACATAGGTAAGGTTGCCAATATCTTTGTCAACGAAGCAAGGTCGTAAATATGGTCCGTGGTTATACTATCAGTAGAGGAATAGGTAGGTTTTCCAAAACCTTTGTTATACACGACTTTCCCTTTTCGGGCCACCAAAACCTGAGCCCCTGGAAACATCAATGAATCCAATCCGTTATGTACAAGCCTATCGACCTCGGCCAATTTCCCCGAGCTTAACCCCACCCGTTCGGGAATACTATATCCCAAACGTTTCAATGAACTTAGATTTACTGAAGTATTTACCGGAAAATCAGCATGTGATGATACTGGCAAAACACCTTTGGCACTAATTGCCCCGAAAATAAGCTGGGCCGTTTTTTGTTGTGCCAATACACTATTTTGATAAGCTACCACAACACCGTCTATACTGTTGAACGAAGTTATATCTTTTAAAGCATAAGGTTTGGTAAATACGGCGAGCACAAGGTTAGAAGACCTCTCACTGGCTATTCCTTGTAACCATTGCAACTCCTGCTTTGTAAACTTATAGGCTTTCCACGGACTTTCATTACTCTTATGATGCCCTATGATCACTAGATTATAATCCTTAAGTTTTTCTTTGAGCGTAGCCAGGTCTTTACCATTAACCTGGGTGACTTTTGCATATTTATTCAACTCATCAAGAAATGGCTTACTGTCGGCATCCCCGAATTTTACATAAGCGATCTTTTTATTCTCCAATTTCTTGATTCCCAAAAGATAGAATTTATTCTTTACCACAGTGATGGCATTCTCAATGGCCTCTTCATAAATCAGGTCATTCTCCAACCCATTAAGATCTTCATATAGATTATCAATCGGAATAGGTTTGTATTTATTTAGCCCGACCTTATATTTGGCCAAAAGGATTTTTTTAACGGAATTGGCCAGTCTTTCCTCCGAAATCCTTCCACTTTCATATGCCTTTTGCAGTTTTTCCTTGGCCTTGGTCACCGCTGTGGGCATTAACAAAATATCATTGCCCGCCAAAAAAGCAGCCAACTCAACATCGCCATCCTTTCCCCTGGTACTTACCCCCTTCATATTCAATGCATCTGTAAAGACCAAACCTTCGAAGCCCATCTGCTCTTTTAGGATTCCAGAAATTATCTGTTCTGATAAAGATGAAGGAAGATCTTCTTGGATTTCCATGGCCGGAACATTCAAATGTGCCACCATTACACTGCTTAACCCCTCTTGTATTAACCTGCGATAAGGGTAGAGTTCCAAACTATCCAAACGTTGTCTTGTAAATGGTATCAATGGCAATGCGTTGTGTGAATCCGTTGCCGTATCACCATGTCCTGGAAAATGTTTTCCGCTAGAGAGTACGCCTGTACTTTCCATACCTTTCATAAAGGCGATTCCTTTGTTGGCCACATTTTCCTTATCCTCACCAAAAGAGCGATTTCCGATAATAGGATTCAAAGGATTTGTATTGATATCGATATCCGGGGCAAAATTTATATGCACCCCTAAACGTTTAGCATGTAATCCTATCTGTTTCCCGACTTTTTCTACAATTGAATTATCTTTTATGGCCCCTAATGTCATATTCCAAGGGAAAGCATAGGTAGAATCCAATCGCATGGCCAAACCCCATTCCGCATCCATTCCGACCAATAAAGGTATTTTGGATAGGGATTGAAATGAATTTGTGATTTTTGCCTGTCGGATGGGTCCCCCGGTGGAAAAAATAACCCCACCTATATGTTCTTCCCTTATAAGGGTTTTTATGTTGGCGATACTAGCCTTGTCCTGGCTTGATGCTACACTCACCATGAACAATTGCCCCAATTTTTCATCCAATGACATGGCGTTGTACTGGGATTCGACCCAACGCTCTTGCCCAAGGCTATCGTTGACCACCAATGGGTTATGCTGTGCATTGGCACAGTACATAAATAATAAGAAAAATGAAAAAATGCTATACAAACGCATATTGGACAAGTCTAAGGAAATAACTTAAAAGGAAAATTAATATTGCATATCACTAAGTAACCCTTATGTTAAAACATATCGATTGCAAATACAATACCAAGAAAAAACTACATAAAACGGCTATGCCAGCTTTCAGAAGCAGGAACCTCCCAATGCTCTGAATATTCCCCTTTATTTGTTACTAAATTATTAAAAACTATAGTGTTTTTTGAAACCGCCTTTTGCTTGGCCATTTTCTTGAATTCGCTCAATGGTTTGTAGGCTATGTAATCGCCTTGTTTATAAGATACATTCATCTTATCCAATAATTCCACATCGTATTTCTTTTCCAATTTTTGGATAAAATGCACCGATGCATCAATAGAGCAGCCAGAGGCCGAAGTCAACGTTTGATCCAATGCCAATATTATAAATCTCTTGTACCGTATCTCGTAACCGGCCTTTAAATCACTCCCATGGGTAGTCCACTCCTCAATGAATGCATCTAACTCCAGCCCTATTTCCTGCAATTCCGAATCGGAAAAACTTCTATTGGCCTGGAATACCCATATTCTGGATGAATCCGGTAATGCATTGAAATCTACTAACATAGTAAAAGATTTTGGGTATTATTAAAATTAAAACAGTTTACAGGTCCTCGGCGTTCGCGATAAGCTCGGCAATATCCATTACCTTGATTTCACTTTCCTTTTCTTTGTTCTTGACCCCATCGGTCATCATGGTATTACAAAAAGGACAAGCAGCGGCAATAATCTCCGGTTCTGTCTCCAAGGCCTGCTCCGTACGCTCAATATTAATGTCCTTATCGCCCTCCTCTGGTTCTTTGAACATTTGGGCACCACCGGCCCCACAACATAAACCGCGGGACTTACAATTCTTCATTTCAACCAATTCGGCATCCAACTTTTTGATCAAATCCCTAGGGGCTTCATAAACATTGTTCGCCCTACCTAAATAACAAGGATCGTGAAAAGTGATTTTTTTCCCTTTGAACTTTCCTCCTTGCATCGAAATTCGGCCTTCTTCCAACAATTGTTTTAAAAATTGGGTATGGTGCACTACCTCATAATTACCTCCTAATCCCGGATATTCATTTTTTAAGGTATTAAAGCAATGCGGACAAGTGGTAACCACCTTCTTTACCTCATAAGCATTCATCACCTCTATATTCGTAACAGCCTGCATCTGGAACAAAAATTCATTTCCTGCCCTTTTTGCCGGATCACCGGAACAACTTTCTTCGGTACCTAATACAGCAAAGGACACATTGGCCTTATTCAGGATCTTTACGAAGGCTTTGGTTATTTTCTTTGCCCGATCGTCAAAACTCCCTGCGCAACCTACCCAAAACAAAACTTCGGGTTGTTTACCGGCCGCAAAAAGTTCAGCCATTGTCGGTACTTTCATTTCACTTCCCATACTAAGGATTTATTTTGTTTAGGATTCGTCTTTCCAATTCAACCTATCCATTTGATTGAATGGCCATGGCGCCCCGTTATTCTCTATATTGCCCATCATATTATTCAAATCTGATGGTGCTGCGGATTGTTCCATTACCAAATATTGTCTCATATCCATGATAATGGATAATGGATCTATACTTACAGGACATGCTTCGGTACATGCATTACAAGAGGTACAGGCCCAAAGTTCTTCATTGGTAATATAATCGCCCAACAATTGTTTGCCATCATCAACGAATTTGCCATTATTGGCATCTATATTCTTACCTACTTCCTCTAATCGATCACGGGTGTCCATCATGATCTTTCGAGGTGACAGTTTCTTTCCTGTAAGGTTCGCGGGACATTCACTGGTACAACGGCCACATTCGGTACATGTGTAGGCATTGAGCAATTGTACCCTGCTTAAATCCATCACATCCGATGCCCCGAATTTACCGGGTTCCCCTGCGTCCTCAGCGGGAGCAGCATAAGGATCCGCATCGGGATCCATCATTAGTTTAACTTCTTGGGTAACGGCATCCAAATTCCTGAATTTACCTTTTGGTCCCAACTTACCGAAATAGGTGTTTGGGAATGCCAACAAAATATGTAGATGTTTGGAATAGTAAAGGTAATTCAAAAAACATAGAATACCGACAATATGCAACCACCAAGCTGTTCTTTCAATAATGATTAATGTTTGTGCCGACATTCCATCTAAAATCGGCACCAAAAATTGACTTATGGGAAAGGTTCCGGCCTCAACATAATGTGCAGCCCCCAACTGCTGCAACTGAAAATCAGCGGCATTCATCGTTAAAAACAGGCACATCAGGACCAATTCTATATACAAGATCATGTTCCCGTCATTTTTCGGCCATCCACTCATTTCGGGGCTCATGAACCTCTTTAACCGTATAACGTTTCTTCGAATCCAAAAGAGTATGACCGAAATGATAACCAAAAAAGCCAAAATCTCAAATGAAGCGATCAAAACATCATAAATTACTCCTAGGTCCGCAAAAATCCTGTGAGTACCTAAAAGACCATCTATGACTATTTCAAGAACCTCTAAGTTTATGATAATGAAACCTACATAAACCAGAATATGTAAAATACCGGGTACAGGCCTAACCACCATTTTGGTCTGACCCAAAGCGATCTTGACCATATTCTTCCATCGTTGGGGCTTGTTGTCGCTTACATCGACCTCTTTTCCCAGCTGAATATTACGAATAAGCTTTTTTACATTACGTGCAAAAAAAACAATACCGATAACCAGTATCAGTGCGAAGATAATATTGCTAATATATTCCATTTATGGCTGTTCTTTATTTTCCGCAGGGTCATTTTCAGGAAGCGTATAATCCTTTTGCTTTTTTCCGAAAACGGATACGTTTACATATCGTTTCGGATTTAAACGAAAATCCTGTAATAACAGATCTAATTCCTTTGATGCGTTGTTCAGGTTATTATACAGGGCCTCGTCTTTCATAAGTTTCCCCATTGATCCATCACCGCGTTCTATTTGCCCCAGAATCTTATCCAAGTTAGAAACAGTGGATTCCAAACTGGCCATGGTACGTCCTAATCCCGCATTGTTCAATGAATCTGAAAGTTTAGCGAAATTAGAGGATAGCTCTGAGAAGTTGGTCAACGAACTATCTAACTTCCCTTGGTTTTTTTGTAATAATTGATTCAACACCTCGGCACTGCCCTGAAGACTATGCATAAGCTCGTTAAGACCGGCAATTGATTCCCTTAATTCGTTTTTGGTCTTATCGTCCAATACTTGATTCACATTCATCAATAAGGAATCGGCATTGGTAAAGGCCCCTTCTATTTTCTGTTGTAACGGTGTAAGTTTTTGCTGAACCAGTTCGGTCAATCCAGGACGGGTATCCGTAATCAAGGTATCCCCTGATTGGGCCTCACGGGCACCATCAAAAACAGGTCTGATCTGAATTCCCTTACCTCCGATTATTCCAGTATCGTACAATTCTGCCTTACTGTTCTTGGAAAAACTGAATTCATTGTTCACGGAAAAAGTGACCAATAAATTTCCGGTCTCATCTTTGAATTTTATGTCATTGACTATACCTACATTATACCCATTGATAGAAACCTGTGTTCCGGGCTGAAGCCCTCCAACATGCTTATAAACAGCATAAAAAGTCTTACTATTATCAAATATAGGTGTTGATTTCAAATAGCTAAAACCTAAAATAAAAAGGAGGATGCCCCCTACCACTATTATTCCCGTTTTAATTTCCCTGGATAGTTTCAAATGGATTGATTTATCGTTTCTAACAAAATTAGAAATAAAATTGAGACTGCTGTTATTATTCCGAAACGTATTTAAGCGCATCGGCCACAGGTATGCGCACACCATCCTTGTAAGCAACGATATAGGAGCCTGTAAACCCTTTTATATCAGCGTTTGACTTTAACATTTTCGCTTCTTCAAAAGAATGGGTTTTACCGTACATGTAGCGATAAAGGTTCTTAAAACGTTCTCGTGAAACATTTCCCAGCCCCTTGAAATTTTGGGGAATCAATTCCAAATCCTTGCCACTCGCCATGATCTGCACCTTAAATGCTACATTGGTCTTTTCCATGGATTTTACCGCTGTTATCCCCTCTTCTTTTTTCTTGACCTCTTCTTCTACCGTGGTTTTCGATGCCGCTATTTCTTCTTTAATAGGCTCCTTTTTCAAATCAACAGGCTCGGGTTCAGGTTTCTTTTCTTCCTTGGGAATCGGAGGCACTTCAATTGGTTTTTCCTCCTTTGCGGGTAAGACTTCCTCATTTAGGGCAACTTCCGTATCAAGGGTTTGTTGACCGGTTATCCCTGTATGTACACTATTTTTGTACTTTAAAACAGCTTCCGCAATCGCCTGTGCAATTTGGGCCTGCCCCTTTTTTGAGTTCAAATAAGCCCCTTCTGATTTATTGGTCAAAAATCCTGTTTCTACCAGAACACTCGGCATAAACGTTTGGTGCAAGACTATAAAACCTGCTTGTTTCACTTTGCGGTTTACCCTATTCAGTTGTCCTGAAAAATTATCCTGTATCATTTTGGCCAGGGCAATACTTTGGTCCAAGAACTCCTCTTGCATTATGGTCAACCCAATGATCGACTCTGGGGAATTGATATCGTAATCGGCATATCGATCCTCATAATTATCCTCCAAATAAATTACCGAGTTCTCTTTCTTGGCTATTTCAAAATTCTGTTTATTGGCATGTAGCCCCAAAACGAACGTACCAGCCCCATGGGCATCGGAAGAATGCGAATCACAATGAACGGAAACAAACAAATCGGCATTCGCCTTGTTCGCAATTTCACCCCGAACGAACAAATCAACGAAGGTATCGTCCTTTCTGGTGTATATTACCTTGAAATCCGGATTGGCCTCCAATATCCTACCAACATTCAATACAATATTCAAGGCAATATTTTTTTCTAAGTAGCCATTGCCAAGGTTACCAGGGTCGTGCCCGCCATGTCCTGCATCCAAAACGATCACGAATTTACCATCATTGCGTTGAAGCCCTTTGTTTACTGTGTTTGCGCAAAGTAGTATTGGAAATAGTAATATGGTTAAAAGATAAAAACGTTTCAAATTCATTTTCATGAGGTAATTTGAGAATCTTAAATAGGTTAAATTTATTGTAATACCCTATAAGTGGAACAAAAAATATATGTATGTTTGACCTTCAAAAAGTCAAGCCAACCTTTACAAAAATAGGATATCTAGCCTTGCAATCAAATAAACAATATTTACTTTTCATTTTCCTACTTATAATCGGTAGTGGTATCGGGCATGCCCAAGAGGACAAAATAGTGCCTTTAACCATTAAGGTTGAACAGGATACTATTTTCGCCCCCCTTTTGACCGAGGCTGAACTCAGAAAAGAAACGGGCAATGATTCTACCGAGGTCGATACTACAAAAACCAAACCACCTTTATTATTGGATGTAATAAAGTACAAGGCGAAGGATTATGTACGTATGAGCCAAAAGGAACAAAAAATCTACCTTTATAACGAAGCTGAGATCCTATATCAAGATACAGAACTCAGGGCAGGTATAATCGTTATGGATTATGTGAAAAATGAAGTTTATGCCGGACGAATCAAAGATTCACTGGGCAATTACACCCAGCTCCCATTTTTTAAACAAGGTACCAATGAGGTAATCCCTGACTCCATCCGGTTCAATTTCGATACACAAAAAGCGATTATCTGGAATTCCCGTACAGAACAACAAGCCGGTCTTGGCCAATTAGGCAGTGATGCCATGAAGGTTTACGCAGATATCACGAAAAAGGAAAATGACTCGGTCTATTTTTTGAGTGAAGGAAAGATTACGACCTCTACCGATACCATTGACCCTGATTATTACATTAGGATCCGAAAGGCCAAATTTGTACCGAAAAAGAAAGTGATAGCAGGTTTCAGTAACTTGTACATTGCGGATGTGCCCACACCGATAGCGTTACCTTTTGCTTACTTTCCGTTAAGTGTGGGAAGAACGGCAGGGGTAATGATGCCTACTTTTGGTAACCAAGCCGACAAAGGTTATTTTTTGCAGGATTTGGGCTATTATGTCCCTATTGGTGAATACGCCGATATTTTGGTCACCGGTGATTTTTACACCAATGGTAGTTGGGGTTTCAAGACCCAATCCATTTACTCCAAACGTTATAAATACAGTGGAAATGTAAATTTCAGGTTTGAGAACATCATAACAAGTCAAAAAGGCTTCAGTGATTACAGCCTCACCAAGAACTGGAACATTCAGATATCACATTCACAGGATACCAAGGCCAGCCCAAATTCCAGGTTCTCGGCATCGGTGAACATGGGAAGTAGTGAATACTATCGTAATTCGCTGCAACAAAGAAACTTGCCGAGTACCCAAAACAACACCCTGTCTTCGTCCATTTCCTATTCAAAGACTTTTCCGGCCTACCCATCCGTGAATATGAGTTTATCTGCCACGCACAGCCAAAACACCAATACAGAGGCCATTGAATTGACCCTACCGACGTTACAAGCAAGTATGGAGCGTATTTACCCATTTGCGAAACGGGATGGCATTAAAAAGGGAATCATTCAAAATATCAACTTTCAGTATGATTTAAATGCGGCGAACAAAATATCGACTACTGATGATGATTTTCTGAAAGCCGAAATGTTCGATGGGGCTAAAATCGGGGCAAAACACTCCATACCACTTACCACGAACTTCAAGGTCGCAAAATATTTCAGTGTTAGTGTAGGGGGAACTTATCAGGACATATGGACCATGCAGACTTATGGCCAAAGTTATGATGAAACAGAGGACGAAGTGGTCACGGACACCATAAGTGGCTTCGACCGTTTTAACAAATACAATTTCAGCGCAAGCATTGGAACTACCCTTTATGGTACTTTCAATTTTGGGGAAGACAAAAAGATACAGGCGATAAGACACGTAATGCGACCTTCGTTGAGTTATGGTTACGCCCCTTCTTTTGAGCAGTTTTATGACGAATATATTGATGAAGATGGTGAAGTAGTACAGTACTCCAGATTTGAAAACACCCTTTATGGATCACCAAGCCTTAGCAAATCGAACAGTTTAAGTTTCTCTCTTGCAAATACCCTTGAAGCTAAGGTACGTGATAAGGACTCAACGGCCACAGAACCAAAAAAGGTCCCCATTCTGAGTAACTTCAATATTTCAACAGGATATAATTTTGAATCGGACTCGCTCAGATTAAGTCCGTTAAGTGTAAATGGTGGTACGACCTTATTGGACAGTAAGATGTCAGTTAATTTCTCCGCTGGTCTTGACCCCTATGCTATTGACAATAATGGTACACGAATAAACACCTTAAATATAAAAAACGGGGGAAGCCTATTTCGTCTAACCCGCGCTAACGTTAATGTAGGGTATTCATTAAGCAGTGATATGTTCAGTAAGGACAAGGGCGAAGACAAGGAGAAAAAAGATGATCGTTTTGACTATGTGGCACAAAGTGGTGGCCGTACGGATGATTTATTCGGTCGGGCCGATAGTTTTCAGGACAACCCGGACCAATCAAAAGAAGGTGAAGATGTTGAAAACCCCATATATGGCACCAAAATTCCTTGGAACCTTAGATTGGCTTACTCGGCTTCTTACACCAATTCGGCGAGGCAGAACGAATTTAGCAGTCACTCCCTTATGTTCTCCGGAGACGTAGAACTGTCACCTAGATGGAAGGTTGGTGGTTCCTCTGGGTATGACTTCAAAGGAAAAGGCTTTACCCTTACCCAATTGCGTTTTGAACGCGATTTAAAAAGTTTCGTAATGCGTTTCAACTGGACACCCTTCGGAACTTATAAACGATGGTACTTCTTTATCGGAATCAAAAGCTCTATACTCAGTGACCTTAAATGGGAGAACAGAAGTAAGTAAGTTTCGGAACCGCGTTTTAACAACAGTATTAATCATACTATATAAAATCCCTAACATTATAACAACAATTGACCTATGAAGAAAATAATAAACACAGAAAATGCCCCTGCACCAATTGGCCCTTACAATCAAGCCGTACTTTCTGGAAACACCTTATATATTTCTGGTCAAATACCCATAGACCCTAAAACAGGCGAACTTATCGAAGGTGATATTGCCAAAGAAACGGAACAATGCATGAAAAACCTAAAGGCTATACTTACTGAAGCTGGAATGACTTTTGAGCACGTGGTCAAGTCTTCTATTTTCATAAGTGACATGAACCAATTCGCTGAAATAAATACCGTTTACGCCAAATACTTTAATGCAGAGACTGCTCCTGCCCGAGAAACGGTAGAAGTCGCCAATCTGCCCAAATTCGTAAATGTGGAGATCTCGATGATCGCCGTTGCTTAAAAGCTATAGATTCTGTTGATGGAACTGCATTAAACCTTCAATAGGTTTTTGACGGATTTCACCCACGATCAAATCATTACGTTCCAATACTGTGGTAAGTTCCTCTTTTAGATAATAAGCAATACTGCCCACAAAATTGATCGGCACTTTAGTGGCCAACTCAAATTGCATAATGTAATTGTTCACGAACTGCTGAAAACCTTTGTCTATCACCCCTTTGCAGTATGGATGCTCCTTGTTTTCAATCAAAAACCTGGCGAATGTTGCCAAATATGTATTAGGATTGGGCTGCTTATATAGGTTTTCTTTGATAACGTCTGCCTCTAGATCGTATTCCTTAGAGAATTTCATACCTAAAGATTGAGGCATTTTATGAAAGTAAAAGTCCCTAATCAATTTTCTACCGAAGAAATTACCGCTTCCGTCATCCATCGGGATGTAACCCAAAGAAGTCACTTTCTGTATGGCCTGGTTACCATCGTAATAACAGCAATTGGACCCTGTACCTAAAATACAGACAATTGCCTGATGACCTATTTTCGTTGTAGCATAAATGGCTGCATAAGTATCTTCCTTAATATTGGCCTTGGCGTTTGGAAAGAAATCGGCAAATATTTCCTTTAAGAATTTCCTCATGCGATCCGTACCACAACCGGCCCCATAAAAATAAAGCCTGGTTACCTTTTCGCTATTCTTGGAAAGTTCAAAATTATTGGCCAAACGATCCTCGATTACCGAACGGGTAAGTACTTCCGGACTCAAACCTAGGGTTTGGGTCATGAACAATTGATTTCCTTTCTCATCCAATGCAATCCAATCGGACTTCGTAGCCCCACTATCAACAATTAAAATCATAGATCACTATTTAAGAACAATCCTGAAAACTATTGATCAGATCATAATTTTCAGGATTGCATATTCTAATTAATTTAAAACTTATAGGCTGTTTACATATTGTACCATATCAACCATTTTATTGGAGAAACCTGCTTCGTTATCATACCAAGAGATAAGTTTAAAGAAACCAGGGTTCAATTCAATACAGGCCTCTGCATCAAAAATACTAGTCCTTGAATCCCCAACAAAATCTTGGGAAACCACAGCCTCTTCAGTATATCCTAAAACACCTTTCAATTCTCCTTCTGAAGCAGCTTTGAATGCTTTTTTGATCTCGTCCAAAGAAGTTTCCTTAGAAACCTTTACTGTTAAATCAACAACAGAAACATCTGCAGTAGGCACCCTAAAGGCCATACCTGTCAATTTACCTTCCAAAGCCGGGATTACCTTGGTTACCGCTTTTGCAGCACCTGTAGAAGCAGGGATAATGTTCAACATAGCACTTCTACCACCTCTCCAGTCTTTTCTAGAAGGACCATCAACGGTCATTTGTGTAGCAGTGGTTGCGTGTACAGTAGTCATTAAAGCTTCTTCTATACCAAAGTTATCATTCAACACTTTAGCCAATGGAGCCAAACAGTTCGTAGTACAAGATGCATTTGAAACTATGGTATCAGATGCTTTTATCTCTTTATGGTTAACACCATAAACGAACATTGGCGCGTCTTTTGAAGGAGCTGAAATAACAACTTTTTTAGCACCACCATCAATATGGTATTGGGCAGTTTCCAAAGTTGTGAAGATACCTGTACATTCCGCAACAATTTCAGCACCAACAGCATCCCACTTAATTGACTTAGGATCTCTTTCTGCAGTAATTCTTACCGTATTACCGTCAACTATAAGGTTACCATCTTTTACTTCAACTGTTCCATCGAACTTACCGTGAACAGAATCGTACTTCAATAAATATGCTAAATGATCCACATCTAACAAATCATTGATGGCAACGACCTCTACATTATCGTTTTTCGCTGCAACACGAAACACCAATCTTCCAATTCTACCGAATCCGTTAATACCTATTTTCAATTTTGACATTTTTCACTAATTTAAATTAAAATTATATTGACATTATATCCGAAACCCTTATGAGTTCCTTATCTATTTTCGTATGACCTTTAATGGCCTTATTTATCGGGGTAAGTATTATCTCATTATCCTGTATACCCACCATTAAGTTGGTTTTCCCCTCTAAAAGTGATTCTACGGCCTTAACCCCCATTCTACTGGCCAAAACACGATCGTAACATGAAGGCGAACCACCACGTTGCATATGCCCCAGTACGGACACCCTGACATCATAGTCCGGGAAATTATCCTCGACATAGTCTTTTAGCTCAAAAATATTCTTTCCGGTTTTATCGCCCTCCGCAACTATTACTATACTTGAAGATTTACCCGACTCCTTACTTCTTTTAAGGGATTCCAACAATCTTTCCCTTCCTAAATTCTCTTCCGGTATCAAAATCTCCTCAGCTCCTGCCCCTACCCCAGCGTTCAAAGCGATATGGCCAACATCCCGACCCATTACCTCAACAAAGAACAATCTGTTATGTGAACTTGCCGTATCCCTGATTTTATCAATCGCCTCTACCACCGTATTCAAAGCCGTATCAAAACCTAAAGTATAGGTGGTACCGAAAATATCATTATCTATAGTACCGGGTATTCCGATAACCGGGAAGTTGAATTCCTGATTGAATATCATCGCTCCGGTAAAACTACCGTCACCCCCAATGACAACAAAAGCATCTATGCCTGCAGCGATTAAATTATCATATGCTTTTTGGCGACCTTCCTTGGTCCTGAATTCTTGGCATCTTGCGGATTTCAAGATCGTACCACCTTTGTTTATGATATTGTTCACACTACGTGCACCCATGGGTTTGAAATCACCCTCTATCATACCTTGATAACCTCTGTAAATCCCTATACACTCGACCTTTAGATAAGCACAGGTCCTAACAACTGAACGTATTGCCGCGTTCATGCCCGGAGAGTCTCCTCCTGAAGTAAAAACACCTATTTTTCTTATATTATTCATATAGAAAATTAAGCCAACAAAAGTAACAAACTTTTACCACAAAAAGAACTCTTTGACCCTTATTATTACACCTCAAATTACACTAAATCGTTTTCGGATATAAATAAATTTAAGAGTGTTTCAAATAACACATTACAAAGGCGTAATGTTGTAAAAAATCACAATTCTTTTGTTTTTACTTGAAAAATTATCAAACTATCCCGACCCATCACCTGAACCGGGTTGGTATTGCTTTGTTTTGGGACATCATCAACCTTATCGCGCTTGAACATTTTCCGCATGAGTTCTTTAAAACTATTGAAATCCACCTCATAGGACAACCCCACCCCTTGGGTATACCCCTGGCGATCTCCTAAGAATGCCTGAATCTCATTTTCCCTATTAAAGAACTTCGCACTCAACGTTCCTTCCTCATTTAAAAGCAACTGCAGTTCAAAGTCACCCGCAACAACGGTTTCGGTAGCACCACCAACAGGAACCCCCACCTTACCGTTTAATAAGACCCTATCGCTAATTTGGGTAGATACGGTCACCCCTATCCGGTTTTCGGTCTCAATATCCGTACTGGCGTCCTGTATGCCCTGTTCATAAGAAAGACCTAAATTGAACTTATCATTACCACCACTAAGTACCTGGTTCAACAATCCCGAAGCGGATTGGATCAAATTCCCCGTAACCGCCTGTGAATTAATACCACTTTGGTCATTGACAAACGTTCCTTGGGCCAAAAGAAAAATCGCATTCTTCTCTTCTACTTGTGGATCTTGCAGGCTATATTCCAACTCTGATTTGATTATTGAGCTCGTACCTGGGAATTCGATACCAAAATCTATCTCAGGACTCTCAAGCTTATCTGTAAGGTGAATGATCACATCGGTAGCAATTCTTCTCGTATACCCAGAATCTTCGAGTAAAGGTGCCGGGTTCGCATTTAAGGAATAAACAGCCTCCATATTCAACTCTGCGGATAAAGGATCACGATCCCATACGATAGTGCCCCCTGGTTTTACCTTAAAGGTCTTATTGATCACGCCCCCGAACTTATAATTGAACTCACCGGTGACCACAACGAAATCCCCGAACATCTCGAACCTATCCTTGGTGTTTATACGAATCAACAAAAGTCCTTCACCGGTACCCTTTAATGAACTACCTGTTTTCTGGTCGGTAACTATTTCCACTTCCGCATCTGGGGTAACGTCCAAGTTGAATTCCATCTCCAATCCTTGAATCTCATCCAAGACCCTTTGTACGTTTTCCGCATCGGTCTCATCTTTTTCAATGAATTTTATATATGAGTAATCACCAACCGTTGCAACATCACTCAAAGGTATTTTTAGAGAGGTTCCTTTAGCCGTTTTACCATCTACATTTATGGTCAAAGCTTTTGTTGAACCAAAGATATGGCCAGAGCCATTTAAAAAGCCCGTACCATAATATAATACCTCTTCTTCGAACGGAGTATCCAAAATCAAGAACCGGTCGTTATTCGTATTTACTTTTAAATCGAGCTCCCAGTCCTTAAAGAAGCTATGTGTTATTGAACCGTCTAAGGTAGCTTTGGTGTTACGGGCAACGTCGGTAATCGCTATTTCTTCAAAATTGAATGATTGCTTAGCCAGCCTCACCTTCGAATTTTGGGCAAAACCATAATCCACATTCAAATATGGAATTGCAAGTCCTGCATTGTTCAGGGTGAGCAGACCACTAAAATTAGGGTTATCTATATCACCCGAAAATTTAGCACTCCCAAAAAGATCGCCCCGGATATTGGTTATCACATCTTCCCCCAAGGGACTAAATGGCTCCAGATCAAAACCATTGAAATTAACCATTAGGTTGGCCTGTGGCAACTCGGTCTTATTCTCTATATCCCCAATGATACTCAATTTCTCTTTCCCACCATCCATTATTTGGGCATTGACCACAAAATCAGTCAAATCCCGATTACCGACTATACCTATCGACAAATCGCCCAAAGGCATATCGTTAACAGAAAAATCAGTGATTCCCAGATTTGAAGAAGGCAGATACACTTCATCCTTTTGTAAAACGTTCAACGTACCATTTACCTCACCCCCCAATTTTAAACTATCTATAGATGGTGTGATTTTATCTAGGGAAACGATCTTGAATTGAAGTTCTAAGTCCTTATAGGTCGAATCTGCCAATTGCCCTCGTAGACGAATTTGTTCGCTTTCGCTATTGTTCATCACGATTTCTTCAATCTGAATACTATCGAGTGTCCTATTTACTATTACCTTGTTCTTGGAATTACCCTCCTTATTAAGAATCCAGGTGTTGTTCTTAAAACTGATATCCGACCTTTTTAAGCCAATTACCGACCTATTCTGTTTATTGAAGGTGTGATAAAAATTAAGGTTATAACTGTCATTGTATTCACTGCCCCCTTTAAACTCTGCCCTAAAGAACAAAGTGTCTTTTAATGTCGTATTGATCAGGTTAAAATCCTTGACATCGTAATAATTGGTAGAAAGGTCCCCCACAGAGACAAATGTGTTGAACAAAGGGTTCTTGTTATCTATCTTAACATCTATATTATCGGCCTCATTGCCAAAAGCGATAATACTAGGCGATTTAAACGTGAGTTTAAAGTCGCCTTCATCCGCAATAATATTACCCTTTATAAATGTATTGGGGTCGAATTTCACTTCAGGGAAGAAAACATCCACGATTTTGTTATAGATCTTAAAATTAAATGCCAATGTTTGACCGTCAGAAATCTCATAGGGTTTATAGTTGGTGTATATGCTACCCAAGGAGTTTTGAACCAATCGACCCAGTTCCTTGACCCGGAAATTCCCTTTTAGATAACCGGTTATGATATCGGGCGAATTTATATCTATGATCCTTGTGGAATCATTCTCAAAAGATGACGAGACCTTAAAATCATCGAAGTAATAGGTATCGTTCACATTTTGAAAAACAGTCTTCGTAAAATTCACGTCCCCCACGATATTGTCCAACGAATTACCGCTTATATCAATATTCACATTTCCTTTGAAAACGGAAATACTATCATTTATGAAATTCAACCGTTTTAAGTCGGCATGTTCCACATTGGCAATGAAATTAAAATTGTTGTGATCTTCCCCAAAATCAGCCAATCCTTTAAAATTGAATTTAATGTTGGGGTCGTTACTGAATATAGATCCATCAAAAAGTTGTTCTTTAAGAACACCTGAAACCTTTAGGTTCTTATAATCATAATTATTGAAATTAACCGAGTACACTTCCCCTATTACCTCCGTATTGAGCTTTTCCTTTACAAAACCTTTCCCTTCAACATTAAAGTCCAAGGTTGTTTTCCCCAATCTTTCATTATCGACAAAATAACCCAGATCAAAATCGATTAAGGAAACAAAGCCTTGATAAGCTGCATTTTCTATGTTGTTGAAATCGGTCAATTCCAAATCCGTATAACTGCTACCTATGGCCGTATTTAAGTTTACCTTGGCATAGACCGAACTTTCGGTTACCGTAGCGTCTCCCCTTACGGTAAACTGACCGAACTTACTAAATGCCGAGGACATTGATTTACTACCTAAGAAATTCGGCATCAACGCCCGCAATTCATAATAAGTACTGGTCACATTTTTCATCTGGGCCTTCATCACAAAAGGAGCATCTTTTGAAAAGAGGTTCTTAAAATTAAAATCGCCACGCACTCCGGTATTTTCAGACAATAAAAAAAGGTCGTCTGTATTAAGGTCATTAAGGACACCGCTGACTTTTGATGAAAAAGAAACCATTTTCCCTTTCCCGAATTGATCGTAAAGCAGGTTTATTTCATCAAGGGAAACGTTTGAATCGGTGAACTCAGCCGATAGCCTTACTTTGTTCAAAAAGTCTTGAAAATCCTTTCTTTCGTAATCAAATACCAAGTTACCGATCAATTTGGATTTGGGTGTTTCGATACTTAGGGTATCGAAACTCATTCGCTGTTTGGTGTATTTAAACTTCGTTGCAAGCTTTTTTACCTCAAGATTTCTTTTATCAATGAATGACAATGCCCCTATATCGGTTGAAACCTCTGGACCTAAAATCAAAAAATCCTCTGCGGATATTTTCAACTTTTTAAAGTTCAAGGTCTCTTTGTTCTCCAGGTTTTCATCGATCAGTTTAAAAGTACTATTCGCAATTTCAACATTGGAAGAAGAAAAAAAGAAGGGAGGGGTTCCCGGGTCCCTTGGCTTTTTATCATCAAGCTTATCAATGAAAACTTCTAAATTGGTACTGCTGGAGTCTTTATAGGTAATCAACTTAAAATCAAGTCCGTCAATATCAATATGCCCAAATTCCAACCTACCATTGGCCAAATTCCTAGCACTTAAGACCGAAGTTCCCAATTCATCAATATAAAACAGTGTATCCTTCTTAAAATCCTCAATATAGATACCCTTGATGGCCACATCCCAAGAAATCAAAGAAAGACGTATCTCATCAATATTGATATTGGTACCATACTCCTTATTTAAAGTATTGGTGGCATATTTGGCAAAACGTGTTTGCACAAAAGGCATGGAAAGTATTATAGTGCCCAACACACAGATGAGCAATAATACCAAGAGTATTCTAACCAGTATTTTTCTCAGTTTTCTGATAGGGCTATAATGTTTTACCTTTGTACTTCAATTTTTATTCCAAACCTTGTGGAAACAGAAACCATTTATATTCTTGCCATAGAATCGTCTTGTGATGACACATCTGCGGCCGTTTTGTGCAATGACAAAGTCATTAGCAATGTTGTTGCAACCCAAAAAATCCATGAGGAATATGGGGGCGTTGTACCCGAGCTTGCCTCTAGGGCACACCAACAAAACATTGTTCCCGTGGTACACCAAGCTTTGCTCAGAGCAAATATCGACAAAAAACAATTATCAGCCATAGCTTTTACGCGCGGACCGGGACTTATGGGCTCACTATTGGTAGGAACGTCTTTTGCCAAGTCATTGGCACTCGGTTTGGACATCCCGTTAATAGAGGTCAACCACATGCAAGCCCATATTTTGGCCCATTTCATTACCGATGAAAACAACCCGAAACCAAGCTTCCCTTTCTTGGCCATGACCATTAGCGGAGGACACACACAGATCGTTAAGGTCAACGACTATTTTAATATGGAAATATTGGGCGAAACCTTGGACGATGCAGTCGGTGAAGCTTTTGACAAAAGTGCCAAAATACTCGGCTTACCCTATCCCGGCGGGCCTTTAATAGATAAAAACGCCAAATTGGGGAATCCAAAGAAATTTCAATTTCCGAAACCAAAGGTCGGTGAATTGAATTTTAGCTTTAGCGGATTAAAAACAAGCATTCTGTATTTTATTCAACGGGAGACCAAAACAAACCCCAATTTCATAGAGGACAACCTGAATGACATTTGCGCCTCTATACAGTATACCATTATCAATATTTTGATGGATAAACTTAAGAAAGCCGTAAAGGAAACCGGAATAAAACAAGTGGCCATTGGAGGTGGGGTTTCCGCAAATTCCGGAATACGTACGGCATTGAAAAATGCCGAAAAAAATTACGGATGGTCTACTTATATCCCTAAATTTGAGTACTGTACCGATAATGCGGCCATGATCGGAATTGTGGGCTACCATAAATACAAACAAAATGTATTTACTTCCCAAGATGTTACGGCAAAAGCCAGGTACATTATATAACAGTAAAAAAATGGCCTACGACCAAAATCTGGAGCAAAGATTGGATTATGCCTTTGACGTATTTCCTAAAGGGTTTACAAAGGACATTACAAAAAAGAAAATGTTCGGCGGATTGACCTATCTTTTCAAAGGCAAGATGACTATAGGGATTTTTAAAAAAGATCTTATGGTTCGTGTAATCGATAGCAAGATGGAAGAAATGCTAAAAAAGGATTATGTTCGCCCTATGGATTTTGCAAAAAGCCCAATGAAAGAGTTCGTTTATGTCTCCCCTAAAGGATACCGGACAGAAGAAGCCCTCCAAAATTGGATTGAATTAGGAATAGAACATGCCCAAATAAGATTACAGGGCGCCAAATAGAAACAGTCAACGATTATGCAATTATTTTATTATCCAAAATTAGACAATAGCACGGCCCAGTTTGTTTTTACACCAGAGGAAAGCCACCATATTGTAAAAGTTTTACGAAAAAAAGAAAACGACACCCTGCTTATAACCAACGGAAAAGGGCGCATTTTTGAAGCTAAGATATTATTGGCCGATGCTAAAAAATGCAAGGCACAAATAACCTCAACCAAGAAAAAACATCGAAAAATGTACTGGTTCCATTTAGTGGTAGCCCCTACGAAAAGTAACGATCGTTTTGAATGGTTCCTTGAAAAGGCCACGGAAATTGGTATAGATGAGATCACACCCATCATTTGTGATCGTTCTGAACGAAAAGTAATAAAGCCGGAACGCATGGAAAAAGTATTACAGTCCGCAATGAAACAATCTATGCAGGCCTACCTTCCAAAACTGAATCCGGCCGTAACCTATAACGAGTTCATAGAACAAGAAAGAGAAGGGCTCTTGTTCATTGCGCATTGCGAAGATGACGAAAAAATGGAATTAAAAAGACGTGTGGCCCCTGATAAAGACATAACCATCCTCATTGGTCCTGAAGGTGATTTTTCGAGAAATGAGATCGATAAGGCCTACGAAAAAGGTTTTCTCCCTGTTTCATTGGGCCAAAACAGACTCCGAACGGAAACTGCGGCCATTGTGGCCTGCACCACAGTAAACTTGATCAACAACGGGTAAATTCATATTATTATATTGTAAGAATGGGATATTCCAAACTTCTTTTTCTATTGTTTTTTACAGCGTTGGCAAACACGGGCAATGCTCAAGAAATTGCGATTCTCAAATATAAAGGGGGAGGCGATTGGTATGCAAATCCCACGGCATTACCCAATTTAATCCAATTTTGCAACTCAAATATCGGAACCAAAATCAAAGAACAACCCGAAACAGTGGAGATAGGCGATGTTACCATATTTCAATATCCGATGCTTCATATGACCGGGCACGGTAATGTTCTGTTCTCCCAAGAAGAAGCGGACAACCTAAGGACCTATTTGCTATCAGGTGGATTTTTACATATCGATGATAATTATGGTATGGAGCCTTATTTACGCAAAGAACTCACCAAAGTTTTCCCGAACACTAACCTAGAAGAACTAGGAGTTGACCACCCTATCTTTAAAGAACATTATCAATTCCCTGACGGATTGCCTAAAATACATGAACATGATGGTAAACGCCCCCAAGCTTTCGGTATAAGCATTGACGGTAGATTGGTGCTCTTATTTACCTATGAATCCGATTTGGGCGATGGTTGGGAAGACCCTTCGGTACACAATGACCCGGAAAACGTACGCACAAAAGCTTTACAAATGGGTGCGAATATCATATCTTATGCTTTTAAAAATTAACGAATGACAGCCAAAACGATCTCAGACGGCATTTTAAGGGCGATAACCATTCTACTTGGGATTAGCCTAGTATTATTGTTCTTATACAAAATACAATCGGTTCTGGCTTATTTGGCCATAGCCTTAGTAGCCTCATTATTAGGAAGACCCATAGTAATGTTTCTACGAAAACGATTAAAATTCAACAATACCTTGGCCGTCATCGTTACCATGTTATTGCTAATAGGAATCATAGCGGGGATCATAGCACTGTTCGTTCCCCTTTTGGTTGCCCAAGGCCAAAACCTATCCCTTTTGGATATTGAGGCCTTGCAGGTTAATGTAGAAAACCTTTACCGACAGGTAACTGAATATTTTGGATTAAGCTCATCGGAAATTGAACAAGGCATCAAAGAATCGAAAGTTTTCGCCAACCTGAATTTCGGGTTTATTCCTGATGTCCTCAATTCATTTGTTAGTGTTCTGGGAAGCTTGAGTATCGGTTTGTTCTCCGTTCTATTTATCGCATTTTTCTTCTTAAAGGACAGCAAATTGTTTGAGCAAGGCTTAATGGTCTTCATTCCTGAAAACAAAGAAGGCCGTTTAAAAAAATCATTGAACACCATAAAGGATTTACTTTCAAGATACTTCTTGGGACTCGTTTTACAAATCCTTATCCTGTTTGTAATCTACTCTATTGTACTGTTCATTTTCGGTATAGAAAATGCCATCGTAATAGCCTTTTTATGTGCCTTGTTGAATTTGATTCCTTACGTGGGCCCGATCATTGGCGGAGTGCTTATGATGACCTTGACGATGACCAGTAATCTTGGGTCCGATTTCAGCACGGTAATCCTACCAAAAACCGTCTATGTAATGATAGGATTCATCATAGGACAATTGGTAGATAATTTCTTTTCCCAACCTTATATTTTTTCGAATAGTGTTAAGTCACACCCCCTCGAAATCTTTCTCATCATCATCATAGGAGGATTACTTTTCGGTATCACGGGAATGATCATTGCAGTGCCAGGATACACGGCTATCAAGGTGATTTTAAAGGAATTTTTAGCCGAAAACAAGATTGTAAAATCCTTGACAAAAAATATATAGTATCACTTTGAATAAAGATATATTAAATACTGGTGTACAGGATTTTATAAACTCTAAAATACACACTGACATCATGTCAGTTTTACTTAAAAAAAGTCCTTTTCCCAGTATAAGCCCCAAAGAATTGGCCGAACAGATCCAAGCTAAGGAAAAGTGTGAAAAAAAGCTTCCCACTTGGTTCAATACTGAAAAAATTTACTTCCCCAATAAGTTGAATATTGAACAATGTTCTTCAGAAACCACAGCTGAATACAAGGCGCAAATCGTGGGTGGAAAATCACTGGTTGATATGACCGGGGGCTTTGGTGTGGACACCTACTTTTTCAGCAAGAAAATCGACGCTGTTTTTCATTGCGAAATCAATGAAAAACTTTCTGAAATAGTTGCCTATAATTTTAAGATTTTAGGACTAAATAATGTCCATACCACACCAATGGACGGTATGGAATTCCTTAACGGTACTGACCAAGAATTTGATTGGATATTCATTGACCCATCAAGACGATCCGAGAGCAAAGGAAAAGTTTTTTTATTGTCGGATTGCAGTCCAAACGTAGTAGAACAATTACCTCTTTTATTCAAAAAATCCGACCATATTTTAATCAAGACTTCTCCGTTATTGGATATTTCAATCGGACTCAACCAATTAAGCAATGTTAAAGAGATACATGTTGTTGCCATTAAAGAGGTCAAGGAATTATTATGGGTCTTAGAAAAAGATTATGAGGGTGATGTAAAAATAAAGACGATAAATTTTACCCAGCCCAAGATACAAACCTTTGAATTTGATCTTTCAGAAGAGAAAAACGCTTTAGCTTCACTTGGCTTACCTCTTTCCTATTTATACGAACCAAACGCAGCAATTTTAAAGGCCGGTGCTTTCAAACAAATTGCCAAATTTTTTAAAATAGACAAACTAGGTGATCATTCACACCTTTACACTTCTGCAAATCTTATCGAATTCCCTGGACGAACATTTCGTATTGAACAAGTAATGGGATATTCCAAAAAAGAACTTAAGCCTTACCTGGGTACGAAAGCCAATATTACGACCAGGAATTTTCCCGACAACGTTGCCAAAATCAGAAAAAAATACAGGATCCATGATGGTGGTGAGGTGTATTTGTTTTTCACAAGATTGATCAACAACAAATTAGTAGTGATACGTACCACAAAAGTAACGGAGTAATCACTTGATTAACAATTAACTCCATTTTTTCAGATTAGAACAATTCTAAATTAAGGATTGTGAATTATTCATATCTACCATTTACTTGGAAATTAATCAGTGTGTTTTACCCTGTTTACCTTCCTAACCCCCATAAACATTACGAAAACGTTTGAGTAGGGCTTTTTCGCAACTCTATTATGTTAATTTTAACAAAACAAATAATATCAATATTTGACAAAATATGACATGTTAAATCACCCTTCATTCTATAAATTTGTTAATATAACCTTAATTTATTGCGAACTATATACATTTTTTAGGCAAAAATTAAGGTTTTACTACATCACTATTTATTATTAAACTAACAAAACAACAAGGATTATGAATCAAAAACATGATTACAAATCGTTAAAGCCTAAAGGAAGATTCACTTCTTTCGGAATTGGGCTTTTATCGTTCATGATTTGCTTAAGTGCCCAAATGGCCTTGGCAAATTCTGAAACATCATTTTTAAAGGTTGATCTGGAAAGTTCCTATCAATCCATTATTACCGGAACGGTCTCTGATGAATCGGGACCACTACCTGGAGCGAGTATCGTTATCAAAGGTACGACCCAAGGAACACAAAGTGACTTTGATGGTAAATTTACATTAGAAGCGGATAGCGATGCTGTCTTGGTAATCAGTTACATTGGTTATCATACACAGGAAATTGCTTTGGATGGTAATACTACCATTAATGTGGTTTTGGCCGAGGATGCAAGTTTATTAGAGGAAGTAATCGTAATAGGTTACGGTACCCAAACAAGAGGTGACATAACCGGTTCGGTTGCATCTGTTGATATGGGTGAAGCGCTAAAAGCCCCTACGTCCAACGCTGCTGAAGCCTTGCAAGGTAGAGCATCTGGTGTAACGGTAGTAAACAACAACACTCCAGGAGCCGCTCCTAAAATCAACATTCGTGGTTTTGGTACTACCAACAATACCGACCCGCTTTATATTATAGACGGTGTACAGACTGATGACGCTAGTTTCCTAAACAACCTTAACCCAACCGATATTGATCAGATGAACGTTCTTAAAGATGGTGCTGCCGCAATCTATGGAGCAAGGGCATCTAACGGGGTTGTAATCATAACAACCAAAAGTGGTGGTTATAATATGGATAAGGCGGAGATTTCAGTTGATATGTATACCGGTTTTTCCCAAATTTCAAATGCTCCTGACCTATTGAACACACAACAACATGGAGAAATGCTTTGGGAAAGCCAAATCAATGACGGCACAACCCCCTCTCATGCACAGTATGGTAGTGGGGCAACACCAGTCGTCCCTACTTCAATTATAGGATACACAAGGGTAGAAACTTACAACCCTATTGTATACTATCCTGTTGGAGAATTGAATGCGACGGTTAAACAACCTAATGGTACCGATTGGATCGATGCACTTACCCGTACCGCTCCCATTTCCAATATGTCCGTTTCCCTTTCAAACGGAACCGAATCAGGCAAATATTTCATGTCTGTTGGTTATTTGGAAAGTGACGGTATTCTTAATGAAACTGGATTCAGTAGGGTAAGTACGAGATTGAACTCTGAATTCAAGATCGGTGAAAGATTAAGAATCGGGGAACACTTGAATGTTTCTTACTCTAATACCAGAACAGGAAATTCCGAAGCTATGGAGATGACCTTAAGAATGTCTCCGTTAGTTCCTGTTTATGATGATGAAGGCGAATTTGCCGGATCCGCTGCCCCTGGATTAGGAAACGGCAGAAACCCTGTAGCCTTGAATTATAGGACTAGAAACGATTACAATAAGAGATATGCCGTTTTAGGTGATATTTACTTAACCTATGATATTCTAGATGAATTAACCTTCAAAACAACATTGGCCGGTGGATTCAACACTTTTGATTCCAGGGCTTTCACTTCTTTGGATCCTGAATTCAGTGAACCGATATCCGATCGATCATTAACAGAGCAAGACCAAACCAATTATAACTGGATTTGGACGAACACCTTAAATTACAACAAGTCTTTCGGAGAACATAATATTAACGCCCTAATCGGTGTTGAAGCGGTTAAAGGATCTGGTAAAGGAAAAAGTATAACCCGTACAGGTTATCTCTTTGAAGACCCGGATTTCTACCTTTTAAGTAATGGTACGGGCTCACCAAACGTAGATTACGCGTATGATGGTTACAATACCTTATTTTCTGTTTTTGGTACTGCCAATTATTCATATATGGATAAATATTTCGTTTCCGCAACAGTACGTCGAGACGAATCATCTAGATTCATAGGGGATAACAAAAGTGATATCTTCCCTTCTTTCAGTGCAGGTTGGTTAATGAGTGCTGAGGATTTCTATCCACAAGATGCCTTTGTAGACCGATTGAAATTAAAAGGATCATGGGGTAAATTAGGAAACCAATCCTTACCGGTAGACAATCCTACATCCAATATTTCTATCTTAAGCGACCAGTATGCCAATTATGCTTTAAGTGGAGCCAGTATTGCGACAGGAGCAATTTTGAGTCAAGTTGGTAATACCGATCTTAAATGGGAAACCAGTGAGACTACGAATTTTGGTATAGAATTGGGAATGTTGGAAAACAAATTAACGTTTGAAGCAGAGTATTTCAATATCACTACCAAAGATTTGATTACCCAAGATTATGGAGCCATCAGTACTACCGCTATTGATGCCAGTGCACCATACGTAAACCTAGGGAACATCAAAAATACCGGTTTTGATCTAAGTGCCGGGTACAGGGATGAAACTGATTCTGGTTTATCCTATGGCATTACAGCTAACTTGTCCCATTATAAAAATGAAGTTACCGAGCTCATTGACGGTACACCTGTAACGGGATCCGGAACCAATTTAAGGGGCCAAACCCCAACAAGAACGGAAGTCGGTGAACCTTTATCCTTTTTCTATGGTAGAAATGTTGTTGGATTTACAGATGAAGGAAGGTTCCAATACGAGGATGTTAACGGCGATGGTACCGTTGATGATGAAGATAGAACAAAAATCGGATCACCGCATCCTGATTTCACTTACGGAATCAACATGAACGCTGCTTACAAAGGATTCGATATTTCCTTGTTCTTTAATGGTTCACAAGGGAACGAAATCTATAATTTCAATAAGTACTATACTGATTTCCCAGCATTTGTTAACGGTAATAGAAGTACTAGGGTTTTGGATTCATGGACTCCAACAAATACCAATGCAACATTACCTGCATTGTCAACTTCGATTACCAATAATGAAGGTGATCCAAATTCCTATTATGTAGAAGACGGTTCATACCTACGATTAAAGAATACGCAAATTGGGTACACCTTACCTCAAAAAATATCAGATAAAATTGGTATGAAATCTTTGAGATTGTATGTGCAGGCCACTAATTTATTTACCATTACAGGTTATGAAGGCTTTGATCCTGAAATTGTTTCTAATTTAGACAGTGGCGAAAGTGCCAACTTAAGTCTGGGTATTGATGGTCGGGTATATCCGGCTTCAAAGGTGTTTACTTTGGGTGCAAATATTAAATTTTAAAAAAAAAAGATGAAAAGAATAGTAACATATTTATTTATGCTAATAGGTATATTGGCATGTAGTGACGATTTTACTGAATCGCCCGCAATCGGGTCATTAAGTGATGAAGCGCTTAAGAACGAAACTGGCGTTGATCTTTTGCTGGTCGGTGCCTATTCCGCTTTGGATGGTGTTCGAAACAATGAATTTGGCGAAGGATGGTCAATGTCAGGAGACAACTGGATCATGGACGTTTTAGCAGATGATGCCCATAAAGGGAGTACCGATGGGGATCAGCCAGAATTATATAACATCGAAACCATGAACTGGACCACAGGTGGTTCTTATTTCTTAGGAAAATGGGGTGTTATTTTTGCCGGTATCAACAGGGCCAATGCCGTTATTTCATTAATCAACTCTATTGAAGAGGGAGATTTTTCCTCTCAATTGGCCGAGGCTCGTTTTCTAAGGGGCCATTATAATTTTGAACTTCAAAAAATGTGGGGAAATGTTCCTTATATCTCAGAGGAAAATTATGCAGCGACTGAATTCAACCAACCAAATCCAGGTGACATTTGGGACGAAATCGAAGCTGATTTTCAATATGCGATCGACAATTTGCCGTCTACTCAAGAAATGGTAGGTAAACCAAGCTCTTGGACCGCCAAAGCTTTCTTAGGAAAGGCTCATTTACACCAATCTGATTGGGACACCGCTTTTCCTCTCTTGAATGATGTAGTTCAAAATGGTCCTTATGACCTTTTACCTGATTTTGTTGACAACTTTAGATTGGCAGGTGACAATAGCGTTGAGTCTATTTTCTCTATTCAATTTACCACGGATGACGGGCAATCATACAACGCCAATGTCAAGGGAGCACTTAATTTCCCTAACCCAGGACCTTTTGGCTCTTGCTGTGGGTTTTATCAACCCACCCAAGATCTGTTGAATGCTTTTCAAACAGATGGTACAACAGGGTTACCTTTATTGGACACATATAACCAAAATGATGTGACAAGTGATTTTGGCATTGATTCCAGTGAACCGTTTACTCCTTATGCTGGTCCTTTAGATCCTAGATCGGACTACACTGTAGGTCGTCGTGGCATCGATTACAACGGATATGGCGAACATGTAGGAAATGATTGGATCAGAGCGGAATACACTGATATATCCGGTTCTTATCTACCTAAGAAAAACGTATATTGGTCCGGTGAAACCGGGAACATAGCAACTGGCTCATGGGGTCAACAACATTCCGGTGTCAATTACCATATTATGCGTTTTGCAGATGTATTGTTAATGGCAGCTGAGGCTGCAGTCGAGAAAAGCAGCCCTGATTTACCACTGGCACTTGAATATGTAAATAGGGTACGAAATAGAGCTAAAAACTCCAATTATATGCAAGCTGTTGATGATTCTGGTGATGCTGCCAACTATGTAATAGAACCTTATACTGCATTTTCCGATGCTACATTTGCCCGTAACGCCATTCGTTTTGAAAGACGTTTGGAATTAGGGATGGAAGGCCACCGTTTGTTCGATTTAAGAAGATGGGGTAATTTCGTAGAAGTTATGACTGAATATGCTGAAAATGAAGGCCGTACCATCCCACCATTTGGTGATGAGGTTGGCACTTATTCCGATATTCATTATAATTTTCCAATTCCAATTACCGCAATTGATCAAAGTGGAGGTATTCTAACACAGAATAGCGGCTACTAGTAAAATTATTTTTTTTCTTGAACAGGGCATTTATCAATGCCCTGTTTTTGTTTATAATCATTTTTAATCAAAACTTTAATTAATTTTTACTCTAATATTAGCCCCATGTGATTTTAGAGAATATTTGCCCAACTATACTCTAGTATTCCATTGCCCAAAACTGAAAATTAGTATCTTTTTTGTTTATCGATTTCTATTTTTTACCTTTCCATTCACTTTAGAGCGTTGCGAATTTCCCAAACACTTTCAAATAGTTTAATCAGGTCCTAAATTACCCGGCCCATAAAAAAGCAATTAATTAAAAATGAAAAAAATAAGTTTGTTTTTTCTTGTAGTGACAATATTGGTTTCATGTAATAAAAAAGAGGACACCCTATTCTCTATGGTTTCATCGGATCATTCCGGAATAACCTTTAACAATAAAATTACCGAAACTGATAGCTTCAACATATTGACCAGTGAGTATATTTTCAATGGAGGGGGTGTAGCCGTTGGGGATTTTAATAATGACGATAAACAAGACCTCTTTTTTACAGGAAACCAAGTGGCCAACAAACTGTTTATAAACCAAGGCGATTTTAAATTCAAGGATGTATCCAAAATAAGTGGTATCGAGGCATTTAACAGGTGGAAAACCGGAGTATCCGTAGTAGATATCAACAATGATGGTTTTTTAGACATCTATGTATGTACGGCATTGTTCCCCAACTCTACGGAAATGGAGAACATATTATTCATAAACCAAGGTCTTGATGAAAACGGCATTCCAACATTCAAGGATATGGCTAAAGCATATGGTATTGCAGATGCCGGAAACACCATGAACGCTACATTTTTTGATTATGACAAAGATGGCTTTTTAGACCTCTATGTGTTGAATAATGTTGATATTCATGAGCTACCATCAAACTATCGTGCAAAAATCATTGATGGTTCGGCCTTAAGTAACGACAAATTGTACCATAATAATGGTGATAACACCTTTACCGATGTAACCCTAGAAGCCGGAATCACAATCGAAGGTTATGGTCTTGGCCTGGCAATTGCCGATTTGAATTATGACGGCTGGCCAGATATTTATGTCAGTAATGATTATCTCACCAATGACCTTCTTTATATCAATAATGGTGATGGCACCTTTTCCAATAAAATCGACAAGCTTCTAAAGCATCAGGGTAGGTTCTCTATGGGTAATGATATATCGGACTACAATAATGATGGTTATTTGGACATCATGACACTCGATATGTTAGGTGAGAACAACCACAGGCTTAAGACGACAATGCGGGAAAGCAGGTACAACGATTATATTTTCAATGAAAAATTCGGATATGAATATCAGTTCTCGCGGAACATGCTTCAAACTGGTCAAGGTGATGGAATACCTTATCAAGAAATCGGTTTAATGGCCGGGATCGCCAAAACTGATTGGAGCTGGTCTCCCCTTTTTGTAGACATGGACAATGATGGTTATAGGGACTTATTGATCACGAACGGATTTCCTAGGGATATAACCGATCTTGATTTTGGGGAATTTGAATTCAATGTACGACGTTATATGAAACCTATGCAGATATTGGACTCGATCCCAATAGTCAAAATACCAAATTTTGCTTACAAGAATGATCAAAATGGTCTTTTTACCGACGTAGGCCAAGAATGGGGACTTAACGTGCCCTCTTTCTCCAATGGTGCCGTATTCGCTGATTTGGATAATGATGGGGATATGGATTATGTCGTCAACAATATCAATGACGAAGCTTTCCTTTTTGAAAATACATTGGATAAAAACCTTGACCTTGCACACAATTATCTAAAGGTAGATTTAAAAGGGCCTAAAACGAACATATCGGGAATCGGGGCGAAAATCGCGATTAGACTGCAAGATGACACTATTCAATACTATGAGCATCATTTAAGCAGGGGCTATATGTCCTCCGTTCAGGATATCGCCCAATTTGGTTTAGGAAAAGAGCATCTTATAAAATCACTTGAAGTAATCTGGCCCGATGGCAAATTTCAAAGAATCAACGATGTTGAAAGCAATCAAACCATGGTTTTGGATCATAAGAATGCGACCAAGGTAAATCCGATTGAAATCACCTTCCCTTTCATTCCTAAAAAACCAACATCTATATACGCAGAAGTTACCGATAGTTTAGGAATTGATTATGTACATGACGAAAAAGATATGATCGATTATAATGTGCAACGCATATTACCCCATAAATTAACCCAGAATGGCCCTTGTTTGGTAACAGGCGATATAAATGGTGACGGTATCGAGGATTTTATAGTAGGAAGTGCATCCGGTAATTCCCCTCAAATATTTTTACAGAAAAAAGACGGCTCTTTTAAAAATTCCCAACTTTTCACCGAATTAAAGGATATGAAGTTTGAAGAAGAAGGTTTGGCCCTTTTTGATTTGGAGAATGATGGTGACCTTGACCTTTATTTGGTCTCAGGTAGCAATGAATTTGAAAAAGGCAGTACCTTTTATTCCGATCGCTTAATGATCAACGATGGTCAAGGAAACTTTTCTTTAGCCCCTGATAAGATGCCGGAAATCAAAGCCAGTGGTTCCGTGGTAAAAGCACATGATTTTGATAGCGATGGTTATACCGACCTCTTTGTAGGTGGCCGAACGCCATTTGCGGAGTTCCCAAAGCCAGAGAGAAGCTTTCTTCTAAAGAACGACAACGGTGTTCTTAGAAATGCAACCGATGAATTATGCCCTGCCCTAAACGATATCGGTATGGTTACCGATGCAATTTGGACGGATGTTGATCAAGACGGACTCAGTGATCTTATCTTAGCCGGTGAATACATGCCTATCACAATATTCAAGAATGAAAGATCTTCTTTCCGAAAATTAAGGGAAACCGGTATAGACGGTCTAAATGGTTGGTGGGAAAGCCTATTGGCCCATGATTTTGATGGGGATGGTGACCTGGATATCGTAGCTGGTAATTTAGGGGCGAACAATTTTTATCAACCCACCAAAGAAAGGCCTGTAACCTTACTTGCCAAGGATTTTGACAATAATGGCACAGTAGATCCTGTAATGTTCGCCTATTTCAAAACCGACTTTAATGATCCAACTTATAAATCTTATCCGACAAATTTTTGGGGAGACCTTTATGGGCAAAGTCCATTATTTAGGGCTAAGTTCAATTCGTACAAAGAATATGCAAAAACCACGGAAAATGATCTATTGACCCCTAAGGAAATGAAAGATGCCATGAAATTGTCAGTTAATTATGACAAAAGCAGTTATTTCGAAAATTTGGGCAATGGCAAATTCAAAAGTCACCCATTACCACTAGAAGCCCAAATTGCGCCGATTAACCGTATGGCAGTAACGGATTATGACAACGATGATATAAGTGACCTTTTATTGATCGGAAACAACTTTGGCAATGAAGTTTTCATCGGTCGTCTTGATGCATTCAACGGCGGATTACTTAAGGGGGATGGCCATGGGGGTTTTGAGACGATCAAAATCAAAGAAAGTGGATTTTTGGTTACCGGTGATGCCAAGGACATGGTAATACTCCAAAACGCCCAAGGAAAATCCCCATACATTATCGTTTCCCAAAACAGGGGTAGGATTAAGATTTTTCAGAAGAACTGAGAATTAAAAAAATCATCCAAAAGGTTTTTGTTTGCTAACCTCTTGGATGATTCTTTAGAATATAAAACCACTTATTAATCTTAAGCACCCTTATAAATCAATACTCATTCTTATGCTTAAAATCACCTGTACGATATTTTATCGTACGCTTAAGTGGTATCTGCATTCCATTGGTGCTTTCTAACCAATCATAAATCGCAGTCGACATTTCTTTGGCAATTTCCTGCTTATCAGGATCAGCTATCAAATTGTACATCTCATCAGGATCATTTTGAAGGTCGTAAAGTTCATTACGATCCCAAATGCCTTGATACTTGATATACTTGTATTGGTCTGTTCGCATTCCGAAAACCGTAGGGGTCATAGGAAAGTCATACTCCCAATAATACTCATAAAAAACCTCTTTACGGGAAGGGGCATTGGTATCACCCGTGAGTATTGGAATAAAAGAAACTCCTGGCATATTATCGGGCTGTTTTACCCCTGCTTCTGCCAAAATAGTGGGACCTATATCTATATTCTGTACCATTTGCTCGGGTTTTTTACCCCCTTCAAACAACTCGGGACAACGAACCAATAAAGGAACTTTTACCGATTCTTCGTAAAAATGTCTTTTATCTATAAGTCCGTGCTCACCCCAACTAAATCCATTATCCCCCATATAAATGACCAAGGTAGATTCATCCAAACCTTCTTTTTTCAAGTACTCCATAATAGTACCTACACTTTCATCTACCCCTAACAAGGTCTCGCAATAATCAACTACTTTATCATAAATACCATCATTCCCATGGTACATATAATCGACCCCGTGCCAACTTACCCGCTGGTCGGCAACCCATTGGGGCCAATTTAAATCGCGATACTCCCCGGTCTTGGTTTGATCATACGTTGAAGGTAGATCTATTCTTTTACCTTTGTATTTTCCTTTGTGACGTTTGGCCGGCTTAAAAGCTGCATGTACGGCTTTATGCGATAAATACATGAAAAAGGGTTTATCCTTATCTCGATTATCCAACCAATCAACAGCATGTTCAGTAAGTAAATCGGTGATATAAGTTGAATCTTTATAAGCAACCCGTTTACCATTGATATTCAACGTAGGGTTGTAATACACCCCCTGTCCCGGAAAACTTTCCCAATGGGTAAAGCCAGGTTGGGGTTCATCCCCATGATCACCCATATGCCATTTTCCGAAAAATGAGGTCTGATAACCTGCCTTTTCGAGGTACTGTGGAAAATAAACAAGATTACCTGGATCTGGCGCCTGATTATCCACTATGGTGTGTGAGTGCGAAAATTGACCGGTCAAAATCGAAGCTCTACTGGGCGAACATAAAGAAGTGGTAACAAATGCATTGGGAAGGTAAGCCCCTTCAGATGCCAATTTATCCATATTGGGGGTTTCTAACCAAGGTACTTTTCCCGTAAAGCCCATATAATCATACCTATGGTCATCCGTTAGGATAAATATTACATTACGAGGTTTCTTTTCAACCTTTTTTACCGGAGATATGATAGTGTCCGACACGTAATGCGCATTGGCCCTATTCCCGCATAAAACCAAACAACAAAAAGTAAAAAATAATGTTCTTAATGATTTCATATTTTTCATTTCGATTCTTGTTCTAAAAATCCAAGGATGTACGTTAAAGGGGCATTCCAATTTAAACAGATTTCATTACTTGCATAACTTGGCTCTTGATCTACCCAACTTTTCATAGGCGGAGCATTATCCGGATATACTACCCCGGATGCCGCATCTTGCTTTCCAAAATTAGGTCCACCACACACAAAACCGGGCACAGGTTCCACTATTTCATCGGCTGCGCTTTGCCTATGATGAATATTCATTGGGTATTTACTACCAAATCCGGTTACGAAACTATACCCTGTCGCATTATTACCGAATATATAATCGGCACATTGTTGTACGCCTCTCAAATATTCCGGTTTAGAGTTTAAACGATACGCCTGCGCCATTATCATAGCGGCATTGAGAACATCGCTGTTTGAACCCCATTGAAAATCATCGATTGGTTGAAAATAATCCAAACCCCCTGCTTTTTTGACCAAGGCATCTGCCCTTTCACCTATACCGGTTTTAAGTGCTTTGTACAAACTCACAGGAATGTCTTCCTTGTTTTCCAACAAACTGAACATTCCCGAAAACTTCATGAACTTAGCCCAATTATCACCTTTGGCGAATTCAAAATTCAATGGATTTTTATTTATCCCGTCCAAATAAATCGCTTCCTTGGTCGCGATAAACAATTCAGCATTGGCCCAAAACCATTCCTCTTCAAAGTTTTTATCCCCATATTGTCCCGTACTTACATCTTCCGGATTTAAAAATTCAATGTTCGGGTTTTCAACGGCCCAATGATAGGCTTTTTTAGCCGCTGAGAGACATTGATCGGCATAGGTAGGTTCAATATCCTTGAACACCCTATAGGCCTGCGCGGCGCATGCAGCAAAATCCAAACTGGCCGCAGTACCTTTACCTACAATAAAGCGTTGACTTGTTGCTTTATCGGGCATTACTATTCCTTCGAAGTTCTTTGTAGTTAATTTGTGGTATAATCCGCCATCATCATCTTGCATGGTCAATAGCCAATCCATCTCATATTTCAATTCATCCAATAGATCGCTTACGCCATTACCGCTCTCTGGAATATTAAGTCCGCCATCAGTAATAATCCCTGGATACTGTTCATACAATGTATAAAACTGACCTAAGGGAAAACTCCCGTTTACAACATATTTGTTATAGTCACCCGCATCGTACCAACCTTTGGTTGAAGAAATATATCCTTCGTTTTTACCGCTGGAAGGATGAAATACCACACTATCGTCAGGGTGCCCCATTTCGCGTTTCCACTTACCGGCATATTTTTCTTCCAAAGCCATTCCCGCTCGTTGATAGTACATGGCCTTAATGGAGCCGATAAAAGCATCGTGCATAACATGGTCCCCAACTTTAAAAGGATAAGAATACCCCAACCCTTCTATATAAATGGAATAATCCCCAGACGTATTCATACCGGTAAAATCAGCTACTTGGATTTGCTCCCCAGCCAACTTCCATTCCTTTGTTTCTGTCAAAGGCCCTGAGAAAACAATTTCTTTGGTTTCATTATTTACCAATGAAAATTCTTTTAACCCCTCTCCATTTACAATAACCGCTTTTTTAGTAGCAAATGGGTAATACCCAACTTGATTCAATCGTATTTGTTCGCTGAATTCCCCATTATTATCCGGGAGTCTTTCTTTACATCCAAAAAGTAAACAGATGACCAATAACGGTAAATAAGCAAACTGGAATATAGGATATCTCATTTTATATTGTTTTAAAATCACCATGAAATTAGCACAAAACAAACTCAGAATTTTCCTTTATTTTATCACTTACCTATTAAAAACCTACAACTTTTAACCACTGGGGAATAATCATGAATAAATATACCATAAACATCATACCAAGCCGATGATCTTCATCTTACGGGAAGGTCAAATATCTTCAATAGTACTATGTTTTTGATTCCCTTAGTAAAAAAATGCCGATTGATAACAATCGGCATTTTTTGTATGAACTTAATTTTATTTATCTGTAAAGTGTAAAATGACCTACATAGCGTAGCTTGGTCTTGTCATTTGCATTGACCACGTACCAATAATCACCTGAAGGTACCGGACTACCGTCATAATAACCGTCCCAATTACTAACCGCATCGAGTTCGGCCACTACCCTACCATAGCGATCATAGATCTTGACCTCAATATTAGGGAAAAATTCACGGTTCTTTGGTGCCCAAACATCGTTATTATTATCACCATCAGGAGTGAAGAAATTAGGTATTTCCAACATTCCCGTAAACTCGAACGGAACTGTTATCAAAGCCTCACATCCATTTTGATCCACGACCCTGGCCGTAACGGTTACACTTTCGTTGGTCGTAAACACATTTTCACTACCATAGGATTCCCCTTGGAAGAAAAACTCATATCCTCCAAAACCTCCACTAGCGGTAACCGTTAACTCATTCGGACCTGTTTTGACTCCATCTATGGTCAATGGCTCATAATTTTCAAGAGTGAACTCTTCAAAACTGGTACAACCATTTTCATGATAAATGTAGATCGTATGATCCCCTGCCGGAAGGTCTCCCCAAGTGGTTGTGGTATCTGCTACATTAATATCATCAACATCCAAAGAAAATAGTAATTGTGGCAATAAATCGGTTTCCTGCATTTCTAGAGACACCGTACTATAGGGGAAGATACCTTCACAACCATATTGTACAATAGCCTCCGCAGTTAAATCGACCCCTATTTCAATTGGAATCAATGCATCGGTTCCGCACATATTCGCATCTTGGACAAAAACAATATAAGTTTCGCCCCCTGCAAGGTTTTCAAAAGTTAAATCATCATTACGAACAAAAACCTCACTACCATCCGAATCAGGACCGACCAACATGGTTTCGTAATAAGATACCGAGGTAATCGGATCTACAAAAGGTGTACCCCCAGAGACCGTTAATTGTGCGGTACCATCGGCAAACCCGATACAGGTTTCAGGCGTAGTCGCAACATCATCTATACTTACGACTGGTGGTTCCGTTACCGTAAGCACGTCTTTTTCAAAACATCCGTTTTCGTCCTGAATCAAGATTTCATAACTACCTGCCGCAAGCTCCTCGAAAGTATATGTACCTGGATTTGATGGGTCACTAAAGAATTCGTTGAAATTCGGTTCTATCGCGAATTGAATCAATCCAACACCTCCGCTGGTAACCTCAATCGTAATTGACCCGTCCTCATCTCCAAAACAACTTACCGGAACAGGATTTGCTTCGAATATAATCGGTTCAGGTCTTACAATTTCAAAAGGACCCGCAATATCACTACATGTTGCCCCACTTGTTACGACTATATAATAATCAGTACCTGCATCCAAACCTTCGAATGTTCCATGATCTTGTGGCCCACGAACAAGGGTTGCCGTTGCTGATGGACTAAATGCATCAACGGGGTCACCCGAATACAAGTAGAACTGATTACCCCCTACGCCGCCGTTAGCAAAGGATTCTATCCTTCCGTCCAATTCAGATGCACAAGAAATATCATCCGGTAAATTAGGTAATAATGTTATTCCTGTCGCATCGGTCATGGTAATACCATTGGATCTTACGGCCGGACAAATATTTAAAGCGTTTTTCTTTCTTATATCGAACTGATAAGTAATTCCGGCCACACCGGTAAATAATTGCGAAGTACCGGTCATATCGGTATATACCCCGACTTCGATCCCATTCTCAATACGAACATATTCGTAAGTAAACAATGGATCAGGGTTTTCTATGGTTAGTCGTATTTCTCCCATACCACCACAACCAGGAACTCCAGTCTGCACCAATTTAGGCTGTACGGCCGGTGGTGGATCCACATAATAAGGCTCCGTGACGAATGTACAATCAAAACTGGAAGATACTTCTATGGCATACCAGCCTTCACTAATGAAACCACCGGTTGCCCCAATGAAAGTAGGTGTATTCTGCAATCCGCTTGTAGATACTATATCGGTATTATCATTACTGTTAAGGTATAACAATTGATAGTTATATCCAGCTCCGGGATATCCTCCCGTAGCACCGGCGATTGCGGTTACTGCATCTCCCGATGATGTATCATACGCTTCCAATACGGCATTGTTACCCCCTGGACATTGTAAAGCCAATGGTTCACGAATACCAGCATTAATCTGTGGAACCGGGGCCAAATTAATTTCAAACGTATCTGTACAACCTTCTACATCTTGGATTTCAATTTGGTAATCACCACTTGGTAAGTTTTCAAATCTGCTACTGTTCGAAAATGGTACAACCTCTGTGGCATATGTTGCCCCTCCGTCAGAACTTACCAGAAGTCTGTACTCATAAGGGGAACCATCCCAGCCACCTTGACCAGTTGCCTCTATAATACCTGTATCATCATTACATCCTGTATTACCGACCTCTATAGCGGTCACCTCCAATTCCCCGTTCGGTGTTCTTATCGTAGCAACATTACTGTCACTAGAACAATAGGGTACATCATCTGAAATAACCTCAACAAAGAAATTACCGCCTGTTAAACCGGTTATGGTCTCTGGATTATTGGCCGTATCAAAACTACCCGTTGTTAATACCGTGGTTTTTCCTGTATCGCTGGCACTGTAGACATTATAAGTATAGGAACCTATATAATCCGTAACTTCTATAGACAATTCACCGTCATTGCCCGGATTGAAACAAGTTATCGCTTTAGCCTCACTTATAACAACCGTAGGACTAGTTGGCTCTACGACAGTATGTACGGGCATTGGATATGTACACCCTCCTATATTGTCGGTAACCTCAAAAATATAGTCCCCAGCAGCAGGCAAGTACATATCTACATAATCATTGCCTGCAGAATTTGTCACTGGAGTAATAGGAGCTACTGAAACAGCACTTACCGTGAAATCGGTCGTGCCCACTACTTGGATACGTACTCGTTCATCATCCCTACAGTTCAAGGCATCTACATCAATAATCGTTGAAGTAATATCATCTGGTGTAGCCAAAGTCGGTAAATCAAAAAAGGTTTGACAACCATTGCCATCAATGGCATAAACAGTAATATTTTGGGGAGAACCATTATCAACGATTTCAAAAGAATTTGATGATTGAAAATCCGAATACCCCGTAATACTATATTGATAGCCACTACCTACAGTTCCCGGGTTTGAAGGATCTACCGTTACGGTAATCGTAGTAGAGCTATATCTATTGGCACCTGTTTCACATGCAAAAGGTGGCGCTGTTGCCGTAATGACAAAATCATCCGGTTCGGTAATCTCCAAATCTCCTGAGAGGGCCTCACAATTTCTGGCAGAGGTCACGATTACCTCGTAGTTGCCAGGACCCAAATTCGTAAAAGACCCTGAATTGTTCGTTGCTATCGTAGTTCTACTTACAAAGTCGACCAATTCATAACTTATAGGTCCGTCTGCATCAGTACCAGCTTGCAAGACAATATCGATACTACCATCATTATCCCCAAAACAAGTGATATCATGTAAATTGGTTGATTCTATTACAGGAGTAACAGCTGCATCCAAATGGATAATCGGGATATCAAAAAAACAAAATATTGAACCATCGAACATTATATCATCAACTACGGTAACTGAATAGTCACCTGGAAACAAACCAGTAAATACAGTATTTCTTGTAACCAAGGGATCATTTGATTGAGTTATAGAAACCGGGTTCGAATTATAATCAAATCCTGTTAGCTCAAAAGTAAAATCACCACTACCCCCCGTAGTCTGTATAGTTATTTCCCCATCCCCATCATTACAAGTAGTATCGGTCGTAAAACTTCCTGAAGCCGATAAAAATTCGTAAACATGTGCCGTAGCCTGTGAGGTACACCCGTTGGCATCGACCACACCTACAACATAATCACCGGGGGTGGAAACAACATAGGTCCATTCATAAACACTTCCATTCAATACACCATAATGCTCCTCTCCGCCCAAACTAAATAACGGTGTATCTATCGTATCCGGTACACTTACCGTAATATCAAAAGCCGTGGATGTAAAATCACATTGATTAACAACCGTTGTAGTGATAACAGGAGGAGTATCAGTAGGAATAATACTCGCTATTGCAAAAGAGCTACAACCACTAAAATCTTTTACATAAACGTCATAGTCCCCTGCAGGCCCAAAGAAAGTGGTTGCTGAACCATAATCACTAGCAATAGGTACATCACCCTGCGGCATAAAAGCAAAGCTATAGGAAATACCATCACCTCCCCTACCTTGTACGGTAATGGATCCATCGGAATTACAATTCGCAGGGGTCGTATTTAATATATCAATAGCTGGTAGATTTTGATCTATGGTAACTGCAACTGCATCGACGCAAGTATCTGTTAAATTCTCAACAATAATCTGATAATCCCCATAAGGTGCATTATAACTTCCGGTATGTGGGGTCGCCGAAGTAGTAACAGAGGACTCTAAGGTAATTCGTGAGCCGTCCTGTTCGTTCAACAATTCAATCTGTAAAATATCCCCAACAATAAATCCTGTGATTTCATACAAAATCTGACCATCGGTACTTGGGTAACACGCAGCTGGATTTGCTGTAGCCGTCACCTCTAGGGTAGATGGACCTTCAATCGGAGGAATCTCCTGTTCATAAATACATCCAGTTCCTGTATCAGTCACCATCACAGTATATGTAACACCATATTGAATACCATCAGTCGAATTACTGAATGTATGATCGTTTACAGCTGGCGTATTGTTTAATGGGTAGTACGCCGGTTGATGCTCCAATTTTATTTCATAAGAGCCTGATCCACCACTAACACTTACGGCATAGGTAAAGCCACTATCATCACAAATAACAGGTATTGGAGGAGGAATAGGCGTAATCACCACCTCATTGGTCGTTATGGTTACTAAATCTAAATCGGTACAACCGTTGGCATCCACAGTAATTACCCTATAATCGCCTGGTATCAAGGCTGTATCGGTTATCGCGTATGGCAACGAAGATCGAGCCACATCATCTTCCCTAGTAATAAAATTACCAAAGCTATCTTCTATGACAAAACTGAAATTTTCTGTACCGTCTATAACATTGGTAATTTCAATACCACCACTGACTGCACTTAGTGAACAGGTAGCAGGTATTTCTGTAACCATAGCATTGGGTACTGGCGTAGGATCGTTGTTAATGTCAATGGTACCTGTATACAAACATCCTCTTGCATCCTGTATTTCCACATCATATGTACCTACGGCCAAATCCGAAAAAGCACTTTGGGAACCAAATCCTCGATTATCAAAATTAATTAGATAAGGAGGTACCCCACTAGTGGCATCCGGGGTGATGACTACCCTACCATTATCGATAGCACCCCCACAACTTACATCAAAAGTTTCTATTGTTGGTGGATCCAAAGAAGCCGGCGGTGCTAAATATATTGGTGCTGACTCCGCAGAACAAGCACTATTGGTCGTATTTTCATCGAAAATGCGGAATATATAGTCTCCGTCTAAAGTAGTATCGTATAAGAAACTATTGGATGTAAATGTGGTCAATGCCCCCCAAGTAGCCCCGTTATCAGCACTCACTTGATACTGTTTGGTTCCCAACCCTGAGGTATACCCCCCTGTTACACTTACCCTTATTGTTCCAGGGGTTCCTCCACATGGGATTTCAGTTTCAATACTCGTAGAAACACGCAACTGTGGCTCAATGGTTATAGAAAGATCATCACTACAATTATTACCATCAACAACCTCAATAGTATAATTCCCCGGGGTTAGCCCTGTAAATGTTGGACTAGCTTGTAGCGCTCCCCCATTAATACGATACTGATGACCACTTAAAGGTGCCGTACCAGCTGTTGATGTTACTGTTGCAGTTGCACCAAAACTAGGGTCGTAACAAAAATCGGAAGCAGCGTTATCCAAACTTATAGTTGGAGCGTTTAAAGGTTCAAGATCAAAAGTAAAGGTATCTGTACAACCTTCTGAATCTTCAACTGTTAAGGTATATACATCTGAAGGATCCAATGGGTCCGTTCCTTGGCTAAGGTTACTAAATGTCCTACCCGATTTAGGTCCCACGGTAGTACTTCCATCAGGATAAAGCAAGGTATACCTATAAGTACCCCAACCCCCAGTGGCATTAGCAACCACACGACCTAAATTACCATTGGCACAGGTCATGGCCGTTACCACACTGGTACTTAAGTCTATAGGTGAAGCCTCTTGAATATCAAATGAAGCCGTATCGGTACAACCTGTATCCGCATCAGTAACTGTAATGGTATATGTCCCCGCTCCCGAAAGTGGCAATACAACCTCACCATCGCTCTGTGGACCTCCTGAAAACAATCCACTATTGATATCATATGTATAGTTATTCGCAAAACCATCGATTAAAAATGTTCCGGTTCCATCAGTGGCCCCATTACAGACATTTAAATCCCCTCCAGATTTAACCCTTGCCCGGATAGAACTTATTACTGCTGGTGTAAACCCTTCTGTATAGGTACATCCGTTAACGTCGGTTATCTGGAATATATAAGAGGTACTGGTACTCAGACCTACGAAGGTATCACTAGCCCCATTGTCGATAACGCTAGGACTTATAACCGAATAATTGGCTATTGCCGCATTGGCCGTAGCAGTCAACTGTACATCGGAAGATCCCAAAGAACAATTGATATTGCTTTGGGCAAAATCGAGATCCGTTGGTGGATCAACATCCAAAATTGTTATTGGCGTTAATTCCAATCGGCATCCGCCCCCGTCCTCTATCATTGGCGTATAGGTTCCCGGTGATAAATTAGCATACGATGTAGTACCCGTAAAGTTTAGCCCGTCGATACTAAAAACATACCCACTACCAGAGCCTCCGGTAAAAGGCCCAACAAAATCTATTTGACCTCCATTAGTTCCTCCACTACCATCACAGGTACGATCTGTAATTTTGGTCGCTGAACCGGAAATCACCCCTACACTTGAAACTGTTACATCCGATAAGGGCAGGGTACATTCAAATCCTCCTTGTTCATAATGCACTTCTATCTCGTCATAAAGTGTACCTGAAGGCGATGCTGAAACTGATATTTCAGGAGTTGTCTCCCATGCATCCGAACTACTGACCCTATAAGATAGATTATATCCTCTTGCATCAGTGACATTAAAATTAATTTTCGCTCCACCATTGGAGCATGTACCATCTGTTCCCGTTGCTGTTACCGATGGCGGTAGCAGCGTTTCCACACTGGCCGAAGCCGTAATGGAACAACCATTACTATCGGTAATCACTATATCATATGAACCGGCTGAAGTTACCGTATATGTCGTTGATCCCGTATTGGTCATGGCATCACCAAATGCCGGTTGTGCGGCTCCCCCATTTACCGTAAAAGTATATGGTGCGGCTCCACCGGAGGTATTGATCGTAACATCAACATCTGAAATGACATTAGGGGCAATAGTACACCCAAAACTACTATGTACCTCTGTTGAGGCATCAAGAGCAATTAAACCATCACCTATTATTATCGGGTTTCCAAAATCATCTAAACTTTCTTGTGGCGGGTCTATCCCATTTAGTACATCTCCATAACATTGTTGTGTTTCTACTTGAACGGTATAAGTACCAAAACCTACCGCTGAAAAAGTATAAGGATTATCAGAAATTGGAGCTGTGTACTCTTGGACTACCCCACTCGCATCCAACAAGGTGTAAATATATGGTCCGGGTACATCATTGACCGTTACCTCAATAGAACCTGTTTCCCCATAGCATTGGGCATCGACGAAAGTCACCCCGATATCAATATTGCGTTCTTCTATAACTATAGGTGTGTAAGGATATTCACAAGTATTCGGTGTATTCTGCAATCTTGCCTTAACCACATACGTTCCAGGAGTTAAATCGGTAAAAATAGGACCTTGCCAAGGGCCATATCCACTTCCGCTATCAATACTGAACTCATATGCACTGGAAAGATTGGTTATCTGTATTCTTCCCGGTACGTCACAGATATAATCTTGCTTTACAAAGGTCTGGGTAATGGTACTTTTCTTAACCTTAAAATAATAATAGGGTCCTGATCCATTGACCCTTACCCTGAATTCACCTCCTGTAGTTGAAGAAACAGTACTAGCATCAATAGTAAAGTTCTGTGCAGTACTAACCTGAGTATAACAAGAATTTTCCGTTTCGGGACAATCCTCATTAATATCGGCAGAACAAGAACCTCCTAATATTTCCCATGACACAGAACCAAAAGGAGCTCCTGACAAGGAAACAACCCTATCATCGGAATCACCACAAAGATTGAAACGCGCAATAGTACTACCATCATTCGTACATGCAACTTCTTCATCGGCACCTTGGATTATGGTGGTGAACATGGGCATCGGTGATGAAACGTTCAATGATTTTTGTTC
This sequence comes from Maribacter sp. TH_r10, assembly GCF_033101095.1. Classification (NCBI taxonomy): domain Bacteria; kingdom Pseudomonadati; phylum Bacteroidota; class Flavobacteriia; order Flavobacteriales; family Flavobacteriaceae; genus Maribacter; species Maribacter sp. TH_r10. The sequence goes on along the minus strand of NZ_JAWMPY010000006.1, from coordinate 82,716 downwards.
TTCTAAAACATTTGACGTTTTGGACGTTTTGGAAACTTCAGTCTCCGAGCTACGTTCTTCCGTAGAAACAACCTTCTCGAGGACTTCCGAAATCCCAACTACAAAATTGTAGTCATAATTTGCAATAGCCGAAGTGCAAACCGCAGAGAATAGCAACAGCAATATGGCATAAAGTATATGCCTTGGGCTTTTTGGAAACATAGGTTAAGTCAGTTATGGCAAGAATATGCTTGGATTGGGGTGCAAGTATATTCTTTAGCGTATTTATTTAAACTTATATAATTCTATTTATCTTTAGGGCTGATAGCCTTTCATATAATATTTAATTTTAACGTCAAAATATGAAGAATAGTATTACATACCTCTATTTATTCGTTATAACGCTAAATTTTTCTTGCGCCCAGGAGCCTGAAAATAAGGCAAATACACCAAATAGCATTCCTTTTACAGCAGAGCTATTCGTCGATGGACTCCAAATACCATGGGGCATGGCGTTTCTTCCTGATGGCAACATGCTCATTACGGAAAAATCCGGGGATTTGATTCACTTTCAAGAAGGGAAAAAAAACTATATAGCAAATGTTCCCAAAGTATATGTTAGAGGCCAAGGAGGTTTAATGGATATATGTTTACATCCCGATTATGAAACCAATGGTTGGTTGTACATAACCTATGCTTCTGAAGAAGGAAACGAAAAAGGAGGACATACTGCTTTAATGAGGGCAAAACTAAAAGATAACAAATTGTATGACAATGAGTTACTTTATAAAGCTGGTCCAAATACCACTAAAGGACAACATTTTGGATCACGTATAGCATTTGATAATGAAGGATATTTATATTTCTCTATAGGCGAACGAGGTGCAAGGGACGAAAATCCGCAAGATATAACCAGGGATGGGGGCAAAATATATAGGTTGAATGATGATGGAAGCGTACCCGAAGACAATCCTTTCATCAATGAAGAAGGTGCTAAAACGGCTATTTACAGTTATGGGCACCGAAATCCACAAGGACTGGTAAAACATCCTGATACAGGGGAAATCTGGGATCATGAACATGGGCCTAGAGGTGGTGACGAGATCAATATTATTGAAAAAGGTGCCAATTATGGTTGGCCTTTGGTTACATACGGAATCAATTATAGCGGAACGCCCATTACCGATAAAACCGAAATGGAAGGCATGAAACAACCCATTCACTATTGGGTTCCTTCCATAGCCCCCAGTGGAATGGCCTTTGTAACTTCTGACAAGTATAAAGATTGGAAAGGTAGTTTATTGGTAGGATCCCTGTCTTTTCAATATCTGGAACGTTTGACCTTGGATGGAACAAAGGTCACGAACAGGGAAAAGTTGTTGGAGAACATGGGCCGGGTCCGCGATGTTCGTCAAGGTCCCGATGGAATCATTTATGTGGCCATAGAAGGCAAAGGAATTTATAAATTAATCCCAAAACAGTAATCCCCCACACATGAAATTAAGACTATTGACCATCTTATTTTTTTTAATTGGCGTATTCTACACCAATGCACAAGAACCTGAATTACAATCCAGTATGGTAAGGGGAAGTGAAATATATAACGACTTCTGCGTGGCTTGCCATATGCCTGCAGGAGAAGGTATTCCTTTTGTTTTTCCTCCTTTGGCAAAATCGGATTATTTAAAACAGCAAAGAACTGCAAGTATCAAAGGTGTGAAATTCGGACAGGAAGGGGAGCTCATCGTAAACGGTGAAACATACAATAACACCATGGCCCCCATGGGATTGGATGACGGGGAAATTGCCGATGTCATGAACTATATCATGAATTCATGGGGCAATTCAACAAACGAAATGGTTACAATTAAGGAAGTGGAGGCTATTACCGAATAATAGTCCCTATGGTCTTACCGCATCCAAGGCCTTTTTGACTGAACCATGTTTTTTAAGCAATTGTTCCGCCTCGTCATAGTCTATACCTAAACCTTCGACCAAGTAACGGGTTCCACGGTCGACCAATTTTGTATTGGTCAATTGCATATTCACCATTTTATTTCCCTTAACACGGCCGATTTTGATCATCAAGGCAGTGGTTATCATATTAAGTACCAATTTTTGGGAGGTCCCACTTTTCATTCGCGTACTACCGGTAACGAATTCAGGTCCAACATTTACCTCTATAGGGATATCCGATACCACAGCTAAAGGGGAACCAGGATTGTTCGTAATGCCACCAGTTAACAAACCATGCTCTTTAGCCGCCTGAAGTCCACCGATTACATAAGGGGTTGTTCCAGATGCTGCAATACCCACGATCACATCATTTTCACAAACATTGAACTCTTTTAGATCCAACCAAGCCTGGTTTACATCGTCTTCCGCATTTTCAACAGCTTTTCTAATCGCAGTATCCCCACCGGCAATCAATCCGATTACCCGGGAGTGGGGCATTCCGAAAGTTGGCGGTATTTCAGAAGCATCCAAAATTCCGAGACGCCCACTAGTACCTGCTCCAATATAGAATAAACGTCCACCTTTATCAAAACGTTCCGCTAAGGCATCGACCAACTTTGTTATGTTCGGAATAACCTCGGCCACGGCTAGAGCCACCTTTTGATCTTCATTGTTAATACTCTCTAAAATAGTGGAAGTACCCATCTTCTCCAATTGATCGTAATTGGAGGGGGTTTCAGTAATCTTTTTATAGTCCATAAAAATTATATCAGGTGTACGTTGTTGTTCCGAAAAAGTTTAAGTTGATCATCATCCGGTGATAACTCCGTGATCATGGTGTCAACCGCTGTCATATCACAGGTTTTATATCGATGTCTCGAATTCAATTTTTTTGATATACACAAAAGTATTGTTTTTTTCGAGGCCTTCATAATTGCTTTTTTAACTTGTACAACGTCCCAATCAAAATCTGTCAACCCGTCCGAGGCATCAACATACCCCGTACCGATAAAACCATAATCCACTTTTATTTCTGATAGGGCATGGGTAGCATTGGCCCCGATGGCAATTTGTGACTCTTTGGAAATTTTACCCCCAATGAAGATAACATCGACCTTCGGTTTTGTGGTCAGCTCCATCGCCACTGGCAAACTCATGGTAAAGCAGGTCAATTTTAAATGCAAAGGAATTATCCTTGCGAACTCCATACAAGTTGTACCACCATCAATAAATATGACCGCATCATTTTTCAGCAAAGTTGCCGCTTTTTCCGCAATGGTTATTTTTTGTGGCAACGCATATATATTGGTATTCCTAGTACTACTGGTAGTAAAACCAAGGGATATGGCACCACCATGTACTTTTCGCAATTTGTTCTCTTGATCCAATTCTTTAACATCCCTTCGTGCCGTGTCAATTGATACGTCCAATTTCTCGGCAATATCGGTAAGTAGCACCCTATTATGTAATTCAACTTGGGACAATATGGCCTGATGTCGCTCTTCCTTAAGCATAACCGTTTATTTTAATCCTTCAAAGATAATAAAAGAATTTAATTGCAGTTTTATTCCTTTTTTTTAAACAAAACCCCTATAAATTATATTATAATGCAATTTACTGCAATTAAAACAGCAAAAAACAGCAATTTGTTTTAAAATACTTTATATTTGTAGCTCAATCATATTCAAGAACAGTCAAATGAGCACACTTTTAGAAAAAACAGCAAAAGACATCAGCTACAAACCCGTAGGTCAATTTGAGGAAACACGTTTTGAAAAAATTCATAATGTAATTTTCGAAGATTCCAATGAAGGCTCCATTCAGGTCGCTAGGGAAATATCAGATCTGATTCGCAAGAAACAGGCATTAGGAGAAAACTGTGTCCTTGGCCTTGCTACAGGCTCATCCCCTATCAAGGTTTATGAGGAATTAGTGCGAATGCACCGGGAAGAAGGTTTAAGTTTTTCCAATGTAATTACCTTTAATCTGGATGAGTACCTACCCATGGACAAGTCGAACATGCAAAGTTATTATTACTTTATGCACGAACACTTGTTCAACCACATAGACATTCCTGCTGAAAGCATCAATATCCCGGACGGTAGCCTTCCGCAAGAAGAAGTGGTAGACTTTTGCCTGGCTTACGAAAAGAAAATAAAGGATAACGGTGGACTTGACTTTCAACTATTGGGTATCGGAAGGACAGGGCACATAGGTTTTAATGAACCAGGGTCACATTTCAATTCAGGGACCCGCGTCATAACCCTTGACCACATCACAAGAGTAGATGCCGCACCAGCCTTTTTAGGTATTGACAACGTTCCCAGAAAAGCAATCACAATGGGGATCGCAACAGTGCGGAACGCCAAAAGAATCGTTCTACTTGGTTGGGGTGACAATAAAGCGAGAATCATTAAACAAACCATTGAAGGCAAGATTTCCTCACAAGTACCTGCCACCTATCTTCAAGAACATGATAATGTAACGTTTGTATTGGATAAAGGTGCAGGTAGCGAATTGACACGGAATAAGACGCCATGGTTAGTTGGACCATGTGAATGGACAGATAGTCTTACCGCTAAAGCAATCGTATGGTTATGCGGTAAAACTGAAAAATCTATCCTAAGCTTAACCGATAAGGATTATAATGACAACGGTATGTCCGATCTTTTATCCTTGGAAGACTCCTACGACTTGAATATTAAAATGTTCAACAAGCTTCAACATACCATTACGGGGTGGCCAGGTGGCAAACCCAATGCCGATGACACCAGCAGGCCGGAACGCGCGGAACCTGCCAAAAAACGTATCATCATATTCAGCCCTCATCCAGATGATGATGTTATATCAATGGGAGGCACATTTGACCGTTTGATCGAACAGGGGCACGATGTACACGTAGCCTACCAAACATCGGGCAATATAGCCGTTTCTGACACAGAAGCATTGAAGTTTGCCGAAATATCGAATACCATAACCCCTTCGACCGAATCCCAAAGTATAATTGACACCCTATTGAACAAGGACGAGAACAGTTTTGATGTCGCGGAGGTGAGGTCATTGAAAGGCGCTATACGTAGAGCGGAATCCTACGCAGCAACCCGTTACTTAGGATTGGAAGATTCCCATGTACACTTCTTGAACTTACCCTTTTACGAAACTGGTACAATTAAGAAAAACAACCTTTCAAATGCCGATATCGATATCATGGCAGACCTTATAAATGATATAAAACCACATCAGATTTATGCAGCTGGCGATTTAGCCGATCCACATGGCACCCATAAGGTTTGTTTGGACGCGCTTTTCGAAACCCTAAAACGCCTTAAACCCGAACCATTCATGAAAGACTGTTGGTTATGGCTATATAGGGGAGCATGGCACGAATGGGATATCAACGAAATAGAAATGGCCGTACCGATGAGTCCAGATCAGGTTTTGAAAAAACGATACGCGATTTTCTGCCATCAATCACAAAAAGACGGAGCAATGTTCCAAGGGGATGATTCAAGGGAGTTTTGGATGCGCGCCGAGGAACGCAACCGAAACACCGCTGCCAAATACAAAGCATTAGGCTTGGCAGATTATGCGGCCATGGAAGCATTCGTGCGTTATAAATTAGATTAATTACACCTCTTAATACATTTTAAAGGCCTATTTTTATTTTAAAATAGGCCTTCTTTACAATTACAATGATCAAAAAAACCAGTTTATTACTAAGCATCCTTTTTTTTGCTTCTTGCTCTGTTTTTAAACCTTTTCCCCAACCGAGGACAGAATTCAGGGGCGTTTGGGTAGCGACAGTAGTCAATATCGATTGGCCAAAGAGCGGTTCAGATTCCATAGAAAAACAAAAAAAAGATTTCTTAAACATCCTCCAATTTTACCAAGACCTTAATTTCAATGCCATAATCGTTCAAGTACGAACGGCCGGAGATGCTTTTTATGAATCAAAATATGCTCCCTGGTCCAGGTTTTTGACCGCAAAGGAAGGGGTAGCCCCAAAAAACGATTTTGATTACCTAGATTGGATGATCAAGGAATCACACAACAGGGGAATGGAGTTTCATGCATGGCTAAATCCGTATAGGGCTACTTTTGACCTTAAAACCGATATTCTGAGTCCTACCCATGATTTTAACCTTCACCCGGAATGGATGATCAAATACGGTAAAAAATATTACTATGACCCAGGCCTTCCTGAAGTTCGAAAAAGAATGGTCTCCATAATGAACGAACTGGTCACCAATTATGACATTGACGCCGTTCATTTCGATGATTATTTTTATCCGTATAAAATCAAAGATGAAATTTTCAAAGATTCGGCCACCTATACGTCAAATGCCCTACCAAACCAATCATTAGATGATTGGAGACGCAGCAACATCGACTCCTTAGTCATGAATATGCACAAGACCATAAAACAGGACAAACCCTGGGTACAATTCGGCATTAGCCCATTCGGAGTATGGAAAAACAAAAGCACGGATCCAAGGGGTTCCGATACCCAAGCAGGGCAAACCACTTACGAGGACCTTTACGCAGACCCTCTTACTTGGATGGAAAATGGATGGATAGATTATATTGTTCCCCAAGTATATTGGAGTATGGATCTTCCTGTAGCGTCCCATACCAAAATTGTGGACTGGTGGGCAGAAAACAGCACCAACACCAATCTATATATTGGAAATGGAGCCTATAAAGTCCGAAACAACAGCGACAAAGCTTGGGACAATAAAAAAGAACTTCCCAACCAATTAAAATTAGCTAGAAAGACCCCAGCAGTTGAGGGCAACGTATTCTTTAGTGCCAAAAGCCTTATGGAAAACAATCCTGATGTTGTAGAAACCCTAAAAAAGAAAATTTACCACTCCCCATCCCTACCGCCAACCTCTCCTTTGGAACCCGAATTACATAGACAAAGAGTGCAACTGGAATCTTGGGAGACTAAAAATGTAAACCACGTACTCCAATTTAAAAACACCGAGCCATATCGTTATGCAATGATTTACCGAACAGGAAAAAAGACGAAAGACCTATATCCCATGAAAAAATTGCTTTTAAAAACAAGTATCGATAACGGCAAGAGTATATCAATCCCATTCATAATACTAAACGACCAAAAAAGAATCGCAATTACGTTCATAGATAAATTCGGTCATGAAAGTACCCCTATCAACTTACCTTTAAACCAACAGAAACTAACTAAATGATACAAAAAGACAAACGGGCCTGGGCTTGGATCCCCCTGCTCTATTTTACCCAAGGACTACCTTATGTGTTGGTGGTGACCGTATCTGTAATCATGTACAAAAAACTAGGGGTAAGCAATGAAGATATAGGACTGTACACCAGTTTATTGTACCTCCCATGGGTTCTAAAACCACTTTGGAGCCCTTTTATAGACCTAAAAAGCACAAAACGGAATTGGTTTTTGGCCATGCAACTCGTTATTTCAATAGCCCTATTGGGTGTGGGTTTAAGCCTAACGACCCAAATGTTCTTTATGACCACCTTAGCGTGCTTTTGGATGGCAGCTTTTGCTTCCGCGACCAATGATATTGCATCAGACGGATATTACATGTTAGGTCTTACGGAAAAAAAACAATCCTTTTTTGTCGGTATCAGAAGCACATTCTATCGTTTGGCAATGGTTACCGGTGAAGGATTGATTGTAATCCTTGCTGGTTTTTTAGAACAGAAATACGGGGACAATACGAAAGCTTGGAGCATTACCATGACGGCAACGGCCTTTCTGATGTTAGCCTTGACCGTATCAAACTTTTTCGTTACACCCAAATACGAATCCTCAGAGGCCATTGCCAAACAGAAACCGAAAGGGTTTTGGGAAGTCTTCGCATCTTTCTTTAACAAACCAAATATTGGCATCGCATTGACCTTTATCTTAACCTATAGGTTGGGTGAGTCACAACTTGTAAAGATGGTCTCACCATTTTTATTGGATCCTTTGGAAAAAGGAGGGCTCGGATATTCAACCGAACAATTGGGAACTATTTTCGGAACGGTTGGAGTCATATTCTTATCATTAGGGGGAATTTTAGGCGGAATCTTAATATCAAGGGACGGACTGAAAAAATGGATGTTACCCATGGTCCTATCGCTTAACATACCCAATATTCTTTATGCAATACTCGCCTTTACCAAAACCACCAGTATAGTAGCAGTAACGACCACGGTAATCTTTGAGAAGTTCGGTTATGGCTTTGGCTTTGCCGCGTTTTTAATGTATCTGATATACATTGCCGAGGGCAAATCCAAAACATCGCATTATGCCATAGCTACAGGGTTCATGGCCCTGGGAATGATGTTACCCGGAATGATCAGTGGATATATTCAACAATGGCTGGGTTACGGGGGCTTTTTTATCTGGGTCGTCATAGCCTCTTTACCTGCTTTATTCTTATTGAAATTCATTACCTACCCTGCCGATTTCGGCAAAAAAACAAAAAACACCGATGCATAAATTGCTTCCATACGAATTAGCAGCCCAAGAATTGACCCCTATTGAGAAAATTGGGCAACTGTTCATGCCCGCTGCGTTCATTAATGATTCAGAAGAAGAAATAAAAATCTTGGAACGACTCATAAGCGAAAATCATATCGGAGGGCTTTGTTTTTTCCATAGTAGGGCAAGTGCGGCCACCAATTTTGAAGGTAAAAAAAAGATTGTTTACAATGAGCAAAGTTTTGAAACACTACAAAAACTTATACAACGTTACCAAAACAAATCCAAGCATAGGTTACTTATTGCCATTGATGCCGAATGGGGCTTGGCCATGCGGATTGAAAACACCCCTCAGTACCCATATGCGCTAACTCTGGGAGCAATCAAGGACAATAACGAACTTGTATATCAAGTGGGAAAGAACATTGCCTATGATTGCAAACAAGCAGGTATTCATTATAATTTAGCCCCTGTTTTGGACATCAACAACAATCCGAAAAATCCGGTTATCGGTTATCGGTCATTTGGTGAGGATAAAATTAATGTAGCCCAGAAAGCATCCGCGTATATAAGTGGTATGCAAAGTGAAGGTGTTCTCGCCAGTATAAAACATTTTCCTGGTCATGGAGACACTGCCACAGATTCCCATTTAGGACTTCCTATCATAAAAAAAACGAAGGAAGAGTTACTCGACAATGAATTATTTCCGTTTAAGAAACTGATAAATGAAGGGATTGATTCCGTGATGGTAGGGCATCTTTGTGTACCTGCGCTATCCAACGGAAAAGAAATACCTTCGAGCATTTCAAAGGACATGATCAAAGGTATTTTACGGGATGAACTTGGTTTTGAAGGCGTTGTGATATCCGACGCCCTGAACATGCATGCCGTTTCTAAAAACTACCCTATACAAGGTGAATTGGAGTGGTTGGCCTTTGATGCCGGAAACGATATTCTTTGTTTTGCAGAAGAGGTTGAAGCCGGAATGGAAATGATTTTGAAAAAAGCCACCAATCGGCAAATAGAAGAATCGTTTGCTCGAGTTTGGTCTTTGAAAGAAAAAGCTATCCGAAATGAACCCGAAACATCTTCCTTACTTAGTACACCCGAATCACTTAATGAAAAAATAGCGAAATCTAGTCTTACCCTTGTACAAGGCACTGAAAATGACATAACCTCTTTTCGGGAAAAGGGCTTCATTGGTTTTACAAATACCATGATAAGTGAAAACCCGTTTTTCCAAATGATTACCAAGGAGAATAGTTTTCATATGCATTCTTTCTTAGACACTTCTCTTGAAAAAATTGGGGAATTGACCAAAAAAGAAGAAAACCTTCTTATGGCCATTGTACCTCCACAAGCTAAACCAATCCATGATTTTGGTTTTTCAAAAACTGAAATAGACTTGTTCAACAAAATGATCCATACAAAAAATGTTGTTCTTTATTTTTTTGGCAACCCTTATGCTCTGGAACTTTTTGATTACAAAAATGCCAATGCGGTGATTATGGCCTACCAAAACTTCAATACCTTCCAAAAGGTAGCTGCCACCCATTTTTTGGGCAAACTAGCTGCCAAGGGCGAACTTCCCGTTCATCTAAAATAAAGGTCATGCCGATTGGCGAACCTATAACAACAAAAAGCCCCATAAAATCCTAAAATGATAGTATGGGGCTTCGATTATAATTATTACTTTATTACAATTCCTTGATCTTTATATTACGGAACCATACATCATCGCCATGATCTTGAAGACCAATATATCCTTTTGAAGGTACTTCGGCCCAATCAGGATTCAATGCAGGGAATTTACTACCTGCAACCATCTCCTTCCATTCTGGAGTCCATAAATGATACTCAACTACGTTCTCACCATTTTGATTATGGATAACGGTACCTTTAAACACGGTAAGTTCCACGGTATTCCATTCACCAGCAGGCTTGGCATTCTGAGGTTTTGCAGGAATCAAATCATATAACGACCCCGCCATGCGATTTCCATCTTTGCCTAATTTAGCATCAGGGTGCCGCTCATTATCCAAAACCTGCATTTCAGGAGCTGTTTTCCAGATATAATCCAACTCTTCTTCCCCTAGGTAGAAGATACCTGAATTTCCTCCTTCAGAAATTTTCCATTCCAAACTAAGTGTAAAGTTTTGGAACTTCTTATCGAAAATAATATCACCTCCATCTTTTGAACCTGCCTCGCCCCGTCCAGAGCCGATCATATGCAACGTGCCATCAACGATTTCCCATCCTTCTGGAAAGTGGTCTTTTTTATAACCGCGCCATCCTTCGGAGGTCTTGCCATCGAAAAGCATAACCCAGCCTTCGGCTTTTTGTGCTTCGGTGAGTCCATTCATAGGGGCCTCTTCAACGGTTTCCTTAACCATTTCAGCTTCGGTTGCCGCTTCTTCTTTTTGTTCTGCTTTTTTCTCCTTGCAACTATTGAGTATTGGGAGCATAATCAATCCGAAAATAAAAACTAAACTTATTTTTCTCATTGGTATCTATTTATTGATTTTAAGAACAGAACCGGCCCATAAAGGCTGGTTCTGTATTTTTAAACTTTGATATATCGCTTTTTACAATTCTATTTTGGCATATCTGGCAATGACCAACCATCCCTATAGGTATGTTTAACCAATTCCTCGGCGTAGGCATTCGCATTCATAGGATCTGTCCAATCTTTGTTAAAGGTTGGGTGACCATCGTGAATTTTGAATCCGTCTTTGATAACGGTCTTGATTTCCTCATTTGAACCGATATTGGTGAATTTCATGTTTTCACCATCCCATTCAAGTGTTTTGTTCAATGCCTGTAAACGCACGGCCAATACTCCCATTACTACCATCTCATTAAAAGGACCTGCCTCAGCAAAGTCGGATGTACATGGTTTTCTGTTTTCGGCACTTTCTTTACAAGCACGTACCCAATCCATTTCATGGGCTCCGGAATTCCAGCTTAAACCTAATTCATCCTCAACCCTACGTTCTGTTTTAGGAGCTGATATTTTTTTACCTGACAACAATTCTGGCTCAACACCATAGCAACCTACGTGAAGAATATCCTTAGTTCCATAGAAGAAGGTTCCACCACCACTTTTATTCGGGTTTTTACCTGATGGCCAATTATCGGGCAACATAGGTTTAATACCACCATCGTACCAGCTTACATCTACTTCTCCCAACTTCATTTTACCTTTTCTGCCCCTTGATGGGAAAGTAAGTTTTACAGCTTGTGACACGGGAGCCGAATCGTTCAATAACAATGAGGAACTCGCTTGCACCTTGGTCGGGTACCCTAATTTCAATCCTTCAAATACAGGATGTAAGATATGGCATGCCATATCTCCTAGCGCACCTGTACCGTAATCCCACCATCCTCTCCAGTTCCATGGATGGTATACTTCATTAAAGGGACGCATTTTTGCAGGACCCGTAAACAAGTCCCAATTCAATGTATCAGGTACCCAATCCCCTTTTTCAGGAGTATTCAGTCCTTGTGGCCAAATAGGCCTATCAGTAAATGATTCAACTTTGGTTACATCCCCAATGGCACCACTCCATAAAATCTCACAAGTTTCGGCAACACCGGCACCTGAGGCACCTTGGTTACCCATTTGGGTAGCTACTTTATGCTTATCGGCCAATTTTGTCAATAATCTGGACTCATAAACGGAATGGGTCAATGGTTTCTGCAAATAAACATGTTTACCCATTGTCATCGCATTAGCAGCTATAACGGCATGCGTATGATCCGCAGTGGCAATTACGACCCCATCTATCTGATCCGCCATTTCATCGAACATCTTACGCCAATCCCAATATTTTTTGGCGTTTGGATATCTATCAAAAGCGCCTTTGGCATATTTCCAATCAACATCACAAAGTCCTACAATATTTTGGCTTTCCAAATTCTTTAAATTGGCTAGTCCCATACCTCCTACACCAATACCTGCAATATTCAATTTATCACTCGGTGCTACATGGCCAAGTCCACTGACAGCATACGACGGTACAATCGTAAACGCAGCTGAGGCAGCCAAGGTTTTGCCGACAAAATCTCGGCGTGATAAAGTGTTCTCTTTCTTCGTCTTACTCATATTGTAATACTTTATAATTGGTTAATTAAACAGTGAATCAATTTATACTAGGAACCATCTAATTAAAGTAGCAAATGAAAATTGCCAAACTACTATCTTGGTATTTCAGATTTCTACTTTAAAAACAAATGGCTTTAAAAATTCATAATCCTAAAATTAAACATTTTTGATAAAAATGAATAGGTAAAAACAGCAGAATAATAATTTAAATTGAACTAAAAATAGATTTTTGCAAATTTCATATAAACAAATGCAAAAAATGTATCATTTGGTTTTAATATTTAAGAGTGAAACACATTACCTTTCGGTATTTTTGATACTTAACAAACTACAAAAGCATCTTCATTATGAAAACATACAAGGTCATAGGACTTATGTCGGGCACTTCTTTGGACGGACTTGACCTCACTTATTGCCATTTCACAAAGACTTTGGATCGTTGGGAGTATAAAATAATGAATAGCAAGAGTGTTTCTTATTCTCCTGAAATGAAGGATAACTTAAAAGATTCGATCCACCTTTCTGCCGATTCCCTCTTGATCTTAAACAATACCTATGGTGAATGGCTTGGTAAAGAAGTAAATACTTTCATTCTAGAAAATGACCTGCAGGTAGATTTCATAGCGAGCCATGGGCATACGACACATCATCAACCAATGAACGGACTCACCTATCAAACAGGGTCTGGCCAGCATCTTGCCAATACTTGCCATCACAAAGTAGTATGTGACTTTAGAACCAATGATGTTGCATTGGGAGGCCAGGGAGCCCCTCTTGTGCCCATAGGTGATCGATTATTGTTCGGGGAATATGATTTCTGTTTGAACCTTGGTGGTATCAGTAATATCTCTTTTGAAAAAAACGGTCAACGCATCGCTTATGATATTGGTTTGGCCAATATGATCCTAAACCATATTACACAAAAAATAGATTTGAATTATGACAAAGGAGGAGCTTTAGCGAAAAGTGGAAAACTCAACGATCAAATGCTTGAGGCATTGAACAACCTGGAATATTACCGATTACCATATCCCAAATCCACAGGATATGAATGGTTTACAGAAGAAGTAGTCCCCATTGTCGAAGCCACTAAGGATAGTATCGAAAATCTTTTGCACACCTCAGTTCATCACCTATGCGAACAGATTGCCATACAGGTCCTAGCGGTTAAGAGTACATCACCGGCCAGCTTATTGGTTACTGGTGGTGGCGCTTTAAACGACTTTCTTGTGTCAACATTAAAGTCAAAATTAGGTGAACAAGTCAACGTTGTGGTACCTTCGAAGGAATTAATAGAGAATAAGGAAGCCTTAGTGTTCGCGTTAATGGGTGTTTTACGCATGGAACGTGAAATCAATGTACTCTGTTCGGTCACTGGGGCCAAAAGGGACTCTTCCTGTGGTGTCCTATATTGGCCAAATTAAACTACGCCCATTATAACAACCCCCTGCGATCCCAATTAAAAAAAAGATCACCTAAAACCAGGATTCTATTCTTAGATAGATTCGCAACTACCTTCAAGAATACCATTGCCGTCAAGAAAGCATCACCGGCCGCCGTATGCCTATCATGTTTTTTTAGATTGAAAAGTGAACATAAACGATCTAAGGAAAAGTGTTCTTCCCTGTCTTTGCAAAAATCTGTTTTCTTAAAAACGATTCCAGTGTCGAGCACTTTATTCTTGAGCTTTGGAAGCCCCATTCTATCTAATGCTATATTGATCATCGCAATATCAAAAGCTGCATGATGAGCCACCAAAACAGCATTTTCAATATAACCCAAAAAGATTTTTATCGCCTCTTGTTCGTTTAATTTCGGAACATTGCCCTCTTTTAAGATTCCATGAATACCCACGGTCTCGGGATTGAAAATCTCCTGCTTCACATACACTTCCAAAGAATCCCCTACATCTATCTTTAAGTTATTGATAGCAACGGCCCCAATAGACAAAATACGATCTCTTCCAATATCGAGGCCTGTAGTCTCCGTATCGAAGACCACAAAACGAACCTTATCCAAATCCGCTGACGTTTTATCTTTGAAATGACGTGCATAATCCTTCCAAAAAACCGGTGTATCCCTATTAAAAATATTACTGAACATTTACATCATTTGAGCAAGGTTAAAACGTACTTTTATCAATTCCTGAATATCTTTTATAGAACCAAAACATCCTTTCAATTTTAGGCGATTGGCCTTACTGAGCGAATTTAAATCTATAAACCTTCCTGAATCACCCTGCTTAAGTCCCTCAACCGTCCTAAAACGTAATAGGATCTTGAAAGCGTCTATACAAGCGTTATAAACATCCCCATTCTGTGGTTCTAATTCGGCAAGTTTTTTAAACCTCTCAATCGTATTGTTATGATCCTTGATGTTTTTTGAAAGAACCAGGAGCCTAGCCGAATCTACCAAAGGCATCATAGCCCTAGCCTTAATATCGAAAAGATCCTTATGCTCTCCGCTGGACTCTACCAAGAACTGTCTGAAAAAACTTAATGGTGGCGGATTCTTTATGGCATTCAGAGCTAGGAAATTTAAAAATATGGTATACCTATCTATTGAGTTAAAAATGCTTTCCGACATCTGTTCAACTAAAGCCGAATCCCCATAAGCCTTTTCATAATCAAAGAAAATGGTGCAGAGCATTATCTTGTCTTCATCAGGTTTGGTAACCCAATCATTGAATTGATTATTCCATTCGGAGAGCGACAAACACCATTTCGGATTACTCGCCATCATCTGCGCAGGACAAAACTCGAATCCTACGATATTCAATTTTATAGTAACCAGTTGGGCCAATTTTAGAAAATAGGCCTTGGTTTTCGCCTCATCTTCCAAAGCTACATCTGCATATACTAGTGCATTGTCCTGATCGGTCAACAACAATTGCTCGGCCCTACCCTGACTACCCAGTGAAAGCCAAGAAAAAGCTACAGGAGGTTGACCTTGCATTTCATCTATACTTAATGAAATCGCTTTTTGGGTAATGGCCTCATTAATCGCGGATACAATTTTTGAAACGAAGCCTATTGGGATATGCTGATCCAGGTACCGCTTCATCAATCCTTGGGCTTTCATTCGAATATCACGGAGTTTTTCAGCAGTTTCGGCGCGTTTTACCTCCTTGATCAAGAAAGAAGGATTATTACTTTGGGCAACAACGATATCATGTTCAGAAAGCACACCTACCAACTCGGAATGGGGTGTCCCATTTTTTGTGATGCAGAGGTGCGTTATTTTATTGCGCAACATTGTTATTTGGGCCTCAGCTATCGATACATTTTCTGCTATGGTTATAACCGGGAAGCTCATAATACTAGTTACTATATCTGAGATAGCGAATTTACCTGTAGCTATTTTGGTTCGTAGATCCTTATCGGTGATTATCCCTATGGGTCTGTTTTCCTTAGTAATGATTATGGAACCCACTTTTTTTGCGGTCATGGTCAGTGCCGCATTCCCGATCTGGGTATTCGGCGGACAAGTCACTGGTGTTTTTTTGTAGGTAACATTCTGAATAAAAGCCAAGTGGCCAGTTTCCTTATCAAACTCACCTTCGGTGGAATATAATCCTGCTCTATCTTTATCCGAATATCGGTCCAAGGTATTGGAAGCAAAGCTCGCCATGATAAACTTATTCGCTTCAATATTGCTGGTTATGAATTCATCCAACAAGTCCGATGATATGGCATATACGATACACTCTTCAATAGCTTTGGCACTCAATCTATAATTACTCTGGCGAATTAGCGCCCTTAATCCGAATATATCCCCTTCATCACATTCATCAACAAGAACATCCAATCCCCGAAAAATACCCACAGCACCATCTTTTACGACATAGAAAGCATCATGCAAGCTTTCATTTTCCTTGAAAATATAATCCCCAACTTCATAATAACCGACTTTGACCTGCTCGCAAATGGTCATCAACTGGGCATTATCCAAGGTATTGAAAGGAGGAAAGTCCTTTAAAAAATCGTAAATACGTTCTGCAATGGTATTTTTCACATCTTAAAGATAATCAATGAAATTCACTCACAATCAAAGAATTATCATCTTCATTTAAAATTTGAAATAGTGAGATGGCCTTAATAGGTACAAAGCTTTATTAGTTATCCAATAATACGGTAAATAATCAAGTGAAAATATCGGCATTATTTATATATTTTGCTAAATTAATATATTTATGCTAATTTTATATATATGAAAATAAACAGCTGTCCCAATTGCGGATCCGAGAAGTTTGTGAAAAGTGGAATCATTAAAGATAGGCAACGCTACAAATGCAAAGCGTGTAATTATTTCTTCTCGGTCAACAAAATAGGCAAAAGCATAGACCAGTATTATGTAAACAAGGCATTGCAATTATATCTAGAAGGTCTGTCCTATCGAGAAATTGAACGTATTTTAGGTATTTCACATGTAAGTATATTAAACTGGGTTAAGAAATATAACATCAAAAGACCCTATAATCCCGACTACCACCCAACCTATAAAATATTGAATGCAGTTGAACTTTCGCACTATTTTCAGGATACCGACAATCTTTCAGGTGCTGGGGTCGTGGTTACCGAACTGGGCGACAAGTTCATGCTCATTAAATGGGAGCGATTTAGAAATTAGCTATACTTAATTACCATTTATATATATTGTTTTTTATTTAACACTTTCTTTTGAGGAGTTTAGCAAAGCACACAAAACCAATTTGTTACTAACTTAACTCCTAACTTTATGAAGAAACATGCTTTACTCCTGGCAGGGCTATTCTGTACCTTTCAGTTAATGCATTCACAAGGGTCACCCGATTATAATGGTGGCCTTAAAGTGAAACTAGATGAAGAAGGCAATAAATACCTTCGTGTCATTTCATGGGCCCAAGTACAAGGCACATACAACTCCGATGCACCGGACAATACGAGCAGCACGAGTTTCAACCTCAGAAGGGCCCGTGTTCTGATGTTCGCCCAGATCAACAAAAAATTCATGATCCTTACCCATTTCGGGCTTAACAGCCTAAATAGCGGAACTTTGTCACCGACAGGAAAAGGCGAAGGCTCCCAACTGTTCTTCCATGATGTTTGGGCACAATACAATGTTGGTGAGGACCATGTTGTTGGTGGTGGTTTACATTATTTCAATGGGATATCAAGGTTGAACAATCAGAGTACCTTGAACTTTATGACGCTGGACAATAATCGCCAGTCGTGGTCAACCTTAGGCCTTACCGATCAATTTGCCAGGCATATTGGTGTTTTCGCCAAAGGTAAATTCGGCAAGTTACAATACAGGGTCGCCATAAATGATGCGATTACCAACGGTCTCGACACCCGCACGCCCGAAGCAAACGGTGCCGCGGTTTACGCTGGCAAAAGATTACTGGGTTCAAAAGACTCCGGTAAGGCATATGCCGGTTATTTTGATTTTAATTTCTTGGACCAAGAATCGAATTTCCTTCCTTTTAAGGTAGGTTCGTACTTAGGTACCAAAAAGGTATTTAACATTGGAGCCGGATTTTTTCTACATCCTGGCGGATCGGTAATCGCGGATGCCGTTGGAAATCTGGAAAAAGAAGATGTTAGCATATTCGGAATCGATGCCTTTTACGACACCCCATTAGGGGATGACGGTAGCGCACTGACGGCTTACGCCACATACCAGAGCAACGACTATGGCAGGGATTACCTATTTAGCGCTTATGGAACGGGAAGCATGCTGTACTCGCACTTAGGCTACGTTTTTGCCGGTGATAAAACAAAAACCAGATATCAACCTTATGTGTCATTTGCTTCTAACAGCTATGACGCCACTGACGATAACAGAAATGTTTTTGGTATTGGGGCAAACGCCTATTTAAACGGTCATA
Organism: Maribacter sp. TH_r10; assembly: GCF_033101095.1. Classification (NCBI taxonomy): domain Bacteria; kingdom Pseudomonadati; phylum Bacteroidota; class Flavobacteriia; order Flavobacteriales; family Flavobacteriaceae; genus Maribacter; species Maribacter sp. TH_r10. The sequence continues at coordinate 64,341 of NZ_JAWMPY010000006.1, read as the reverse complement.
ACTCCAAATTAACACTGGAATACAAAAACCAAAAGTTTGGTGATACTGACACAGGGGCCATTACCCTTCAAGCAATGATTTACCTATAAAAAACCAACAACTATGAGTGAAAAACAAAAAAAGGCCACCGCCTATTGGAAAGAAAACCTAAAGTATCTGATCATACTGCTTTCTATATGGTTCGCGGTATCGTACGGCGCAGGAATACTATTCAGGGAAGCCCTAAATGAGTTTCGTTTAGGCGGATTCAAACTGGGATTCTGGTTTGCACAACAAGGTTCTATCTATGTCTTCGTGATACTGATTTTCGTTTACGTAAGATTGATGAACAAACTAGATAAAAAATACGGTTACGACGAGTAATCCATTCACTAACCAAAAAAATAAAAATTATGAGTGTTCAATTATGGACTTGGATTTTAGTTGGGATTACTTTCGCCCTGTATTTCGGAATTGCCATATGGGCAAGGGCCGGATCTACTAAAGAATTCTATGTGGCCGGTGGTGGGGTTTCCCCATTGGCAAATGGTATGGCTACGGCAGCCGACTGGATGAGTGCCGCATCGTTCATCTCTATGGCCGGTATCATTTCCTTTGCTGGTTATGATGGATCGGTTTACCTAATGGGATGGACCGGAGGATACGTGCTTCTTGCCCTACTCCTTGCACCCTATCTTCGAAAATTCGGAAAATTTACCGTACCTGATTTTATCGGTGATCGATATTATTCCAATACGGCCCGTACAGTAGCTGTTATTTGTGCATTGATCGTTTCGTTTACATACGTTGCCGGTCAGATGCGGGGTGTGGGAATCGTATTTTCACAATTCTTACAGGTCGATATTAATATCGGAGTAATCATAGGTATGGCCGTAGTTCTTGTTTTTGCTTTCTTAGGTGGAATGAAAGGGATTACCTATACTCAGGTAGCACAATACTGCGTGCTGATTTTTGCCTTTATGGTACCGGCATTTTTCATCTCTATGCAAATGACGGGTAACCCAATTCCTCAACTGGGAATGGGTGGCAAGGTCGAAGGAGGTACTTTTCTACTGGATAAGTTGGATACCCTTCATACCCAATTAGGATTTAACGAATACACCAGTGGGACAAAATCAACCTGGGATGTTTTTGCCATTACACTTGCCCTAATGGCAGGTACCGCAGGATTACCACATGTTATCGTACGTTTCTTTACCGTACCTAAAGTTAAAGATGCACGTAAATCTGCCGGATTGGCTTTACTGTTCATCGCCATACTTTATACAACGGCACCGGCCATTGCGGTTTTTGCCAGAACCAACTTGATCGAAACGGTAGATAATAAATCTTATTCAGAAATTCCCCAATGGTTCAAAAATTGGGAAGATACAGGTCTGATCGCTTGGGCTGATAAGAATAATGACGGAAAAATACAATATGTTGCCGGCAGTGCCCTAGAAGGTAAAAAACCTGCCTTCACAGATGCCCGTGGAGCCAATGGCGAACGTCTTATTTCAAATGCCAACAGTTCTTCCAATGAACTTTATGTAGATAGGGACATCATGGTATTGGCCAATCCTGAAATAGCCAATTTACCAAACTGGGTAATAGCCCTAGTGGCCGCAGGTGGCTTGGCCGCAGCTTTATCAACTGCTGCAGGATTACTACTTGTAATATCAACATCGATTTCACATGATTTGATCAAAAAACAGATTAACCCGAACATCTCTGAAAAAGGGGAGTTAATGGCGGCCCGTATCGCAATTTTGGTTGCTATCGTTATCGCAGGTCTTTTCGGTATTTATCCGCCCGGCTTTGTCGCAGCGGTTGTCGCCTTGGCATTTGGTCTCGCGGCAGCCTCATTCTTCCCTGCTATCATCTTAGGGATTTTCGATAAAAGAATGAATAGTAAAGGGGCCATTGCCGGTATGATCGTAGGTATCACATTAATGCTGTTCTATATGATTCGGTACAAAACGGGATTGATCGGTGTCATGGATGCAAGACCCGCAAGTGAATGGTGGTTTGGAACCTCTCCAGAAGGATTTGGAACCATTGCCATGATCATCAATGTAATCGTTTCAGTGGTGGTCTCAAGAATGACCCCTCCACCACCGGAAAATGTACAGGAAATGGTTGAAAGTATTAGAATACCTAGTGGAGCTGGTGATGCAAGTTCCCATTAAAATAGTTAGTTGATTATTATAAAAAGCGGTACTTCATTCTGGAGTACTGCTTTTTTCATATATTTATTATTACAGCCCCATAAAATGAAAAAACGCCACGAACAGAAATTGGTCATTGTATCCATAGCCCTTTTATTGGTATTGAACATTCCTATAGTCTTGGTTTTTAATTTAGACGGCGCCATTTTTGGCATTCCCTTATTCTATTTCTATGTTTTTACGGTCTGGATTCTCTCCATCATCATATCTTATATAGTTCTAAAAAGATATTATGAATAACTATTTCTTGATCATTATCATCTTGTGTTACTTGGCAGTACTTTTCTACATTGCCTTTATTGCTGAAAAGAACGCTAAAAGTAAATGGGTAAACAACCCTTATATCTACACCTTGTCCCTTGCAGTATATTGCTCCGCCTGGACGTACTATGGCAGTATTGGCACGGCGGCAAGTTCTGGCGTAGGCTTTTTACCGATATATCTGGGTCCGGCCATAGCAGTACCTTTATGGATCATCGTACTTCGTAAAATCATTCGGATTTCCAAACAACATAAAGTATCATCCATTGCGGATTTTATTTCTCTTAGATATGCGAACAACCGATTTTTGGGGGCTTTAATAACCGTTTTATGTATTACGGCCACTGTTCCATATATTTCATTGCAATTGAAGGCGGTAGCAGAATCATTTGCAATAATGACGAATGAAACCCATGGCATCACCGCAAGTATTTTTGACGACTCTACCTTTTACATTGCTTTGATATTGGCGATTTTCGCCACATTTTTTGGCACTCAGGCAACAGATGCTTCAGAAAAACATAAGGGAATCGTAACTACGGTGGCTTTTGAATCGCTCTTAAAACTTACTTTCTTTTTAATTATTGGTGCATACGTCACCTATTATCTTTTCGATGGCACACAAGACATATACGACAAGGTTTCAATAACGCCCGATTTCAACAATTTAGTTAAACTTTCAGGCTTGGAAGGAGGTATTGATTGGGGGTTTATGATATTGCTATCCTTTACTGCGATATTTTTATTACCTAGACAATTTCAGGTTTCCGTATTGGAAAACACTAGGGAAAAACACTTAAAAAAAGCCATTTGGTTGTTCCCTCTCTATCTATTGCTCTTTAACGTATTCGTGATCTTTATTGCTTGGGCCGGTAAATTGACTTTGGAAGAAACAGCCAATCCGGAATACTATGCACTATTACTCCCATTGAACAGTAATCATACTTTTTTGGCTTTATTGGTATTTCTCGGGGGGTTATCGGCAGTAATTTCCATGGTTGTGGTATCTACCTTGGCTTTATCAAAAATGATCAGTAACAACCTGATTATCCCATATGGTTTCTTGGAAAAATTTATCAAGGCAAAACCGGAAGAAAATGCCATCTACATCAAAAACATAAGACGCATATCTATTTTTACGGTAATCATACTTGCCTATTTTTTTTACAATAACTTTTCCATAGAACTTTCTTTGTATTCCATCGGGCTGATTTCTTTCGTTATCGTAGCCCAATTAGCGCCTTCTTTTTTCATTGGCCTATATTGGAACCGTGGTTCTTCCTTAGCTTCGATATTGGGTATAATCCTAGGCTTTTTAATTTCTGCATATACGTTGATCCTGCCATTTACGATAGAGGCATTTACGGGTAGTAGTGAATTTACGGAATTTGGGTTATTCGGAATCTCCGCATTAAAGCCCTATGCCCTATTCGGCATTGATTTCCTGAGTCCGCCCGCCCATGCTTTTTTCTGGAGTTTAACGGCCAACATCTTATGTTACCTGATTATTTCATTGGCTTTCAAAGGACATTACAGGGAACGTAATTACGCTGAAATGTTCGTCGATAGCAAGAACTATTCCTCGCTTCAGGATAGCGCCTTGGTTTGGAAAGGGGAAGCCTATGTGGCCGACATAAAAAACGTATTGACCAAATTTTTAGGGGAAGCAAGGACCCAACGTGCCCTACAGATCTTCTTTAGAAAATATGATATCCCTAGCGATACACAAATGGCCGATGCCCGTTTGATCAATTTTTCAGAGAAATTATTGACCGGAAGCATTGGTGGGGCATCTGCAAAAATCTTGATTGCAGGGGTAGTAAAGGAACAAGAGATAAGTCTTCCCGAGGTTTTGAAAATCCTGGAAGAATCCAAAGAAACCATTATCAGTAACAAAGCCTTACAGGATAAATCTTCAGAGCTAACTCTTTTGACCGCAAAACTCAAGGATGCCAATGAGGAACTGATTGTAAAAGACAAACAAAAAGACGAGTTTTTGGATACCGTGGCGCATGAATTGAAAACGCCAATTACAGGAATCAGGGCCGCCTCTGAACTCCTGATGGATGATGACGACGAAATGCCGGTTGAAATGAGACAGACTTTCCTGAAAAATATCGTTGATGATTCCGATCGTTTATCTCGATTGATCAACAATATATTGGATTTTGAAAAACTCTCCACGGGCAGGGAACAATTGAATTTAAAGAAACGCAACATTCAGGATACCCTTAAAAAAGCAATCGGTAATACACAGCATATCGCAGCGAAAAAGGAAATTGAAATAGTAAACAAAAACCGTTTTCATTTTGAACTTCCTTACGATGAGGATCGTATTTTGCAGGTCCTGACCAATTTGCTTTCGAATTCAATCAAATTCTGCGAACCAAAAAAAGGAATAATAACGTTGGACTATAAATTAGGGAATGATTGTATCGAAGTTTTTGTAAAGGACAACGGGAAAGGGATTCCCGATGAGGATATAAACTATATATTCGATAAATTCTATCAATCTAAAAACCAAAATACGATAAAACCCCAAGGTAGTGGATTGGGGCTGGCCATAAGCAAACAAATCATTGAAAAACACCATGGCCGCATTTGGGTAGAAAAAGGAAGTAAAGTTGGAACAACTTTTGGATTTAAGCTACCTTTTAATTAAATTGTAAGCACTATTGGGAATGAAAAGAATATTGATAGTCGATGACGAGCCGAATATTGTGATGACTTTGGAATACGCCTTCAAGAAAAAAGATTTTGAGGTTTATATCGCAAGAGACGGTGGGGAGGCAATGCAAATACTTAAAAACAATATTCCCGATGTGGTATTACTCGATATAATGATGCCCAATGTAGATGGTTACCAAACATTGGATCATATTAAAAAAAGTGAAGCTTTAAAGAACACAAAAGTTGTGTTCCTTACCGCGAAAAATAAAATTTCAGATATTGAAAAAGGATTGAAACTTGGGGCGGATAAGTATTTGACCAAGCCTTTTTCAATTAAAAAGATAGTTTCAGAAATACTAGAACTTCTTAATTAACAATTGGTTTTGTGTGCAAACAACACCTTTGTCTAATTAATGTAAGTTAAAATGAAATTACGTCTTAATCCTTTGACATCGGATATTCTTATCTGTGTCTATGCCGTTGTATCCCTTTATCTACGTTTTAAATTTGAAAGCGAAACGGCAATCAGTCCTATGAACTCCATAGTCATGGGAATTTGTTTCGTGGTTATTCTTTGGGTACTTATTAAACTTAAGGTACTTAACCCCAATTGGTTTGGACTTTTCAATGCTAAAAAAACCAAGTCATGAAGTATCAGGAATTCTACAAAAAAAGTATTGAAAATCCGGAACGGTTTTGGGAAGAACAAGCCCATCAGCTGCAATGGTACCATACCCCCAAAAACATACTTTCCAATGACGACAATGGTTATCCCCAATGGTTCGTCGACGGAAAATTAAACCTCAGCTATTTATGCATAGACAAACATATTGAAGATGGTTTTGGAAGGCAAAATGCCATAATTTATGATTCGCCGGTAACCAACACCAAAGAAATCATCACCTATAATCGCCTGCAAAAAGAAGTTTCCAAACTAGCTGGGGCATTAAAGGATTTAGGACTAAAAAAAGGGGATACCGCCATCATATATATGCCCATGATTCCACAAGCACTATATGCCATGCTTGCCTGTACACGAATAGGTGTCATCCATTCCGTGGTATTTGGAGGCTTTGCCCCAAACGAGTTGGCCATAAGAATAGATGATTGTACGCCCAAGGTTATTATCACGGCATCTAGCGGTATTGAGATAGACCGAATAATACCCTATAAACCTTATGTTGACAAAGCTATTGAATTGGCTTCCCATAAACCCGAAAAGGTAATCCTCTTTCAAAGACATTTGGGTGCCGCTACTCCTGCAAAACCATATGATATAGATTATTTGGAAGCGATTAAGAATGCAAGTCCCGCCGAACCGATTGAGGTGGAATCGAACCATCCTTCCTATATATTATACACATCCGGCACGACAGGGACACCTAAAGGGATAATCCGTGATACGGGTGGCTATGCAACAGCCTTGAAATTCTCAATGAAGTATATCTATGGTGTAGACCCTGGTGATGTTTATTGGGCAGCCAGTGATGTTGGTTGGGTGGTTGGCCACAGCTATATTGTTTACGGCCCATTATTAAATAGAAACACTACAATTCTTTTCGAAGGAAAACCTATAAGAACGCCCGATGCCTCAACTTTTTGGAGGGTGATCAGTGAGCATAAGGTAAAAGTGATGTTTACCGCCCCAACAGCAATAAGAGCAATCAAGAAAGAAGACCCTGAAGGAAAAATGATCAACGATTATGATCTATCTAGCCTTAAATATCAGTTTTTGGCCGGTGAACGTTGTGATGTTTCTACCTTGAAATGGACAGAGGACAAATTAAAGGTCCCGGTAATCGACCATTGGTGGCAGACCGAATCGGGCTGGCCCATGTTGGCAAATATGGTCGGGGTTGAATTGGCTAAGGTAAAACCGGGATCGGCAACCTTTCCGGTATGTGGTTATGATATTCAGATATTGAACGAGGACGGAGAAGTTCTAGGACCAAATTCAGAAGGTTATGTTGTGGTAAAACTGCCACTGCCCCCTGGTAATTTGAGAAACATATGGGGCAATCCCCAAAGATTCCAAGCTGGCTATCTAGAGCGTTTCCCCGGGTATTACTTTTCGGGTGACGGAGGTTATAAGGATGAGGAAGGTTATGTATTCATTACCGGGCGGGTCGATGACGTTATCAACGTTGCGGGACATAGGCTCTCAACCGCCGAAATGGAAGAAATAGTCGCTTCACATTCCCAAGTGGCCGAGTGCGCGGTAATAGGGATCAACGATGACCTTAAAGGTCAAATACCATTGGCCTTGGCAGTTACCAAATCTGGAAACGAAATTGCCGAATCGGTCATCCAAAGTGAAATTATAAAGGAAATCAGAAGTCAAATTGGGCCCGTAGCATCCTTGAAACAGGTTATCCTGGTGAGTAGATTGCCTAAAACACGCTCTGGGAAAATCCTACGTAAATTATTACGAGGAATCGCAGACAATGAGGATTATAGCGTGCCTTCGACGATTGATGACCCCTTAATCATAGATGAAATATCAAAAGCATATAGAACACATAAAATAGAATCCAACTAAAAAACGAATAATAATGAGTAATTATCACATTAAACATCTAGAAGAATATTATCAGGTATATAGAAAATCTGTGCGTAACCCCGAGGGCTTTTGGGAAGAAATCGCAGAAGAACATTTTATTTGGCGAAAGAAATGGGACAATGTTCTAGAGTGGGATTTCTCTAAACCGGAAGTAAAATGGTTCCAAGGCGCACAGCTCAATATTACCGAAAACTGTATAGACCGGCATTTACCTACACGAAGAAACAAAACCGCCATCCTTTTTGAACCTAACGACCCTAAGGAAGAAGCCTTGCATATTACTTACGGACAATTATTTGAGAAGGTTTGCAAAATGGCCAATGTATTGAAGGCCAATGGCGTTAAAAAAGGTGACCGTGTTTGTATATATCTTCCGATGATACCAGAACTGACCTATGCCGTTTTGGCCTGTGCAAGGATCGGGGCAATACACTCGGTGGTATTTGCAGGTTTTTCATCAAATGCACTAGCTACGCGAATCAATGATTCCGATTGTAAAATGGTAATTACATCCGATGGTTCATTTAGAGGAAGTAAATCAATCGACCTAAAAGGAATCGTGGATAAGGCTTTGGAAGATTGTCCCGGTGTTAATACCGTCTTGGTCGCCAAGCGGACCAAAAGTGATATTGAGATGATAGAGGGTAGGGACAAATGGCTAGCGCCCTTAATGGCAGAGGCCTCTGCAGATTGCGATGCTGAAACCATGAATGCCGAAGACCCCCTTTTTATTCTTTATACCTCTGGGTCCACAGGCAAACCCAAGGGTATGGTACATACTTGTGGTGGTTATATGGTTTATACGGCATATACGTTCAAAAACATTTTCCAATATCGTGAAGAGGATGTATACTGGTGTACTGCTGATATTGGTTGGATTACCGGCCATTCCTATATCGTTTATGGTCCATTGGCCAATGGGGCTACTTCGATAATGTTCGAAGGGGTCCCCTCCTATCCCGATTTTGGTCGTTTTTGGGAAGTGGTGGAAAAACATAAAGTAAATCAGTTTTACACCGCACCTACGGCTATTAGGGCCCTGGCCAAAGAAAATTTGGATTATTTGGAGAAATATGATCTTTCCTCATTAAAGGTTTTAGGTTCTGTGGGAGAGCCGATAAATGAAGAAGCTTGGCATTGGTACAACAATAATGTAGGTAAGAAAAAGAGTCCGATCGTAGATACTTGGTGGCAAACCGAGACGGGTGGAATCATGATTTCCCCTATACCTTATGTTACACCGACAACACCAACATTCGCCACATTACCCTTTATAGGAATACAACCGGCCTTAATGGATGAGGAAGGCAAAGAAATTAAAGGTAACCAAGTAGAAGGCCGCCTATGTATTAAATTCCCCTGGCCTTCGATTGCACGAACTATTTGGGGCAATCATGAACGTTATCGGGATACTTACTTTTCGGCTTACAAAGACATGTATTTTACGGGTGATGGCGCCAATAGGGATGCCGTTGGCTATTATAGGATTACAGGTCGGGTAGATGATGTGATCATCGTTTCTGGCCATAATTTAGGTACCGCACCTATTGAAGACGCGATAAACGAGCACCAAGCAGTTGCTGAATCTGCCATTGTAGGGTTCCCACATGATGTTAAAGGAAACGCACTTTATGGTTATGTTATCTTGAAAGAAACAGGGGAAAGTCGTGACAGGGATAACGTTCGTAATGAAATAAACCAACAGATTACCGAACTTATAGGCCCCATTGCCAAATTGGATAAAATTCAATTCGTATCAGGATTGCCCAAAACCCGAAGTGGTAAAATTATGAGAAGAATTTTACGTAAAATCGCGAGTAACGACACTTCCAACCTAGGGGATACCAGTACCCTATTGAATCCTGAAATTGTAAAGGAAATCATGGATAACGTTTTATAAGAATCTGGTAGAAACCAACCTGACCAAACCGTTCTTAGGCCAAACCTTTGAACGGTTTTTTATGTATTTAGGCCATGACCTTTGCTCGCCTTGAAGCCCTTCTCCTCACCAATATAAAAATAGCAAGGGATACCATTCCACAAATCGCCAAACCCATGAACATGGGTAACACCGATTTTTGGATAAAACTGCCCACAAAGGCCGCTATGGGAATGGACAATAAAGTAGAAATAAAACCTGTAATCGCAGCACCTATTCCCGCTATATGTCCAATTGGCTCCATGGCTATGGAACGAAAATTCCCCCACATAAAGCCCAAGCAGAAAAACTGTAAAGAAAGAAACCCGATCAATATTGCTACGTCAGGGTTTCCTGAATTCCAGAACAATAGTACATATATCAATGCTACACTGCTGAATATGGAAAGTGCGGTCAAAGAAAGTCTTCGCATTCCAAATTTCAACACAAGGGTTCCGTTTAAAAAAGTTGACAAACCAATGGATACCGACAAACCGGCGAAAATCAATGGAAAAGCCTCCTTTAATCCATAAATATCCTCGAAAATATGTTGTGAAGAACTTAAATACACCAAAAAAGAACCTGTGATCAAACCAGATATCATGGTAAATGCCAAGGTTTCTTTATACTTAACCAATTCCTTAAGTCCATCTACGAAAATATGACTTGAAAAAGGTATTTTATATTCGGGATGCAAGGTTTCCGGTTGTCGTTTCCAGAACCATATACACACAACCAATGCAAGGATCAATTGCAAATAGAATATCGCCTGCCAGCCAAAAAAGCCCATAACCCCCTTACCAATAGCAGGAGCTACAACAGGGACCAGAATGAAAAATGCGGTTACAAACGACATCACCTTGGCCATATAATCACCCTTATAAGTATCCCTGATAATCGAGATACTAATGGTCCTAGCGGCAGATAGCCCTATACCCTGGAATATTCGCCCAACGATCATCCATTCCAACGAAGGAGCCCAAAGACAAAGGATACTTGCGAGTGTAAAAACACTGAACCCTAAATAAACCATAGGTTTTCTACCAAATGTGTCGGATAACGGCCCAAAAAACAATTGACCTATACCCAAACCTAAGAAAATCATGGTAATCAGTAATTGATGATCGGTAGAATCCAGGCTATTTATGGCCACACCGATATCGGATAATGCCGGCAACAAAGCATCTATCGCCAATGCGGCAATAGACATCAATGCCGCCATTAAGGCTACAAATTCAAAATTCGGTTTTACATTTTCCTCTTGCATCGGGCAAAGGTAGCCATATCCCTTTTAATTTTTCATTAATAAAAAATCAAATCATTGTAAGAAAGAATATCTTTATTGGTTTACGAAGATTCAATAATCCATCCTCAAAAGCTTATAAAGGTATATTCCCATGCTTTCTGTCGGGCTTTACTACCTCTTTCCCTTCTAACATACTAAAGGTCTTTATCAATTTACGCCTTGTATTTTCAGGACGAATGACCTCATCGATAAATCCTCGTCTTGCCGCACGATATGGGTGTGCAAACTTCTCAGCGTATTCGGCTTCTTTTTCGGCTAATTTAGCGGTTGGGTCATCAGCTTCCGTGATTTCCCTTTTAAAAATTATCTCACTGGCCCCTTTGGCCCCCATGACGGCTATTTCAGCTGTTGGCCAAGCGTAATTAAAATCTGCCCCAATATGTTTGGAGTTCATTACATCATACGCACCACCATAAGCTTTACGGGTAATTACCGTTACCCTAGGCACAGTCGCTTCACTCAAGGCATACAATAACTTTGCTCCGTGAACTATAATACCATTCCATTCTTGATCGGTTCCCGGTAAAAACCCAGGAACATCAACCAATACTAAAAGCGGAATATTGAAAGCGTCACAAAAACGGGTGAAACGAGCTGCTTTAATCGAGCTTTTCACACCTAAAACACCGGCCAAGAACATAGGTTGATTGGCAATAATACCAATACTCCTACCTCCCAACCTAGCAAAACCCACAATCATGTTCTCTGCAAAATCCTTATGGATCTCAAAGAATGAATCCTCATCAATAATACCTTTGATGACCCCATGCATATCATAAGGCTTGTTCGGGTTTTCCGGAATAATGTCCTTCAACACTTCCCTGACCTCGTCTTTCAATTCATACGGCAATTTTTCCGAAACTTCTTTATTGTTCTGTGGAAGATACCCCAATAACTTTTTAAGGTCTTCCATACATTCCACATCATTGGCCGATGTACAATGGGCCACCCCTGATTTAGAGGCATGGGTATTCGCCCCACCAAGCTCTTCAGACGTAACCTCTTCATTGGTAACGGTTTTCACCACATTAGGACCTGTTACGAACATATAACTTGTTTCCTCAACCATTAAGGTGAAATCGGTCATTGCAGGTGAATAAACCGCCCCACCGGCACAAGGGCCCATTATGGCAGAAAGCTGTGGAATTACACCCGAAGCCTGAACATTTCTATAAAATATATCGGCATAACCACCTAAAGAACGAACACCCTCTTGTATCCGTGCCCCTCCCGAGTCGTTTAAACCAATAATCGGGGCGCCGACTTTAACGGCCAAGTCCATTACCTTACAGATTTTCTCGGCATGCGTTTCTGATAGTGCCCCACCAAAAACGGTAAAATCCTGGGCATAGACATAAACCAATCGCCCATTTATAGTACCATAACCCGTTACGACACCATCACCGAAATACTGCTTCTTTTCCATACCGAAATCAGTGGATCGGTGTGTGACCAAAACCCCCATTTCTTCGAAAGACCCTTCATCTAAAAGATAATCGATACGTTCCCGAGCGGTCAATTTTTTCTTGGCATGTTGTTTATCAATACGCCGTTTGCCACCACCTCTGTGTGCCAAAGCCTCTCTTTCTTCGAGTTTTTTCAATCGTGGATCCATAATTTATTGTCTTGGGGTTCTTAGGATTTTTTGGTCTTCCCTGTATTTCTTTAATGCGATGATCGCTGCAATTCTAGCTTCTTCATGTGTTTTGGCCTTGAGGACTTCAGGAGAATAATGATCTTTTACAAAATGGGTATCAAAGTTGCCGGTACGAAAGGCATCATGCTCACAAACGAATTTACCAAATGGCAAGGTTGTTTGCACGCCCCTTATGGTATAATCACTAATCGCCTTTAACATTTTCTGGATGGCTTCCTCCCTGGTTTCCGCATAGGTGATCAACTTGGACAACATAGGATCATAATAGATCGGCACCGCCATACCTTCTTCAAATCCATTATCAACACGAACGCCAATACCTGTAGGTAACTTATAGGTTTCCAATGTTCCGATACTAGGTAAAAAATCATTCAACGGATCCTCGGCATACACCCGAAGCTCAAGTGCGTGACCTTTGATTTTAAGATCTTCCTGTTTCATTTCAAGGGCTTCGCCTCGGGCAACGCGAATCTGTAATTCGACCAGATCAACACCGGAAATAAGTTCACTTACCGGATGTTCTACTTGAAGCCTTGTATTCATTTCCAAGAAATAAAAGTTATGGTCGGCATCTAACAGAAATTCAACTGTGCCTGCTCCCAAATAATCACAGGCCTTTGCCACTTTAATGGCCGCCTCTCCCATTTTTTTACGAAGTTCAGGTGAAAGAACGGATGAGGGGGCCTCTTCGATTACTTTTTGGTGCCTTCGTTGTATACTGCACTCCCTTTCAAAAAAATGAAGGATGTTCCCATGACTATCGGCCATTACCTGGATTTCGATATGTCTTGGGGATTTGACATACTTTTCAATGAATACGGATCCATCACCAAATGCCGAAGTTGCCTCACTAATGGCCCTGTTCATTTGGGACTCCAGGTCTTTTTCCTTTTCTACGATGCGCATGCCTTTACCCCCGCCCCCGGCTGAAGCCTTTATTAAAATCGGGAACCCGATTTCCTTGGCTATCGTTTTGGCCTTTTTAACATCGGTTATCGCCTCATCAATGCCGGGAACCATGGGAATATCATATTTTTTGACGGCCTCCTTAGCCGCCAGCTTACTTCCCATTACCCTAATAGCCTTTGATTTGGGGCCTATAAAAATGATATTGTTCTTCTCTACTTCTTCAGCAAATTCAGCATTCTCACTCAAGAATCCGTATCCTGGGTGAATGGCATCAACATGTAATTTTTTGGCAACCTCAATGATCTTCGAAATTACGAGATAGGATTTATTCGATTGTGGTTCCCCGAGACAAGCGGCTTCATCTGCAAATTTCACATGGGGTGCATCCCTATCTGCCGTAGAATAAACCGCAACCGTCTTTATACCCATTTTTTGGGCAGTTCGCATGACGCGTATCGCAATTTCACCCCTATTCGCAACTAATATTTTTTTCATCTGTACTTTTTGTTTTTCCATATTCTTCAGATGTAATTCGCTATTTATCGTTTGTGTCAATTTAAAGTCGTAATCGATTGGAATCAATTCAGAAGGAGCTTATTCAAACTCTATCAACAATTGTTTTTTCTCTACGGCTTCCCCTTTATTTATTGATATGGATTTTATGGTTCCCGTTCTCGGGGACGCAATTACATTTTCCATTTTCATGGCTTCCAAAATCAACAAGGGATCTTCTTCCTTCACGGTCTGGCCAATGGAAACATTTATTTCCAGGATAAGGCCTGGCATAGGGGCATGTATGGCATCGACATTCTTGGTAGAACCGGTTGAGAACCCCATTTCATTGATCAATAGATCTAGATCATCCGAAATGACCGTTTCATAGGTGCTGGTATTAACCTTTATGGTGTATTTTTTCTTATTGAAATCCGAAGATAGGATTTCGGCAAGGAACGGTTTGTTATCCTTTAAAATATGGTACGTTGTTTCTGAAGTGGGTAAGGCATCCAAACTTGAAATATCTTGGTCCATAATATTGAGAGACATATCATGGTTTACGTTTACCTTGAATTTTTTATTCATAGTCGGTGCGGTTTAGAATTATCTATTTTATTATTCAAAATCAGGCCATAGGTACCATAAATTTATTCTTGGGCTTCCAATACCGATCCAAACCCCCACTCTTCATATTTGAAAAAGCCAATGGCCTTTTAAAATCTTATTTCATTTTTTTGGACATTCAATACGCTTACATATTTCTAAAGGAATTACATGAACAAGTATAACTATAAAAAAAGAAACAAAAAATGAATTTTATCATTTATTGACAAAATACACCCTCTTTTATCTTCGTTCTGATGATCTGAAATATAAATTATTGATATATTAAAAATACCAAGATGTCACTACTCATAAATATGAATCTTAATTATGGTGCTTTTACCTTTATGACTACCTTTGTCACTTTCATTTTTTAAGCTAAATCCTGTTGAGGAAACACCTCATTTTCCTTACGGAAAACAGAGCGTTTTTTTCGTTTAAAAAGAGATAACACGATTTTACCCAGTACTCCATGACAAACTACAAACCAAAGGGAAGACTAACTGCAAAAGAATATATTGATGGTATTTTAAAGGGAGACAGGGTTATCCTATCCCGGGGCATCACCATTGTAGAAAGCAATTTAGAAAGCGATAAAAAACTGGCCAAGGAAATCATACAGGCGATACTGCCCCATTCGGGAAATTCGATACGAATCGGTATTACCGGGGTTCCCGGAGTTGGGAAAAGTACTTTTATCGAAGCCTTTGGCAAATATCTTATCGGCCAAGGGCATAAAGTCGGTATCCTGTCCATTGACCCAAGTAGTCAACGTTCAAAAGGTAGTATTCTTGGAGACAAAACCCGAATGGAAGAGCTTGCCAATATGGAAGATGCCTATATTCGACCTTCTGCAACCGGCGATACCCTTGGGGGCGTGGCCAATAAAACAGGGGAATCCATGTTACTTTGTGAAGCTGCGGGCTACGATATTATACTGATCGAGACCGTTGGCGTAGGACAATCCGAAACTGCCGTTCACGGTATGACCGATTTCTTTTTGCTGCTGATGTTATCCGGAGCAGGTGATGAACTCCAGGGCATTAAAAAAGGAATCATGGAGATGGCAGATATGGTCGTCATCAACAAGGCCGACGGGGACAATATCAAGAAAAGTGAAATGGCCAGACGCCAATACCAAAACGCTTTGCACATTTTCCCATTGTCCGAATCCGGATGGAGTCCGGTTGTTACAACAGCCTCTGCCATAAAGAATATCGGTATAGATACCGTTTGGGAAGAAATCTCGAAGTATAAAAAACAGGTTGATGAAAACGGTTACTTCATAAAAAACAGGAACCATCAACAAATTAAATGGATGTACAATAATATAAATGAGGAATTGAAACAATTGTTCTATGGCTCAAAAAACATAGCCGATCATTTATCCGACTTGGAAAAGGATATCATTTCCTCTAAAATCTCACCTGTAGAGGCCGCCCAAAATATTATCCAAGAATTCAAGAATTCCATTTAAGGTTCTATTATCGACCTAAGAATTAAAATTAGTTTTCAATGAAGAAATCGATACTATTTATTTTTGTATTTCTCTCGGCAATTCAATTATCGTTGGGCCAAGAAACCATTGAAGACCAATCAAAGGAATTAGTGCGCTATTTAGATAATTGGCATAATGAGGAAACCGGTCTTTGGGAAACCACATCATGGTGGAATGCCGCAAACATCCTAACTGCCCTTATCAATAATGCCAAGTTGACCAAAAACACCGATTTTAAGGAAAGTATTGAGGATATTTTCAATAAGACGAAGGAGTTCGAGGTTGAGGCCACGGAAACGAAACCTGCATGGGTCTGCAAGAATTACATCAACGAGTTTTATGATGATGAAGGTTGGTGGGCACTTGCTTGGTTAGATGCTTGGGAGTACACCGGGGAACAAAAGTACTTAGATATGGCCAATATCATTTTTAAAGATATCACTACAGGATGGAGCGATACCGGTGGATTATATTGGAAAAAAGAACTGGAGTTCAAAGGATCTATCAGTAATGGCCTTGCCCTAACATTGGCCACAAGATTGCATTTGGCCGGTACCAAAGAGGTAAATGGTAAAACAGCGCTACGTTGGGCGATATCCATTTGGGATTGGATGATCAAATCGAAATTGATAAATAGCAACGGGAACATGCAAGATGGGATTCGGTTTAAAAACGGAAAGGAATCTATTACAGAAAATGTTTGGACCTATAATCAGGGCGTTGTTCTGACGGGTTTGGTAAACCTAAAAAAGATAACAGGCGAAAAGCATTATATAAAAAGCGCCCATGACCTTGCCAAGGCAACAGTAAAAAACATGACGAATAGCGATTTGGTCTTGGTCGAGAAAAGATGTGAACCGGATAAATGCCGTCCGGATTCCAAACAGTTCAAGGGTGTCTTTATGCGGCATCTTATGTTCTTAAATGAACAAAGCCCAAAAAAAATGTATAAACAATTTATCAAAAAGAATGCTAATGCCATATGGAACAAGGCCATGAACAAAGGTAAACAAGCCCCTGGCGTGGTTTGGGATGCGCCTTCGGAGCCAAATGCAGCGACGGTTTCCTCCGCTCTTGATGCATTCAATGCCGCCTTATCACTGTAGTATTTAAGTTAATTCGTGATGGTGTGGTGGTGTTGTACTTTTTCAGATGACCCAGTGTAAAGGCCATAATTATGAATTCGATAGCATTTTTAACGATTTAGTTTTTTAGGAAATATAACAAATGTCAGTTTCAGCAACTTTTTAATAATTTACTTTTGTCACTTATTTTTTCAAAATAAACCTTCATGCACTTTTTAGACACTACCTACCTCGTTTTATTCTTGATCATTTGTATCGGATTCATCATTGGAAACATAAAAGTAAAAGGGATATCATTGGATATTTCCGCCATTATATTCGTCGCCCTTCTTTTTGGACATCTTGGCGTTTCACTTCCGAATATCCTTCAAAAAATAGGATTGATATTGTTTATCTACACCATAGGCTTGCAGGCCGGTCCCGGATTTTTCGATTCTTTCAGAAAAGACGGGAAGAACTTGATGATCATGGCGACCATAGTAATTATATCCGCCGCCGTTTTGGCCCTACTTGCCATTGTGGTTTTGGATATAGACAAATCCATCGCCATTGGTTTAATGGCCGGCGCACTTACAAGTACACCGGGTTTGGCAACGGTAATCGATATAACACATTCACCATTGGCATCTATCGGTTATGGTATTGCCTACCCATTTGGGGTCATCGGAGTTATCCTGTTCGTTAAACTGTACCCGAAATTTTTAAGAATAAACCTTACCAAAGAAGAAAAAGACTATGAGGCGAAGGCACTTAGTCATTACGAAACCATTACCAGGGCCAATTTCGTTGTAGAGCACGAAGGGGCCATAAATAAAACCATTGGGGAACTTAGGGTACGCTCCATGACCAAAGGGGTTATTTCAAGGGTTATGCACGACGGAAAGGCCTTTACCCCTAAGAAAGATACGGTATTACACAAAGGCGATTACGTGCGGGTCGTAGGAAGCGAAGAATCGCTAAGACGGGTCGAATTATTGATTGGACCAAAATCAGATGTTGAAATCGCCTTTGGAGAGCAGTATGTATCCCAATCCTATTTGATGACCCGAACTGAATTGGTGAATAAATCATTAGGGGAATTGAATTTGAGGGAAAATTTCAATGCCACCATAACCAGAATACGAAGAAGTGGTATAGATTTATCACCAAATTCAACCCTAAAATTACAGATCGGGGACAAATTGATGATCTCTAGCGAAAAAGACAATGTTTCCCAGATATCGCAATTGATCGGGAATAATAAAAGTGAACTTTCCGACACCAATTTTTTTCCATTGGCATTGGGTATCGTCATCGGTATTTTGGTCGGAGGGGTTTCCATCAATTTTGGGGATACGTTCAGTTTTAACCTAGGTCTTACAGGAGGTGTTCTGATTGTTGCCATGATATTAGGCCGTGTAGGCAAAACCGGGAATGTTTTATGGATGATGAGTGGCAATGCCAATCAACTTCTGAGACAGTTCGGACTAATGCTTTTCTTGGCTGTTGTGGGAACTGAAGCAGGGGCCACATTGGTAGAGACCTATTCACAATATGGCATTAAACTATTCTTGGTCGGTGGTTTAATGACTTTTCTACCCATGCTTTTCGCCGCGATTGTTGCCCGTATCTTTTTCAAAATAAACGCCTTGACCTTATTAGGAACCATTACGGGATCAATGACAAGTACCCCTGGGTTAGCCGCTGTTGATACAATGACCAAAACAGACGCACCATCCTTAGCCTACGCAACGGTCTACCCTATAGCGATGGTACTTTTGATTATTTGTACTCAGATTTTAGGGCTATTGTTCTAATTGTTCTAATAGTAGGGAATCGGTATTAAAAAGAGCATTGTAGGCTTCACTAGTGACGAACATATGTTTTTAGCCCTTCGGGATTTCGCAATAGCTTGAGGCGAATAAATTTACCTTTTAGTCTTACCCGACAGCTTATCTATATTTTCCTGGAGTAGGTTGTTATGGTACTCGACCTTTACTGCTTGCATACAGGAAGCGCAAAGGCAATCGGTATACCTTTCCCTTAAATATGCACGTTCTTCCTCATTTAACGTTACCATGGTGCATTGACATAGTAATATGGAACCCACTTTACATTCGAAGACCGTATTACATCTTGGACAATTTTTATCCTCGTGTTTATTCATTCGTTTCCAAGGGTATTAAATCACAGAACCAAAAACCGTTAGTAGTTTCCCCATTTTTATATTCCCGATACACTTTTTCCCCTACAGTGAATTGAACTGGGTTTTTAAAATAGGGAGCATCGTAACAAAAGGTATGGAATTCGCCGTTTTCACCACAAGGATCCACCCCTTCGGGCAAATCGTTTATAAAATCCTCATCGATGATCCTTCCGACAAACGACTCGTCCAAGACGGCAGCGTTCACGCAGACTACAATGGTCTTGAAACCTTTGCCCAAGAAATCCTGGGTCAATTGGGTGGTATCTTTTTTCCATAACGGGAAGACAGTTTTAATACCAACTTGCGCTAGTTGTTGCTCACGATACACCCTTAGGTCTTCCAAGAAAATATCACCAAAACCAGCATATTCCATTCCCTCAGCTTTTAATTCTTCGACCTTTTGGCCCATCAGTTTTTCATATTCACCATTTGAAGGACTCTCTGGCAACGCCACCCTATGGCTTGGCAAGCCAATGGACTTAACTTGTTGTTCCAGCATTTCAATCCTTAACCCATGCATGCTGACCCGATTGAAATGTGCATTTACGGTCGTTAGTATACATTCAACATTATATCCGGGGTCCTGCAAGAGGTAATGGAGCCCAAGAGCGGCATCTTTACCACTGCTCCAATTCATATAAGTTCTAAGCTTCGTCATAAATAATTTGGATGGATGACTTTAGGGTTAAAAAATGATAAAGTTAATCAGTAATGTTCATATCCATGAATCATAAAACCACTATCCAATAAAAAATCAGATAGTGGTTTCTTTTTATTTGAGAGCAATTTTCGCCTTAGTAAATGATAGACCTTGACAAAAACCGCTTAAGGAAACAAATCCTTATTGCTCTAAATATTTCTCCATTATTGTAATGGCAGATTCGGAAATTACGGTACCAGGTCCGAATATGGCAGCTACTTTCCTTTCCAATAAATAGTCATAATCCTGTTCGGGAATTACTCCACCTGCAAATACCATGATATCAGGTCTTCCAAGTTTTTCCAACTCACCGATCAATTGTGGTATCAATGTTTTGTGCCCTGCAGCCAAACTTGAAGCCCCTACAAAGTGAACATCGTTCTCAACAGCCTGTTTCGCAACCTCCTCAGGAGTTTGGAACAAAGAGCCCATATCTACATCAAAACCTAAATCCGCAAAACTAGAGGCAACCACCTTGGCTCCCCTATCATGGCCATCTTGCCCCATTTTAGCAATCATCACCCTTGGGCGACGACCTTCAATTTCGGCAAACTTATCGGCCAATTTTTGTGCTTTTTCAAAAGTACTATCGTTATCCACTTCTTTACTGTATACACCACTGATTAATCTAGTATCTGCTTTATGACGACCAAAATGAACCTCTAAAGCATCTGAAATCTCACCTAAAGTAGCAAAATTCTCGGCAGCCTCAACGGCCAATTCCAATAAATTCCCTTTACCTGTCTCAGCACATTTCGATAATGCGGCAAGATTGGCATCAACAACTGATTGATCCCTATTGGCACGTAGTTTTTTAAGACGCTCTATCTGTGAATCACGAACGACCGAGTTATCAACCTCAAGAATCTCGATATTGGCTTTCTCTTTGGTCCTGAATTTATTCACACCTACCAAGATATCCTGACCAGAATCCAATCGGGCCTGTTTACGGGCCGAGGCTTCCTCGATACGCATTTTAGGTACCCCGGTCTCGATGGCTTTTGCCATTCCGCCCAGTTCTTCAACTTCTTCAATCAATTTCCAAGCTTTTTTGGCAATCTCCTGGGTTAGGTACTCTACATAGTAAGAACCGGCCCATGGATCGACCGCTTTGGTCATCTGCGTTTCATCCTGGATATAAATCTGTGTATTACGAGCAATACGGGCAGAGAAATCGGTCGGTAAAGCAATAGCTTCATCCAACGCGTTTGTATGTAAGGATTGTGTTCCTCCCAATCCGGCAGCCATAGCTTCGATACATGTACGGGCAACGTTGTTGAAAGGATCTTGCTCACTTAAACTCCATCCTGAAGTCTGACTATGCGTACGCAATGCCATTGACTTTGGATTTGTTGGGTTGAATGATTTTATGATCTTTGCCCATAGCATACGTGCGGCACGCATTTTGGCGATTTCCATAAAGTGATTCATACCAACCGCCCAGAAGAATGACAAACGAGGAGCGAATTCATCGATTTTTAAACCGGATTTCAATCCCGTTCTAATATACTCCATTCCATCAGCCAATGTATATGCCAACTCAATATCGGCCGTTGCACCAGCTTCTTGCATGTGATAACCGGAGATAGAAATTGAGTTGAACTTTGGCATATTCTTAGTGGTGTAATCAAAGATATCACCAATAATTTTCATTGAAGGTAATGGTGGGTATATGTATGTATTACGCACCATGAACTCTTTTAAGATATCATTCTGGATGGTACCAGAAAGTTTATCCAAAGAAACGCCTTGTTTGCGGGCTGCAGCAATATAAAAAGCCATAATGGGCAATACCGCACCGTTCATTGTCATGGAAACCGACATTTTATCCAAAGGGATCTGATCGAAAAGGATTTCCATATCTAAAATAGAATCTATGGCAACCCCGGCCTTACCAACATCACCGGTTACACGGGGGTGATCGGAATCGTACCCACGGTGCGTGGCCAAATCGAATGCGACAGAAAGTCCCTTTTGACCTGCAGCCAAGTTTCTTCGATAGAAAGCATTAGATTCCTCAGCAGTTGAGAAACCTGCATACTGGCGGATCGTCCAAGGGCGCATGGCATACATTGCACTATAAGGCCCTCTTAAAAAAGGTGGCACACCAGCGGCATACCTTAAATGCTCCGCATCCTTAATATCTTCGGCTGTAAATTGTTTTTTTACCGGTATTCCTTCAGGAGTATTCCAAACGTCTTGATTCTCTGAAGTAGCAGCCGTTTGCTTAACAGCTGAATTTAATTTTATATCTGAAAAATCTGGTTTCATACTTCTTAAGATTTTAGTGTTTTTTGAACTTTTTCCTGAATACTTGAAAGTGTTACCAGAACATCGGTTCTCATATTTACAATTCCGTCTAAACCTGCTTCAGTCAGTTCATCCATATTTTTAGGGGCACCGGCCAACAATAAAACCTTGCTGGTAGTAATGGCCCTAAATGCTTTTATAAAGTCGAGTGCCGTTTCATCATAATCCTGATCGGAACTACAAATAACCACTACGTGCGAATTTGATTTTGCACTTTCCGTAGCAGCAACCGCAGCGCTTTCAAAACTTTCTTCTTGATGAACGTCAAAACCACTAACACCGATAAAATCGTAAGCAAAAGCAGCTCTAGCCTTACGCATGGTCAAATTACCATAACTTGCCAACTGGACTATAGGACGTACCTTGGTTTTCGCAACCAATTCTTCGGTCTTTCTTCGCATGGCCTCGATTTCCAAAGAAGCCCTTCTTGGAGTCAACAATTTTGGATTATCTTCCGCACCTCTAGAAAGCAAATCGGATGCAACGCTTTCCATTAAATTGGGATATTTGTTCACCCCGACCATAGGAAGCCTACGCTGACTGATCAATTTTAATTTTTGTAAACGGATATCAGCGATTTGTTGTTGGATCGTTTCGTTTTCAAATGCCGCATAAAAACCTCCTGCGGTTTCGATAGCCTTGAACAATTCCAAAGCTTTTTCCGCAATTTTAGTAGTAACCTCTTCAACATAGTAAGATCCATCTACTGGATTCGTTACTTTACCAAAATAGGATTCTTCCCTTAATATCGTGGTTATGTTACCCGCTATTCTATTTGAAAACTCTGAGGGCTCTTTAAATTCCTTATCATAAGGATCAATTAAAACGCCATCAACATTACCCAATATTGCGGACATGGCCTCTGTGGTAGCGCGCAACATATTCGTATTCGCATCTGTTATTGATTTACTCCAGATAGAAGTTTTTGCCGTAACTGTTTTGTTAACCTCGGCTACACCATATTTAGCAGCAATTTCGGCCAATAAACTATTAAAGGCCCTAAATTTACCTATCTCAACAAAATACTCTAAACCAATGGCCAGTTTAAAGTTCAAGTTGTTGAATATATCATTGGTATCTACACCTTTTTCAGTTAATTTATCGGTTAGGAAAACCAAAGAATTCAAGGTGTAGGCAATCTCTTGCACTTGGTTAGCACCTGAATCCAAATATTCAGTTCCCGAAATCGTGATTGCCTTGAAACTTGGGAAATCAGCCGTTAATTTGATCAATTCTGAAACAACTTCAATTTGACCTTCATCAAAAGAACCTGTGGTAACATAATCGGAAATTATTCCCGCATCAATATATCCTTTCAAGTCTTTTCCTTTGGCAACCTTCACCAATTCAGCCGTAAAGTCAACGGCGTTGTCCGCCAACTCAAAAGAAACCGCAATTTCATTTAAATCGATACCGTTCAACAGGCTTGCGGCCGAAACATTTCCCTTTACTTGGAAAATGATTCCGTTCATTCCTTCTTCAACGGCTTTTAAGGCTAACTTATTTCCACTCTCTGCGTTTGCCACGGCAACGCTTCTATAATTAAATAGGGATTGGGAATTTTCCCCTGTATTTTTAAGTTGTTCAATTTTGCTATCAGCATTATAACAAGGTTGGATATTGATTCCCGAAAGGTTTTTCCAAACCAGTTTCTTATCAAAATCTGCTCCTTTTAAATCTGCCGTCACCCTTTCCATCCACTGCTCGGTAGAAACCGGAGGGAATTCTGAAAAAAGTGATTTATTCTTATCGTTCATAATATGTGCTATTAGTAATGATATATTAATTTGCTATTCTATATCTTTTAAAAAACTACACCGAAATGGTACTTCCGAATCTTTCGAAGATAGCTTTATCAAGTTCTTCCCTGCTATCTGGATGTGCAATATCCCTTAGCGCAACTGCCCTTTGTTTCAAGCTTCTTCCGAACAGTTCGGCAACACCATATTCCGTTGCCACAAAACGCGCATGGGCACGTGTAGTAACAACCCCAGCCCCTGGTTTTAAAGCAGGTACGATTTTAGATACCCCTTTTAATGTTGTTGAAGTAATCGCACAGATCGGTTTTCCTCCTTTTGACAATGCCGCACCTCGCATAAAGTCCATTTGCCCACCAACTCCTGAGAACATTCTTGTACCGATTGAATCAGCACAGATCTGACCGGTCAGATCCACTTCAATAGCAGAGTTTATAGCGGTTACCTTAGGGTTTTGACGAATGACCGCTGTATCGTTCACATAAGCGATGTCTTTCATTTCAATTTCTGGGTTATCATCCATAAAGTCATATAAACGACGTGTACCCATTGCGAAACCTGATACGATTTTATAAGGATTCGTTTTTTTCTGCGAACCGTTTACGATACCTTTTTCAACGAGGTCAACGATACCTTCTGAGAACATTTCTGTATGTACCCCTAAGTTCTTGTGATTGTGCAAAAACGTTAAAACGGCATTAGGAATTCCTCCAATACCCATTTGAAGTGTTGCACCATCCTCTATGATCCCAGCGATATTTTTACCTATAGCTTTTTCTGTTTCAGAAGGATCCACAAAGCTCATTTCGTAGATTTCCTCTTCGATTTCAACACAAGCATCAAAGTTTTTAACGTGAATTTGTGCGTCGCCAAAAGTACGTGGCATTAACGGATTGATCTGGGCAATTACTTTTTTACCTTGCTCAATTCCAGATAGGACAATATCAACCGAAACCCCTAAGGAGCAGAAACCATGCTTATCTGGAGGGGAAACATTGACCATAACGACATCAAGATCCATATACCCTTCCCTGAACAAACTAGGGATATCACTTAAAAAAATAGGAATATAATCAGCGGTATCACCTATTCTTTTTCGAATATTACCCCCAATAAAGAATGCATTGGTATGAAAGCTTTCCCTATATTCAGGCTCGGTATACCCGCATTCACCTTCAGTATGCAAGTGTACGATTTCAACATTCCTTAATTCAGGAGCCCTTGCGACCATTGCTTTAATCAAAGCTTGTGGTGTTGCTGAACCACCTTGAATCAATACCCTATTTCCAGATTCTATCAATTTTACAGCTTCATCAGCTGACATTACATTCGGAATTTTCATCTTTCTAATTTTTATATCTAATTATCCAATCTAAATACGTTCAATTATGCTAAGAAACTCAACAAAATACCTGCTGCGATAGCAGAACCTATAACTCCTGAAACGTTTGGAGCCATGGCATGCATCAACAGATAATTATGCGGGTCTGATTTTAGCGCCTCGGCATGTACAACCCTAGCACTATCAGGAACTGCCGAAACCCCTGAAGCACCGATCAACGGATTGATCTTATTATCCCCTTTAAGGAATAG
Organism: Maribacter sp. TH_r10; assembly: GCF_033101095.1. NCBI lineage: Bacteria > Pseudomonadati > Bacteroidota > Flavobacteriia > Flavobacteriales > Flavobacteriaceae > Maribacter > Maribacter sp. TH_r10. The sequence continues at coordinate 38,627 of NZ_JAWMPY010000006.1, read as the reverse complement.
GTTCATGAATTTTGCAAAAAGTAACCCTCCCATAGTGGCAATCACAAATGAAACGGCACCTAGTGTAAAAATCAACATTGAATCCTTGGTGATAAATATATCCGCTTGTGTTGAGGCACCTACCGTAACACCTAGCAATATAGTAACAATATCGATAAGTTTTGTTCTGGCCGTATCGGCAAGACGTTCTGTTCTACCAGACTCCTTTAATAAATTACCGAAGAACAACATACCCAATAGTGGTAATGCACTGGGAGAAATAAAAGTAGTCAACAATAGAGCTACGACAGGGAAAATCATTTTTTCCTTTTGTGTAACGGCCCTTGGTGGTTTCATCCTGATTTTCCTATCCTCTTTATTAACCAACAACCTCATAATAGGTGGTTGAATAACGGGAACCAAGGCCATATAAGAATAAGCGGCAATGGCAATAGGTCCGATCAGGTTTTTAACAGTTGTTCCATCAGGGAGGATATTGACACCATTCGCCAATTTAGATGACAAGAATATCGCCGTAGGGCCATCTGCCCCACCAATTATGCCAATTGCACCTGCCTCAGGCAAAGCGAACCCTAGATAAAGCGCACCCAAGAATGTTCCAAAAACACCGATCTGCGCTGCAGCGCCCAATAACATCAATTTTGGATTGGCGATCAAAGAGGAAAAATCGGTCATTGCCCCGATACCCAAGAAAATCAATGGGGGATAAATCCCTTTTACCACCCCAAAATATAGATAATTCAATACAGATCCCGTCTCGTAAATACCGGTTTGGTTACCTGCAACAAAAGGTATATTCCCAATTATCACACCAATACCTATAGGTATCAACAACAAAGGTTCGTAATCAAATTTTATACCTAAATAGATAAATACAATACCGATGAGGATCATAATGATATGTCCCCAAGTGGCATTGGCAAAACCAGTATAATTATAGAATTGCTGCATACCGTGCACGGCATTTCCGAACACCCCTTGATCTTCCTGAACTGTTGGTTGCTGATTAACGGTCTCTATTTCATCTTTAGGGTTCACATCACCACTGAATCCCAAAACAGGTCGTATAAAGATCAGTAATGATAGTACTCCGAATATTAAAAGTATTTTCTTCATTTTATGTTTTTTTGCGAGTATTTGCAAGGCACTGGTTCTGCAAGAAAGCAGGGACAACACCTACAATTACGAAATTTCTACTCAAGTTCTATCATTACTTCGTTCTGCAATACTTGCTGACCAACACTAACATTCACCGCAGTAACGGTTCCTGCTTTTTCGGAAGCGATGTTGTTTTCCATTTTCATGGCCTCTAACACCAATAAACGGTCGCCTACTTTTATGGTATCCCCAACTTTAACATCAAGGGAAAGTACTACTCCCGGAATGGGCGCGACGATCTTTGTCTTTGATGAACCTGGATTTACCTTTAAAGGCTCTGCAGGTCTTTTTGACGCTGCACGAACCAAAGTAGGTGTTTTGGCTTTTTTGGTTTCCTCCTTCATTTTTACGGAATAGGAGGTTCCGTTTACTTCCATTTCAATGATATTTCCTTCGTGCGAAAGAATCTTTACATTGTAATTGTTATTCTGGATATTAAAATTAAAGTGTTTCATTCTTTTGGTTGTTTCTTGTTACCGGATCTGCTAAAAAATTATACGACAAACCAATATTTTTATTTAAGTTTTTGATGTGTACCATAAATTTTGGAACTCCAAGGAGAATATAATTTTCTGGCTTGTTTAATGGTCAATACGGCATTTTCATCATCATGCTGTTCATTTAAATACAAATGAATAGCTGTTGATATGGCCGCTGCAACTTCGCCGGTAAAATTCTCATCGGCGGTGATAGGAATATCCTTGATCTTTTTGTCCCTTCCTTTGGTAATGATCCGATATAGATATAACATCACCGGCAACCCAAATTGAAAGAACAATGAAAGGATCAATAATGCACTGAAGACAATTAGAAGTCCAGTCAACAATATAACATACCCTTCACTGATCTGATCTGCTTGCATACTCATAGTCAATAACATCATAATGGTAAGTTTGAGTGTTTTTTAGGAGGGTTGACCTCTTTCTTGTTCGAAAGTAATTCCAAAGCCCTAACTATTCTGAAACGAGTGTTTCGAGGCTCAATAACATCATCGATAAAACCGTATTTGGCCGCTACATAAGGGTTGGCAAATTTCTCAGTGTACTCATCTTCTTTCTTGGTGATGTACTTGCTTTTCTCATCGGCATCCTCGATTTTACGAATATTGCTTCCTTCGAGTACCTCAACAGCTCCTTTTGCCCCCATTACCGCAATTTCAGCAGTTGGCCAAGCATAGTTCAAATCACCTCTTAATTGCTTACAGCTCATTACATCATGGGCACCACCATAAGATTTACGTAAAGTTATGGTTACTTTAGGAACGGTTGCTTCACCATAAGCGAACAATAATTTGGCTCCATGAAGGATGATTCCACCGTATTCCTGTCCTGTTCCTGGCAAGAACCCAGGTACATCTACCAATGTGACGATAGGAATATTAAAAGCATCACAGAAGCGTACAAAACGTGCTGCCTTTCTAGAGGCTTCAATATCCAATACACCGGCATAATATTTAGGTTGGTTGGCAACGATACCTACTGAACGACCATTGAATCTAGCAAAACCTACACAGATATTACGTGCATAATTCCTATGAACCTCTGTAAACTCACCATTATCGACAATGATAGAAATAACATCTACAATATCATAAGGTTGGTTCGGGTTCTCAGGAATGATTTCATTCAAGGCATCTTCTAAACGATCTATTGGGTCATCACAAGTTATGCTTGGTGGATCTTCAAGGTTATTTGAAGGCAAGTAACTCATTAATTTTCTAATCAACAACAAGTTCTCTTCATCACTTTCTGCCAAGAAATGCGATACACCCGATTTTGTAGAATGTATATTGGCACCACCTAATTGTTCTGCCGTTACCACTTCCCCTGTAACTGTTTGTACAACCTTAGGACCTGTTACGAACATGTAACTGGTTTTGTCGGTCATAACGGTAAAATCGGTCAATGCTGGAGAGTAAACCGCTCCACCGGCACAAGGGCCTAAAATTGATGAAATCTGTGGTATAACCCCAGAAGCCATAATATTTCTTTGGAAAATCTCGGCATAACCGGCCAAAGATCTTACCCCTTCTTGAATACGTGCACCACCACTATCATTAAGTCCGATTACAGGAACTCCGATTTTCATCGCCATGTCCATAATCTTACAAATCTTCAATGCATAGGTTTCCGAAAGTGATCCACCGAAAACAGTGAAATCCTGAGAGAAAACATAAACGATCCTACCGTCTATGGTACCGTGACCGGTAACCACACCATCGGAAAGGAAACGCTGTTTATCCAACCCGAACGATTTTGTCCTATGGGTTACGAACATATCGAACTCCTCGAAACTATCTTCATCTAACAATAGATCAATTCTTTCCCTCGCGGTAAGTTTACCTTTAGCGTGTTGGGAATCAATCCGTTTTTCACCACCACCTAATCTGGCTTCGGCCCTTTTCTCAATGAGTTCATTGATTTTTTCTTGATTTGCCATTCTTATTTATATTGGTTATTTGATTCCTAATTATTGTTTTTTTGAGCAAAGTTCAGTTAAAACACCGTGTGTGGATTTAGGATGCAAGAATCCGATGTTCAATCCTTCAGCACCTTTCCTAGATACTTTATCAATTAAGCGAACACCTCTTTCTTCGGCTGTTTTAAGGGCTTCATCTGTATCTTTGACCGCAAATGCCAAATGATGTATACCCGGTCCTTTCTTTTCAATGAATTTACCAATAGGACCATCCGGTGAAGTACTTTCCAGTAATTCTATTTTTGTGGAACCTACCATGAAAAAGGCGGTCTTCACTTTTTGATCGGCCACTTCTTCAATAGCGTAGCATTTTAGGCCCAACACTCCTTCGTAGTATTTTATCGACTCTTCGAGATTATCTACGGCTATTCCTAAATGTTCAATGTGGGAAATGTTCATGGTTGTTGAATTTTACGTATGATTATTATTAAAAACTATTCCTTTAAAACCTATTTTATTGAAATTAAGGGACAAATTTACCCCCAACTTCTACCCGATTTTATGACAGATGTCATAAAATATAATAAAATCAACTAAAAATGACCCCATTATGCCTTTTATTCTCAGGAATCTACGAATCATGGATTAGTCTATCACTGCATACTGGGACAACTTTACTTGTTTAATAAAATTAGGAAATGAAATCAATAACCAACGATTTCATTCATGAAGGAATCATTAAGTATTACAATACTGTTTTTCACACCCATTATTCTATGGCCGAGCCCTTTATAAAATAAAGAACAAGCAAATATTTTACCTCTTGTAAGAATCAAAAAAGCCCAAGTTCAGGTAAGAAGCAAATTTCAAAGCTTGGTTTTCGTCCCAAATCGCTATTTTTGCCAAAAAAACTAAACATGTTGATAATTGGGATTGCTGGAGGTACAGGCTGTGGAAAAACTACAGTGGTCAATCAAATAATCAATGAATTACCAACCGATGAGGTCGGTGTAATTTCTCAGGATTCTTACTATAACGACCTTTCGCACTTACCGTTACCGGAACGGAAAAAAACCAATTTCGATCATCCGAAATCTATTGATTTCCCTTTATTGGAAGAACACTTAATAGCATTAAAATCAGGGCAATCGGTACAGCAGCCGGTTTATTCGTTCATTGATTGTAACAGGACCGACGAGACCGTTGAAACCTACGCAAGAAAGGTAATGATCGTAGAAGGTATTTTAATCATGACGAATCCCAAAATACGTGAAATGTTGGATATTAAGATATATGTACATGCCGATTCGGATGAGCGTTTGATCCGAAGACTGAAACGGGATGTAAATGAACGGGGTTGGAACATGAACGAAACTTTGGACAAGTACCAATCTACCCTTAAACCCATGCATTTACAATTCATTGAACCGACCAAGGAATATGCCGACATCATTATTCCGAACAACAAATACAATACCGTGGCCGTTGATATAGTACGCACCATCATTACCGAAAAATTGGTATAAAACACTATGGGTTTCAAGGATCTTAAAAAAAAGAAATGGTTTTCCTTCTTAACGAACATCTACGTTCTGGTGCTTACGGTCTTCGTTATCTGGATGCTTTTTTTCGACACCAATTCTTTCATGATCCATCGGGAATTGAGAAAAGAAATAAAAAATCTTGAAAAAACCCAGCAATTCCTGCGTAGCGAAATCGAAAAGGACAAAAAAATCATTGAAAAATTATCTGACACCAATGAACTCGAAAAATTTGCAAGGGAACAATACTATCTCAAAAGAAAGAATGAGGAGATCTACCTGATTGAATATGAGGACAGCCTGAATATTGACAACAAAAAATAGGAAGTAACCTATGTTTTCACTTAAAACAGGATTCCCAGAATAACCCCACAGCTGAAAACCTTAAAACACCTTAATTCTTGAGTGCCGGACATCCAAAATTTATAACTTTAACTCAATTTAACGCCCCTAGACCCCGTTATTCACCCTGTGTTAACAAAATTCATTTTATAACGCCATAAATAATTGTATTTTTAACCCCTAACTTACTATGATTATGGGCAAGATTATTGCTATAGCAAATCAGAAAGGTGGTGTAGGAAAAACTACGACTACCGTAAACCTAGCGGCCTCACTAGGTGTTCTGGAAAAAAAAGTACTCTTAATCGATGCGGACCCCCAAGCCAATGCAACATCAGGATTGGGTATAAATGTTGATGAAATCGAAACAGGCACCTATCAATTACTTGAGCACACCAAAACCGCCAAAGAAACCATTATCCATACGGATTCCCCGAACTTGGACCTGATTCCGTCACATATCGACTTAGTGGCCATTGAAATAGAACTGGTAGATAAGGATGAAAGGGAATATATGTTGAAAAAGGCTATTGTTGGGCTTAAAGAAGATTATGATTACATTCTGGTGGATTGTGCCCCGTCTTTAGGACTATTGACATTAAACGCCTTGACCGCCGCAGACTCCGTTATTATCCCGATACAATGTGAGTATTTTGCTTTGGAAGGATTGGGGAAACTTTTGAACACCATTAAAAGTGTACAGAAAATACATAATCCCGAATTGGATATCGAAGGGCTTTTATTAACCATGTTCGATTCCCGGCTTAGATTATCGAACCAAGTGGTGGAAGAAGTACGCAAACACTTTTCCGACATGGTATTCGATACCATTATACAAAGGAACGTTCGTTTGAGTGAAGCCCCTAGTTATGGCGAAAGCATTATTAAATATGATGCGAGTAGTAAAGGCGCGACCAATTACCTGAATTTGGCGAATGAATTATTGAAGAAAAACAAGGAAACCGTTTAAATGGCGAAGGCAACAAAAAAACAGGCACTGGGCCGTGGACTTTCCGCCCTGTTAAAAGACCCTGAGAATGATATACAATCCGTTTCGGATAAAAATGCCGATAAGGTAGTCGGTAATATTGTGGAACTTGACATTACGGCCATTGAGGTCAACCCTTTTCAGCCTCGTTCCAGTTTTAACACCGAAGCCCTTGAGGAACTTGCTTCCTCTATTCGCGAACTTGGTGTAATACAACCCATAACCGTTCGTAAACTCGATTTCAACAAATATCAGTTGGTATCCGGGGAAAGACGTTTTAGGGCATCGAAAATTGTGGGGCTGGAAACCATTCCCGCATACATTCGTATTGCCAATGACCAAGAATCGTTGGAAATGGCCTTGGTCGAAAACATTCAAAGACAAGATCTAGACCCTATCGAAATAGCACTTTCCTATCAACGATTAATAGATGAAATTCAACTGACACAGGAAAAATTGAGTGAACGTGTGGGCAAGAAAAGATCCACGATCACCAATTATATGCGTCTATTGCGGTTAGACCCCATCATACAAACAGGGATAAGGGATGGTTTTATGAGTATGGGCCACGGAAGGGCATTGGTTAACATTGATAAAAAAACCGACCAAATCGCTTTATACGAAAGAATTATCGGCGAAAACCTTTCTGTACGTGACACGGAACGGGCCGTAAAAGCTTATCAAGAAGGAAACGGTTCCACAAAGCAAGTAAAGAAAAATGCAGCCCCACCACCGTTCACCAAAAAAGCTTCAAAAGAACTCGGCAACCATTTAGCCGCTAAAGTGACCGTAAATGCTACGGAAAACGGAAAAGGTAAAATTATGATCCCTTTCAATTCCGAAGAAGAATTCCAACGTATTAAAAAATTAATCGTAGGTGAATAAATTCCTTCTTACTCCATTATTTTTCATATTGGCCATCCTCACTACCTCAGGGCAGGAAAATGATTCCATTCCCAAAGCCAAGGATTCCCTCGACCTTGAATTAAAGGAAGAAGGAATTGTAGTTCAGGACATAATGGTCGAGAAAAAAAAGGAAATAAATCCTTTGGCCCCAAGTAAGGCCGCATTTTATTCAGCCGTTCTTCCAGGGTTGGGACAAGTATACAACAAAAGATATTGGAAAGTACCGATCGTTTACGCCGCTTTGGGCGTTGGCGTATATGCTTACAAGTACAATGACGATTATTACAAGCGATTTAGAACAGCGTACAAAAGAAGGTTGGCAGGATTTACAGATGATGAGTTTTATGATATAAACGGGGATAATGCCGAAGGGGCCGACCCAGATTTGGATTCAGACGATTTGGAATATCAACAAGAGAACTATCAACGTGATCGCGATTTATCGTTGGTACTCACCATTGCCATGTATGCCTTGAACATTATTGACGCCAATGTAGATGCCCATTTAAAACAATTTAACGTTGATGAAGATTTAAGCCTTGATGTACACCCATATTTAAATCTGAATCCCGTTACCAGTGACCCCAATTACGGGCTCGCTTTTACCATTAAATTTTAGACTTATGAATATAGCCTTGTTCGGATACGGAAAAATGGGCAAGATGATTGAGAAAATCGCTTTGGATAGAGGACACAAAATTGTGGCTAAAATAGACGTGGACACCAAAGAAATAGATTTTTCCCAAATGGATGTGGCCATTGATTTCAGTATGCCTTCCGCTGCTTATAAAAACATTGAACAATGCATTTCTCACAATGTACCCATTATCTCCGGAACGACCGGTTGGTTGCAGGATTATGATAAAGCCGTGGCCCTGTGCCAAGAGAAAAAAGGGGCGTTCATCTATGCCTCCAACTACAGTTTGGGAGTGAATATATTTTTTGAGCTGAACAACTATTTGGCCAAAATGATGCAGCATTTAGACCAATATAAGGTTAGTATGGAAGAAACACACCATACACAAAAACTTGATGCCCCGAGTGGCACGGCGATTACCTTGGCAGAAGGTATCTTGGCCAACTCCAAATATCAAAACTGGAGTCTTGACCAAGGTAAAGAAGACGAGATAGTGATCAAGGCAATTAGGGAGAACGATGTTCCCGGCACACACGTTGTTGACTATAGTAGCGATGTTGATAGCATCGAAATTAAACATACGGCACATAATCGGGAAGGTTTTGCCCTAGGAGCAGTAATAGCATCGGAGTGGATTATTGGCAAAACAGGGGTGTTCTCTATGCGAGATGTGTTAAACCTTGGTTAAAAGCGTAACAAAAAAAGATCTAAAAGACTTATGGATTATTGATGTTATCAATACTTCTAAAATATTCATCCCATTTCAATAAAAAATAAAAAAGATGAACGGTACCCAGTGGATTATTTTCATATTGATCATTCAGGTCATTCATTTTCTAGGAACTTGGAAATTATATGTAAAAGCAGGTAGAAAAGCTTGGGAAGCGGCAATTCCCATATATAATGGCATTGTATTGATGCAGATAATCAACCGCCCCAAATGGTGGGTCATCTTACTTTTTATCCCCATCATCAACCTTTTGATGTTTCCGGTGATATGGGTAGAGACCATTCGAAGCTTTGGCAGAAAAAGCCTGATGGAATCTTGGCTTGTCGTATTGACACTAGGTTTTTACATCTATTATGTAAATTATACGATGGATGTGAAACATATCAAAGATCGTAGCTTGCATCCAACAACCGCACTAGGAGAATGGGTGAGCTCTATAGTTTTTGCAGTTGTTGCCGCAACATTGGTTCACACCTATTTTATTCAACCTTATGTAATCCCCACAGGTTCTTTGGAAAAAACACTTCGAATCGGTGATTTCCTTTTTGTTAGTAAGTTCCATTACGGTGCAAGGGTTCCCATGACCACTATTGCAGCCCCTATGGTGCACGACACCATTCCTGGTTTGGGCATACGGTCTTATGTAGCGGATGTGGACCCAAAAACCTATAAAACTTCGCTATTGAACAAAACCCACCTGCCATATTTAAGGTTGCCAGGTGTAACAAAAATAGATAGGAATGACATTGTGGTATTCAGTTGGCCAGCGGATACGGTATACCGGTTTTTCAAAAAAGAAAGGGGAGTAAAAAAACCGATCGATAAAAAATCGAATTATGTGAAGCGCTGTGTAGGTATCCCTGGTGATTCATTGGCCGTAATCGATGGTTATGTCTATATAAATGGGAAGCAGACCGTTTTACCGGACAGGGCCAAACCTCAATACGACTACATGGCCTATTCCCAAAAAGGGGTTTCCTCGAGGCTTTTAAAAGAACTTGGTGTAACCGATTTTAATCGTATTTATGTCACATCCCAAATCAACCAAAACCAATTGAATGTGATTATGCCCTACTTACTAGGAAGTAGACGGGCTGAATCCGGAAACATAGAACTTATTACGAATCATTTAGGAATTCCAACTAACGTAATCAGAAGTGCTGGATTGTCCTTAAAAGAACAGACCGATAGACAGCGCCTATTGACCATTACTGAAGACCTGGCAGAAAAGTTGAAGAACAATGCCGCATTGGATTCAGTGGTTAAAATCATTTCCCCAAAAGGGGAAAAAGGTTACAATATATTTCCCCAGGATAATTCCTATGCATGGAACAACGACAACTTCGGCCCTATTTACCTACCGGAAAAAGGTAAAACCGTGGACTTGAACCTTGAGGTTCTTCCCCTTTATAAAAAAATCATAAAGGATTATGAAGGAAATACCTTATCCGTTAATGGGAGGGAAATTAGTATTAATGGAAAACCGACCGACACCTACACCTTTAAACAGGATTATTACTGGATGATGGGTGACAACCGAGATCATTCCGAAGACAGTAGAACGTGGGGCTATGTACCGGAAAACCATATTGTAGGTACGCCGATTTTCATTTGGATGAGTATCGACAACTTTAGGGACGGTTGGCGTAATTGGAGTATTCGTTGGGACCGTGTATTTACGACCGTTAATGGTTCTGGCGAACCTGTTTCCTACTTTAAATATTTTCTTTTGGCATTGGCCGGTTGGTTCGTCTTCGATTTTTTCAGGAAAAGAAGAAAGAAAGCTAACGACTAATACCAATTTGAAAGTTTCTAAGCCAGAATAAAAGAATCTATTCAATAAAATATTAGTACAAAGTGAAAACCCTGATTCATCCTACATATTTTCCCAATATAGTTACTTGTGCTATAATGGCACAAAAAGATGTAATCTGGGAAGTCGAGGATAATTACCAAAAACAAACCTATAGGAACCGTTGCTATATCTGTACGGATCGCGGCCGACACCTAATGAGTATCCCGGTTAAACACGTCGGGGGCAATCATGGCAGACAAAAATATAAAGATGTACGGTTGGACAACGATTACCAATGGCAACGACAACATTGGCGTACCCTTGAAACCGCCTATCGCACTTCTCCCTTTTTTGAATTTTATGAAGACGAGCTTCATGCGGTTTTCGATAATTCCTATGAGTTTTTGTTGGATTTTAACCTGAATGCCATTCAGGTCATAAATTCATGTTTACAAATTGATACGGGAATGGCCCGAACAGCGTCGTATGAAATAACCGTAACGGATGAAGTTTCGGACGGTCGATTCTTGGTAAGATCCAAACAAGAACAAGGTTTTTTACAAGAACCTTATGAGCAGGTATTTAGTGATAGACATGGATTTGTAAAAAACACCAGTGTTCTAGACCTACTTTTTAATGAAGGCACCAATGCTTTGACCTATCTTAAAAATTTCAATCTTGACTTTTTAAATGCTTAGGTTCACACTACACTATGGCATACACTTCCTTGTCCCCATCATTGTTGCTTTCTATTTTTTTAAGGGACAAAGTCTAAAAATTGCCCTCTTTCTATTATTGGGCATCCTGATCGATGTGGACCACTTATTGGCCACTCCGATATTTGATTCAAATAGATGCAGTATTGGTTTCCACCCCCTTCATAGCTATTGGGCCATTTTCATGTACACCTTATTTTTATTTTTCAAAAAAACACGGATTCTCGGGCTTGCTTTGATGATTCATATTTTAGCAGATACCGTTGACTGCATTATGTTATTCCTTCAATCGGAATGAAGCCATAACGGGAGTGTGATCTGACAAACGTACATCAAAGTTTTTGTGGGAGGTTATTTCTAATTCAGGATCGGTCAAGATAAAATCAATACGAAAAGGTAAGAATTTAAAAGTATAAGTGTTACCTAGGCCAATCCCCTTTTCTTGAAACGAATCTTTCATATCACCTTTAATAGTGGCATAAACACTGGAGAACTGTGTATTGTTGAAATCGCCACATATAATTTTTTTATAGCGTACTTGATTGGCATGTTCTTTAACCAAATTAGCCTGTTGCTGTTGTTTTTGAAAGGACTTATTCAAGCGATTGAACAATCTATCAGGTGCTTCCCTTTTAAATGAACGCGGCCTTACTTTATAGGATTGTAGATGAATGTTATAAACCCTTAAAGTATCTGTTCCCTTCAAAATATCTGCATAAATACCATCATTGGCCGAATCGGGGAAATTAAATGCCCCCTTATTGATAATAGGATATTTTGAAAAAATAGTTTGTGGACTTTTGTCTGACTCATTTGGTATAATAAATCTATACGGGTAATGATTAAACTTTTTCCTAATTCTACTATCAAATTCCTGAAGGCATAAGATATCTGCATTTTGCCGATTAATGAAATTGATGATTCTCTCTTTTGGTATAGGATTTCTCATCCCTTCGATACCATTAAATCCCCCAACATTAAATGTCAATATTTTTATATCTCCTTCTTCAAGTTCGTCATTGGCATCTAAAATCTTAAAAAATGAATCTTGGGTAAAGTATCCGAACAAGAGTATCAAAATCGGTAAAAGTATTTGTCTTTTTCCCTTAAGCGCCCAATACACAAGAAAAAATGCATTGGCCACAACTAAATAGGGAAGGAAAAGACTGGGAAATGTAAGGAAGGAGAAAACACCCCAACTTATAAAATGCGAAATACATGCAAGCAGCATGAACAAAGCCGCTAGGACATTTAAGAAAAATACCAGTTTGTTGAACTTACTAAGACCTTTTCCCAAAATTAATCCTCTTTACCGGCTTGAAACAAAAAATCCTTTTCATCTTTCGACAGGCTTTCGTAACCTGATTTACTGATCTTGTCCAAAATGGTATCTATCTTTCTCTGATGGCTTTCCTTCTTATACTTTTTACTCGAAGAAGTTGTTTTGGTATTGCGATAAACTGTTTTCATTGGCGCCTTTTTCTCGGACTTTTTAAATAGATTGATAACACTATCTACCATTTTGGAAAATCCTTCACCAATGTCTTTACCGTTCAATAATTGTCGAGCATAAATATACCCCAACAAGGCTCCTCCCAAATGCGAAAAGTTACCGCCCGGATTCATACCCATTGATAATTGCACCAAATCCATGACTACGATAAATGCTCCTAAATACCAAAGTTTAAGATTAAAGAAAATCAATCTGACCTCTTGGTTGGGAATATAAGCACATATAAAAATCAATATGGCCCTTACCCCTGCGGAAGCTCCAATCAATGCGGCATTGACCTTAAAAAACGCCGGAAAAACATTATAACCGACCATAAAGAACAGTCCACCCAATATAACGCCCAAAAAATAGACATTCAAAAACCTTCTTCCGTTGAACAAGTTTAAAAATATGCGTCCCACATAATACAGCACCAGCATATTCCAGAAAATATGGCCAATCCCTGCATGAAAAAAGGAATAAGTAACAAGCGACCATGGTTGCATTAAAAAATCGAAAAAATCTTTGGGCAACTGAAACCATTGCACTAGAATGTCTGGGTTTGTTCGGAACAATAACGTAAACAATCCGTTTACGATGAACACCAAAACATTAACCACGATCAATTTCTCCGCAATGGACAATCTGGCATAATGATATCTTAAATTACCTGTATTCATTTCTAATTCCAACGATTATTATTGAACTGGTTTTTCTTCCAGTACCACATCATAATAAATCCGGCTATAGCTCCCCCAACATGGGCGAAATGGGCTATGCCTTGACCAAAAATACCATAACCGGTTACTCCGGAGAAAAGATCCAAAGCGATTAAAACCGGAATAAATATTTTCGCTTTAATGGGTATGGGCAAGAAAATAAGAAACAGTTCACTGTTAGGGTACGACATACCAAACGCCACCAAAACCCCATAAATGGCTCCTGAAGCACCGACTGCGGGAGTATTATAAGCACTAAGGAAATTATCAATCGTACTTTTCGAAGCAATATCATACCATGCCGGACTATATTGTCCTCCTGAGATAATCTCCATAACCTGGCTTTTTGCAATCCCTGAATTCACCAAAGCTTGCATACCTTCATTAAAATAATAATAATTCACACCTGTATGGATCAATGCAGCCCCTAATCCTGCCGAAAAATAAAAAAACAGGAATTTGTTCCTACCCCACATACGTTCCAAAGGTGTTCCAAACGCCCAAAGTGCATACATATTGAACCCAATATGCGCTATGCCGCCATGCATGAACATGTGGGTGACCAATTGCCATAATCCAAAATTCCCATTCTTTGGAAACCAAAGCGAGAACCATTCGTACATCTGATCCCCGTAAAGCGAAGTGGCCACGAAAAAAAGTACGTTTATTATCAATAAATGCTTTATAGCATCTGTTATCCTACCCATCTAAATAAATTTTTTATCAATATCATTTTCGGTAATGGTCACATATACCGGTTTGTTAAACGGACTCCATCGAGATTCCTTACAAGCGAATAAATCATTAACCAATGCCAATTGTGAGGTGTTGTTCAACACTTCCCCCGTTTTAACCGATAAAGTCTTTGCCAAGGTCTTCGCCAATATATCGGTTTGGGAAAAACTATCCTCGGTAACCTGCATTTGGAAATCGGAAATCAATTGATCCAAAACCATGCCAACCTCACTCTCCGATACTAAAGGAGGTACACCGGTTATACGTACTTCTTCCCCATTAATATGTGAAAATATAAAACCAATACTTGTTAAACTATCTTTTATTTCCTTCAAAATATCAATATCGCTCTTTGAAAAGGATAATTGCAAGGGAAACAACAATTGTTGGCTTACCGCTTCATTCACGGTTATATTCTTTAAAAACTGCTCATATAGCACCCTTTGATGGGCCCTACTCTGATCAATGACCACCATACCTGATTTAATAGTGGTGACAATATATTTTCTTCTCAATTGAAAAGTAGTGGCAATAGATTCCAGGCTTTCTTGATGTGACTCAAAAAAACTACCTGTATTGGATTCAGATTCGAATTTTACACTGCTGAAACCATCATCCTGGCCAACCTTGGACTCTAACCCCACATATAAATTCTCCCATCCTTCGGTATTCTGATTTTTATAGGATTTAGTTCCCGCAGGTTTTGTCGAATTTGCAACTTCTTGAAAAGGATTGAATGCCCTATCTACGCTTACGTTAGGCTGTACGGCATTCTTATCCCTGTAATTGTATGGGGTTTCCAGGTTCTGATCCTGATCAAAATCCAGCGCAGGTACAACGTTGAACTGTCCCAAACTGTGTTTTATAGTGGATCTTAGAATAGCATATAAGGTATGCTCATCATCAAACTTAACTTCTGTTTTCGTTGGATGTATATTGATATCGATAGAAGCCGGGTCAACATCCAAATAAAGGAAATACCCCGGATAAGAATCCGATTTTATCAAACCTTCAAATGCTGCCAATACCGCATGATGTAAATACGGACTTTTTATAAATCGGTTGTTTACAAAGAAAAACTGTTCTCCCCTACTTCTCTTGGCAAATTCAGGTTTATTTATGAAACCCGATATTTTGACTACCTGCGTCTCTTCATTTACGGGCACCAATTTCTCATTGGTCTTACTGCCGAAAATATGCACGATCCTTTGCCTTTGGTTCGCTTTTGGCAAATTAAAAAGCTCACTACCGTTATTATAAAAATTAAAGGCGATATTCGGATGGGCCATGGCTACCCGATGAAATTCATCTGTAATGTGCCGTAGTTCAACTTGATTCGATTTGAGAAAATTACGTCTGGCGGGAATATTGAAAAACAAGTTCTTAACCGACATTGAGGTGCCCTTAGGGGCCACACAAACTTCTTGGAACTTTATCTCACTGCCTTCTATTCGTAAATGGGTCGCCATTTCATCCTGTTCGGGCTTTGTCTGCACTTCAACATGGGCTATTGCCGCTATTGATGCCAAGGCTTCACCCCTAAACCCTTTTGTATTTAAACGGAAAAGGTCTTCGGCCTTTTGTATTTTGGAAGTAGCGTGCCTTTCGAAACCCATTCGGGCATCGGTCGGAGACATCCCTATTCCGTCATCAATGACCTGAATAAGGTTCTTACCACCATCCTTTATAATAAGTTTTATAGAATCTGCACCGGCGTCTATGGCATTTTCCAATAATTCCTTGACTACGGATGCGGGTCGTTGTACCACCTCACCTGCTGCAATCTGATTAGCAACATGGTCGGGTAAAAGTTTAATGATATCTGCCATTATCGCTTATAGAATATGGAGATGTCAAAATCGATTATATACAGGAAAACAAGTATCAAAACCGCCAAAATTATAATTAAACGCATCTTCATATTACGGTCTCCCTCCGTTTTCATATCATCGATGGCCGAATTGAACTTACCTTTGATTCCCCTCGGGGTATCTACGGTACTACGGAACTTATCGAACTTCGATTCTATTTTAAAAGGGTTTCCTTTACCCTTATCATCATAGAAACGAGGTTTATAGTCGTACTTTCTATTCTTACTGATTCTTGTAAATTTCTTTAGAATACCCATTGTTTTCAAAGTTACTTAAAATCAAAAAAAATGCGGTATAGGTATTCCCAAAATTTGTTAACAGCCTAAAAATGGGAAATTGCCGGAATTTATTTTTGGTGTTAGGTAATAAAACCTGGAACCTTATTGGCCCAAAACAGCCATTTTTATAGCTGCAACAGCCGCCTCTGCACCTTTGTTACCATGTTTGCCACCACTACGGTCAATGGCTTGTTGCATGTTGTTATCGGTAAGTACACAAAAGATTACGGGTGTGTCGTGCAAGACATTCAAATCCTTTATACCTTGGGCCGTGGCACTGCAAACAAAATCAAAATGTTTGGTTTCACCTTGTATTACGCTACCTATGGCAATGACCGCATCTACCTGCTGGGTTTCGATCATTTTTTTTGAACCATAAGTAAGTTCAAAGCTACCGGGCACATTCCAACGAATGACATTTTCTTTAATAGCCCCGCAATCGACCAAGGCTTCTAACGCCCCTTCATACAGACCCTCAGTAATTTGGGAATTCCATTCAGAAACAACAATCCCAAAGCGAAGGTTTTTCGCATTTGGGATCGTTGCTTTATCGTATTCGGATAAATTCTTATTCTCTGTAGCCATTAATTTGTGCTTTTGGCCATTGCAATAAAAGCATCAATGGTATTGGCGGCATCTGATTTAGGAAACTCGTCCTTTATTCTCTGAAAATATTTCAAGGCCTTATCGTTTTGCTTCAATTCCAAAGCCGTAACACCGGATTTATAGAGGAATTTAGGTGTGGTAAAGTCATTATTACTATGTTTGACCGCACTTTCATAATAGCCCAAGGCATCCTCAGGTTGTTCCAATTGCATGAACGCATCTCCCAATCCACCTTTCGCAAGGGCCCCTAAAATAGCGTCATCGGAAGAGAATTTTTCCAAATGATCAATTGCTTCCTGATAATTGTTCATATCCAAATAAGCCATTCCTGCAGAATAATTAGCCAAATTGGCCGCTTTTGTACCGGAATATTCTTCAATGATATCCAAGAAACCATATTTACCCTCTGCACCGTTCAATGCCAAGTTATATAAAGAATCTTTTGCTGTGGTGGTATTCAGGGCTTGTTCAAAATATTGTTGTGGATATAACAACTCATTGGTCGCTTCGGCATCCTTAGGTTTTTGAATAAATTGGATATATGCCAAATAACCCAAAACGGCAACGGCAATGAGACCAATGACCCCTAGGATGTAATTCTGGTTTTTGGAAACCCACTCCTCGGTTTTCGAAGCACTTTCGTCCAAGGTACTGAACACCTCGGCCGTTGTACTTTCCTGTTCATCGAATTTTTGCTCTTCAACTTTATTTTTAGGTTTGTAACCCCTCTTTTTATATGTTGCCATTGGTAATTTTATTAATCGCGCAAAAATAAAGTTTTTATTGAAATCCGAAGCGGTATTTATTCGTTATTTTTGATATTTTGCAAGATACCCTTGTTCCATTTTTTAAAAAACCGAGGTTTCCATAATGTTTCTTAAGAGATTATCGCTCATCAATTATAAGAATTTTGACACACAGACATTTGATTTCGACGTAAAGATCAATTGCTTTGCTGGCCCTAATGGAATTGGGAAAACCAATGCCTTGGATGCCATTTACCATCTCACCTTTGGTAAAGGTTATTTTAATCCTGTAGCCACCCAAAACATTAAACACGGGGAAGAATTTTTCGTTATTGAGGGTGAATTCGAAAAATCGGATCGGGAGGAAAAAATTGTTTGCAGCCTTAAAAAAGGCATGAAAAAAATCATAAAACGAAACGGAAAGGCCTATGATCGTCTATCGGACCATATTGGGTTATTGCCCTTGGTCATTATTTCACCGGCAGACCGGGATTTGATTATTGAAGGTAGCGATACACGTAGAAAATTCATTGACGGGGTCATTTCACAATCCGACAAAGAGTACTTACAGACACTTATAAAATATAACAAGGTGCTGCTACAGCGTAACTCCTTACTGAAATACTTTGTGGCCAACCGCACTTTTGATCAAGCCACCCTACAGGTCTATGACGAACAATTAAACAACTACGGCACAAAAATATTCAACAAGCGCCAAAAATTCATTGAGGCATTTATACCTATTTTCAAGGAACAATACAATGCCATTTCCGGCGGTAATGAAGAGGTAATGTTGAATTATGACAGTAAGTTACAACAGAAAGACCTACTCACATTATTGTCTGAGAGCCTGGAAAAGGACCGTATATTACAGTATACATCCGTAGGGATACATAAAGACGATCTGAGTTTTGAGATTGCCGGCCACCCCATTAAAAAATTCGGCAGTCAAGGCCAACAGAAATCGTTTTTAATCGCTCTGAAATTCGCCCAGTTCCATTTTATAAAAGAGCAGGCCAAAACCACTCCGATCCTTTTATTGGATGATATTTTTGATAAGTTGGATGAAAATCGGGTCGCCCACATTGTAGGCCTTGTTGACAATGAGAATTTTGGTCAGATCTTTATCAGTGACACCCATGCCGAACGCACCGAAAACATTATTAAGAACATACATCAATCTTACAAAATATTTAAACTGGAATCATGAAGCGAATTTTATTTTTCGGTATCATATTGATACTTTCATCATGTAAAGAAAAAGTCTCGACAGAAGATCTAACCTTATTGAACGGTTACTGGGAAATAGAACAGGTTAACTTGCCGAATGGCGATACCAAGGCATATTCGGTAAATACCACCGTTGATTATATTCAAATTAAAGATCATTCAGGATTCAGGAAAAAGGTATATCCCCAACTCGATGGAACCTATGACACTTCCAACGATTCGGAACATTTCGAATTGATCGAAAAACCGGAGGGATATGAATTTCATTACAAAACCGAATTGAGTGAATGGACAGAAAAACTCAATTCATTACAGGCGGATTCATTTTCAGTTACAAACACTGACAATATTACTTATACCTATAAACGTTTTCAACCCATAAACGTTCAAAAATAATGACAGCACAAAAAAAAGACAACGTACCATTACGCGACGCCCTTAATGATTTTATACAGAAGAACAAACTTCAGAAAGGCATTGACAAAGTGAATGCCCGTGAAGCTTGGGTAAATTTAATGGGTAATGGTGTAAACAATTATACTACGGCCATTGAACTTCGTAATGAGACACTATATGTTTCCTTATCCTCATCGGTTTTGCGTGAAGAGTTGAGTTTGGGGAAATCTAAAATAGTACAAATGTTGAATGAGGAACTCGGAAAAGACCTTGTCAAGAAAATAATACTGCGATAAAAGAAAAACCTGCAAGGAAATACCATTAAATTGGTATCCCTGCAGGTTTTATTTGAATTTAAAAGTCTTCTGGGTTTAGTAAACTTCCCTTCCTGAAAAATGAAAAGCACCTTCTATTGCTGCATTTTCATCACTATCCGATCCATGCACCGCATTTTCCGAAATACTGGTAGCAAACATTTTACGAATGGTACCTTCTGCAGCTTCGGCCGGATTGGTGGCACCGATTAAAGCCCTAAAATCCTCAACGGCATTTTCCTTTTCCAAAATAGCGGCTACGATAGGACCCCGGGTCATAAATTGGACCAAATCAGCAAAAAACGGACGTTCATTATGTATTTCATAAAATTTTTCAGCATCGCCCTTGCTCAACTGGGTAAATTTCATGGCTACGATTTTGAATCCCGCAGAATTGATTTTCTCAAGGATGGCTCCAATGTGTCCTTTTTCAACCGCATCGGGTTTGATCATCGTAAAAGTTCTATTTGTTGTCATTTTTAAAAAATTTTGTCAAAAATACGTTTAATTCCCAAAAATCCTAAAGCTACTTAAATTAATATGATTGCTACATTTGAGCCAGCAAATGGCCTTGCCTCCAAAACATTACCCATTAATGATTGGTTTCATCATGTAGGTTGCAAGAACCAAAAGCTACGATGAATGTATCGGGGTCGGAAATATGAAGACCGAATCCCTGTTTTGGTTTGCAACTTACCAAAAGTAAGCTTACCACTAATAGGAAAAGAAATCGATTCATTTTCTTGATGGGCTTATACTATGTAAAAATAGGTCATTGTGATGAAAGTCCATGCTATATTACTATATTTGGTGGCATGAATTTAGAGGACATAAACGCGGTAGCAAAGCTGCTTTCCGAACCCCAGAAAATAGTAATCATACCCCATAAGAATCCCGATGGGGATGCCATTGGCTCAACATTGGCCTTATGGCATTACCTAAAGAATAGGGGACAGAACGCCCAGATCATAGTTCCGAATGACTTTCCAAAGTTTCTAAAATGGATGCCCGGCCAAGATGAGATCATGAATTTTGAAAAGGAAAATTCCCAATCGAAAGCACTGATCAATGAGGCTACGATAATCTTTACCTTGGATTTCAACCATCTGGGGCGTATTGCACAAATGGAACCCGTTCTAATTGAAAGCGACGCCACTTTCGTCATGATAGACCACCACCAAGCACCTGCCGATTATGCACAATATATGTATTCGGATGTCTTAATGAGCTCTACCTGTGAAATGGTCTACAACTTTATTGAGTTTTTAAGGGATGAGGACAAGATCACCCCAGAAATGGCAATCTGCCTTTATACGGGGATAATGACCGATACGGGTTCGTTCAAATATTCGTCCACAACAAGTAGAACCCATCGTGTAGTCGCTAACTTGATCGATAAAGGAGCGGAAAACACAAAGGCACACAATCTTGTTTTCGATACCAATACACCAAACCGATTGCATCTTTTGGGTTGCGCCCTAAAGAACATGGTTATTTTGGAAGAATATAATACGGCCTATATAACCCTCAGCCAAGATGAACTGGATACGTACGGTTTTCAAAAAGGCGATACCGAAGGATTCGTGAATTACGGACTTACCCTTCACGGCATACGTTTTGCCGTGATCTTCATAGAAAACAGGGAAGAAGGCATTATTAAAATATCATTCCGATCGGAAGGGGAATTCTCTGTAAACGAATTTGCCAGAAAGCATTTTAATGGAGGCGGGCATACCAATGCAGCCGGAGGACGCAGCGATATACCTTTAAAGGAAACCGCTGAATATTTTGTATCGCTTTTAAAAGAATATAAGACCCAATTAAACCCATGAAACAGTTTTCCTTATTTTTGACGGCCCTATTACTATTCGGTTGCGGAAGTCCCGAACCCAGACGGCCCGTACAAACGAAAAGTGGCCACATCAATTCCTCTATTGAACGTAGTAAAAAATTGTTGGCCTTGGAAGAAAGCATGATTAATGAAATCATTAAAAAGGATTCACTTCACGAATACAACCATAGCAATACCGGAACTTGGTATTATTATGAACAAAAGAACGATCAGGCCGATTATACCCCACAACCCGATGACCTTGTTACCATGACCTACAACGTAATAGGGTTCAACAACGACACCATATACACCCAAGAAGAAATTGGTGTTTTCAATTACAAAGTAGATAAACAAGAACTTTTCCCCGGACTACGGAACAGTATAAAATTATTGAAGGAAAACGAGACCGCTACCTTCCTATTCCCTTCTTCCCTAGCCTATGGCTATCACGGGGATGAACGTGAAATAGGGGTAAACGTACCCATAAAGGCCACGGTTACCTTATTAAAAATTCAAAAACAACAAGATAGTATTCAAAAATTAAACTGATAACAATGAGAAAACCCTTTCTATTTTTACTTACTCTTTCAATGGCCATTGTGAGCTGCAAATCGAGCAAATACACCGATTTAGGCGATGGCATCTTCGCAGATATACAAACCAACAAAGGTGATATCGTAGTTAAATTGGAAGATGAAAAAACACCCATAACGGTGGCTAACTTCGTTTCCCTTGCAGAAGGAACAAATCCTTTCGTAAGTGAGGAATACAAAGGCAAAAAGTATTATGACGGAGTCATTTTCCATAGGGTCATTAAAGATTTCATGATCCAGACAGGCGACCCAACCGGCACAGGAAGTGGCAATCCAGGGTACAAATTCAAAGATGAGTTCAATGATTCATTGACCCACCATAAGGCCGGCATTCTTTCCATGGCAAATTCGGGTCCTACCACCAACGGTAGCCAATTTTTCATTACCCACAAAGAAACCCCTTTCCTAGACGGAAGACACACCGTTTTCGGGGAAGTCGTAAAAGGGATGGATGTAGTAGACTCTATCGCAAATGTAGAAACCTCAAGAGCCCCACAGAAAGACAAACCTGTTGAGGATGTGGTTATGAACTCGGTAGAGATTATCCGTAATGGTAAAGCCGCCAAAAAATTCGATGCCGTTCAGGTCATGACCGATTATTTCAATGCCGAGAAAAAAAGGTTGGCCGAAGAAGAAAAAGAGAAGAAAGCCCTTCAAGAAGCCTATGATAAAATGTTGCCGGAATTTAAAGCCGCCTTGGCTGCCGATAAAGAGAAAGCGAATACCCTGCCATCAGGTTTACAGATTTTGACTTTGGTCGAAGGTACGGGTGAAAAGCCAACCGTTGGACAAAAAGTAAAGGTATTCTATGCTGGTTACCTGGAAGACGGTACTCTCTTCGACAGTAACTATGAAGAAGTGGCCAAAAAGTTCCTTCAATTCAATGAACGTAGAAAAGCCGGTCGAGGTTACGAAGCAATACCTATGCCATATAGCCCAGATGCCGGATTGATCCCAGGTTTCAAGGAAGGACTTTTGACCATGAAAGTCGGTGACAAGGTTCGATTGTTCATTCCCCCATATTTAGGTTACGGAGAGCAAGGTAGTGGCCCTATTCCACCGAATTCAAACTTAATATTCGATTTGGAGATCACAGGAATCACCGAATAGCAATTAATTCTTAATTAAAAAAATCCCGAAATCATATTTGGTTTCGGGATTTTTTTATGCCTTTTTTTCAGTACAGATTATTTACCCTTTGAATGAAACATTAAAGGTTATAATCGGAACTTTACCGTAAGGATCATTTTTTCCAATTCTGGGATTTTAACATAACGGTAGCCTTTAGAATATCCTTCTGGGAAATCTGGCCTACTAATTTACCCCCTTCCACAATGGGAAAACGCCTTCGTTTATCATTGAGGAATTTGTTCGCCGCATCGAAGATATTCATATTACCGTCGATGGTCTCAACGTTGCGTACCATCTTCTTTTCAATGGAACCATCTTCCATGGGCATATTGTAATAACGACTATCACTTATGTGTTTAATACAATCCCCTTCGGATATGATCCCCACTAACTCATTCTTGTCATTGACCACGGGTCCGCCAGAAATCCTATTGCTGATCAGAGCATCGATTACTTCCTCGACAGATTGTTCTGGCCGAAAAGTTATAAGCTTCGTGGTCATATAATCACTGACCTTTAGTGGAATTTCCTCTGTGGCGTTTTGATTTTTTCTTGCTCCTTGAAAACTTTTTATACCCATAACCTTACATTTTACTATTACTTAAAGTTAAATAATATAAATAAACAAAATGAATATTACAAGTTAATTTATTATGCCATTCTTTCAATAAATGTTAATTTTTGGGAATATCCTTAAGCACCTCCAATACGAATTTCCAGAACTTTTGCACGGATGCAATGCTCGCTCTTTCATCTGGGGAGTGGGCTCCTTTGATCGTTGGGCCAAAACTGATCATATCAATTTCGGGATAATTTTGTCCTAGTATCCCACATTCCAACCCGGCATGGCAGGCCACTACCCTTGGTTTTTCATTGAATAAAGACTCGTATTTAGCTTCTAACACCTTTAAAATATCAGAATCAGGATTGGGGTTCCAACCGGGATAGTCACCATCCAATTCAACTTTGAAATCGGCCATTTCGAAAGCTGATTTAAGGGCGTTCGCCAAATCCATTTTTGCGGAATTAACCGATGATCGGGTTAAACAACCTATTTTTATTTGTCCGTCTTTGACCAAGACACGGGCGATGTTGTTCGACGTTTCGACCAAATCAGGTATGGCCGCGCTCATGGCATATACACCATTGTGGGCCGCATAAATTGATTTTATGACTTTATCCTGACTAGCTTCCTCCATTACTTTTGCCGGAGGTTCTGACAAAACCATGGTAATCGACAGCTCGGGTTCTTTAACCGACAACTCGTTCTTTATCGTCTTTGCCCACTGCTTGAATGCACTTTCAAAGTCATGGGCATCGTTTCTTTTCACCGCAATTTTGGCAAAACTTTCCCTAGGGATGGCGTTACGCAAACTACCCCCGTCTATCTCGGAAATCTGTATATCGAAAGATTCCATGGCATTGAAAAGCAAACGGTTCATGATCTTGTTCGCATTTCCCAATCCTTTGTCTATGTCCATTCCACTATGGCCGCCCTGTAAATCTTTTACGGTAATGGAGCACCCAATCGCATCAGGACCAACAGCTTCCTCTTTATAACTTCGTGTTGCCGTTACATCTATTCCTCCGGCGCAGCCGATATCTATCTCATCATCATCCTCAGTATCCAAATTCAATAGGATATCACCTTGCAATACCCCACCTTCAAGCCCCATGGCCCCAGTCATTCCTGTTTCTTCATCAATGGTGAACAATGCCTCTAAAAAAGGATGGGGAATATCGGTACTTTCCAACAAGGCCATGATCGTAGCCACTCCCAATCCGTTATCCGCACCCAAAGTGGTTCCTTTGGCCCTTACCCAATCACCATCGATATACATTTTTATCCCTTCTGCATCAAAATCGAACTTTGTATCCGCATTCTTTTGATGTACCATATCCAAATGGGATTGCAGGGTAACTTTTTTCCGGTCTTCCATACCTGCAGTGGCCGGTTTTCTGATGATCACGTTCCCCACCTTATCCGAAAAGGTTTCCAACCCAAGGGACTTACCAAAATCCAACATGAACTTTATAACTCTTTCTTCTTTTTTCGAAGGTCTGGGCACTTCGTTCAAATCAGCGAATTTATTCCAAACACACTGTGGTTCCAACTGTCTTACTTCTTTACTCATACTATAATTTTTGCACTTCAAAAGTACGGCATGCGAGCGAGATTTAGGGTATTAATCCCTATTTTTGAAACCATGGTCGATAAAATCAAAAATTGGGTCGCGTTATCTATAATTCCACAGATTATCCTTGTAAAATGGCTGGGAAACCACCCGGATACCATCGAAAAGTATTATAGTAATGAGCTGTATCCTATGATCTCGGGGTTCTTTAGGATTTTATACGGATGGATTCCCTTTTCTATCGGCGATATCCTCTATTTTACATTATCCCTTTTGGCAATCAGATATGTTTGGGTACATAGGCTGCACATCAAAAACTATCCCCTATTGTTTATTCGGAACATCGTATTTATCCTGTCGATCGCGTACTTCACCTTTCATTTGCTATGGGGACTCAATTATTATCGCGAACCCATTGCCAAAAGGTTCGCTCTTGAAGACCGACATACCGATACTGAACTATTGACCTTGACGGAAGCTTTGATAGCAAAAACCAACGCATTACAATACCAGATTACCAAGGATACGGCTTTGGCAGTTGCTACACCCTACACCAAAAAAGAAATTTTTGAAAAAACCTTGATCGGATATGAAAATCTTGAAAAAACCTATCCCTTCTTGGCTTATCGGCATCCGAGCATTAAAACCTCACTTTTCAGTACGGGATTAAGTTATATGGGGTATGGCGGTTACCTGAACCCGTTTACCCATGAGGCACAAGTAAACGGGCGACTCCCGAATTTCAGGTTTCCTGTGGTTGCGGGACATGAAATTGGCCACCAAGTTGGCTATTCCGCAGAGAACGAAACCAATTTCATAGGGTATTTGGCCACGCTTTACAATCCCGATACGTATTTTCAATATTCCGCCTACGCTTATGCCTTAACGTATTGCCTTAGTGACTTAAGAAGAAACGACGAAGCCAAATTCAAGGAAATGTATGCCAAGTTGAATCCGGGCACACGAAAGAATTTTGAAGAAATGGCCGCTTTCTGGCAATCTTTCGAAAATCCTATGGAACCGGTTTTTAAATCCATTTTCAATACGTTCCTAAAAGCGAACAATCAAAAAAAGGGTATAAAGAGTTATAATGCCGTGGTTTCACTTATGGTAACGTATCATAAGGAACATCCGATACAGTGAACAGTAAGCAGTGTTCAGTTGATCATCTTTAAGTTAAAAAGTTAAGAGCGAAGAGCTAACAGCCATAAGCGAAAAGCCAAAGACCAACAGCTAACAGCCAAAAGCTAAAAGCCAAAAGCCAACAGCCATAGGCTAACAGCCAAAAGCCAACAGCTAAGAGCCAAAAGCTAAGAGCCAAAGGCCTATAAGAGAGTAAGCAGTGATAAGTGGGCAGTGATCAGTTGATCATCTTTAAGTTAAAAAGTTAAGAGCTAAAGGCCAATAAAGGAGTAAGCAGTGATAAGTGGGCAGTGATCAGTTGATCATCTTTAAGTTAAAAAGTTAAGAGCGAAAAGCTAACAGCCATAGGCCAACAGCCAAAAGCCAACAGCCAAAAAAGAGTAAGCAGTGGTCGGTCTGCAGGTATTTGATAATTATGTTACGGAATTTGGATTTTTGACCTTCGGAATCCCTCCTTTTACTCAACCTCTAGCTTTTGACTTTTACACTAAAACGTTAAAAAAAGTTAACGCATTTACGTTGTTTAAATGCTTCCTCTATCTTTAGTTGCTTAACTACTAAACCAACTCTATGAAAATGAAACTCTTGGCACTTACACTGCTTTGGTGTAGTGCAACCTTATTTGCCCAAGATTACTTTCCCGAAAACGAAGGGGTAAAGTCAAAAAACAACAATTACACGGCCTTTACGAACGCTGAAATCTATGTAACACCCACACAGGTCGTAGAACAAGGAACCTTACTGATACAGAATGGCAAGGTGGTACAGGTAGGTTCATCGGTAACCATACCCAAGAACACCGTTACCATTGATCTAAAAGGTAAAACAATCTATCCTTCTTTCATCGATATCTATTCGGATTTTGGGGTTAGCAAACCTAAAAAAGCGGAAGGCTCAAGACGATCCCCACAATACAACCCTACACGGGAAGGTTTTTATTGGAACGACCATATAATGCCCGAAAAGAATGCGATCAACGCATTCAAATACGATGAAAAAAAGGCCAAGGAACTTAGAAATGCAGGTTTTGGCGTCGTTAATTCACATATACAAGATGGTATTGCCCGAGGCACGGGAATACTTATCGCCCTGAACGGAAAGGGTGATGATTCCCAAAGGGTCCTAGATGACCGTTCGGGCCAATATTTCTCTTTTACAAAAAGCATAGCTTCAAGACAAAGCTACCCCACTTCCTTAATGGGGGCGATGGCCTTGGTTCGCCAAATGTACACCGATGCGGATTGGTACGCCAAAGGCAATGTAGATACGAAAGACCGCTCTCTAGAGGCCTTGAATGCCAATAAAGGTTTGGTTCAGATTTTTGCCGCTGGTGATAAGGGCAATATTGTACGTGCAGACGGAATCGGGGATGCCAACGGCATACAATACACTATTCTAGGTGGAGGCGATGAATATGAAACCATTGCCGACATAAAAAACACCAATGCCCGACTCATAATCCCGTTGAATTTTCCTGATGCATTTGATGTAAGCGACCCGAACCAAGCCATGTATGTTGCTTTGGAAGATATGAGGCATTGGAACCAAGCACCGGCCAACCCGAAAATACTCGCTGAAAACGGCGTCACTTTTTCATTCACCCTGAACGGATTGAAGTCCCCCTCGAAATTAATGGATAACCTACGAAAAGCCATTACTTACGGACTCCCGAAAACGAAAGCCCTAGAAGCGCTTACGACCGTACCTGCACAGATAATGGGCCGCTCGGATAAAATAGGATCTTTACAACAAGGGCATTTGGCCAATTTCCTGATCACTTCAGGAGATATATTCGCTAAAGGCACCACCTTATATGAAAATTGGGTTCAGGGTACCAAGAACGTCATCACCGATTTGGACCTTATTGATATCAGGGGTGAATACGATTTAAAATCTGCTGGGGAGACCTTTGCTCTCTCTATTTCCGGCAAAGCCGAAAAACCCAAAATAAAAGTCACTAAAGATACCGTTACCTATTCCTCCAAAATGACTTTTAAAGATGATTGGTTGCTACTTTCATTTTCAAAAGATGACCAATTGTACCGTTTATCGACCTTGGTAAAAGACAGCTCGATCCCTTTAACGGGTTCATTGTCCTTACCCAATGGTAAAGAAGCCCCATTTACCATAACCAGGAACAAGCCCTTTGCTGAAAATAAAACAGAAAAGGCAGCTGTGGGCACTCCTGAAATAGTACCTGTTACGTACCCGAATATCGGTTATGGGTATTCAGAGATCCCTAAACCGGAAAATATACTGTTTAGAAATGCCACGGTATGGACAAGTGAAGAAGCCGGAATCCTGGAAAATACCGATGTACTGGTAAAAGACGGTAAAATCGTAAAAATAGGCAAAGGCCTAAATGCAGGCCGGGCAAAGGTCATTGATGCTACAGGCAAACATTTAACAGCAGGCATTATAGACGAACATAGCCATTTGGCGGCCTTGGCCATTAACGAGGCCGGACAAAACTCCTCCGCAGAGGTGAAAATGGAAGATGTGGTAGACCCTGAGGATATTGATATTTATAGGAATTTGGCAGGTGGGGTTACCTCCTTACAATTGCTACATGGTTCGGCCAATCCTATCGGCGGCCGATCTGCCCTATTGAAACTGAAATGGGGAGAAAGTGCACAGAACATGATCTATGACAATTCTCCCAAATTCATAAAATTCGCATTGGGGGAAAATGTTAAACAAAGTAATTGGCAAAGTTTCAGTCGTTTTCCACAGACACGAATGGGTGTTGAACAAGTATTCATGAACTACTTTCAGCGGGCCAAGGAATACGAGGTAAAAAAGAAAAGCGGCAAACCTTATCGCCACGATGAGGAAATGGAGACCCTGGTCGAAATACTCAATGGGGAACGTTTCATCAGTTGCCATTCCTATGTGCAGAGCGAGATCAATATGCTGATGAAGGTCGCTGAGAAATTCAATTTTAAGGTAAACACCTTCACCCACATATTAGAAGGTTACAAAGTTGCCGATAAAATGGCCGAGCACGGGGTGGGCGCCTCAACATTCAGTGATTGGTGGGCCTATAAATATGAAGTAAAGGATGCCATACCCTACAATGCGGCCATAATGCAAAACCAAGGCCTTACGGTAGCCATTAATAGTGATGATGCCGAAATGTCGCGCAGATTGAACCAAGAAGCGGCCAAAACCATCAAATACGGCGGTGTTTCAGAGCTTGAAGCCTGGAAAATGGTCACCATAAATCCGGCAAAACTACTACATATAGATGAGCGTGTGGGCAGCATCAAAGAAGGCAAAGATGCCGATCTGGTACTTTGGAGCGACAATCCTTTATCCGTCTATGCCAAGGCAGAGAAAACATTGATCGAAGGTGCCACCTATTTCGATCTGGAAAAAGATAAATTACAGCGTGAATCCATTTCCGTAGAACGTAACAAACTCATCGGAATGATGCTCAAGGAAAAAGAAAGCGGCGCCAAAACCCAGGCCCCAAGGAACACTAAAAAAGAAAAGTTTCACTGCGATTCACTCTAAAAAGGTAAAGAATATGAAAAATACAATGAAAAATCCGATATATGGTTTTGTTCTCGCCCTAGTTACTTTTTTTATGGGAACGGCACAACAAACCCCTGCCCCAAAGCAGCAAGAAGCGATATCTATCGATGGGGTCACGGCCCATTTGGGTAATGGAAAGGTCATTGAAAACGCCTTGATCATGTTCGAGGACGGCAAGCTGACATTCGTTGGTAATGCCATGACCAAGATCGCCAGAAGGGGAACGGTCATTAAAGGTAAGGGCAGGCATGTATACCCAGGTTTCATAGCCCCGAACAAATCGTTGGGACTGGTAGAGGTAGATGCAGTACGTGCCACCATTGATCAGGACGAAATCGGGGAAATGATTCCGCATGTCCGTAGTCTTATCGCTTATAATGCCGAATCGCAAGTAGTAGAAAGTATGCGGCCCAACGGCATACTCATAGGCCAAATAACCCCCCAAGGTGGGCGTATTTCGGGCACATCGTCGATTGTACAGTTCGATGCCTGGAACTGGGAAGATGCCGCGGTAAAAGTAGATGACGGTATTCATTTGAATTGGCCGAACACCTTTCGAAAAGGTCGCTGGTGGATGGGTGAACCGCGAGGTTACCAGCCCAATAAAAAGTACGCCGAACAATTGAAAGAAGTGGAAACCTTCTTGCAACATGCAGCTGCTTACAACAAAAGTGGGAGTACACAGTTGAATCCGGCATTTGCCGCCATGAAAGGGCTTTACGACGGTTCACAAAAATTGTATATAAAAGCCGATGGGGAAAAAGAGATCATCGACGGGATAACCATGGCCAAGGAAAACGGCATAGAACAGGTAGTATTGGTGGGCGGTTACCATGCCTTTAAGGTCACCGATTTTCTTAAGAAACATAACATTCCCGTTTTGGTACAGCGTACGCATAGCCTGCCTACCTTTGATGATGAGGATTATGACCTACCGTATAAATTACCAAAGTTATTGACCGATGCCGGGTTATTGGTAGGCTTACAGAACGGTGATGCCGCCAATTTCCAGACCCGTAATCTACCCTTTTATGCCGGACAAGTCGTAGCCCAGGGGATGGACAAGGAACAGGCCCTACAGCTCATTACCCGAAACAACGCCCAAATTTTAGGCCTGCAAGATTCTTATGGCACGTTGGAAGTGGGCAAAAGTGCCACCCTTTTCATTGCTGATGGCGATGCGTTGGACATGAAGGGCAACCAGATTACCAAAGCGTTCATTGATGGGAGGGATATTTCTTTGGAAACCCACCAAACCGAATTATGGAAACGGTATAAAGGCAAGTACGGCTCTAAATGAATTCTTTGATTACAGGGAATCCAATGGACTGGTAATGTTCGATAAGCTCCTAGGTGTTACTTTGGTATACACCTGGGTTGTTTTTATCGAATTGTGTCCCAACAATACTTGTATGAAACGCATATCGGCACCCGCCTCGAGTAAATGTGTGGCATAGCTATGCCTTAAACCATGAACCCCGATTTTCTTTTTAACCCCTGCTTTTTGCATCGCTTTTTTAAAGGCCTGTTGAACACTACCCTTTGAATACGGGCCACCATATTGGCCTTCCAATAAAAAGACCTTTGGCCTATAATCTTTGTAATAGGTTCGTAAACCAGAAAGCAATGAAGAAGGCAAAGGCACATACCTGTCTTTCTTGCCCTTTGCGCCGACAACCCTCACGACCATTCTACTGCTGTCTATATGTTCCAATTTAACACTTACGACCTCTGAAACCCGTAGTCCCATACCGTAACACATTTTTAGCGCAATGGCATGTTTAGGGTTGGTGGTAACGTTCAGTATTTTCTTCACTTCCGCTTTGCTTAGCATTTTAGGCAAAACAATGGGTTTTTTAGGCCTTGGAATATCGAAAAACATTTTAGGCCTGTGCATAACCTGTTCAAAATAAAACTTTATCGCATTTATTTTTCCATTCATTTTTCGCTCCCCCATCTTTTCGGTTTTCACGCAATAGAGAAAATAATCTTTAAGCCTATCAGGTGTAAGGGAATTTAGCTCATAGGAACCCAAAAGCCTTAACAGATGCGCCATTTCGGAAAGATATATTCTTTGTGTATTGCCGCTATAGGCTTTAAGACTAAGCTGATTCTGCATATTCAAATACGCTTGCCGATTTACAGGGTGAATTCCTATGACTTTTTTTTCATTGAAATCGGGTGGTTTCATTCCTAATTGTTGCCTTACAACGGGCAAGTCTGGCAAATACCATGATTTTTGGGTTTTACTCCATTTTGCCGAGGGAAATCTTTTTCTAAGATTGTCTTGCAATGTTTTATTAAAAGGAAATTGAACTAGAATGACCTTTTTACCCCTATGTTGATCAGGCAAAAAATTATAATGGGCTAAATTCATTGTGTATTTTGTATATCATTTTTTAAATATACCTAATTGTGATATACAAAATGAATAACACCATAAAAATTGTTATCCCTTATAATGACAGGTCTAAGTGAAAAATGTGTAAATTGGAGGTGAATATAAAACATGCACATATTTATGTGTTACCTGCAAGCTGAAAAAAAGCCAGCCGCACAAATAGCACATTTGGTTTTTGCCGACACACAAGCCAAAACTTAAAAAACCAAAAGAGCTATTTTTTGCCAACGCTCGACATTCCGTTAGCCGAAAAAAATGTAAATTGACAACCGAAAAACAAATTAAAAATTAAACTAGTGAATGACTGAAAATATTAACCAAAATCCTGAACAAATAGCTCGTGATAAAATAGACGAAATGCTACGTGAAGCTGGATGGTTAGTTCAGTCGAAAAAGAAAGTTGACTTATCTGCTGGAAAGGGAGTTGCTGTTCGTGAATATCAAACTGATGTTGGACCTGCCGATTATGTTCTGTTCGTAGACCGAAAACCAGTCGGAATTATAGAAGCAAAACGTGAAGATGAAGGACACAGACTTACAGTTGTTGAGGAACAATCATCAAACTACGCCAACGCAAAATTAAAATACTTAAATAACGACCCTTTGCCTTTCGTGTATGAAAGCACAGGAACAATTACAAGGTTTACAGATTACAGAGACCCAAAACCAAGAGGAAGAAATGTTTTTAGTTTTCATAAACCAGAAACAATTGCAGAATGGTTAAAAAAAGGAAAAAGTCTACGAGAAAGACTTTTATCAATTCCTGCTTTAGATGAAACAGGACTTCGTCCTGCTCAAATTGTTGCAGTTAATAATCTGGAACATTCTTTTAAAAAGAACAGACCAAAAGCCTTAATCCAAATGGCAACTGGTGCTGGAAAAACATTTACTGCTGCAACATTTGTTTATCGTTTGCTTAAACACGCAGATGCAAAACGTATTTTGTTTTTGGTTGACACCAAAAACCTTGGTGAACAAGCAGAGCAAGAGTTTATGACCTTTCAGCCAAATGATGATAACCGAAAATTTACAGAATTATACAATGTCCAGCGTTTATCATCAAGTTATATTGCTTCCGATAGTCAAGTTTGTATTTCTACAATACAACGCCTCTACTCTATTTTAAAAGGAGAAGAATTAGACGAAAGTGCTGAACTTGATAATCCAAACGAAAATTCTTGGCTTCAAAATAAAATATCAAAAAACAAAGCTGTTCCTGTTGAGTACACACCAAAAGTACCCATTGAACAATTTGATTTTATAGTAATTGATGAAGCTCACCGTTCCATTTATAATTTATGGAAACAAGTATTGGATTATTTTGATGCTTTTTTAATTGGCTTAACTGCAACACCTGATAAAAGAACCTTCGGTTTTTTTAATGAAAATGTAGTTAGCCAATATACTTATGAAGAATCGGTAACTGATGGCGTAAATGTTCCTTATGATGTGTATACGATTGAAACGGAAATTTCTCAAAAAGGAGAAACCATAAAAGCAGGTTGGTTTGTTGACAGACGAGATAAACTAACACGTAAAAAACGTTGGCAACAAGAAGATGAAGATACCGAATATAAACGCAACGATTTAGATAAAAAAGTTGTCAATCCTAGTCAAATAAGAAACATCATTCGTGAATATAAAAAGGCATTAAAAACAACTATTTATCCAAATCGTATTGACGAAAATGGAGATTACGAAGTTCCAAAAACATTAGTCTTTGCAAAAACGGATAGTCACGCAGACGATATTATAAAAATAATTCGTGAAGAATTTGACGAAGGAAATGACTTTTGTAAAAAAGTGACTTACAAAATCGAAGAAGACCCTAAATCCGTATTGAACCGTTTTAGAAATTCTTATTATCCACGAATTGCAGTTACAGTTGATATGATTGCAACTGGAACAGACGTAAAACCTTTAGAAGTTTTATTGTTTATGCGAGATGTAAAAAGCATCAACTATTTTGAGCAAATGAAAGGTCGTGGAACACGAACTATCAATAGTGATTCGTTGCAATTAGTAACTAAAACAGCCAAAACAAAAACGCATTTCGTAATTGTAGATGCTGTTGGTGCTACCAAATCTAAAAAAACAGACAGCAGACCTTTAGAGCGTAAAAAATCTGTACCAATGAAAGATTTATTGGGAGCAGTAACAATGGGAGTTGCAGACGAAGATTTGTTTTTGTCTTTAGCAAACCGATTAATCCGTTTAGAAAAACAAATTACAGAAAAGGAAAAAGATAAATTATTAGAATTTTCTGGTGGTAAAAACTTAAAACAAATTACCAAAGAATTAATTACTGCTTTCGACCAAGACGAAATTGAAACGAAAGCACAAATTGAAATTGATAAAATTCCTGTTCAAGACCAAACACCTGCTTTAATAGAAGAAGCTAAAAAAGATGCACAAGAAGCACTTATTTTAGAAGCAAGTAAAACATTTAACGGAGAGTTAAATGGTTATTTGGATAATGTTCGTAAACAACACGAACAAATTATTGATAGCGTAAACATAGATACGGTTACAAAAAGCGAATGGGAAACCACTTCTGTAGATAAAGCAACAGAAATTGTAAAAGATTTTACTGAATATTTAGAAACCAACAAAGACGAAATTAAGGCTTTGAGTATTTTTTATAACCAACCTTATAACCGTAGAGACATTACATTTAAAATGATAAAAGATGTGATGGAAAAACTACAATTAGAAAAACCATTATTAGCACCAGATTATGTTTGGGATGCTTATTCTACTTTAGAAGAAGTAAAAAGCAAACAACCAAAAGACGAATTAACCGCTTTGGTATCTTTAATCAGAAGAGCTTGTGGTATTGACAGCGAGTTAAAAGCATACGACACCACAATTGAAGCCAATTTTAACAAATGGATTTTCCAACAGCATACAGGTCAACACAACCGCTTTTCGCAAGAACAATTAGATTGGTTAAGAATGATAAAAGACCACGTAGTTAGTAGTTATCATATAGAAATAGGCGATTTAGATTACACACCTTTTGATGCCAAAGGTGGAAAAGGAAAAATGCACCAATTATTTGGTAACCAAATGAATGAAATTATTAACGAACTCAATGAAGTACTTGCAGCATAATGAAAGAAACTTGTTTAATAAATTATAAAGATGCTGTTTTTAAAATTTCCACTACAAAACAAAAATTAAAGCAGAAAGAGTATTTGCAGATTGGAGAAATACCTGTTATTGACCAAGGTCAAGAAATTATTGGAGGTTATACCAATGATAAAGACAAAGTACTTGACTGTACATTACCAGTAATTGTATTTGGCGACCACACAAAAAATGTGAAGCTTATAAATTTTCCTTTTGCACCTGGTGCAGATGGCACAAAAGTTTTGCAACCAAAAAAACACATATTACCTAAATATTTATCTTATATAACAGAAGTTTTAGTATTTAAAATAAAGGATAATGGTTATGCTAGACATTATCAACTTATTGAAAAAGAAGATTTCCCTTTAGTATCAGTACCTGAACAAAAAGCCATAGTCAAAAAAATAGAAGAACTATTTAGTAGTTTAGATAGTGGCATTACAGACCTCGAAAAAGCAAAAAGACAACTAGTTACATATAGGCAAGCGGTTTTAAAAAAGGCTTTTGAAGGAGCTTTGACCAAAGAATGGCGTGAAAAACAATCCGATTTACCTTCTACAGAAGAAATATTAAAACAGATAAAAGAAGAACGTCAAAGGCATTATGAAACGCAAATAGCTAATTGGAAGCTAGCAATTAGAATGTGGGAGAAAAGTGATAAAACTGGCAAGAGACCTTCTAGAATTTCCAAACCAAAAGAATTTCCAAAAGTAAAATTAGAAGAAATTGAAAACTATGATTCTATTCCTAATAGTTGGTTTTGGACAAGATTTGGAACGGTAACATATAAAATTGGTGATATTGACCATAAAATGCCCAAAACTGTTGAAAAAGGTATGCCTTACGTATCAACTGGTAATATTGGTAAAGACGGTAAAATTGATTTTGATAATGCCAAACAAATATCTAGAGTAGATTTTGATAGATTAGCATTAAAAATTAAACCAGAAAAAGGAGATATTATTTTTCCTAGATATGGTACAATTGGAAGAAACATATTACTTGATTATAGTAAGGAATTTTTGGTGTCATACTCTTGTGCAATAATTAAAAATATAACAAAGATTATGGATGAAAGATTTGCATTATATTATTCTCTATCACCTGTAATTAAAAAAGAAATAAAAAGATATACTGTAGAAACTACTCAAGCTAATATAGGTATCGCTTCGATTGAAAGTTTCGTCTATCCATTATGTTCAAAAAAAGAACAACATCAAATAGTTCAAGAAATTGAAAGTCGTTTGTCTGTTTGCGATAAAGTAGAAGAAAACATTAAAGATGGCTTGCAAAAAGCAGTTGCTCTTCGTCAAAGTATTCTAAAAAAAGCATTTGATGGAACATTGTTAAGTGCAGAAGAATTTGCTAATTGTAAGTCAGATAAAGATTATGAACCTGCTTCTGTTGTGTTGCAAAAAATAAAAGCAGAAAAGAAATAAAAATAAAAAAATGACTGACTCAAGTATAATATCAAAAATATGGAATCTAGCCAACGTACTTCGTGATGATGGTGTAGGTTATGGAGATTATTTAGAACAAATAACCTATTTGCTGTTCTTAAAAATGGCAGATGAATTAAATAAACCACCTTACAATAAAGGTTTAGTTTTTCCAAAACTGAAAGATGTAGAAGGAAACGAAATTGCAGATAGTGAAACTTGTAATTGGGACACACTTTCTGGAAAAAGAGGTGCTGAACTAGAATCTTTTTACAGTCAATTATTGCGTTCACTTTCCACAGAAAAAGGAATGTTAGGTCAGATTTTCACTAAAAGTCAAAACAAAATTCAAGACCCAGCCAAACTTCTAAAAGTCATAAATATGATTGACAAAGAAGATTGGAATATGATGGGAGCTGATATAAAAGGAAAAATTTACGAAGGTCTTTTACAGAAAAACGCAGAAGATACCAAAAGTGGAGCTGGACAATACTTTACACCAAGAGCATTAATACAAACAATTGTAGCTTGTGTACAGCCAAAACCAATGAAAACCATTTCTGACCCAGCGTGCGGAACTGGTGGTTTCTTTTTAGCAGCTTACGATTGGATTGTTGAGAACAACAAACTAGACCGAGAAGAAAAAGAATTTATTAAAAATTCTACCTTTCACGGAAACGAAATTGTTGCCAACACTCGTAGAATGTGTTTAATGAATATGTATTTGCACAACATTGGAGAAATAGATGGAGAATCATTTATAAATCCAAATGATGCTTTAATTGCAGATGATGGAAGCAGATACGATTATGTTCTAGCAAATCCACCTTTTGGTAAGAAAAGCAGTATGACAATTACCAATGAAGAAGGCGAAATTGAAAAAGAAGATTTAAGCTATAATCGTCAAGATTTTTGGGAAACAACTTCAAACAAGCAATTGAACTTCTTGCAACACATAAAAACACAACTAAAAATAGATGGCGAAGCAGCAGTTGTGCTTCCTGACAATATTTTATTTGAAGGTGGAGCTGGCGAAGAAGTTAGAAAGCAGTTAATGAAAACAGCTGATTTACATACAATTTTAAGGTTGCCAACTGGAATATTTTATCGTCCTGGAGTAAAAGCAAATGTGTTGTATTTCAAAAACAAACCTGCAAGTAAAGAAGCTTGGACAAAAGATATTTGGTTTTATGATTACAGAACAAACGTACATCATACATTAAAGAAAAAACCAATGATGATGTCGGATTTAGAAGAGTTTGTAAAACTGTATAATCCGAGTAACATAAACAAACGAAAAGAAACTTGGAGCGAAGAAAATGAAGAAGGCAGATGGAGAAAATACACGTATGATGAAATCATCGCAAGAGACAAAACTAGTTTAGATATTTTTTGGCTGAAAGACAAAAGTTTGACGGATTTAGACAATCTACCAGACCCAGACATTTTAGCGAATGAAATAATTGAAAATATAGAATCTGGACTGAATAGTTTTAGAGAAATAATGGAAACGATAAACGGAGAATCGGAATAGCCAACGCTCAAAGCCATACACATTGCCAAGTCGCTCAAAAGCCAACCGCTAAAGCCAAAACTTGGCAAAGAGTATGGCTTCTGCCAACGCTAGCAAGTTTGCGGAAGAAAAGCCAGCAGGTAACAACGTG